>JBGAJJ010000003.1:0-685911 GCA_044224985.1 Terricaulis sp.
TACGACATCGCCTTGGCCTGACCCTTCTTCGCCAGCGTCATGGTGATGGCCGCCGTGAGCGTCGTCTTGCCGTGATCGACGTGGCCGATCGTGCCGATGTTGCAGTGCGGCTTGTTCCGCTCGAACTTTTCCTTGGCCATCTCTAGGCTCCGTACCTTCTAGTTCAGTTGTTGCTTCTAATTGGGTCCGTATAGGTCAGCTCAGTGAGCTTGGCCCCGCGCGCCAATCTTACGCGCGGAGTTTCGCCAGAACCTCCTGGCTGACCGCCTTGGGGACCTCTTCGTAGTGCGAGAATTCCATCACGTACGATGCGCGGCCCTGTGAGAACGAGCGCAGCGTATTGACGTAGCCGAACATGTTGGCGAGCGGCACCATCGCCTGGATGATGGTGGCGTTGCCGCGCATGTCCTGACCTTGGATCATGCCCCGGCGCGAGTTCAGATCGCCGATGACCGAGCCCACATATTCTTCCGGGCTCGTGACTTCGACCTTCATGATCGGCTCCAAGAGGCGCGCGTCGCCCTTTTCCTTCAGTTCGCGGAACGCGGCCTGCGACGCGATCTGGAACGTGAGGACGTTGGAGTCGACGTCGTGATAGGCGCCGTCGATCAGCTTGGCGGTCACGTCGATGACCGGGAAGCCGGCGAGCAAGCCGTTTTCCTTGGCCATGTTGAGACCCTTTTCGACGCCCGGAATGAATTCCTTCGGGATGGCGCCGCCGATGATCTTGTTCTCGAACACGAAGCCGGTGCCCGGTTCACCCGGCGCGAACTCGATCTTCACGCGCGCGAACTGACCCGAACCGCCGGTCTGCTTCTTGTGCGTGTAGTCGATGGTCGCGGCGCGGCCGAGCTTTTCGCGATAAGCGACTTGCGGCTGGCCGACATTGGCTTCGACTTTGTAGGTGCGCTTCAGAATGTCGATCTTGATGTCGAGGTGAAGCTCGCCCATCCCCTTCAGGATCGTCTGGCCGCTTTCCGGATCGGTCGACACGCGGAAGGACGGATCTTCGGCGGCGAGCTTCGACAGGGCCACGCCCAGCTTTTCCTGGTCGGCCTTCGACTTCGGCTCCACCGCGATTTCGATGACCGGCTCGGGGAATTCCATCCGCTCGAGAATGACCGGCTTGTTCGGATCGCAGAGCGTGTCGCCCGTCCGCACTTCCTTCAAACCCGCCAGCGCGACGATGTCGCCGGCATAGGCTTCCTTGATGTCTTCGCGGTTGTTCGCGTGCATGAGCAGCATGCGGCCGGCGCGCTCCTTCTTGTCGCGCGTCGAGTTCAGCAGACCATCGCCCGCGTTCAGCACGCCCGAATAGATGCGGCAGAAGGTGATGGTGCCCACGAACGGGTCGTCCATGATCTTGAACGCCAACAGCGACATCGGCTCGCTGTCGTCGGACTTGCGGATGATTTCCTTGTCCGGGTGATCCATGTCGACGCCCTTGATCGAGGGACGGTCGATCGGGCTCGGCAGATAGTCGACGACGGCGTCGAGCAAGGGCTGCACGCCCTTGTTCTTGAAGGCGGTGCCGCAGAGCATCGGATACCAGGCGCCCTTCTGAACCGCGAGGCGGATCAGGCGCTTCAGCGTCGCCGTGTCGGGCTCTTCGCCTTCAAGATATTTTTCCATCGCCGTGTCGTCCATTTCGACGGCGGCTTCGACCAGGCCGGAGCGGAATTCCTGCGCCCGCTCTTTGAGGTCGTCCGGAATTTCGACGATGTCGAACTTCGCGCCCAGCGCCTCATCGCGCCAGACGATCGCGTTCATCTCGACCAGGTCGACGACGCCCTTGAACGAGCTCTCGATGCCGATCGGCAACTGCAGCGGCACCGGCCGCGCGCCGAGGCGCTTCTTGATGTCGTCGACGCACATGTAGAAGTCGGCGCCGGTCTTATCCATCTTGTTGGCGAAGATGATGCGCGGCACCGAGTACTTGTCGCCCTGGCGCCAGACGGTTTCGGTTTGCGGTTCGACGCCTTGGTTGCCGTCGAGCACGACGACGGCGCCGTCGAGCACGCGCAGCGAACGCTCGACTTCGATGGTGAAGTCGACGTGGCCGGGGGTGTCGATGATGTTGAGGCGCTTGCCGTTCCAGAACGTCGTGGTCGCCGCCGACGTAATGGTGATGCCGCGCTCCTGCTCCTGCTCCATCCAGTCCATGGTGGCGGCGCCGTCGTGGACTTCGCCGATCTTATGGCTCTTGCCGGAATAGTAGAGGATCCGCTCGGTCGTCGTGGTCTTGCCCGCATCGATGTGGGCCATGATGCCGAAGTTGCGGTAGTCTTCGATTTTGTACTGACGAGGCATGGAAATTCTGTCCGTGTTTGGACCGCCGGCTTGCTTGGGCAGGCCGGCTCTCAAATGCGAGGCCGGCCCGTAAGCCGGCGTCCGGCTTACCAGCGATAGTGTGAAAACGCGCGGTTTGCTTCCGCCATACGGTGCGTCTCTTCGCGCTTCTTAACGGCCGCACCGCGGTTGTTAGATGCGTCGATCAACTCGCCGGCAAGGCGCTCCTGCATGGTGTTTTCGTTGCGCTTGCGCGCTTCGTTGACGAGCCAACGGATCGCCAGCGCCTGGCGGCGCTCAGGACGAACTTCCACCGGCACCTGATAGGTGGCGCCGCCGACGCGGCGCGAACGCACTTCGATCGCCGGCGCGACGTTGGCCAGCGCGTCGTGGAAAGCTTCCATCGACGGACGCTTCATCTTCTTCTCGACCGTCTCGAGCGCGCCGTAAACGATCTGCTCGGCAACCGACTTCTTACCTTCGTACATCACGTAGTTCATGAACTTCGTGAGCACGAGATCGCCATAAACGGGATCGGGCAGAACTTCACGCGGCTCGGCGCGGTGACGGCGGGACATCTTTTTCTCTCTTCCTTACTTCGGACGTTTCGCGCCGTAGAGCGAGCGGCGCTTCTTACGATCTTTCACGCCTTGCGTGTCGAGCACACCGCGCAGGATGTGATAGCGCACGCCCGGCAAATCCTTCACGCGGCCGCCGCGAATGAGCACGACGCTGTGCTCTTGCAGGTTATGGCCTTCGCCAGGGATGTAGCACACGGCTTCGATGCCGGTGGTCAAACGCACCTTGGCGACTTTGCGCAGCGCCGAGTTCGGCTTCTTCGGCGTCGTCGTGTAGACGCGCGTGCAGACACCGCGGCGCTGCGGGCTTTCCTTCAGCGCCGGCGACTTGGTGCGCACCGGCTTTGGGTGCCGCGGCTTGCGGATCAGCTGGTTGATCGTCGGCATCTACTTCCCGTTCTTTCAAACTCTAAAAGCGCGCCCGGCGGCCCTTCAGGAGCCGCTTGGAAGCGCGCTAAAAATCAGACAATCGGCGGGGCCAGGCTAGAGATGGGCGCCAGCAGCCGTTCCGAATGAGGCGGGATAAATACGGAGGTGACCCCGCCACGTCAAGCAGCGCTGTCGCGCCACAGCAATGCAGCGCTGACGCGGGCCACTAATCGCGGCGTCCTTGCAGAAAACCCAGGTTCCGCCAGCCGCGTCCCTAGCTTTCGCGGCGCTCCACCCGGCTCAGCGCTTCAATCGGACAGCGCCGCCCCTCGATCAGCAGGGTCGAGTGGTTATCGACGCCGCCCGGGCCGAACCTGTCGATGGCGATGTTTTGGGCGTAGGCCGCGTCGAGGCCGCAGCTCGGGGAGACATGGGCGATATAGAGCGCGCCGGTCGCCCGCAGCAGAACGGAGCGGGAATCGATCCGCTCGAACGCCAGCACGTCGCGGGTCTCAGGAATCCGGGCGTTCTCTTCGACCACCGTGTAGTCCGCCGCCCTGCTCTCTTCGGCAGGCGCGGTCTCAGCGGTCGCGCAGGCGGCGACGAGCGCCGCGCCGGCCAATGCAAGGGTGCGCAGGATGGCGGTCATGGGTGGGTCTCCTTGGGGGCTGGACCCAAGATAGGCCTGGCCCGCGACCGCGGCGAGACGGCGGTCGCCGCGTACACCCGATCGTGACCCTAAATCGAAGACAGGCGGCGCTCGCCTGAGCACAGCCCAAAAAGAAAGCGGCGGGCCCTGGGGCCCGCCGCGAAGAGTCGGACTTGCGTCCGTAGTTTGTGACGTTCTGGTCTTAGAAGCGGAACCGCGCCGAGACCGAGAACGAGCGACCGAGCACGCGATACATTTGCGGGTCGGTGTTGCCTTGGCCGCCGAGCACGCCGTCCGCGGTTTGCGGCGGGGTCTCGTCGAACAGGTTGTCGATCACGCCCGTGACCGTGAAGTTGTCGGTGACGTTCCAACGGGCCGACGCGTCCACGTACGACGCCGACGGGTTGATCACGCCGCCGATGCCGTTACCGGAGGTGGTTTCCGGCGTGTACGACCAGCGGCTGAACAGCGTCCAATCGCCCACATTGTAGGTGACCGAGAGCACCGACTTGAAGTCCGGCGTCGACGAACCGATCGAACCGGCCGACGTACCCGCGAACTCCGTGCCGTTGAAGGTCAGCGAGTCGACCAACGTGTAGAGTTCGTTGACCGTCAGCTGGCCCGCGCCCAGCGGAACCGACCACTCGAGTTGGAAGTCGATACCGTTGGTTTCGAACGTGCCTTGGTTGGCGCGGCCGGTGTTGATGCCCGTGATCTGAGCCGTGACCGGATCGCGCGTGATGTGCGCGCAAGCCGCCGGATCGTTCGCCGTGTAGCACTGGGTCAGGTAGAAGCTGGCGCCCAGCGACGCGATGATGTCCGAGATCTCGATCTCATAATAGTCGACCGTGGCACGGAAATCGCCAACCGGCCACCAATCGGGCTGGAACACGAAGCCGTAGGTGGAGGTCGTCGCAACTTCCGGGGCGAGGTCCGGCTGACCGAACGCGAAGGCTTGCACCTGCGAGTTGTTCTGCTGGAAGCCAGCCGCCCAGGCCGGCGAACCACCGACAGCGGCCAAGCATTCGGCAGCCGTCACGTTGGTGTTGTCCGGAACGCCGTTCGAGTTCGCGTCGTTGCAGGGGTCGATGTAGGACGGGAAGCCCTGGTCACCGTTCTGGAACAGTTCGAACACGGACGGAGCGCGGGTCGCTTCGTTGTACACAGCGCGGAAGCGCAGCCACTCGGTCGGAGCCCACTCGGCGCCGATCTTGTAGGTGTCAACGTCACCGATCGAGGAGTAGTTCGACCGGCGATAGCCGCCTTCGAGGCCCAGGTAGTGGGCGAAAGGCTGCTCGCTGACCAACGGGACCGCGACTTCCGTGTACAGTTCGTACACGTCGATCTGGCCTTCTTGGTCTTGCGTGGCGTTGAAGCCGAAGATGTTGCCCGTGCGCTGTTGGTCGTCCACGTGGAACGAACCGAAGCTGTCGCGGTATTCGAAGCCGAACACCGAGGCCACCGGACCCGCAGGCAGTTCGAAGAGGTCGCCGCGGACGAAGCCCGTGACGCGCGATTCTTCAACGACCGTTTGCGAGAACGTGTTCACGCGCAGGAACGACTGCATGGCGGGGGTCAGCGTGCCCGGCCCGAAGATATCGAGCGGGACGCAGCCCGGCAGCGCGGCCACGCCGAGCGGCGTGCCGGTGTCGTCTTGCGTGTTCAGGATGCCGTCCGGGCCAGCGCCCAGAGCTTGGCAGCCCGCGAGACCTTGTTGCAACGCGGTCTTGTTGACCGAGTTCAGGCCGCGGCCGAGGAAGTTCGACTGACCGTAGGAGGCAGCGAGTTCCCAATCCCAGTTCTCGCCCAGCGATCCCTGCAACGAGGCCAGGAAGTAGAAGGCTTCGTTTTCGAAGATGCCGTTGCGGGTGCCGACTTCGTTCGTACGGCGGTCCATGGTGAACGGCTGGTACGGACCAACCGTCGGGCCGCCCGTCGGACGGGTTTGCAGCGCGGTCCACAGATCCGGAGCGTTGGTTTGGATCAGGGTGCGCATGGCCGGGGTCAGCGTGATCCGCAGGCCCGTCGCCGGCGTCGGCGCCAGCTGCACTTCCGTGCGGCTGTCGGCGAAGTTCGCCATGATGTTCAGGCGAATGTCGTCGGTGACGTCATAGTGGCCGTTGATCGAGATGTTGGCGCGCTCGGCCGGCAGGATGATGTAGTTGTCCGGCGCGAAGTTGTAGCGCGAAGACCCAGCCGCACGATCCGGAACGTTGCAAGCGCCGGCGGTGAAGCGCGGCGTCAGCTGACCGGCGTCGTTGAACGACAGGTTGCCGCCGTTGACGTTGGTCACCGCGGTCGCCGGGTTACAGTCGTGGTTCACGCCTGCGAACGTGCCCGGGAGGGCAGCCGAGAGGCCGGTGAACGGGTTGGCCGGGTTGTTCGTGATCCAGCCCCAAGCCGGCGTGCCCGAACCGCCCGCGAGAGCGACGTAAGCCGGGTTGGCGGCGGCCCATTCGGCCGAGGTGTCGAACACCAGGTATTGGCCGGAATCATAGGCGATCGCAGCCGAGGTGCGCGACCAGTCGTATTCGGACTGGAGGACCTTGTTGCGGTTGAAGTAGGCGCCATAGACCGTCAGGTTGCCGCGACCGTCGGCGAAGTTGCCGCCGACCAGGGCGTTCCACTCGAACTGAGCGGCGTTGCCGGTTTCCATTTCCGCGCCGTACGTCATCGTCGTTTCGGCGCCTTCGTAGTCATCCTTCAGGATGAAGTTGATGACGCCCGAGATGGCGTCCGAACCGTACACGGCCGAGGCGCCGCCGGTCACAACTTCGATCCGCGAGATCAGCGAGGCCGGGATCGTGTTCAAGTCGACGACGCCGGTCGTCGAAGACGCCGGGACGCGTTGACCGTTGACGAGAACCAGCGTGCGGTTCGCACCGAGGCCGCGGAGGTCGACGGTGGCGAAGTCTTCGCCGCCTGAGTTGTTCGACGTACGCGTGTTGCCCGGAACGATCTGCGGCAGTTCGTTCAGCAGCGATTCCGTGGTCAGCGTCGCCGTCAGTTCGAGCTGTTCGGCGCCGACCGTGGTGACCGGGCTGATCGCTTCGAAGTCTTGACGTTGCAGACGCGTGCCGGTGACGACAATCGCTTCTTCTTCTTCGTCACTGTTGTCTTGAGCAATCGCAGGCGTCGCCGACAGAGCAGCCGCCGCAGCAGCGAGCACCGAAGCGCCCGTGAGCAGTGACTTGCGCTTGCCGGTCGAACCTTGCGTCTTTTTATTCGACATAATTTCGAACCCCCTAGAGCGCCGGTTAACGCCGGTACCGGCGCGAACCCTGTGAGATTTTCGGACACCGGTAAGGAGTCCGAGGCCGTGGTTGAGAAAGTCGGTGTCCCCCAAAGGACGTGCCGGGCTTCCACCCGGACGACTCCCGCCATGCTGGGGCAACGCTAACGACACATTTTAACCCAGGTCAAACGCAGACCGCCGCAATTTGGCGAAAAAGAGGTATTTTAATACCGTCATATGCGCGGAGGCGGTGACACCGTTGCGTTTTTACCCCAGTTGCCGCCGAGGCTGGCAAGGATCGCCCGGAAGGCTTGCCAAATAAGGGTTCTTCGGCCCCCGAAACGGCCTGCAGCGGTGTCACAGACACTGCCTCGAAAGCCCAAAACCGGACCTTGTCTGGACGTGGGCCTGAGGACAGGTCTGCCACAATTCACAGCGGCTACAGCCGAAAGCTGGCGACTGGCGGCGCCGAGTCGGGCACGTCGCGCCGATTTGCGCCGGGCCCGCGCCGTCCTATCTTCACGTTCATGGCCCGTTCCCCGAAGAGTTCGCCGCCCGGCGTCGCCGAGGCGCCTGCGGTGTTCGACACCAACGCCGCCATGTGGATGCCGCACCGGCCGGTGCGCGCGTGGGAGAAGCTCGAGGGCGGCCAGCGCTTCAAACTCGTTTCGGACTACGAGCCCGCCGGTGATCAGCCGACCGCGATCGCCGAACTGGTCGACGGCATTCGCCGCAAGGAACAGGACCAGGTGCTCCTGGGCGTCACCGGCTCCGGCAAGACCTTCACCATGGCGCAGATCATTCAGCAGGTGCAGCGCCCTGCCCTGATCCTGGCGCCCAACAAGACGCTCGCCGCGCAGCTCTACGGCGAGTTCAAGAACTTCTTCCCGGAAAACGCGGTCGAGTATTTCGTCTCGTACTACGACTACTACCAGCCGGAAGCGTACGTGCCGCGCACCGACACCTACATCGAGAAAGAATCCAACATCAACGAACAGATCGACCGCATGCGCCACGCGGCCACGCGCGCGATCCTCGAACGCGACGACGTCATCATCGTCGCGTCGGTCTCGTGCATCTACGGCATCGGCTCGGTCGAGACCTACACGTCGATGACCTTCACCGTGAAAACCGGCGACAGCATGGGGCTGCAGGAGCTCATCCGTTCGCTGGTGGCGCTGCAGTACAAGCGCAACGAGGCCGGCTTTGCGCGCGGCATGTTCCGCGTGCGCGGCGACGCCATCGAACTCTGGCCGGCGCACTTGGAAGACCGCTGCTGGCGCTTCTCGTTCTTCGGCGACGACGTCGAGAGCATCGTCGAGTTCGATCCGCTGACAGGACGCAAGACGGCGAGCCTGGGCGCGGTGAAAGTGTATTCAAACTCGCACTACGTCACGCCGAAAATGACGCTCGAGCAGGCGGTGTCGTCGATCAAGGACGAACTCGCCCACCGGCTCGCCTACTTCCGCGCCGAGGGCAAGCTCTTGGAAGCGCAGCGGCTCGAGCAGCGCGTGACCTTCGACATGGAGATGATGCTGGCCACCGGCTCCTGCGCCGGCATCGAGAATTACAGCCGCTATCTCACCGGCCGCAAACCGGGCGAGCCGCCGCCGACCATGTTCGAATACCTGCCCGACAACGCCATCGTCTTCACCGACGAAAGCCACGTCACCGTGCCGCAGATCGGCGGCATGTATCGCGGCGACTTCAATCGCAAGCACACGCTCAGCGAATACGGCTTCCGCCTGCCCTCCTGCATGGACAACCGCCCGCTCAAATTCGAGGAATGGGACATCATGCGGCCCGAGACGGTGCACGTCTCGGCGACGCCCGGTCCGTGGGAGATGAACCGCACCGGCGGCGTCTTCGCCGAACAGGTCATCCGCCCGACCGGCCTGATCGATCCGCCGGTCGAAGTGCGGCCGGTGCAGGCGCACGGCCACAGCCAAGTCGACGACGTCATCGCCGAAGTGAAGGAAGTGGCGAAGAAGGGCTATCGCTCGCTCGTCACCGTACTGACCAAGCGCATGGCCGAGGATCTGACCGAGTACATGCACGAGCAAGGCGTGCGCGTGCGCTACATGCACTCCGACATCGACACGGTCGAGCGCATCGAGATCATCCGCGACCTCCGCCTGGGCGCCTTCGACGTGCTGGTCGGCATCAACCTGCTGCGCGAAGGCCTAGACATTCCCGAATGCGGCCTCGTCGCCATCTTGGACGCCGACAAGGAAGGCTTCCTGCGCTCAGAGACGTCGCTGGTGCAGACCATCGGCCGCGCCGCGCGCAACGTCGACGGCAAGGTTATCCTCTATGCCGACCGCGAGACCGGCTCGATGCAGCGCGCCATGGCCGAAACCGCGCGCCGCCGCGAGAAGCAGCACGCCTTCAATCTCGCCAACGGCATCACGCCGCAATCGATCAAGAGCCACATCAAGGACATTCTCGACAGCGTCTACGAGAAGGACAGCCTCACCATCGACCCGCGCGACCCGATGGCCTTCAAGCGCGGCGCCGGCGGCGACAAGCGCAGCAAGGGCGTCGGCGAAGACGGCACAGCCTTCATCGGCCACAACATCAAAAGCTACATCGCCGACCTGGAAAAGCAGATGAAGGACGCCGCCGCCGACCTGGAATTCGAAACCGCTGCGCGGCTGCGCGATGAGATCAAGCGCCTGCAGGAAACCGAACTGCTGATCGCCGACGATCCCCTCGCCCGCCAAAGCGACATCAGCGCAAGCGCGAACGCCGCCGTGCGCGAAGCGCGCGGCAACGACCGCGCGACGCTGACGGGGGCGACTGTGCGCAAAGGCAAGCCGCCGTATCGCGGACGGCGAAGGAAGGGGCCTTAATGCGCACCGCGACGTCGACAGATTACTTCGCCCGCACCCCTTCAAACTGCATTACGCTGCGGTCTGGCGGCCAAGCACAGATGGACGGCCGGACAATAAGCGTTGGCATCGACGTCCGAATAAACCGTCAGAACTATACGCGCGGATTGGCGCTCCACACACCGAGTTCTGACCCGAGGGAGGTTTCTGGTGTTCTTCTGAGCCTGGTGTCATCGCTCAACAGCTTTGCGAACCTCGATGTCGGTGAAAAGAATCTCATCATCTCGGTGTCGCCTGATGTTCCGCTAGGATCTGGATTCGCTATCGACAACGGTGATCCACTCAAACTCCTTGAGGTTGCCCCATGGATCGAGGAACGCCGTCAAATTGAATCAAGAGACTTCGCACTCTCTAGGTTTGTATTTGTGTATTGCGACTGCGACGAGTTGAGCGATCTGTTCGCGTCCCCACAACAGGCCGCGCGAGCCGCGGGATTTGAATTCGTGTTCTTGGGCAAAAGGTACATCGATGCGATGACCAAAGGCGAAGTGCCAGCGTTCTTCATCAGTTATGATGCGCGAAATCGAGACGGCATCGCGCGCCCGATCGCAGCCCGCTTGACGGAGATGGGGGAGCCAGCGATCCCAAGCCGACTCGTGCTGAGATAGGTACGTGTCGACATACAGTGCAGTGCTGAGCAGTTTGACGCCGACCGAGAAGGTTCGGCGCATTGTGATGCTGCTCGCTGGTGTCTCCTTCCTCCTTCTCAATTTTGAGATCGACACGAATGGCGTGACGTTTCTCGGTGCTAGAATCCCCAGAGAAGTCCTCTACTTCGCGATCTTCCATGCGCTCGTTTTTTATGTGGTCGCGCTGACCTTTCACGGGATATTGCGCGGTGCTGACCTTTCCCAGAGAATTAACGATGCTGCCGCAGAGCGTGCTCAAATTTTGGCTGGGCTCGAAGACTCTGACCCGCGGGTGCAAAGTCGAATCGTTGACCTCGTCGAAGGCGCTCGAGCATCGCTGGCGGGGCTGCGACACAGACGGGACGCGCAGGTCGCGGAGGCGCGCCGGCTTGAGGCCGTCCTGCGAACAATGCATCCGATGACTTCAGAATACAGAACGCGTGAACTTGATTTCCAGCAAGCCCAGCGCTTCTGCACACAGCTCGAGTCTGAACTTGCTGAGCAAACCGCCATCGCGGAGGGCACGACTAACATTCTCCACCGTGCCAAGTCTTCGCTACAAAACGAAGCGCGCCGAACGGGACGACCGCCTGGGCTGGCAATCTTTTACGTCCTCACAGGTGAATGGCTGCTTCCCATCGCCTTCGGTGTCATCTGCGCTGCTCAACTGGCTGGCACGCACTATTTCACGCCCGTATGGCAAGCCGTTCGCTGAACAGTAGCTTGTTCAGGAGTAATCTATCCCACACCCAACACCGCGCCCGCCCAGCAAAATCGCGCCCGCTTCAAAATCCATCCGCCCCCTCCGTGCTCGCGCGTATTCTCTCCCCGTCCGCCCCTGGGAGATTTCGAAGAGCTCCGAAACTTCGGGATGGGCGTGACACGGTCGGCGTGGCGATCGGCGGCGCGTCAAACGCATCGCAAGTCGCATTGCCTTCGGGGAGTGAAACCGAAGGGGCCGGCGTCTCGGAGACGTGCGCGCGCTGAACCGGCGAATTGGGAATGGAGCTAAGCCCCAAAGGGAAAATCAGTCGATGGCTGGTCGTCCCGGAAGGTCCATCGTCCAGGAGGCGAGCCGCGGCGACGCGGCCTCTGCACAGCTCCTCGTCCCAGGCCAGGAAAAACGACCGGAAACGGGGCGCGCCGAACGCGCCGGCGCTGCGAAAGCAACGTCGCCAAGGACTACCCTCTGCGCCAACGGAGCGCCCTGCTCCCAATTTTCTTTGCGCGATGCGCGGAGAGCGCGAACGCGCACGCCATCGCCCTCCTCCCCCTTGCCGGGAGGAGTTGGAGGAGGGGGTAACGGCGGTGCTGCTTCGAAACTGCGGAGGTGACGCCCCCACCCCGGTCGCATACGCGACCGACCCTCCCCGCAAGGGGGAGGGTTAGGTCCCTGCCTCCTTCGGCAGCGCGACGCTTTTTACGCCGCGGATGAAGCTCTCGATCTGCGCGGCGTCGTGCGGCGCGGCTTCATCGCGGTCTTGCACCAGCGCGGCTTGATCTATCAGCACGTCCTGCAGATCGTCGGGGAGTTCGTCCCATTGCAGCACCAGCGCCTGGCCGAGACGGCGCAGCAGGTGCTCGTCGGAATCCTTGTATTTCAGCGTCACCGCCATGGCTCTCGGCGGACGCGGTTCGGCGCCGCTACTCATGGGCGACCGCTTCGAGCTTGCTCTCGTCGACGATGCGCTCGAACGACTCGCCGTCGACGCGGACGCGATATTGCTGCGGGCCGGCGTCACGCGGCAGCGCGGTGACGACGCTGACGACGCCCGTCGGCGAACCGAAGGCGACGCCGCGCAAGACGCGCAGACGCGCGCCAGCGCTGAACTTGGTCTGCGCCATGGATTTTCCTTCGTTGGAGAGCGGCACGCGGGCGAAAGCGCCGGCGCGTCTGCGCTAGAGATGGGGTCCGGACACCGCTACGGCAAGGCAAATCTCCGCTTGCGGGCCGGCGGCGGGGATGGAGAGTAACGGATATGCACCTCTCTTCTCCGCGCATCGCGCCCCTCGCCGACTCCGACATGAGCCCCGAACAGCAGGCCGCGGTGGAACCGCTGCGGCAGGGGCCGGTCGGTCTGCTCAACATCTTCCGCACGTTGGCGCACGCGCCCGAGGCGCTGAAGGCGTTCCTCGGCTGGGGGAACTACATCCTTTCCAAGCGCAACGCACTGGCGCCGCGCGAGCGCGAGATCGTCATTCTGCGCACCGGCTATCTCTGCCGCTCCGGCTATGAGTGGACGCAGCATGTCGGCATCGGCAAGCGCGTCGGCTTGAGCGACGAGGAGATCGCGCGCATCAAGAGCGGCGAAGGCTTCGGCGCCGCGGACGCCGCGCTCATTCGCGCCTGCGACGACTTGCACGCGCGCCAGTTCGTCAGCGACGCGACCTGGGCTGCACTCAAAGCGCATTTCAGCGACAAGCAATGCATGGACGTCGTCTTCACCGCCGGCCAGTACACGCAGGTGTCGATGATGCTGAACACGTTCGGCGTGCAGCTCGATGCGGGCCAGACGCTGGATCCGGATCTGAAAGGCTGAGCGATGCTGCTGGGGGTGACGTTCTTCGGACTGCAGCTGGGCTTCGGGCTCATGGTCGCGGCCTGGGCGATGATGCTGTCGTTCCTGCACAAGCATCCGATGCCGCCGGCCCAGACGCCGGCCGACGGCTTCACGCGCTGGACTCAGTTCATGGAGGGCAAAGGTTTTCCCGACGAAGCGCAGCCGCAGCGCAAGCTGATCGCCTACATGTTCATCGGCGCACTCTCGCTCTTCGCCATCGCCATCCTCTGCTTCTTCATCGCCGGCGGACCCGACGCGCTGCCGCCCCCCTCCCCACGGACGCCATGAGGCTCGCCGGCAAATCCGCGCTCGTCGCCGGCGCCGGCCAGACGCCGGGCGACACCATCGGCAACGGCCGCGCCATGTCGACTTTGTTCGCACGCGAAGGGGCCAGCGTGCTGTGCGTGGACCGCGTGCTGGCGCGGGCCGAAGAGACTGTGGCCGCGATCGAAGGCGAAGGCGGTGTGGCGAGCGCGTTCGAGGCAGACGTTACCGATGCGTCCTCGTGCAAGGCGGCGGTGGAGGCGGCCGTCTCGCGCTATGGCGGGCTCGACATTCTCGTCAACAATGTCGGCATCGGCGCCGGCGGCGACGGGCCCGCCCACGTGGCCGACGATGCCGCGTTCGACCGCATCCTCAACGTGAATTTGAAAGGCGCTTGGCTGATGACCAAGGCCGCCATCCCGGCGCTCCGCAACCGCTGCGGCGCCATCGTCAATATCAGCTCGCTCGCCTCCATCGCCGGCGCGACCATGATCGCCTACGAAGTTTCAAAGGCGGCCATGAACCGGATGACGCTGTCGGTGGCGGCGTCGAACGCCAAGCACGGCGTGCGCTGCAACGCCATCCTGCCGGGGTTCATGGATACGCCCATGGCGATCGCCACCGTCTCGGAAGCGCGCGGCGTCGATCCGGCGAAACTGCGCGAACAGCGCAACGCCATGGTGCCGCTCGGCGGCAAGATGGGCGACGGCTGGGATACGGCCTACGCCGCCCTCTTCCTGGCCAGCGACGAAGCGAAGTTCATCACTGGCGTGCTGCTGCCGGTTGACGGCGGCATGAGCACGCGCGTGGGCTAGCTGCGCCAGTTCTCAAGCACCGGGCCGAGCGCGCGAGCGAGCGGCGCTAGATGCGTCTCATAGGGCCGCCACGCCTCCACACCCGCCGCATTGATCGGCTGGCGCACCTGCTCTGCGCTCGGCGTCCGGATCGCGCGCTTAGTCTCGTGCGGACGCAGGCACGCCGCTTCGAACGGCAGGCCGCAATAGTCGAGCAGAGCGCGGATCTGCGTCTCCGGATCGGCGACGAGGTCCTCGTGGATCACGCGGTGCACCCGCCCCGGCAGCACCGCATCATAGTGCTGCACCAGCGCGACATAATCCGCGTAATAGCGGCCGATGTGTCCGAGATCGTTGGAGAAACCGCTGCCGCGCGCAAACAACTGCTTGAAGCAGGACCAGCCGCACGCCATCGGATGGCGGCGCACGTCGATGATCTTGGCGTTAGGTAGGATCAGCTGAATAAGCCCAATATGGCGGAAGTCGCCGGGCAGTTTGTTGATGAAGAGCGGCCGGCCGAGCTTGCGATAGGCGCGCGTGGTGTCGAGGTAAGCCTGCCCGAGGCCGCGCAACGCGGCCGCATCGAGCGAGGCCAACACGTCGAGATAGGCGCCGCCTGCGCCGATCCGATCGGCGATCGCGCTCAGGTCGCTCAGCTCCGATGTCCCTTCAACTTGGCTGTGCGACGCGAGAATTTGTTCGATCAGGGTAGAGCCCGAGCGCGGCAGGCCGACGACGAAGATCGGATCCTGCGCGGGCTCGCCCTGCCCGGCGCGCGCGGCGAAAAACGCCGGCGTGAACTGTGCCCGCGACCTGGCCACGAACGCGTGCACCCCGTCGGGATCGTAAGGCGCCTCCTTGCTCAACAGCGCGGCGCCCTCCGCGTAGGCGGCGAACGCGGCGTCGGCATCGCCACGATCTTCCAACGCCTTTCCCAGCGCATAATTCACGCTGATCCGCCCCATGGGCGACAGGGAAGCGCCCTGCAGCTGCGCCTGCATCTGCGCGACCTCAGCGTCGCTAAAGCGATGCGGCTTGATATTGGCGAGCGCCCAGCAGGCCTCCCCAAACGCGGGCTCGATCTCCAGGCACTTGCGATAGGCCTGAATGCACTGCTCCGTACGGCCGAGCACCTTCAGGGTGTGGCCGTAGGTGAGCCATGTCGGCGCTTCGCGCGGCTTTGATTTCAGCAGTCTTTCATAGAGCTTCGACGCATCCTCGTAGTCGCCGAGCGCATTGAGCGTCGCGCCGAGCAGACGCATCGGCCCTTCGCTGCCCGGATTTTGCCGCATCAGCAGGCGCACTTCGGCATGCGCTTCCTGCGGCCGGCCTTGCTCCAGCAGCAGCTGCGCCAGCATGTGGCGCGCGGCGATCTGCACCGGCGCGAGAGCGAGGCTACGGCGGAGCCAGGCTTCGGCCTCGTGCGCCAGTCCCGCGAACGCATGCGCTTCGGCGATCAGGCGCATGGCGACGACATCGTTCGGCGCGCGTTCAAGATACGCGCTCAGCAAAGCCGCCGCCTCCTCGCCGCGCCGAGCGCGTAGCGCATCGGCGGCGCGGGCGAATTGCGGATAGCCGCGCGGCATGCTGGCATGACGCGAAAACGCTTCTTCTGCGGCGGCGCGATCGCCGCCTTTCAGCAATTGATCACCAAGTTCGCGCCAAAGGCTCGGATGGCGCGCCTCGCGCTTCGTTGCAGCGCGCAGCGCAGAGATGGCGCCGGCGGTGTCGTTCATCTCGGCCAGCACCAAGCCCTGTTGCCGGTGGGTGGCGAACGCCTGCGGCGCGCGCTTAACCGCGGTCTCCGCCTCGCGCAGCGCGCCGGCGGCATCGCCTCTGCGCCGTAGCGTGTCGCTCAGCAGCACCCGCGCTTCCGCGTTGTCGGGCTCGCGCAGCAGCAGGTCCCTCAGCAAAGCTTCACCGCGCGCCGCATCCGCACGCAAAGCGGCGACAATCGCCGCCAATCTGCTCACGACGGCGGGTCCGGGTAGGCGTCGAGCACCGGCCCCAGCGCCGCTTTCAGCGGTCCGAGATAGGGTTCGTACGGCTTCCAGTCGTCGAGGCCTTTGGCGCTGATCGGCTTGCGCACCTGCTCAGAACTCGCTGTGCGCACGGCACGCTGAGTCTCGTGCGGCCGCAGCACTGCGTCTTCGAACGGCAGACGGCAGTAGTCGAGCAGCGCGCGGATCTGCGGCTCGGGATCGGTGACGAGCGCTTCGTGGATCACACGGTGCACCCGCCCCGGCAGTACAGCATCGTAGTGCGCCATCAGCGCGACGTAGTCCGCATAGTAGCGCCCGAGTTCGGTCAGATCGTAGGTGAAGTTCTGCCCGATCGCGAAATGCTGCTTGAAGCAAGACCAGCCGCACGCCAGCGGGTGGCGGCGCGCGTCAATGATCTTGGCGTTGGGCAGGATCAGATGAATGAGCCCGAGATGCTGGAAATCGTTCGGCATCTTATTGATGAAGAACGGGCGCCCCAGCCGGCGCTGCGAACGCGTGGTGTCGAGATAGGACTGGCCCAGGTCGCGCAGAGCGCGGGCGTCAAGGTCGCCGATCAACTCGAGATAGGAACCGCCCGCTGCGATGCGCTCCAGACCCGCAATGCGCCGGGTCAGGCCAAGAATATCCGAAAGCTCTGCGGTGCCTTCCACGGCGGAATGTGAAGCGAGGATCTGCTCCACCAGCGTAGAACCCGCGCGCGGCAGGCCGACGATGAAGATCGGGTCCTCAGCGGGATCGCCCTGCTGTGCGCGCGCGGCGAAGAACTCACGCGTGAACAGCATCTTGCTTTGCGCCACAAACGCACTGAACACGTCCGCGTTGTGCGGGTTGAAACTGCGGCGCAGCGCAGCGCCTTCGCTGTACGCCGCGAACGCGCCGGCGGCGTCGGCGTGGTCCTCGCGCGCCTTGCCCAGCGCATAGAGCATATTCACGCGATCGTCCGGCGAAAGCGCGCCGCCTGCAAGCTGCGCCTGCATGGCCGCGACGTCCGCGTCGCTGAAGCGATGCGACTTCAGGTTCGCCAGGCTCCAATAGCTTTCGCCGAGGCTTGGCATCAGCGTGATGCTCTTCTTGTAGGCTTCAACGCCCTCGGCAGTGCGGCCCACGGTCTTCAGCGCATGGCCGAGGCTCATCCACACGCGCGGCTGGTTCTCATCTTCGCCAAGCGTGCGGTGGTACGCGTCGACCGACGCATCGTAGTGACCTAAGTGACTGAGCGTGGCGGCGAAGAGACGCTTCGCACCCTTGTTCGGGTCGCGGCGCATCAGTTCTTCGGCTTCAGCGTGCGCCTCCTCATAGCGGCCAAGCGCCAACAACAATTGCGAGAGCCCGTGGCGGGCGTAGCTAAAGCCTGGCGCGAGTTCGAGCATGCGCCGCAGCGTCGCTTCGGCCTGATCGGGACGATCGCCGCGCGCCTGCGCTTCGGCCAGCATACGTAGTGCGGCGATGTCGCTGGGAAACTCGGCGAGGTACGCATCAAGGATGGGCCGGGCGGCGGCGGCGTCGCCGGCTTGCAGCGCCTGGGCCACCTTCGCCAAGCGCGGCTCATTCGTTGACGGCTCGAAATGACGGAGCAGTGCCTGTTCCGCGCCTTGCGCATCGCCGGCGGCGCGCAGCTCATCACTCAAATCGCGCCAGATGTGCGGATGGTTGGGCGCCGCTTCCGCAGCGCGCGCGAACGCCGCCGCTGCTTCGCTGTGCTTACCGATGTCCCTCAGCGCGCGGCCGTACAAGTTCTCCACTGCAAACACGGGCGGCGAGGCCCGGGTCAGCGGCTCCAGCAGCCCACTCGCCTCATGCGCCTTGCCCTGACGGCGCAGCGCTTCGCTCAGCATGAATAGCGCGTCGCGGTAGTTGGGGTTTTCGGCGAGCAAGGCGCGCGCAATCTCTTCCGCGCGCGCGGGGTTGTTCGCGAGTGCTTCGACGGCGGCCCGGAGATCGCTCATGCGCGCTCGGCGATCTTGGCGGCGCGCTCCATCAGCGCACGCAGACCCGGCAGGACAGCTTCGATCTCGGCTTCGCGCGCACGCCACTTCTCCGCCCGCGGCTTGGAGACAGTGTGCGAGGCGATGGGCAGATCGGCGCCCAGAGCGCGGTCCCAGCCAAAATCGACAGCCCGGGTAAGCCGCGCGATCTCCGCGGACGGATCGGCGAGCAGCGCATCGTGACGCGCAACAAAGCGGCGTCCCGCCGGAAGCGCGTCGAGATCGTCCAGCAAAATCTTGGTCACCGCCGCCCATTGCGCGGCGACGACTTCGTTCAGCGGCAGAGCCGCGAGCTCGCGCCAGCCGGGCGTCAGCAACAGCGACCAGGGCAGTCGGCCGCGCCAGCCCGGGACTTCGGCATAGGTGCGGAAACCGCCGGACTCCCAGGCCTCCATCATCGACGCCAGCACTTCGCGCGGATCGCGGTAGAGATAGATGAAGCGGGCTTCCGGAAACGCCTTGGCGAGGAAGGGAATGCGCAGCGCGTTCTTCGGGGTTTTTTCGAGAAGCCGGACGCGGGCCTGCGGCGCCGGGCGCGCGCGGTCGCGGTCGCGCAGGCTCTGCTCAAAGCGGGAGCGGAGTTCGGCGATCACATCCGCGTCGGCGTCGGCTTCGGTGAGCCGGTTCGAGTCCCAGTTGTGCGCCGCCGGCGTCAACTGCGCGAGACTTTCGATCAGGCCATGACTTTCGCCGCCGATTGTGTAGACGCCCGGCGCCTGGGCCAGCGTCTCGAACAGGAGCGACGACCCCGAGCGCGGCGGACTAACGATTAAAACGGGACGATCGAAAACAGGGTCGGGTTCACGCGGCAGCGCCCGGCGAGGCGCGGCGGCGGCAGGATCTTCGCGCTGCTCGCCCACGCCGGTGTCGCGCATGTGATCAGCGAGCGCCGGATTGATGACGATGTTGAACATGGCCACCGCGAACGCCGAGGTGTTGCGCAGACGCAGGCGCTCGGCGCGGACCGCCTGCAAGTCGGCCTTGAAGGCCTCGAGCGCGGCACGGTAGCGGGGCCAGCCTTCCCTGCTTTCGCCGAAAGTGGACCAGAGCGCACGCCAGTTGTGCAGGAACTGCATCGAAACACGCGCGACTTCCGGCAGCGCCGGGTCGTTTTGGACTGCTTCGCCGAGCAGGAAGTGGATGTGATCGCGCGCCTCCCAGGGCGTCATCACCGTAGGCGCGTTCACAGTCTCGAAATCGAGCTCCGGTGCGCCGCCGTGCGGCGCGAGCGGACGCGCAGCCCACCCCGGCGGCGTGGGCTGATCCGGCGTGCGGCCGCCAGACGCGAGATGCCAGAACCCCTCGCCGCCCACCGTGTCGGCGACAAGGTGGATGCGCGCATGGGTGTCGTCGTTGATGACCTTGTGCAGGCTCCAGGTGTCGAAAATCCAGCACTCGCCGGCCTTCATGTGGACCACCTGTTGCCCACAGTGAAACGCCACCGTCGGCTGCGTCACGATCGGCACGTGCACGCGCATGCGGTCGCGCCAATAATAATTGACGTCGACGTGGGGGCTGACTTCCGCCTCGCCGGCGAGGCGCATCAAGCGCGTGCGGCCGAGCGAGGCGCCGAGGCTAGCCAGCACCTGACGGGTGTAGGGGAGCTTCTCCAGATACGGGGTCGGCCGCATCGGCCCCTCGAACGCTTCGTTATTGGGATCGCCGTGCGCCGAGATCAGCGGCAGGAAATCGTTTCCGGCATACCCCTGCGGATGCGGCAGCCAGGCGATTTCACCCAGCGCGGCGATTTCGGCCGCCAGCGCCTCGGCGTCGTATTGCACCGGCAATTGAACGAAGCGCGTCTGCAGCTTCATGGAGGTTGGTGGTCCCGCAAATCCGAACCGCACGCTTACCCTTCCGTCATACGCCGCCGCAAGCGCTCGCGGCTGCAAAGGGTGCGTGACGCAAGCGCCCACCCGAAAATGTGGAGAGCGCGCCGCGGCTCAGGCGGCGCGCTCTCAAGGCGCAGAGACCGGGTTCATGGGTTCAGCGCCTGCTGGCGCGCGTTGCGGAGGCGCGCGCCGGCCCTAGTGGACGCCCTCGGCGTCGCCATCGATTGGAAGATCCATTTTGAAGCGGAGCACAGCGATCTCCGAGATCGCCAGCGCCTCCATGACCTTAACCCGGATCGCCGCCGGCTCGCGCGGCAACATGCGCGCGACCTCCTGTGCGGAATGCAGCAGGTCCAGCAGCGAATACACGGCCTGCTGACCGATCTCTTCGGCGCGCACGACGTCCTGCTTGGGGGCGCGCTTGGCGCGCACTCTGTCCTTGGGCGTGCTCACGTGGCGGCTCCTTCCGGAATGAAGGGCGCAGCGGGTTCGCGCACCTCGAGCCAAGCGGCGAACGCCGCCAGCTGATCGGGATCGGCGTGGGCGAGTTTGTGGGCAACCTTAGCGGCCAGAACGACGTCGTAGAGACGGTCATGGAAGGGCGGCATGGGCTCGAAGGCCTGCGGCGCGACGAAGCCGGCGGCTTCGCGCACCATGCGCAGGCTCTCCTCGTCGCAATCGAAATCGAGCGCGATGACCTCGCCTTCCGCGTAGGGCGCCGGCAGACCAAGCGGGCGGAACTTGTGGCGCCAGAGCAAGCGGGTCTGCGGCACCAGGAAGGAATCGGCGGTGGCGACAAACCGCTTCACGCCGCGCGCCAGCGCCATTTCGATCATCGCAGTGTTCATGGCGAAGCGAAGCGCGTGATCCTTGCTGCGGTTCTCGGGCTTGCGGACGATGCGGGTGATCTCCCACACGTCCGGACCCGGCCTGAGACTGGCCGGATCGTCCAGTAGGTGCGGAAAGTGGTCGGCGACGAGCGAGTTCTGGTCGGTGGGCCGTAGCCGCATCGAACCAGTGACGCGGCCGTCGTCGTCAATGCCCATGACGTAGACGGCCTGCTCGTCGTCGTATTCATCGCGTTCGACGCCTTCGACGGTCTGAATCTCTCGCAATCGCGCCCACTTGCGTTGTTCTATGTAGAACTGCCATCGCAGCCGATGCATTTCCTCCAGCTGCGGTCCGTAGAGCGCGCGATTTGCATGCGTGACGATATGGATCATGGCCAACCCCACCTTATGATTAAGGCAGGCAGCTTAGCGCTTCAGGCGGTGTATTGAGCCCCGGTGATTACAGGGGTTGACCGCTTGGCTATTGAATACGGATCCATCCGCGGCGAACTGCGATAGCAACCGCCTGCGTGCGGGTTTTCACGCCCATCGCTTCCTTGGCCTTCTCGACGTGCTCGTTGACTGTGGACGAGGCGAGGTTGAGCACCATGCCGATATCCCAATCCGATTTGCCGTCGGCGACAAAGGACAGGATTTCGCGCTGGCGATGCGTGAGCGGGCATACGCCGGCGATGCCGATGTCGATGCCGCGCAACGCGCGCAACTCCTTGGCCCGCTCAATCGCGTAAAGCCCAATCAGCTTCAGCGCCGCGCGCGCCTTCTGCGAAATGTCCCGATCGGCGTGATAAAGTGCAATAAAGCCGGCAAAGCCCTCTTCATCGTGCACGGGAATGATGTAGCCGCCGTCGACCGGCATCGCTTCGCGGATTTCGCTGAAAAGGTCGCGTACCTCTTTCGGCATGCGCCCATTCTCAATGTCCGACCATGAAAACGGATGGATGCGGGTCATCGCGCCGTGAATGGCGGGGTCGAGATTGAAATGGCCCTTGCGCCAGTAGTTCTCCGCCCAACCTTCGTCCGAGCGCTTGAGAAGCACCACCGGCGCGCGGGCGCCTCCTTCGAACTCTGGCAGCATGGCCACGATGGAAAAATTGGGGACGCTGAACCGCTCGAATACCGCCACGACCAGGGCATGCAGTTCGTCGAGCGTCGAGATGTCTTCGACCCGCTCGATAAACTCCAAAGCTTCCTGAAATTCAGTCATTCCACCCCTGCCCGCGCACACCTTATGGGTGCGCCGGAGATGAAAGCAAATCAATGATGCCCAACGGGCGAGCGGCAGTTGCAGTCGTCCGAAACGATGCACGGCGGGCGCGCAGGCGCGGCTTGCCTAAAGAGGCCGCAATGTTTGCGCAGCCGCGCTTGACGCGCGCCTTTGCACCCCGCTTGCATGAGTTCCACGGCGAGGGACGTAGATGAGCGCGGTTTTGATTGCCTCAGCGGAGGCGGACGGGAGTCAAGCCAAGGCGCTCGCGCAAGGCCTCAGGGACCTGGGTTTCGACGCGACTGCTCACGTACCGGTAGGTGAAGGTGACACGAGCGCCAACATCCGCACCGCGATCGACGGCGCGAAATGCGTTCTGCTGTGCTGGTCGGAGGTGGCGGCGCGCGATGCCGCGCTTAGCTTCGAGGCGACGCTCGCGTTGGAGCGCAAGAAGCTCATCAGCGCCGAACTGCAGAAGGACGCGACGCCCGCGCACTTTCGGAGCGCGCCCCGCGCCGGCCTCGCATTCAACAACCGCGTGCGCTTCAAGGCGGCGTTCGAAGCGCTGGTGGCGGACGTTTCGCAGCTCGCCGAAACGCCTGCCGACGCCGAAAAGATGCCGGCCGTACTGGCCACGCTGCGGGAGGCCCTGGCGCGTCCGGGGGACCGCGGCAAGCCAAGCCGGCCATTGCTGGCGATCGGGTTGAGCATCGGATTTCTCTTCGTCGTCGGGTTCGGCGCGGGACGGGCAATCAACGCCGCACGCATGGGGCCCCGGACGGCAGAGGCTGATGTCAGCGCAGCGCCGGTCGCCGACACGAAGGCTGGTCTGCTGGCGCCCGGCGACGCGCAGCCCTGGACCGAGCGTATCCTCAACGGCGACGCGCACTCGCCGCGCTACGGCCTAAGCCTCGCGGACCTGGAGAAGCTGCCCTGGCGGGAGGCGGCGGCGAAAATCGCGCCGGACCAAGCGGACAGGATCGAAAGCGACGCGCACGGCGGCGACGCCTTCGCTCAAACCATCGCGTGCCTCGGCCATCTGGCCGGCACGGGGGGCTTCATGCCGAGCCCTGCAGCGGCTCGCGCATTCTGCGACGCCGGCGCAGAGCAAAAGCATCCGGCCGCGCTCTATCTGTCTTGGACGCTGCGGCGCACAGCGCCGCAGGTCGCTCCCGATGGCGCGGCGGCGCGCGAGCGTCTGGTCGCAGCCGCGCAACAAGGCTGGACCTCGGCGCAGATCGACTATGCGCAGCTGCTTGCGCCGGACTTCAGCGGACCGCTGGAAGCGCAAGTGGAGGCCGGCCGCCTCCTGCTCGCCGCCGCCGAACGCGGCGACGCGCGGGCGCAATACGCTTATGCGCGCTGGCTGCGCGACAGCCGCGCCGGACCGCGCGATCCGGCCGCCGCCGCGCCCTTCCTCGAACACGCCGCCCAGCAAGGCGATCTCGAAGCCATCCACATGCTGGCGACGCTCTATCGCGACGGCCAGGGCGTTGCGCGCAATCCGCAGCGCGCCCAGCAGCTCTACCGGACTGCGGCCACGCGCGGCTATGCGCCGTCGATGTTCAATCTGGCGGATCTATTACGTCGCGGCACAGATGCGGAAAAAACGCAGGCGGTGACGCTCTACGCGCAGCTCTCCTGCATGAGCGACGAACGCCAGATTTCAGCCATGGCGCTGCGGCGGCTGCGCGAAATGCACCAGGTGCGGGCCGACTGCTGACGGGCGCGCGCCGAAGCTCTAAGAGCGCGCAATGGCTTGGTCCAAGACCTATCGGGGCGACGAACCGCAGCGCGTGAACAAATGGCTCGCGCACGAAGGCGTTTGCTCGCGGCGCGAAGCGGAAGACCTGATCGGACGGGGGCTGGTGTCTATCGACGGGACCAGAGTGGAGGACGTCGGACGCAAGATCGAGTGCGGACAGACCTTGACGCTCGCAGATGTCGGGCGGCCGGCGATCACGGTGGTGGTCAACAAGCCGGTGGGGTTCGTTTCGGCGCAGCCCGAGGCGGGCCAGACCCCGGCCGCGCGTCTCGTCGTACGCGCCAACCTGTTCGAGGGCGCCATGCCGGAGGTGGACAAGAACACTCGGCTCGCGCCGCTCGGACGGCTCGATCAGGACTCGCACGGCCTGCTGCTGTTGAGCGAGGACGGCGTGCTCGCCAAAGCAGTGATCGGACCGGAATCGAAGCTCGACAAGGAGTATCGCGTCCGCGTCGCCGGGCAGATCAGCGACCGTAAACTCGCACTGCTTCGCCACGGGCTTGCGCTCGACGGCAGGAAGCTGAAGCCGGCGAGGGTTAGTCTGACCGGTGAACACCAGATCAAGTTCGTGCTGACCGAGGGCCGCAATCGCCAAATCCGGCGTATGTGCGAACTGGTCGACCTCGAAGTGACCGATCTTCTCCGCGTCCGGATCGGCCCATTGCGATTGGGAGCGCTACCGGAGGGCAAGTGGCGACCTTTGGCGCCACCGGAGCGCGACGCGCTGGTCCGCGACTCGCATTGACTTAGATCAAGGCGCCCAGGCCCAAGCCGCACCAAGCGTTGCGGCATGAATAGCATCGCTGACGTTCCGTGGTTTGTCTGGCTGGTCGTGGGCTCGATGTCCACGTTCGCGCTCGTGCTTGGGGTGACCGCGCTGATGACCCGCGGAAAATAGAGCCGTCGCGGCGTCCGCACGCATCCGACTGCCGCCAGCGATGCATCTCCAGGCCGTAACCGCTTGGAGACGCGTATGAAGCTCACATTTTGCGCCGCGCTTGCGGCGTTGCTGGCGTTTGCGGGCTCGGCCGACGCGCTGGAAGTGAAATTCTATCCGGCCGATTATGTGTACGCCTATGAACTCGACCGCGCGCACGGCAGTTCGAGCGTCATTCTGCACAATATCGCGATCGTCAATGACGGTCCTGCGCCGGTAACGCTGAACGCGGTCAGCATCGAGCTGATGGCCGGTGAACGCACCATCGATGCGCGCACGCTTGGGGCCGAGGAGCTTTCACGCGCCGCCGCCGGGGGCGCAGGCCTACAGCAGGCTGGCCTCTTGCAGCCGCTGGCGTTCCAATTTGGCGGGGATCTTCTGCTGCCGGCGAACACCACGCTCTCCGCCGACCTGACGCTCGATCCGGGCGAAGCCATTCTCATCTCCTCGCAGGTGTTCGCCTACCGCGGCGCCCGCGACGGCGTTCGCGTGCGCGTAAACGGCGATGCAGCGCAGGGCCGGATCGCGATCCGCAGCGAAGGCACGCAGACGCGCTTCTCCTTCCCGCTGCACGGCCGTTGGTGGAACGCCGCGGGCTCCAGCTTTCACACACACCATCGCTGGACCCCGATGGAGGAATTCGCGTTCGACCTTATCCGCCTGCGCCCCGATCTCACCACGCATCGTCGCGACGGCACGCGCTTTGGGGACTATCTCGCTTATGGCGAACCGGTCTTCGCCGCCGCGCCGGGCCGCGTGGCGCTCGTCATCAGCGGCGAACAGGAAGACGCCAGCGTGATGCAGCGGCCGGACGAAACGATCGAGACCTATTTCGCGCGACTGCAGCAAGAACAGATGACTCGTCTCGCCCGCGGCGCCGCAGGCATCGGCGGCAATCAGATCATGATCGACCACGGCAACGGCGAGTTTTCGTTCTACGGCCACTTGCAGCCGGGCAGCGTGCTCGTACGCGTTGGCGATCAAGTGATGCGCGGCCAGCGTATTGCAGCGGTGGGCTCATCCGGCAATTCAACCGAGCCGCACCTGCACTTTCACGTCTGCAACAGCGCCGATCCACTGATGTGCCGCGGCATTCCCATCACCTGGGAAGGCGAAATCGATCTCGGCATGCCCGACCCGCCGCGCGCGCCGCAGACCGGCGATATCATGTCTCAGCACTAGCTCGGAGCATCACGCCGACGCCGCAGCTCCGCGAGGAGTGCGGCGTCGAACTCCGTTTTCGGGACGCCGTTCAGCGCCCGGATGAATTCCGTCATGTCCGAGCGGGCGTGCGCGACCTCGAACGACGCGCCTCGGAGGATGCCGCGGCGATAGAGATATTCATCGCTCCGCCCGGTGAAGATATAGGCCGGCGCCCAATGAAAACCGGCCGCCTTTGCCAGCTCGTTGGTGCAGTTCGATGTGATCGTGTTGTAGTAGCGCGGCGTCGTTTCCAGCGCTTCGCTGCGCTCGAGCAGCTTGCGCAGCAGCGCCTGCTTCTGCGCGTCGGTGATTGAAACGGGATAGACGAACACTTCGTGCCCGAGCATGACCGCGCGCCGCACCAGGAGATCGCGCGCTGTGGCCCAGATATAAGACAGTTCGAACGCGTTGAAGACGCCAGCGAGCGCGTCGTATTCCTCGCCCTGCTCACGGCGCGCTTCTATGGTGAGGCCGAGGATGCGGTCGTCCGTGAATTCAAACAACAGCAGCGTGTGTGCCGCCAGCTGCGAGCCGGGCTGGGGCTCCAGCATGAACCAGACTTCGCGCAGATCGGAAATCTCGTAGCCGGCGTTGATGTAGGTCTCATCGGTCGGTCCGCCGGAATCGTAGCTCCAGTCGCTGACCGGGGAGACTTCGAAGCGATCCGCCGTCACCGTGAGGTCAGGCGTGTGGGCGAGGTATGGGTACCAGTTGCGCTGCTGCAGCGGCGGTCCGGCCGCCTTGCCCCAGCTGCCCATGAGCGCGATCGCGACCATCATCGCGGCCGCCGCGCGCAGCGGATGCCCGCCGAACCAATTGAACAGACGCCTCATCATCGCCCTGTCACGCCGCTTACGTTACGACGCATGCGACGAAAAGCTTAAGAGAGTTGATCCGCTCCGGGTTGCGGCATCGTTTCGCCACCCCATCTGGCTTGGTGGCGGCGCTTGCGCGCCGTGTTATTGGTGCGGGGTCTAGCCCCGGGCAAGGAGACTTCCACATGGCGCTCCGCATTGGCGACAAAGCTCCCGACTTCACGGCCGAGACGACACAAGGCCGGATCAAGTTCCACGACTGGATCGGCGACAGCTACGCGCTCCTCTTCTCGCACCCCAAGGATTTCACGCCCGTCTGTACGACTGAACTGGGCTACCTCGCGAAGCTCGAACCCGAGTTCAAGAAGCGCAACGTGAAGCTCATTGGACTCTCCGTCGATGCGGTCGGCGACCACGAGCGCTGGCGCAAGGACATCAAGGAGGTGACCGGCGGCGACGTGCAATATCCCATGATCGGCGATCACGATCTGGCCGTCGCGAAGCTTTACGACATGCTGCCGGCGGACGCGGGCACGACCAGCGAAGGCCGCACCGCAGCGACCAACGCCACCGTGCGAACCGTCTTCATCATCGGCCCCGACAAGGTGATCAAGGCGACGCTTTATTATCCGATGAGTTCGGGCCGCAATTTCGATGAGGTGCTACGCCTTGTGGATTCGATTCAGCTCACCGCCAATCACAAGGTCGCGACGCCGGTGAACTGGAAGAACGGCGAGGATGTGATCATCGTCCCGGCGGTCTCTGACGAAGAAGCCAAGACCCGGTTCCCGAACGGCTGGAAGACCGTGAAGCCCTATCTGCGGATCGTGCCGCAGCCGAAGCAGAACTAGCCGTTTCGCGGAACCTGACGCTCCGCTAGCGCCGACGGGCCCTCGCCGTCATACTGACGGCGAGGAGACGTCCATGATTTTCGAGCAAGTCGCCACCGGCGGCTGCCAGTCCTACTTGGTCGGCTGCCCGGACAGTTGCGCAGCGGCGGTCATCGACCCCGAAGTCCGCCAGATCGCGAAATATCAGGCGCTGGCCGCCCAGCACGGGGTGCGCATCCGCTACGTGATCGACACCCACACCCACGCCGATCATTTCAGCGCCGCCAAGCAGCTGGGCGAGCTGCTCGGCGTGCCGATGGTGGCGCACCGGCTTTCACCTGCCCCTTACCCGAACCTCCGCGTCGACGAAGGCGACGTGGTCAAGGTGGGCGGCATTCGCTTGAACGTACTCTACACGCCGGGACACACCCGCGACGCCATGTGCCTGGTTGCGGACGACCGGGTCTTCACCGGCGACACCTTGCTCATCGGCGCGACCGGCCGCACCGACCTGCCGACAGGCGATCCCGAGCAGCTTTACGACTCGCTTTTCAACAAGGTGCTGAAACTCAATCCGGAACTGCGCGTGTACCCGGCGCACGATTACAAGGGCCGCACCTGCTCAACGATCGCCCAGGAGCTTGAGGCCAATCCGCGGCTGCAGAAGCGCGACAAGGCCGAGTTCGTGAAAATGATGCGCGAGCTCTCTCTGTCGATGCCTGAGCATCTCAACGAGGCGCTGCGCGTCAACATGAGCGGCGCGGTCAGCGTGGCGCAAATTCTGAGCGAAGCGGCGGCGGAAGTGCCGTTCATGACGATGGCGGAAGTGAAGTCGCGCGTCGAAGGCGGGGCCAATGACTTGGTCGTGCTGGACGTGCGCGAGAAGGATGCGTTCGAGACGAGCCACATTCCGCACGCCATGCATCTGCCGCGCGGCCAATTGGAATTGCGCGTCAACGAGGCGTTTCCGGATCCGACCGTACGCATCGTCACGTATTGCGACTACGGCAAGATCTCGACCCTGGCGGCGGCGACCCTGCGGCGTATGGGGTTCACGCGGGCGGTAGCGCTCGATGGCGGTATGAAGGCCTGGAAGGAACAGGGCTTCCCGGTCGAGGGCCGCTGAGGGCTAAGCCTCGACGTCTGCAACATCGTCCGGATGCCGGCGGAAATATGCCACGGCATAGGAACAGCGCGGGGTCAGCTTCAGTCCTTCGGCGCGCGCGCTCTTCAGGATTTCGGCCATAAGCTTGGCCGCGTATCCCCGCCCGCGCGCCGCCTCGGGCGTTTCGACATGCGTCAGCATCCGGCCAACCCCGGAGTCCCTGTAATCGCAGAAAGAGGTTACCCCCTCGATGTCGAGTTCGTAGCGGCGCTCGGCCGCATTGTCGCGCAAGCTCATGCGCCTGAGATGGGCCTTCGCGCCGTCGTGTCAATCGGCTAACCCAAGCCGCATGAACTATCGCCACGCCTTCCACGCGGGCAATCACGCGGACGTTCTGAAGCACGTCGCGCTGCTCTATTGCCTGGACGCTCTAAAGCGGAAGGAAACGCCTTTCGGCGTGCTCGACACGCATGCCGGGCGCGGACTCTACGACCTCTTCGGCGACGAAGCCATGCGCAGCCCGGAATGGCGGCAAGGCCTGGGCAAGCTGATCGATTGTGCGGACACGCCGCCCCCCGTCGCGCGCTACCTGGATGCGCTGAAGGCCCGTAATCTCGATGGTGTATTGCGCTACTATCCGGGATCGCCGGCGCTGGTCGCCGACACCCTGCGTGAACAGGACACGCTCACCGCCTGCGAACTGCATCCCGAAGAGTTCTCGGAACTCAGGCGTCACGTGCACGGGCCGAACGTGCGCTTGCACGAGCGCGACGCCTATGAGGGCATGCGCGCCCTGCTGCCGCCGGCTGAGCGGCGCGGGCTGGTGCTGATCGATCCGCCTTATGAAGAGCCGGACGAACTCACCACCAGCGCGCGCGCCATCGCCGCGGCGCTGCAGCGCTTCGGGCACGGCATGTATCTCTGGTGGCGGCCTTTGAAGAGCCGCAGCGCGCTCGATGCCGCCGACGCAGAAATACGCCATGGCGGCGGCGCGAAGTGGCTGCGTGCGGATCTCTGGGTGGGCGCGCCAGCGCCGGAGGGACGGCTGATGGGCTCCAGCATCTTCCTGATCAATCCGCCCTACGGTTTGCGCGCGATGCTGGACGAAACGCTGCCGGCGCTGGCGCGGCGGATGAAGCATGACGACGGCTTCGGCGCCTCGGTGAGCGGGCGCGACTAAAGCAAAGGGCGCGGATTGCTCCGCGCCCTTCCCCCTGGCCACGAGCGTCAGCCTGATCAGGCGACGATCATCGCGGCTTGGTCCGATGGGTCCGCATTAAGACCGGCCTCGGCGGCGATCAAGTAACAGTGCCCCAGCGCGGCCCAACTCTCTGTGGATCAAAGCTTTCAGTGGCGGCAAGCTAGCGCGTGCTGCGGTGCGGCGCCGTGGCGGGCGTCACCCTGGACGGATCGCCCTGCGCAGGGCAGGAAGCGCTTATGAGTCCAGGAGAAATCTTCGCCGTCCTGCAGACGCCACAGATCGCTGCGCCGACCTGCGCCGTGGTCTGCATCGTGCTGGCATTGGCGCTTCAGAAGAAGTGGACAGCGACCTTCCTGGCGGCCGCCATCGGCGCGCTCTACCTCAACTGGAACGTGCTCCACCTCGAAGGACCGGGCGCGCTTGCCTACTACCTCGCTCTGCTGCTGGCTTTTTTTGCGCTCGGCGTGTGGGAGCGCGCATGGCCGGTGCTCTATGTGGCGCTGATGCCAATTATCAATTGGTCATTTGCGGCAGTGCCGACGACGACGATTCCGGATGCGTTCGGCGGCGGCCAGTTCCAACCGCTGGCGATCGTGACGGGCCTCGTCCTGGTCGTGCGCGACTTCGCGCAGCGTCAGATCAGCCACTGGATCTGGGGCGCCATGGTCCTCGGTCTGCTGCTCTCGACGCTGACGTCCTGGATCACCGTGGTGTTCGCGTCCGGCGCAGCTTTCCTGATCAGCGAGACGGTAGACTGGGCGGTCTACACCTTCTCCAAGCGCCCGCTTTCGCAACGCGTGCTTATCTCAAGCGCCGCATCCGCGCCGCTTGACCAGGTGGTTTTCATCTGGCTCGCGTCCTTCGTTGTGCCCGGAATTTTCGCCTGGGGCACGATTTTGACCGGCATTGCGTCGAAGCTGCTGGGCGCCTGGATCGTCTCCATCATCCTCGCGCAGCAAGAACGCGGGGCCCAGCAAACGACATGAATCCCGCGTAAACCCACACTTCTCGCTTGCGCGGGGGAAACCGCTCCCGCATAAGCGAGAACGTGAATGGCCGGCCAGTCGCCGGCGTGGTGTGCGAAATTCCGCGGCAGTGCGGCAGAAAACTCTCTCCCCAACAAAGCTGAAAATCGCAGTGACGTGCGTGCGCCAGAGCGTACGCGCGGCCGAAGGCGTGCGCGCTTCGGTCAAGACCTAGGACCCAGGAAAATGAGCTTCGACGACGACGACGGCGATTTTGAAGACAAGAAGAAGGACAAGAAGCGCGGACACCGCGCGGACAGCGACCAGCCGGAATTCGGTGGCGGTGACAGTGGTGGCGGCGGCTATGGCGGCAGCGGCGGCGGTGGTGGCGGCGGCTACGGCGGCGGCGGCTATCGTGGCGGTGGCGGCGACCGCGGCGGCTTCGGCGGCGGCGGCGGCGGCTATCGCGGCGGCGGCGGTGGTGATCGCGGCGGCGGTGGCGGCGGCTATCGCGGCGGCGGCGGCGGTGGTGGCTACGGCGGCGGCGGCGGCGGCGGTGGATACCGCGGCGGCGGCGGTGGCGGCGGCTATCGTGGCGGCGGCGGTGATCGCGGCGGCGGTGGCGGCTACGGCGGCGGCGGCGGCGGTGGCTATCGCGGCGGCGGCGGTGGCGGCGGCTTCCGTGGCGGCGGTGAAGATCGCCCCCCGCGTCAGCCTTTGGGCGATCCCCAGGACGGCACCGTGAAGTTCTTCAACGGCGCGCGTGGCTTCGGCTTCATTACGCCGGACGGCGGCGGCGCTGACGTGTTCGTGCACGTGAGTGCAGTCGAGCGCGCCGGCCTGCCGGCGCTCACCGAAGGCCAACGCATCAACTTCCAGACGCTGCCGGACTCCAAGGGCAAAGGCCCGAAGGCGGTGAACCTGAAGGTGGTCGAGTAGAGCCAGCCCGTACTGCGGTACAAAATCGAAAGGCCCGTGGGAAACCACGGGCCTTTCTTTATCCCCCGCTGCCCCGCGGGCGTCCCCCACCCGGGAAGCTCAGTCGCCAGGCTCAATCGATCGGAAAGTAGATTTCCGTGTGTTCGATGGGGTCGTTCGGATAAGCACTGTCGGCCGTCGGCGCTTCTACCTGACGCACGATCTCCCACCGCTCCGCGCCATCACGTGGCGAAATCCGGTGCGCCTGCATGTAGGCATCGAGCCGCTGGTACATGAGCGGGATCTGCGAGCGGCGGCCCACATACATCGCGCGTAACGCCGCGCCAGACGGGGTCGAGCCGATGCGGACGCCGACAAGACGTCCAGGCGGGGCCCCATTGAACGGATAGCCGACACTGAACGTGTACACGCCGTTGACGCCGTTCACCTGCGGGAACACGCGCACTAGGCCATCGCCGCGCACGACCTGATTATTAGCGACGAAACGATCAAGCGAGTCGATGCCTTCGCGCTCGGCTTGATCGCGATCGTTGAATGTGGGGCCCGCGCCATCGGCGCCGCTGCCGATCGCCACGTCCACAAATAGCACATTCTGGCTCTCCACCGGCGTCTGGGCGATGTCGAAGCCTTCGAAGTCGACGTTGGGCAGTTGCTCGGCCAGTGTCTTCAAACGGTTCAGCCCGTTCAGCAAATGGCTCTGGATCGTGCTCTTGCTGATCAGGTTCATGTAGCGGCAAGGCACGTTGACCCAGCCGTCGGAGCATTCCGCCGACACCGACCAGGTGACCGCCGTGCCGCCTTGCGCCGCATGCAAGTCGAAGCGGCTGTTGAGCGTCGCGCGGTCTTTAAGTTCGAGGATGCCCTCGATCCGCTCATTTTCATCGGACTGCACGATCGACATGCGGCCCGAGCCGACGTCGCGCACCGCGCTGACCCAGCGCATGGTCTGCCCTTCGCCTGGGCCTTCGCCGCCGAATGCGTAATCGGCCTCAGGATCGAGGGCGTAGAAGGGCGACCACTCCTTCACGATGCGAAGATCGTTGGTCATGGCGTAAACGGCCGCACGCGGACGTTCGACGCTGACCGTCTCGGACACCGTCAGCGTGTTCGGAAGCACAAAACGGCCAACGGCGTAGGCTGCGCCTGTCACGAGCGCGACCACCAGCACCAGCCCTAAAAACCACCTCATGCCTCGCCCCAGGCCAAGCGTAAGCGCTTATCATTTGTGCAATTTCTTCGCCACGCGCCGCCATGACTACGGGCACACACGCACGCGCGCTCGCGCCAAGCGCGAACAGGCGGCCTGTCAGATGATATTCGCGCCATCGCGGTATCCGACGACGCCTCCCCAGCGGGGATTTGGTTACCACGAGGACATGCAGGCCGTCAGGGGGGCCCTGCAGCTACTTTCGGAGCGTGTCCCAAACGACAAACTCGTACGCGATGCAGCGTTCCATCATCTCCCGCCAGACCGGCTCGGCGATGGTCCAGGATAGGCCGTGACGCTCAGCCTCGGCCTTTACGTTATCCAGGACCTGCTGGATGCGCGCCTCGTCACGGACCACGTTACGGTCGGTCTTGATGCGTGCGGCGGCGTCCATGTAGCCCTGCCGGCGGGCGATCAGGCCCACCAGAATGCGGTCAATCTCGTCCACGCCGGCGCGGACGTCCTTCATAGTCTGGCAGTCGGCCGGGTCCGGCGCTTCGAACCCTGTCGGCGGCGCCTTGATGGCGGCGGTTGCGATCTTGGACATGTGGATACCCTAACGGCGCCAGAGACTTGCGCCCATCCGCCACGGGGTCGCGGGGGCTAGCGGCCACGCCGGTAGCTGCGGACCCCTGCATAACAGGGCTCGACCGAGCATTGCGCCAGCCAGATGCGGATCCGGTAGGCGCCGGTCTGGCGCGGTTCGACCGCGACGGTCGGACGGTCGTTGCTTTCGACATCGAGCGCCATCTGACGTCCGCGAGGATCGAGAATTTCCATATCGACGTCCGTGCAATCCTGATCGCAGGCGCCCTGGAAGAGATAGGATGTGCCCGCATTGAGCGTCAGTTCGAGCGTGTGCCCACTGGCGTCCAGCGTCAGGGGCTGAATGACGTCGCCGCTGAATCGCTGGTAGCCGGCCTGTTCGTGCGGCGCGCCTGCGTCGTTGAGTTCGGCCAAGACCAGTTGCGTGTATTCGTTGTTCGCGGCGATGCCGCTCATATCCTCGGCTGACGTGCGCGCAGTCTGGTCAGCATCGCTCGGCCGCTCCGTCGGGCTCCCCCCGACGACGACTCGCGCAGCCGTGTAGCAGGGCTCGTTTTCGCAGGCATAAACCCAGATGCGGACATACGCGCGTCCGCTGGTCGCAGGCGTGATCTGTACGTAGGGCGTATCGTCGGTGGCGACGTCGCGATCGACCAAGTTGCCGTCTGCGCCGTAGACTTCCATGTCCAAATCCGAACAATCGTCATCGCACGCTGCATAGATGCGATAGTTTTCGCCGGCGCGCAGGTAGACCGGCCAGATATAAGGACGCTCCAGCTGCAGCGGCACATTGAGATCGGGCGTCCCCGGATCGCGGCGATATCCCAGCGCCGCGTGCGGACCCATGCCGTGCTCCAGATAGCCGCGCACCTGCGTCTGAAAATCCTGCGCCGCGGCCGGCGCCGCCAAAGTCAAGGCCATCGCGCCGGCGCACAGCGCCTTCAGCCAAACACGCATCCCCGCCTCCCAAGCTGGCGGGTCACGGGTAGCACCTGAAAAACGAGCGGGGAAAGAGCAAATCAACCGCCTTCAGGTGCGATGCGGCCTGCAAATCCCGTCGGATCACCTAGATTGGACGCCTACATTGGAACTCAAGTGACCGGCGCCGACAAACCTGCCCTGCCCGAGCTGACCGGCCTTCCGGCCGAAGATGCGCCGACGCCCCAGATCAAGGGCATCGAGGCGATCCGCGATGCGTGGAAGCGGCTGCCGGCGCGGCCGGGCGTCTACCGTATGCTCGGCGCAGACGGCGAGGTGCTCTACGTCGGCAAAGCCAAGAGCCTGAAGAACCGCGTCGGGCAATACGCGCAAGGCCGCGGCCATACCAATGCGATCTACCGTATGATCCACCAAACGGTGTCGATGGAAGTGATCGTCACCGCAACGGAAACAGAGGCGCTCCTCCTCGAAACCAACATGATCAAGCGCCTGAAGCCGCGCTTCAACGTGTTGATGCGCGACGACAAGAGCTTCCCGTTCATCGCCATTCGCACCGATCATCCGATCCCAGTGCTGCAGAAGCATCGCGGCGCGAAGAACTTCAAAGGCAAGTTCTACGGGCCGTTCGCGTCGGCGGGCGCGGTCAACCGCACGCTCAACACGCTGCAGAAGGCATTCCTGCTGCGCTCGTGCTCGGACAGCGTGTTCGCCGGCCGCACGCGGCCGTGCATGCTCTATCAAATTAAGCGCTGCTCGGGCCCGTGCACTGGGCTGGTGAACGAGACGGAGTATGCGGCGCTGGTGAAGGACGGCGTCGATTTCCTCGAAGGCCGCTCGGTGCAATTGCAGGAGCGGCTGGCGACGGAGATGCGCGAAGCGTCGGACGCGCTCGAGTTCGAGCAAGCAGCGCGGCTGCGCAATCGTATTCGCGCTCTGGCGTCGGTGCGCGCTTCACAAGGGATCAATCCGTCGACCTTCGATGAAGCGGACGTGTTCGCGCTTTATCAGGAAGGCGCGCAGAGCTGCATCCAGGTGTTCTTCTTTCGCGCCGGCCAGAACTGGGGCAACCGCGCATACTTCCCGCGTCACGGCGCGGAGGAGACGAACGAGGAGATCCTCGGCGCCTTCATCGCGCAATTCTACGATGAGCGCGAACCGCCGAAGCTCATCATGTCCAACGTCGAGCCGAATGATCGCGAGTTGCTGGAAGAAGCGCTCTGCGTACGGGCTGGGTGCAAGGTGGAAATTCGGCGTCCGGAGCGTGGTGAGAAGAAAGAGATCGTCGATGCGGCGCTGCTCAATGCGCGCGAGGCGTTGGGGCGCAGGCTCGCCGAAACAGGCAGCGTCGCGAAATTACTTGATGGTGTCGCCGAGACATTCGGGCTGGCGCAGCGGCCGGAGCGGATCGAGGTCTACGACAACAGCCACATCCAGGGCACGAATGCGCTCGGCGCGATGATCGTCGCGGGCCCGGACGGCTTCATCAAGAACCAGTACCGCAAGTTCAACATGAAGACGGAAGAGTTTCAGGGCGACGACTTCGCCATGATGAAGGCGATGATCCGGCGCAGGTTTGCGCGGATGTTGAGCGAGCGTGGTGAAGGCGATGCTCTGGCAGCCACCCCCCTCGGGGGGGAGGCGCCGCGCGAGGGGGGTGCGAGACGCGCTTGAGTTTGCAAACGATGGCGCTGACACTCGCCCCACAAGCGCCACGGGATCGCGAAGCGATCCCGCACGCTTTTGAATCGCCGGCCGCGGAGCGGCCGGTAGGGGGCGGGGGTCAAGTCGCCGACGGCGGCGTCGATTTTTCGAAAGAGCGCGACTCCGATCCCACCGACTCCAGGTTCGGCGCATGGCCGGATCTCGTGCTCATCGACGGCGGCGAAGGCCAGCTTGCGGCGTCGCTGGAGGCGCTCGAGGAACTCGGGTTGAAAAACCGCATTCGCATCGCCGGCATCGCCAAGGGCGTCGACCGCGACGCGGGGCGTGAGCGCTTCTTCGTGCCGGGGCGCGCGGCCTTCCGGCTCGACGAGAAGAGCCCCGTCCTCTACTACCTGCAGCGCCTTCGCGACGAGGCGCACCGCTTCGCCATCGGCGCCCACCGCGGCAAGCGTAGCGCCGGCATCGCGAAGAGCCCGCTCGACGAGATCGGCGGCATCGGGCCTGCGCGCAAGCGTGCGCTGCTCGATCGCTTCGGCTCGGCGCGCGGTGTTTCGCGCGCGGCGCTGGCGGAACTGGAAATCGTCGACGGCGTCAGCAAGGAATTGGCCAAGCGCATCTATGACTACTTCCACGACAAACGCTGACGCCGCGCCGCCGCGCAAGAGCAGCATCCCGGTTGCGCTGACGGTCTTCCGCATCGCCATGGGACCGGTGATCGCAGGGCTCATCCTCACTGCATCCTATTGGGTGCACCGCGATCCCCTGCTCTCCGGCTTCATCTACGCATTCTGCACGCTGCTCTTCGTGCTCGCGGCGGCGACCGATTGGCTCGACGGCTATTTCGCACGCAAACTCGACGCCGTGACGCCGCTGGGCGCGGCGCTCGACCATAGCGCCGACAAGGTGCTGATCGTCTGCGTGCTGGTGGCGCTCGCCTACGCGGCGCTGCCGTTCAACCTGGTCATCGCTGCGGTGATCATTCTCGGCCGCGACGTTCTGATCGCGGGCTTGCGCGAGGGCTTGGCTGACACTGGGAAGACGCTGCCAGTGAGCCAGATCGGCAAATGGAAAGCGGCGGGCGAGATGGCGGGCGTCGCCGTCTTCCTGGCGTTCCAGGCGGGCGCGCTGCTCAATCTGCCGGTGGAGCTACTGGTCGGATTGTCGTGGGCCGCGCGGCTGCTGCTCTGGGCGGCGGCGGGGCTGGCGATCCTGAGCGCGGCGCAATACATCGCCGCAATTCTGCGAAAGCCTTAGTCCGGGCGACCGAACTCGACCCAGTTCAGCAGCAAAATGGCGGCGATGAAAATGCCGATGGCGGCGAGCGCGATCATCGTTTTCCCCAGGATTCAAAAATCTCTCTTGCCCGGCTCTAACTGATCCGCGCGCCTCTGGCCAGAGGGCGCCAGAGGGGCAAGCCGTCACACGTGTTGCACCACCGAGAGCAGGTTCAGGTCCGGGTCATGAAACCAGGCCACCTTGGTCCCGTCCGGCGCCGCCCAGACGCCCTTGGCGTCCTGCACAAAGAAGCCGTAGCGCTGGAAAACGACGCCCTTGGCCGTGAGGGCGTCGACGGTTTTGTCGATGTCGTCGACCTCGAAGGCCAGCACCGCATATTGCGCCGGCATGATCGCCGGCACCCGTGAGACGCGCACCTGGGCGTTCTTGCCCTCGAACACCGCCGCGAAGCCGTCATCGGTGATAAATTTGAGACCCAGGATGTCTTGATAGAAGGCCTTGGAGATCTCCGGCTTCATAGTGCCGACCAGGGCCGTGACCGTCGCTGATCCAAGCATCGCCTTGCTCCTTGCTGCCTTTCCCGCCTACGCCTGAAGCCGCGCACGATCAATCGCAGCGGCGAAAACAAAACCGCCGGCTTTGGGGCCGGCGGTTTCTTCCTATTCGGTTGACTGGCGCTTACGCGCCCTGCGGCGCGGCGCCCGAGGGCCAGCCACCCGGATGCACCGGTTCCTCGTCGCCATCGGTGACGGGCAACGCCGGCGTCGGCGCCGACGGCGGCGACGGCTGATCGTCGGGACGATGCAGCTTCTCGCCGCGCAGCACTTGTGCGATTTCCTCGCCGGTCAGCGACTCGTATTCGAGCAGCGCTTCCGACAGGCGCCGGTGGTCTTCGGCCTTCTCGGTCAGGATGCGCTTGGCCTCCTGGTAGCCTTGGTCGACCAGGCGCTTCACTTCCGCGTCGATCTTCTGCGCAGTGGCTTCGGCGACGTTCTGCGTCCGGTTGACCTGCATGCCGAGGAACACCTCGTCATTGTTGTCGCCGTACGCGACGAAGCCGAGTTCGTCCGAATAGCCCCAGCGCGTGACCATCATGCGCGCGAGGCGCGTGGCGGCGCTGATGTCGGACGAGGCGCCCGACGTCACCTTGTCCTTGCCAAAGTGCAATTCCTCCGCGACGCGCCCGCCCATCATGACCGCCAGGCGCGAAGTCATCTGGGTGAAGTTCATCGAGTACTTGTCGCCTTCCGGCAGCTGCATGACCATGCCGAGCGCACGGCCGCGCGGAATGATCGTGGCTTTGTGCACCGGATCGCTCTCCGGCACGTTCAGCGCCACGATGGCGTGGCCGCCTTCGTGCCAGGCGGTGAGTTCCTTCTCCGCTAGCGTCATCACCATGGAGCGCCGCTCGGCGCCCATCATGACCTTGTCCTTGGCGTCCTCGAATTCCTTCGAGGTGACGACGCGCTTGCCGCGTCGGGCTGCGAGTAGCGCCGCTTCGTTGACTAGGTTGGCGAGATCGGCGCCGGAGAAGCCCGGCGTGCCGCGCGCGATGACCTTGAGATCGACCCCCTGCGCCACCGGCACATTGCGGGTGTGGACGCGGAGGATCTTCTCGCGGCCGCCGACATCGGGGTTCGGCACCACGACCTGACGGTCGAAGCGGCCTGGACGCAGCAGCGCGGGATCCAAGACGTCAGGACGGTTGGTCGCCGCGATCAGGATAATGCCTTCATTGGCTTCGAAGCCGTCCATCTCGACGAGCAACTGGTTGAGCGTCTGTTCGCGCTCATCGTTGCCGCCGCCGAGGCCGGCGCCGCGATGGCGGCCGACGGCATCGATTTCGTCGATGAAGATGATGCAGGGCGCGTTCTTCTTGGCCTGCTCGAACATGTCGCGCACGCGGCTCGCGCCGACGCCCACGAACATTTCGACGAAGTCCGAACCCGAGATGGTGAAGAACGGCACGTTGGCTTCGCCGGCGATGGCGCGCGCCAGCAGCGTCTTACCGGTGCCGGGCGGGCCGACCAGCAGCGCGCCTTTCGGAATCTTACCGCCGAGGCGCTGGAACTTGCCGGGGTCCTTCAGGAACTCGACGATCTCGCCCAGCTCTTCCTTGGCTTCGTCGATGCCGGCGACGTCCTCGAAGGTGATGCGACCCTTGGCTTCGGTGAGCAAACGCGCTTTCGAGCGCCCAAAGCCCATGGCGCCACGACCACCGGATTGCATCTGACGCATGAAGAAGAACCACGCGCCGATAAGCAGCAGCATCGGCAGCACGCCGAGCAGGAACTCGCCGATGCCCGGGCCCGTCTTCGGCTGCCTCGTCTCAACGACGACTTTCGCAGCATCCAAACGCGGCACTACGGTCGGCATCATCCCCTGAGGCAGATAGGTTACGTAGTCTCGCCCATCCTTCGTGTGACTCAGAAGCGTATCCGCTTGTGTCACCACTCTTTCGACTTGTCCCGCTTCGACTCGCCCCATCAGGTCGGAATACGACAGCGGGGTCGCGCCGCGCATATTGTTGCCGCCTTGCAGGGCGGCGAAGAGAACAACGAGAACAAGGGCAATTACGCCCCAAATCAGCAGCGAACGAATGGGCATCTACCGACCTTCTGGTCCCCAAGGCCGCGAGTGCCGGGCCGGGGCAATACTTTCTTCAGCAAGATAGGGACAGCGCCCGCCCCTGAACACCCCCGATCCTGACACGGCTCGGGTCAAGGCGGGGTGAACGAACGCTTATCCGGCGAGCCGCGCAATGAGCTGTCTCAATGTGGTGGAAATCGGCGCAAGCCTGCATGGAACATGTACTTTTTCCGCGGCTATGACGCATGCAGGAGCGCGCGCACACGCAATTCCAGCAGCCAGATCGGCTGGAATCCGGCTCTATCCATTTCGGCTGCGACGATACGTTGATCGCCTTTAACGATCACGGGGCCGTCCGCCTCGGCCTCGATCCGCCAGCCAGGCGCGAGGGCGTGGAGCGCTAGGCGGCCGTCCCAAACGGTCTCCGCGCCGGCCGCGAGCGCCAGCGCGGCGACGCCGGGCGTCCCATCTGCACGACCCAGGAGCGCGCCGGGATCGCGTTCGATCCAGACCTCGACGCCGCGCCGCCTCAGCCGCGCGCCGCCCAACGCGGCGCCGCGGAAGCTTTCCTGCCCCAGGCGCGCCTCTAACCGCTCGACAGCCGCCAGCTGCGGTTCGCGCGCGCTTCCAGACGCCGCCGTCACCAGCACCGAGAGCGAGCGGCGGCGCGTCTCCAGCGCGCCGCTCCATTTTGTCGGCGCGAGGGCGATACGCGCGCCGTCGAAACGGGCGGCGCGAGCGATCAGCTCCAGCGCTTCACGGTCAAGCGCTTCTGCGCGCGCGCGCAGCCTGCGCGCCAGCCGCGCAAGCCGCAGCGGGTCGAAACCGGCCCGCTCCAACGCGGCCAAACGGGCGCGCGCCCGCACGCGTTCGAAGGCTTCATTGCTGTTGGCGGGATCGTCGATCCATTCGGCGCCGCGCGCCCGCAGGAAGTCACGCAGCACAATGCGGCGAACATCGAGCAACGGGCGCACCAGCACGACGCCACGCCCCTGCGGCCACACGGGCGCCGGCGCGACCGGCGGCATGCTTGCGAGCCCGCGCCAGGCCGAGCCGCCCGCCGCGCGCATGAACACGGTCTCGGCCTGATCGTCGGCGGTGTGGGCGACGCAAATGGCGCCCGCATCCATGCCGCGCGTCGCATCGCACAGCGCGCGGTAGCGCGCCTCGCGCGCGGCTTGCTGCGCGCGAGGCCGGCCGGCGGGCCAGTCGAGCGTGAGGATCTCGGCGCGCACGCCGAGCGCTGCGGCAAACCCTGCGGCGCGGCCGGCGTCGGCAGCCGATCCATGCCGCAGCGCGTGGTCGACCACCAGCGCGCGCAAGCGCGCCGGGCCGCATTCCGCCGCAAGCAAATGCAGAAGCGCTACGGAATCGCCGCCGCCCGAAAGCGCAATGACAACGGGGCCTTTGATCCGCTCGATCGTCGCGCGATCGAGCATGGCGTGCTTATGCCGCGCACTGCGACGCGCGCATTTCACGCTGCGCGTCGTCGCGCACGCGCTGCGGCGCGCGCGGATAGCGGGTCGGGATGTCGGCCCAGGCGGCGCAGGCGCGGCGGCGGTCGCCGAGCCCCGCGAGCGCCATGCCGAGACGCACCTGCGCATCCGGCGCGCGCGCGCCGGTCGGATATCGGCGCAGATAGTCGACAAAGCTGGTGGCGGCGGACTGGTAGTTGTTTCGCGCCAGCAGCGTGTACGCGTACCAATAGCGCGCGTCCGGCGCGGTCTCGGCCGTAGGATACGCTTCGAGGAATTGCGCGAAGGCTTCCTCGGCCTCGGCGAGCCGGCCATTGTTCAGCAGTTCGCGCGCCCGGCTGTAAAGCGGGCCCGGCTCCGGCAACGGTTCGGTGCTTGCGGCGCGCTGCGGCGGCGCTTGCGTGGCCGGCATCGTGCCAAGCGTGCCGACCGCGCGCTCCTGCGCCGCGTTCAGCCCGGAAGACCCGCCCTCGCTGCGCTGTTGCGGCGGCGGCGATTGCGGCTGCTGCGGGGGCGCGGCGGCGTCGGCCGGCGGCGTTTCGGATTGTCCGAGCGATTGGTTCGCCGCGGCGAGGTCGCCAACCATGGCGCGCAGGCGCGTGATCTCGCGGTTGGCTTGTTGAAGTTGGTACTGAAGCCGCTCGTTCTCGGCTGTTGCGTCGCGCAGTTGGCCCTCGAGCTCTTCGAGCCGGTCCTGCCGGGTTTCGGCTTGGCCGTAGGTCTGCGGCGGCGGCAGCTGGGTCTGCGCGACGGCGGCTGCCGGCAGCGCGAAGAGGCCAGCCGCGGCGATGCACGCCGCGAGCTGGCCCCGCGTGACGAAGGGAGTGCGTTTCATGAAAACGACCCTAACCCTGGCTCTGGCCAAAATTAGGCGTTTACGACACAGCGCCCGAGACGATCTGCGTTTGCGAGTTGCGGTTCACGCTCCACGCTTCTTCGTTGGCGCGCGGATCGAGCGGGCGTTCCTTGCCGTAGGACACCGTTTCCATGCGGTTGGCGGCGACGCCGAGAGAGGCGAGATAGTCGCGGGCGGCGGCCGCGCGGCGGGCGCCGAGGGCCAAGTTGTATTCACGCGTGCCACGCTCGTCGCAATTGCCGGCGACCAGAACGCGGACGTTCGGGTACTGGCGGAGCCATGCAGCTTGGCGCTCAAGCACCGAGCGGGCCTCCGGCGTCAGATCGAAGCGGTCGTAGCCGAAGAAGATGCGGTCGCCGACGGACACGCGGAAGTCTTCAGCCGAACCGGGCACCGGACCGCGCGGCTGTTCAACCGGCGGCGGCGTTTGCGTCTGTGTCGGCGTGGGCGTCGGTTCCGGACGGCTCGCGCACGCGGCCAGAGACGCCACGGCCGCGAGGGCGATGAAGGTGTTACGCATTAGGTCAATTCTCCCCTAGTCAGCGGCGCATTCGGCGGGTGCGTACCCTTAGTGCGTGAATGCAAAGCTTATAAAGCAGGTTCCTAGCCGACAATCTTGTTCCCAAGAGGGCATTGATCTTAGGGCAATAATGGTGACCACGCCGGATCGGACGCATCAGTTTGCGTCGAGATTTGGCGCAGATTCCGGCCCGTCAGATCAACCGACCAGAGCCGCGGTCCCGCACCGCGCTCCTCGCGGAAGAACATGATTACGCGGCCATTGGGCGACCAAGTCGGCGCTTCGTCCAGATAGCTCTCGGTTAAGATGCGTTCACCCGAACCGTCGGGACGCATAACGCCGATTGCGAAGCGGCCGCCGTTCTGGCGCGTAAAGGCGATCAGATCGCCCCGCGGGCTCCACACTGGCGTCGAATAACGGCCGTCACCGAAGCTGATGCGATGCTGGTTCGACCCGTCGGCGTTCATCACGTAGATCTGGGGGCTGCCGCCGCGATCGGAGTTGAAGGTGATGTACTGGCCGTCGGGCGAATAGGACGGCGACGTGTCGATGGCCGGATGATTGGTGAGCCTGCGGCGCTGGCGCGAGCGCAGGTCCATGGTGAAGATTTCCGAATTGCCGTTGAGATCGAGCGTCAGCACCACGCCTGTGCCATCCGGCGTGAAGCGCGGCGCGAAGGTCATGCCGGGGAAGTCGCCCAGCACTTCGCGGCGGTTGGTCTCAAGATTGTAGAGGAAGACGCGCGGCGCGCCTGTCTCGAAGCTCATATAGGTGAGCATCTGCGTCGACGGCGAGAAGCGCGGCGTCAACACCAAAGCGTCGGCGCTGGTGAGGAAAAACGGGTTGGCGCCGTCCTGATCCATAATCATCAGCCGCTTCACGCGGCGCGTCCGCGGGCCGGACTCAGACACAAACACGATGCGGGTGTCGAAATAGCCGCGCTCGCCGGTCAGCGCTTCGTAGATCTGATCCGAGATGCGATGCGCGATGCGGCGCCAATTGTCCGGCGTGGTCGCATATTGGAACGCCACCATCGAGCTCTCGCCGAACGTGTCCCAGAGACGGAATTCGATCCGGATGCGGCCGTCCGGCAGCGGCGTCACCTGCCCCACTACCAGCGCCTGCGCGCCGATCACCTTCCAGTCCGCGAAGCGCGGCGGCACGTCCATGGATTGGATGCGCTCGATGAAGGCAGCCTGGTCGACGGGACGGAACAAGCCAGACCGATCCAGGTCGGCGCGGATGACGCCGGAAAGGTCGCGGCCGACCTGCTGGCCGGGGCCGCTGGCGGAGATGAAGTCGACCACCGCGATCGGAAGCGGATTGAGATGCCCCTCGTCGATGACGACGTGCAGGCGTTGGCCGGACGCCGGCGGTTCTTGCTGTTGCTGCGCCATGGCCGGCGCGGAGCCCGCAAACGCGACCGCGCAGAGCGCGACCACCGCGAACAGGGAACGGAACCAACGCATGCTTCTCTCCGTCTCCGGCCCCGTCAGGCGCCGGTGTTCAATCGAAATTCGTCACTGGGTGGGCCGGAATGTGAAATCCATCTCACGCCAGATTTCATAATGGTCACCCACGACCGGGTCGTCGGCGAAAGGATATGGATCGCACGTGCGCACTGCGCGCAGCGCCGCATCGACGGCGGTGCGCATCTCGGGATCGAACGTGTAGTTGCGCGGCGTCACCACGCGAGGCTGCCCGTTTAAAGTGCCGTTCCGGTTCAGGTCGAACTCGACCTGCACGACGAGACGCTCAGGATCGGGCAGATCGATCGGCATGCGCCAGCAGCGGCGCAAATGCGCGCGCGCCAGCGCTTGCACCCGCGCTTCCAGCGTTGTGCGCTCCTCGGTGCCAAGGCCCGCCCCGGTCTGGTTGCGGTCGGCGCGCTCGCCTTCGCGGCGCTGGCGGCCTTCGCGCGCGGCGTAATCGCGCAAGCCGGCTTCGGCGTCATTCAAATCGAAAGCTGGACGCGGCGGCTGGCGGCGCGGCGGCGCGGCGGCGGTCGGCGTCGGCTCCGGCACGGCCTCCTGCGAAATTTCGGGAACGGGCGACGCGTCTTCGTCCGGCACGTCCTCCGCCAGCGCGCGCACGTTCGCTTCCGGCGCGACGGCGACGATCTCCACCGGCACGACCGGGCTCGACACTTCCACCAGCGTGCCGCGCGCTTCCCAGGCGAGGAACGTCATCAGCACCGCGCCGATATGGCCGATAATGGAGACGATCACACCGACACGCATGACGCGTTACTCGCGGGACGGCCGGCTCCCCGGCGCGTCCTCGGTATCGGTGACAAGCTGCAGCTTGCGGAAGCCGGCATTGCTCACGTTGGCGAGCACCTTGGCCATCAGCTCCCAATTCGTACGCCCGTCGCCGCGGATATAGATCGCGCGATCGTAGCCTTCGCGCGAGATGGCGCGCAGGCGCGGCACCAGCTCTTCCTCGGTGACTTGGGTTTCCTGCAGGTAGATCGCGCCATCCTGCTGGATGGTGATGGTGAGCGGTTCGACTTCGGCGGTCGATTGCTTGGCGTCGGTTTGCGGCAGCTCGATCGGAATCGAGACGGTGAGCAGCGGCGCAGTCACCATGAAGACGATGAGCAGCACCAGCATTACGTCCACGAACGGGGTGACGTTGATCTCGGCCAAACGGCCGCGGCGCGCCGATCTGCGCCCGCCGCGCCTGCTGGAGACAGCGAGACCGCCGGCCATCAGCCGCGCTCGTTCAAGCGGCGCGAGAGCCGTGCAGCGACTTCGTCGGAAAAGGTCTCGAGCCGGTCGCCGAAGCGATCGAGGTCGCCGGTGAACTTATTGTAGAAGATGACCGCAGGGATGGCGGCCACGAGACCCAGCGCCGTAGCGAAGAGCGCTTCGGCGATGCCGGGCGCCACGACCGCGAGATTGGTTTGCTGCTGTTGGTTGATGTTGATGAAGGCGTTCATGATGCCCCACACCGTGCCGAAGAGGCCGATGAAGGGCGACGATGCCGCCACCGTCGCCAGCACGCCGAGATTGCGCGAGGCGCGCCCCATCTCGCGCGAGATCTGCGCCTGCATCAGACGATCGACGCGCGCCAGGAAGAGGTCGGCCGTTTCGCCCGCAGCGCCGCTGCGACGCGCTTCGCGCCACTCACGCTGCGCCGCGGCATAGACGCGGCCCATGGCGTCGCGCGCCCGGTCGTCGCCCTGATCGGCGTCGTCCATCGAGCGGCCGGACCAGAACTGCCGCTCGAACTTGCGGGCGTTCTGTTCGAGTTCGCCGAACTGCAGCCATTTGTCGACGGCCACGGCCCACGACCAGATCGACGCCACGGCGAGGATCAGCATCACCGCCTTCACGACCGGATCGGCCTCCAGAAAGAGGCTCCAGATCGTTATGTCATGTGCGCCGGCTTGCATGCTTGCTCCCGCATCCACGGCCCCTCTCCCAGAGGCCGCGCCCCTACGGCTGTGTAAAGCCAGCCGAGTTTGTCAAAAGCTGGACGTGGAAGGCTCTAGAAATGGTTTAAGCCGTTCCAAAAGCATGGTTGGCGGCTTCCGGGGCCGGCCTGTGAGCGAGATGCAACAGACCTCGACCGCCGCTCGCGCCAGCACCTCGGCGCCCCGCTCCACTGTCTGAGCTATGAAAATACGCGGGCCGCGCATCGTTTCGTACGCGGTCTTCACCACCAGGGCGTCGTCCACGCGCGCCGCCTTCAGAAACTCCAGCGTGATCTTGTTGACCGCAAAGCCCAGCGGCTCGGGGCCGTTGGCGAGTTCGCTGTGATGGACCCCCATCATGCGCAGGAAGTCGCTCCGGCCGCGCTCGAAATAGCGCAGGTAGTTGGCGTGATAGACGACGCCAGTGAAATCGGTGTCCTCGTAATAGATGCGGACGGGCAGAAAGTGCACGCGGCCCTCGATGCGGCCTGCGCTCGGTGCGTCAGTCATGCCCCTGCGATACACGATGGGCGCGCGCCGGCACAATCGCCGCGACCGCGGCGAATGCCGTTTGTGCGAAGCCGAGTGCAGCCAGCGCCGCCCAGTTGGCGAAGCGGCGCAGCAGCTTGATCGGCCGATTGAGCAAGGCGAGCGCGGCGAGGTTCACGCAAAGCGCAAGGGCCAGCAGGGTCACAAAGAACAGCGCCCCGTTCGCCGTTACGTGCGGCGCGACGTAGCGGGAGATGACGGGATTGACCAATTCGTAGGTGATCGCATTCACGATCAGCAGGTCCATCGACGCCTTGCCCCACGTCGCGAAACGTCGCGCGAGCAACGCTCCGTAGCGTGCAATCAAGATGGACAGCGCCACCGCGAACCATACCCCCGCCGTGGCGGTGAAGGTGAAGTAGGCCAGATTTCCATAGGCGCCCTGGAACATCGAGACGCCGAACTTGCCGTTGAGAAATGTGTGGCCGCAGCGCGCGGCCATGTCCCACGTACAGCCTTCGTTCAAGTGAAACGTGAATACGACGATTGCGCCGCAAGCGAGCGCGACGAGCCACGGCGCCAGACGGGCGGATTCAAGCCGGGCGCACAGATCGCGCGACCAATGACCGGCGGCGAAGGCGAGGAAGGCGAAGCCCAACGGATAGAGCTGGTGCACATTGCGCCATTCGAACTCGGCCGCGGCGCTAGACAGCGCGATCAGACCGGCGATCAGCGCCGCCGTCGCCAGCGTCCCGGCGCGAACGGCGAGCGCGGCGAAAATTCGCACGAAGGCCAGCGCCGCCAGGAACCAGAGCGCCGACAGGGAATAGAGGTCGCCGAAAACCGCCATGCGCGCGGCGTTGCGAACGAAATGCCAAGCGTCCTGCGGGCTTGCGCCGACGATCGAGATCGCGCCCGAATAGGTCAGCGCGACCCGCACCAGATCGAACGCAATGCTCGCGCCCCAGGCGATCGCGATCAGCGTCAGCGCCCGGCGCAGCGCGAGGTTGAGAGAGGCGTCGGCGCGCCAGCCGACGCCCGACAAGAAGAAGAAGAGCGGCATCAGGAACGATGCGCCGAATTTCCACTGAATGAAGGCCTGCTGCGAAAACCAACCGTCCGCCGCCATAAACCAGGGCGACAGCGCGTGGCCATAAATCACCGCGACAATCGCCACGCCGCGCCCGACATCGAGCGCATGAACATGATCGCTTTGGCGTTCCGGCGCACGCATCTGGGGCCCTTTCAAACCGCGAAAAAACCACGGCCACGGGCGGCGCTGAACCGCAAGTTCGCCTGACGCGAAATACAAGTGCAGAATGCACGGCGTTAACGCTGCCAGCTTAAAGGATTGCCGCCAGCGCAGCTGCGCGCGCGCGGATTTCCGGCACTGCGGTCGATTCCCAGAAGGCCCCCTGCGTGATCGGGCCGAGCGCAAACAGGCGCGTATCTGCGGCGCCGCGGGCGTCGAGCACGCCGCCGTCGTCGTTAACGTCGAGGCCGAGACCGGTGGCGTGTGCGCGCACGAGGCCGTCCGACAGCAATTGCATCACGAGCGGATCGCGCGAGCGCGCCAGGTTCTGCGATGCGCCGGTGCAGTTGATCACATTCGCAACGTCGAACCGGTGACGCACCATGCTGCCGCGCTGGCGATGTACGATCTGGATGTAGCGGCCAGCAGCGCCAGCAGAAACAACTTCGCCGCGGAGAATGCGCAGCTTGCCGGTTTTCCGCAGATCGGCGATACGCGCGGCCGCCTCCGGCGCGGCGCGGTGGCGGTGAATGTCCCAGTAGGAACGCGCGTGACGCAGGAAGCGCAGTTGCTGCTCGCTGGTTAGTCCACGCCAGAGTGTGGGCGTCGCCTTGCGCAAACCGTCGACGACGTGTTGCCACGGCTCGCCGCGCTCATGCACGCCGCGTGCGACGTTGCGCAACTCGGAAAGCGCGGCGCTGAGCGGCGCAGACTGGGCCAGCGTCCCCTGGACCGCGGGCGGGATGTCTGCGTGCGCGTGGGGCGTCAGACCGCGATGCGACAGCGCGTAAATCGTTCCACTGCGGGGCCGCTTCGAGAGCGACAGCACGACATCAACCATGGTGAGACCGGTTCCCACCAGCAACACGTCGCTATTGGACGGCACACGCGCGATGGCGGCGGCGTCCCACGCATCGATGACCTCAACGCTGCTGATGGGCTCGGGCACGATGGCGGCAGGGTTTCCAAGGGCGAGCACAGCCTTATCGGCGGGAATTGTTTTTCCGGAGGCGAGCGTGATCTCCACGCCCTCGCCCTCACGGCGCAGCGCCACCGCATCGCCCCGGACGCGCTTCAGCGGGCGCCGGAACCAGTGTGCGCCCTCGGCGCGCTGCAGCGCCTCGGCGACATAGCGCCCATAGAGCGCCCGCGGCGCAAAGGTCTTCGACTGATCTCCGCCTTTGCGCTTGGACAGCCAGCGGCTGAAATCGTCGGGCTTGTGATCGCTGATCGAGAGATTGTTGGCGCGGACATTGAGCAAGTGCGCCTGATCGCTGCCGCCGTACGCAAGCCCCGGTCCGATCCGGCGTCCGCGCTCGATCAGGGTTACGTCCGGCGTTTGCGCCCCGCGCAGCAGCAGGTGCACGGCCAACGCTGTGCCGCTGACGCCGCCGCCGATGATGGCGATGCGCAGGCGGCTCATCGCCCCTCGCCTCGTCGTACGCCTGTCACCGGCTCAAACCCTCGATCCCAGCATCGGTTGTATCGCCCAGAGGTCCCCTTAGGCCCATCCAACAAAGCATACCTCATCATTTCGTCGGCATGCCGACTTGACATGCAACTTATTGGTTGCCTATAAAAGGCGGGTGGACAGGAAAAGGGACGACGCGATCGACGACGTTTTCCGGGCTCTGGCCGATCCGACGCGGCGCGCGCTGCTCGACTCGCTCTTCGCGCGAAACGGCCAGACTCTCAGCGAGATGTGCGACGGCATGGCGATGACCCGCCAAGCAGTCACCAAGCATCTGGTTCTCTTGGAAGACGCCAACCTGATCGCGACCGTGAAGCGCGGCCGCGAGAAGCTGCACTTCCTCAATCCCGTTCCTATCCACGAGATCGGCGAACGCTGGATCTCGAAGTACGAGCGCGGACGCCTCGATGCGCTCAGCGATCTGAAGAAGGCGTTGGAAAAGGACGAGTGACGCTCGCCTTCCAACGCAGCCACAAGAGAAGGGTGTTTCCATGAGTACGGGTCACAGCGCATTCGTCTACGTCACCTACATCCGCACCACGCCGGAAAAATTGTGGGAGGCGCTGACCAAGCCCGAATTCACCAAACAGTATTGGTTCGGCGTAAGCGTTGTCAGCGAATGGAAGACCGGCGCCGACTGGCGTATCCAGTTCGATGACGGGCGCATCGCCGACACCGGTTCAATCCTGGAAATCGATCCGCCGCGTCGCCTGGTGATCAAGTGGCGCAACGAATTCATGCCGGAGCTCAAGGCGGAAGGCTATTCGCGCTGCACGATGGAACTCGAGCCGATCGGCGGCGCGGTGAAGCTCACGATCAGGCATGAGATCGACATCGCCGATGCCAAGGTCATCAACGCGGTTTCCGGCGGCTGGCCCAGCATCTTGTCGAACCTGAAATCCCTCTTGGAAACGGGCGCCGTCGCTTACACGCCGCCGCCGAAACCGTAGTGCTGAGGGCGATCAGCGCAGGTCGACCTTACGTTGATCGCCCATCACAGGCGGCATGGCGGTCGCGGCTGCAATCACCATCTGCACCGTAGCCACGACGCCGTGCGGCCCTTCCCAGAACTGCGCTTCATCCGGGACCACTTCGATCACACGCACCTTCGGATCGTCCGCACCTTCCCAAAAGGCCTCGGCGTCCTTGTCCCAAAGGTCCTTGATGAGCACCCGATCGTCCAGCACCCGCGCACGGCCGGTTACCGCCAGGAATTTGCCGCTGCCGGGCTTGGCGTACGACAGCACGACCTCGCTGTTCGCCGCGACCTCTTGGTCTTTGTGGCCTTCGACATCGGTCAAGAAATAGATCGCATTCTCACTTTGGCGTGCATGTGAACTCATCGGCCTGGAACGGAGCTTTGCGCCGTCGTGGGAGGTGAACATGCAGACGTCGATGTCGTCGATCAGCTTCCAAACCCGCGCCACGTCATCTTTGTCGACCGAACCTGTCATCCTGGTGCTCCTGGCCAATCAGGAGAGGCAACGGGCCGGGATAGCGCAGGTTCCCGCTTGGCGTTCCGCCCGGGAAAGCCAGTTCAGAGGCGCGCTGGGAAATCGGAGCAGCGGCCGATCGTTTCACTCGCGTATGCGGACCAAAGCACACGGCCCGGACACAACTGGAATCACGGGGGCGTGACGCCCGCCTCCGCTCTCTTGCCATCTTTTTCATGTCATGGTGTTTTTGCGACGGGATCAGGCAGAGCGTGAGCAAGCGAGCATGAAGAAGCATTTGTTGGCCGTGGCGTTTTTCGCCTTGGCGGCGAGCCCGGCTGTGGCCGTAACGTCATACATCGTGCCGGACGCCTTCTGGCCGGACGACGGCGACATCGCCGCCGAGGGTTCGTATGCAAGTTCGTTCTTCACGCCCCAGATCGCAGTGCCGGGAGACATCGTCGCCCTCGGCCCCACCGGAACGCGCGTCGATCTCGATCGCGTCGAGGTGACCCCGACCGTGACCAACATCGCCACCGAGTTGACTGCGCCCGGCACCTACCGGATTTCGACCGGCGAAGTGCTCGGGCGCGTTGCGACGTTGGTGGCGACGCCGGAGGGGCAATGGCGCGCGCTCGGCGAGGGCGAAACCGTCCCCACCGGCGCGCAGTCGACGACGCTGCAGACCGTCACCGTCGCCGATACCTACGTCACCCGCGCAACGGTCACGCGCGAGCCCGTCGATGCGCCCGGCGCCCAATTGCAGATCCATCCGATCACCCACCCCAACCAGGTCCTGGTGGCGAGCGGCCTGGACGTCGAGTTGCTGTTCAACGGGCAGCCGTTCCCGAACATGCCGATCGTCGTCTACGCAGCGGGCGATCCGGAGACGAAGCTCGATCGATACGTGGTGACCGACGCCAGCGGGCGTGCGCACGTCACCTTCGACACACCTGGTCGTTACGTCCTGGCGGTTCGCCACCGCGCCGCTTCGCCCGGTACCGAAGCGGCCATGCGCAGCTACACATCCTCGCTGACGCTGGAAGCGCTCACTGAACTGCCGACCATCGTTGAAGCGCCGGAAGCTGAACCGCAGGCGCCGGCACGCGAGCGCCGTCCCGCCCGCCGCCGCGTCGGCCGCCCTGACTATTGAGGCCATGGGCTCCGGCCAAACCGAAACCCCCGCCTCGGCGGGGGTTTCTTTTTTGAGCTTCACGTAGGATTGCAGCGATGAAAGCGGCCTGGAAGTACATCGTCTATCTTGACGATGACGGCGACGAAGCCATCGCCACGTTTCCAACCAGCACCGTCCACGCCGAATACGCGCGTCGCCACGGCATCACTTCACTGCGGCTCGTGTCTGCCGGCTTCGTGACCTCCGACAAAGAGTGCTTTGGCCACTCCTCGTCGCTGCATCTTGAAAGCCGGCCCAAGCACGATACGGCGCTGTTACGAGACGTCTAGGGCGCGTCCCGCAACATCCGCGCGCTCAGCAGGCCTGTTGAGGCCCTGTCTTCTGCTGTGAACAGACTGTGGTCTGGTTGTCGTCGTCCTGATTGTTTTCGTAGATCGCATAAGCGATGCCAACTCCTGCTGCCATCCAGAGCCAATGCGTGGGTTGCGAAAACCAGCCGCCTTCGCTGTCGAAACCGAGTGCGAGAGGCGATTGCAGGCGCGTGCCGCCGTCCACCAGCGACAGCGAAACGACCTCGAGATTGCGAGTTTCGCCGAAGCGCGATTGCGTGAAGCCTAGCGACAGGCGCGCTGCATCCTCGTGCACGCGGTGACCGAACGGCAGCGCGAAGCGCATCTGCACACCCTCTTCGTCGCTGCGTGCGGACATCGTGCTGTCAAAATCGCGCGCCTGTGCAGCTTCTGTCATCAGCCCTGTGCCGAGCGCCGCCAGCGCCAGCCCCGCCATGAGTTTCATAATGCTCACTCCGTCACGGGCGCACCCCGCGCCCGGTGCGCAGTGCGTCGCAATCCGGCTTCTTGAGCAATCGCATGAATATGGGGCGCGATAGGATCGGACCCGCCCAGCCGCTAGTGACCGAGGTCACGCACAGTTTGCCTGACACTGCCCATCTTCATCAGGCGCGGCGGGATCGGGTCCGAAGCGCTGGCGTCTTTTTCACTCGCAACGACCAGCGTTTCTACCCGGTCTCGCCAGCGGCTTTGACACCGGCCGCTGCGCTCGTCTTCACCGAAAATCACATGGAACCGGCGGCCGCAACATGCGGTTGGCTTTTCAGCAGAGGGACCTGACCATGTTTGAACTTGCCGCAGTCATTCTCGTCGCCGCAATCTCCACGACGTTCCTAACCGATCTCGCGGGATCGGCGATACGAATGATCCCGCGCCGCCGCGCCAGCGTGCACGTCAAGCGCGATGACGAAGCACACGCGCACTAGGCGCTGATCCTCGGGGCGTTTACAAAGCGCGCCCGGAGGATCAGCGCTCATGGCCACCACCATCGTTACCGGCGCCAATCGCGGCATCGGGCTGGAGCTGTGCAGGCAACTATCGGCGCGCGGTGACGACATCATCGCGGTGTGCCGACAATCCTCGCCAGAACTGGATGCATTAGAGGTCCGCGTGGAAGGAATCGATGTCAGCGACGACGCAGCGGTTCGGACACTGGTGCAACGGCTGACGGACGTCCGCATCGACCTTCTCATCAACAATGCCGGGATCCTGCGCGGCGAAAACCTCGAGAGCCTGTCGTCCGAGGGCATCGAACAGCAATTCGAAGTGAACGCACTTGGACCCCTGAGGGTGAGCGCTGCGCTGCTGCCGCAGATCGCCAAGGGCGGCAAGATCGCCATCATCACCAGCCGCATGGGTTCGATCGCCGACAACACGTCAGGCGGCTATTACGGCTATCGCATGTCGAAGGCGGCGGTGAACGCAGCGGGCGTGTCGCTGGCGCGGGATGTCGCCGGCCGCGGCATTGCGGTGACGCTCATCCATCCTGGCATGGTGGCGACCGAGATGACCGGCAAGCACGGCATAGCGCCCGCCGACGCCGCGCGCGGCGTCATCGCCCGCATCGATGCTCTCACGCCGGAAACCACCGGCAAGTTCTGGCACGCCGGCACGGGCGAAGAGCTGCCCTGGTAGCTCAGACGAAAATCGCGATGGTCTGCCGGCCCGTTGCGATGAGCGCGCCAGCGCCGTCCCACATCGCCATGTTCTGCAGACTGTAGCCGTCCCCTGCCTGCTCGCTCGCCGCCCAGAGTAGGAACCAGCCGTCCAGACGCTGCGGAATATGGGCGATGTCGACGGTCCAAGTCATGGTGCTGATCGGCCCGAATTCGGGAAACAGCACCATCGCCGCGGGCGGCAGGCAATCGGCAAGCGCAAGCAGCGCGGTCGTGGGATCGGCGCCGCCGCCCACGTCGAGAAAGCGCGTCCACACCGCGAACTCCGGCCGCTTGGCGTTCGCATCGAGCAGACGGCCGCCGCTGGCGAGGCGCGTTTCGAAATTATTCCAGAAGCCGCGCGGCGCATCGCCACCTTCCTTGCGAAACGACGCGACGGCGTCTGGCGCGGGCACGTCCGGCTTCGGCAGGAAATTGTGTTTCACCTTGCTCTCGCGCGTGGCCCCGAAAGCAAACAGCGCGCGCGCCACGTGGCCGGCATCGTTGACGGCGTCGGCGGCCATCAGCGTCGAAGAACGGCCACGCCGCAGCAACGATGAGCAGAAGCGCAGGCGCCCGGCGGCGGGGCCGACGAACGTGAATTGCGCCGAGCGCAACGGCGCCAGATCGGAACTTCCGCGCCGCACCGCTTCGTACATGAGCGCCGCGGTGATGCCGCCGTAGAGCGTGCGGCCCTGACTCCAGGCCGGCGGCGCCTCGATAGCGAAGGCGCCTTCGTCCGGTGTAAGTTCGTCGAGAACGGCGGCGAGCGTGGTCATCGGTCGAATCTACGGGGCGGACGCGCCCGGCACAATGATGACGCGAGGGCGCCAAGTCGTGTAGTCTGCGTCGCGGGGGACCGATGCCGCGACAGATCTGGCAGACCGCAAGCGTGCTCGGGCTCGGCGCCAGCATGCTGTCGCTCGCATCGCTTATCTTCCAGGGTTTCGAACTTGGCGTCAGCGCGCCGATTGCTGCGATGTTGCACTTCTACGAGGCCGTGCTGTCCGCCCTGTTCGGCTGGGCCGAGGCGCCGCTTGCGCAGCTCGCACGGGCTGTGGGCCGGTGGCTGGGCGCGATCGTGCGCCCGGCGCCCGAATGGAAACACCTGTTCGTACTGGTCTGGCTCTATTTCAGCACCGACGCACGCAGCTCGTTCATGCAGAAGCGCACGATCACAGCGACGGCGACGCTTGCATTGGGCGCACTCGTATCGGTGGCGGCGGCGCTGGCCTCGGGCGGCGGCGCAGAGACCGGCGACGTGCTCTTGGCCGTCGGCGTGCCGCTGACGGGATTTCTGCTGCACGCCATCATCGAGTCTGTTTTGACCACGGCGTTCTATCGCGAGCCTGGCCGCAGCCTCGCACATTCGATGCGCTATTATTTCATGACCGAAGTGCTGTCCGCCGTCATTGCCGGAGCCGCGGCGATCGCCATTGCGGTGGCGTTGGCGCCGTCGGCGGGGCCGTCCTGGGCCGCGATCGCAGCGCTTTCGGGCTTCGTCGTGGTGCGCGGCGCATACTGGCTGCTGCGCGGGCTCTACATCGGCGTCACCAACCACGGCCCCGAGGAGAGCTGGTTTCGCCGTTTCGTTCGCTCGGGCAGCGGCCAGTTTGGCATGCTCATCTTCTCGGTCGTTCTGGGCGCGCTGCTGTTCGTTGCGCTGAACGCGGGCATTGGCTGATGGCGACGACACCGCACCAGCGCGCCGAAGCCGAACTCGCGACGTACGGCCTCACGTTTCCGGAAACGACGTCCGGTCCGGCGTGGATCCCGGCGCGGGGGCTTTATGTGCGCAACAAGATGTTTGCGGTGTTCGGGGCCAAAGCTGAGCCGCTCGATGCGCTGACCTTGATCATGAAGCTGCCGATTTCGGCGGAGATCGCGCAGGAGCTGCCTTGGGTGCTGCCGGCGACCGGCTGGTTCAAGCAGCACAATTGGGTGCGCGCGCGCTTTGGGCCGGACGATGATATTCTGGGCGAGTTGGCGACGCTTAAAGGCTGGCTGAAGCAGAGCTATATTGCGGTGGCGCCGAAGAAGCTGGGACGGCAGATCGCGTAATCGCTACCCCTCTAGTTCAAAGATGGTGCTGACGGCGGCCAACAACAAGTCTGCACGCGCGACAGAGTTTCCGATACAAGGCGCGCCCCTTGATGCGAACACGGGCGCCCTCCGGCGCCGGTGCGCGCTAGGCTTTGCAGGAGAGCGCCCATGCCGGAACCCGCCCCGCGCAAACACAAAGTGATGGACCTCACGCAGGGGCCGATCTCGAAGACGCTGCTCATGTTCTCGCTGCCGGTGCTCGGCTCGAGCGTGCTGCAATCCTTGAACGCGTCGATCAACGCGATCTGGGTTGGGCGCTTGCTCGGCGAAAACGCGCTGACGGCGACGGCGAACGCGACGCTCATCCTGCTGATCACGCTGGGCGTCATGTTCGGCACCGGGATGGCGAGCACTGTTCTGGTCGGCCAGGCGATCGGCGCGAAGGATCTGCCACGCGCCAAGCGCGTTGTCGGCACCGGCGCCACGTTCTTCGTGCTGACGTCGCTGGCGATGGCGATCATAGGCGTCTCCATCACTGACCAAGTGCTGCACTGGATGGACACGCCGCCGGAAGCGCGGGCGCTGGCGGAGGATTACCTGCGCGTCGTCTTCCTCGCCGTGCCGTTCATGTGTTCGTTTGCGTATCTCACCATGATTCAGCGCGGCGTCGGCGATGCGCGCACGCCGTTTCGATTCATGGCGCTGGCGTCGCTGCTGGACGTCGTCTTCAATCCATTGCTGATCACCGGCTGGGGGCCCTTCCCTGAGCTTGGCATCGCTGGCTCGGCGACGTCGATGCTGCTCTCGCAGGCCATCGGCCTCTTCTCGATGCTTGCGTATCTTTACTGGCGCAAGGCGGAGCTGCGTCTCACTGGCGGCGAGCTTCATTATCTGAAGCCGGACAGCCCCATCCTGCGCACGATCGTGTTCAAGGGCCTGCCGATGGGCGGGCAGATGCTGGTCATCTCGTCGTCGGCGATCGTGATGATGTCGATGATCAATGCGTATGGCGCGCAGACGGCTGCGGCGTACGCGGTCGCGGTGCAAGTGTGGACCTACGTGCAGATGCCGGCGATGGCGATTGGGGCGGCAGTGTCGTCGATGGCGGCGCATAACGTGGGTGCCGGCAAGTGGGACCGCGTCGAGCGCAGCGCGCATGCGGGCGTGATGATCAACGTGGCGCTGACCGGCGGCTTGGTGGTGCTGCTCTATCTGCTCGATCCTTTCGTGGTTGATCTCTTTTTGCCCGGACAGGCGGCATCGATCGCCATCGCCGAGCACGTCAACAATATCGCGCTCTGGAGCTTCATCCTGTTCGGCGTCACCTTCGTGCTGTTCGGCGTGGTGCGCTCGACCGGCGCGGTGACGCCGCCGCTCATCATTCTCCTCATCTCGCTGCTCGGTGTGCGCATTGGCTTTGCGAAATTGCTTGAGCCGTCGTGGGGGCAGGACGCGATCTGGTGGAGCTTCCCGGCGTCGATGGCGGTCTCCGCGTCGCTTGCGTACGCGTACTATCGCTGGGGCGGCTGGCGCAAAGCGCGGATGCACCCGCACGCGCCCGCGCGCGAAGTCGAGGATGCGCCCGACACCGGCGTCGGCGCGCCGGCGATCGACGCTGTGGTGGCGAACGAGGACGCGCCGGAATTGGTGAGCGAAGCGCCGAAGACGTGACGCGCTCGCCCGCGTCCTCAGGCCATTTCGATGACGCCCATCACCACTTTCGAACCGCGTCCTTTGGTCTCCAGCGCCTCGCGCGCGTCTTCAACGCCTTTCAGGGCATTTTGCTTCGAGCGGTAATCGCCGAAGAAGACGCCGTCCAACGTGACGCGCCAAATCATTCGGATGAAGCTCACGACGAAAACTGAATCTGGCCGGGTCATACGACGGTCCGGCGATCAAGACGGACGACAAGCGCGTCAGCCTTCCACACTTCGACCATGGCGGTCTTGCCCGCATGATCGCGCGCATATCCACACGCCTGTTCGTCGTCTCCGAACGGGAGGAATTCCGTTCGAATAGTGATGCCCATGGCATCCTTGTAGCGGATTGAATAATTCATCTGCGGGCTCCGAGCTTCGATGAGCTCAGGCCCTCGCATCAGGTCGGCGCATGGAAGCAGCCGATCACGCGACAGCGCAGCGACACGTTGTAGGTGGGTGCGCGGGAACCAAAGCGCAATGGGCGCGGGCCGATAGTTCCGCTCGTGGCCTGAGGCATGCGTTGTCCTTTTGGGCTTTCGCCGGAATTTTTCGTGACCCTCCTCGGAGGGCGGGACGCGGGATCGGCGCGCCAAAGAAGTGCGCCGTTGGTCGGCGCGTATCGACGCGAAAAGCCCGCGTCCCGTGGTGTTTGCTTCGCCAGCTCCGTCGCGGGAGGTTTTTCACTCCCGGAGGCGGTTGCGCTGCGGCGTGCTGGCCTGCGCTGTTCGGCGCAAGTCCCAGGTGTCTCCCCGCGGTTCAAACCCGCGGGCTTCAGCGATGCGATCGTCTGTACCGCCTCACGCTACACCACCTCGCCCTCGCCACGACTGAACAGCGGCCGTGCCCTCCGGCGGAGCGATGCAGGCATGATACGGGCGGTGACGGGGGGGGTGTGGGATAGATTTATTCAGGCTGGCATCTCGCCGAGATATCCCGCGCGTATCCAAGCCTCGACTTCCATGTGCTTATCAGCCGTGCCCGCACCTTCGTCGATGACAGTGTCTGGGTCTTCCCACCGCGCGACCTGTTCCACTGATTTCTTGATCCCGATGTCGCCATTCCAGTTGCAGTAGGAAAACGTTCGAACACCGTCCGATTTGAACGAGTCACGAAGCCCCAAGAGTTTGCAATTGCTCGCACCGAACGCGAAGCCAGCCGCGTAAATCTCCTTTGCGGAACCTACAAGTTGCCGCGCCTTATCCCGCGCCGCCTTAATATGCTCGGGCACTTGCCCTTCATGAACGACATGAATCCCCTCGGCCCAACTGGCAATTTGGGCGGCAGGACTTGCGACATTGCTTCCGGGCACGCCGAGTGGAGGAAATTGCCCGTGTACGTGCGTAACCTCAATGTATTTACGCCAGTCGCCGTAGTTCGACTCGGTGTTCGAAAACTGACTGTCCAGCACCTGCTCCAAAATTGTGTCGTAGTTGAACGTAATCACTTGCAACTTGTTCGTCGGGCTAACCTCACCCAACCGGATGCCCTGCCTGACCACGTTGATAAACAAGTGAATCCAGTTCCGAAGCGGTGGAGCCCCAAACAGACGCGTGGCGAAGTTTGCCACCAAGCAGCCCTCGCCGTGAAGGCCGCCCGAATGGCATCGTTTGAAAAGGACGGTAGCGACTGCGAGTTTTGTTAGGTTGGCGAACCCAAGGTTCTCGACGATGAAGTCGTCGATCGTCTCAGAGGTCTGATCTACGAGGAGCCGCTTTAGGTCGTGAAGGCGATCCGGCCGCCACTGTTTTTCGCGATCCAACACACAAATCATGGGCCTTCGCCAAAACGTCTTCCAGCCGTCGTCCGTGTAGCCGCGACGTTTGTCCTCTTCGATGGACTGCAGCTCCGACTCTATCTGCGCGCCAACCTGCTCAAGCAATTGTCCACCGAGGGGCAAACGGAACGGCGCTGAGCAGCCGGCGCCGACAATGAAGACTGAGCTTTGACCTGTGACCGTCATTGTTGATCACCTGTGCGCACCTACTCCTCCCCGAACAACGCCCCCGTCTGCGGCGGCGTGCTTGGCGCCTTCTTCCCGAGCCGCTCGTACGCCTTCGGCGCGGCCATCCGCCCGCGCGGCGTGCGCATGACAAAACCCTGCTGCATCAAATACGGCTCGATCACGTCTTCGATCGCGTCGCGCGCTTCGGAGAGCGCGGCCGCCAGCGTGTCGACGCCGACGGGGCCGCCGGAATACATGTCGATCAGCGCCGAGAGATAGCGGCGGTCGAGGAGATCGAGGCCGTCGCTGTCGATGTCTAGGCGCTTTAGCGCTTTGTCGGCTAGCTTGGCGTCGATGGCGGTCTCGCCCGCGTCGGCGAAATCGCGCACGCGGCGCAGCAAGCGCACGGCGACGCGCGGCGTGCCGCGCGCGCGCTTGGCGATCTCGATGGCGCCTTCGGGCGTGATCGGCGCACCGAGCTTCGCGGCGGCGCGGGTGACGATGCCAAGCAATTCCTCGGGCCCATAAAACTCAAGCCGCACCGGAATGCCGAAGCGGTCGCGCAGCGGCGTGCCGAGGAGCCCAGCGCGCGTGGTGGCGCCGACGAGCGTGAAGGGCGAAAGATCGATGCGCACGCTGCGCGCCGATGGGCCTTCGCCGATGATGATATCGAGGTGATAATCCTCCATCGCGGGATAGAGGATTTCTTCCACCGCCGGCGCGAGGCGATGAATCTCGTCGATGAAGAGCACGTCGCGCGGTTCGAGATTGGTCAGAAGTGCTGCGAGATCGCCGGCGCGGGCGATCACCGGGCCGCTGGTGGCGCGGAAGCCGACGCCGAGCTCGCGCGCGATGATCTGCGCGAGCGTCGTCTTGCCCAAGCCAGGCGGGCCGAACAGCAGCACGTGGTCCATGGCTTCGCCCCGCGCGCGGGCGGCGTCGACGAAGACTTTGAGATTGGCCTTGGCGCCGGGCTGGCCGACGAACTCGTCGAAGCCTTGCGGCCGCAGGGCGCGGTCCGCCCCTTCTCCGGGCATGCGGTTGGGGCTGGTGAGGCGTTCTGCGGGCTCGGCCATGGGCTGGTTCTATCCGATTCGGGGTTCTCAATTCGTTCAGGCGCAGCCGTTTTGGTTTTGCGACGAACGGAAATGTCGGCTTACCGGGAGCGCCTTCGTCCTCGGGCTGAGGCGCGCTATTCCGCGCCGGACCGGAGTTTGCTCATGCGCTACATGTACCTGATCTACGCGTCCCCTGAGACCATGGCCGCCCCGCCGCCGCGGCGGCTGATGGAGGAAATCGACAAGCTGGCGCGTGTTCAGAACGAGACCGGGGCGATGCTCGGCGGCGGCGGGCTGATGCCGATCACGCAGGCCGTGCGCACCCGCGTGAAGGGCGGCAAGCTCACGACGACCGACGGGCCGTTCGCGGAATCGAAGGAAGTGCTGGGCGGCTACGCCATCTTCGAACATCCGACGCGCGAGGCTGCCATCGAAAGCATGCGCCAATTTATGGATCTGCACGCGCGCTACGGCGACGGCTGGGAAGGCGTCTGCGAGATGCGCCAGATGATGGACGCGCCGCCGGATCACGCGCAGGCCTGCGGCTGAACGCGCCTTCGTGTCTGTGAAAGTCCTTTGTGGTGAAAGAAACCACGAAGACACCAAGAAAGCACGAAGGACACAAAGACCTAGCGGCTGACTTCTTTCAGCGCGGCGCGGATGAGTTCAGGCGCGGCGGCGTCGTTTTCCAGCGTCTTGGCGGCCAGCGAAACCGCGCGCGCTGCGGTCGATTGGTCGATGCCCAGATTGACCAGCGCCGACACCGCCTCCGCGCGCGAGCCGGTCGAACCGTTGGCGGCCGGCGCACGCGCGATCTGCATCGCGCCCATGGAGAGGAAACTCTTCGGCCCCTGCTTCGCGGCCAGTTCCGTGGCGAGACGCGCAGCGAGCTTGGGGCCAACGCCGTTGGCGCGCGCGAACGCGGCTTTGTCTTGCGTGGCGACGGCGTCGACCAGCACCGCCGGCGGCATCGCATCGAGGATGCCCAGCGCGACTTTCGCGCCGACACCGGGAATGGTCTGCAGATGCGCAAACCAGGCACGCTCCTCTTCGCCTTCGAAGCCGAAGAGGCGGATGGCGTCCTCGCGCACGTGCGTTTCGATGAAGAGTTTGGCCTCGGCGCCGATGCTAAGGCGCGAAAGCGTGCGCCCGCCCGCCAGCACGACGTAACCGACGCCGCCGACCTCGATCAGGGCGGTTTCTTCGCCGACGGCCGCAACCGTCCCCTTCAATGATCCGATCATGCGCAATTCTCTGGCCGGATTCGCGCGCGTGCGGAATGAAGCGTCTAAGATGACAGCGCATCCACCTGATAAGCTTATGGTTTTGTTCCCAAAACCAATGTGCTATCGCCTCGCAACGGCATTTCTCGCGGACGAAGGAGAGTTGAAATGAGCTGGCGTGATTTCCTGGTGTTCGCGGACGCCTCCGAAGACGGTTTCACGCGCCTCGGCATGGCCCAAGAGATCGCCGCCGCGCATGAGGGCCACCTGGAAGCGCTGGTGCTGACGCCGATGCAGGTGCCGATGAGCGTGCTGCCGGAAGCGGCGAGCGCCGCGTACACGCAGGCTGAAGCGGCCGCGCGCGATGCGAGCGCCAGCGTGGTGCGGGCCCTGCAGGCGAAGTACGCGCCGGGACCGAAGCTCTCGATCTATTCCTGCGAAGCGCCGGCCAACGCGACGCGCAACGCCGCCGGACGCGCCGCGCGCACCGCCGATCTCGTCGTCCTCGGCCAGCCGGTGACGTTCGACAATTCCGAACTCGACACCGACATTTATCGCGGCGCGGTGCTGCTGGGCGGACGTCCGTGCCTGATGCTGCCGCGCTGGGAGCAACGCCACGATTTCGGCAAGCGCATTCTGATATCATGGAAAGCGACGCCGCAATCGGCGCGCGCGGTCGAAGGCGCGCTGCCGTTCCTCACCAAGGCCGACAAGGTGCGGGTCTGCGTCGCCAATCCGCGCGGCGAGCGCGAGGGCGAAGGCGAGCGCAGCCTGGAGCGGCTGGCGACGTATCTGATGCGCCACGGCGTGAAGGTCGAACAGACCATAACCCGCGAAAGCTGGGAAGGCCCCGAGCGGATGATCATCTCGGAGATCGAAGGCTTCAGCGCCGACATGCTGGTGATGGGCGCTTATGAAGGCGCGCAGTTCGCCGAAGACATCTTCAACGGCGTCACTCCGACAGTGGTGCGCGACTCCAACGTGCCGATCCTGCTGGCGCACTAGCGGCGAACCTTCTAACCGCGAGGTTCATCCAACCCCACCCCCTCCCCCCCAAGGGGAGGGGGAAATCGCCCCTACATCTCCAGAAGCGGCGTGAAGCCGCCGAAAATCATGCGCTTACCGTCGAACGGCATTTTCTCCGGACTCATGCCGTCCTTCATGCGCGGATCATTCATGACCTTCTCGTTCACGCGATCACGCGTGGCGCGGTCGGGATAGACGATCCAGGAGAAGACGACGGTCTCGTCGTCCTTCAAGTCGACGCTCTGGGGAAACGACGTGTACTTGCCCGGCTTCACGTCGTCGGCGATGAACTCGTGGTACTCGAGCGCACCGTATTCCTTCCAGACTTCGCCCGCCTTCTGCGCCATCGCCTTGTAGGCATCGAGGTTATTCTTCGGAACCGGAACCACAAAACCATCGACATACGCCATCGTTCGCTCCTCCTCTGTTGGAGCGCGAACTAGAGCGGTCACGCCGCCCGGCAAGGCGACGTGCAGTGCGTTCGTCGCATGGCCTGCAGCGCTAGCCGAGCACGCCCTCAAGCGCGTCGATGTCAAAAGGTTTAGCCAGCAGCGGAACGCCGACGACCTCAGCTTCGCGGCGCACCGACTCGGCGTAGCCGCTGGTGAGCACGATGCGCGGCGCGTGCGGACGGCGCTGCAAAGCGCGGGCAAGCTCGATGCCGTTCTTGCCGCCCGGCATCATGACGTCCGAGAACACAAGGTCGACGGGCGGCCCGCTGGCGACGGCGCTGAGAGCCGCCTCCGCGCTCGCCACGCGGGTGACGCGCCAGCCCAGATGCTCAAGCATCTCGCCGGTCATCGCGGCCACCTCGTCGTCATCTTCGACCAGCAACACCGCGCCACGCTGCGCCGCCTGCGGGGCGACCGGCGCCGCAGGCATTTCCTCCGCCGCGCGCACCGCGCCGGCGCGCGGCAGCACAAGCGTCATGCACGTGCCTTTTCCCGGCGCTGTGTCCACTTCAATGCGGCCGCCCGATTGTTCGGCGAAGCCGTGCACCTGGGCGAGGCCCAGGCCGGACCCTTTGCCGATGTCCTTGGTGGTGAAAAACGGTTCAAAGATGCGCTCAAGCACGTCTGCAGCCATGCCGACGCCGGTGTCGGAGACCGAGATGCTAACCAGCGACGCGCCCGAATTGTCGGGCGCGCCATCGCGCGCACGGATGGTGACCGTGCCGCTGCCGGACATGGCGTCGCGCGCGTTGACCGCCAGGTTGAGGATCGCCAACTGCAGCGCGTTCGCGTCCGCCATCACCGGCGACACGCCGGGTGCGACATCGATGATGACGCGCACGCCGCCGCCGAGGCTGCGGCCAAGCAGATCGTTGAGACCGGCGAGATAGCTGTCGAGTGCGATCGGTTCGGGATTGAGCGCGTGACGGCGAGAGAACGCCAAGAGTTGGCGCGTGAGATTGGCGCCGCGGTCGACGGCCTCTTGCATCCGCGCCATCAGCATTTCGCGCCGCGCCGGTTCATCGGAACGGCGCATCATATTGAGGCCGCCCGAGATCACCATGAGCAGATTGTTGAAGTCGTGCGCAACGCCGCCGGTGAGTTGGCCGACGGCTTCGAGCTTCTGCGCTTGGCGCAATTCTTCTTCAGCCTGCAGCCGCGCAGTGGTTTCGGCGGCCTCCGGCACCATGGCGACGACAACGCCATTCTCATCGAGGACCGGGCGCATGGAAAAATCGAAAGAGCGCACGCCGGTCGGCAGTTCGAGCACGATGTGCTGCGCGAACGTCTCGCCCTTGGCGACACGTGCAACCGCCTCCTGCGCCATCTCGACCATGCCGGGCGTGCCGATAAACCAGGTGGTCTCCCAGAACTTGACCCCGGCGAAATCGCCGCGTTTCGCGTTGATCGCCTCAATTGACGCTGTGTTCGCGTCGAGGATCGTCCCGTCGGGTGCGACGAGGCCGAGAAACAGGTGCGACGTTTCGATAATCGTGCGCAAGCGGTCCTGGCTGGCCTGCAACTCGGCGGTGCGTTCGGCGACGGCCGCTTCGAGTTGCGCGCGCGTTTGCCGGCGCTCGGTGATGTCGGTGAGCGCGACGCAGAGGCCCTCTTCGGTGGGCGCGATGCGCAGTTCGACGTAACGGCCGGGCCGCAGCAAGGATGGCGCTTCCAGGACGGCCATCGGGGCGCCATCCATCGCCGCGCGCAGCATGGCTTGGAACTGATCGCTGGCGTTCGGGATGAACGACCAGAGGTCTTGGCCGACCACCTTGGCGCGCTCCATGTTGAAGTACGCCTCGGCCGCCGGATTGAATTCGGTGATGCGCCACGCGCGATTGACGGCGTAGAAGCCATCGGAAATCGAATTGAGCACGCCGCGCAAACGCGCTTCGCTCAGGCGGAGCCGCTCCGCATCGGACTTGGAGAGAGGTTCGTCCGCCATCGCCTACTACGGGAGCATGACGTACTCCCGCCCAAGGGCAAATGCAGCGATGACGGGAAAAGTTCCGGTTAGCCGCCGACTTTTCTTTGAAAGCCGCCGTGCGCGGCGTGGCAGAGCGCGACCCCCAGTGCGTCGGCGGAGTCCGCCGTCATTTCGCCTGCTGTGGGCAGCAACCGCTTCACCATGAAGGCGATTTGGGTCTTGTCGGCGGCGCCGGAGCCGACGATGCTTTTCTTGATGGTCGCCGGTGCGTATTCGGCGACACGGAGGCCGCGCCGTGCGGCAGCGGCGAGCGCAACACCGCGGGCTTGACCCAGCACTAGCGCGGCGCGGGCGTTGGAATTCACGAACGTTTCCTCGACGGCCGCTTCATGCGGCTCGTATTTTTCGATGACGCCGATCAGACCTTCGAACACATCGTGCAGACGGCTGGCGAGTTGTTGGCTGGCGCTGGGCGTGATGACGCCGTGCGCCACGTGGCTGAGGCGCGAGCCTTCGCTCGCGACCAGCCCCCAGCCGCAACGATTGAGGCCTGGGTCAACGCCAAGAATGAGAATCGCGGTCATGTGTGTTTCGAGTCCAGCGCGAGTCGCGCGGCGACCGCTACGTAGATTGTCCAGAAGAGATTGTTCGCCTGCAGCACGTGGCTTTCGGAGAGCGTGTAGAGTGCGAATGCGGCGAGGAATGCCGGCGCCCAGAGCCCCGCGTCGCTGCGCATCACGGCGCCCGTACCGCGCCGCAGCGTAGCGAAGAGTTGAAGCGCAAACAGGACGACGCCGGCCCGGCCCAAGCCAAGCGCCAGTTCGAGCCAGCCGGAGTGTGCGGAGGCGACTTGCCACTGCACCTGCTCGCGCACCCAATAAGCCGGGCCGTTGTCGGGAAGCCAAAACGCGTAATAGCCGTAGCCCAGCCAGGGTTGGGCGGCGACAGCCGGCGCGGCAGCGGCCCAGATATCGGTGCGGCCGGTCAGTGTGAGGTCGCGGCCGAGCGCGGCGACGAGCAGATCGGGCGCAAGCAGCGTGACGCTGGCGATGACGACGATCGCTGCGGCGATTGAGGTGACGACGAGGATAGTCTGCAACGGCCCTCGCCGTATCAGTGCGCCGGCGGCGATGGCGCCGAGCCCAAGCAGCGACGCAATGAGCGCGGTCTTCGAGGTAGAGAGCAGCACCAGCAGCAATGCGCCGAGCGCGACGCCGATCCAGAGCTTGCGCCGCTCCGGCGCCATGATGGCGGCCCCCGCGCCGACGGCGACGCCGAGCGCCATGATGCCGCCGAGCGTATTCTTGTGGGTCCAGAGGCCTGACCAGGCGCCAACGTGTTCTTGCGTCATGATGCCTACGGCGGGCGCCACAATAGCGGTCGCGAATGAGCCGGCGATCAGAACGGCGAAGGCGCCCGCGACCACTTCAATCAGTTCACGCCAGCTGTAGCGCCAAGCGAGGTAGAAACCGAACGCCATGGTGAGCGCGAGCCACACCGAACGGCGCAGCGTCGCTCCGCTGTCGATGGACCAGAGCGTCGACATGAAAGCCAGCGCCAGCAAGCCGGTGAGCAGCGGCGTCGCCGTCACGGCGCGCAGCGCCGCGCGCGGCTCGCGCCAGATCACCCAGGCGAGAAACGCATAGACCGGCAGAAAGAAGATGCGTGCGTAGCCCGGGGGTTCAGTCAGCCCCTGGCTTTGTGCGATTGCAGCAAAGAGCGGCTCGGAGAATTGCGCCAGACAAAGCGCGGCCGCAGCCATCTCCCAGCGTCCGGCCAACGCCGGCGCCTGCGGGCGCGCAAATGCGGCATCTGCGTGGGCGATGGACATGAGGCCGAACCCTGCCGGTTGTGGGTTAGGGTTTTGCTAACGAACGGCGCGCCGACCGCCGAACCAGCCTTGCCAAGCCCGGCCCCCGCCGCCAGCATGCGCCCCGCCTTTTTTGGGGACCTTCAATGATCCGACGTTTCTGCGGCGCGCTTCTCGCTGGCGCACTTCTTTGCGGGCAAGCGGCCGCGCAGCCGTCCGAAGCCGAACGCCAGCAGGCGCGCGCGATCTACGAGCACGTGATCGCGATGGACACCTCCGTCGAAGGCCATCAAGTGCCGCAGATGGCGGCGTATCTCGCCGGACTCTTTCGTGATGCGGGCTTTCCCGCCGCCGACATCCACGTCGTGCCGCACGGGCAGACCGCGGCGCTGGTTGTGCGCTATCGCGGCGACGGCTCCGGCGGGCGGCCGCTCCTGTTCATCGCGCACATGGATGTCGTGCCCGCCCACCGCAGCGAATGGGAGCGCGATCCCTATCGGCTGATCGAAGAGAACGGCTATTTCTACGGTCGCGGCACGGCCGATGACAAAGGCGGCGTCACGCTGCTGACCGCAACGTTTCTTCAACTGAAGCGTGAAGGCTTCCGCCCGACGCGCGACATCATCCTGGCGTTCAGCGGCGATGAGGAAACATCCGGCGAAACGACACGCATGCTCATTGCCGAGCATCGCGACCTGATCGACGTAGAGTTCGCGATCAACGCCGATGCCGGCCAAGGCGCGCTCGACGAAACGACCGGACAACCGACGTTTTATGCACTGCAAACATCCGAGAAGACGTTCGCGAGCTTTACGCTCACGGCGCACAATCCGGGAGGACACTCCTCGCAGCCGCGCGCCGACAACGCGATCTATGATTTGACCGACGCGCTCACCCGCGTGCGCGGCTACCAGTTCCCGGTGATGTGGAACGACACCACTATCGCCTCCATGCGCGCGCTGGGTCCACGCGCCGGCGGACCGCTCGGCGCGGCGATGACGCGCTTTGCGGAGAACCCGCGCGACCGTCGCGCCATCGCCACGCTCTCGGCCAGCCCGTTCAGCGTCGGCCAGATCCGCACCACCTGCATCCCGACTCTGCTGCAGGCGGGCCACGCCGACAATGCGCTTCCGCAGACGGCGGTCGCCACCGTGAACTGCCGCATCTTTCCCGGTGTGACGATCGCGGACGTGCAAGCGCAGCTGCAGCGGCTCGCAGGCGACAAGGTGCAGGTGGCGCCGCTCGACGAGTATTATTCAAGCGAAGCCTCGCCATTGCGCGAGGACGTGCTGGCGGCGGCGACGCAGGCGGTGCACGCAAGCTATCCGGGCGTGCCGATCGCGCCGGCCATGTCGGCGGGCGCTACCGACGGCGTCTTCTATCGCGCCGCCGGCATCCCGACCTACGGTGTCTCGGACATCTTCATGAAGGACAGCGACGATTTCAGCCACGGGCTGAACGAGCGCGTACCGGTGGCGAGTTTCTACAACGGCCTTACACATTATCGCGTGCTGATGACGGCGCTGGCCGGGCCGCGCTGAGCGCCCCGCCTCGCAAACCGGCTTGACTTGGCTCAATGCGCGCCGCCCCCATGAGCGCGGACAGGTGACCGCATGCCCAACCAGGAAGCGCGCGACGCGGCCGATCAGCTCAATCGAGAGTGCTTCTGCGTCACGCTTGATCAACAAGCTCTCGCCGGCGCGCTTCAGAACGAGCTGGGGGATGCCGGCTTTTTCGCCGCGCTCGCCCAAACGCACCCTCACCTCTTCTCACATGCGCCGGTCTTTCTCCCCAAAGCAGATCTCGAAGCCATGCAGGCGATCGTCTCGGCCGTCGAGGCTGCCGCGCACCTGCCTGCGTACGAGAACGCCGTCTTAGCGTGGGCGCCGGCCATTGCGCGCGCCAATCACGGTCCGACCGGCGCGTTCATGGGCTACGACTTCCATCTCACGCCGGACGGCCCAAGACTCATCGAAGTCAACACCAATGCGGGCGGGGCATTCCTGAACGCGTTTCTGGCGCGCGCCCAGGTGGCCTGCTGCGCCGAGGTCGAGCAGGCGCTCGCGCTCTCGTCACTCGATGGCTTCGATGCGGCGGTGCTGGCGATGATCCACGACGAATGGCGCAAGCAGGGGCGCGGCGACCAGCTGCGGCGCATCGCGATCGTGGACGAGCGTCCTCGGGAACAATATCTCTACCCAGAATTCCTTCTGGCGAAGAGACTGTTGGAGCGCAACGGCATTGAAGCCGTCATCGCCGATCCGAGCGAATTGCGTTTCCAGTGCGAGCTGCTCCAGCATGACGGACGGCCGGTCGACCTAACTTATAATCGCCTCGTCGATTTCGCGCTCGATCTGCCGGAGCACAGCGCAATCCGAACCGCCTATGAAAGCGGGGCCGTCGTCGTCACACCGAACCCGCGCAACCACGCGCTTCTCGCCGACAAGCGAAACTTGGTGTTGCTGTCCGATCCGGTTCGGCTCCGTGAATGGGGTCTGTCGTCAAGCCATGCATCGGCGCTGTCTGGAGTTCCCGCGACAGTGCGGGTGAAGAGTGCAGAAGCCGAGCAATTATGGAGGGAGCGCAAGCGATACTTCTTCAAGCCGGCCGCGGGTCATGGCGGCAAGGCCGTCTATCGCGGCGACAAGCTAACCAGGAGCGCATGGAGCAACATTCTGGCCGGCGACTACATCGCGCAGCTTATTGCACTGCCGAGCGAACGAACGATCAAGCTCGACGGGGAGCGCGTGCAGCGCAAAGTCGATGTCCGTCTTTATACCTACGACGGAAAAATCCTGATCTCGGCAGCGCGCCTATATCAGGGGCAGACCACCAATTTCCGCACTCCAGGCGGGGGCTTCGCGCCGGTTTTCTTTATCTGAACTCGGTGCGCCTCTGGCGAGGTGTGGACTTGCCTTCGCCTCCGGCTTAACTTGAGGAGCGGAGGGAAAGCCCATGGACCTGCGTTCGCTCAGTCTCAGCCCGTATTTTTGGTCGCTGCAGGACGACGCGTTCCTGTTCACCCGCCACTCGCCGATCGAAGATTTCAGCGATCAGCGTCTGGTTGCGCACGTGGCCGAGATCGAGATGGGCGCCATCTTCGGTCCCTATGTTCCCCCGCCCGCTCCGGATGACGTCCAGCCGCATCACTTGCTCTCGCTTCTGACCCTGAGTTGGCTCCGTCACGAGCAAGGCGATGGCGTCGTCGAGACTCCGACGCACAATACGATCTTCGGCATCTGATCGGCGCGGCGGCAGAGGGCCGCCGAGAGAGCGCCCAAATACCTGACGGCGGCTGACAGGTTGGCGCGCTAAACCGCGCGCCATGCTGACGCGCCGCGCTCTCATCGCTTCCACCTTTGCGGCGTGCGCTCCGGGAGGTCCACCGATGCCGCCGCTTCATGTTTTCGAACTGCGCAATTACACGCTCCGCTCCGGCCAGCGCGACGTGCTGATCGATCTGTTCGAGCGCGAATTCGTGGAAAGCCAGGACACGCTTGGCGCCTATGTGCTCGGCACGTTTCGCAACGCCGACGATCCCGAGCGCTTCGTGTGGCTGCGCGGGTTCGAAACCATGGAAACCCGCCGCGCGGCGCTGGAGGCGTTCTATTTCGGGCCGGTATGGCAGGCGCATCGCAACACGGCGAATGCGACGATGGTCGACTCCGACAACGTGCTGCTGCTGCGGCCGCATTCCGGATCGCTGACCCGTGATGCGAGCGCACGACCTCCGATCGGCGCCGCCCCGCCGGAGAGCACGTTCGTTGCGACCACTTACTTCCTCGCACTCCGCGACGAAGAGGCCTTCGCCTCGTTCTTCACGCGCGACGTGGCGCCCTATCTCGCTGAGACCGGCGCCGCGCTGGTCGCCAGCTTGACGACCGAGCACAGCGCCAACACGTTTCCACAATTGCCGGTGCGGGAAAACGAGACGCTGTTCGTGAGCTTGGCGCGGTTTGAGTCCGCAGAAGCGCATGCGGCGCATCTGCGCGCACTCGAAGCTTGGTCTGCATGGCGGCGGGTGGCGGAAACCATCGCGCGACGCACGCGCGCACCGACGGAAACTTTACGCCTGCAGCCGACGGCGCGCTCTTTGTTGCGTTAGCCCGATGTGCTAGCTCCGACCGAGGCAAACTGCAGGTTGTCGGATGCGTCTCATACTTTGTGCTCTCGCGGGGCTCACGGCGCTCGTCGCATTCGACGCATTGGCGCAGACGCCGATGCAGCACGACACGGCCGCCGCATTGGTGCGTCCGCTGCCGGTGACCATCGACAACAGCGAGCGCACGGTCATGCCGCGGCAGCCGATCTTTGCGCAAGAAGTCGCGGTCATGGAGGCGGCGCGGCTCACACGGCCGGTCCGCGCGACGTTCCCTCTGGGCCGCGTCCAAGCGGACATGTCGCTCCCGGCAGACGCGGAGCTGTTCCGCGTGGCGTTCAGCTCAACACCGGAGCTGCACGCATTTTGCGCGCTTGAGACGACGCAAACGGACGTCGGCCCGCAGCGGCCTGCGCGTGTCGGACGAACTTGTCTCAGCGATGACGACAATGACGGCAGCTTCGACCGGCTTTGGTATATGGTGGTGCCGGTCGGCGCTGGCGGCAATGGCGACGGCACGTGGCAGATCTATCCGTTCACGCGCATCGCCGGCGGCTTGGTCTACTCGGTTCGGGATGAGCGGCTTCGGTCGCCCGCGCCTTATGTTGTCACACCGACACATTCGATTGCGCCGATGACGCTAGAAATCGTCTACGTCACTTGGGGGCGCGGCATCGCATTCCAGTTGAAGGCGCGCGAAGGGGATGCGCTGACGGACATCGGCACGGAAGTCACCGGCGCGGTCAGCGTCGACGCGGGGATCGAGTTTCCGAAGCGTCTGAGCTTCATGGGCGCGGAAATCGACATTCTAGCGCGCGCCGACGACGCCGCGATCATCTATCGCGTGCGCAGAGGATTTCCGGATGACGCGCCGCTGCGGCTGGAAAATACGCCTCCGCCAGCACCACCGCCTCCGGCGGCCCGAAACTAAACCTAAGCGCTCGCGGCTTCCTGGCCGTGGCAGTATTTGTATTTCTTGCCGCTGCCGCACGGGCACTGCGAGTTGCGCGAGACCTTGCCCCAGGTGCGCGGATCGTGGCGGTCGAAACCGGCAGGCGCCAGCGCCGGCGCGCCCGTATCCGGCTGCGCCATTTCGTTTTCGCCGGTGATCGGGTTCTGGTGAATCTCGAACGTCTTGGTCGGCACCATCGGCTTCGGCGGCTCTTCGCCGGCTTGGCCGATCTGCAAGCGCATCAGCATGCGCGTGACAGTGGTGCGCAGGTCCAGCAGCATGCGCTCGAACAAAGTGAACGCTTCGGTTTTGAATTCGTTCAGCGGATCGCGCTGCGCGTAGCCGCGCAAGTGGATGACCGAGCGCAGATGGTCGAGCAAGCTCAAATGCTCGCGCCAGCGCATGTCGACGACCGAGAGCAGGACCTGCTTCTCGACCGCGCGCAGGCGCTCCGGCCCGAGCTGCATGGCTTTCTGCGCATAGGCTTCGTCGATCGAGCGCACGGTGCGCTCGATGATCTCGTGCTGGGCGATGCCCTCTTCCGCGGCCCAGGCGGCGAACGGCAGTTCGACGCCGAAAATCTCGCCGGCTTCTTCCGAGAGCTCCTTGATGTCCCACTGCTCGGGGTAGGCCTTTTCCGGCATGTGCCGCCAGACCAGCTTCTCGGCCACGTCGTGGCGCATGTCCTTCACGATCGGCGCGACGTCGGCGACGCGCATGAACTCGATGCGCTGTTCGAAGATCGCCTTGCGCTGGTCGTTGATGACGTCGTCGTACTTCAAGAGGTTCTTGCGGATCTCGAAGTTGCGTTGTTCGACCCGGCGCTGCGACGTTTCGAGCGCCTTGTTCATCCACGGGTGGACGATGGCCTCGCCCTCCTGGATACCGAGGCCACGCATGATAGCGTCGAGACGCTCGGCGGCGAAGATGCGCAGCAGATCGTCTTCAAGACAGATATAGAATTTCGACTTGCCCGGGTCCCCTTGGCGCCCGGTGCGGCCCCGCAACTGGTTGTCGATACGGCGGCTTTCGTGGCGCTCGGTGCCGAGCACGTAAAGCCCGCCTGCGTCGAGCGCAGCGCGCTTCTTCTGCTCAATGTCGGCCTGCAGATCGCGCTTCAGCGAAGCGATCTGATCCGGCGTTTCGTCGCCCTTCAGCGCCGCCTTGAGACGCATGTCGAGATTGCCGCCGAGCTGAATGTCGGTGCCGCGGCCGGCCATGTTGGTGGCGATGGTGACCGCGCCGGGCACGCCCGCTTGCGAGACGATCGTGGCTTCCTGCTCGTGGTAGCGCGCGTTCAGCACTTGGTGCGGGATGCCGCGCTGCTTCAGCAGGCTCGAGAGATATTCAGACTTCTCGATCGACACTGTGCCGACCAGAACCGGTTGCTGCTTGCGGTAGGTGCCTTCGATATCGGTGATGATGGCGGCGAACTTTTCTTTCGCTGTGCGATAGACTTCGTCGTCTTCGTCTTTGCGCGTCACCGGGCGGTTGGTCGGAATTTCGACCACGTCGAGCTTGTAGATATCGCCGAATTCCTGCGCTTCGGTCGACGCCGTGCCGGTCATGCCGGCAAGCTTGTCGTAGAGGCGGAAATAATTCTGGAAGGTGATCGAGGCCAGCGTCTGGTTCTCGGGTTGAACCTGCACGCCTTCCTTGGCTTCGATGGCTTGGTGCAAGCCTTCCGAGAGACGGCGGCCATGCATCATGCGGCCGGTGAACTCGTCGATGAGGACGATCTCGTTGTCCTTGACGATGTAGTCCTTGTCGCGCTGGAAAAGCTTGTGCGCGCGCAGCGCCTGGTTGGCGTGGTGCACGATCGAGATGTTCGAGGGCTCGTAGAGCGAGCCTTGCAACAGGCCGCGCTCGACCAGCATTTCCTCGATCCGCTCCGAACCGGTTTCGGTATAGGTGATCGAGCGCTGCTTTTCGTCATGCTCGAAGTGCTCGTCGCGCAGCAGCGGGATGAGCGCATCGACCGAGCGATAGAATTCGGAACGGTCTTCGGTCGGGCCGGAGATGATGAGCGGCGTACGGGCTTCGTCGATGAGAATGGAGTCGACTTCGTCGACGATCGCGAAGCGGTGGCCGCGCTGGACCATCTCGCCCAGCGAGTACTTCATGTTGTCGCGCAGATAGTCGAAGCCGAATTCGTTGTTGGTGCCGTAGGTGACGTCGGCGGCGTAGGCTTGGCGGCGCTCGTTATCGTAGAGCCCGTGCACGATGATGCCGACCGAAAGGCCCAGGAACTTGTAGACCTGGCCCATCCACTCGGCGTCGCGCTTGGCGAGGTAGTCGTTCACGGTGATGACGTGGACGCCGCGGCTCTCCAGCGCGTTCAGATAGACGGGTGCGGTGGCCACGAGCGTCTTGCCTTCGCCCGTGCGCATTTCTGAAATCTTGCCCTGGTGCAGGATCATCCCGCCCAGCAACTGCACGTCGAAGTGGCGCATCCCCAACGTGCGCTTGGCGGCTTCGCGGACGGTGGCGAACGCCTCCGGCAGGATGTCGTCGATCTTGGCGCCGCGGGCCAGTTTGTGACGGTACTCGCTCGTCTTATTGCGCAGGGCGTCGTCGGAGAGCGCCTCGAAGTTCGGCTCAAGCGCATTGATGCGCTGAACCGTCCCCTTGAGCTGCTTAACCTTGCGCTCGTTGACGGAGCCGAAAATCTGCTTGGCGAGGTTCAACATGGGGCGGACTTGAGACCTTGGGCGCCCGTACGGCACGGCGCTGAGAGTGGACGTGGACGACGTTGAGCTTGTTGACTTTTTTCTAGCCCACCGGCGCGCGTCCGCGTGCGAAAACACTCTCGACTCGTGCGCTGGCGAGACTTAAGAGCGGCCCTGGGCGGTGTCAATGCGACCTCCTGGGACGCACGCGTGGACCCGCGCCTCAGCCCTAGAGAGCAGAACGCATGGCGCGCCTCAGAAATACCCTCTTCGCAGCCGCCTTCACGGTGACCGGTCTGGTCGCCGGATTTGGCCTCGCCGCTTGTGGCCTCGGCCGCGACAATGGCGGCGACGGCTCCGGTATCGCCGACCCCGTGGTGGCGGCGACCGTCAACGGACGGCCGATCTATATCGAGGATGTGCGCTCGCACGCCGTGGCGCGCGGCATTCTGCAGGAAGGCGAAGACCTCGACGCCAATTCGGACGCTTTCTATTTCGCGCTCGAAGAACTTATCCAGGTGCGCCTGTTCGCCATGGAAGCCGAGGCGCGCGGCCTCGACCGTGAGGCGCCGATCCGGCGTCAGCTGGAAAATGCGCGTGAGCGGGTGCTGGCCAACGCCATCTACGAGGAGATCGACGAGCGCGCCACGAACCCGGCGACCATCGAGCGGCTGTATCGGGAAAATGCGCCGCGTTTGAGCCAAGGCCGTGAAGTCCACCTGCGCGACATCCAATTCGCCACACGTGAGGCGGCGGACGCGGCGAAAAGAAGGCTCGACAATGGCGAAAGGTTTGAAGCGCTCGCTTTTGAACTTTCCACCGATAGAACGACCGCGGCCGATGGCGGCGATCTGGGCTGGGGCCTCCTCAGCGATTTGCGGCCCGTGTTCCGTGAGCAGGCCGAGAACGCCAGCGTCGGCTCCGTCGTGGGCCCCTTCCAATTCGAACAGACCTGGCACCTCATCCGTCTCGAAGACATCCGCGAGCATGGCCAGCAGAGCCTGGAGGAACTGCGCCCGCGTATCATTCAATGGCTGCGCTTCCAGGAGATCAGTCAGCTCAACGAACGGCTTGAGCGTGACGCGCGTATCGAGCGCTTGCGCGAACCCGACACGTCGATGGAACCGAGCGGCGAAGTGACGGCGCCGGGCGACGCCGAGGAGACGACACCGACGACGACACAGCGGCCCGCCCCGACCCCGGACGCGACTGCGCCTCCGGGCCAGACCCCGCCGCCCTTCCCGTTCCCGACCGGACGCCCCGCACAGCAACAAGCGCCGCGGCCGCAGCAGCAACAAGCGCCGCCGCCCGCGCCGGTGCAGCAAACCACCACGTCAACCGCCACGACGAGCGGCACGCCGTGAAGGTTGACGCGGTCTCGCCGCTGGCGCCGGCGCGGTTCCCGGACCTGCCGCACATCGCAGGCGTCGAGGCCGCGATCGGCCGGGCGGGCTTTTACAAGCACGAGCGGCCCGACCTGCTCTTGGTGCGCTGTCCGCCTGGCACGAAAGCGGCTGGCGTGTTCACCACCAACGCCGTGGGCTCCGCGCCTACCGACTGGTGCAAGCAGGCGCTGCAGGCCGCACGCGGGGGCGCGCGCGGGCTCTTGGTGAATGCAGGCTGCGCCAACTCCTTCACAGGCGCTGCAGGCGATGCCGCGTGCAAGCGCGCCATTACCGAAGCCGGCGCGGCCATCGGCGTGGAACCGCGCGAAATGCTGGCGGCCTCCACCGGCGTCATCGGCGTGGTGCTGAACGACAGCAAGATCACCGGCGCGCTGCTCAAAATGGAACTGGCGCCGGTGCGTTGGCCAGACGCGGCCGCTGCGATCATGACGACGGACACCTTCGCCAAGGGCGCGGGCGCGACCTGCAAGATCGACGGCGTCACCGTCAACATCGCCGGCATCGCCAAGGGCTCGGGCATGATCGCGCCGGACATGGCCACCATGCTGGCGTTCGTGTTCACCGATGCTGCGCTCTCGGCGCCGGTGCTGAAGACACTGCTGCGCGCCGAGACCGAGGCGAGCTTCAATTCGGTAACGGTCGACGGCGACCGCTCCACCAATGACTGCGTGCTGCTCTACGCGACGGGGCAAGCCAAAGTGCCGCCGATCGCCGACGCTAAGGACCCGAGGCTCGCGGAATTCCGCGGCGCGCTATCGCGTGTGTTGGCGGATCTGGCCATCCAGATCGTCCGCGATGGCGAAGGCGCGACCAAGCTGGTGACGGTGAACGTCGAAGGCGCACAGAGCGATGCAAGCGCCAAAAAGATAGCGCGCACGATCTGCGAAAGCCCGCTCGTGAAAACCGCCATCGCCGGCGAGGACGCAAACTGGGGCCGCATCGTCATGGCCATCGGCCGCGCCGACCAGCCGGTGCAGCGCGACATGATCGCGGTGCGCTTCGGCGACAATGTCGCCGCCATTCACGGCGCCGTCGCCCCCGATTACGACGAAGCCGCGATGAGCGCCTACATGAAGAGCGCGGAACTTGAGATCACGGTCAATGTAGGCCCGGGCGCGGGACGGGCGCGCATGTACACCTGCGACCTGACCAAGCGCTACGTCGAGATCAACGGGGATTATCGGAGCTAGCGCGAACCCCGTGCGCCACACGTGACGCGCGTATGACACAGGTGACAAAGCCGCGCATGCCACCCTAAGCTCCGCGCCGGGGAATGAGTTTGGGCGCTGTATCCGCACAGAATGATCAGGTGCGCCGGCCGTGGCTGCGGCTGTGGCTGGCGTTTATGGCGATCAACGCGCTGTTCGCGCCCGTATCGATGTTGCTGTGGACGTTGGCGGGAGCCGAAGCTCCGTTCGTCGGCGGCCCGGTGCGGATCGCCATGGCCCTTTCCGGCCTGCTACTGCTCGTCGTGCAGACGCTGCTCCACATCGGCGCCAACAACGACACGACAGTCATCTTCGCCGGCTTTACGACCGCGTTCGTTCTGCAAGCCGTGGTGTTTGCACCATTGTGGTTTCTAGCCGCGCGGCGAGATGCATGGCGCCGCGGTGTGAATGACTACTGGTCAGCAGCGCTCACGGTCGGACTTGTGTATGCTGTGGGCATGGCGCTCGTCATTCCAAGCGCCTATGTCGGCCGCCCTCCTGCGGGGCGACTTTCGGATCCCGACGGCCTTCTCTTCACGCTTAGCTCACTTCTAAGCCTGATCGCGCCTACGGTTGGTGGTCTCCTCGGCGGCGCACTGGTACGGCTCGTCGCCGGTGCGTCGCATGTTGCGATCAATCCGTCCCGGGTCACCGAAGTGGCGGCGCTCAATGTCACACCGATCGCCACCGCCGGCGCGACGCGGGATTTGTCGCCAGCGGTCAGGGTCCGCGAGCGCCTCGCTTTGATCAACGGACTGCTCGGCGCAGTCTTCACATCCATCACGCTGATGATGATCATTATGGTCTTCTTCTTCGCGCTGATGGGCGTAATCGGCATGATGAGGCAATCCGCACTCTCGCTCGTCCGGCCGCTAGCGCTATTGGCCCTGGTCATGGCCGCCGGCGTCGCAATTTCGATACCGCTGTCCTGGATCACCCGCATTCACCGGCGCGCGCTCGCCGCGTTCGGCGCGTTGTGCTGCGTGGCGGTGATCGCCTACGGGGGCTGGCGCATACGCCGCTTCGCGCTCGCGCCTGCGCATCCCGAAACGCCCGGCGTGCGCGACGGGCTCATCGTCGATATGACCGAAGCGGGGCTTTTGACGCTTGTTGTGTTTGGATTGATGACCGCGATGTTCATCGGCCTCGCGCTGGCGCCCCAGTCGGACTTCATGGCAGGACGCGGTTGGCGGCCGCCCGCGCGGCGCTGGCTTGCAAACGCACGACGCGTGCTGGGCATGCCGAACTATCTGGGATCGCTGGGCCGCAAGCAACTCGGCCCCACCGCCCTATTCCTGCTTTCGATCGTGTTTTCCAGCTTCTTCGTAGCGGCGCCCTTCATGATCGCGACGCCTTTTGGGGCGCAGGGCTTCCAGCTGTTCTCGATTCCAGCGCAACTGGAGACGAACATCGGAACTGCGCGCGCGATTTGCGGCGAGTACGGGAGCGAGACGACCGTCGCCTTCATGCAGCGCGCCGACGCGGCCGGACCGCCAGGCTCACCGCTATCCGCATGCGTCCAGCAAATTCTGAGCGCACGGCTGGGCAACGTCTGGTTCTCTCCGTTGATGATGCTGGGCTTCTCGGGCTTCTTCGCACTCGTCGGACTTGCTTTCGGCCGCGCAGGGCTACGCGCCGCGACGCGCGCGTATCAGAATGTGCGCGACTGGGACGCACGCGCGCCGATCGTCTTTCTGCGCGCGTTCCGTGCGGACGAAGCGCGCATTCCGGCGGCGCGCCACGGCGTCTTGCCGCGATTGTCATTGCGGCCCGGTCAGCCGCGTACGCTCGATGAGATTGTTCTCGACACGGCTTCTCCTTACGGGCCGGTGATCGCGATCGGCCGCCCCGACGAAGAGCTGCCTCCGCTCGGCGCGGCCCGGATCTATGCGCGGGACGGCGACTGGCAAGCCACGGTCACTGGTCTTTGCGACGCCGCGGCCTGCATCGTGATCTGCGCGGACGCCAGCGAGGGCGTGCAGTGGGAACTGCAGCAAATCGTTGCGCGGGGGTACGCCCAGAAAACGGTCCTGCTAATCAGCCCGCAACTGAAGCGGAAGGATCGCCGGCTGCTGGCGCACAAGCTGTTCGCCGTGAACGTCTCGAACGGAGATCCAATCGGCGCGCTCCACGATACGCGGGGCGCGCTGACGGCGCTTACATCGAAACGGTCGTCGCGGGCGGCCTACGGCGTCGCACTCACGATCGCGCTCGACGCGCTGCTCGGAGAACCGGTTCCCCCGCAACCGAAAGCGGGCTGACGCAGGCGCTGCGGCGTGGCATGAAGCGCCGATGTATTTCGCCGTCATCGCCCTCTTCATGCTGATCCTGCCGGGAGCGTGCGTCGCGGCGGAGTACTACTGGCTGCACTCGAGCGCTGACATCGTCGCGCTCATCGGCAAATGGTTCACCTTTTGGGGCGTCGGCATGCGGCTGGGGATCGCCGGCTTCCGGCAAGCGTTCAATCCAGGCTTTACCGCGCGTGACATTTTCGAGATCGAGGATGAGCGGGTGAACCCGATTGTGCAGGAACTTGGTTTCGCGAACCTGGCGCTGGCGCTGTTGGGCCTGCTCGCCATCGTGCCGGGCTGGACCATGCCGGCGGCGATTGCGGGCGGGCTCTTTTTCGCGCTGGCGGGCTGGAAGCATGCAAGCGTCAAGGAGCGCAATCTGACGCGCTCGGTGGCGATGATCTCGGACGTGTTCATCGCGCTCCTGCTCGCCATATATGTCGTAATGATGCTGACACGGCTGACGTGACGAAGAAGACCCAGATCGTCGTGGTCGGCGGCGGCGCCGGCGGGCTTGAGCTGGTGAAGAAGCTCGGTGCGCGGTTCGGGCGCGAAAAATTCGACATCATCCTCATCGAGCCGCACCCGACCCACGTCTGGAAGCCGCTGCTGCACGAAGTGGCGGCGGGATCTCTCGATGCCAACCTGGACGAAGTCGGCTATCGCGAGCACGGCCATCGCTGGCGCTATCGTTTCTTCATGGGCCGCATGGAGGGAATCGACCGAGACCAGCGCCAAGTCGTCATCGCGCCGATCCTCGACGAAGACGGCAGCGAGATCATCGGCCGGCAAGCGATCCGGTACGATTACCTCGTGCTCGCGATCGGATCGGTCACCAACTCCTTCAAGACGCCGGGCGCCGACCGGAACTGCATCTTCCTCGACAGTCGTGAGCAGGCCGACCGCTTCCGCATGAAGCTGCTCAACCATTGCCTCCGGGTCTCGCGCCAGATGCTAGCGGATCCCAGCAGCGATGCTCATGTGCGCATCGCTATCGTCGGCGGCGGCGCGACCGGCGTCGAGTTGGCGGCGGAACTCTACAATGCGGCCGCGGCGCTAAAGCATTACGGGCTTGAGGTGTTCGACGAGAGCCGGCTCGAAACCACTCTCCTCGAGGCCGGCCCCCGCATCCTGCCGGCGCTGCCGGAGAAACTGGCCGAGGCTGCGAAGGAAGAACTGGAAGCACTTGGCGTGCGCGTGCGCGACGGCGCGCGCGTGGCCGAGGTTACGAAGCAGGCCGTTGTGCTCTCAGACGGCGTCACCATCGAAGCGGACCTTCGCGTCTGGGCGGCTGGCGTCAAGGGCGCGGACTTTCTGCAAGGCATCGGCGGGCTTGAAACCAACGCGGCGAACCAGCTCGTCGTCGGCCCTACCCTGCAGACCACCCGCGACGATCGCATCTTCGCGCTGGGCGATTGCGCCGCCTACACGCCCGAAGGCGCGCAACGGCCGATCCCACCGCGCGCGCAGGCGGCGCACCAGATGGCGGACGTCATATTCGAAAATCTGTGCCGCATTGTTCAAGACCGCGAGCTAAAGGCGTTCCGGTATCAGGATTACGGATCGCTGGTGTCGCTCAGCCGCTATTCGACTGTCGGCTCGTTGATGGGCGGCCTCATCGGCGGTAAGCTCGCGATCGAAGGTCGACTTGCGCGCTTCGTCTACATGTCGCTTTACCAGATGCATCTGGTGGCTATCCACGGCTGGCTACGCGGAATCGCACTCATTCTCGTCGGCCACGTGAACCACGTCATCCGGCCGCGGCTGAAGCTGCACTAATCCCTTTTCGCCGCATCGATCAGCGCGCCGATATTCAGCGGAAAGTCCGGAGAGAAAAATGAAGCTCTATATCGCGCCCGGTACGTGCTCGATGGCCCCCCACATCGCGCTGCGCGAGGCGGAGCTGCCTGTGACTTACGTTAGGGTCCAACTCGGCAAGGACGCCAAAACCGAAGACGGGCGCGACTATCGCAGCATCAACCCGATGGGCGCGGTGCCCGCTCTAGAACTGGATTCCGGCGAACTGCTCACCGAAAACGCCGTGCTGCTGCAGTACATAGCGTCGCTCGCTCCGGCGAAAGCGCTGATGCCGGAGGACGGCATCGAGCGCTGGCGTTTCCTTGAGACGCTCAACTTTGTCGCCACCGAGCTGCACAAGAGCTTCAGCGTGCTGTTCGCCAAGCCGCCGGAGGAGTTCAAAGCCAAGATGATCGAAAAGATCGCGGGCCGGTTCGACCTGCTGGAAGACAAGCTCGGCGCTAACCAGTTTCTCGCGGGCGATCGCTTCACCGTGGCGGACGGTTATGCGTTCGTCATGCTCGCCTGGGCGCGCCGCTTCCAATTCGACCTCGCACGCTGGCCGAAACTCTCCGCCTACTTCGATCGCATGAAGCAGCGGCCTTCGGTCGAAGCGGCGCTCCTCGAAGAGGGACTCACGGCGTAAGCGGCTACGCTCGAAAACTTCTTGCTAACCAGGCGTCGAATGCGTCTAGGCTAACAGCCGTCAACCACACGGGCTCACGGCATCTTCATGCAAATCGGCGATAGTCCGGGCTCATCGCGCCGCCTCCTGCTTGTGGTGGCGGCGGCGATGTTCGACGGGGCGGGCCGCGTGCTGATCACGCAGCGGCCGAACCACAAGGCGCTCGGCGGCTTGTGGGAGTTTCCCGGAGGCAAAGTCGATGCGGGCGAAAGTCCCGAGGCGGCTTTGATCCGGGAGCTCAAAGAGGAGCTGGAAATCACCGTGGAACCGGACGCACTCGATCCCTTCGCGTTCGCATCGCACGCTTATGCAGATTTCCATCTGCTGATGCCGCTTTACGCCGTCACGCGCTGGCACGGGACGCCTGTGCCGCACGTGGAAGCCGCACAGGCGCTGGCGTGGGTCAAGCCCAGCGCGTTGCCGCAATACCCGATGCCGCCGGCCGATATCGTGCTGGTGGAACGGATCATGCAACGTGAGCGCGCATGAAGAACGCCCGCCTCCCCTTTTTCGCTAATGATGAAGGCACGACCGCTGTCGAGTACGCGGTGATCGCCGGCCTCATATTTCTGGTGATCATCGCCGCCATCCAGCCGATCGGCGCCCAGCTTGCCGACATTTTCACTGGCGCGGCCGACGGCTTCAAACAGAACTGAGGCTCACGCCTCCGCGCGCCGGCCGAAGCGCTCGGCGGAACGCGCCTTTGCTTTCGCCGCCTCGACCTCGCGGTCGCGCGCCGGCGCGCTGGTCTCCAGTCCCTCAAGCAGCTTGCGCGCGATGGCTGCGACATCGTCCACGGCGGCCGCAAACACCGCCTCATTGGCCTTGGAAGGCGTGTTGTACCCCGAGATCTTGCGCACGAATTGCAGCGAAGCGGCGCGGATCTCGTCCTCCGTCGCGGGTGGGTCAAAATTGAAAAGCGTCTTAATGTTGCGGCACATGCTGGAAGGCTAGCACGGAACTGAGGTAGGACGGAGGCCCTTGGAGGCGGGGCCCGCAGACGCTATCGCTGCCCACATGGAAGATGTCTCGGCCCTCGTCGCGCGGCTTTACGAAGGCCACCCCTATCCCCCGCCCAGCACCGATCTTGCGACGAGCATCGGGCGCGGCGAATTTCAAGTCGGCGACCCGAGCCTCTGGTGGCCGATGGTGTGGCCGGAAGGGCGCCCGAAGAGTTTGAAGATCCTCAGCGCCGGCTGCGGCTCACAACAGGCCGCGTGGTTCGCGTTCACCAATCCCGATGCCCAGGTCTTCGGCATCGACCTGTCCGAGGCCAGCCTGGCGCACGAGCGCTACCTGCAAGACAAGCACGCTCTCACCAACCTGCATCTGTTCAAAGGCGATCTGCGCAATGTCGCCGAGATCGGTCGCGATTTTGATATGGTGGTGTGCACCGGCGTGCTGCATCACATGGCGGATCCGGATGAGGGCATGCGCGCGCTTGTGCGCGTCATGGCGGATGGCGCGGCGCTGGCGTGTATGGTCTATGGGACGACACGGCGCGCCGGCGTTTACATGATGCAGGATCTGTTTCGCCGGCTCGGCGTTGCGCCGGACGCGGACGGCATCGCGCTTGTGCGTCGCACATTGGCGAAGCTGCCGAACTGGCACCCGGTGCACTTCTACACCACCACGGCGCCGGAGCTTCGCCACGACGCCGCGTTGGTCGACACGTTCCTGCATCCGCAAGATCGCGCTTACAGCGTGCCGCAGGTGTTGGCGCTGACGGAGGACAACGGGCTCAGCTTCCAAGGCTGGTTCGACAACGCGTTCTATTATCCAGACGCCACGACTTGGCTCACGCACGAGATGCGTGAGCGTCTCGCCGCCCTGCCCGACCGCGACCAGTGGGCGGCGATGGAGATGATCAGTCCGGCGAACCCGACGCACTTCTTCTTCGCACGCAAAGGGCCGGCCCACCCGATCTCGTTTCTCGACGATCCCGCGCGCCTGATCCCACGCCGCCATCCCGGCATACGCGCACTCGCGCCTGGACAGTTCTCACGTGGCCCCGCCCAGTTCAGCCTGAGCACGGCCGATACGATGATCTTCAGGGCTGTCGACGACGTGAAGTCAATCGCCGATCTCGGCGGCGAGCCCGTACGCGCTCTGTTCGAGCGACTTTGGAAGCAAGGCCACGTGATGATGGCGAAGCGCTAGGCTTCCAGTTCGACATCCCAGTAGAGGTAGTCGAGCCAGCTGTCGTGCATGTAGTGCGGCGGGAAGCGGCGGCCGATATTCTGCAATTCGTGCATGGTCGGCCGGCGCGGACGCCGCTGCGGACGCATCGCCGCGTGATGGGCGTACTTGCCGCCCTTGCGCAGATTGCAGGGCGCGCACGCGGTGACGATGTTCTCCCAGGTCGTGCGCCCGCCCTTCGAGCGCGGGATCAGATGGTCGAAGGTGAGATCGTCAGTGGCGTGGCAGTATTGGCAAGCGAAGCCGTCGCGCAGGAACACGTTGAAACGCGTAAACGCCGGTGGCCGATCCTGCGCCACGAATTCGCGAAGCGAGATCACGGACGGCAGCTTCATCTCGAACGACGGCGAGTGGATGGTCTTCTCGTACTGGGCGACGACGTCGACGCGCTCAAGGAAGACGGCCTTCACCACTTCCTGCCAGGGCCAGAGCGACAGCGGGTAATAGGAGAGCGGCCGGAAGTCGGCGTTCAGCACCAGCGCCGGAAAACCAGCCAAAGGGGCGCTCGAAACGTTGGAGGAAACGTTCATCGCGCGCGCTCCTTGCCGGACCGCGCCATCAGCGCCTGATCGGGGGTCAAACCTTGTGGACTGAAGACCCTGCTCCTTTCGCAACTGCAGTATAGCACACGGCCATATGTAGGTGCGATTCAAGCTTTATCTGATTTGGCGCGACAGGTTCGTGACACGGCGGCAACTTTGGCGAAAAAATCAACTTAGCGCGCGCTAACGATTCCCTGCGTTTTCAATTGGGTGGCGAGAAACGCGCCACCGAGCTCCAACCCGTCCGGCCCGATCGAATGCGGGACGCCGTAGCTGATATGCCACTGCGCGCCGTGGCCAGAGGCGGCCAGGGCTTCGGCGGAATCGAACATGGCCGGGATCGGGATGGTCGGATCGCGGTCGCCATGAATGAGCAGGATCGGCGGTTTCACCGTCATCTGCTCCTTCAAGGTGCGCGCGCCGACCAGCACACCGGAATAGCCGAGCACTGCGGCCGGCTGTTTGGCGCGGCGTAGACCGACCTGCAGCGCCATCATCGTACCTTGGCTGAAACCGACGAGCGCCAAGCGGGCATCGTCGAGGCCGTGGCGCTCAAGCTCCTTGTCGATGAACCGTTCGATGGAGGGCGCTGCGCTGCGCGCGCCGGCCTCCATCAGGTGCGGATCGAGATTGGAGATCGCAAACCACTGATAGCCGCCGGGCGCTTGCGGCACGGGTTCGATGCCGTTGGGCGCCGCAAACGCCGCGCCGGGAAGCACCTTGGCCCAATACGGCGCGAGACTGATGAGATCATTGCCGTTCGAGCCATAGCCATGCAGCAGCACGACCAGCGCATCCGGCTTGCCCCCGCGGGCCGGCGGCATTCGCGGGCCGTCGATGAATACGGTCATGGGCTTGCGCCCTTATCGATGCGGACCCTGAAAGATGTTTTGGATCTTGATAATGCGCTTGGCGCCAAGGCCGTTCTCAATTTCTTGCGCAATCCGGTCATAATAGTCGATCTTCGAGAACGGTGGCCATCTTGTTTCGAGGCCCTGATCTATAATGTCATTCATGTCAAACGACATCTTCTCGTCGCGACTTATGCGGCCGAACCGTCGAATGATCCACAGAGCTGCAACGAGCACCCCGCCGCTCATGGCGAGATGGGCTACGTCGCGCGTCAGCAGCGCCACCACGGCGAGGACTGACGCCACGGTGAAAACGAGCACCCAGGCCAGCAGCACCGATGTCAGATTTCCCAGGCGATCCAGGATTAATTCGTAGATGCGCAGCCGCTCGAACTGCAATTGCCAGAATTTCTCCAAACACTCGACGCGCTTGGCGTCCCAAAGGGCGATGCGGAATATTTCGCGTGCATGCGCGGGCCAGTGCTCCTCGCGCACCAACTCAAGATGGTCCTCCGACCCGCGAATGGCGTTGATGAGATTGGAGAACCTTTCGCCCACCTCCTTGCTGAAGTTGGTCATGCTCTCCGAGGCTTTGGCGCAGGCCGTTTCGTTACTGCTCTTGAAGCGATCAGTCGTGTTCAGCAGATCGCGCCTGTAGAAAAACCGCAGCAGTGGAAAAGAGGCCAGCATGACGAGAATGAACGATGCGGCCCAGGCGGCGAGAACCGCGGCCGGCGAGAGCAGCGCGTCGCGTATCGCGGACGCCGGCAGCGTGCTCCACGCCATGCGCAAAGCGCCTTCGCCAAGGACAAGCCAAACGATTGCGATGGCGATGAGCGCTACCGAGTAGGCCGCTTGGTATGTGCGTTTCCGGTAGATGTGGCGCAATTGATTGCGCACGAGCACGAAATTCAGCGCCTTCAACAGCGCTCGCCTGCGAATGTCGTCGGGGAATTTTTCCTCGATCTCTTCTTCTTCGAGGTCAGCATGCGAGAACGGGTTCCGGATCAAATCCCGCACCCGCTGCTTATGGGGAACAACATAGCGAAAGAAGCGCGGCCTGAAGGTGAAGAAGGTCTCCGCAGCTGCTCCAAGCTCGTCGACGCGACTATGCTTACCTTGAAACAGATCAATGCCGACATGGTAGCCGTCGGCGACACTTGTGACGTCCACGTCCGGCTTGAGGTCGAAATAGCTGCCGCTTCGATCGATGAAGCTCTCAGCCAGCGCGTTGCGTTCGACCACCCGTTCGGCGCCAACGATTTGGCGCTCCGTTGTTGCGATATTACTCATACCGCCCCCCATCCCGAGCTTGCGCCCGGGGCCGAGTTAGTCAACCGTAAGTAGAATTACACAGGACCCACACTTGCTCGTGACCCGCTTCGCGCCGTCCCCGACGGGCCATCTGCACCTGGGGCACGCCCTCTCGGCGCTGACCGCGTTCGATACGGCGCAAGCGGCCGGCGGACGCTTTCTGTTGCGCATCGAAGACATCGATCAGGGCCGCGCGCGTCCCGAGTTCGAGGCGGCGATTTACGAGGACTTGGCCTGGCTCGGTCTGCGCTGGGAAGAGCCGGTGCGGCGCCAGTCCGAGCATATGGCGGACTACCGGGCGGCGCTGCAGAGCCTGATCGACCGCAACCTCGTTTATCGCGACTTCCGCACGCGCCGGGAAATCGCCGAGGCAATTGCCTCGGCGCCGCATGGGCCGGTCGAGGATGTGACGCGCGGCGAAGCGCTGCCGCCGGACGAAGAAGCGGCGCGGCTGATGGCCGGCGATGCTTTTGCATGGCGGCTGTCGCTGAAGAAGGCGCGCGCGGCGCTGGGGCCGGCCTACTTCTCGCTCGTGTTCGAGGACGAGACCGGCATGGTGCGCGCCGATCCCGAAAGGCACGGCGATGCGGTGCTGGCGCGCAAGGAATTTCCGACCAGCTATCACTTGGCCTCGGTGTGGGATGATGCGCTGCAAGGCGTGACGCAGGTGATCCGCGGTGAAGACTTGCGCGAGGCCGCGCACCTGCACGTACTGTTGCAGAAGCTCTTGGATCTGCCGACGCCTACCTATCGCCATCACCGGCTGGTCCTCGGCGCCGATGGCCAGCGGCTGGCGAAACGCGATCGCGCGTCCACGCTCAAGTCGCTGCGTGAGGCCGGCAAGACGTCTGACGATGTACGCCTGATGATCGGCCTGAAAGCGGGTTAAGCGCCCGTTTACCGCCTTTCTACACCGGAAGGCATACCCACCGTGAACGGGGTGCTAAGCATCTTCGTGCATAATCGCCTGACTATGCTGTGGGTCGACCACAAAAACTACTTTGGCCCCGACCGGCGCCATAAGCACGCTTTGCGACTGCGCGAGCGGCGACAGTACGACTATGCCGGGCGCGCGCCCTCGCTCAGCCAAGCCATCCGTCAGCTGCGCTTGCACGTGATCGACGCCCGCGGACCTCAAGGCGCCGGCGCCTTCATGGACCGGGCCAACGCCGTCGCCATGCTGGCCGATATGAGCGAGGAAACCGAAGCCGCGCACATGCTGACCCGCCTTGCCGCCGGCATGGGCCGCGCGCGGGATACCGACATGCGCCCGCAAATCTACGCTGCGCTCGACCGCATTCAGGGCGCGATGCTTACCTACAACTAGTCCGGATAGTGCCGGTAGCCGGGCCAGCCCTCGATCGCTTCGATGGTCTCGTGGGCGCTTTCGAGCTTGTGGTCGGGCACGTTGGAGATGCGCGCGGCCTCTATCCAGGTCTTGATCGCCGTCGGCGCGATGCGGTCGCGCCCGCACAAGAGGAAGAAGGGTTCATCCTTGGCCAGCCCCGCCAACGAGCCGTGCTCGAGCTCAGCGGCCAGATACTTGAACCCGGCATCACGCAGAATCTTCGCCGCTTGCGCCTTGGCTTCCCGGCCTTCGACTTCGAGCGACATGGGCCTCTCCTCCTTCAGTGCGCGCGGCCGCGCTTCAGTTCGGCCATCAATCCGAACGTTTCAGCGATGTTCGCCGGTTCATGCAAGCGCCCCGCGTATTCGCGATACAGCGTCGAGACGTTGACGCCGATGCGCTCAGCGTCGGTCCAGGACGAATAGTCTCCGAGGGCGATATCGTGGGCGGCGTCGCGGACGCTCATGCCGGCGTCGTAACGCTTGCGCGCCTCCCGGTCGCAAAAGCGAAGATAGTCCTGTACCCGGCGGACGCCGGCCTTGTCGGTAATCGGCCCGTGACCGGGCACAATGACGTCCACATCCATGGCGAGAATGGCGTCGCAGGCCTTGACCCAATTCGACACGGGGCCAGCCCACATGACCGGCGTGCCGTCGATGAAGAGTATGTCGCCGGTGAACACAGTGCGGTCTTCCGGCACGTGCACCAGCACGTCGCCAGCCGTGTGCGCAGGCCCGACTTCGATCAGCTTCACTTCCTTGTCGCCGACTTTGAGCGAGAGCTTGCCGGAGAAGGTGCGGGTCGGCGCGCGCTCGACGACACCGGCGAAGTCGAACATGCCAAAGATCGAGGCGAAGTAGGCGCCGATATCGCCCATGTCGGGCGCATTGGCGATCATCTGCGCCATCAGCTTCGGGGTCACCTGCTCCATCTCGCGTGCGCTGGCTTCGCTGGCGATTATCTCAGCATGCTCGCAGCAGCCGTTGCCGTGGGTGTGGTCGCCGTTGGCGTGGGTGTTGACGATGGTGTTGATGTCGCCGGGCTTCAGGCCTGTCGCGTCGGTCATCGTCGCCAGCATGTCGCGGGTGATGTTCATGTCGAACAGCGTGTCCACCAAGAGCGAGCGATCGCCGTCGACGATCAGCCCCGCATTGCTCCAGCCCCAGCCGCCGTCGGGCTGCAGGTAGGCGTAGAGGCCGTTGCCGAGATCGTGCAGGCCTTTGCGATATGTCCATGCCTTCATGGCCGCAGCGCACCAAACGAGCCGATGAGCCTTGTCGCCCAGTCGCCCAGCGCATCCCACGCTTCGAGGCCGCCGTCGAACTTGCCGAGCCGCACCATGACGATGTCGCGCGACGGCACGACCACGATGATCTGGCCTTCGTATCCCTGCGCAGAATAGGCGTCGCGCATGCTTGGATCGGTGAGGAGCGCCCGCGTCGGCCGGCCCGTCCCGCTTTGCGGCTGCAGCCACCATTGCGCGCCGTACGTGTCGGTGTTTTGCGCCGGTCCCGGCGTGCGCGCGAAGTCGACCCAGCCCTCTGGAAGCACGCGCTGGCCGTTCCAGACTCCATTGCGCAGATAGAGATAGCCGAAGCGAGCAAAGTCGCGCGCGGTCGCCCAGATCAGTGACGAGCCGTAGAACAGGCCCCGCGGGTCGAATTCGACGACCGGGTGCATGCCGATCTTGTCGAACAACGAGGCGCGCATCCACGCGAGCATGCGGGCGCGGCGGTCGTTGACATCGCGTGGGTCGGGCACGACAGCACGGGTCAAGGCGTCGGCGATGAGCAGCGTGCCGGCGCTGGTGTAATTCCAGTGCGACCCGGGGTCGTGCGCGAGGCGAAGGTTTGCCGCCCACGCGGCCGTATCCAAACGTCCGTCGCCGAACAGCATGCGCGCATTGCCGGCCTCCGCGACATTCTGCGCGCTCTCCTGGTAGTCGAGCCCATCCACCTGCTGCAGGAACTGCCGCCAAGTGATCGAGGCGCGGCGATCGCCGGCCGGCCAGTGCGGATTGCCCATCGGCGTATCGACCGCGACGGCCCCCTGCAGCACCGCGCAGCCGACCAACGCCTGTGTGATCGACTTCGCCATCGACCAGGATGTGAGGCGCATATCGCGCCCGTAGTCGTCGCCGTAGCGTTCGAAGAGAATGCGCCCGCCCTGGACGACCAGTACGGCGCGCGTCTCGCCCATCAGCGGATGACCGCCGGCGAAGGCGTCGGTGACCGCGAGATCGAACGCGGGGCGGTCGAGATGGTCCGGCAGCGGCCCCACGCTCCAGTCCTGCGTCGGCCATGGCATGGCGGCCGAATGCGTCCGCTGCGGCGCTTGCGCGAACGCATCGCTTGCCGCTGCGGCGCCGAGAATTCCGCCCAAAACCGCGCGTCGCCGCATGACGCCTATCCCCGCTTCCGCTAACCTCGACGCAAACATAGGGGGAGGCGGCGGTGTCGCGCAAACGCGGGATTTTGGTTGCGATCGGCGCAGTGTTGATCGTGGTGGTTGGGGGCGGCGCCTACGCCGCGCGCGGCAATGTTGCCTATGCGCGCGTCGCCACCGGCTACGCCGCCAAGACCACCTGCTCCTGCCTCCACGTCAGCGGCCGCGCACTCGACAGCTGCATCGCAGATTTCCCGCCGGAGGCGCAGCGCAACGTCTCCATCACGCAGGACGGCGATGAAGTCCGCGCCAGCGTACTGGGCGTTATCAGTTCACGCGCGGTCTACGAAGAGGGCTATGGCTGCCGGATCGAGGAGTAGCTCAGAGCAGCATTCCCTTGGGATGCCAAATCGGGCGGCGCATGATGGCGAGCACGAGGCCAACGCCGGCGCGGATGACCACCCAAACAAGCACGGCGAGCCAGATATACCATTTTACGGGGTCGAGCGTCGCCAACACCAGCGGTAGCAACGAGGCGACCGTCCAGATCGCATAACCGATGATCAGCGTGCGCAGCGCGTGCTCGTGGTGGGTCTGCGCCCACGGCATCGCCTCGGCGCTCCGGTTCGAGAACGCGATAGCGGCGCCGGCAACGCCCACGGCGAGCGCGATGTACGAGCTCGGCGGCGCACGAAAATAAAAGTTGAGCGCGTAGGCGAGCAGCGTCACCAGCTGCACGAGCACCGCCTTGCCGCGCGGCGTGGTCCATGGTTTGCCGCCCGACGATCGCTGTTGCGGACGGCGCGGGGGGCGGCGGAAGGGCGTGACGTTGTCGCGGGACATGCGCATGCAAGGTAGGTCCGCGCGCCCCAGTTCGGCAAGGCGCGGCGGCCGTTGTGGATAACCGGCGGCCTACTTCTTGTCGGCGGTGAGGCGGATTTCCACGCGGCGGTTGCGGGCGCGGCCATATTCGGTGGCGTTGCTGGCGATCGGCTCCCATTCGCCGCGGCCGCTCGCTTCGATGCGCCGGTACGGAATGCCGAAATCCATCAGCCTTGAGCCGACCGACTGCGCGCGGCGCTCCGAGAGCACCTGGTTATAATCGTCCGAACCGATGGCGTCGGCGTGGCCGACGATTTGAACGTGAAGCGAAGGATTGGTTTCAAGCGTACGCGCGAGCGTGCGGAGGGTGGGCGTGAACTGACCGCGCACCTCTGCGCGATTGAAATCGAACGTGATATCCGAGGGCATCGTCACTACGAGTTCGTCGCGGGAGCGGCGCTCTACGGCGACGCCGGCCATGGAGGGCGCTGCGCTCAGCTCGGATTGGGCGCGATCGAGTTCGTTCTCCTGCGCGCGGGCGTGTTGCGTGACGAAGAACGCGGCAAGCACCGCAGCGGCCAGCAAAAAGCGCATGCGCCAACTCCCTCAAGCTTGGCTGGGCGCGGATGTTGGCTGCGTCTATGGCGAATGTGGGGCTCGCACGCGCCAACTGCGCCGCAAGCGTTTCGTGCGCGTTAAGGTGTGGCGCAGGCGCCGCTATCTGAACCAGCACATCTGTTCGGAGGTCGCCAGCAGCGCACCGGTGCGGCTCCACATGTTGAGCCAGGAGCCGCAGGTCGATGAGGTCGCGCGGGTGCCGGTGACTTCGCTCAGCACGTAGCCGTCGGCGCAAGCGGCCATCTCTTCGCGCGTGGCGTAGAAATAGACGGCGAGCGTCAGTGTTGAGGACGGCTTCCAGGTGTTGCCGATGGGCAGGATGCGCGGCGGATAGACGTCGGCGAGGTACGCGAGGCGCACGTGGTCGAGCGGCGCGCCGGAGACTTCACGCGCCCATTGGAGCGCGCGCGTGTCCGGGAGATTGAACGGCGGGTAACCGTGCACCGTGCGGACGTCGGTGCGCTGGCCGAACGGCGCGGGCGGATGGAACATCGGCAGCGTTTCCGGCTCTGGCGCGGGGGGCGCTTTGCGCTCGGTGAAACCAACGCTTTCGCGGCGCTGCGCCATGATCACGGTCGCCAGCGTGGCGACGCCCTCTTCGCCGTCATTGCGCAGTTCAACTTGCCACGTCTGCACCGAACGGCTGCCGCCGATGGGACGCGCGCGCACGCTGAGTGCGCCCTTGGGATCGACGCGGCTCACATAGTTCACGTTGAGCGTAACCGGTTCGCCCTGCGCGCGCGCATCGCTGAGCACAGCTTTCAACAGCAGCGCCGCAGTCCAGCCGCCAAACATGCCGGTGCCGGCTTCGTAGTTCGTGTCACCGTGCGCGCGCCATTGTCCCTCGCTTGCGGGCGCGAGCGCGAGAGAAGCATCGAGAGTCATTGCCGCGACAACGCCCACACGGCTGCATCTGCTTCAGAGATGCGCTCGTTGATGAAGCCGGAGTTCGTGCAGTAGTACGCCGTCGTCCAAGTAACTTGCCGCAGCTCACCTGCGTCGCGCCAATGTATGCCGCCGTACGGTCCATCCGTTGGCCCGGGCTCGCACCGGCCGCTGCCGCGTGATGTCAGCCGCCGATAGTTCGCCATGTCGTGGATGCGATCGAATTGCTCCGCGCTCACCGCGAAGCGAATGTCAGGCTCGCCGACACGGCGGATGACGCCCTCACCACCGCGATCGATGCGCCACGTGTAGCGGATCGTGCCCCATATCAGCATCTCGGACCAAATCACGTCGGGGCCGCTCTCGCCCTCCACTGGCGCCAGCGATTCCACACGTGGCAACTGATCCGACGGCGGCGGCGGCAGCGCCGAGGCTTGCGGAAGCGACAGCATCGCAGCCAGCATTAGCATCGCGATGATCCGCCCCGGCATGCGTCGGCTCACAAGTTCAACAGATGCGGATCGCCGCCTTGCGCGGCGATGTTGACGCTGATGGCGCGTTCTTCGGCAAAGCGCGGCAAGTAATTGGGACCACCCGCTTTTGGACCCGTGCCGCTGAGGCCGGAGCCGCCGAATGGCTGCACGCCGACGACGGCGCCGACGATGGTGCGGTTCACATAGACGTTGCCCGCCGGCACTGCCGCTTTCACCGCTTCCGCGAAGCTTTCGAGGCGCGAGTGCACGCCGAGCGTCAGGCCGTAGCCCTTCTTTGCGAGCCTGGCGCCGACGGCAGCAATGTCGGCTGGATCGTAGCGGACGATGTGCAGCACGGGGCCGAACACTTCGCGATCGATCTGGTCGAGAGAGTTGAGCTCGATTACGGCCGGGCCAAAGAAGTTGCCGCCGAGCTTCGAGACATCGATCTGCTTCAGCACTTTCGCTTCGGACTTCATGCGGACGATGTGGCGGTCCAGGTTCGCCTTCGCTTCAGCGTCGATGATCGGGCCTACGTCGGTGCGCGGGTCTGAAGGATCGCCGATGTTCAGGCGATCCATGGCGCCGAGCAATTGCTCCAGCACCGTGTCCGCCGTTTCGTGCGGTAGGAAGAGAATGCGGAGCGACGAGCAGCGCTGACCGGCGGAATTGAACGCGGAGATGAGCACGTCATCGACCACTTGCTCGCGCAGCGCGGTGGTGTCGACGAAGAGACCGTTCAGGCCGCCGGTTTCCGCGATCAGCGGCACAATCGGGCCGTCCTTGGCGGCGAGCGTGCGGTTGATGAGGCGCGCGACTTCTGTCGAGCCGGTGAAAGCGACGCCGGAGATGCGCGGATCGGCGACCAGCTTGCCGCCGACCGCGCCATCGCCCTGCACGAGTTGCAGCACCTCGCGCGGCAGGCCTGCGTCGTAGAAGAGCTTCACCGCCGCTTCGGCGATGCGCGGCGTTTGTTCGGCCGGCTTGGCGACCACGGTGTTGCCGGCGGCGAGGGCTGCCGCGAGTTGGCCGGTAAAGATCGCCAGCGGGAAATTCCACGGGCTGATGCAAACGAAGACGCCGCGGCCGTGCAGTTCGAGGTGGTCGGTTTCGCCTGCCGGTGACGGCAGCGGCTGCGGCCCGGAGAAAAGACGCTCAGCCTCGGCGGCGTAGTAACGGCAGAAGTCGACCGCCTCGCGCACTTCGTCGATCGAGTCCTGCAGGTTGCGGCCGGCTTCCTTGGCGGTGAGTGCGATCAGGTCGGCTTCGTGCTTCTGCAGGATGTCGCCCATGGCGCGGATGATGGCGCCGCGGGCAGCACCACCGCGGGCGTCCCACTCGTCGTGCGCGGCGAGCGCGGTGGTGACGGCGGCTTCGGGATCGGCGACGCTGACTGTCGCCTGGGTGGGAATTTTGGCGCTGGCGAGCGCGGCGCGAACGGCGCCGATGGAAATGTCCGGGCCAGTCGAGTTGCGGCGGCTGGCGCCAAACAATTGCGGCGGCGGCGGCAAGCGGCGATGGCGGTGCGGACTGGCTTCGAGCTTCGCCAGCGGATCGGCGGCGACGATCTCGGGGCTGACATCGTCGTCGAGAAACGAGTGTACGAACGAGGTGTTGGCGCCGTTCTCCAAGAGGCGCCGCACCAGATACGGCAACAGATCCTCGTGGCCGCCGACCGGCGCGTAGACACGCACCGCCGCCGGCGGATCGAGGGCGAGATAGAGCGCCTCACCCATGCCATGCAGGCGCTGGAATTCGTATTGGTCACGCCCCGCGCTGGCGGCCATGCGGCGGACGGCGGCGACGGTGTGGGCGTTGTGGGTGGCGAATTGCGGGAAGATGGCGCCGCCGGCGGCGATGAGATCGCGCGCGCAGGCGAGGTAGTGCGCGTCGGTGGCGGCTTTGGTGGTGAACACTGGGAAATCGGTGCGGCCCATGATCTGGGCGCGCTTGATCTCGCCATCCCAGTAGGCGCCTTTCACCAGACGCGTCTGGATCGGCGTGCCGCGCTGGCGCGAGAGTATGGTGAGGCGTTCGATCAGCGCGCGGGTGCGCTTCTGGTAAGCTTGAATGGCGAGGCCGAGCCCTTCCCAACCGTTGAGCGACGGTTCGTACGCCAGGCGCTCGAACAGCTTCAGCGAGAGCACGAGGCGATCGGCCTCTTCCGCGTCGAGCGTTAGGCCGATGTCGTATTTCTTGGCTTGCTCGGCGAGGCGCAGGATGCGCGGATAGAGTTCCGCGAAGACGTTCTCTTCGAGACGCGCTTCGTAGCGCGGGTGCAGCGCCGAGAGCTTCACGCTGATGCCGTTGGACGCGTGTGGGCCCTTGCCTTCGGCGTTCTCGCCCACGGCCTGGATCGCAGCCGCATAGCTTTCGACGTAGCGCAGGGCGTCGGCGTCGGTGCGGGCGCCCTCGCCCAGCATGTCGAAGGAAAAGCGGGTCGCCGCGCCGCCGCGCGTCATGCCGGCGCCGCGCGACATGGCGGCGTCGATGGTGCGGCCGAGTACGAACTGGCTGCCGAGGATGGTCATCGCTTGGCCGGCGGCGACGCGCACCGCGGGTTCGCCAATGCGGCGGACGATCGAGCCGAAGAACTCGCGCGAGTCCTTCATCTCTTCCGGCAGCGAGACCAAGCCGCCGGTCAGCATCAGACCCCACGTGCCGGCGTTGACGAGCCAGTGATCGGCCTTGCCGAGGTGGTCGGCCCATTTGCCGGTCGAGATTTTTTCGGCGATCAGTTTGTCGATGGTCTCGGCGTCCGGCACCCGCAGCAGCGCCTCCGCCAGGCACATAAGCGCCAACCCCTCCGGCGTGGAGAGCCCGAACTCCTCAAGGAAGCTCTCCATCACGCCCTTGCGGCGCTTCAGGCTCCGCGCCCGCGTCACCAGGGCGCGCGCCTCGGCGGCGATCGACGCACGGGCGGATGGATCGAGCGGCGGCTCCGCCACCAGACGGGCCACCAGGGCGTCTTCGTCCTGATATTTCAGGGCGTCGAGCGCGTCCCAGTCGATGGCGGCGGCGGGGGTCGGCTTGGAGGCTGGCTGCATGGGCGCCATTTGCGCGTGTCCGCCCGCCAGGGCAAGTTCTGTCCACCGAATGAGCCACGATGACGCCCCTCGCGCGCGGAAATCACGGGTGCTCAAGGATCGTCGTTGGCTGCATATGGTTTTTCGAGTTGATCAAAGCCGGCGCAGATGGGCCCTGCCTGTAACAGTCGACCTGGGCGCTCTTGCGCTCCCCTGCCCCGCGTGGTGAGAACCGGCCCGTGAGCGAAGTCCCCGTCCAGTCTGAAGCCCAAGCCGACAGCGCGCCCGAGGCCCCGCCGCTCGCCACCCGCGTCATGCTGGTCACCGACGCCTGGGAGCCGCAGGTGAACGGCGTGGTGCGTACGCTCGCCAACACCATGCGCGAACTTAAGGCCATGGGCTGCGAGATCGAGGTGGTCTCCCCGTCGGACGGATATAAGACGGTGCCGCTCATCACCTATTCCGAAATCCGCCTGGCGCTGGGCGCGCGGGCCGATGTCGAAGACCGGTTTTTGGCATTTGCGCCCGATGCGGTGCACATCGCCACCGAAGGCACGCTCGGCTGGGATGCGCGCGCCATCTGCCTCAAGCACAAGTTTCCGTTCACGACCAGCTACCACACGCAATTCCCGGAATACGTGACCGCGCGCTTCAACTGGATTCCGCTCTGGGCCGGCTACCGCTACATGCACGCGTTCCACGACAAGTCCGGCCGCGTCATGGTAGCGACGCCGACCATGCAGGAGCAGCTGCAACTGCAGGGCTTCCACAATACGGCGATCTGGAGCCGCGGCGTCGACGTCGAACTCTTCCATCCATCGAAGCGTGGCATCGACGGCGGCGTCTATAAGGACCTGAAGCGGCCGATCCTCGCCTATGTAGGCCGGGTGTCGGTCGAGAAGAACATCGAAGCGTTCCTTGAACTCGACCTGCCCGGCACCAAGGTCGTCGTTGGCGATGGGCCCGCGCGCGAAGAGCTGATGCGCAAATATCCGGATGCGGTGTTCCCGGGCTCCAAGTTCGGCGAAGAACTCGCGCGCTACTATGCTGACGCCGACCTGTTCGTTTTCCCGAGCTTCACCGATACGTTCGGCCTCGTCATCCTGGAAGCGGCGGCGACCGGCACGCCGGTGGCGGGTTTCGTCGCGCCTGGGCCGAAGGACATCCTGCCGGGCACCGGCGCGGGCGTAGTCGATACCGATCTTAAGAAGGCCTGCCTTGAAGCCTTGAAGCTGTCGCGTGAAGACGCACGCAAGCTGGCAGAGCAATATTCCTGGCGCGCCTGCGCCGAGGAGTTCCGTCGCAACCTGGAGCCGCTGCCGAAGCCGGAGAAGAAGCGCTTCTGGAAGAAGCTGGCCGATTTCCGCAAGCGCGCGCTGGAGCGCCGGCGGCGCGCACGCGAGGCGCGGTTGGCGCTGAAGGCGCAAAAGAAGAACTAACCGCTCAGCGCTTGCCGCGCGAGACCAGATAGAGCGAGAAGCGGCTCACGATGTTCAGCAGCAGCACGCCAACGGTGATGATGAGCGCACCGGCCCAGGCCAAGTTGGTCCATTCTTCATATGGACTCGAGGCGTAGCGATAAATTGCGATCGGCAAGCTGGCCATGGGGCGACCCATGTCGGTCGACATCGCGAAGCTGCCAAGCGACGTGAAAATCAGCGGCGCTGTTTCACCGGCGATGCGCGCCACGGCCAACAGAATTCCAGTTAGGATGCCGCCGAAGGCCGCAGGGACCACCACACGCAGGATAGTGACGCTGCTGCGCGCACCGAGCGCCGTGGATCCCTCGCGATAGCTGTCCGGGACGAGCTTTATGATGTCTTCGGTGGTGCGCGCGATAACCGGCATCGACAACAACGCCAAGGCAATTGACCCGGCGAAGCCGGAGAACGTGCCCATCGGGACGACCACGATCTGATAGACGAATAGACCGACGAGCACCGACGGCGCGCTCAGCAGGATGTCATTTACAAACCGTACGGTGGAAGCAAAGCGACCGGAGCGGCCCACTTCAGCAAGATAAACGCCGACGGCCATCCCAAGTGGGGCGCCAACCAGGATGCCGAGGCTCGTCTGCATCAACGTGCCGACGATTGCGTTCGCCAAGCCGCCGTTTTGGCCGGGCGTCATCATTGTATGCGTGAACAGGTTTGCCGAAAGGCCGGGAACACCTTTGCGAATCAACTCGAACAGGATCAGCGCGAGGAACATCAGCCCCACCAGCGCGGCGAACGTGCAGAGCATGTCCATGATCAGCGAAAAGACCTTTCGCCGGACATAATTCGCTTGATTGAAGGCGGTGATGCTCATGCAGCCATTCGCCCCTGTCTCAGCAGCAGCCGCGCCAGCGCCAAGACGACGAATGACACGACAAAAAGCACGAAGCCCAGGGCGAACAAGGACGCCAGCTTGAGCGATCCCTGGTCGGAGTCCGGAAACTCATTCGCGACGATCGAAGCGATGCTGGCCACCGGCGCGTAGAAGCTGTCCGGCAGGCGGTTGGCGTTGCCGATCACGAACGTGATCGCCATGGTTTCACCGAGCGCGCGGCCCAGCCCCAGGAACACGGCGCCGAACAGCGATCCCCGCACCGCGGGAATGACGATCCCCGTCACCACTTCCCAGCGCGTCGCGCCCATTGCGTAGCCGCCGTCTTTCAAGAGCTGCGGTGTCGTGAGTAGTACGTCGCGCGTGGTCGCCGCGATAAAGGGCAGGATCATGATCGCAAGCACGACGCCGCCAGTCAGCAGGCCCACACCGACAGGCGCGCCCTGGAACCACCACCAAAGCGGATTGTCTTCGCTCGGCAGCACCGGCAGCCACGTCGTGTGTTCGGTGATCCAGGGCTGAATCGACGACGCCATCACGGGCGCCAGAACGAAGAAGCCCCACATGCCGTAGACGATGGACGGAATGGCCGCGAGCAATTCGACCGCGATGCCCAGCGGCGTCCGCAGGAATTTCGGGCATGTCTCCGTCAAGAAATATGCGATGCCGAAGCCCAGCGGCCATGCGATCAGCAGCGCGATAGCCGAGGACGCGAGCGTCCCAGCGATGGGCGCGGCGGCGCCGTAGAGATCGCGCACCGGGTCCCATTGATCGGTCCATAGAAACGCAACGCCGAAACGCGCGAACGCATGCTGGCCCGACAGAAAGAGAATGATAAGGATCGCGCCGAGCGTGACGAGCACGATGCCTGCGGCGATGTAGAGGAGCGTTTTGAACAGCGCTTCGCCGAGGTGCGGCTTGCGCGAGTGTTCAAACGAAACCGCGGTCATCGAGGTCGCCAATCAACGCAGGAAGAAATGGGGCGGGACCCCCAGGTCCCGCCCCGGCTCATTAGAGGCTTAGCGGCAGCCGGTCCAGACCGGACGGCCGCCCGACTGAACTTGACACCAGCGCTGGCGCACCTGGTTACGCACCGCTTCCGGCAGCATGATGTAGTGCAGCTGGTCGGCGGCCGGTTGGCCGTTGCGGAAGGCCCAGTCGAAGAACTGCATGACCTTCAGCGAGCGCGTCGAATCGGTGGGGTTGAGCGGCAGGTAGATGTAGGTGGCGCCCGTGATCGGCCAGCTCTGTGCTCCGCCGGCGTTGATCATGCTCACCGCCATGTTCGGCGCATTGGCCCAGTTCACGCCGGAAGCCGCAGCGGCGAACGCCTGCGCGCTCGGCCGAATCCATTGGCCAGCACGGTTCTGGATTTGCGGCGTCTGCATGTTGTTCTCGGTAGCATAGGCGTATTCGACGTAGCCCATACCGCCGCGCGTGTTGCGCACGGCGCCCGCGACGCCGGCGTTACCCGGCGCGCCGATGCCCGCGCGCCACGACACCGAAGTCCCGGCGCCCGTCGTGGTCTGGAACGGCAGGCTCACCGCGGAGAGATAGTTGGTGAAGATGCTGGTGGTGCCCGAGCCGTCCGACCGGTAGGCGGGCGCAATGGCGATGGCCGGCAAACTCACACCCGGATTGATCGCCGCGATGCGCCGGTCGTTCCACATGCGGATGCGGCCGAGATAGATGTCGGCGATAATCGGCCCGGTGAGCTTCAGGTTGTTGCCGTCCACGCCCGGGATGTTCACCGCAATCACGACACCGCCAATCACCGCGGGAAATTGCAGCAGCCGGTTGCTGGCGAGGCGCTCCGGCGCCACGGCGGCGTCCGAAGCGCCGAAATCCACCGTGCGGTTGATGATCTGGGTGACGCCGGCGCCCGAACCGATGGCCTGGTAGTTGAGCGTGTCGCCGCCTTGTGCGGCGTACTGCTCCGCCCAGCGGGTGTAAATAGGAGCGGGGAAGGTCGCGCCCGCGCCGGTGAATTCGTCAGCGGCCGCCGTGCCGACAGCGCAGATGGCGGCGATGACCGCGATGGCGCCGACAGCGGCGCGGCGCAGAATGGTCGTCGATTTCATTTCAAACTCCTGAGATCGATTTGATCTTCAAATCCCTCGTGGTTCATCGCGCGCGGGAATTTATCCCCGCGCGCGATGAAAGTGCTTACCAATCGAACTGCGTGCGCAGCGTCACCGCATCAATTGTGTTGTCGACGAAGCTTGCCGAATTGACCGTGTAGTCCACGTCGGTCGACGAATAATTCAGCTGGAACTTCACGTGGCCAATCGGCACCCAGGTGGCGCCCAGCGTGTAGGCGGTGAGTTCGTTGCGCGGCGCGCCGAAGTTCGCGTCGGAGAGATTGAGGCTCTCGTAGCGGGCGCTCAACATGACGTGGCCGATACCGCCGTCCGAACCCAGGGTGCGCAACGGGCTGACCGCGCCAAAGCTGCCGTCGGAGGCGTTGTAGCGGCGGCTTTCGCCGGTCGGCGACCAGTAGAAGTCGACATAGTATCCGTCAGCGGTCGCGTCGCCCAGCTGAGTGGCGCTGCCCGCGAAGTCCTCGCTGTTGTATTGGCCCCATTCCGCGTCGACCCCGAACGGGCCCGACTGGAACGCGGCTTCAAGGCCGACATACGTGTCGCTCTCGAAGGCGCCGACATTGGCGTTGTTCGATTGCTTGTTGGAGAGCCCGCCCGGCGCGTAGTTGAGCGTGCCGTTGAGCGTATTGGCGGCGCCGTCGCCCATGTCGCGATAGCGCACGTCGAGACCCAGGTGCAGCAGGGTCGTGCCTTCCGGCGTTTGCTGGAAGATCGGCGCCCAGGTGAAGCGCGAGATGGCGAAATAGGCTTCCGTGCCGTTTGCCGCGGTGTCGCTGGTGCTGAGCGAGTCGTTCGATTGCAGACCCGCGCCCCAGGACCAGTTGCCGCCATTGGTCAGGAAGGCGACGCCCGGACGCTTGCCGAAGCCGCCGGCGGTGATAAGGAACGAGCGCTCGTTGAACGGAATGTTCAGAGATGATGCGCGGTCTTCCATCGGCGACACAGCGTTGCTGTTGCCGAGGAACACCGAATACGACGACCCGGCGTACTCGAGGTAGAAGTCGTCCACGTTGACGCTGCCGCCGATGGCGAAATCAAACTTCGCGTTGTAGCGCCACTGCTCCGTAAGGCGGCCGTCGACGCCCAGGAAGGCGCGGCGGGCGTAGCTGCGGATGCCGGATTCATTGGTCCCGGTGCAGGCCGCATTGGCGCAATCGGCGTCGGTCGACGCGATGTCGTACATGAAGCGGCCGCTGACGTGGAAACGGCGATCCTCCTCGCGCGTCTCCGGCGCCCCGTTCCAGCGCGTCGTGACGGTCGGCGGCGGCGGCGCGGCCTGCGCGTGCGCGACACCTGCCGTTCCGGCGGCGCCCGCCGCTCCAGCCAGCGCCATCAGCGCCGCGGTGGTGAATGCATTTTTCTTCGACATGGAAGACCCCCTGAAAAGTCGTGCCCGGCGCGACTCGTTGGTCGGGCCGGCTTGAGGCGGGGGTTAGTGACAGCCGATGAAACGGCCGCGACGGTTCAGCGACGGCTCCGCGACGTTTGCATCTCAGTTTTGTGACGTGGCGCCGGCGCCGCGCGTGGCGCTGTGGAAAGCGTGCAACGTTTTGGCCTCGCAAGGGAATTAACCAAACTCAGCTCTTTACTTTGGCGAGCATTACACATATCTCGCAACGTTACCGGCGGACCTGGAAACAGCGTCCACTAACGCCCCCTCGGCCCAGGCCACCTGGGGGACCGCAGCAAACTGGGAGCAGGAAGCTCCTTGGCGGTTCCTCCGGCGCAAGCTCCCAAGGGCGGACCTGACATTAGGCATGTCCGACTAACGCCGGCCTGGGTTTAACAAGCACCGCCTTGACTGGCGGGAGCATTGTCAGAGTGGAGCTGCCGGATGGACTCTGTCCTCTCGCCTCTCGAGCTCGCCGCTGGGAACTCTCCTGAGGGCCCCGTCGCGATCGCTCGTCCGCATCGCGTCGCCGTCGCGGCGCAATGGTTTACCGCCAATTTCCCCGGTGAGGTGCTCTACGCTGTGAAGGCGAACCCCTCGCCATGGGTGCTCGATACGCTCTGGGCCAACGGCGTGAAGAGCTTCGACGTCGCTTCGGAAGCAGAAGTCGAACTGGTGGCCACCCGCTACGAGGGCGCCAACATCGCCTTCATGCACCCGGTGAAGAGCCGCCGCGCCATCGGCCGCGCCTTCTACGATTTCGGCGTGCGTACGTTCGTGCTCGACAGCGAAGACGAGCTTGAGAAGATTCTCGTCGAAACCGGCGGCGCCAAGGACCTGACGCTGATCGTGCGCCTCGCCGCCGACGGCGACAACGGCGCGGCCTACCCGCTCGCGCGCAAGTTCGGCTGTTCGGCCGAGGAAGCCCCGGCGCTGATGCGCCGCGCGCGCGGCGCGACCGAGGAGATGCTCGGCGTCTCCTTTCACGTCGGCAGTCAATGCATGCGCCCGGAAGCGTATCGCGTGGCGATGGACAACGTGAACCGCGCGATCGTGAAGGCCGGCGTCGTTGCCGACATCGTCGATGTCGGCGGCGGGTTCCCGGCCATCTATCCGGGCATGGTCCCGCCGCCGATGGCCGACTACATGCGCACCATCCGCGAAGGCTTCGAGCAGATGTTCGTCGCCCAGAACGCCAAGCTCTGGGCCGAGCCCGGCCGCGCTCTGGTGGCCGAGGCCGGCTCGATCGTCGCGCGCGTGGAGCTTCGCAAGGGCGACGCGCTCTACTTGAACGACGGCGCCTATGGCAGCCTGTTCGACGCCACGCACGCCAATTGGCCGTTCCCGGTGAAGCTGCTGCGCACGCAAGCCAGCAAGGCCAAGCTCGCGCCGTTCCGCTTCTTCGGCCCGACCTGCGACTCGATCGACGCGACCAGCACGACCTTTATGCTGCCCGTGGACGTGCGCGAAGGCGATCTGATCGAGATTGGCTCGCTGGGCGCCTACGGGTCGGCGATGGCGACGCGCTTCAACGGTTTCGGCGAGACGGTGACGGTGGAGTCCAAGGACGCGCCATGGCCGAGCATGTATTCCGCGGAAGCGCAGGTCGCGCGCAAGCGGCCCCGCAAGCCGAAGCTGGTTCAGCCGTAACGGCCACGCGTATGGCCGGCCGCGCGCTACTCGTTGACGATCTCACATGTGTTCGGCGCGTTGGCGACCTTAAAGCGATACTGCGCGTTCGCTGGAACGCGCACGTGAAAGGTCGCGCCGCCCTCCGGCTCGTAGGTGATCACGAAATCCACCGGCCGCCGGCAAGGCCGCACGCTCGTGCCGCCGTACGTTGCGCAGTGCACGACGCCCGCGGCGACGTCCATTGAAGTCGTCCCGTTGCGCGCGATCCGCACCGTGCCGCGCGCGGCGCCGGCCGCGATCGCTGCGTCCGCTTCGGACGCGCTGACGATCGGACAGGCCCGCGCCGGCGCATTCGCTGGCGCAAACGACGGCCCACAACCTGCGAGAAGCGCGGCCAACACAGAGCCAAGAATTTTCGATTTCATACCCCGCCTCCACCGCTTTACGACACTAGATCGCCGTCATCCCGCCATCCACCACCAGCTCCGCGCCGGTGACGAACGCCGCCTCGTCGGAGGCAAGAAACGCCACCGCGTTGGCGACGTCGACGTCGCGACCCATGCGTCCGAGCGGATGGCGAGAGGCGAAATTCTCGCGGATTGAATTGGCGCCCTGCCCGGTGACGGCTTCCATCACCTTCGCGGCGTTCGCCATCATCGGCGTGTCGATGATGCCGGGGTGCACCGAGTTCACCCGCACTTTGGCGGCGGCGAATTCCAACGCCGCCGATTTCGTCATCAGCCGCACCGCGCCCTTTGAGGCGTTGTAAGCGATGATGTTGGGTCCGCCGACGATGCCAGCTACCGACGAGAGGTTCACCACCGCGCCGCCCCCGTCCCATTGCTGCGCGCGCTCCGCGATGGCGGGAATGGAGTGCTTTAGTCCCAGGAAGACCCCTTCGACGTTGATCTGCTGCATCCTGCGAAAATCTTCGAGCGTCTCGGCCGCCAGCGGCTTGATCCAGAACACGCCGGCATTGTTCACGAGGATGTCCAAGCCGCCGAACCGGTCCTTGGCGAACTGCACCGCTGCGATCCAATCCGCTTCGCTGGTGACGTCGTGCTTCACGTAGCCGCCGCCGATCGCCGCCGCCGTCTCGGCGCCGTCGCTAATATCGCTGACGACCACCTTGGCGCCCTTCGCCGCTAGCGCCTTCGCCGCCGCCGCGCCAAGCCCGCGCGCGCCGCCCGTCACCAGCGCCACGCGCCCCTTGAGATCGCTCATCACGTGTCCTCCGTGCGGACGTTTGCACACGCACTTGCCCGGCGCCACGGGGCCCGTAACGGAAACGTGCTTGCAATCCCGGCGGATTGCCCTATTTGCACGCGCTGATCGCGTGTCGGCGGAGCGTCCGCGCGGTTGGCTGATCGAAGCCTTCTGACGCCGCCCATCGGAGCACCTCCCATGGCTGACGCCAAGATCGACACCAATCGCAAAGCGGAACTTCTCTCCAGCCCCGTCGAGCATATCGACATCACCAAGTTCGACGCGCGCCCGCTCGTCGACGCTTGGGGCAAGATGAGCTTCACCTCACGCGACGCCGCGCGCGCCGCGCAAATCCTCAACATGGCGCTGGAAGACTCGAGCTGCTCGACCTGGCTGATCATGGCCGGCTCCACCGGCGCGGGCGGCTGCCTGCACGTCTGGCGCGACATGGTCGAGTACAACATGGCCGACGCCATCGTCGCCACCGGCGCCTCGATCATCGACATGGATTTCCTCGAAGCGCTGGGCTTCAAGCACTACCAGGCCAAGGAAATCCCGGACGACAACACGCTGCGCTCGCTCTACATCGACCGCATCTACGACACTTACATCGACGAAGAAGAGCTGCAGCACGTCGATCACACGATCTACGAGATCTGCGAACAGCTCGAGCCGCGCGCCTACACGTCGCGCGAGTTCATCTATGAAGTCGGCAAGTGGCTCGCCAACGGCAACGCCAAGAAGAAGAACTCGCTCATCCAGCGCGCCTACGAAAAAGGCGTGCCGATCTTCGTGCCGGCGTTCTCCGATTGCTCGGCGGGCTTCGGCATCGTCAAGCACCAGGTCGAGCGCCGCAAGGCGAAGAAGCCGTACGTGACCATCGACAGCGCTGGCGACTTCCGCGAACTGACCGAGATCAAGCTCGCCGCCGGCACGACGGCGTTGTTCATGGTCGGCGGCGGCGTGCCGAAGAACTTTGCGCAAGACACGGTGGTGTGCGCGGAAATCCTCGGCCATGACGATGTAGAAGTGCACAAATACGCCGTGCAGATCACGGTGGCGGACGTGCGCGACGGCGCCTGCTCCTCCTCGACGCTGCAAGAAGCGGCGAGCTGGGGCAAGGTGAGCACCGTGCACGAGCAAATGGTGTTCGCGGAAGCAACGTCGGTCGCGCCGATCATCGTCAGCGACGCCTGGCACCGCGGCGGCTGGAAAAAGCGTGAAGCGCGGAATTGGGCGAAGCTGTTCGCGTAAGCGGACTGCGTGAGCGCGGAAACGCGAAGGCCGCTCCGTTGGAGCGGCCTTTTTGTTGTCGCTAGCTGCGCCCACTATCCAGTTGAATTCGGCATCGGCACAGACTCAGTCTGCGCAGATTTGATTTCGGTAGGATCGAAACTCTCGATCTTTCGGAATGCCTCGTTCGCCAGTTCGACATCCTGCTGGGTCAAACTGGCGGTAGGCTTGTAAGCGAGCCCGGACAATAGCTTGAAATCTTCGTGGAGCGCCCCGAGTGCTCCATACGACTTGAGCCTCTCCCACCAAGGTTGTGAACGCTTGTTTCCCGCGTTCTTGATGGCCCGCAGCGCATTTCCATCGAGATACGAGAGTGCTTGGCTAACTTTCGGCCACGCCTTATCCCACCGAAGTGTCGATAAATTCGTTCCGCTCCTCTGGAGTCTCCAAGAAGGCCAACTGGTCCTTATGCAGGTGACCAACCGCCATCGTTTGGAGTCGGATGATCTTCTTGAATTCTTCTCTTGTTTCGTCGGCAGCCGCTCTCATCCGCTTCTCGATGCTTTCGCACGTCTCCCGCGCACTCTTCGCTGCGCGCTCTACGTCCTGCAGCTGCTCGCCGAACAATAGCGGGACAAGCACTGCCGCCCATGCTGCGCCGAATAGAAAGATGAGCTGAGAAATTACGGCGGCGTGCGAATCTTTGAGATTTGTCCAGTGGAACGCGAGCGATCCAGTGTACCATTCGTAGGCGAGCCCGCCGATGATGCACGCCGTTAGCAACGTCATTACAACGAACAGCGAGATCAAAATGACGTGCTTGCTCTTTCCGTCTGACGCTTCCGCGTTCATGACGCCCTCCCCCTTCGCGTGTGCTCAACCAAAACCAAGGCAGAGCGATCCGTGCCCGTTGAGATTGCAGACCCAAACTACGCCGCTTGCAACAAAAAAGGTCGCCCCGCCGAACGAGGCAATCGAACCAGCGCCCGTCCACACTAAGCGAGTACCGCAACGCGGCCCGCATGCCGCCTCTTCCCGAGGAAGAGGCGGGTTACTCTTTTGCTACGGATGCCGCGCTTGGCCGGCTCTGTTCGCCGCGTTCGGCGTAATGTTCTGCGAGCGTTGCAAGAACTGATAGTCCAGCGGATCGGGCGGAAAGCGGTCAGGATAATTGCATTGCGTGCGGCACTGCGCACGTTGCTCCGGCGTCGAGCCCGCGGGCGCGCAGCGCGCCATGCATTGCGCTTCCGATTGTGTCGGGCGACGGCCGGTTTCACTGCGGAAGCCGCCGCCGTTGTTGGTCGCCCCACTCGCCAACGACGCAGTCGCCATAACGACACCGAACGCGGCCGCCGCGACCAGCGATGCCAATGTTTGCGGTTCCGCCGTCACGCCTACGCGCCCTTCACGTAACCGCGTGCTTCGATGACTTGGCCGTCGCGCACGCGCATCAGGTTCACGCCGCGCACGGAATTCTCGGGCGCGCCGCCCCACACCAGCCGCCACGCGATTTCGCCGCGGGCGCCGCGCGCGAAGATGTGCTCCGGTTCGAAGCGGATCGCCCGATTGGTGGCGATCTCGGTCCATAGCGCGATGCAGGCCTGTTTGCCGACATAGCGATCGCCGTCCGGTGCGGGCCGCGTGTTTTCGACAATGCAATCGTCGGCGACGAGACGCGCCAGCGCGGACGGGTCGTGCTTCAGGAAGCAGTCGTTGAATTCAATGAGCAGACGCTCGGTTGCTTGGCTTTCGGGATCGGAGAAGCTGCCAGTCATGGATTCTTCCTTTAGAGTCTTCACCCAAGGACGATCTTGGCGCGCCCGCGCCGACACGCAGTTGGAAATGCTAGCTCGCAGCTTTCGTCGCTTCGTAGGCCGCCCGCTGCGCCGCGAAGGCGCGCTTGAAGGCGGGGCGCGCCTTGCCGCGCTCGACATACGCCACGAGACTTGGAAACTCCGTCAGCGGCGCCTGGCCTTCCAGCCTGCGCAAGGCTTGCACCATGAGCACGTCCGCCGCGCTGAAGTCGCCATCGAGCCAAGCGGCGCCGCCCAGTCGCGCGGCCAGGTCGGCCAAGCGGCCGCGCGCGCGATCCGCCACAAGCGGCGCCCGCTCCGCGTTCCAGCTCTTGTCGCTCTCCATGTATTCCGAGACTTCCATCTGCACGATCACCGGCTCGACATCGCTCACCGCTGCAAACATCCACATGATGGCACGCGCGCGTGCGTTGGCGTCGACGGGAAACAGTCCCTTGAAGCGCTCGGCGACGTGCAGAACGATGGCGCCGGATTCGAACAGGATGAGGTCGCCCTCCTCGTAGGTGGGAATCTGGCCGAATGGATTCCGCTGGCGATGCGCCGGCTTCTTGAAGTCCGCCCAGGGGATGAGGCGCTCGCGATAGGGCTGGCCCGCCTCCTCCAGCGCCCAGCGCACGATCATATCGCGCGCCAGGCCCCTGCCTTGATCAAGCGAATTGGCGAAGGCGGTGATCGTGATGGCCATGGCTTTTCTCCTGCGATCCCACGAAGGACGAACGCTGGCCGCAGTTCCCGACAGCTAGACCGGAAAAATTGCGCCTGCAGTGTCGGCGCACGGCCGCTGGCAACGTCCTATTGGACAGCTATGTCGATGACTGGCCCAGCACCAGCAAGAAAGGTTCCGCCATGAACAAGAACACGATCTGCATCTGGTACGATGGTGACGCCGAAGCCGCCGCGCGCTTCTATGCTGCAACATTCCCCAATTCTTCGGTGGGCGCCGTGCATCACGCGCCGGGCGATTATCCGGACGGCAAGGAAGGCGATGTGCTGACGGTGGAGTTCACCGTCTGCGGCATACCCTGCATCGGCTTGAACGGCGGCCCGCAATTTCCGCAGACCGAAGCTTTCTCATTCCAGATCGCCACCGACGATCAGGCCGAGACCGATCGCTACTGGAACGCCATCGTTTCGAACGGCGGCGCCGAGAGCATGTGCGGCTGGTGCAAAGACAAATGGGGCTTGAACTGGCAGATCACGCCACGGACGCTGACCGATGCGATGGCCGCCGGTGGCGCGGAAGCCAAGCGCGCCTTCGACGTGATGATGAAGATGAAGAAGATCGACGTCGCCGCGATCGACGCCGCGCGGCGCGGTTGAGTGAAACGGGGCCGCTCCCTCAGTCATTCCGGATCGCGCTCCGGCGCCCGGAGTGGCTGAGATCCTGCGGAACGGAATACCGATCCAAAGTGTTGGTGCGCCCGTAAAAGGACGGTCACCCTCCGAGGATCTTGCGATGAAGAATGGCGTCTCCCTGCTTCTGTTTCTGATCCTGGTGGTTGGCGGCGGGCTGGCTGTCGGACTCGTGGCGATGCCGGGCGAATGGTACGCCAACCTGCAGAAGCCGCCGTTCAATCCGCCGAACTGGATTTTCGGACCGGTCTGGACGCTGCTCTATATCTTTATCGCGGTCGCCGGATGGCGCCTTTGGGTGCATGCACGCGACAGCCTCGCCATGAAGCTCTGGTGGGCCCAGCTCGCGCTCAATTTCATCTGGTCGCCGGTCTTCTTCGCAATGCATCATGTCGGCGCGGCGCTGGCGATCGTGCTGACGATGTTGGCGCTCATTCTGGGTCTTATCGCTGCCGCCTGGGGCCGCGATCGCTCGGCTGCGCTGCTCTTCATCCCCTACGCCGCCTGGGTCTCGTTCGCGTCGCTGCTGAACGGCGCGATTCTCGTCCTGAACTAGAAAAATCTTGACGGCGGCGCCGTAGGAACGGCTTAGGCTCAAACCCATGAGCCTCGGCAAGCACTGGCGCAAGAGCTTCGACATCCCCGACGATGTCGCCTATTTCAACTGCGCCTATGCCGGCCCGCTGATGCGCGCGGCGCGTAAGGCCGCCAAGAAGGCGATCAATCGTCACCGCGAGCCGTGGACGTTCGACAACGGTGTCTGGTTCGAGGAGAGCGAAGAGCGCCGCGCGCTGTTTGCACAGCTGATGGGCTGCGACATCGAGGGCGTCGCACTGGTTCCGTCAGCCTCCTACGGCTTCGCCGTCGCGGCCAAGAATATCGCACTGAAGAACGGTCAGCGCGTGCTGGTGCTGGAAAACGAGTTTCCCTCAGGCATCAACACCTGGCGGCGCAAGTGCGACGAAAGCGAGGCCGAGCTTTTCATAGTGACACGCAGCGAAGGCCAGACCTGGACCGACGCGCTGATCGCCGCGATCGATGAACGCGCGGGTGTCGTTTCCGTACCGAACGTGCATTGGATCGATGGCGCTCTGGTCGAATTGGTGCAGATCGCGGAGCGGGCGCGTGCGGTGGGCGCCAAGCTGGTGCTCGACACAAGCCAGTCGGGCGGCGTGATGCCGATCCACTTCGCGGCGGTACGGCCGGACTATCTGATCAATGTCGGCTACAAATGGCTCTTTCATCCCTACGCGACGAGTTATCTCTATGTCGGAGAAAATGGCCGCGACGGCGTGCCCCTGGAAGAAAACTGGCAGCAGCGTCTGGGCTCGGAGGATTTCACGCGCCTTGCCGAATTCGAGCCGCGCTATCGCCCCGGCGCGCGCCGCTTTGACATGGGTGAGCGCTCCAACTGGGACATCGCGCCGGCCGCGAATGCAGCGCTGAAGCATCTGATCAAGTGGCGCGACGGCGGCATGATCGACGCATTGCGCGAGCGCACTGAGGCGATCGCTGCGCTTGCAGACAAATATGGGATTCCCGTCAGCACGCGCGAGCGCGGCCCGCACCTGATGGGGCTGGCGCTCAATCCGGGTGAGGCGAAGGAGGCGGCGCCGACGTTCAAAGCCGCCAATGTCATCGTCAGTTTCCGCGGCGACATCATCAGGCTTGCGCCGCACCTCTATAACACGCAAGACGACATCGGCCGCTTGGCGGACGTGCTGGCGCAGCTCCGTCGCTGATCTTGAGGGGGAAATTCATGCGCAAACTCGCATTCGCACTCGCCGCCGTTGCGCTCTTCGTCGCGCCAGCTTCGGCGCAGCAGCAACAGGCGATGCGGCCGCCAGCCACGGAAGCACCGCTCTTCGACGGCGTTGCGCTGATCGGCCCGCCGCCGGCGGCCGGTTCGGCGGCGTTGGGCGCCGACATCCTGGCGATGCACCCGACCGTCTCCGCCGAGCGATTGGCTCAGGCGCGCGCGGACCAGCCCTTCGGCCCGTGGGTGGCGATGCAGCCCGTTCTCGGAGCAGATTTCACCGAAGCGCGCTTCCCCCGCACCGCGCGTGTTTTCGCCGACGTGCTGGCCGCCATCGGCCCGCCGCTCGACGCGACCAAGCGCCAATGGCAACGCCGCCGCCCTTTCCTGGACATGCAAAACGTCACCCAATGCGATGCACCGAGCGATGCGCTAGCGGCGAGCGGCTCTTATCCGTCCGGTCATGCCGCCGGCGGCTGGTCATGGGCGCTTGTGATGGCCGAACTGATCCCCTCCCGCGGCGACGCGCTCCTGCAGCGTGGACGCGATTACGGCGACAGCCGCGTCATCTGCGGCTTCCACTATCCCAGCGACGTGGCCGCTGGTCGCACCATCGCCGCCGCCGCCATGGCGCGCCTGCATGCAGATCCCGCCTTCCGGCGCGACATGGAAGCGGCGCGGCGCGAACTCGCCCGCGTCTATCACTGAGACGTGCAACATCGGCTGAGCTGGCGCGTTGGCACGCTGCTGCGGCGGGGATGGAGAACCTGAATGGCGCTCAAAACCTATCACGGCAGCTGCCATTGCGGCGCGATCCGCTACGAAGCGGACATCGATCTCGCCGACGGCGCCGGACGCTGCAACTGCACCTATTGCCGGAAGACCCGCGCCTGGACCGCCTTCGTGAAGCCGGATGCTTTGCGGGTCATCGCGGGTGAGGATCGCGCGGTGGCGTATCACCAACACGATCAAGCGCCGCTGAAGTTCCACTGCCCTACCTGCGGCGTGCACGTCTACGGGCGCGGCGACGCCGATTATATGGGCGGACCGTTCGCAAGCGTGTTCATCGGGACGATTGACGACGCAACGCCGGAAGAATTGGCGGCGATGCCGGTGCGCTATTCGGACGGGCTCAACAACAATTGGCGGAACCCGCCGAAGATCACGTCCTATCTCTGAGTTCGCTCTGCCGCCGCCGCAAAAACGCGATCACCGCGCCGTCGGCTTCCCGCGCGATCGCTTCGCCGTAGCAGGCGCGCGCTTCGTCTTGTTTGCCGAGTCGTGCGCAGATGTCGGCGCGCAGCGCCCAATACGGCTGATACGCCTGCAGGTGCGGATGCCGCTCTATCACGCCGAGCAGCGCGACCAGGCCAAGCGCCGCGCCATCACGCCGCGCGATGGCCGCAGCCGCATTGAGCTGCGCCACCGGTGATCCGGTGAGCTCGGCCAGCGCTTCGTAAAGCAGTGCAATTGCGCTCCAGTCGGCGCCGCCCCCGAAAGCGCGCGTTGCGTGCGCGGATTGAATCGCGGCCTCGAGCTGGTAGCGGCCGAAACGCTGCATCCTGCTCGCGGCGCGCAGCAGCATTTCGGCTTCCTGGATCGCCTCGCGCCGCCAGAGCGTCGTGTCCTGCTCGTCGAGCGGCACGTAGCGCCCCTCCCGGTCGCGACGCGCGGGCTTGCGGGCTTCAAGATGATGCATGAGCGATAGGAGGCCAAGCACCTCCGGCTCTTCCGGCAGTTGCGACGCCAGTACGCTCGCAAGCCAGATCGCCTCTTCCGCCAGGTCGCGCCGGCCCGGATCGAGGCCGAGAGGATCGCTCCAGCCGACGCCGTACGCCGCATAGATCGCATCGAGCACGGTGGAAAATCGCGCGCCCCACTCCTCCGCTGCCGGCACGTCGAAGCCGATGCCGGCGTCGCGAATTTTCTTCTTGGCGCGCACCAGGCGCTGGCTCATCGCAGCGGGCTCCACCAGAAATGCAGCCGCGATGCGTTCGGCGGAGAAGCCCAGCACGGCTTGGAGCATGAGCGGCGTGCGCGCGCCTTCCTCGATCGCGGGATGCGCACAGGCAAACATCAGGCCCAGCCGATGATCCGGCGCTTTCTCGGCGCTCATCTCAGCCTCGATTTCCTCGACGCCGCGCAGAATTTCCGCCTCGCCCTGCGCCGCGGTCTGCGCGCGGCGCGCGGCGTCGATGAGTTTGCGCTTGGCGGCGGCGAATAGCCACGCATCGGGATTGTCTGGCGCACCGGTGCGTGGCCACGCCACCAGCGCAGCCGCGAACGCATCCGCCAACGCGTCCTCGGCGGCGGCCACATCGCGCGTGCGCGCCGCGAGCAGGCTGAGCAAGCGCCCATAGCTCTGGCGCGCGGCGTGCTCCGCGAGGCGCCGTTCGTTTGTCACATCGGAACCAAGGGGCGAACCTCGATGCCGCCATAGCGTGCGCCCGGACATTTCTCGGCCCAAGCCAGCGCTTCGTCGTCGCTGTCGGCGTTGATCAAATAGTAGCCGCCGAGCGCTTCCTTGATCTCGACGTAAGGGCCATCGATCACGCGACGCCTGCCGTTCAACAGCGAGACGCTCTTGGCGCTGGCTTCCGGCTGCAATTGATGCCCGCCGATGAGCTTGCCGGATTTGCGGAGATCCTCGGTGTAAGCGCGGAAGGCGCCCATTTCTTCCGCGAGCTTCTCGGGGCTTAGGCCGTCCCAGATGGATTCCGCGCCGTAGATCAAGAGCATGTATTGCATGATATGAACTCCGAATTTCGTGGGATCAGCGCTGGCGCAGCTGGCGCAATTCGATGCGGCCGTGCTGTGCGCCGGGGCAAGCTGCGGCGAGTTCGATGGCTTCGACTTCGTCCGCCGCCTCGACCACAAAGAAGCCGCCCACCTGCTCCTTGGTGTCGGCAAACGGGCCATCGACCACCGTGCGCTTGCCGTTCACCACGGTGATCTGCTTGGCTTCATTTGAGAGGTGAAGCTGACCGCTATCGACGAACTTGTCGCGTTGGCGCAGATCAGCCACGTAGCCGAGATAGGCTTGCATCCACTTCTGTTGTTCGGCCCCGTCGAGGGCCGCCCACGGCGCCTCATGAGTGTGGATCAGGATCAAATACCGCATCCTTGCATCTCCGTTCAGAGGCGATCAGAGCGCCTCATGCCCGTGACGCGCAAGGAGGGCGCGTTTCGACAGCGTCAGGCGGCTTTTTTTCCGTCCTTCAACAGACCCAGCTTCAACAGGCTTTCGGCCGTAGCGACCGTGGCGTCTTCGGGCGAAATGAAATTCCAGCCCAGCAGACGGCGCGCTTTCTCGTTCGTGCCATTCTTGCGCTTGCCTAGTTCGGGCAGGATCTGTTTTACGGCCTCGTCCCGCATCGCAGCGATCCGCACCAGCCAGTCGGGGAATTCCGCGGTGGGCGCTTTGGCGGCGGCAGCGCCCATGCGCGCCTTCAACACCTTGGCGATCTGCTGGATCGACATGAAATCGCCCGACAGCGCGAGGAAGCGCTCGCCCTTGGCTGCGGGATTGGTCATGCACTCGATGTGAAGGCCGGCCACGTCGCGGACATCGACGATGCCGAAGTATAGCCGCGGCGCGCCGGGCATCGCGCCATCCATCAGACGCTGCACCAGCAGAATGGACGTCGAGAAGTCGGGCGCCAGCACCGGACCGAGCACGCCTACCGGATTGACCACACTCAGTTCCAACGCACCGCCTTCGCGAGCGATGAAGTCCCAGGCCGCCCTTTCGGCAATGGTCTTCGACTTCACATAGGCGCGCACGTCATCGCCGTTCGGGTCGGTCCAGTTGGTCTCGTTGTAGGGCGTCTTCTGCGGCTTCTGGCCGTAGCCGATCGCCGCGAAGGACGAGGTGAGCACAACGCGCTTTACGCCCGCGTCGCGCGCCGCCTTCAGAACCCTCAGGGCGCCATCCCGCGCCGGTACGATGAGTTCGTCTTCGTGCTTCGGAATCGCAGGCGGGAACGGCGAGGCGACGTGCAGCACATAGGCGCAGCCCTGCACCGCTTCGGCCCAGCCCGCGTCGCTGGTGAGGTCGGCTTGCGCGAACGTCAGCCGTTCGCCGGGTTCGACGCCGCCCTGGCGCACCATCTTGCGCACATCATCCGCACGCGACAAGGCGCGGACCGTGGTGCGGACCGTATACCCCTTCTGCAGCAGTTGGACGATGCAGTGCGCGCCGATGAAGCCGGTGCCGCCGGTGACGAGTACCAATTCTCCGGCCATGACACGGCTCCTGAGTAAGAGATCAGCCTGCTACGGCGCCCTGGCGCGGCACAACCCGTTCGGTGAGTTGGTCGAACGCTTCCCAGAATTGCGCACGGTCCGCGTCGGCGCCCTGCAAAATCTCGTGCTTCGCGCCGGGTATAGTGATGTGAATTGCGTCCGGGAGCGCGGCCGCCACCGCGGCGTGCGCCTTGTTGTCGACCAGTTGTTCCTGACCGGCGGAGGCGACCAGCATCGGTAACCGCAAATGCGCAAAGGCGTTCGGCTGCAAAAACGCTTCCGTGGCGTCGGCCGCCGCGGCGACCCAGCCGATGGTCGGTCCGGCCAGCGCAAGGCGCGGTTCTTCAGAAATGAGACCCTGACCGCGGGCGTGCCGTTCCTTATCGTTGGTTACCGGATTGCGCTTGAAGTTTTCGCGCCGCCATTTGCGTTCGACTCCCGGCGCGAACTGACCGCCGGCGCCTACCGACGCCATGAACCGCACATACTGCTTCGACAGGTTGCCGAGATTGGGAATGCCCCACATCGGGGCTGAGAACGCCGCCGCATCGAGATCGACGCGTCTGGTCTGCATCGCGCGCAACAGGATGCAGCCGCCCATCGAATGCGCCAGCCCGATATGCGGACGCGGCAGTTTGGAGGAGAGCAGCTTCAGCGCCGTCGCCAGGTCGTTCACCGGATCGTCGAAGGAATGAAAGTGACCCTTCACCGGATCGCTCACTTCGCGTCCCGAAAGCCCCTGCCCGCGCCAGTCGATGCAGAACACGGCGAAGCCGCGAGCCTGAAGCTCGCGGATCACTTCGAAGTACTTTTCGATGAATTCGGTGCGCCCCGGGCAAACGATCACCGAACCGCGCGCAGAGCCCTGACTTGAGGGGGCCGTGAGCACGCGCACCTTCACGCCGCCACGGCCCTCAAGCCAATGCTCTTCTGCGCCTTCGGGTATGTCGTTGCCAGGAACGCGGACGAACCCCATCGGGTGTCGCCTCAGCCTCGCAGCTTGGCCATGACGCCTTGCAGCTGCATCGCAACGCCCATGTCGCCTTCGACGCGGAGCTTGCCTTGCATGAAGGCGGCGGTCGGATCGAGGCGGCCTTCGGCCATGTCGACGAAGTCCGAGAGCTTCAGCTTCAGCGTGGTGTCGGCGGCGGCGTCCTCGCTCGAGACCTTGTTGGCGACGCCATCGAGATAGATTTTGCCTTCGTCGCCAAAGTCGAACTTGACCTTCTTGCCGGGGACGGTGACGCCCGCGCTGGTGAAACGGCCCAGAATGTCATTGAACGTCATCGCCTGTCCTCCGGCTGGCTTTCCGGCCACGTTACACACCAAGGAGAGGTTGCCTGCAAGGGTGACGTAGGCGCACCTGGTGGCCTGCGCGAGAGCCACGAGGCATTTAACCGGGGGGGCGGACCGCCCGGCAGGCTCCGCGGTCGACAATGTTACCCACGCCGCCGCGGCCATCGTGACGAATTTCAAGCACCCCGGTTTGTAAGTTGAGCCCCATGTAGCAGGACGTGCCGTTCACGACGTCGAGGCAGAGGTTGTCTCCGCGTCCGCCGTCAACGACCGCCCAATCGCCAACCGCCTCGCCGCGAGCAAGCACCCGAAATCGCGCGTCGGATCCTAGTTTGGGGTCGAACTCGATTTGCAGTCCAAAGCGCCGCGCGCCTGCGGTGACAGGCGACAAACCAGGCGCCGCGGTCACGTCGTACTCACAAACCAAATCAAGACGCCCCACGCGCCCGTTCCCATAATATGGCACGAACTCAGCAAGGGCCCAGGTTACAAGAACGACGAGCGTTACACCGAAGGCAAGGTTGAGACCACCTTCCAGCAAGCGCGCTAGCGAGACACCTCGTGAACGCGGGCTGACGTCGGCAGCCGCTACAGGGCGCGCCGATCCACGTACGCGCGCACCCGATGCCGACCCCGTGCCGCTGACGAGTTGCCCTACCCGCGCCAACACTCGCTCCCAAGCGTCGTTCGGCGCGCCGTTCCAGCCGGTGAGGTCTGCGCATTGAAACTGGTTGTACGGCGGCGGCAGCTTCGCGTCGTCAATTCTAACGGGAACCAGTTTTTCCGCAGAACGCGCGAGGTCGGCCTCCTCTCGCACCCAATCACTGCGGACAGATCTTTCGCTCCAGACGACAACTACGGCCTTTGCGGCGTCGAGTTCGGCGCCAATGTGATCCGAGTAGCGCACGCCGATTTCGATCTGGGAATCCCACCAGACGGAGAAACCCGCCTGCTCGAATGCGTCGGCGATTAAGGCGACGCGCTCGCGATCCTCGCTCTTATAGGAAAGGAAAACGTCCGCCATCAGACCCCCGCTCCACTTGCGCAGAGAATCTACCAACTGACTACCGGCAACGGAACCCGCTGCACGCGCAAGCCCCCTCTGGTATCACGGCGCGGAAGGCGCCGCTGCGGGGACCGGACCGGTAGGTTTGCGGAATTTCAGCGTCATGCGGTCGCTTTCGCCGACGGCCATGTAGGGCCCGCTGTCAAAGTCCGGATTGTCCGGCCGGCCAAGCGGCGAGGTGCGCAGCGTGGGGGGCAACGTCCAGACGCCGAACGGGTGATCGCGCGTATCGCGCGGGTTGGCGTTGACGTCGCTGGCTGCGACGAACTCGAAGCCTGCCTCTTGCGCCAGCTGTTTTACGTACGCCTCCTGCACATAGCCGGTTCCGGCAAGCGGATCCTGGAGCCCCGTCGAAGACGCACGATGCTGTTCGACGCCAAATGCGCCGCCCGGTTTGAGAGCCGTGAACACTTCGTCGAACACACGCTCGGCGACGCCCTGCGCCATCAGCGTGTTGACGGTGTTGGCGATGATGGCGAGATCGACGCTCGCCGCGGGCGCCAGAGGGCCGGCCGCGCCGACCACCGTGCGCTCGATGCGACCGAACAGACGCGGGTCGTGAGTGAAGCGCGCTTCCCAATCGGCGAGCGTTTCCCGTTGCGCCATGGATCCGGAGTTCGGATCGAAACTCGCGGCGATCAGATGACCGCCGTTCGCTGCAAGGTAGGGCGCAAGTATCGAGGTGTACCAGCCGCGGCCCGGCAGCACCTCGAGCACCGTCATGTCGCCTTCGAGCCCCCAGAACAGCAGTGTCTGTGTCGGATGGCGCCAGCTGTCGCGCTCCGGCTCGATGCGCCACTCCCCATCTATGGCCCACGCCAGAGAACCGCGCTCGGGAGCGTCGACGGCATTGTCCTCCGGGCGTCCGCACGCGGCGAGCGCGGCCGTCAGGGTGAACGCGGCGTGGCGGCGGGTCAGCAGCATTGAGACCGATGCGCTAAGCCGTTCCGGCTAATTTTGTCAAAACGCCGCTCCAGCTGAGGGGTTGAACCGGCCTTCCACCTCCCCATCTGACCGTCTGACGGCGCCCTTAAGGGGCCGTTCAGCGGGACGCGCCGCCGCCTTCGGGGACGGACATCTCGCACACTTGGGGACCCTCTTCGGAGGGTCATGAATGTCGCTTTGAAAGGGCAATCATATGGCTACCAACGACCTCAATCCGCTCTATCGCACGCTGGTCGGCTTCGACCGCATCGCGAACCTGATGGACCAGGCTGCGCGCCTCGACGCCGCGCCCGGCTATCCGCCATTTAACGTTGAGCAGGTCGGTGAGGACGAATTCCGCATCGAGCTGGCAGTTGCCGGTTTCTCGCAGGACGACCTCACGATCGAGTTCAAGCAAAACCTGTTGACCGTCTCCGGTGCGCGCAAGGCGCCGGAAACCCAGCGCAACTACCTCCATCGTGGCATTGCGGAACGTGGGTTCGAGCGCCGCTTCGGTCTCGCGGATCACGTCCGCGTCGCCGGCGCCAAGCTGGAGAATGGGTTGCTGAGCATCGACCTCGTGCGCGAGCTGCCGGAAACGCTGAAGCCGCGCAAGATCGAGATTGGCGCGACCAAGCCGTCGAAACCCAAAGTGGTCGACGCAGGCGCCGCCAACGACATAGAAGCGGCCTAACCCCCGCTTCGCTCGCCGCGCGGCCTTTCCCCCTCCCCCAAACCGCGCGGCGAGCTCCCCTTAGACGAAGCTCGCAGATCGAACGGCGCACGCCCAAACGTGCGCCGTTCTGGCGCATGCGCGTAAGGGCCTCCTTCAAGCGCCAAGATCCTCTGCCTTTTTACCGGTTTCTAACCATGGCTTCCGGGGGCCGGTTAACCGCAACATGCGATTATGCCTGCTTGATTGCGCCCAGCAGACGACGGGGCGGGGTCCAAGCCGATGACACTTGCCGCCAAGACCGCCGCCGCCTTTGTCGCCATCTTCATGGCGCTGTTCGTCGGCGCCTGGATCATTCTGGACCAGGCGGTGAGGCCCGGTTTCGAAAGATTAGAGACCCAAGGCCAACACCACGACGAAACCCGCGTCCAAGCTAATCTGCAGGAAATCGCCGCCGACCTCGGCCAACGGGTCATCGACTATGCGCACTGGGATGCAACGAGCGACTACTTTCTCGGCCGCAACCCTGGATTCGTCGAAGCGAATTTCTACGAAGGCTGGTTCACCGAATACGGCATCGATCTCCTGGTGCTCGCCGACGACGATGGCCACATCCTTTGGACCAACGACGTGCCCGCCGCCCGCAAAGCGATAGCCCAAGCCCGCGGCCGCGTGCGCGGAGCAGGCGCCACCACCGGAGTGATGTGGGATTCGTCGCGTCTCGTGCAGTTGGCCGTCGCCCATCCAACCGGAAATGAAGGACTCCGCCCCTCACACGGCTACGTCATTTTCGGCCGCGCGCTTTCGGCGGCGGCGCTCGGGCGCCAAGTCCAGGTGGACCTCGACATAATCAACCCGCGCACCGTGGATCGCGACCTCACCAGTCGCTTCTCCGCTTTGGTAAGGGGCGAACCGCAAAGCTGGATGGACGGGAATACGCGGCGATCGCTCATTCCGCTCACCGGCATCGACGGGCGGGTCAACGGCGCGGTGGCAACACGGCACGCGCGCGACATTAGCGCGCTCGGCATGCGGACTGCCGCCATCGCGCTGGGCCTTTTCGTGCTGATTTCGGCTCTCGCGCTGGCGACTCTGTGGCTGCTGCTGCGGCGGTTCGTGATCGCACGGATTCAGAAGCTTGAGCGGCATCTCGATTTGCAGTCGCACGCGGCCGACCTGCAACCGATAGAGGCCGATCCTGCAGGCGATGAAATCGCGCGGCTCAGCGACGCCTACAACGCGCTCGCGTCGCGCATGCGCGATAGTGCGCGCCGCGAACAGCAGGCCGAGCTCGAGCGTGAGGCGGCGGCGGCGGCCAACAAGATGAAGTCGGGGTTCCTGGCCAATGTCAGCTACGTGCTGCGGGCGCCGATGAATGCGATCATCGGCTATGCCGAACTCATCCAGGAGGAATTACACGACCAGGGCTTCGAGCGCGCGGATACGGATCTGCGACGCATCACAGCCTCGGCAAGGCGGCTTCTCTCGCTGATCAATGAGATTTTCGATCTGTCGAAGCTTGAGGTCGGGCGTATCGAGGCGACGCCGCAGGCATTCAAGGTCGATGAAATGGTCGTCAGCGCAATCGATGCTGTGCGCGCTGTCGCCGAAGATGAGCATACGAAGCTCAACATCGAGTTTTCGAGCGACCTTGGCGTCGCCTACACCGATCAGCAACGGCTTCGGCAATGCCTCGTCAACGTCCTGTCGAATTGCTGCCGCTTCGCCCCTGGCGGCGAGGTCTCGCTCTCGGCCGCGCGGCGAGGAGAGCTTCTTCACTTCGAGGTGCGCGACAATGGACGCGGTATGACTGCGGCCGAGTTGGCGCAAGCGTTTGAGCCGTTCGTGGAAACCGCACCCGACGCCCCCGGCCGCTTCGGCAGCGCTGGCATCGGCTTAGCCATGACACGCAAACTGATGGCGCTGCTGGGAGGTGAAATCAAAGCAACCTCGCACAGGCACGGCGGCTCCTGCTTCGTGCTCGAAGCTCCTGCGACCCTCGACGACGCCTTGAAAAGGCGGGACGAACTGCAAATCGACGCGGCAGCCTGAGCAAGAGCAGCGCCGCAGTTTCGCCACTCGGCGAACACATGGGCTTAAGCATGCACGACATGCTAGGACCGGGCCCAGCGATGCCCGTTGTTCCTCAAAGCCGCAAGCTTGCCGCGATCGTCTCCGCCGATATCGCCGGCTATAGCGCGCTCGCCGAGCGCGATCAGGAAGGGGCCGCCGCTCTGGTGTCTCGCCTGCGTGAAAGCGCGAGATCTGCATGCACGCTGCATTCAGGCCGCATATTCAACACCGCCGGCGACGGTTTGATGCTGGAGTTCGCCAGCGCCTCCGATGCGCTGAGAGCGGCCATCCTCCTCTGCGAAGCGGAACGCGAAACGCCGATGCGCGTCGGCGTACACCTCGGCGAAGTGATGGTCGCAGAGAACGGCGACCTACTGGGCCACGGTGTGAACATCGCGGCGCGGCTGCAGGGTGAAGCAAACGCGGGAGGCATCCTCTGCTCGCAGATGGTGCGCGACACGGTTTCGCCGGAACTGTCGGCGCGCCTATCTGCTCGGGGAAAAATCCGTCTCGCCAAAATGCGCGAGACCATGGCGGTGTTTGCGCTGGACGTCGCCCCGCCCAAACCGAAAACCCCCGCCCCGCCGGTGATCGCGGTGCTCGCGTTCGACAACATGGCGCGCGACCGCGCCGCCCGATTTTTCTCGGACGGCGTGTCGGAAGAAGTCCTCTATGCAATCTCGCGGATACCTGGACTGAAGGTCATCGGTTCGACGTCGAGCTTCGCGTTCCGGGGACGCGACAAGCAGAAGGCGGCGAAGGCGCTTTCGGCCACGCACGTGCTCGACGGCTCGGTGCACCGGTCGGAGGACCGCATCCGCGTCACCGCACAGCTGGCGGACGCCGAGAGCGGCGTCGTCCTGTGGTCGGAACGTTATGTGCGCCCCATCGCTGATGCATTCACGCTGCAGGAAGAGATCGCGGGCGAGGTCGCAAGAGCGTTGGAGGTGGCGCTGGTCGAGGCGCGCCGCGCGCGCGCGCCTAAACTGAGCGCCGCGCAGCTCGACGCCTATCTCAAGGCGCGTGAGCAGCTGAAGAGCGGAACGCCCGCCGACAACGCGGCGGCCGCCGCCGCGCTCGCCGGCATCGTCCGCGAAAGCCCGGACTTCGCCCGCGCGTGGGCGGCGCTTGCAACGGCGACGCTGGAGGTGCTGCGGCTGACCCGCACCGATCGCGCCAAGCTGGTAGAGGAGACCAGGGACGCGGCCGAGCGCGCAATCGGCATCGACGCCGGCCTCGGCGAACCCTACGCCGTGCTCGCCTGCATCGAAGGCCAGTTCTTCGACCGCTGGCGCGAGCGCGAGGCGCTGTTCGAGCGGGCGCTGGCGGCAGAGGCCAACAATCCCCTGCTGCTTTTTCGCCACGGCCAGTTTCTGGTGTCTACCGGCCGGGTCGAGGCCGGCTACGCCCAACAGGCGCGCGCGTTTGAACTCGATCCGCTCGACCCGATGTTCGCGGCTTTCCATGCCTATAACGTTTGGTCCAGGCGCGATAAGGCCGAGGGCCGGCGCATTCTCGAGGAGGCGGCGGCGCGCTTTCCCGACAACGTGTTCGTCTGGTTCATGCGCCTGAACACGGCGGCGCTCGACGGCGATTTCGCGATGGCAGAGAGGTTGCGCCCTGAAGGCGCGCGGCTCATCCCAAATCTGCATGAGTCCGCGAGCTACAAAGCCGGCGAACGCATGCAGCAGCTGATGATGGCGCCGACGCCCGAAGCTTATATGAAGTTGGGAGAAGACTTCGCCGCCATGGCCGAAGCCGAACCGTCCGCGGCGCTCGACCTCGCCACCGCCCTCTCGGTGCTCGGCTTCATCCAGCCTGCGCTCACGCTGTTCGAAGACGCGCTGGACAATGTCGACGCCTGGCGGGCCGGCGCGCTCGAAACCACGCGGCCGCATATCGGCTACGAGTCGGCGCTGTTGTTCATCGGCGAAACGCGCAGTCTTCGCATGGACCGCGGGTTTGTGAAATTGTGTGCACGGATCGGGCTCGTGCGTTACTGGCGCGAGACGGGGCACTGGCCGGACTGCGCGACGGAGGTTGCACCAGCGTACGACTTCAAGAGCGTATGCGGCGCGGCGTGAGGCGCTAGTCCTCGTCGCCGTCGCCCTCTTCATCGCCATCGACCTCTGCGTCCGCGTCCGGCGCCATCTCCGGTGAGGCGATGGTCGCGGGCGAAGCCAAGTATGCGTCGCAGCCGGTCTCTTCCAGCAGCGCGATCAGCTCCGGTTCGTCGATGACGGCACGCTTGCGCTTCAGTTCGGTGAACGCCTTGGCGGCATAGCGCTGCGGCTTCTGCACGAAGTCGACGCCCGCGATCTCGACGCTGACGCCGGATGCATCGTTCTGAACCGCGCGCGCATTCGCCGACATCCACGCCAGATAGGCCGCCGCGATCTCCTCGCGCAGCAGGTCCACCAACGCCCCGCGCAGCAGCGTGAACGAGGTGAAATCGCCCTCTACCTTGGGATTTTCCATGCGCCCGATCCAGGCGACCAGATTCGGCGCAGTCTGACGCAAGATCGCACCCGGGCTCGGATCGGACAGCAATTGCGCCAGTTGGCCGGCCAAGCCGAAATCGGCGAGGCAAGGGCGATCGCCGAAGAGATATTTCTTGCCGCCGAGCGTGTTCTCCAGCAGCGACACCACGCGCGTGAACGAGCCTTCGATCAGCGGCGCGGTCTCCGGCGACGAGCCGACATGGTGCAGGCGCCCGCTCATGCGAGTCTTCACGGCGTCCTCGGCGCCGTCGGGCGCGGGCGTCCCTTCGTACAGCATCTCGACCATACGCTTGGCGGCGCTGTCCTGATTTTCCGGGTAGGCCCAGCGATAGTGGAACATCGCCTTGTTGAGCCATTCGTCGGCATAATCCTCAAGCAGCGCCGACAAGAATGCGAGTGCGGCGTCCTGCGGAATCGCCGACGGCTCCGCGAATTCCTTTTCCAGCGCCTCGATCATCGGCGTGGAATCCTGCACGGCGTTCTCGTTTGCATCGACCAGCACCGGCGCCAGCGGCAGCTTGGCGTAGCGCTGGAACTCCTCCACGCGCGCATTGGTGCGCTCCAGCCATTCGAACTCGAGCCCCTTGAAGCGGAGGTAGGAGCGCACCTTCACCGAGTAAGGCGAAAGCTGTGCGCCAAAGAGACGAAACGGAGCAGTCATGTGAGGCAGTCCTCAAAGCAAAATCGCCGTACGGAGAAACCGCACGGCGATACAAAGTTCAACCGAAGAACGCGCTCAGACAGGCTTGATGTTCACCGCCGCGGGCTTGTTCTTGCGGGGATCGTTCTCGACATCGAAGCTGACCGCTTGGCCTTCCCGCAGGCCGGTCAGGCCGGAACGCTCAACGGCGCTGACGTGTACGAACACGTCCTGGCCGCCTTCATCCGGCGCGATGAAGCCAAAACCTTTCGCCATGTTGAACCACTTCACGACGCCCGTAGCCATTACTTCCACTCCTCGACGAAGCTCAGCCAAGAGCGGCGTGAGCTGGACTTCGGGGAAGAACGAGAGCCGGCGCCGAAGGTCTGGCGCACGGTCGAAACGTACCGACCGAACTTAGTCCGAGCCGCATAGGGCCTTAACTGCGATGCCAGGTCAAGAAAAAGCGAATAAAGGGCAAGTACGCGCTGCTACAGTCAAGATAAGAGCAGCGGCGCGCCCGGCTGAACGAAGCCCGCGCTCATTCAATCAGGCAAGACGCGCGGCGAATGCTCGCGCTCATCACGGGCGGATGCCGTAGCCGGCGTAGAGTTCGGGGACCGACGCATCCAGCGCCGCCGCCGCGGCAAGATCGGACTGGCCCTCCTGCGTGCGGCCCAGACGCAGGGCGGCGATGCCGCGGCCATAGAGATAGTGCGGATGGTTTTCCGCGCGCACCGCCGCGTCGTAGTCGTTCCAAGCGTCCTGCCATTGTTCCTGGCGCAGGCCGACCATGCCGCGGCTGTCGAAGGCGCGGGCGTCGCCGGGCGAGAGCTCCAGCGCGCGATCGCAGTCGGCGCGCGCCATCTCCAGAGACGCATTCCACATCGCCCGCGCCCAGCAGCGCGCGTTGTAGCCGCCGGAGTCTTCCGGGGCGTAGAGGATGGCGTCGCTGTAGTCGACGACGGCGCGCGCATATTCGCGACGCGAAAGACGAAGCTCGCCGCGATGCATATAGGCGGCGGCCATGGTCGGGCTGGTGCGGATCGCCATCGAGAAATCTTCCAGCGCCCGCTCCGGCTCGCCGAGCGCCAGATAGCGCTGACCCCGCAGATTGAAGGCCTGCGCGCGCAACGTGTCGGGCGAGCCCTGGGTGCGGATAATGTAAGTGCAGGCGCGGATCGAGACTTCCGGCGTCACCTCATTGTTCTCGTTGGCGCACTGCGTCAGTTGTTGCTGACGCAGGAAAAAGCGCTGCTCCGCCTGCGCCGGAAACGCCAGCGCGAGCATTGCCAAAGCCGCCAGGAAGCCGATCCGTCCCGCCATCGCGGCCTAAACTAGCCCAGGCCCGCCTCAGGGAGAAGCGGCCTCCTGCGCCGGGCCTACGCGATCAAGTGTGACCGCAAGGATGGCCCGCAGCGCGGTCTCCATGGCCGGCTCATTGACGAAGAAGCGCGGACTGTGGTTCGGCGCGGCGTCCGCGACGCTCACCCCCGGCGGGCTCACGCCGTAGAAGAAAAACACGCCCGGCTGGCCCTGCTGGAAGTAGGCGAAGTCCTCCGCCACCATATTGGGCTGGTCAGTCAGCACGTTCTGCTCGCCGAGCGCGCGCGCGAGGGCCATGCGCGTACGTGCAGTGGCCTCGCTGGGGTTCACCACCGGGATGGCGTTGTGCTGGATCGTCACCTCCGCCGTCGTGCCGGCGCTGGCGGCGACCTGTTCCACGGTGCGGCGGATGCGGGCGTACAGATCGTCGCGCGTTTCGGGGTTCAGGTAACGGATGGTGCCCTGCATCTCCACGCGATCGGGGATGATGTTGTAGCGCACGCCGCCGTGAATTGAGCCGATGGTGATGATTACCGGCGAACGCACGGCATCCATCTGCCGGGAAGGAATGGTCTGCAGCGCCTGCACGATTTCAGACGAGACGACGATCGGGTCGATGCCGCGGTGCGGTTGGGCGCCGTGGGTCTGGCGGCCGTGCACGACGATGTTCATCTGATCCGCGCCGGCCATGAACGGTCCGGAGGCGATCGTCACCGTGCCGGTCGGCGTCGGCCACGCGTGCAGGCCGTAGACGACTTCCGGGTGCAGATCGCCGAAAACGTTTTCGTGCAGCATTCGCTGCGCGCCGCCGAGACCGCCGGCGGGCGCGCCCTCTTCCGAGGGTTGAAACACGAAGATCACTGTGCCGGCGACTTCGCTGCGCCGCTGCGAGAGCACGGTCGCCGCCGCCATCAGCACCGCCGTGTGGGTGTCGTGCCCGCAGGCATGCATGACGCCGACCGGCTGGCCGTTATAGGTGGCGCGCACACGCGACGCGAACGGCAGATCCACTTCCTCGGTTACCGGCAGCGCATCCATGTCGGCGCGCAATGCGATGACGGGGCCTGGGCGGCCGCCGCGCAGCACGCCGACGACGCCGGTCTGCGCCACGCCGGTGCGGACTTCGAGGCCGAGAGAACGCAGGTGCGCCGCGACGATGCGCGAGGTGCGCACCTCTTCGTAGCTGAGTTCGGGATGCTGGTGGAAATCGCGCCGCCACGCGATCATCCGCGGGAGAACGGATTGAATGGCGCTTTCGGCGCCGGCGGAGAACACGGAAGTCGTTTGCGCGCTTGAGGGCGCGGCGACGAGAAGCGCCGCAACCAGCGCCAGCTTGCCAACAATTTTCATCACCACCACCCCATGCTCGAACCTTAGTTGAAGTCTTCCACCAGATCGCCCGCATCGGTTCTCACTTGCGCGAACTGCGACGCAAACGCGGCCACCCCTCCCGCAACGGCGAAGTGAACCATTGAGATCGGCCCCGGGCGCAAGCGATCCCAATCGATTTCGGCCGACGAGTCACCACTGAAGAAGAGCAAGGTCAGCGCCGACAGAAAAAAGAGACACGCCGCGCCGAGGAAGGCGGCGACAAACAGCCCTCTCTGGCCGAAGCGATAAGGCACGATCCACAACAGCGCCGCGAGCGCGAACCAGACGACAAACTCGACGGCATTGCCCAAGGCGCTGAACAACACGCCCTGCGCAAGAAATGCTGCGTCGTCGACGCCGCGCGCCTTCGCGAAGTTCATGACATGGGCGAGATCCCAGATGCCCTTGTAAAGGACCCAGATCAGAAGCCCGATGATGGCGCTCCAGATCGCACGCGACGGTGAGAGGCGGGCTTCCACCGCTAGCGGACGCCTGCCGCCAACAGGTCGTGCATGTGCACGACGCCGACCGGTCTTCCCTCCTCCACCGCGAACAGGATGGTGATGCGCTTTGCATTCATGATCCCGATCGCATCCGCCAGGGGTGCGTCCGAGGCGATCGTCATCGGGTTCGGCGTCATCAGCGCACGCGCGTCCTTCGCAAACATTTCCGGGGTCAGCCGGCGCCGGAGATCGCCGTCGGTGATGATGCCGATGAGTTTGCCGTTCTCGACGACGCCGGCGGCGCCGATCGAGTCCTGACTCATCGCTTTCAGCGTCTCAGGCACCGAAAGCGTCGGCGCGACAAGAGGATCGTGCGAACCGACGCGCATTACGTCGCTCACCCGCTTCAAGGCCGCGCCCAGCTTGCCGCCCGGATGGATCGCGCCGAAATGCTGCGCGGTGAAGCCGCGCGCCTTCAGCAGCGCCACCGACAGCGCATCGCCCATGGCGAGGCACATGGTGGTGGAGGTCGTCGGCGCCGGCGCTTCTTCGCTGGCCTCGCCGCAATCGGGCATCACCAAGGCCGCGGCCGAGGCCTTTGCGAGCGAGCTGTCCGGCCTGAACGTCATGCCGATCACCGGGATGCCCATGCGCCGGCAGTGATAAAGCATGTCGGAGAGCTCGGCCGTCTCGCCCGAGCGCGAGATCGCCAGCACAACGTCGGCTTCGACGATCATGCCGAGGTCGCCATGGCTGGCTTCGGCCGGGTGCACGAATTGCGCCGGCGTGCCGGTGGACGCCAGGGTCGCAGCAATCTTGCGGGCGATGTGGCCCGACTTTCCCATGCCCGAGACGATGACCCTGCCCTTGGTCTCGGCCAGCAGCGTGGCGGCGTGCGCGAACGGCTCGGCCAGCGGGCCGGCCAGCGCGTCCGCCAATTGCACCAGCGCCTGCGCTTCGGTGCGGATGGTGTCCTGGCCCGCGGCGATGGCGGCCTTGGGATCGATGATGCTCATGCGGCGGTGTTGGCACGCGGGGCGGCGCTTGTCACCGCCAGGCCTGCGAGCCGCTCGAACAGCCGATCGTTCCAGGTCTTCAGATCGAACTCCGCCCGCACGCGCGCGGCGCCGGCTGCGCCCATCGCCGGCCAACGCTGCGGCGCCGCGGCGAGCGCCGCCATGTTTGCGGCGAGCGTGGTCCGGTCGCCTTCGTCGCAGATGAGGCCGGAGACGTTGTGCTCGACCAGCTCCGGCGTGCCCGAGTGCCGCGTCGCCAGCACCGGCATCCCTTGCGCCATCGCTTCCATGAGCGCGACCGGAATGCCTTCCATGTCGCCGGAAGCGGCGGTTTTGCTGGGCAGCACGAAGATATGCGCTTGCCGGAGCGCGGTCTCCACTTCGTGGTGCAGCAAGAGCCCGGTGAAGCGCACGAGATTGCCGATGCCGAGCGCTGCGGCTTGCGCCTGCAATTGCGCCTTCAGTTCGCCATCGCCGATCAGGGTCAGCGTGGCGTTGGCGTCAGCATGGATTTTCGCAAACGCCGCGATGGCGTCGTCGAAGCCCTTCTTCTCCACCATACGGCCGACGCCGATGAAACGGACCTGCTCGCCGGGCTGAAGCGTGCGCGGCGTTTCCTTGAAGCGCGCTGTATCGACGCCCATGCGATGCACCACGGTGCGCTCCGGCGGCGCGCCGAGGCTTACAAGCTTCTGGCGCCAGTGATCGCTGATCGGGAGGAAGAGTTCGCCTTGCTTGAACAGCGTGCGATACGCGGTCGGCTGCTTCTTCAAATACGCCGACATGTCCTTGCCGTGAAACACCGTGGCGATCGGCCCCTTGATTAGACCGAGATCACGCAGCGCGCAGGCAAAGCGTCCCCAGCGCCCGTAATGCGCCAGCCACACACGCCGCTCCGGCGCGCGCCGCGGCCAGCGCGACGACGCGATCAGCAGGCGCAGCGAAGACGCGTCTTCTCCGAAACGCGCCGTGTTCAGCGCCTTCAGAGCGCCCGGCGCCGCAAGCGCCCCAGGCGCCACCGAGAGCCTCCCGGCCAGGGTCTTCGGCAGCCGCACATAGTGGACGTTGAGTTGAGTGCCCCAGCGCGCCTTCAGGCCGCTCAGGACGGACGCATCGCCCGGCGCCAGCGCCCAGATGTCGACCTGGGACCCGCGCTCCATCAGCCCTTCGGCTTGCGCCTGGATGAAGGTCTCGGACGGGTTCGGAAACCGCGAGACGAGAAAGGAGACCGGCGGCGCGGCGGGCATAGGACCGCCTCAAAGCACGCGCCGTGAACATTGTCATGCAGAAGAAGAAATGGCGGGGCCGCTCGGGGCATGGGCCTTGGGGAGGGCGCGGCCCCGCCAGGTACGTCGCGCGATCACGCGACGATTGCGGTCGCGACGGCGAGCACCGGCAGCGCCACGATGAGGACGAGGATGGTCGAAACGGCCACCGAGGCGGCTTTGATGCTGAGCGGCGCGCCGTGTTCGAGGGCGTCGATGTATGGGGCGAAACGCATTGTGATCTCTCCTGAATTTCGAGGCCGGCAAAGGGGGCAAGCGCCGGTGACAGGAAGAAAATGCGGGCTCGCACCCTTGATTACGAACCACCAGATTACGACTTGGATGTGAGCGGAATTCACAGCCAAGCCTCTGATTTGGGGAGCCGATTTTGGCCCACTTACCGTCCCTGCAAACGCTGCGCGCGTTCGACGCCGCCGGCCGCCTGAAATCCTATTCCAAGGCCGCCGAAGAACTGGGCCTGACTCACGGCGCAGTCAGCCATCGCATTCGCGAATTGGAGGAGCGCCTGGGGGTCACCCTCTTCAAGCGCGTCGGCAACACCATGGTGCTGACCAACGAAGGCCAGCTGCTGCAGGTGCAGGTGCGCCAGGGTCTCAGCCTGCTGGAACAGGCGTTTCACGCGCCCGCCAGGCCAACGACGAAGAAAGCGCTGCAGCACGTCGTGGTGACGGCGGTGCCGAGCTTGGCGTCGACTTGGCTCTTCAAACGCCTCGCCGAATATCGCCACGAGCGACCCGACGTCGACGTGTCGCTGCGCGTCTCAGAGGCGCTATCGGATTACAAAAAGGAAGGCATCGACGTCGGCGTGCGCCTTGGCCTCGGCGGCTGGCCCGGTTTGAACGCCGCGAAGATGTTCGACGAAGCGCTGACGCCGGTGTGCACGCCGGACTACGCCGAACGCCTCAATCTCAAGCGCCCGGAGGATCTCAAGCGGGCGACGCTGCTGCGCAATCCCTGGACGCCGTGGTCGCGCTGGTTCCGCGCCGCCGGCCTGGATTGGCCTGAACCGGCGACAGGCCCCTCCTTCGACGACGCCCCGCTACTGCTGCGCTCGACTCTCGAAGGCCAGGGCATTGCGCTGGGCCGCCACTGGCTTGCGGTGGACGAACTGCGCGCCGGCAAGTTGATCGCGCCCTTTGATCTCTCGGTGCGCGACGACTTCGCCTACTGGCTGGTCTGGCCCACGGGCCGCAGCACCAATGCGAGCGCAACGACGTTCCGCGAATGGCTGGCCGCCCGCGCGGCGGCCGAAGAGCATCCCTGCCCGATCCAAGCCGCCCACACCGTCGATGTATAGAACGCCTCAAATCCGGCCATTGGCGGGCTTTATGGACACTGCAGCCATGCGCGGCGCATGGTTGAGAGCGGCGGCCCGTAGCTTTATGCATGCGGCTTCCGAGGAGCCCAAATGAGCAGCCCAGCGCCCGTCATCCGCATTCCGCGCGTGGAATCCACGCCACTGGAGATCGGCAACCATCTGCCGCTCACCTTCATCTGCGGGCCCTGCCAGCTCGAAAGCCGCCAGCATGCGCTGGAGACGGCTGAGTTTCTGCGCGGCGTGTTTCAGCGCGCCGGCGCCGGCTTCATCTACAAGACCAGTTTCGACAAGGCGAACCGCTCCAGTCTCACCACCAAGCGCGGCGCGGGTTTCTCCGCGTCTGCGCCGATCTTCGAAGAGATTCGCACCAAGCTCGGCGTGCCGGTGATCACCGACGTGCATCTGCCGGAGCAATGCGCGGAAGTCGCCGAAGTGGTCGATTTGCTGCAGATCCCCGCCTTCCTCTGCCGCCAGACCGACCTCCTGGTCGCGGCCGCCGAGACCGGTAAGCCGATCAACGTCAAGAAGGGTCAGTTCTTGGCGCCGTGGGACATGAAGAACGTGATCGCCAAGATCACCGGCAGCGGCAATCCCAACGTGATGGCCTGCGAACGCGGCGCCAGCTTCGGCTACAACACGCTCGTCTCCGACATGCGCGCCATCCCGATCATGAAGAGCTTTGGCGCGCCGGTGGTGTTCGACGCGACGCACTCCGTGCAACAGCCGGGCGGGCGCGGCGACACCAGCGGCGGCGAGCGCCAATTCGTGCCGGTCCTGGCGCGCGCAGCGGTGGCGATCGGCGTGGCGGCCGTCTTCCTGGAAGCGCACCCGGATCCCGACAACGCGCCCAGCGACGGGCCGAATATGGTGCCGTTCGCGCAGCTGGAAGATTTGGTCCGCGATCTGGTGGCCTTCGACCGGCTGGCGAAGCAGACGGCCGTCGCGGCTGAATAATTACGCGCCGCCACAGGAGTGCTGCGAATCCGGCGCGGTCCAGGTTTCGTTCGTGCGCAGGTTCGTGCCTTCATAGACGCGGCCGCGGGTGTCGCCGGGCGGGCAGTCTTCCGGCACACTGACCAGGCAAACGCGCACCGCGTCGCCGATGTGGGAATTGGCGATGCCCGGTATGACGTCGTATTCGACCTGCGACAGGCCGTTGTCGTACATGATCGAACTGCCGCTGTCGGGCACGCCTTCCAGGCGCGGGCCGACGAGGGTGACGGTGGTTTCAACGCAATCGCCGACATTTTGCGGACCGGCGATCTGCACTTCCTCGGTCGGCGTCGTCGCTGTCTCCGTCGCCGTCGGGCCGCATGCCACGAGCGCCAGGCACGCGACCAAAGTCGCCATTGAATGATTCAGCGACACTTTCGACATGCAACCTTCTCCCTTGGACGACTAGCCCTGGACAGAGTCGGCCCGGCGCCGCAACCGCATGTCCATGACACGCACCCTCGAAATCCGCGCCTACAAGTTGAACCCCGGCGCTGGGCCGCGCTTCGCGCAGATTTTCCGCGAGCGCGCGGAGCCGATGGTCCGGGCTTATGGAATGGACATCGTCGCGTTCGGGCAATCCAGCCACGACGCCGACGCCTGGTACCTGATCCGCGCTTTTGACGATGCCGCTCACCTGAACCGCTCCGAGGACGAATTCTACGGCTCGGATGCGTGGCGCAATGGACCGCGCGAAGCCGTGCTCGACTGCATCGAAAGCTATCAGGACACAGTGCTGGAGCTGAGCGCGGAGGCTGTCGAGAAGCTGCGTACGGATTTGGCCGGATAGAGCGCGTTATGGAGCGCCGGCGTCTCGCCGGCATGCGCCGGTGCTGGCCGGCGAGAGGCCAGCGCTCCATATACAGCGCCAATGTCCGAAGCCCTCAGCCTTGCCATCAGCGAGACCCAGGCCGTCTCCGCCCTGCTGGATTCCCCCGCATCCCCGCGCGCCGTCTATGTCTTCGCGCACTCCGCCGGCGCGGGGATGACGCAGCCTTTCATGGCCCAGTTCGCCGCGGGCCTCGCAGAGCGCGACATCGCCACGCTGCGCTACCAGTTCGCGTACATGGAAAGCGGATCGAAACGTCCCGATCCGCCGAAGCTCGCGCACGCGGCGGTGCGCGCCGCGGCGGCGGAAGCACACGCGCGATTTCCGCAGCTTCCCATTGTCGCCGGCGGCAAGTCGTTCGGCGGACGCATGACGAGCCAGGCGCAAGCGCTGGAACCGATGCCGGGCGTCGTCGGGGTGGCGTTCATCGCTTTTCCGCTCCACCCTGCCGGCAAACCCAGCGATGAGCGCGCCAAGCACCTCGACGACGTCAGAATCCCGATGCTCTTCCTCAGCGGCACGAACGATGCGTTGGCCGAACTCGATCTGCTGAGGCCCGTGGTTCAGCGCCTCGGCACGCGCGCGACGCTGCATCTGCTCGAACACGCCGACCACAGCTTCCACGTCCTCGCCCGCACCGGGCGCAAGGATGCGCAAGTGCTCGAAGAAGCGCTGGACGCGTTCGCCGCATGGGTTCAGGCCCTGCTCAATTAGCAGCACGCTCTTGATCCCCAGCGCGGCGCGGCCCACAGAAGCGCCATGTTCGAACGGCGCGTACTTGTCACCGGCGGGTCCGGCTTCCTTGGCTCACATCTCTGCGACCGGCTGGTCGCGCGTGGCGACGACGTCATCTGCGCCGACAATCTGTTCACCGGCCGCAAGCGCAACATCGCGCACCTGTTGGACAAGCCGAACTTCGAGTTCACGCGCCACGACGTGACCTTCCCGCTCTATGTGGAGGTCGACCAGATCTACAATCTCGCCTGCCCCGCTTCGCCCGTGCACTACCAGCACGACCCGGTGCAGACTACGAAGACCAGCGTCCACGGCGCCATCAACATGCTGGGCCTCGCCAAGCGGCTGAAGGCGCGCATCTTCCAGGCGTCAACCTCGGAAGTGTACGGCGACCCGGACGTGCATCCGCAGCCGGAAGAGTATTGGGGCCGCGTCAATCCGATCGGCATCCGCTCCTGCTACGACGAAGGCAAACGCTGCGCCGAGACGCTGTTTTTCGACTATCACCGCCAGCACAAGCTCGACATCCGCGTCGCGCGGATCTTCAACACGTACGGCCCGCGCATGCATCCCAATGACGGGCGCGTAGTGTCCAACTTCATCGTGCAGGCGCTAAAAGGCCAAGACATCACGCTTTACGGCGACGGCCAGCAGACGCGCTCGTTCTGCTATGTCGACGATCTCATCGAAGCGTTCATCCGCTTCATGGAGAAGGACGGCGTCACCGGGCCGATCAATATCGGCAATCCGAACGAGTTCACCATGCTCGAACTGGCCGACGCAGTGCTCGATCTCACCGGCTCGAAGTCGAAGAAAATTCATCGCCCGCTGCCGAGCGACGATCCCAAGCAGCGCCAGCCCGACATCACGAAAGCGCAGGCGGAATTCGGCTGGGAGCCGAAGGTTCAGCTCCGCGAAGGCCTCACGCGGACGATCGCGTACTTCGACGGCTTGCTCAAAGAAGGCGACCCGCTGATCGTCGGCCGCTAGCGCGCGATTTGTGACATCCGCTGCGTCAAGACTCAGCGCATTTCTGCGCGCTGTGGATAACGCCGCGCGAAACTTCCTGCATTCATGGACTTGAAGCAGAGTCTTTGCGGAAGCGGCACAAACCGGTTACCCACAGTGTCGCTGAAGGGGCGAAACAATGCGAGTCCTGCACGTCATCGCGGGGGCGAAGGGCGGCGGCGCCGAGCAGATGATGCTCGACGCGGTCACCGCGCTGGCAGAAGCCGGCGTTGCACAACATGTCGTCACACGCGGCCACAACCGCGCTCGCTTGGATGCGCTGGCGCAGGCGCGCGTGCCATTCACGATCGCGGAGTTCGACAAGCGCGCACGTGAACCGACCCGGCAAGCGATACGCGCGGCCGCCGATAGTTTTCGGCCCGATGTCGTGCACTATTGGATGGGCCGGGCCGCTTTTTTCGCGCCCAAGCAGCATCGTGAGATCAATCTCGGCTGGTACGGCGGCTATTACGACGCCGACCGTTTCAAGAATTGCGGCTGGCATATCGGCGCAACGCGCGACATCGCCGAGCACATCGTGCACGAGCACATCCCCGCCGATCACACCGGCGTGCTGCACGGCTACTTCCACATGCCGCCCGCCAATGCTGCGCGCCGCGCCAGCATCGACACGCCTGAGGATGCGCAAGTCATCCTGGCGATCGCGCGGCTCGACTGGGAGAGCGGCGTCGACGTGCTGCTGAAGGCGATCGCCGAGGTGAAGGGCGTTTATGCCTGGATCGCGGGCGAAGGCCCGATGGAGCGAGAATTCCGGCATCTGGCGCAGAAGCTCGGCCTCTGCGATCGCGTGCGCTTCCTGGGCCACCGCGAAGACCGCTCCGGCCTGCTGGCAGCCTGCGATGTCGTAGCCGCCCCAGCCCGCCACGATCCGTTCGGCGCGAGCACGCTCGCCGCCTGGGCGGCGCGGCGGCCGCTGGTGACAACCGACGCCGCGGGCCCCTCATCTTTCGCCACGGACGACATGGACGCGCTGGTGACGCCCAGCGACGATTCCGAGGCGCTGGCCAAGGCGCTGAAGCGCGTGCTGCAGGATGCGGACCTGGCGGCGGCGCTAGCGGACAATGGCGCGCGGCTCTACCGAGCGCAGTTCACGAAGCCCTCGTTCGTGCGCGCCTCGATGGCGCTCTATGATCGCGTGCGCCTGAGTTCGGGCCATCACGAACGGCGCGCGCCGGCGGCTTAGGGTTTAGGCCTTATCCCACTGCGAAAAGAAGGCGACGTTCTGCGCGCGCGCCTCGTCGGCCATCAGGCCGACTTCCACTTCGATGCCGGCGCGGCGCAAACGATCCAAGCCAACGCCCCCCGCCAGCGGATGTGGATCACGCGCGGCGACGACGACCCGGCGCACACCCGCATTGATCAGCAAGTCGGCGCAGGAGAGCGCGCCTGTGCTGCGCAAGGCGCAGGGTTCAACCGTCACGTAGGCGGTGGCGCCTTGCGCGCGTGCGCCGGCCAGCGCCACGGCCTGCTCTTCGGCATGCGGGCGTCCGCCCGCTTGCGTGGCCGCTTCAGCGATGGTCGCGCCATCCTTCACCAACACACAGCCAACGGACGGATTTGCGCCCGTCACCCCCATGCCCGGCGCGGCGAGCGCCAGCGCGCGCTGCATATGGGCGGCGTCGCTCACGCAGGCAAAGCCGGAAGCGGCTGGGCGCGGCTTTCGTCGAGATAGCGCGCGTTCTTCGGCTTCAGCGCCGTATCCAGTTCGATGAGCAGCGGATTGCCGGTCGGCATTTCAACACCGACGATCGCATCGTCCGGCACATTGAACAGATGCTTCACGATGGCGCGCAGCGAGTTGCCGTGCGCGGCGATGATGAGGTTCTTGCCGGCCTTCAGGTCGGGCGCGATGTGCGCGTTCCAGTATGGCAGCACGCGCTCCAGCGTGAGCTTGAGCGATTCCGTTTGCGGCAAATCCTTCACGCCGGCGTAGCGGCGGTCCTGGGTGAAATCGAACTCCCCGCCCGGGGCAAGCGGCGGCGGCGGCGTGTCGTAGCTGCGCCGCCAGACTTTCACCTGATCCTCGCCGTGCTTCGCGGCGGTCTCGGCCTTGTCGAGACCGGTGAGCGCGCCGTAGTGGCGCTCGTTCAGCCGCCAGCTGCGCTCGACCGGCAGCCAGGCGAGGCGCGCGCTCTCCAGCGCCAGATTGCCGGTGCGGATGGCGCGGAGCTGCACAGAGGTGAAGAGCTTGTCGAACGGCACGCCGCTCTTGGCCAGCAGCTCGCCGCCCTTCTTGGCCTGCGCTTCGCCCTCGGCGGTGAGATCGACGTCGACCCAGCCGGTGAAGCGGTTTTCCAAATTCCACTGGCTCTGGCCGTGGCGGAGAAGAGCAAGAAACGTCATGGGCCGACTGCATCGCCAGCCGGCCCATCTCCGTCAAGGGCGCCTCAGGCCGCAGGGATGGGGCGCGCCGGCATGAAACGGCGGTTGCGCAACAGGATCGCGGTGATCAGCGAGACGATGAGCCCGACTGGAAAGATCTCAATGAAGGTCATCGGCAGCCGGAACAACGGATTGGCGTACATCACCTTCATTTGCTCCATTTGCGCGATAAAGGCCTCGAGCTCAGCGCCGCCAACGCCCTTTGCGCGCTGCTGCTCGATCATGTTGGCGACGTACCCGTCCATGAACTCGTAGTGCGTGGATGCGAGTACGATCTCCCAGCTGACGACGTAGACGATCCCCGCGACAATGCTGATGCCCAGTCCCAGCAGGAGAGCCGGCAAGAACTTGATCACCCCACCCAGGGTCGTATCGCGATAGCGCTTCACCCCGACGAACACGAAGCTCAGCGCCAGAAGCATGAGCGAGTAGCCGGTGACCTGCGAGGTGGCGGTGTCGTGGTGCGGGAAGAACACCAGCAGACTGAACATCGGCACGGCGACGACGAGCCCGGCCAGGACGCCGTAAAGGACAATTGTACGCAGCATGTTTGGCTCCCCTCAGGACTTCGGCATCGGCTTGGGTTCCCACAGCTCGATCTTGCGGCCGTCGGGATCGAGGATGTGGGCGAACTTGCCTTGACCCTCGTCGGGGAAAAGCTTCACCGGCTCGACCCCCTGCGCCTTCGCCCGCGCCAGGACGCCGTCGAGGTCGTCGACCACCAGGTTGAACATGAACTCGGCCTTGGACGGTTCGATGTAGTCGCTGTCGTCCCCCATGATGTTGAAGACCGTCGCTGCGCCCGGCTGACCGGCCATGCCCTCGGGGCGCCACACGGTCCCGCCCCATGCCTCCCGCTCAAGCCCGAGAACGCGCGTGTACCATTCGCGTGTCGCGTCCTTGTCGCGGGCTTTGAAAAACAAGCCGCCGATCCCAAGCACTTTCGCCATCGAAAACTCCTCGCTGATGCGGGCCAGATCGGATCGAACGGCGCACCGAAGCAATCGCCCGAAAGGGTGATTGGGAGGAATTCACCCGGATTCTTCGAAACCGGCTACGGAATGAGCCCCAATTCGCGGGCGCGCAGGATGGCCTCGGTGCGCCGCCCGGCCTCCAGCTTTTCAAAAAGGCGCGCGACATGGGTCTTCACCGTGTTGGGCGACAGGTTGAGCTTCTGGGCGATTTCCTTGTTCGAGCGGCCGCCCGCGATCAGCGTCAGCACTTCGTACTCGCGTTCGGTTATCCCCAGGGACGTCTGCGCCGCGGCGTTCACCTCGAACGGGGCCGGCGGCTGGGTCCGAAACAAGCGCGCGCCCACCCAGATTCCCAGCCCCAGAAACAGCAGCGCCAGGATCGCGATGTAGATTTCATCCGGGTGCGTGCGGACGAAGAGCCTGTATTGCAGGACCTGCAAAAGGATTGCCGCCCCCGCCAGCGCCGCCCCGTAGATTGCGATCGTCCGCCACATGGGGCGACCTTATGGGCCCTGCCCAGCCGCTTGAAGCCCTGGCGAAGCGGGGAGGCTCCCGTTAGACCGGGGGCGATGCGCAACTGGCTGTTCCACCCGCTCATCTTCTACCCGCTGGCGGTCCTGCTCGCCGTGGTGGTGATCGCCATCTCGGTCAAGCCGCAGGCTTGGCCGCGCCCACCTGCGCCGGTCGCGGCCCAGCACGCGCAAGGCGCGCTCACCTATGCCGGCGAGGGCTTCAACGCCCCCGACGACCCGCCGCAACAACATCTGACGGTGACAAGAGACTTCATCGGCCGGCCGCTGACGCTGCGCATCGCGGTGCTGCCCAACCAGCCCTCACCCGCGCCCGCTGAAAAAGGCGTTCTCATTCTGATGACACCCCAGGATGCGGCCGCGGTCAGCGACAGGCCCGTCACCGTCGAGATCACCTATAACGCCTTGCCAGTGAACGCAGCGAATGCGCTGGCGATCAGCTTGCAGGGCGAAGGCGACGCAAGCTGGGTCACGCAGCCGACGCCGCCGCTACCGGGAACTCTGCGGTACGAATTACCGGCGCGCGCGGGCGTTAACGCTATCGGCCTGCGCGCGATTTCCAACGCCGACGACTACGCCTACGGACTGGAAATCACGCGTATTCGCATCATCCCGCACGCCTGAGACACGGCGCACAATTGAACTCGCGCCGCTTTTGAGAGAGACAGACGGCGCTTTCCTCCAAACGACGGAACAATCCCATGACGCTTGCGCCGCGCGCCAGCTTGAGCCCCAACACAGCAGAGTTCGAAACGCTCGCGTTGGTTAAGCCGACCGGCTTCCGCGAATACGACGCGCGCTGGTGGATGGGCGCGCCGGGCAACGACAAGGCGCCTGAGTTGAACCTGCTGGGCGTGCAGGCGCTGGGCCTCGGCATCGGCACTTTGGTGCACGAATTCGGCGTCGCGCCGAAGATCGTCGTCGGCCACGATTTCCGCTCCTACTCGCTCTCGGTGAAGCAGGCGCTGACCGTGGGTCTCATGCAGGCCGGCATGGAAGTGCACGATATCGGCCTGGCGCTCTCTCCCACCGCCTATTTCGCGCAATTCGCGCTCGATATTCCGTGCGTCGCCATGGTGACCGCCAGCCACAACGAGAACGGTTGGACCGGGGTGAAGATGGGCGCGAACAAGCCGCTCACGTTTGGCCCGGAGGAAATCGGCCGCCTGAAGGAAATCGTCCTCGGCGGCCAGGGCAAGCCGCGCCCGGGCGGCGCTTACATCACCGTCGAGAACATGCGCGAGCGCTACATCGCAGACATCGCCGGGCGCGTGAAGCTGACGCGCAAGATCAAGGTCATCGCCGCCTGCGGCAACGGCACCGCCGGCGCCTTCGCGCCGGAAGCGCTGCGGCGCATGGGCGCCGAAGTGGTTGAACTCCACACCGATCTCGACTGGACCTTCCCCAACTACAACGCCAACCCCGAGGACGCCGAGATGCTGCACGACATGCAGCGCGCCCTCAAAGCGCACGGGGCGGAGATCGCGCTGGGCTTCGACGGCGACGGCGATCGCTGCGGCGTCATCGACGACGAGGCGGAGGAGATTTTCGCCGACAAAATCGGCCTCATCCTCGCCCGCGATCTCTCGGCGCAATACAAGAACGCGACGTTCGTGGCCGACGTGAAGTCGACGGGCCTCTATGCCGTCGATCCGGTGTTGAAGGCCAACGGCGCCAAGGTCGACTATTGGAAGACCGGCCACTCCTACATCAAGCGCCGCACCACCGAACTGGGCGCGCTCGCCGGCTTCGAGAAGAGCGGCCACTTCTTCTTCCGTGAGCCCCTGGGCTATGGCTACGACGACGGCATCGTCGCGGCGTCGGCCATCCTCGCGATGCTCGACCGCAATCCGGGCAAGAAGCTCTCCGATCTCAAGAAGGCGCTGCCGAAGAGCTTCACCTCGCTCACCATGAGCCCGCACTGCGACGACGAGAAGAAGTACGGCATCGTCGATAAGGTCGTCGCCGAGTACAAAGACCTGGCCGCCAAGGGCGGCAAAATCCTCGGCCGCAACATCCGCGACGTGAACACCGTGAACGGTGCGCGGGTGACGCTTGAAGATGGCTCCTGGGTTCTGGTGCGCGCGTCGTCCAACAAGCCCGAGCTTGTGGCGGTGGTCGAAAGCATGACCAGCGAAAACGACATGCGCGCCCTCTTCCGCGAGGAAGTGAAGCCGCGTCTCGCGCGTTATCCGGAGGTCGGCGCCTACAATCAGGAGATCTGAGTGGAGGCGGGGGAAGTCCAAATCCTGAAAGGCGCGGCGCTGACGGTCACCGACCGGCGCATCATCACGCTTTCGGAGGAAATCCCGGTCACACCGGCGCTTGCGCCGCTGCTTGAGGCGACGACGATCAAAGCGCCCGCCCGCGAAATCCTCGTCACCATCGGCGCCATCTTCTTCGGCGCGGGACTATTCCTGAAAGTGCCGATGCTTTGGTTCGCCGGCATCGCTTTGGCGTTTTTCGGCTGGACCGCCAAAGTGAACCGTCCCGCCTTCACGGTCAGCGTCGAAACCGGGGGCGCGCGAAAGCAGCTCTACACCACTGCGAGCGAAAAAGACGCCCAACTGGCGCTGGCTGCGCTCAACGAGGCGCTGCGGCGCGCCGCCGCTTGACCTGAAGCCCTGCCCGGTTTCTAGAAGCGCGGAACTCCAAAGGAATTTGATCCATGCGCGTTACGATGATCGGCACCGGCTATGTGGGCCTTGTGTCCGGCGCTTGCTTTGCCGACTTCGGCCACATCGTGACCTGCGTCGACAAGGACGCCTCCAAGATCGAACGCCTGCAGAAGGGCGAGATCCCGATCTTCGAACCGGGCCTCGACGAACTGGTTAAGGACAATGTCGAGCAGGGTCGGCTCTTCTTCACCGCCGACGCCAGCGACGCCGTGCGCGACGCGGACGCCGTCTTCATCGCCGTCGGCACGCCCTCGCGCCGCGGCGACGGTCACGCCGACCTTTCCTACGTCTACGCCGCCGCCGAAGAGATCGCCGGCCTGATCCAGGGCTATACGGTGATCGTCAACAAATCGACCGTGCCGGTCGGCACCGGCGATGAAGTCGAAGCGATCATCAAGAAGGTGCGGCCCGACGCCGACTTCGCCGTCGTCTCCAACCCGGAATTCCTGCGCGAAGGCGCGGCCATCAACGACTTCAAACGCCCCGACCGCGTGGTCGTCGGCACCGATGACGAGCGCGCGCGTGAGCGCATGCGCGAACTCTATCGCCCGCTCTTCCTGAACGAGACGCCGATCATCTTCACCGCCCGCCGCACGTCAGAGCTGATCAAGTATGCGGCCAATGCGTTCCTGGCGATGAAGATCACCTTCATCAACGAGATCGCCGATCTCTCAGAGGAAGTCGGCGCCAACGTGCAGGAAGTCGCGCGCGGCATCGGCCTCGACAACCGCATCGGCCGCAAGTTCCTGAACGCCGGCCCCGGCTATGGCGGCTCGTGCTTCCCGAAGGACACATTGGCCCTGATGAAGACCGCCCGCGACGCCGGCGCGCCGATCGAGCTGATCGAGACCACGGTGCGCGTGAACAAGGCGCGCAAGCAGAAGATGGCGCAAAAGATCGTCGATGCGCTGGACGGCAATCTCAAAGGCAAGACGATCGCCATCCTCGGTCTCACCTTCAAGCCGAACACCGACGACATGCGCGATGCGCCAGCGCTCGACATCGTGCCGACGCTGCAGGCCGAAGGCGCAAAGGTGCGCGCGTTCGATCCGGAAGGCATGACCGAAGCCAAGCACATGCTGAAGGACGTCCAGTTCGCCACCGGGCCCTACGATTGCGCCGACGGCGCCGACGCGGTGGTGATCATCACTGAATGGGATCAGTTCCGCGCCCTCGACTTCAAGCGCCTGAAGCAAGCGCTGAAGGCGCCGGTGGTGATCGACCTGCGGAATATCTACAGCCCGGCGGAGATGCGCGCACATGGGTTTACATATGTGAGCGTTGGGCGGGCTTAACCGCCCTTAAGGGCCCGAACCAGCCATTTCGCGCCCCTCGCGTCCGTGCGCGACGCTTTCAATGCTTGCCGCCCGCGCCTAGACTGACGCTGGGAGAGCGGGCATGGGGCAATCGATCTTCATCGGCTATCGCCGGTCCGACACCGCCGATGTTTCGGGCAGGCTTTACGATGCGCTGTCGCTCGCCTTCGGCGAAGGCAAGGTCTTCAAGGACGTCGACAGCATTCCCGTCGGCGCGGACTTCGCCGCACACATCAAGAGTCTATTGCCGAAGTGCCGCGTCTTCCTGGCGCTGATTGGTCCGGATTGGGTGAGCGACGGCGGGACACGTCTCAACGATCCGACCGATCTCGTCCGCATCGAAATCGAGACTGCGCTGAACACGCCCAGGCTTCTTGTCGTGCCTGTACTGGTGAATGGCGCGCGGATGCCTGCCGAAGCCGAGGTTCCTGAGAGCCTTCGGCCGCTGCTTCAGCGACACGCCGCAATCATTCGCAGCGATCCCGATTTCAAGAGCGACGTAGCGCGCCTCGTGCAGGCACTGCGCGATCACCTTCGCACCGGGCGACTCAATCTTCAGTCCCTCGGAGGCGCGGCGCGCGTGGCGGCAAATGCGGCAGGCTTGTCCGGCTGGGTTGTTTTGGTCTGGCTCGCCGTGGCGGGCGTTGGCGTCACCGCCGCCGTGCCTCAATTGCGGCAGCCGATCATCGAGACTGCTATGCGCATAGCGCGGCCGGCTCAATCGGCGGCGGAAACATCACTGCCGCCAGCGGCGACAAACCCCGCGCCGACCGAAAAGCCCACAGCCGCTAGCGACGAACCGGCGCCGCTTCCGAGGCCAGCAGCATCCGCACCGCAAAATCTGGGCGACGGCCTGAGTGTCATTCTAGTGAGCTTGGCGCACCAACCTGGGCAGTACGGCGACGGTCGCTATATTGCGACCCTTCGTTTTCAGAACTCCACTGACGCGGAAGTCGGCATCGCAGTGCTTTCTGGCGGAGCGTTTCGTGGTGAGATGGCGCTCACCGACGGCCTAGGCGGATCGTGCAGCATGGCCGCCAACGGCGAGGGCTGGGGCACCATGGACACGGCGGAAGCGCTCGATGACCCATATACGTTTGGCGGCGACAGTTTTCAGGTCATACCAGCGGGCGGCCAAACGCAGCAGACGATATTCTTCAACGAGGGGCGTTGTGACACGGATATTACCAGCGAAACAGGTTTGTCCATTTCGGGCTCGTTCGTTTTGAAGGAAGGAGTCAGCCGGCGTTCATCAGCTGTGTTCTTCGGCGATCTCGCCGTCGTGCGCCCATAGGTGACCGGGCTTCTGGTTCGTATCCGGCGCGGAGCGCGGCTGGGCCTTAAGCTGACGGGGAAGAGCATGACATGTCTTGTCGGCTTGGTTTTCGCCGATCAACACTCGAGGCCATGACGAACTATATGGGCTCCAAATCGAAGGATCGTTTATGTCCCTTCGCAAGTTCTCCGAGATCGTGAAGTTGGCGGAGAAACATCACGGCAAGGCGGGGCTGAAGAAGCGGCTTGCGGAACATGGCGACAAGCCGCCGACGCTCTCAAAGCAAAAGGACGACCGCTGGCTCGCCTCCATGTCGCAAGCGGTGTTCTCCGCCGGTTTCTCGTGGGACGTGATCGCGAAGAAATGGCCGGGCTTCGAGGAGGCGTTCGACCGGTTCGACCCGCACAAAGTCGCCTTCTACGCCGACCGCGACATCGCCCGGCTCCTGAAAGACACGCGCATCGTCCGCAATGGCGCGAAGATCCAGGCGACCATCAACAACGCGCAATTCGTGATCGACACCGCCAAGGAGCACGGCTCGTTCTCGAAGTTTCTGAAGGCGTGGCCGGCGGACGATCAGGTCGGACTCATGGAGCACTTCAAGGCGCACGCCTCGCACTTGGGGCCCTCCGCGACGATGTACTTCCTGCGCTTCAACGGCTGGGACAGCTTCATCCTCTCGCCCGACGTCACCAAAGCGCTCATTCGAGAGAAAGTCGTCGCGAAAGCGCCGACGTCGAAGTCCGACATGAAAGCCGTGCAGGTCGCGTTCAACGCCTGGACCGCCGAAACCGGCCTCCCGCAGCGCGACGTCAGCCGCATCCTCTCCTACAGCGTCGGCCCGTCAAACCAGCCGCACTAATCCAGCTTCACGCCCATCTCATTCAGAATCCAGCGCAACGCTTCGGCATTGCCGCGCGCGTCGTCGACGGGATTGTGCGTGTGGTCGGTTTCGCGGCGCTTCTTCCAGGCGTTGGTGTTGAGCGGCTCGTTGCGGCGCCCGGCGTCGAGGTCGCCGATCCGCCGCGCACTGAAGCCGGCGGGGTTATCGCCGCCGAAACGGTGACAATAGTAGTTCCAGTATTGCCAGTCGAAGGCCGGGTTGTCCGACCAGATCACGATGCGCTTGCCGCCGGCGATCGAACCCAGCCAGTCACGCGCCTCCGCCATCACCACATCGGCGCCGCGGTACCGCTGCTGCGCTTCGAAGCTGACGCCGCTCACCTCGCGCGCCGCTGCGATGCCGCCGTGGTCGAGCACCGGCGACACTTCGCCCAAATAGCTCAGCGTGGGATCAGCGACCGAGACCAGCCCGAAGGAAATCATGTTGTAGAGGCCGGGGCATGGCCCGTCCGCCTCCACGTCCAGCACCACGTGCTGGCTCCATTTGCTCATGCGAAGGGTGATAGGGCGCCACGCAGGGAACCGCAAACCGCCGCTAACGCGCTTGTGAGCGCCAGCTGCACGCAAGCGCTTGCGCTGGAGGTCCGCCTCCCCACACTGCGCCCCGTGACTCTCGCTTCAGACCATACCGCATGGCCGGTGGCGCGCTCTGGCGCGCACGGCGTGCATGAAGACCGCTGCGCCGCCGACCCGACGGCGCCGATGAAGGATTGGATCTACGAAACGCCGGCGCTCGGGTTCGTGGTCTCCGGCTGGTTCGACTACATCTCGGAGGGCCGCGCGGCGTTCGCAGCGCCCGGCGCCATCGTGCTCGGCAATGCCGGCGAACACTTCAATGTCCGTCACCACGACGGCAACGGCAACAAGCGCCTGGTCGTGCTGATGCAGCAAACGATCCTCGATGAAGTCGCCAACGACGTCGGCCTCGACGCGCCGCGCTTCCGCACCATCGCGCTGGCGCCCGGCCCGGAAGCGACGCGCATGTTCTCCTGGATGCGCGTGATCGCCGACGGCGGCGATACGGCGGAGGAATACGAATACATGCTGGCGAGCGCCGCCCTGGCCGCGCCGGCCTGGCGGCCGCGGCGCATGCGGGTGAGCGCCCAGGATCACAAGCGCGCCCTCGACGCGGCGCGCTACATCGAAACGCATTTTCCGGAGCGCTGCGCGCTGGCGACCTTGGCCGGCCTCACCCAGTCGAGCCGCTACCAGCTCATCCGCGCCTTCAGCGCCATCATGGGCCAGAGTCCGAACCAGTACCTGATCAACACCCGCATCCGCGCCGCCGCCGAACTTTTGCGCACGTCGCCGGCGCCGATCACGCAGGTGGCTCTCGATGTCGGCTTCAACGACATCTCGCACTTCTACACCTGCTTCAAAGCCGCCTTCGGCGCCACGCCGCGAAAGTGGCGGCTGGCGCACGCCTAAGAGCAGATCAGCCGAACACCTTGGCTTCCACGTCGGAATGCCACGTCCAGGCGTCGGCGATGATCGTCTCGATGCCGCGTGACGGGCTCCACCCAAGCTCACGCTTCGCCAGCGCATTGTCCGCTAGCAGCGCCGGCGCATCGCCCGGGCGGCGCGGCGCGGCGACGGCGGGCACTTTTCTTCCGGTGACCTTCTCAATCGCCGCCAGCAATTCGAGCACCGTGACGCCGTTGCCGGTGCCGAGGTTGGCCGCCAGGCTCTCGCCGCCGCCGAGCAGCCGCTCAAGTGCGCGCACGTGGGCGTCGGCGAGATCCAGCGTGTGGACGTAGTCGCGCAGGCACGAGCCGTCGCGGGTGTCGTAGTCCTGGCCGAAAATGCTGAAGCTCTCGCGCCGGCCCAGCAACGTAAACAGCGCTAGCGGGATGGCGTGACTTTCCGGCTCGTGGCGTTCTCCGATGCCCTCTTCCGGGACTGCCCCGGCAGCGTTGAAATAGCGCAGATGCGCGAACGTCGTGCCGTAGGCGGCGGCGATGTCGCGGCTCATCCGCTCGGTCATCAACTTGGTCCAGCCATAAGGGCTGACCGGCAGCTGCGGGTGGGTTTCATCCATCGGCAGGCGCTGGGGCTCGCCATAGGTCGCGCAGGTCGAGGAAAATACGAGCGCGCTGCAGCCGGTTTCGCGCATCACTTCGAACAGCGTCAGCGCACCGGCGACGTTGTTGTCATAGAAGCGATCGGGGAACTTCACCGACTCGCCGACTTCGATCGACGCTGCGCAGTGCAACACCGCGTCCGGCTTGTGCTTAACGAAAATCGCGGCGAGCGCGGCGCGATCGCGGATGTCGGCGCGCTCGAACGGCCCCCATTTCACGAACTTTTCGTGGCCGTTGGAAAGATTGTCGATCACGACCGGCGCGTGCCCCGCGCGTTTTAGCGCCAGACAACACGCGGAGCCGACATAGCCCGCGCCACCGGTGACCAGAATTGTCGCCATTGGCTCCGGGTGTTAAAGGCTCGCCCCCATGAACGCCACCACTTTCGCCGCGATGAAGCAGGCCTGGACGGACGTCGAGCGCGAAGCAGCGCGCTTGGCGAAAACATCGCTTGAGGACTTGTTCACGGCCGATAGCGCGCGCGTTGCGGCGTTAACCTTTTCAGCGCCGCACCTGATTGCCGATTTCTCGAAGCAACGCATCGATCAAGCCGCGCTCGCCAGGCTTGGCGCGCTTGCACAGGCGGCGGATTTCGACGGCTGGCGCGCCAAGATGTTCGCCGGCGAGGTCGTCAACAACACCGAGAACCGGGGCGCGCGCCACTGGCAGCTGCGCGGCGCCGATGCGCCCACGGAAGTGAAGGACGTCCAGGTCAAGATGGCGGCGTTCGCCAAGCGCATCCGCCCCGAGGTCAACGCCATCGTGCATCTGGGCATTGGCGGCTCGGACCTGGGGCCGCGGCTCATCATGGATGCACTGAAGCCGCTGCGCGCGCCAGGCATCGACGTTCGGTTCGCCGCCAATGTCGACGGCGCCGACGTCGCCGACGCCATCGACGGGCTCGATCCCAAGCGGACGCTGCTGATCGTCGTCTCGAAGACCTTCACCACCCAGGAAACGCTCGCCAACGCCGAGTTCGTACGCGCCTGGGGACCCGCCCACCTCGCCGCCGCCACCGCGGCGCCGGACAAAGCGGTGAAATGGGGCGTGCCGGAAGCCAACGTGTTTCCGTTCTGGGATTGGGTGGGCGGGCGTTATTCGCTGTGGTCGAGCGTCAGCCTCGCCTGCGTGGTGGCGCTCAAGGACGGTTCGTTCGAAGCGCTGCTCGACGGCGCCGCCGAAATGGATGCGCACTTCCGCACCTCGCCGTTCGCGCAGAACCTGCCGGCGCTCTCCGCCGCAATCCAGATGTGGAACCGCGAAGCGCTGGAGCACGGCTCCTACGCCGTCATCCCCTACGCCGAGCGTCTGCGGCTGCTGCCCGCGTACATGCAGCAGCTCGAAATGGAATCGAACGGCAAGCGCGTGTCGCGCGATGGTGACCCGATCGCGCGCTCCGCCTGCGGCGTCACCTGGGGCGCAGCCGGCACCAACGCGCAGCATTCGTTCTTCCAGCTCCTGCACCAGGGCGTGCAGGAAATTCCGGTGGAGTTCATCGTCAACGCCGGCCCGCAAGAAGGCCCGCAATCCCACCGGGCCAAGGTCTACGCCAATGCGCTCGCACAAGCGCGCGCGCTGATGGTGGGAAAGAGCGAAGCCGCCGTGCGCGCCGAAATGATCGCCAAAGGCGTGAGCGAGTCGGAAGCCGATCGGCTCGCCCCGCACCGCACCTTCCCCGGCGACCGCGCCTCGACGCTGATGGCGATCGACGCGCTCACACCGCAAGCGCTTGGCGCGCTGCTCGCGTTCTACGAACACCGCACCTTCACTCAAGCCGTGCTCGCCGGGATCAATCCGTTCGACCAATGGGGCGTCGAACTGGGCAAGGAAATGGCCAACGCGCTTTTGCCCGCGCTCGAAGGCGGGCAAGCGCCCGCCGATCTCGACGCCAGCACCGTCGCCTGGGTAAAGCGCCTCGGCTAGCCAATAGCAGCGGCCGGGAAGCGTCGGCAGCCGGTCGGCGCGTGCGGCCCGAAAAGCCGGGTTTCGGACCAAGGTTCGGAAATCCGGCGTGAATTCGTCGCGGGCGCCCTCAGGTGCGGTGCAGCAGATGGCCCGTTCCCTGCCCGCGGTCGCATGCGCTACAGTGACCCCGAGGGACGCCTAAGCGACGTGAGGCAGGGGAATGGGAATGTGGAAGTCGATGCTGGCGGCGCTGGTGCTTTGCACGGCGTGCTTCGCCGTGGCGACGCTCGCGGGCGATCCGGCTCACGCGCAGGTGGGCAAGCAAGGCAAAGGCAAGGATAAGAACGAGCGGCCGCCGCAGCCGCCTCTGGCGCGCTGCCCTGACCTGGCGCTCGCCACCTATCAATTTGTCAGCACCGTGCCGGACGCCGCGCCCCTCGCCGACGGCGAAGTCGCGCTCATGTACGACGTGCGCAACTCCGGCAGCGCCCCCTATGCCGCCTCGCCGACCGGCCAGACGCTCACCTTCGAATACACATCGCCTGGCGGCACGACGCAGATCGCGCAAACGCCCTTCCCGGACGCGGCCCAGGCCGTCGATGGCGTCGTGCAATTGGGTCAGGGCCAGAGCTGGCGCGGCTATCTGCGCGCCAATCTCACCCCGGAAGCGCGCCGCCGCCCGCTGCGTCTGCGCATCGGCTACGCCAGCGACATCTATCACCGCGCGCCGAACGACTGCGACACCGGCAACAACGAGGCCGTGGTGCGTCTGCCGGCGCAATAGCGTATGGGCGCGGCGGAGATTGTCGTTCGCCACGCGGAGGCAGATTCCGACCGCGCCGCCCTGCTCGTGCATGCATTGCAGGCGTTCGGCTACACGGTCGCCGCCAGCGCAGCGCCGGCGCCGGATCACACCGGCCCGCAAATCTTCCTGTGGTCGCCGGCCGCGGTGCGCGACGAGGCGCTGATCTGGGACGCCGCTCACCATGTGCGCGCCGGGCGAGACGGAATTGATCACGTTTACGAAGCGGTCATTGCGCCCGTCCGTTCGGTGATCAAGCTTCGCTACGCCTTCAGCGGCGGCAACACCTCACGCCTGGGCCGGCCGAGCGACCTTACGCGATGGAAGGGCGCCGCCAATAACGACGCCTTGGCCACTTTGATCTGGGAGCTGCCGCCGCCGGCTTCGCCCGCCACGGCGCCGCCCTTCTTTCGTCCTGCGGATCGGAACGAAGCGGCGTGGCGCGCCGCCGTCGCAAGCGGCGACATCGTGCAGCTCGCGCGTCATATCGAATGGGCGCTGCCGGCGATCGGCGGACGCCGCGACAAGGAGCCGCCCGCGGACGAGACCGCGCTCATCCGCAGCTGGGGCGGCGATGCGGAGCGCTGGCGCGGGTTTGGGCAAAGTCTCTACGCAGCCGCCAAGCAAGGACCCGGCGCGCTGCACGCATGGGCGATGCAAGTTCGCGAAGAAAACCGGCTGCCCGAGGACTGCCCCTGTCGAGACAAGTTTGCGCTGCTGCTGGCGATCCAGATCAGCTTGGGCGCAGAATTCAGTCCGGTGACGTCCCGCGACCATCGCTCCAATGCGGAATTGCTTGCCGCCATCGCACGCGGGGACGATCGCGCATGGCAGGCGTTGCGCCATATGCCGGCGGAAAACCAGAAAGATGTGCCGGCGGCGCTGGAGCGGCTGGCGGCGCAAGGCGTAGCCGCCGCGCAATGCGCACTCGGTGAGGATTGGCGCCGGCCCGAACATGAACGCCGGCTTTGGCTGGAAAAAGCCGCTGCGCAGGGCCACGGCATGGCCTTCTATTTCCTCGGGCAGAGGTTCCAACGCGATCAGTGGCGGCGGAAACGCTCCGTCGAGTATTGGCGCAAGGGCGCCGACGTCGGCGACATCAGCTGTAAGCGCAACCTCGCCGAGGCACTCGACGAAGGCAAAGGCGTAAAGCGGGACGCCAAGCAGGCCTTTCGTCTTTACGCAGAGGTCTACGCGAGCGAAGGCGGCTGCGAGTTGTCGGAGCGCATGGCGCAGATGCGTTGGGATGGCGACGGCCTCCCGCGCGATCGCGCCGCGGCGATCCAGCTCCTCTTCAAGTCGCATATCGTCGATCATTCCGGATTTGCCGACATCTTCATCGGCGACATGTATCGCGACGGGCTCGGCGGCCTGGCGCGCGACCGGGCGGAGGCCGTCGCGTGGTATCAAACGGCCCTCTATGCGTCGCACGACGTGTTGCAAGTCCTGGCGCGCCAACGATTGAAGGCGCTCAAGGTCAAGCCGGAGAAGGAAGACGAAGAGGATCTCGACCCGGAAGACGAGCAAGCGCTGCGGGCTGAGGCGAAGGCGGTCTGGTCGCCGCGCGATTAGGCCGGGTGCAGGTCTTCCCACCCGTCGAACGTGTATGGCTGGAAACGTGGCGGCGATCGCCGCGTCCCGGTTGCGTCTTCGAGCATGAGGCCCAGCAGACCGCGCGCGAAGATCGCCTCAGCGAGACGATCGCTGACGGCGAGCCGCGCGCCGCTCCAACCCAGATTTACCCAGAAAAGATCGCGGGCCCCGACAGTCTCCGGCACGAAGCGCACCGCTCCGCTCACTTCGATCGCATGCGACCTGCGCCCATCGTCATGCGCAAAGCCGACCTGGTAGACAATGTCGGAGATTGCCCGCTCGAAGGCGTCCCTTCCGTCGAACGCATGCGCCACATCGGCAAACACGTAATCTCCCGACGGACGGCCATGCCGGGTGACGTCGCATGGGGATTGGTTCAGCGCGGCGGCGTCGAGCCCCGTGATCAGCGCCGCAAACTCTGCTGAAAGCAGGAAAGCCGGCCCGAGTTTATCGAACAAAAGCGTCTGTACGATCGGCGTGAGCGCGCGTGGCCTTCTTTCGCGATAACTGAAATCGAAATGCGGCTTCGCCTTGAGGTTCAGGGCCCGGTCAAGCCCCGCATAGGTGTCGGCAAAGCGCTCTGCGCCACCGTCGATGCAAGCATCCCGGTTCACCCAGCGCGGCGGCAGGCGATCCTTGAGATAGGCTTTCGCGCCGAGCCACCAATAGCCGGTCATGCTTTGCGTCAACCCCGCGTCGCCGCCGTCACCGCTTCCTTCACATCGGCGATGGCTTGCTTCACGAGCACTTCGTCATCGCCCTCCGCCATGATGCGCACCAGCGGCTCGGTGCCACTCTTGCGCACAAGCAAGCGCCCCTTGCCGTGGAGGCGGTCTTCCGCCGTCTTGATGGCGGTCTTGACGCTGGCGTTTTCCATCGGATCGGCGGCGCTCTTGTCATAGCGCACGTTCTCCAGCACTTGCGGCGCGGCTTCGAACAGGCGGCAGACTTCGCTCGCCGGCTTGCCCGACTGCACGATCACCGCCAGCACCTGCAGCGCGGCCAGCAACCCGTCGCCGGTGGTGGAGAAGTTCGACAGAATGATGTGGCCGGACTGTTCGCCGCCGACATTGTAACCCTTAGCGCGCATGGTCTCGGTCACGTAACGGTCGCCAACCTTGGTGCGCTCGAGCTTGAGCGCCAGGCCCTTCAGGTAGCGCTCCAGCCCCAGATTGCTCATCACCGTGGCGACAATGCCGGGCTTGGTCAGCGCGCCCTGGTCTTTCCAGCTCTTGGCGATCAGCGCCATCAGCTGATCGCCGTCGATGAGCTGGCCCTTCTCGTCCATCAGCGCGACGCGGTCGGCGTCGCCGTCGAGGGCGATGCCGATGTCGGCGCGATACTTGAGGACGGCTTCCTTCAGCGCGCGGGTATCGGTTGAGCCCACCTCTTCGTTGATGTTGAAGCCGTCGGGATTCACCCCGATCGAGATCACTTCGGCGCCCAGTTCATAGAGCGCCACCGGCGCCACTTTGTAAGCCGCGCCATTGGCGGCGTCGATGACGACGCGGAGGCCCTTCAGCGACAGCCCCTTCGGGAACGTCGCCTTGACGATCTCGACATAGCGCGCCTGCGCGTCGTCGATGCGCTTGGCGCGGCCGAGCTTGGTCGGATCGACCAGGTGCGAATTGAGCGCGGCATCCATCAGCTGCTCGATCTCAAGCTCGGCTTCATCCGAGAGCTTATAGCCGTCGGGACCGAACAGCTTGATGCCGTTGTCGGCGAACTTGTTGTGGCTGGCCGAGAGCATCACGCCGAGATCCGCGCGCAGCGACCGGGTCAGCATCGCCACCGCCGGGGTCGGCAGCGGTCCGAACAGAACGACATCCATGCCTGCCGCGGTGAAGCCCGCGGTCAGCGCCGGCTCCAGCATATAGCCCGAGAGGCGCGTGTCCTTGCCGATGACCACGAGGTGGCGGCGGTCGTCGGCGCTGGTGAAGCGCTTGCCGGCGGCGAGCCCCACGCGCAAGGCGACTTCCGGCGTCATGGGATAACGGTTCGCCGTCCCCCGGATGCCGTCGGTGCCAAAATAAGCTCTGGTCATGGGCAGCTGCGCTCCCTCGGAGTTTCGTCGCATGTTGAAAGACTAATTGAGGTGCAAATCAATGGCCGCTGCTCCATGAGAGCGCCGGGACAATCCAAAAGCACTTCCATGCTATGCTTCGCCATCCCGGAGCCGCAGCGCGGCCTCCGGGACCCAGGGGCAAACGCCGTGCCATTCGATCCCCCTGGGTTCCGGGCGTCGCTTCGCGATCCCGGAATGACGCAACTGAGTGAGGCTTGCGCTGATGTGCGGAATTATCGGCATTCTGGGCAACACCACCGTCGCGCCCCGGCTGGTTGAGGCTTTGAAGCGGCTCGAATACCGCGGTTACGACTCCGCCGGCGTCGCTACGCTCGAGAACGGCGCCATCGTCCGCCGTCGCGCCGCGGGCAAACTTGCAAACCTGGAGCGCGAACTTGCCGACTCCCCCCTCGCGGGCGTGTCCGGCATCGGCCACACCCGCTGGGCGACCCATGGCGCGCCGACCACGGGCAACGCCCACCCGCACGCCACCGACAAGGTCGCGATTGTCCACAACGGCATCATCGAGAACTTCCGGACGCTGCGCGAAGAGCTGAGCCGGGCCGGGCACACGTTCGCGTCGGAAACCGACAGCGAGGTCATCGCGCACCTGATCGACAGCTACCTCGCCGCCGGCAAGTCTCCGGAACAAGCCGCCATCGCCGCCGTACGCCGGCTCGAAGGCGCCTTCGGCATCGCCATCCTGTTCGCCGGCCAGGACGACGTGCTTATCGGCGCGCGCAAGGGCAGCCCGCTGGCGGTCGGCGTCGGCGACGGCGAGATGTATCTGGGCTCGGACGCGATCGCGGTGTCGCCCTTCACCACCCGCGTCATGTTTCTGGAGGAAGGCGACATCGCCGTCCTCTCGCGCACCAAAGTCAAAATCCTGGACGCCGCCGGCCGCACGGCCGAACGGCCGGTCCATATCTTCGCGGGCGGCGCCGCGGCCGTCGAGAAGGGCAATTTCCGCCACTTCATGCAGAAGGAAATCTACGAGCAGTCCGAAACCACCGCGCGCACGATCACGCGCTACGTCAACGCCAACGATGAACGCGTTGAGATGCCTGATCTCGACGGCGTCGATCTCGCCGCCGACAGCGCCATCGTCATCGGCTGCGGCACCGCCCACTATGCCGGACGCGTCGCCGAATACTGGCTGGAGCAGATCGCGGGCATCGCAGTCGAGACCGACATTGCCTCGGAGTTCCGCTATCGGAAGCCGGCGTTCGGCAAGACGGCGTTTTCAGTGTTCGTGTCGCAATCGGGCGAAACCGCCGACACGCTGGCGGCGCTGCGCTACTGCAAGGAAAACAGCCTGAAGACGCTGGCGGTCGTGAACGTGCCGGAATCGACGATCTGGCGCGAAGCCGACGCACGGCTGCCGACGCTCGCCGGCCCGGAAATCGGCGTCGCGTCCACCAAAGCCTTCACCGCACAGCTCTCGGCGCTGGCGGCGCTCTCGATCGCGGTCGGACGCGCCCGCGGCGCCCTTTCCACGCAGGAAGAAGGCCGCCTCGTCCATGCGCTGATGGAGACGCCGCGTCTCATCACGGATGCACTCGCCGCCGAGCCGCAGATCGAAACCATCGCGCACGAACTCGCGCAGGCGCGCGATGTGCTCTATCTCGGCCGCGGCGTGCATTATCCGATCGCGCTCGAAGGCGCGCTGAAGTTGAAGGAAATCTCCTACATCCATGCTGAAGGCTACGCCGCCGGCGAGTTGAAGCACGGCCCTATTGCGCTGATCGACGAACACACGCCGGTCGTGGTGGTCGCGCCGCACGATGCGCTGTTCGAAAAAACACTGTCGAACATGCAGGAAGTGAACGCGCGCGGGGGCAAGCTGATCGTCATCACCGATCAAGCCGGCGCGGCGGCGTGCGCGGATATCGCCAAGCACATCATTCTGACGCCCGCCTGCGATCCGTTCGTGGCGCCGCTGGTCTATTCGATCCCGATCCAGCTTCTCGCCTACTTCACCGCCGTGCACAAAGGCACCGACGTCGACCAGCCGCGCAATCTGGCCAAGTCGGTGACGGTCGAATGACGAAGCTCAGAGCGGGTGTCCTTGGCGCCGGCGCGTTCGGCCGCATTCATGCGCGCAAGTATGCCGAAGACGCGCGCGTGCATTTCGCCGGCGTGTTCGATCCGGACGACGAACGCGCACAGCAGCTCGCGGATACGCACGGCGCGGAAAGCTTCGCCTCGCTCGATGCGATGCTGGCGGCGGTGGACGTCATCACCATCGCCTCCCCGCCTTCGCTGCACGGCCAAGCCGCGCTTACGGCGCTGAGGGCCGGCAAGCACCTGCTGATCGAGAAGCCGATCGCGACCGACGTCGCCACCGGCCGAGAAATCGTGAAGCTTGCGAAGGAAAAACGCCTCGTCGTCGGCTGCGGACACCAGGAGCGGCTGGTGTTCGAAGCCATGGGCTTGCTCACCGCGCCGGAAAAGCCGCAGCACATCGAAAGCGTGCGCGAAGGCCCCTGGACCGGCCGCAGCGCCGACGTTTCGGTGACGCTCGACCTCATGGTGCACGATCTCGATCTGGCGCTGCAACTGCTGAAGCAGAAGCCGGAACGCGTTACCGCGAAGGCGCGCGCCGAGAAAGGCCGCACGGCCGATCGCATCGAAGCAAACTTGTCTTTTGGCGGCACGGAAACGAAGTTCGTCTCCAGCCGTATCGAAGAAGGCCGCCAGCGCTACATGCGCGCGATCTACCCGTCCGGCGAAGTGTTCATCGACTTCATGGCGCGCACCTTCGAGAACACCACGAACTTCCCCTTGAACGCCGCCTTCGCTGAAACCCGCATCGGCGCCGATCCCCTGGGCGCCAACGTCGCGCAATTCATCGACGCGGTGCTGGGCGTCGCCCCCCGCCCTGTCGTCAATGGCGATGAAGCGCTCGCCGTGCTGGAACTTGGCCTCGCGGTGGACGCCGCCGCCGGCCTGCGGTCACTCACCTAAAGAAGAGAAGCTCCATGATCCCGTTCATCGATCTGCAAAAGCAGCGCGCGCGCATCGCCGACAAGGTCGACGCCGCCATCGCCCGCGTGCTGGCGCATGGCCAGTTCATCTTCGGCCCTGAAGTGAAGCAGTTCGAAGCCGAGCTGGCGGCGTTCAGCCAGGCGAAGCACTGCATCGGCAACGCCAACGGCACCGATGCTTTGGTGCTGCCGCTGTGGGCCTGGGGCGTCGGCAAGGGCGACGCCGTGTTCTGCCCCTCCTTCACCTTCGCGGCGACCGCCGAAATCGTGCCGTGGGTGGACGCGACGCCGGTGTTCGTCGACGTGCTGCCCGACACCTACAACATGGATCCGGCTTCGCTTGAAGCGGCGATCGCGGGCGTGAAGAAGGACGGCAAGCTGAAGCCGAAAGCGGTGATCGCCGTCGACCTCTTCGGCCAGCCGGCGGACTATCCGGCCATCAGCGCCATCTGCAAGCGCGAAGGGCTGAAGCTCATCGCCGACAGCGCGCAAGGCTTCGGCTGCACGCTCAATGGCAAGCATCCGATGCACTGGTCCGACGCCGTGACCACCTCGTTCTTCCCCGCGAAGCCGCTGGGCTGCTACGGCGACGGCGGCGCGACGCTCACCAATGACGATTCCGACAACGTCCTGATGCGTTCGATCGCGTTTCACGGCGCCAGCGGCGACGACAAGTACAATTGCGCCCGTATCGGCATGAATTCGCGCCTGGACACGATCCAGGCCGCGATCCTGATCGAGAAGCTCGCCATCTTCGCCGACGAAATCAAAGCGCGGAACGAAGCTGCGGACCGGTATGCGCAGATGCTCGAAGGTCTGGTGCAAACGCCTAAGGTGATCGACGGCGGTGTCTCCACCTGGGCGCAATACGTGATCGAAACCGACGACCGCGACGGCCTCGCCGCGCACCTGCGCACGCGTGAAGTCCCGACGGCGCAATATTATCCGAAGCCGCTGCACAAGCAGACGGCCTACGCGTCCTTCCCTATCGGCGCCGGCGGCATGAAGGTAAGCGAAACCATTGCGCACCGCGTGCTGGCGCTGCCGATGCACCCCTATCTCGACGGCCAGACGCAGACCAAGATCGCCGCGGCTGTGCGCGAATTCGTGAAGGCGGGCGGGTAGGATTTCCCTCAGTCATTCCAGACACGCGGAGCGTGATCTGGAATCGATGGCGAACACCGAGGTCTACGATCCTGGAATCCAGATCGGCCTCCGGCCGTCCGGAATGACTGAGGGTGTTAACTGTGACGCGCAGCGCACGCTGATTGAAAGCGATGTCGCCGCGTCTTCGTCGAGCGTACAACCAACGCAACTATGTCCGCCGACACCTACGATACGGATTGCCTCGTCATCGGCGCGGGCGCCGTGGGCCTCGCCTGCGCGGCGGCGCTGGCGCGCGCGGGGCGCGACGTGCTGGTGGTGGAAGCCACGCGCGGCATCGGCAACGGCATTTCCTCGCGCAACAGCGAAGTCATCCACGCCGGCATTTACTATCCGACCGCCAGCCTGCGCCGCGACGTCTGCGTGCGCGGCCGCCGCCTGCTCTATGCCTATCTCGAGAGCCGCGGCGTCGCGCACCGGAAGTGCGGCAAGCTGATCGTGGCGACCAGCGCGGCGGAAGAGCCGCAAATCGAGGCGCTTTACCGCCGCGCGCTCGAAAACGACGTGGAGAACATGTCGCTCATCACCGGCGCCCAAGCCCGCGCGCTGGAGCCCAACCTGAACGCGGTCTCCGCCGCCGTCTCACCGGAAACCGGCATTGTCGACAGCCACGCTTATATGCTGGCGCTGCAGGGCGAGATCGAAGATGCGGGCGGCGTCCTCGCCTTCAACGCACCGGTTGAAGGCGGCTACGTCTCCGCCGCCGGCTACGTCATCCGTATCGGCGGCGAAGCGCCATTGGAAATTCGCTGTCGCGTGCTCGTGAACGCCGCCGGTCTCGACGCCATCCGCATCGCGCGCGCCATCGAAGGCATTCCGGCGGAGCATATTCCCACGCTCACGCTGGCGAAGGGCTCCTATTTCGGCTGCACCGGCAAACCCGCCTTCACGCGGCTCATTTATCCTGCGCCCGTCGAGGGCGGGCTCGGCGTGCACCTGACGCTCGATCTCGGCGGACGCATGCGCTTTGGGCCCGACGTCGAATGGCTCGATCACAACGATCCCGCACGCGTGGATTACAGCGTCGACCCCAAGCGCGCGGAGAGCTTTTACGCCGCCATCCGCCGCTACTGGCCCGCGCTGACCGACGACGCGCTGACGCCCGACTATAGCGGCTGCCGCCCGAAGCTCTCGGCTCGTGGCGAAAGTGCGGCGGACTTCCGCATCGACGGCGCGGAAATTCATGGGATTGCGGGCTTGGTAAATCTGTTCGGAATCGAGAGTCCGGGCCTCACATCGTCGTTAGCCATCGCGGAACTCGTCGCAAAACGCGTTTAGTTCGCGCGTGCGGAACCGAAGCTGGCGAAAACCTTGCGATTGGCCTAGAAAAACCGCGGGCTGGGCCTGTGCCCCGCCGCTGCGACTGTGCGCGCATGTGGCGGCGAAAGGCCGATGCTCTATAGGAAATTTCGAGCCGCCCGGCGCCGGGCGCTCGCCAGGTGGGTAAACGCATGCGTGGGGACGGGGCCCAGGGGCCTGCCAAAAGCGAGAACGGCATTCTGCGTTCCGCGTTCAACGCGTGCCGCCGCCACATCGGCTACGTCATCCTGTTCAGCTTCTGCCTGAACCTGCTCTACCTCGCACCGTCCATCTACATGCTGCAGGTCTACGACCGCGTCATGACGTCAGGCGGCGTGCTGACGCTCATCTACCTCTCCCTGGTGCTGGTCGCAGCGCTCGGCGTGCTTTCGTTCCTCGACGCAACGCGCACCCGCATCCTCGCCACCATGGCGCGCCGCTTCGACCGGCTGATCGCCCCGCACGTCCTGCGCGCCTCGCTGCAGCGCGAAGGTAAACGCGCCGCCGGCAACGCGCATGTGATCCGCGAATTCGACGCGCTGCGCGGCGCCATCTCGGGCCAACCCGCGCTGGCCGCGATCGATGCGCCCTGGACGCCGCTCTACATCCTGATCTGCTTCATGATCCATCCCTGGATCGGCACGCTCGCCATCGTCGGTGGCGCGCTGCTGGTTGGGGTCGCCTTCATCAACTATCGCTCGATGAAAGCGGCGCTGAAAGACAACGAAAAGGCCACCGGCGCCCTTTACGGCTTGCAGCTCAACGACAGCTCACAGGGCGACACCGCCAAGGCGCTCGGCATGTGGGGCTCGCTGGTGCGCCGGCAGATGAGGGCGCGCGAGGCGATGTCGCGCTCGCTGAACGAGTCCAGCCAATCCGGCGCGGTCTACGCGTCCTCGACCAAGTTTCTGCGTCTGGTGCTGCAGTCGGCGTCGCTGGGGTTGGGCGCCTACCTCGCCATTCACGGCGACATTTCCGCCGGCGGCGTGATCGCCGCTTCCATCCTCACCTCGCGCGCGTTCGCGCCGCTCGAACTGATCGTGGGCGCCTGGCGGCAGTTCGAGCAAGGCCGGCAAGCCTACAAGATCATCTCCGAAGTGCTGGCGACCCAGGAAGAGACCCGCAACTACACCCTGTTGCCGGACCCCAAGGGCCAGCTCTCGGTCGAGAACGCCGTGGTGCGCTCACCCAATTCGGATCGCTTCCTGCTTGCCGGCGCAAATTTCCGCGTCGAAGCGGGAGAAATCGTCGGCATCCTCGGCCCCTCGGGCGCCGGCAAGACGACACTCGTCCGCGTCATCACCGGCGCGCAGCCGCTCGATCAAGGCGCGGTGCGCCTCGACGGCGCCAAGCTCACGGACTGGGACCCCGATCGCCTCGGCCCCCACATCGGCTATCTGCCGCAGGAACTCGGTCTCTTCGCAGGTTCGATCAAGGACAACATCTGCCGCTTCCAGACCGGCGACGCGGAAGAGATCGACCGGGCGGTCATCGAAGCGGCCAAGCAGGCCGGCGTGCACGAACTCATCCTCACGCTGCCGCAAGGCTATGACAGCGAGATCGGCGCGGGCGGGCGCGGCCTCTCCACCGGCCAGGCCCAGCGCGTGGCGCTGGCGCGCGCGCTTTACGGCAACCCGGTGCTGATTGCGCTGGACGAACCCAACGCGCACCTCGACCAGGAAGGCGAGGCCGCCCTGGTGAACGCGCTTAAAGCGGCGCGCGCCCGCGGCGCGACCATCATGGTGGTCGCGCACCGCGCCGGTTTCATGAACATCGCCGACAAGCTGATGGTCGTGAACAACGGCCGCGTTGAAGGCTTTGGCCCGCGCGACATGGTGCTCCAGAAGCTCAACGCCGGCGGCGGGCCACGCCCGGTCGTCGTCTCCTCCACCGAACCGGCGCGCCCGACATGAGCATCGAAACCATCACGCCCGAGCCGGCGCCCGCGCCTTCGGCGTCGCCGCCGCCGCGCCGCACGCCGGACACGCAGACCGAGGCCGACGATTCCGGCCGCGGCGAAATTCGCGCCGGGCTGATCGCCATCGCCCTGTTCTTCTTCGGCTTCGGCGGCTGGGCGGCGTTTACGCCGCTCGATGCGGCGGTGGTCGCGCCAGGCGTCGTCGTCGTCTCCGGCAACCGCCAGACCATTCAGCACCGCGACGGCGGCGTCATTTCCAGTCTCAACGTGATCGAAGGCGCGCAAGTCAGCGAGGGTCAGATCCTGATCGAACTCGGCGCGCCCGAATTGATCGCTCAGGAGCAGGCGCTGCTGTCGCAGGTCGTCGATCTGCAGATGCAGCGCGCGCGTTTGAGCGCAGAACGCACGGGCCAACGGCTGACGCGGCCGCCTGAATGGGCTGACCTCACGCCCGAAGACAAGGTGGTCGCTGATGCGGCCTTCGCCCGCCACCAGCGCGAAGCCGGCGGCGGCGCCTGGAGCCCCTACGACGCGCGTATTGCCGGCTATCGCGGCGAGATCGTCGCGCTGCAGCGTCAGGAAGCGCTGCTTCAGGAAGAACTGACCGGCATGCGCGAACTGGCCGCCGATCAACTGGTGCCCCTCACTCGCGTCCGCGCGCTGGAGCGCCAGCTCGCCGATCTCCAGGGACGCCGTTCCGAACTCAACGCCATGATCGGATCGACACAGCAAGAACGCTACGAAACGCTGCGCCAAGTGGACGCCCGCCTGGCCGAGCTCACGCCGCAACTGGCCGGCGCGCGCGAACGGCTCGAAGCCACGCGCATCCGCGCGCCCGTGGCGGGCAGCGTCGTCGGCCTCAAGGTGCATACGGTCGGCGGCGTCGTGCGGCCGGGCGAGCCGATCATGGACATCGTGCCCGAGCATCAGGATCTCATCATCGAAGCGCAGGTGCGTCCCGAAGACGCCGACGACCTTTCGGTCGGCATGCGCACGGAAGTCCGCATCACCGCCTTCGGTGGCCGCGATATTCCGATCGTGCATGGCGAAGTGCGGCAGGTCTCGGCCGACCGGTTCACCGATCAACAAAGCGGCCGCGGCTATTTCCTGGCGCAGGTTTCGGTGCCGCCGGAGGAACTGGCGAATCTCGAGAACGGCAACGAGACGCGCCGGCTTCGCGCAGGCTTGCCGGCGCAAGTCATCATTCCGACACGCAAGCGCACGGCGCTGCAATACCTGCTCGAACCGCTGAATCAGGCGCTTTGGCGCTCGCTGCGGGAGCAATGAGCGAGCGATGAAGCGCCTGCTTTTCTCTATGTCGCTGCTGCCGCTGCTCGTTCCGGGCATGGCGGCCGCCGATACGTTAGAGGACGCGCTGCTGGCGGCGCACAACAACAATCCGAACCTGGAAGACGCGCGCCTTGCGGTGCGCGCCGCCCGGGAAGATCGGGTGCAGGCGAACAGCGCCTACCTGCCCCAGATCGGGCTCTCGGCGACGGCTGGCGTGGAGCGCGACCAGAACGACCGGCCGGCCAACGGCCCCTTCCCGGCCGCGCGCGAGATCACCGAGCTGCAGCCCAACACGTCCACCGTACAATTGCAGCAGCAATTGTTCACCGGCGGACGCCGCATCGGCCAATCGCAACTGGCGACCGCGGGCATCGAGAACGCGCGCGCCGGACTGCGCGGAACCGAACAGGACGTGTTGCTGCAGGCGGTAGAGGCGTATCTCAGCGTGCGGCGCGACATCTCCATTGTCGCGCTGAACGAGGAGCACGTGGCGGGCCTGGAACGGCAGCTTCAGGGCACGCAGCGCCGGCTGCAGGTCGGCGAAGTCAGCCGCACCGATCTGGCGCAAACCCAGACCCGGCTTGCCGGCGCACGCGCCGCGCTGGCGCGTGCACGCGCGGCGCTGGACAATTCCCGCGCGCGCTATTTCGAGGTCGTGGGCGCGATGCCGGAAGACCTGCAGCCTGCGCCGACGCCGCAGGCGCCGCAGACGCTCGAACTGGCGATGCGCCAGGCTGAGCTGATCCATCCCTCCCTGCTGCAGGCGCGCGCCGGCGAAGCCGCCGCGCGGGCGCGGGTGAACATCGAGCGCTCCTCGCTCATGCCCCAGGTCGCCATCGTCGGCCGCTTCGACGCGATCGAAGACACGGACTTCGAAAACCAGACGCAACAACAATCGAGTGCGGTGGCGCAACTCTCGATGCCGCTGTTCGAGGGCGGGTTCGCCGCCTCGCGCACGCGTCAGGGCCGCATCAACGTAGACCGCGCCGAAGCGCGCACCGAAGCGCAGCGCCGCCAGATCCGCTCCGGCGTGATTCAGGCCTGGAGCGGGCTCGAAGCCGGTCAGGAAGTCCTGCAGGCGGCGCGCGAGCAGCAGGATGCGGCCGAAACCGCCCTTAGAGGCGTTGAACGCGAGCGCGGCCTGGGCCTGCGCTCCACCATTGATGTGCTCAACGCCGAGGAAGAACTCCGCGACGCGAAGATCGCCTATGCACGGGCGGAGGCAGAATATACCTTCGCCGGCTACGCCCTCCTTTCGTCCATCGGAGCGCTCTCACTGGAGACGCTCGGCGTACGGGACTGACCGCCATGCCCAGGTTTCGCGCTCTGCACATAGGCGAGCCGGCGCCCTGGTTTCACGCACGCGCTTCGACCAATCCGCGCTACGCGTTCGATACGGTGGGCGGGCGCTACGCGGTGCTCTGCTTCGTAAACAGCGCCGCCGACCCCGTTTGCGCAGAAGTGGTGAAGGCAGCGTACGCCTCCCCGGCGTTCAACGACGAACATGCCTGCTTTTTCACCGTGTGCGTCGACCCCGCCGACGAGCGCGAAAAGCGGATTGCCGAGCGCTTGCCAGGCGCGCGCGTATTCTGGGATTTCGACGGCGCTATTTCCCGGCTGTATGGCGCATGGTCCGACGACGGCGAAAACGCCTTCCGTCGCCTCTGGGTCGTCCTCGACCCGACCCTGCGGATCATCGACATCCGCGGATTTGACGATGCCGCGCCCGATCGCCTTGTCGCCGCCGTGGAAGCACTTCCGCCGCCTGCCCGGCACGCAGGGACAGAGTCGTTTGCGCCGGTGCTGCACCTTGCCAACGTCTTCGAACCCGAGCTCTGCCAAACGCTGATCGCAATTTACGAGAGGAACGGCGGCGAGGAATCCGGTTTCATGCGGGAAAGAGACGGCAAGACCGTGCTCGCCTACGATCACGCCCACAAGCGCAGGCGCGATTGCCTGGTGGAAGATCCGGCGCTGATCAAGACGCTGCAGCATCGCATTCAGCGCCGTGTCGTCCCCGAGATTCTGAAGGCCTGCCAGTTCCACGTCACGCGCATGGAGCGCTATCTGGTCGGCTGCTACACGGCGGAAGACGGCGGCCATTTCCGGGCCCACCGCGACAATACCACCAAGGGCACCGCGCACCGCCGCTTCGCGATCTCCGTCAATCTGAACGCGGATTTCGAGGGCGGCGAGCTGTCCTTCCCGGAATACGGCCCCCGCTCCTTCAAACCGCCGCCCGGCGGCGCGGTGGTGTTCTCCTGCTCGCTGTTGCACGCAGCATCGAAGGTCACCGCCGGAAAGCGCTATGCCTTCCTGCCTTTCCTTTATGACGACGCGGCCGCCGAACTGCGTGAGAAAAACAACCCGCATCTCGGTGAAGGTCTCGGCGAATACCGCAACGCGACGCAGCCGAACTAGGTCCGTCAGGCATGAACATCAAAGACGCCATCCGCACGATTCCCGATTATCCCAAGCCGGGCATCATGTTTCGCGACATCACCACGCTCTTGGGAAATGCTCGGGCCTTCCGCACCGTGGTCGACCTACTGGTGCAGCCCTACGCCGGCATTCGCATAGACAAGGTGGTGGGCATCGAGGCGCGGGGTTTCATACTGGGCGGCGCGGTCGCACATCAGCTCTCGGTGGGCTTTGCGCCCGCACGCAAGAAGGGCAAGCTCCCCTGGCGCACCGTGGCTCAGGACTACGCGCTCGAGTACGGCGCCGACACCATCGAAATGCACGCAGATGCGCTGAAATCCGGCGAAAACGTGCTGGTCGTGGACGACCTTATCGCTACCGGCGGCACCGCGATCGCGACCGTGCAGCTGATCGAGAAGCTCGGCGCCAAGGCGGTCGGCGCCAGCTTTGTCGTCGATCTCCCGGAGCTTGGCGGCTTTCAGAAACTGCGCGCGCTTGGTCTACGCGTTGATGCACTCTGTGCGTTCGACGGCCATTGAAAGCGCGCGTCTCCGCATCACCACAATGCGGTACAAGAATGCGCCGCAATTAAACATTTGAGTGCGGCGCTATTAATCTTTCGCCCCATGCGAACAACTTAACTACGTCGTATCGTAAATAAACGCGCTCGCGGTGTTTAACCAAGAAAGCGCGTCCCGTTCAGCGTTTCTGGCACGCAAGCTGGCTGCAAAAGTCCCGCAAAGGGGGGGCTGCCGGCGTCACTTGCGTACGGAGGTAACGGGAAATGCAATTGAGACTTTTGAGCTCGGTTTGCGCCGTCGCTCTGGGTCTGGCGTTCGCGCCGGGCGCCTGGGCTGACGACGGTCCGAGCACCGAAGAGGTCAAGACGTTTGCCAATGACGGCAGCACGGCTACGACCGATGTCACCACCAGCAACAGCGAAAGCTCGAGCAGCACGGAAAACGAGCAATCGTTCAATTCGATGAGCATCGCGTCGACCGAAACGTCCACCGAGACGTCCACGGCGACCGAGACGAACACCAGCATCGAAGACTCGCTGAACACTTCGAACAGCTCTGAAGTCGAGCATTCGAACAACACGTTCACGTCGACGGAAGACACGCACACGGTGAGTGTGGCCGAAGACGATCACTCGTCGGAAATTGAAGATTCGTACAATACCGACACCGATACGCACACGGTGACGGTGGCGGAGGACGATCACTCGTCCGAAATCGAAGACTCGTACAATACCGACACCGACACGCACACGTTCACGGTTGACGATCACTCGACCAACACCTCGACGGCCACCGAAACGGCCGCCGACGACCAGTCGATGAACGCCAACTCGAACGTTGCAGGCGACGACCAAGCCCAGAACGCGAACCAAGCCGGCGGCGACCAAGCCGTTGCCGACAATGCTTCGACGATGGTTGGCGACGACCAAAACAACAACACCGGCACCTATGCTGGCGACGACCAAGCCAACAACTCGAACGTTGCTGGCGACGATCAAGCCCAAAACTCGAACCAGGCCGGCGACGACCAAACGGTCGCCGACAACGGCTCGAACCAAGCGGGCGAAGATCAAACGGTTGTGGATGGCGGCTCGACGCAAGTCGGCGACGACCAGAACAACAACGCCGGCACCTATGCCGGCGACGACCAAGCCAACAACAGCCAAGTGGCTGGCGATGACCTCGCCCAGAACTCGAACCAAGCCGGTGACGACGCGACTGTCGCCGACAACGCTTCGCAGCTCGCTGGCGACGACATGAACCAGAACTCGGTTGTGGCCGGCGACGACCAGAACTACGGCTCGACCGTGGCTGGCGACGACCAAGCCCAGAACTCGAACCAAGCCGGTGACGACCAAACCGTCGCCGACAACAATTCGAATCTGGCTGGCGACGACCTCAACCAGAACGCGGGCACGTATGCTGGCGACGACCAAAACAACGCTTCTGTTGTGGCGGGCGACGACCAGAACTACGGCTCAACGGTTGCGGGCGACGACATGGCCCAAAACTCGAACCAAGCGGGCGACGACCAAACGGTTGTTGATGGCGGCTCGACGCAAGTCGGCGACGACCAGAACAACAACACGGGCGTCTACGCCGGCGACGACCAGAACTACGGCTCGACCGTTGCTGGCGATGACCAAGCCCAGAACTCGAACGTCGCTGGCGACGACCAAGCGGTCGCCGACAACGGCTCGAACCAGGCGGGCGATGATCTGAACCAAAACAGCGGAACGTACGCTGGCGAGGATCAGAACAACAACACCGGCAACTACGCCGGTGACGACCTGAACCAAAACAGCGGCTCGTATGCTGGCGACGACCAAAACAACAACTCGGTTGTTGCGGGCGACGACCAGAACAACAACACGGGCACGTATGCCGGCGACGACATGAACTACGGTTCTACCGTCGCGGGCGACGACCAAGCCATCGCGAGCAACTCGAACCAAGCCGGCGACGACCAAGTCGTGGCCGACGGCGGTTCGAACCTGGCGGGCGACGATCTGAACTACGGCTCGACGGTTGCCGGCGACGATATGAACCAAGGTTCGATCGTGGCGGGCGACGATCAGTCGATCGCGACCGGCGACTCGCAACTCGCGGGCGACGATCAGCAGATCAACAACGGCACCAACCAATCCGGCGGCGACATGGCGCAAGACGGCTCGACCGTCGTGGGCGATGACCAAACCATCGGCTCGAACGTTGCTGGCGACGACCAAAACCAAGACTCTGTGGTTGCGGGCGACGACATGAACTACGGTTCGACGGTTGCGGGCGACGACATGGCCCAAAACTCGAACGTGGCCGGTGACGACCAGAACCAGAACTCGAACGTGGCGGGCGACGACCTCACCCAAAACTCGGGCAACCTGGCTGGCGACGACCAAACGGTCGCCGACAACGGCTCGAACCTCGCGGGCGACGACCAGACCATCGGGTCGAACGTTGCGGGCGACGATCTGAACCAAAACAGCGGCACGCAAGCCGGCGACGATCAAAATATCGGCTCCAACGTGGCCGGTGACGATCTGACCCAGAACAGCGGCAACCTCGCCGGCGACGACCTGAACCAAAACTCGGGAACGTATGCTGGTGACGACCTCAACCAGAACACCGGCACGCAAGTTGGCGACGACCAAGCCAACAACTCGAACGTTGCTGGCGACGATCAGAACATCGGCTCCAACGTGGCCGGCGACGACGTCACCAATAACTCGGGCGTGCAAGTCGGCGACGACCAGAACAACAATTCTGGCACGTACGCGGGCGACGACCTGAACCAAGGGTCGAACGTTGCTGGTGACGACCTGAACCAGAACTCCGGCACCTACGCTGGCGACGATCAAGCCAACAACAGCCAAGTTGCGGGCGACGATCAGGCCATCAACAGCCAAGTGGCTGGCGATGACCAAGCCATCGGTTCGAACGTCTCGGGCGACGACCAAGTCGTGGCGACGAGCTCGAACGTGGCCGGCGACGACCAGAACGTCGCGACGAACTCGAACACTGCTGGCGACGACCAAACGGTCGCCGACAACAACTCGAACATCGTCGACGGCGATCAAACCACCAACACCGGCAACCTTGCCGGCGACGACCTGAACCAAAACTCGGGCACGTACGCTGGTGACGACCAGGTGAACAACACCGGCAGCTACGCCGGCGACGATCAGAACAACAATTCTGGCACGTATGCTGGCGACGACCTGAACCAGAACACCGGCACGCAAGCCGGCGACGACCTGGCTCAGAACTCGAACGTTGCTGGCGAAGACCAGACCGTCAACACCGGCACCATGGCTGGCGATGACATGGCCCAAAACTCCAACGTCGCGGGCGATGATCAGAACGTCAACTCGGTGGTGGCTGGCGACGACATGGCGCAAAACTCGAACGTTTCGGGCGACGACCAGAACGTCAACAGCCAAGTGGCTGGCGACGACCAGGTCATCGCATCGGGCGGCGCGAGCGTTGCGGGCGACGACGTCGACAACTCGACCAACACGTCGAACGACAACGACACCGACAACTCGACCAACGAGAGCTACAACACGGTGGCGTCGAACAACACGATCGACTCCAACAACACCAACACGGAAACGGATATCGAAGACTCGTACAACAGCGACAGCTCGACGGACGACAGCTTCAATACCGACATCCGTGACTCCAACAACACCCGCGTAGAGGACTCCAACAACACCGACGCGAGCACCACGGTGCTGACGTCGATGGAACTGGAAGCCAACATCACCGACCTTGAGTTCGACGCTTCGGGCTTCAAGGAAGGCGAAATCTCCACGGGAACGATGGCCATCGACAACGGTGCGCTCGCCAACTTCGGTGGTATCAACACCGCGGCGATGAACACGGGTCTCGGCTCGGCGAACCAAGCCGCTACCGCGGTTGGCGCCAACGCCAACATCCAGTTCGGCAACACCAACGACGGCACCCCGTAAGTGCAACGGGCCGGACCGGTGGAGCAATCCGCCGGTCCGGTTCGCCGCTTACTCGCTTCTAGGAAGGACCAAGGGACACAATGAAAAGCGTGACCCCCACGATCCAGGGACTGATCTTCGCGGCTTCGCTGGCGCTTGCGCCGGCGGCTGTCGCGGACGAAACCTCCCCCTCCCCGGCGACGGCAGACCAGCCGTCGGACGAGGAGGTTCTGAGCCTGGAAGATCTGAACGATTATGCGGGTGGGACCGGCGTCGAAGTGATCGTGGACACCGATCAGGTGCTCACGGCCGTGAACAGCGGCAACACCGTAACTGGCGACACCGTCAATTCGGGCACTCTCAACATCGGCTCCAACGCCTTCTCGGGCTTCGAAGGGGTCGGCAATTTCGTGATGAACACAGGACACAACAACAACCTGCAATCCAGCATGGACGTCACCGTCGTCATGACGCCGTCAGCCACGCCGGGACCGTGATGAACGGGCAGGATCTGACCCAGCACTTTGCGCCGCTCCGCCTCTGGCGGGGCGGCGTGTTGCTTGCCCTGGCTGCGGCGATGCTTGCGATCGCGATGCCCGCGCAAGCGCAGGAACGCGAACAACCGCGGGCCCAACCGGTTGGACAAGTCCGCTTCCATGGCCAGCTGGCCGGCGGCTCCTACACGATGCCAGTCTTGAGCTGGCGCGAAATTCCGTTCCGCACCGTGGTGCGGCAGCAATACGATTACAGCTGCGGCTCGGCCGCCGTCGCCACCCTGCTTGCCTTTCATTACGGCGTCGAGGTGCGCGAAACCGATGTCTTCGCCGCCATGTATGAACGCGGCGACCAGGCGCGTATTCGCGAAGTCGGCTTTTCGATGCTCGACATGCGCAATTATCTCGAAACGCGCGGCTTCCGCGCCGACGGCTTGAGGCTCTCTCTGGATCGCCTCGCCGAACTCGACATTCCAACCATCGCGCTCATCACCCACGACAACTACCGCCATTTCGTGGTGGTGAAAGGCGTGAGCGAAACGGAAGTTCTGGTCGGCGATCCGACCTTCGGCCTCGTGCGCTACACGCGCGAAGACTTCCAGCGGGTCTGGAACGGCGTGGTGCTGGCTGTCCGTCATACGCCGGAAGGCGCGCCGGATCCGTTCTTCAATGAAGGCGGCGAATGGGCGCCCTGGTCGGTTGCGCCGCTCGGCGACGATACGCCCTGGTCGCAGTCGCCGTCGCGGCTCTATCAGGAAATGCCGGAGGTGTATCAGATCACTCCGCTCGAGCCGGGCGCGCCTTCATGAAGCGGCGCCTCGCCCTCCTCACCGTATCCGCATTTCTCGCGTTTGCGCCGGCTGCGCACGCGCAGGATCTGGCGTGGGCGGACGAGGTCGAGGTCATGAACGAAGCAGACATGAACGAGCACCGCGGCGGCTTCGAGATCAACGGCATCGAGTTCAATTTCGGCGCGGTGATCACCACCTACGTGAACGGCGTGCCGGCGCTGACGACCACGCTCACCTGGACCGATGTCGGCACCTTCGTGCAGGAAACTGTCGGCGACATCGGAACGCAGTTCGAGAACCTGACGCCGGAAGCGCGCGCCGCCATGGGTCTCCCCGATACCGCAAACGGCGTCGTCCTCACCGACGCCTCCGGCGTTACCGCACTGGTTCACAACATTACCGAAAGCTCCATCCAGAACATCATCATCAACAATGCGTCCGGCCGCGACCTCTCCCAGGATATCGACGTCACCCTCCAGTTGCCTGGCTTTGAAGCCATGCAGAATTCGCTGATGCTGGAGCACCTGGGCATGCAGTTGCATGACGAAATGTCCGGGCTGGTCGACCCCGGCGGCTGATCCCTTCGCCCCGTTCAGGCGAACTTCGAAAGATCCCACCTCTGAGCGGTTGTGCGGCGGCCATCCAGCCCCGCGCCAGCAGCCGTCCAGCAGGTTTCCGCTTGCCCGGTAGGGCGTCGGGATTGTACCCCGTTATGGAGAAAAACGGGGATTTCTTACATGCGGAATTGGGATCTGCTCATCGGCGGCGGCGGCACTCTCGGGCAAGCGTTCGGCGGCTTCCAGTCCCTGCACGAGAAGGCGGAGAGCTCTGGGAGCGCCCCGATCTACGACATCTTCGATCGCATCGGCGACGACAGCGGCATCGCCCGGCTGAATCCGCCGGTGGTCCAGGAGATCAGCGAGCCGACCGACCAGATTTCCGGAGACATTTTCACGATCCATTCCCTGACGCTGGGCCAGACCGAGACCGGCGTTGTGAATTTCGCCGGCGACCGCGACTACTTCCGCATCAATCTGGTGGCGGGCCAGAGCTACGTCTTCACGCTGACCGGCGAAGGCGTCGATCCGCTCGATGACTGCTACCTTGAGCTTTACAACTCCAACGGCCTGACGCTCGCGTTCGATGACGACGGCGGCCCCGGCACGGACTCGATGCTGCGCTTCACCGCGACGACGACCGGCATCTATTACATCAATGCGCGCGCCTGGGAGCCGGAGGGCGGCCCGTCGGCCAGCATCGTCGGCGGCTACACCATCACGTTCAACACCGGCCCGGCGCAAAACCCGATCGACACCATCAATCTCGGCCCGACTCAAACCGGCCCGAACATCGCCGTCTATTTCGCCACCGCCGGCCAGACCTGGAACGGCGACCTTGCCGCCCGCAATTGGACGCAGAGCGAGATGGATGCGGCGATGGCCGCGCTGCAGACCTACGCCAACGTCTCGAATCTCACGTTCTCGATTACGACCAACTCCGCCGCCGCGCAGTTCATCCTGACGCTCGATACCGATATCGGCGCCAACGTGTTGGGCCACATGGGTACGTCGGGCGGCGTGGGCTACGCTGCTTTCAACCCGAACGGATCGGGATGGTCGACGAACGGCCTGCAGCCCGGGGGCGGCGGCTTCGTAACCCTCATCCACGAATTCGGTCACGGCCTCGGTCTCGCGCACCCGCATGACAATGGCGGCGTCAGCGAGGTGATGCAGGGCGTGCTGCAACCGTTTGCGTCCTACGGCACGTTCAACCTGAATCAGGGCGTCTTCACGACGATGTCCTACAATGACGGGTGGGACCTGAACCCGGTCGGCGTGAACGTCAGCTCGAGTTCGGGCTCGCAATCCACGCCGGGCGCGCTGGACGTTGCGCTCATCCAGCAGCGTTATGGCGTCAATACCAACTTCAACAACGGCAACAGCTTCTACACGCTGGTTGCAGCCACCACCCGCTACACCGCCATCTGGGATACGGGCGGGATCGACACGATCTCCTTCTCGGGTACGCAGGCCGCGGTTATCGATCTGCGCGCCGCGACCCTGCTCAACGAAATTGGCGGCGGTGGTTTCGTCTCCTACGTCACCGGCTTCCACATGGGCTTCACCATCGATGCCGGCGTCGTCATCGAAAATGGCACGGGCGGCGACGGCGCCGACACCATCACCGGCAACAGCGCCAACAACGTGCTGACCGGCAATGGCGGCGTCGACACCATCACCGGCGGCGCGGGCAACGACACGATCGTCGGCGGCGTCGGCAACGACCTCATCAATGGCGGCGCGGGCTTCGATACTGCGACCTATGCGGTGGCCTCGAGCGGCGCCACCTGGACGCACAACACGATCGGCACCTGGTCGATCGTGGCCGGCAGCGAAGGCAACGAAAACATCACCAGCATCGAACTCCTGCATTTCAATGACCGCGACGTGCACCTCGACACCACCGAGCGCACCTTCTCCGGCGACGGCACCTCGGACGTCCTGTTCCGCCGCAACGACGGCATCATGGCGAGTTGGGAAGTCACCGGCACGACCGTCAACGGCGCATCGTTCCTGCCGGCGGCCGGCGCCGAATGGACGCCGCTCTCGACGGGGGACTTCAACGGCGACGGACGCGACGACGTGCTGTGGCGCCGCAACGACGGCCTCATCTACAGCTGGGAAATGAACGGCGGCGCTGTTTCCAGCGTGCACGCACTCGCCGGCATCGGCAATGAGTGGTCGTTCCTCGGCATCGGCGACTTCAACGCCGACGGCGAAGACGATATGGCCTGGCAGCGCAACGACGGCGTCGTCTACGCGTGGCAGATGAACGGCGGCGGCATCACCTCCGCTAACGTCGTCGCTTCGCTCGGCGCGGAATGGACCATGTCCGGCATCGGCGACTTCAACAGCGACGGGCGCGACGATTTCCTCTGGCGCAACGACGACGGCTCGATGGTGATGTGGTTCATGAACGGGACCACGATCTCAAGTTCCGGCTTCACCAGCGCGCAAGTCGACAACACTTGGAACGTGGTGGGCGTTGGCGATGTGAACCTTGACGGGCGCGACGACATTTTCCTGCGCCACGACGGCGACGGCGCGGTCGCGGTCTGGATGATGAACGGCACGACCGTGTCGTCCTCCGGGACAATCGCCTCGGTCGATCCCGCGACGTGGTTCATCGAGAATATCGGCGACTATAACGGCGACGGCCGCGACGACATCCTGTGGCGCAACACGGACGGCGTCGTTTACACATGGCTGCTGAACGGCACGAGCATCGTGGGCTCTGGCGGTCTCTCCGGCGTCGGCGCGGAGTGGGATATCGTTGGCGGCGGCTGACCCCGCTTACAGCTTCGCAATGAATACGGCGCGTCCTTCTGGGCGCGCCGTTTTGCATTGCACGCGCCATTTCCGGCGGCGCGGAGTGATCTATATTGCAGCTCCAGTGGAGGACACCCATGCCGCTCGATCGCTTTGACCGCCTGGGCGCCGATGACGCGGGCGCGCTTGTTCTCGACGGAGATGCGGCGGCCAACACGCTCGACGGCGGCGCCGATGCAGACACGCTTTCAGGGCGCGGCGGCGCCGACACGTTGAACGGCATGGACGGCGACGACGTCCTCTACGGACACAGCAACGGCGCACAGAGCGCCATCGTCTCGACGGCGGTCAGCAGCGGCATGAGCATTCCGGTCGGCGGCGCCTTCGCACCCGGCGATCCGGGCTTTCTCTACATCATCGAGAAGGACACCGGCGTCATCTGGCGCGTCGATATCGCGACCGGCGCACGCACAACATTCCTCGACATCCCGCAAGGCGAGTTCACGCGCGACGGCGAGCGCGGCGCATTGGGCGTCGCCTTTCATCCGGACTACGCAAGCAACGGGAGATTCTTCGTCTATCTCACGGACGCGCAGGGCGACGTCTCCGTGCGCGAGTATTCGCGCGCCGCGGGATCGCCGCCGACGGCGAACACGACGTTCAGCGTCGTGTGGGAAGCCCCGCATCCGACATTCAACAATCACAACGGCGGCTGGATCGGCTTCTCGCCCGTCGACGGCTACCTGTACATCGCCGTTGGCGACGGCGGCAGCGGCGGCGATCCCAGCAACAACGCGCAAAACCTGGACAGCTTCCTCGGCAAGCTCTTGCGCATCGACGTCGACAATGGCGACGATTTTCCGGGCGACGCAACGCGCAACTACCACATCCCGGCGACCAACCCGTTCGTCGGCGTCGCAGGCCTCGACGAGATCTGGGCCTATGGTCTGCGCAACCCGTTCCGCGCCGGCTTCGATCCGCGCAACGGCGATCTTTACATCGGCGATGTCGGTCAGTCGGCGCGCGAAGAGGTCGATTGGGTTCCGGCCGGCGATGGCGGCTTCAATTTCGGCTGGCGCATCATGGAGGGGAATCTCCCCTACAATCCCGGGCCGCCAGGCACGCCGCAGCCGGGCGATCCGTCGCTTACAAATCCGATCTACGATTATCCGCGCAGTGTCGGCACCGTCATCACCGGAGGCGACGTCTATACCGGCGCGGTCGCCAATTTCGTCGGTCAGTACATGTTCGCCGACTTCGGCAGCGGCCGTATCTTCACGCTGCAAGTCGTGAATGGCGTTGCGGTCGATGCGGTTCAGCGCAATGCGCAGATCACCGGACCTGCGCCGACCTCGATCACCGATTTCGTCACCGACAGCGCGGGCAACCTCTACGCGCTCGGCTATGGCGGCACGCTGTGGCTGTTGACGCCGGGTTCCGGCGCGGAGGATGTGGGAGACATCCTCGACGGCGGCGCCGGCAATGACACGCTGACCGGCAACGCCGGCGCGGACACGCTCATCGGCGGCAGCGGCTTCGACACCGCCAACTATTCCGTCGCCTCAAGCGGTGCGAGCTGGGTGCGCGATGCGAGCGGCGCCTGGACGGTCACGGCCGGCGTCGACGGCGTCGACCTCACCAGCAGCGTGGAGCGGCTTCACTTCGCCGATCGCGACGTCTATCTCGATCCGGCGCCGCAAACATTTAGCGGCAACGGCACCTCCGACATCCTTTTCCAGCGCAACGACGCCGTCGTCGCCAGCTGGGAAATCACCGGCGCAGCGCTGACCTCAAGCGCCGTCATCGGCTCGCCGGGCGCGGGATGGACGCTTCTGAGCACCGGCGACTTCGATGGCGATGGGCGCGACGATATACTCTGGCGGCGCAACAGCGACGGCGTCGTCTATTCCTGGCAGATGAACGGCACAGCCATCGCCTCCGCCGGCGCGATTACAGGACTCGGCGCCGGCTGGTCGTTCCTCGGCGCCGGCGACATGAACGGCGACGGGCGCGACGACCTTGCCTGGCAGCGCAGCGACGGGCTCGTGTACGTCTGGCAAATGGATGGGCGGACGATCACCTCCGCCGGCGTCGCCGCGAGCCTGGACAGCAGCTGGGTGTTCCAAACGCTCGCCGACCTCAATGGCGACGGGCGGGACGACTTCGTTTGGAGACAAGGCGAGCAGACGTACGTCTGGCTCATGAACGGCTCGGCCGTGGCCAGCGCCGGCTTCACCAGCGCGCAGGCGCTCGGCGCCGGCTGGGACATCGTCGGCGCCGCCGACACCAATGGCGATGGACGCGAGGACCTGATCTGGCAGGACGACAGCGGCCTCGTTGCAATCTGGCGCATGAACGGCGCCACAGTGAGTTCGGTTGCATTCGTAGGATCCGCCGATCCGAACGACTGGGCGGTGCGAAACATCGGCGACTATAACGGCGACGGGCGCGCCGACATTCTCTGGCAGCGTGACGACGGTGCGATCTACGTCTGGCTCCTGAACGCCAACGGCAGCATCCAGCAAGCGGGCGCGGTAGCGGGCGTCGGCCCGGAATGGGGCGTCATCTGATCCCGCGCTTGTGAGCGGCGCCCGGGCGCCATCTGCACGCTTTAGGTTCTCGGGCCGGTTCTCGCCCGCTAATATGGTCCGGAAGACAGGGGGTTTACATGCCGTTCGACCGTTTCGCGAACCGTGAGGGCGAGCCTGCCGAAGTGCTGCGCAGCCCGCATAACCCACTGGCGTTCCAGCCGCCGACGAGCGGCGTGGCGGCGAACGGCCTACCTGTTTTCAGCTGGGATCAGGCCGCTATCCAAATCACCCGCGACAGCAACGGCTGGAGCGGCGATCCGGCGATCGTCACCTATTCATTCCGGTCGACCGCGCCGCTCGCCATGCCGTCGGGCACCAGCGGCTTCAGCCGCTTCACCGAGGCGCAGATCATCGCCGCGGAGGAAGCGCTGCAGCTCTGGGCGGATGTGGCGAACATCGTGTTCGTGCGCGTCGGCTCGGGCACGACCGGCGACGGCGCCTACTCCAACAACGCCACCATCGTCTTCGCGAACTATTCAAGCGGCGCTGACGGCGCATCAGCGTTCGCCTATTACCCGGGAAGCACGTCGGCGAGCGCCGTCGACGGCGACGTCTGGATCAACATTTCGCTGACCGACAACCAGACGCCGACGGACGGCAGCTTCGGCGCCCATACGCTCGAGCACGAGATCGGCCACGCCATCGGCTTGGCGCACCCCGGCGACTACGACGCGCTCGACGGCACCGATCCCACCTACGATTTGAGCGCCGAGTATTGGCAAGACACGCGCATGTTCACGGTGATGAGCTATTTCGGCTCGCTCAACACCGGCGGCAGCCTGAATGCGTTCTCGTCGGGCCCACAGCTGCACGACATCGCCGCGGCGCAATATCTCTACGGCCCGAACATGAACACGCGCACGGGCAACACCGTGTACGGATTCAACTCCAACACCGGCCACGAGCACTACTCGATCACGACCGGCCTGGGCGACGATGCGCCCGTGTTCTCCATCTGGGACGCCGGCGGCATCGATACGCTCGATCTTTCGGGCTACAACACGCCCGAGGAGATCGACCTGCGCGAAGAAGCGTTCTCAAGCGCCGGCCCAGGCACCAATCCCGACTTCAACGGCGCTGCACACGGCAACATCTCCATCGCGCGCGGCGCGGTCATCGAAAACGCCATCGCCGGAGGCGGCGACGACCTCATCATCGGCAACGCCGTCGCCAATGTGCTGACCGGCAACGGCGGCAACGACATCATGACTGCCGGCGCGGGCAACGACACCTTGATCGGCGGCGCGGGCAACGACCAGCTCGGCGGCGAGGCGGGCGTCGACACCGCGACCTACGGGTTTGCGTCGACATCGGCGGTTTGGGCGCGCACGCCGGACGGCAGCTGGACAGTGACCTCCGCCGCCGACGGGGCCGACACCGCCACCAGTGTCGAATTCCTCCACTTCACCGATCGCGACGTCTTTCTCGACACCGCCTTCCGCACCTTCTCCGGCGACGGGACCTCCGACATCCTGTTCCGCCGCAGCGACGGCGTCATGGCGAGCTGGAACGTGCTCGGCACGTCGATCACGGCGGCCAATTTCCTGCCGGCCGCAGGCGCCGAATGGACTCCGCTCGGCACCGGCGACTTCGGCGGCGACAGCCGCGCCGACGTACTCTGGGAGCGTAACGACGGCCTCGTCTATTCGTGGACCATGAACGGCGGCGCCGTCACCGCCGCCAACGCCATCGCCGGCGTCGGCAATCAATGGACCTATCTCGGCATCGGCGACTTCAACGGCGATCTTCGAGACGACGTGGCCTGGCAGCGCAACGACGGCGTCGTCTACATCTGGCAGATGAACGGCGCGACGATCCAGAGCGCCAATGTCGTGACTGGTCTCGGCGCTGAATGGTCGCTCCAGGGCGTTGGCGACTTCAACAGCGACGGGCGCGACGACTTCCTGTGGCGCAATACGAGCGGCCAGATGGTGGTCTGGCAGATGAACGGCGCCTCGATCCAAAGCTCAACCTTCACCAGCACGCAGACCGGCACGGATTGGCATGTCGCCGGCATAGGCGACACCAACGGCGACGGACGTGACGACATCATTCTGCGCCACGACGGCGACGGCGCGGTCGCCGTGTGGGCGATGAACGGCGCGACCGTGATGTCCACGGGAACGATCGCCAGCGTCGATCCCGCCACTTGGACGATCGAGAATATCGGCGACTATAACGGCGATGGCCGCGACGACATTCTTTGGCGCAACAGCGATGGCGTCGTCTATGTGTGGATGCTGAACGGGACGACGATCACGGCGGCCGGCGGCCTGTCTGGCGTCGACGCCGAGTGGGGCATCATCTAGCCCGGAGCGCGGCGACGCCGAACGCCAGCGTGCGCGGATCGAGTGAATCCTCGGTGCGCGCCGCCTGAGCATAAGCAGGCGCTTGTATCTCCAGCACGTTCAACCCGGATTGCGGCGTGAACGGCCCCAGGAACATAGTGCCCCACGCCGGGTCGTTTGCGTCCGCGTGCCATGCGAAAGGCGGCTTCGCGCCATTGACAAGGAACGCCGCCGCTTCGACCGGATAACCGTGCGTGCCGGTGTAGATTCGTATGGAGAAGCCTGAAACCTGCTCCTCCCCGCAGCGGAAACGGATGCGCGCCGAGGTCCCCGCCGAAATCCAGGAGATGCCGCCACGGTGCTCGAAAGCGTGAAAGCCGTCGCGCGCCGGCAGCACGTCGATCCTGTATTCCCGCCCCGGCGCAAATACGGGCGCCGGCACAAGCGCCGGCGTCTTGCGACGCGGCACGCGCAACTGCTCTTCGAAGCGCTGCATGCCGATCTTGTAAATGGCGGCGTCGAGCGCGTTGCGCTGGGAAATCTCGGCGACTTCGTCGGCGACGGCCTCTTCCGCCAACGCCGGCGATACGTTTTCGGCCTGCGTGCCGAGCTCGAACGGCAGGCCCCATCTGCGGCTCAACAACGCCAGCGATTCATCCATGCGCTCACAGATGCCGACGGCCATGACGTTGAGCGCTTCGGCCGCCGAGAAAAGCGTCTTCAGGTCCGGGCGAAAATCCGGATTGTCCGGCGCATCGATCGGCCACGCCGAATGCTCGCGCGCCAGAAAGCGGCACATGCCGTTATCGATCTGCGAGGTGACCTCCGGATGCCCGCAATCGAGGAACTCGCGCAAAGTGAAGTTCGCGCGCAAACCGGTGTGCGCGTAGGTCTCAGGCGCTTGCCCGCGCATGAAGCGATAGAGCGACATGACCCGCTCGACCGGATCGCGCAGAAACGTCACCGTGTGGACGTCCCAGTCTTCGCCGACATAGCGCACCGGGATGTGGCCGCTGACCAGCCGCGGCTGTTCGCCGTGCGCGGTGGCGCGCCGGACCGGCTCAAGCGACAGGAAGTTGACCTCGCGGATCTGTTCGCAGTTGGCTTCGCCGAACATGTTGTAGAGCGCGGTGCGCACGGCCGTGCCCGCGGTCTTCGGGATGTGATGGAAAACGAGAACGGGCGCCGCGCTCATGCGCTCAAGCGAAGCCGGTATCGCCCGCCACCGCCACTTTTCTCCCCTGGAAGTCGATATAGCCGTAGCGTGCGGGCGGCGCTTCCGGGCTGCGGTGCCGGAAGAAGGTCTGATGCTGGTGCACCTGGACCGCGACCGGCGCGCAATGGAAGACGGTGCTCCAGCGGGTGAGATGCGGATTCTTTGCCAGCGAGCCGCCGTGCGGCAACTCTGGGTGCCACACGATGACGTCGCCCTTGCGCACCGGCAGAAATTCCGGCGGCCCGAACTGCTCAAGCGAACGGCTCATCACTTCGTCGCAGAACTTCCGCAACGCCACGTCGGCGAGCTGCTCTGGGCTCCATTCCGGATTCTCGCGCGCGAGCTCATCCATGATGGCGCCCTGCTGCATCGCAAATCGGTGCGCGCCGCGATGCAGCATCAGCGGGCCGGCGTCGTCATGCACGTCCTCCATCGCGACCCAGACGCCGAAATAATAACCCTGCGGCCAAGTGCCGAAGTGCGGCGTGTCGCGGTGGATCGGCTGCTGCGTTCCGTACTTGAAGGTGAGCGACGTGTAGAGGCAGGCCTCCATGCCGAACATATAGTCCAGCAGCGTCATCAGCTCCGGGTTGGTTCCCATTGCGCTCGACGCCTCGGACGTGCGGTGAAAATTGACCACGCGCGTCTCACGCCCCAGCGTGTCGCGTTTCACACCGTTCGGGTTGCGCGCACAATACTCGGCGTAATCGGCGATCACCCGATCACAGAGTTCGTGCGCGATCGCCTCGCGCACCACGCAAACGCCATCGGTGATCAGTTCGCGCGCGTACGCCTTCACATCCTGACGCGCGCTGGACGCGGCGTTCAGCGCCAGCGCGTCCGGCCGATCGAACCAGGGCGGCTCAATCGCAGTATTCGTGTCCGGTCGCTGTTGCGATAACATTCGCCGCCTCGCCTATCTCCGGCTTATCCGTACTGGCGATCCCGCCCACGAGCAACCCATGGCCACGTCCTTCTTCAGTGACAACCGCATTGATTTCGAACGCGTTATCAGTCGGTTAGCGCCGGCGGCGGGAACCATCGAGCGCTACATTGCGGCGCAGGACAGCTTCACCGGCTATTGCGCGCTCTGCGACCGCATCGTCGCGTTCAAGGTCGGCCCGAGCCAAGCCGCCAACGGCTGGATCAGCCTGCGCGAATCGCTGGTGTGCCCCGGCTGCGGTCTGAGCGGCCGCGGGCGTCTCGCCATCTCACTGGTGCGCGAGGCCGTCGCCGATCTGCCGCAAGAGCGTACCCACATCTTCGAGCGCATCACCCACTTCTACGGAACGCTGCTCAAGCATGGCGTCCGGCTGCAGGGCAGCGAATATGTCGGCGCAGAGTGTGCGCCCGGCAGTCTCCACAAGCTGCGCGGAACGGAGGTGCGGCATGAAGACATGCTGCGCCTGAGCTACGCCGACGGCGCTCTCGACTTCGTGTGCCACTTCGACGTTCTGGAGCACGTGCCGGATTTCCGGCGCGCGCTCTGCGAATGTGCGCGCGTGTTGCGACCCGGCGGTCAGCTGCTCTTCACCGTTCCGTTCTTCGGCGCCGATGAGCACCTCGTGCGCGCGGAAATGATTGATGGCGAAATCGTCCATCACCTGCCGCCCGAATACCACCGCAACCCGGTGGAGCAAACCGCGAGCAGTCTCGTGTTCTTTGTGCCGGGTTGGCCGTTGCTCGACGACCTCCGCGCGGCCGGCTTCTCGCGCGCCGAGATCGGCCTTCATTACGATGCGTTCGAGGGCATCGTCAGCGACAATAACCCTGCGCCTGCCGGGCACATGTGGCCGGTGTTCTTCCGCGCCTTAAAGCGGTAGGGTCCCATCGCGCGAAGGGCCCGGGTTATGACGACTGAGTTTTCCTGCAGCGACCGGTCGGTCTTCGAAAACAAGACCGGTTCCTTGGAACGCATGCGCCAGGTCGTGGAGAGCCATCTCTCGATGCGGCGCTCGCTTACGGGATTTTGCGTCGCCTGTGACAGCATTTCCACATTCCAGATTGGCCCGACGACGCACCCAAGCGGCTGGGTCAACCTGCGTGAGATGATCGTGTGCCCAGGCTGCGGGCTGAGCGGCCGGGGACGCCAAGCGTTCGGCCTGGTCGCCAGCGCATACTACGACCTGAAGCCGCAGCGCGCGCACGTGTTCGAACGGGTGACGCCGCTTTACGCCGCGCTGCAGAAGCGGGACATCCCGATCCAGGGCAGCGAATATATCGGCGATGACGTCGAATCCGGCACGCACCATGTGCGCGGCCGGTTCGAGATCATGCATCAGGACATGCACGCAACTTCATACGCGGAGAACGAACTCGATCTTGTCTGCCATTTCGATGTGCTCGAACACGTCGCCGACCATCGCCGCGCCCTCGCGGAGTGTCACCGCATCCTTCGTCCGGGCGGACTCCTGCTCTTCACCGTGCCCTTCTTTGGCGCCGCGGAAACACAAGTACGCTCTGTCCTGGTGGACGGACAGCTGGTGCACCATCATCCCCCGGCCTATCACGGCAACCCCGTCAGCGCCGAAGGCAGCTTGGTGTTCTTCGTGCCGGGATGGCCGCTGCTGGATGTCCTGCGCGACATCGGTTTCGTGAATGTCGAAATCGGGCTGAGCTACGACCCGTTTCAAGGGATCGTGTGCGACAACAATCCGCATCCGAACAATCTGATGTGGCCGATCTTCTTCCGCGCGCGCAAGCGCGGCTAAATCCCGACGCGAAACACAAAATGCGGATGCACCTGCTCGCTATGCAGGCGCTTGTCCAGGATGAGATCTTCCACCGCCTGCGTCGCGCCGATGCAGCCTGAAACGGTGGCGTCGTCGTAAATGTAATAGCCGCCCTTGGTCATGTGCGGCCACGCGACCTGCTGGGCGTAAGCAGTCGGCTCATAAATATCCATGTCGAAGTGCGCTAGACCGATCTTCGTCCCCGGCGCCAGAGAGCCAGGAAAGGTGTCCTGCACCAGTCCCTGGACGAGATGAAGATTATCGAGGCCCAGCTCCGCTTTCGCCGCCTTCAAGCCTTCGAGATCGGCATTGGCGAAATCGCCGGCCGAGTGAAAGTCCACACTCCGGTCCACGTCCGGCATGCCCGCGAACGTGTCGTGCGCATACATCGCCGCATCCGGATAGAGACGCTTCAACAACGTCGCCATGAAGAGGGCGCTGCCGCCGCGAAACGAGCCGAACTCGAAAATGTTGTGATGCTCAATCGTGTCGAAGAAGTGCGTGATGATCATGAACAGGTTCATCAGCCGATCCGGCGTCACCACCGAACGGCCGCGCGAATTGGCCAGCGCCTCGCGAAACAGGGGGTGCGCCGAAACCTTCTCGGCCATGCCGCCGTGTTCGAGACCCCAGCCACGAACGTAGCCGTGCGCCGGATAGCGTCCCCGCGAGGGATGCGCGCGGGCCGCGCCGATCGGCAGCACGCCGACGGACGGGTAACCGGCTTCCGCCAGACGGCGGCCAAGAATGTCGGCAGGGTTCATAAAGGCGATCCGGGGTTCTTAGAGATCACGTTTGTCTTCAAACAGCGGGGCCGGCAGCTCCGCACGTTTGAGCGCTTCGTGATCGTTGCGGTACTGATTGAAATAGCCGCGCTGGTCGGCGTCGGGCTGCGCCTTGGGCGGCAGACGTCCGCCCTGTTCCAACTCCGCCGCCATGCGCCTGCGAATGACGATTTCGATCGCGCACTCGGCGACCGGCGTCAGCGTTTGATCGAAGCGCGGCAAGTCGAAACGATAGGTCTCGTCGATGACCTCGATCTTGCGAACGTCGGCTTCCGGCGGCAGATCGCGCAGCAGATCGAGCACGTTGATCGACGCCGCGCACCAGGACTTCGCCTTGGACACGGTGAAGGCGTGCTTATGGTCGCGATTGTGCGTCGAGGGCCAAACGCCCTGCTCGTAGAGGTCCTCATCGGGGATGGTGATGACGATATGACCGCCGGGCTTCACGATCCGCAGCCAGTTGCGCAGGCCCTCGCGCGGATCGCGCAGATGCTCGAGACAATGGCTGGAGAAGACGAAATCGTAGGAGGCGTCGGCCGCCGGCTGCATGAATTGCGCGTCGCCGTCCTCGAGATCCCAGGTTTTCAGCGACGTGATGCGCGGAAAGAACTCGCGATAAAGCGCCAGCGGATCTGGCTTTCCGCCGATATCGACGCCGGCGCCGACAAAATATCGCGATGCGTAGCGGCTGTCCTTCAGCCGCCGGGCGATCGACTTTGAGCATTCCTTCATCGCACCACCTGCGCCGCTAAGGTGCGGCCGCTTCCCTGCGCGCCGGCTGCGGCGGCTCAACCTGTTCCAGCCGCTCGATGTAGCGCAACCCGATGGCGCGTGGCGAGAAATGGCAGGCCAGATCGCGCCTGGCCTTGTCGGCCTTCTTCCGCGCGGTCGCATGGTCGAGCCAGATCTGCTCCATCATCGCCACCGCCGTCGCCAGCTTCGGGTCGGCCCAATGCTGACCGGCGCCGTGCGGATACTCATTCTTTCCGACCGGAACAAGGTCGTAGTCCACCAGCCAGGAATTCTCGGCGTTCATGAAGTCGAGATTGCCGGAATAGCCGGTTCCGAGCGCCGGCACGCCCAGCGCCATGGCCTCGGCCAGGCCGCGGCCGAACCCCTCCGACCGGTGCAGCGAGATGAAGCAATCGGAGGCGCGCACGAGGTTCTTCACTTCATTGTCGCGCATGGTGCGGTCAATGATCTGAATCTGGCCGGGCCGGCGGGCGATGGCGGCGCGCAGCCGCTCGACCACGTCCGACGTGCCTTTGCCGCCCTTGTGCTTCAACACCAGATGCAGCGGCGCCTTCGGATGACGCTGCGCCAACGCCTCGAACGCCTCCAGCACCGCGAACGGATTCTTACGCTGCCAGTAGGACGAGAAGTCGAAGAAGAAGAGGTAGATGAAAGCGCTCTCAGGCAGGTTGAGCATGCGCCGCGTCATGAACGACGACATGCGCACGTCGACCGCGAGCGGCATGTGAAAGACCGGCTTGCGCGCAGAACCGGCGATGGAGTCGCGAATGAACGCGGACGGCGCCCAGATCTCGTCGAACTGATCCAGCAGCTGCGCCCATTCGCGCGGATACTGCGAGAGCTCCCAGGCGGGATAGATGACGTTGTAGGCCTGCTCGAAAGCGCTCGCGGCGCGCATGTGGGCGAGCGAGTTGGTGACTTCGTCGCCGTTGATGTGGAAGATGTTGAGGCGCTGCGAAATCTCGCGTGTCGCGACCGGGCCGAACGCGCGCTCGAAATCGGGATCGTCGCGCTCGCTCATGCCGTAGACGTCGCAGATCGCCGGCCGCACGCCCATCGCGGCGAACGCACGCCAGGACGAGCGCACGTGCTCGCCCATGCCGATCGGCGCGAACGGGTGGCCGACGAGCGTGAAATCTCCGGACAGCATCAGCCCTGCCCTCCGCGGTCGAGCAGATCGCTCGCCGCCTGCGCATTGCGCACCGCTTCCAGCCAGCCGCGGCCGAAGCGCAGATCCGGTTCGAGGTGCGCGCCCTCCGCCCACTCGTTCCAGGCATTGACGAAGACGATGCGCTCGTCGCCGAAATTCTGCAGCCGCGTCTGCTCGATCACGCCTTCGAGCCAGGCCTGGAACGCCCCCGGCGTCGCGCCCTGGAACACGTAAGACGTATCCTGGCGGCGCGCCGTGTTGTCCCACGACGGCATGGCCGCGCGGAAGCGCGTGTGACCCGGGAGCGGCTCGCGCAGATAGCGGCGCACCACCCGGTGATAGTCGCACACGGTGCCGGTGTAGCGGGGATTGAGGCGCTTGCTCACGTTCATCGGCTCGCTCATGCCAGCCGGCGGAAACTCGATGGTCGCATCGCAGCCCCAGGCGCGCGGAGACGGATAAGTGAGTGCGTGCTCGAAGGTCTCCACCATGGCGATGTAGATTTCGCCGATGCCGGCGATGCGGCAGGCGCGCCGCCAGCGCTCCGCTGTCCGCTTGAAGTCGGGGAAGAGACCCGGGCGATAAATGACGAGCAGCGGCTTGCCGTTGATGCGGATGTAATTGCCGAGACGGAAATAGCGCATCATGTCGGCGATGACGGCTTCATCGTCGCTGTCGGAATAACGCTGCTCCAGCAGCACGTCCTTTTCCTGGCCGTCCCAGGTACGCGTCCAGTTCTCGTTGGCCCAGCAGATACAGAACGGGAGGTCTGGCTTGCCGGTTTGCAGCAGCCGATCCAGCGGCGCTTCCAGAATGCGCCGCCCGGTGAACCAGTAATAATAGTAGCAGAACCCGTGCACGCCGTGCGCCCGCGCGAGATCGGCCTGCCGCTCCATGACTTCGGCGCGCATGACGTCGTAGAAGCCAAGCTCGGACGGACGGTGCGGCTGATAGTGACCGACGAAGTTCGGCGCCGCGCGCGTCACGTTGCGCCATTCGGTGAAGCCTGCGCCCCACCATTGGTCGTTTTCCGGAATGGTGTGGAACTGCGGCAGGTAGAAGCTGATCACCCGCACCCGGTTCAGCGCCTCGATCGCCTCGTCCCAGCGGTCGAGCAGCTTCTGCTGATTGCGCCGCGCCTGCTGAATCTTGTACGTGCCGGGCAGCGCATTGGAGGTCACCGAGAGATGGTGGCAGACTTCGGCGTTGGCGACGTAGCGGATGCGCTTGCCCTTGGCGCGCATCTGCATGCAGAGGTCGGAATCCTCGCAATAGGCCGGCGCGTAGCGCATATCGAAGCCGCCCAAGGCCTCGAATTCGGCGCGCCGCAGCGCAATGCAGGCGCCCGAGACATAATCGACGTCGCGGTCGTAGCAGAAGCGGTCGAGCTTGGGATCGTCGAACAGGCCGATCAATTCCGCCGACCCGTTGTTGCGCAACGCCGCACCCGCCTCCTGCAGGCGGCCGTCCGGGAACAGCAGCTTCGGCGCAGCAACCCCGACGCTTTCATCGTCGAGCGCCGCCAGCAGGTTGCGCAGCCAGTCTCCCAGCACCTGGGTGTCGTTGTTGAGAATGATGAGCTTGCGTCCGCGCGCCAGCGCGGCGGCGCGGTTCACTGTCCGGAGGAAACCGAGATTCTCCTCGTTGCGAACATAGCGCACGCCCGCAATCGCGCTGATCAGCGTCTGGGTCTGATCCGTTGACCCGTCGTCGATGACAATGACTTCCGCGCGCACGCCGCCGATCGTGGCAGCCAGGCTGGTCAGGCATTCGAGCGTGTATTTGACCTGATTGTAGACCGGAATGACGATGGAGACGTCCGGCTCGCTCGCCTCGGTCTTGAACGAAAGCGCCGCTGCGGCCGCGCCGAGCTTGGCTTCGTCCAGCTTGATCAGTTGCAGCGGTTTCGGCCGCAGCCCCTGGATGCGCGCGCGTTCTTCCGCATGCATTGCGGTCGACAGGCGCTCGTAAGCTTCCCAGTCGTAATTGTCCTGCAGCTCCTGACCGTTGCCGGTGAAGTGCTCGAACAGCGCGGCGTCGGCGGCCTGCGCGCCGAAGGAGAAGCCCGCGCTCGCCGTCGACGCCCGCGGTTGTCCTTCGGCTACGAGCTCCGGGCTTCCCGCGCGCGCCCATGCCTCAAGCGGCGCGACTCCACGCAGCACATCGTAGGGATAGCGCGCGCAATAGCGCTGAACGTCGAACGACTCCGCGCCCTTCCGGCCTTCCCACGCGCCATTGATCAGATAATGGGTCAGCGGCTCGATGCCGGCCGAGGCCACGTCGGGATTGTCGTGCAGATATTGCTGCGGATCGAAGTTCGCGCACGGCCGGCGATTTTCGCGCCACCCCGTCGTCAGATAGTGGATCAGCGGATTGACGCCGGCTTTGCGGACGTCGGGATTGGCCTCGAGGTAGCCACGCGTTGAGAAGAGCGGGTGCGGATCGCGGTTCTCGCGCCAGCCCGCCAACACATAGTGCTCCAGCGGATTCATGCCGGCGTCGCGCACGTCTGGATGTTTCTCGAGATACCAGGCCGAGCGGAACAAAGGATGCGGATCGAGGCCTTCGCGGCCGCCGCTGCCCAGATAATGAACCAGCGGATTGACCCCGCGTTGATACACGTCCGGGGCCTGAGGTGCGTAGTAGATCGTGTCGAACAGCGGGTGCGGCGCAAGCCAGTTGCGCGCGCCGTGCAAGAGATAGTGCTCCAGCGTCGTGAGCTTCCAATCGCTCAGCTCTTGCCTGTACCGTGCCCGGTACCACGCGACCGAGAACAACGGGTGCGGGTCGCGCGCCTCAGCGTCGCCGTGCCAAAGATAATGCAACGCGCCAAGCGGCTCGCGGTCCGCGACATCGGCATTGCGCCTGCGATAGAAGGCGTCGTCGAACAGCGGATGCGGACTGGGCGCGCGCGGCGCGCCCTGCGCATAAGCGACGATGCCGTGCCCGCCCGGGCCATCGACGGGCACATAGAGGCCCGAACTCAGCAACGTCGCGGCTCTGGAAACCCAGCTCGAACGCAACAGCGGCCGCAACGCCTCGGGCCGGAAAAAAGCCGCAGCCCGCTTGCGCGCGCGTGGAAGCTGGGCGAACTGCGCCCGGTTTTCGCCGTACTCCTTTTGGCGCGCCTCTCGCAGCGCCCGCGAGGCGGCCAAAACGGCGGCGCCATGCTCGGCGACCGTTTCCTCAAGCGACTGCGCCGCGGCGTTGCGCACCGTATCGATCGCTGCGGCGAGGTCCGCGCGGGCGGCGGCTTCCGACTCAAGATCGCCGACCGCCGCGGCAAGGCGCTGCTCGAAATCGCGGACCTGCGCCTGCCGGTCGCGCGCGGCCTGCGCCAGCGCGTCGGCGCCTCGGCGCTGTAGCTGCTCAAGCTCCGCGGCGTGCCTCGCCGCGAGCGCCTGTTGGTCGGCGCGTTGCTGTTCATGCAACGCCGCGAGCCCCGACATGTGGTGCAGGCGCGCCTGCTCCGTCTCCACGCCGTGTTGTTCGCGCAATGCGGACAGCGCCGCCGTATGCCGGAGCGCAGTTTGCTCCATCTCAGCCCGGTGGCGCTCATCCAATTCCGCCGCCCGCCGGATCGCGGCCTGTTCCGCCTGCTCCAAGGCCGCCGCAGAACGCTGGCGCCAAGTCTCGTCAAGTTCGCGCAGCGCGGCTTCGCCGGCGGCCACTGCCGTGGCCAATTGCTGTTCGGCTTCTTCCGTCTGTTCACGAAGCGCTTCCGACAGCGCCTGCATATCGCGCACAAGCGCGTCGACCCGGGCTTGCCGCTCCTTTGCCTTGGCTTCCGCGAGCTGCAGCTGATCATGCAACTGCGTGTCGCGCCGCCCGAGTTCGATCTCGAGTTCGTTGACGCGCGTTTCCAGCTGCGAGACGTGCAGCGCATGCCCTTGCATTGCATCGGCGAGCTGGTGTTCGACCTCGCCAACGCGCGACTCCAGCGCCGCTGCGTGAGCGGCATGGCCGGTGATCGACTCCTCGAGCTTCTGGCTTGCTTCAGCGAGACTGCTCTCAAGTATCGCGACGTGCGCCGCGTGAGCGGCCGTCACCGCAACCACGTGCTTTTCGGTTTCGAGCGCTTCCCCTTCGAGCGAGGCCACAAGCGCCTCATGCGCGCGGTCGGATTCCAGCGCGGCTGCCTTGGCGGCGCCGTCGTCACTTAGCGCGGCAAGCTTTGCCTTCGCCTCCTCGGCTTCGGTTTCCAGAAGTGCGATGCGCGCATCGCGCTCCAGCTGCTGCGCGGCCGCACTTTGAGTCAGCGTTTCGACCTGCGTGGTCCGCGCCTCAAGATCCCGCTCCAGCTCGCCGATGCGCGTCTCGAGCACGTGCGCGTGCGCCGCGCCGGCCTCTTCCGCTTGCGCGTTCCGCGCCTCAATATCCCGATCGAGTTCGCCAATGCGCGTTTCGAGCACCTGCACGTGCGCCGCGCCGGCCGCTTCCGCTTGTGCGTGCGCCGCCCGCGCCGCCAGGAGGTCGCGTTCCAGGAATGCAATACGCGCTTCATCCTCCTGCCGTTGAGCAGCGGCGCTCGCAGCGCTCGCGCCCGCCTCCGCCTTCAGCGCAGCAAGCTCGCGCTCGACTTCACCGATGCGCCTTTCCAGCACCTGCGCATGCGCCGCCCGCGCTTCTTCGGCATGGGTGCGCTCGCGCACGGCGGCGCGAAGATCGTCCCGTAGACCGGCGATCATCCGCCGCTGCTCGGCGATCAACGGCGAAAACGTCCGCAGCGACGCCTCGAATTCAGCCGCGACCGCATCGATCTCGGCGGTCGGTGGCGACAATCCTGCAGCGGCCGCCCGCGCCCACGCATAGGCGCGCTTGACCCAGTCGACCACATCAGGACGCTGGTTGATCAGGTCGTTGGGGAGAACTTCGTGGCGGTCGCTCGCCGAGACGAAGGCGTCCACCTCAAGCTCCAGCGAGGGAGACCAGCGCGCGAAGCTGACGTCCAGCGCTGTTTCGACGTGCCGCATCACGCCGCGCCAGTCGGTCAGGAAGTCGGCATAGTTCACGAACGCGCGCGGCACGGCCCGGCTGCTGCGCTCCGCGGCCAAGAAATATGCAAGCCACAGCAACAGCGCGTTGCCGGTCGAAAGAGCGTTCCGGCGCCCGAGGGACGCCGCCACTTCCAGCGGGTCGCGCAACGGAATGATCACGCGCGGTGACAGACGCTTGGAACCGAGCGCAGAAATCCAGACATCCAGCAGGAGAGCGATGCGTGGATCCTTGACGACGATGTCGCCGCTGCATGTGTATTCCGCCTCGACGACGGCCCGCACGCGGTCGAGCACCGCCGGGTCGCGCGCCAATTGTTGGCGGCGCGCCAAAATCGCGAGCACATCGTCCCACGACGATCCAAACTGGCTCAGCAGCGCGTCGTTGACCTTGGCGATTTCTTCGGATTCCCAGAAACCGCGGGGATTGTCGGCGCCGGGCTTCATCAGGGTGCGCGGCAGTTCGGCCCCGAGCAGCGACAGCACGCGCGTGATCGCGGAGGTCCCGCTACGATGCATGCCCGAGACCATGAAGGCGGCGCCTACCGCCTCCTCCTTGGTCTTGAGGAATGCAGGTAACGGTTGGTTCATTCCTCCCCCCTGGGCGCCCCTTCCCCGTCGTCTGGTAAGGCCCGATTAGGACCTCCGGAGCGGGCGCACCACCCCATTCCGCTCCTTGGGGAGCCACCTAAGTCACAACGTGCTAACATCCCCGTACCTCGCCCCAAAAGAGGGGTAAACCGGGCTCGGCATGTTGCATTTCGTTCGCGCTTTCGCGCCGTTCGCGGCAAATGATCCCGGATTCCACTTTCAGCAGCGTTGAGCGTCCTGTGGCGATAAGGGAACCTGCCGACGCCGCTGCGCCGCACCCGATCTTGCGGGCCAAGCGGGGGGCCAGGCGCGTGCTGCAGCGGCTTGGCTGGGGCCTCAGCACGCTGACGCAGCGGACGCTTGCGACGGTGGCGCGGCGGCGCGACTACCGCGCCAAAACAGCGCCGCTTTGCTTGGTGTCGCACGACGCGTTTCGGCACGGCGCTCAGCTTCTGGCGCTGGAGCTGGCGCGGATTTTTGCGCGCATCTTCGGATTGCAGCTCCACATCGTCGTCCTCGGCCCCGGGCCGCTGATTTCTGAGTTCGGCCGGTACGGCCGGACGTACGTGATCGACGCCAATGATTCAGCGGCCGCAAAAACGTGCGCCGCCGAACTCGCCGCGCGCGGCGTGCGCGCCGCGATCGTCAACAGCACGGCTTCAGGCCTGATGATCGAGCCTCTCACCAGCGCCGGCATACGCTGCGTGGCGCTCGTGCACGAACTTCCGACATTGATCCACGAGCGTGGATTTGAACCGCAGGTGAGGGCGATCCGCCAGCACGCGGCCGCCGTCGTCTTCCCAACGGACTATGTGCGCGATCGCTTTCCCGATGGCGCGCCATCGAACGCATGGGTACTGCCGCAGGGACTGGCCAGGCGATGCGGACCACCGGGCGACGTCGCCCGCCTGGCGGCGCGGCGCACGCTGCGTGCGCGCTTCGGCATAGCCGATGATGCGCTGATCGTGCTCAACGCCGGTTATGGCGATTTGCGCAAGGGCGTCGATCGCTTCGTCGACGTCGGCGCGCGCGTCATGACCCAGGAACCGGCGGCGCGCTTCTTATGGGTCGGCGCCATAGAGCCCGCGCAAGCCGAAATGGTGCGCGAGAAGATCGCCGCATCCGGCTTCGCGGACCGGTTTACGCTGGCGCCGTTCAGCGGCGACCTCAAACCGTTCCTGCACGGCGCCGATGTTTTCGCGCTCACCTCCCGCGAAGACCCTTTTCCCACGGTGCTGCTGCAGGCGCAGGAGGCGGGCTTGCCGGCAGTTGCGTTCGACGCCGCAGGCGGCTTCGCGCCGCTGCTCGGGCGTGGCGGCGGACGGCTCGTCGACACTCTCGACGGCTTCGCGGAGCTGGTTGTGTCTTTGCTCCGAAACTCCCGTGAGCGCTCCGATATGGCCGCCGCCGCCATCCGCGCGACCGAAGGCGCCTATTACATGCGCAGCTACGCCTTCGAACTCGCACGCATCGCCGGCGCGGCGCCGCCGAAGATCTCGGTCGTCGTGCCCAACCGCAATTACGCGCGCTATCTGCCCGATCGCCTGCGCACGATCATCAACCAAAGCGCGCCGATCTACGAGATCATCGTCCTCGACGATTGCTCGACCGATGACAGCGTGCATGTCGCACGAGAAGCTCTGCGAGACAGCGAGATTGAGTGGCGGGTGATTGACGGAAAGGAGAAGGCCGCCTCGGTGTTTCAGCAATGGCGCCGCGGCGTCGCGTTGGCGCAAGGCGACTACGTCTGGATCGCGGAAGCCGACGATCTGAGCGAGCGGCGCTTTCTCGAGACGGTCCTGCCGGCCTTCCGCAACGAGCGGGTCGTCTTGAGTTACACGCAGTCTCGCCAAATCGATGAACACGGAGGGACGCTGGACCGCGATTACCTCACCTATCTCGGCGCGATCGACGACCGCTACTGGCGCGCCGCCCATGTGAGCCCCGGCGCCGCCGAAATCGCGGGTCCGCTGGCGGTCAAGAACACGATCCCCAACGTCAGCGCGTGCGTCTTCCGCAAGGCTGCGCTGGCGGCGACGCTGGAGAACTGCCGCGAGGAAATCGAGCGCTTCCGCGTCGCCGGCGATTGGATGGCCTATCTTCGTCTCCTGCGCCACGGCGACATCGCCTTCGACCCGCGCGCGCTCAACCTGCACCGCCGCCATGCGCAAAGCGTCACCGCCTCGGCGCTGCGCGCCGAAGAATTGCTGCGCGAGATAACCGCGATCCAGGATCTCGTCGCCACGGAGGTCGACCTCTCGGAGCGGACCGCCACGCTGCAAACCGCATATCGCGCCGAGTTACGCGCGCAATTCGGACTCATGCCTCAGACATGACTCGCGCTGTTTCCGCCAGATAGGCGCGCCCGAAGGCGCGGTCTGGTTCGAGATAGGCGCCTTCCGCCCACTCGTTCCACGCGTTGATGAACACCAGGCGCCTGTCCGGCGACAGCGTGCGTTTGGCGCGCGCGACGGCAGCCCGGAGCCACGCGCCATAGGATTGCGGCGTTGCGCCGTGATAGACGGCGCCCGCGGCCGGACGCCGCGCCTCATTGTCCCAGCCCGGCATCACCCCGGGGAAGACAGCGCCGCTGCGCGCGCCCTGCATGCGCTTAACTTCGGCGGCGGCGACGCCGGCGTAATCGAAAACGGCGCCGCCGTGGCGCGGATTGAGCCAGCGCAGGTTTTGCTCGACGCGATCGCCCGCGAGACCGTGCGGCGGGAATTCGACCAGCGCGTCGAACCCGAGACGCTGCGGCGCATCGAAGCGAAAGGCGCTCGACGCCACCAGGTACACGCCCGGCCAACCCTGCTTTTCTGCCTCACGCCGCCAGAGCGTGGTCATTTCAGCAGCGTTGGCGATGATTTCCGGCCGATAGACGATCAGCAGCGGCTTGCCGTCGATACGCAGATAACGCGGGTCCCCCATGTAGCGCGCCAGATCGGCGAAGACGCGCGCGTGATCCTCCATCGTGTGATTCTGCGCGATCAGCACGTCGTGCTCGTCGCCGTCCCAGCGCCGCGTCCAATTCTCGTTGGCCCAGCACAGGCAGAACTCGATATCGATGCTCTTGTCGGCCACGAACGCGTCCAGCGGCGCTTCCAGCAACCGTTTGCCGGCGAACCAGTAATAGTGAAACGCAAACGCGCCGACGCCGTACTGCCGCGCCAGCGCTGCCTGTCGCGCCAGCACGCCCGGCGTGCGCAAATCGTAAAAGCCAAGCTCGCCCGGCAGCCGCGGCTGATAGTGGCCGAGAAACTGCGGTTGCGCCCTGGCGACATTGCTCCACTCCGTGAAGCCCGGCCCCCACCACGCATCGTTTTCCGGGATCGGATGAAATTGCGGCAGATGAAACGCCACCAGCTTGACGCCGTCGTCGCGCGGCGAGAGCGGCGGCGCGTCGTCGGAAAAAGCGGCGTCCTTCAGTCCGCGCGCCACGCCCATGCGGTTGTCAAAATCCGCGCGTAGCGCGTCTGCTTCACCGCCGCCGCTGGTGAAAGCGCCGGCCGCGGGCGCGCCGCTTCCGCCCTGCTCGGACTTGCGCACGCGCGTCATCCATGCGGCGCGGCGGCTCGACGACAGCAGCGCCCGCCGCGTGCTCTGCGGCAGCGCTCTGAAAGTCGCGCGTCCCGCCGTGACGAAGGCGCCGCGGAAGGTCGGCGCCGGCTCGATGTCGCCGCCTTCGGTGATGATGCTGCCGCCGGCGAAGATGAGCGCCTGTGCGCCGTCAAGCGCCAGGCTGAGGCCCTCGATGCTGCGATCCGTGCTCAGCGCGTAGCGCCACACGCCCGGCTCAACTTCGCTGGGCGCCTCGCGCCGCGACCCGCCGCCCGCCAGCGCCGCCAGCAGATGCGGCGCCAGCGCGCCATCGAGGCCGCGCGCGCGGACCTCGATGAAATATTCCCCCGGCGCCAGCCCGACCGCCTCGCCCGCGTCCGACACCAGCGCTGCGCGCGGCGCAGATCCCGTGACGCGCAAGATCGGCAGCGCCGCCGCGCCATCGCTCGTCAAATCTGCAAGCTCGCCCAGGTGCAGCGCGAGCGCGACGGCGGCCATCTCAGCCGTCCGCTTCGTCGGCGATCTTCAGCAGGTATTCGCCGTAGGTGGATTTCGCCAAGGCGCGCCCCAGCTTGCGCAATTGCGCGCGGTCGATGAAGCCCATGTGCAGCGCCACTTCTTCCGGACACGCCACCTTCAGCCCCTGCCGCTTCTCCAGCGAGCGCACGAATTCCGCGGCTTCAAGCAGCGAATCCGGCGTACCGGTGTCGAGCCAGGCGAAGCCCCGCCCCATGCGCTCGACGATGAGCTGGCCGCTTTCAAGATAGAGCCGGTTGAGATCGGTGATCTCCAACTCGCCGCGCGGCGAAGGCGCCAGCGCGCGCGCCAGCTCGACCACGCGTGCGTCGTAGAAATAAAGCCCCGTCACCGCCCAATGCGACTTCGGCTTGGCCGGCTTTTCTTCGATGGTCAGTGCGCGCCCGTCAGCATCGAACGACACCACGCCAAAGCGTTCGGGATCGGCGACTTGATAGGCGAACACGGTCGCGCCTTTCGTGCGCGTCGCCGCGCGCGCCAATTGCTCGGTGAGGCCGTGACCGTAGAAAATGTTGTCGCCGAGCACGAGCGCGGCCGGTTCGCCGTTCAGGAATTTCTCGCCGATGAGAAACGCTTGCGCGATGCCCGCCGGCTTCGGTTGCTCGGCATAGCTGAACTTCACGCCCCAGCCGGCGCCGTCGCCAAGCAGATTCTTGAAGTGCGGCAGATCGTGCGGGGTGGAGATGATGAGAATATCGCGAATGCCGGCGAGCATCAGCGTCGAGATCGGATAATAGACCAGCGGCTTGTCGTAGACCGGCGCCAGCTGTTTGGAGACGGCGAGCGTCACCGGATAGAGGCGCGTGCCCGTGCCGCCCGCCAGAACGATGCCCTTCATCCCACTCTCCAGCCGCCGGCGGCAATTTCATCGACGCAGTCCGCCAGCGCCGCGCGCCAAGGGCGCATCGCCACACCGTACTCGCCCTGCAGCTTGGCGCAATTCAATCGCGAGTTCGCGGGCCGCTTCGCCGGCGTCGGATAGGCGCTGGTCGGGATCGGCTGCACCTTCGCCGAGGGACCGCCGCGCTCCGCAGCGAGCGCCATGATGGCTTCCGCAAAGCCGGCCCAGGTTGTTTCTCCGGCGCCGGCGCAATGGACGACGCCCGGCTTTGGCGCCCGCGCGATGGCGAACAGCGCGTCGGCCAGGTCATCGGCGAAGGTCGGGCAGCCCTGCTGATCGCTGACCACCGACAGCTCCGGGCGCTGTCCCGCCAGCCGCAGCATGGTGCGCACGAAATTCTTGCCGTGCGCGTCGTAGACCCACGCCGTTCGTACGATCACGGCGCTGGAATTCGCTGCGGCGACCAGACGCTCGCCTTCGAGCTTTGTCCGTCCATAGACGCCGGTCGGTCCAACCGGATCGCTCTCTACATATGGCGCGCCCTTATCGCCGGCGAAGACGTAATCGGTCGAAACCTGGATCACCGGCGCGCCGAGCCTCGCGGCGGCGGCCGCCACTGCTTCGGCGCCTTGCGCATTTACGGCGCGCGCGGCGTCCGCGTCGCTCTCCGCCGCGTCGACTGCCGTATAGGCCGCCGCGTTGATGACGACGTCAGGCCGGCGCACTGCGACCAACGCGTCGGCGTCGCGCAATGCCGCCAGATCGAGCTCCGGCCTGCTCAGCGTTTCAACCGCAACACCCTCCGGCGCACGGCGCACCAGCGCACGCGCGACTTGGCCGCCGCGGCCGATCACCAGAACTTTCACTTCAGCAGCCCTTGCCGCTTCACGCCGACGCCGGCCTTGCGCAACGGCCCCCACCAGCTTTCGTTGTCGAGATACCAGCGCACGGTCCGCTCCATGCCCGTCTCGAACGTCTCACCCGCGCGCCAGCCCAGTTCGCTCTCAAGCCGCGTCGCATCGATCGCATAGCGCCGGTCATGTCCGGGGCGATCGGCGACGAAGGTAATGAGCTCCTTGTGGGCCGACGCCTTCTTGGCGTGCGCATCGAGCAATTCGCAGACCCGATGCACGACCTGCAGATTGGTGCGCTCATTGCGACCGCCGACATTGTAGCAGCGTCCCGCTTCGCCCTTGGCCGCGATCAGGCAAAGCGCTTCGACGTGGTCGTCCACATAGAGCCAGTCGCGGATATTGCCGCCGTCGCCATAGACGGGCAGCGGCCGGCCTTCGAGCGCGTTCAGGATGATCACCGGGATGAGCTTTTCCGGCAGCTGATACGGCCCGTAATTGTTCGAGCAATTCGAGATCAGAACCGGCAGGCCGTAGGTGTGAAACCACGCGCTGGCGAGGTGATCGGCGCCGGCCTTGCTGGCCGAGTACGGCGATCGCGGATCGTATGGCGTATCTTCGCGAAACAGGCCATCGGCGCCGAGCGAGCCGTACACTTCATCGGTCGAGACATGCAGCACGCGGAAAGCCTGCTTCCGCTCCTGCGGCAGAGCTTCCCAGTACGCACGCGATGCTTCCAGCACGTTAAACGTGCCGACCAGATTGGTCGCGATGAACTCATGCGCATGCTCGATCGAGCGGTCGACATGGCTTTCCGCGGCAAGATGAAAAACGGCGTCCGGCTGAAACGCTGCAAACGCCTCGCCAAGCTTGGCGCGGTCGCAAATGTCGATCTGCGCGAATGCGAAATTGGCAGCCTTCGCCACCGGTTCAAGCGAGGAGAGATGACCGGCATAGGTGAGCTTGTCGACCACCAGCACATCCGCGCCCTGCCCGACCAGATGGCGCGCGAGCGCGGACCCGATAAAGCCGGCTCCTCCCGTGATCAGCGCCCTCATGAAACGAACTCCGCGTGCGCGGACCAATTGCGCACGACTGCCTTGAAGGGGTTAGAAAATGGCGGACAGATCGGCAAGCGGGGGCAGCATGGCATCCCGCTCATTGGCGGCGATTTCGTCTGCCGGCAGGCCCCAATTGATACCCAAAGCGGGGTCGTTCCAGCGCACGCCGCCTTCGTCCTTGGCGCTGTAGAAATCGCTGACCTTGTAAAGCACCTCGGTATCGGGCTCGAGCGTCACGTAACCGTGCGCAAAGCCCTTCGGCACGAAAATCTGCAAGCGGTTCTCAGCACTCAATAGCGCCGACACCCAGCGGCCGTAGGTCGGCGACGCGCGGCGAATATCGACCGCCACATCCACAATCGAGCCACGCAGCACCCGCACCAGTTTGTCCTGCGCCGTCGGCGGCTTCTGAAAGTGCAGCCCGCGCATGGTGCCGCGCTTGTGCGACAGCACCTGATTGTCTTGCACCAGCGCGACGCCGCCGAGCATTTCGGCCAGCGCGCGGTTGCTGAAGGTTTCGCTGAACGCGCCGCGCGCGTCTTCGAACAGGCGCGGCGTGTAGGTCCAGACGTCGGGAATGGCCAGCCGTTCGATCACGCCGCCAAGCTCGCAGCCTTCCTGAGATCGTCGCCGATGCGCCACGACATCGCGCCGCCTTGCGTGAGGCCGGAGGCGAACACGTGGCCCGGCTGCGCGTCCAGCGCGCGCATGACCTGGCGGCGCTTGCGCGGATCGACAATGAACATCATGAAGCCGCCGCCGCCTGCGCCCGAGACCTTGCCGCCAATGGCGCCCGCGTCCTTGGCGGCGTTGTAGACCGCGTCGAGCCCCGGCGTGCTGATCACCGAAGCGATGCGCTTCTTCTGCACCCAACCCTCATCCAGGATCTCGCCCACTTCGGCGACGCGGCCGCGCAGCAGCGCCTGCTTCATGCGGTAGGCGATCTCTTTCAGGCGGTGCATCGCCTCGATCGACTCGGTCTGCCCCGCCGCGATGTTGCGCGACTGCTCGTCGATGATGCGGGCGCTCTCGCGCGAGACCCCCGAGAAGAAAAGAATCAGCGACGCTTCGATTTCGGCCACGACTTCCGGCGCGATGCGCAGCGGATTGACCAGAACGCCGTCGCCCGGGCCGAATTCGATAAAGTTCAAGCCGCCGAACGCGGCCGCGTATTGATCCTGCTTGCCGCCGTTGAGCTTCAGTTCTTCGCGCTCGATCTCGAACGCCATGTGCGCCACATCGTATGGGCTCATCCGCGTCTGAAAGAGTTCGTCGAACGCTTTCACCAGCGCCACCACCATGGCCGAGGACGTGCCGAGGCCCGAGCCCGGCGGCACGTCGGCGTGCGCGTTGATCTCGAGCGCCAAGCCCTGGCCGCCATTGAACTGCGCACAGAAGCGATTGTAGACGCCCTTCAGAAGGTCGGTTTCGCCGCCCAGCGGCAGCGCGCCCTCGGCGGGCCCGCGCCACGTGATGTCGCGGTCGTCGAGGTGCAGCGCCACTTGGCGTCCTTCGCAGGGCCGCAGCGTGACATTGGCGTAAAGATCGACGGTCGCGTTGAGCACGACGCCGCCATACGTCTCCGCATAAGGAGAGGTATCGGTGCCGCCGCCGCCAAGTCCAAGCCGGAGCGGCGCACGCGCGCGGATCAGCGATTCAGCCATCTCACACTCGTCAAACCCAGAGCTTGGCTAACACGACCGAAGGCCCGGGCCAAGCGAACGGCTTAAGCGGCGGCTTCCACCGCGTGCGGCCGCCGTTGGTTGATGTAAGCATCCCACACTAGTTCCGGTCCGCCCGCCATCACCACGCGGCCGCTGTCGAGCCAGATGGCCTTGTTGCAGAGCCGCGTCGCGATCTCGCCCGCGTGCGTCGCCAGCACCAAGATGCGCGCCCGCTCGAACATGTTGCGCACCCGGCGCGCGGCCTTTTCGACAAAAATCGCATCGCCGGCGCCGACCACTTCATCGACGATGAGAATGTCGCGCTCGACGCTGGTGGCCAAAGCAAACATGAGGCGCACCGTCATGCCGGTTGAGTAGGTCCGGATCGGCAGATTGAGGAAGTCGCCAAGTTCCGTGAACTCCGCGACATCTTCCAGGAGCGCGGACCGCTTGCTGCGCGGCACGCCCAGCAGGCGCCCGATCATCTCGACGTTTTCAACGCCGGTTTTCTCGTGATCCAGGCCGGCGCCTGGATTGAGCAGTGTCGCCCGCGATCCGGCGATCCGCGCTTCGCCCATGTCCGGATAGATCAGCCCGGCGCAGAGCTTCAGCATAGTCGTCTTGCCGGAGCCGTTGCGGCCCATGAGCGCCAGACGATCGCCGTCCTTCAACTCAAGCGAAACGCCGTTCAGCGCGTCCACCATGGGAATGTTGCCGGCGTCGCGGGCGATATGGCCGAACGAAGCGGCGTTGGCGGCAAAGCCCAGAATCGAACGCTGCCGGCTGGTCTGGTAGACCGGGTAGCGGACGTGAACGTCGTCGAGCGTGATGTGCGCCGTCATGCGTCAGAGCCAGTGATAGAGCCGTCGCCGGCTGAAGAGATAGGTGAGGAAACCGAGCGTGAAGACCGCCACAGCGCCGACGCTGCATCCGATCCAGCTCTCGAGCGACGGCGCGTGACCGAGCAGCGGTTCACGCACCAGCTGGATGTAATGGTAGAGCGGATTGACGTGGTACACCCATTCAATGCCGGTGAGCTGTTGAGGCCGCCACATCACCGGCGAGAACATGAAGAGGAACCCGGCCGCCATTTGCGTCGCCGGCTGCAAGTCGCGGTAGCGCGCGCCGAGCACAGCCAAGGTAAGCCCCACGCCGGTGCCGGCGAGGCTGAGCACCAGCAGCGCCGGAATCGCCAGCAGCATCTCGACCTTGGGCGCAACGCCCAGCCACGCCATGACCACGGCGAGAGTCACCAGATGGTGCAGAAAGGTGATCGCGTAAGCGATCGAGCGTCGCCAGATGTGCGTCAGCCACGGCAGCCCAAACGACTCGATGAAGCCGCGCGAATTGATGAAGGCGGCCGGCATGTCGCTCAGATAGTTCGCGATCAGCAGCCAGATCGGGAAGCCGGCGGCGAGATAGAGCGCATAGCGGTGCGGATCGACCTTGAAGAGCACCGAATAGACGAACACGAAGCCGGCGATGGTGACCGCCTGCGCCAGCGTGATCCACAGCGGCCCCAGCACCGTGCGCCGGTAGCGGCCGTGGATGTCGTCGAGCGCCAGCCGGAAGGCCAGCGGCAACCGCACCACCGACCCCGACAAATCCCGAAATGCGACGGCGGCCGCAGTCCCCAAAACGCCCACTCCTGATGCCGACCCCGAGCCCCCGCCCCGGATCTCGGCCGGCGCCCGCTCACCGCTTGAACGTCTATCAGCGCCCTCTGCGTCCGTCAGCCGGGAACCGCTGCGATTGCGCACCCCAAACGAGGGGGTTGCGGGCCTGTCACAACGCCTGGGGAGCGTGTAAGAGGCCCCTGTTTTCGCCCCTCAGCGTAGGTCGGCGGGGTCGGAAGAGGCCGCATGCGGCAAGCTGTCATTCTAGTGGGGGGACGCGGCACGCGCCTGGGCGCGCACGCCAAAGATATCCCCAAGCCGCTGATGCCGATCGCCGGCGACGTCCGCTTTCTGGACTACCTGATCGAAAACATCGCCCGCCACGGACTCAGCGAAATCGTGCTGCTGGCCGGGCATTTGGGCGCGCAGATCGCGGCCCGCTATCAGGGCCGCAGCATCCGCGGCGCGACGCTGCGCGTGGTGCTGGAGCCTGCGCCCGCCGGCACCGCCGGCGCGCTGCGCTACGTCGCGGACGATCTCGACGACGTCTTCCTGATGACCAACGGCGACTCGCTCTTCGACGCCAACTATCTGGCGTTGGCGCAGAGCCTGGGCGCGGACGACATCGGCGCCATGGCGCTGCGGCGCGTGCCCGACGCCGCGCGCTTTGGCCGTGTCGAATGCAGCGGCGGCCGCGTCACCAGCTTCCACGAAAAGGACGCCGCGTTCCGGGGCGAAGCGCTCATCTCCGCCGGCGTGTACGTGCTGCGCAAGAGCGTGCTCGAGCGCGTGGGCGAGCCGCCCTGCTCGATCGAGACCGACGTGTTTCCCCAGCTCGCCACCGAAGGCCGGCTCGCGGGGCTGGAGAGCGACGGCTTCTTCATCGACATCGGCCTGCCGGAGACGCTGGAGGAAGCGCGCGTCACGCTGCCCGCACAGCTCCGCCGCGGCGCGGTTTTCTTCGACCGCGACGGCACGCTGACGCGCGACGAAGGCTACACCCACAAGCCCGAAGATCTGCACTGGCTCCCCGGCGCCATCGCCGCCATCCGCCGCGCCAACGATGCGGGCCGCCTCGCCATCGTCATCACCAACCAGGCCGGCGTCGCGCGCGGACTCTACAGCGAAGCTGACGTCCATCGCTTCCACGCCCACATGCAGGCCGAACTCGCGGCCCATGGCGCCCATATCGACGCCTTCTACCATTGCCCGCACCACGGCGAGGGCGTCCGCCCCGGCTACGTCTTCGCCGATCACCCCGACCGCAAGCCCAATCCCGGCATGCTGCGCCGCGCGCTGCTGGAGTGGCCGATCGACCGCAGCCGGAGTTTCATGCTGGGCGACGCGGAACACGATGTCGCCGCCGCGCGTAAGGCAGGCGTCGCGGGCTATCGCGTGGGCGCGGGAGAGATATTGAGCATGGTGGAACGCGGACTTTCGCAGGCGCCGGCGCCGCAAACGCAAGCGACTCCCGGCGAAGCGCTGCGCACCCGCGCCGCGACCGCCCGCGCCTGGCTGTTCGACCACGCGCTGCCGCTCTGGTGGGCCAACGGCTACGACCCCGCCGCGCACGCCTTCAACGAAAAGCTCGACGCCAACGCAGCGCCCATCGCCGGCAATCGCCGCGTGCGCGTGCAGGCGCGCCAGGTCGTCGTCTACGCCCGCGCCGGGCGCCTGGGCTGGGACGGCCCCTGGCGCGACGCCGTCCATGCCGGGCTCGAGGTCTTGCGCACGCGCTGCTTCCGCCCCGACGGCGGCACGCGCCATCTGCTGGCGCCCAACGGCCAGCCACTGGACGAGCGCCGCGACCTCTACGACTTCGCCTTCACGCAACTCGCGCTCGCCGAGGCGGCGTTCGTGCTGAAGGATCAAACGCTGCTCGACGAAGCCGGCCGCCACGTCGCCTGGCTCGAAGCCAATTGGGCGCACCCGAACGGCGGCTTCCGCGAGGGCGAGGTCACGCCTACGCCGCCGCGCCGCCAGAACCCGCACATGCACTTGTTCGAAGCGTTTCTCGCGCTTCACGAAGCCAGCAGCGACTCCGCCTATCTCGCCCGCGCCAGCGCCATCGCCGCGCTCTTCCGCGACCACTTCTTCGACACCCAATACGGCGCGCTGCGCGAATATTTCGACGATTCCTGGCGGCCCATGAGCGACGAAACCGGCCGCATCACCGAACCCGGCCACCAGTTCGAATGGAGCTGGCTCCTGCACCGCTGGGCCGGCTTCGGCGGCGGCGATCTCAGCGCAGAGGCCGAACGCCTGCGCGTCAGCGGGGAAACATACGGCGTCAATCCGGAGGATGGCGCGGTCTACGACGAAGTCTTCATCGAAGGCGTCCCGCACAAGCGCACATCGCGCCTCTGGCCCCACACCGAGCGCATCAAGGCCAATGTCGCGCGCTTCGAACTGACCCGCGACCCCAACGCCGAAATCGCGGCGGTGCAGGCTTTCGACACGCTCATGCGCTATTGCGACACGCCCACGCCCGGACTCTGGCGCGACCGCATGAACGCCGACGGCGCCTTCGTGGACGAGCCCGCGCCGGCGTCGAGCTTCTACCACATCATGTTCGCCATGGCGGAACTGATGCGAGTCGCCGCGGCCACGAAATAGGAGGATAGACCTCCGCCCAATCCGACCGGCTCAACACGCGCCACATGCTCGCCGCGCAAGGAGCATCTCATGTCGGACACCACACGCCTGCAGCTTCCCTATCTCGCCGGCGGCCAGGCGCAGAAGCACGTCACCGTCAACGAAAGCCTGCGCCGGCTCGATGCGCTGGTGCAGCTCAGCGTCAAATCCGCCACCACCAGCGCCGAGCCCGCCTCGCCCGCCGACGGCGACATCTACATCCTCCCCGCCGGCAAGACCGGCGCCGCCTGGGGCGCCATGGCCGACGGCGCGCTCGGCTATTATCGCGACGGCGGCTGGGAAGAACTGACGCCGCGCCACGGCTGGCAGGCTTATGCCGAAGATTCCGATCGCCTCTATGCGCGCGACGCGTCCGGCTGGACCGCGCTCGCCGCCAAAGAGGAGCGCCGCCTCATTTTCACGCCCGGCGGCGACGGAGTGGTCTCGATCTATCGCATCGACACCGCGCGCGTGCAGAACCCGCGCACCGCCGCCATCGCCAGCATCGCCGCCGACATCATCACGCTTTCAACGTCCGACGCCGGCCTCTTCTTCAACACCGCCATCATGGGCGGCGTCTCCTACGTCCGCATCTGGAACACCTCGAAGACGCCCAATCAGTCGGCCTGGGTGAAAGCCAGCCCCGCCGGCAATCAGCTCACCGTGGTCGACGCCGCCGCCATCGCGACCTGGGCCGCCGCCGAGACCGTCCAGATCGGCGACCCCACCGCCATCACCCCCGGCCGCGTCATCGCCCTCGACATCTCGCCCATGATGCAAACCGTGCTCGGCCGCGTGTTCCGGCAGCAGGGCGTGCTGCTGAAGGCTTCGGTGGAGGGAAGCGGTGTGCAGTGCTCTATTGAAACGAGCGAAGCCGGTGCTTCCGGTTCATTCAACGGCGTCAAGAGCGACGCAAGCGGCGGCAACCTCGGCGCCCAACTTACCCAAACCTGCAGCGTACAATCGCCAATTTCGAACTCAAACCTCGTCTTGGTCCGTGAGAAGACCACCGGCTCCGCGCTCGGCGTGACGCTCCTGTCGGTGATCGGGGTCTGGGTTTGACCGCCTAGCCGTTGATAGGCAGGGTTGTCAGCGAATACGGGAGGGAAAGTTGCGGCCGCATTGCTGGGGCATCGGTTTAGGTCGAACCGGCACGACTTCATTTTGTGAAGCGCTGAAAATTCTCGGATACGAGCAAGTTGCGCACAACCCTCGCTTCGAGCGACTTCGCGACCTTCAGGGCGGGGCCGACAATGGCGTGACCATTTTCTACAAATATCTCGATTACAAGTTCCCGGGATCGAGGTTCGTTCTAACCCTTCGCCCGCTAGAGCCTTGGCTCAAGTCTATGGAGTACATCGCTGAACGAGAGCCTGTCCTTTCGCGCGACGAGGACATCAAAATCCAGCGGCGAATGGCCCTCTACGAAACTGTCAGCTTTGATCGCGGCAAATTCATCGCCGCCTATGAACGTCATCACGCGGACGTCCGACGTTATTTTGCAGACCGACCTCAAGACCTATTGGAGATGAACCTAGTAGACGGCGACGGTTGGGAAGTGCTCTGTCCATTCCTCAACCTACCAACTCCCGAAGCTCCCTTTCCGCATCTGCACGCGCGCCAAGCGTGATGCCTCGGCGCGTCCACCTCCATATCGGGCGCTCGAAGACCGGCACGAGTTCGATTCAACGCACCTTGCGTGATAACACCGCTGCGTTGGCGACCCTCGGCTATTGCTATCCAGGCGCCGCGCGCAATCACAACGATATCGTCCGTCACCTTGCCAAGGGCGATGTGAATGCCACGCGAGGCGTCCTTGAAGAAATTAGCGCCGCCCCTGGCGATGTGATCGTCAGCGCCGAGGGCTTTCAAGATCTTCCGCCCGAAAAGGCGCGCGCCTGGCTGGAAGCATTCGACGTGCGCGTCATCGTCTATCTGCGCGAGCAGGCCGCCGCGCTCGCGTCGGCCTACCAGCAATGGATCAAGGGCCGATTGGAGACCCGCACGTTTGAGCAATTTGTCGAATCGCGCGGCGTCATCGACTATGTCGGCTTCCTTGACGCCTGGGCTGACAGCTTCGGCAGAAACGCTCTGACCATTAGACTCTATGAACGCGAAGAACTCGTCGGCGGCGACGCCGTCCTCGATTTTCTGTCGCTGCTCCGGATCGACCCGGCCGAGCTTTCAATCGATCCAACCGACGCCAATCCGAGCATCGCCGGTCCCTTGCTTGAGGCAAAACGGCGCCTCAACGAGACCTATCCGGGCTCAGCCGAAGAATTGCGGTCGAAGACATACGCGGCGCTTCAGAATCTGGCGCGCGCGAACCCCGCGTACCGCGGCGCGTTCGTACCGGCGATGGACGACGTTCTTCAGATCAGGGCGCGGTGTCGCGCCTCAAATCTGGGACTCGCCCGCAACTACCTCGGGCGCGAGCGCGCGTTCCGAGAACCGCCGGCGCCAAACACAAATCCCCTCGACGAGAACGCGGTCGTTGAATTGCTCGCGGCACTGAACGCCTTGTTATGACCCCCAACCCTTGACGCGCGCCGCCGCGCGCTGTTTCCCATCCTTGATGCCGCTCCGGCCCGTCTATTCCTTCGTCGTCGATACCGACGCGCGCTTTGCCTATGAGGCGTGGCATCTGGCGCAGTCGCTGCTGGCCTTCTGCGCCGCCCAGCCCGGCGACATCCACGCGCACTTCACGCCCGAGGTCGCCGCCGGCGTGCGCGCCGAATTCGCCAACGCCGGTTTCCACACCCACACGCTCACCCGCTTCGGCGACGGCAGGCATTGCAACAAGATCGCCCAGATTGCCGCGCTGCCGGCGAACGGCTACGACGTCGCCGTACTGCTCGACACTGACACTATCGCGGTCGGCGATCTGCGTCTCTGGCTCAACACTGACGCCATCGTCGGCAAGATCGTCGACGGCGCCTCCACCCGGCTCGAAACCCTGAACGCCGTGGCCGCGGAAGCCAATCTCATCCGCCCCATCGAGACGCTGCGCACCGATAACGACGAAGCCGCCACCGCCGCCGGCTATTTCAACGGCGGCTTCTACGCCATCCCGCGCCAGCATCTCAAAACCATAGACGAAGCCTGGCGGCGCTGGGCGACCTGGCTGCTCCACGACGCCGCCGCACTCAAAGCCGCGGGGCGCATGGTCAATGCGGATCAGGTGAGCTTCTGGCTGGCGCTGCAATCGAGCGGTTTGCCGTTCAAGACGGCGGCGTCCAACGCCAATTACTTCACCCACATGCACGCGCCGCACGTCCATTACGACCCAGCCCGCGAGATCGCGCTCTTGCATCACCACCACGAATTCGACGTGCTGGGCTTCCTCGCCCCCACCGGCGCGCGCGACCCCGCCGCGCAAGCCGCCATCGCCCGCGCCAACGCGCAGATCGCCCAGAGCTTCAACAACACCCTCTTCTGGAGCTTCCGCTACCAGCAATTTCCCGAGCGCGGCTCCGGCGTCGGCTCGCGCGGCGAAAACCTCGAGCGCAAGCGCGCGCTGCTGCTGGCCGAAGGCGCCGAGGACGCCGTCTCCGTGCTCGATGTCGGCTGCGGCGATCTGGAAGTGGTGAAGGCGCTCCGCTTCCGCCGCTACGCCGGCGTCGACGTCTCGCCGCTCGCGGTCGAACGCGCCCGGGCGCTGATGCCGGACGCGGCCTTCTATCTGGGCCTCAGCGAAGACGTCCCGGCCGCCGACATGGTGCTCTGCTTCGAAGTGCTGATCCACCAGACCAACGCCGCCGACTATCAGCGCGTCATCGACTTCGTCACCCAGCGCACCGCCCGCACCCTGCTCATCTCCGGCTACGACGCGCCCACCGAAGCGATCGCCCGCAATCCGATGGTGTTCTTCCACGAGCCGCTGTCGCAATCCCTCGCCCGCAGCGGCCGCTTCTCCAGCATCCGCGCAATAGCGGCGCACACCACGGTCACAGTGTTTCGCTGCGACGTGTGAACGCGCTTTCGCCGAACGTCAAAAATCACACGCTTCCCGGACGCAGCCCCCGCGCAAGCGGGGGTGCGATCCGGGACCCACGCCCTCGGCACACGCAGCAAGAACAGCGTTCGCCGCAAAGCTGGGTCCCGGCGCTCCGCCCCGCGTGCGCGGGGCATACGGCCGGGAAGCGTGGATAGCGTTAGCCTCTACCCAACACTTCAGTCATTCCAGACGCGCGGAGCGCGATCTGGAATCCAGGGCAAAATACATCGCTCTACGATCCCTGGATTCCAGATCGACCTTCGGTCGTCTGGAATGACTGAGGGTGTCGGCCGCCATCGCCGCGCACACCTCAGTCACCATGTTTTGCTGCGACGTGTGACGAAGAAACGGACAGAGCGACACGTCAGTCATTCCAGACGCGCGGAGCGCGATCTGGAATCCAGGGCAAAATACATCGCTCTACGATCCCTGGATTCCAGATCGACCTTCGGTCGTCTGGAATGACTGAGATAGGCGGCCGCTTCGCCAGCATCCGCATGTGAACCGCCGGCTCATGACTCGCCGAAGCGATAGCCGAAATATGCGATGTCGCGGGCGAAGCGGTTGCCGATGAGGTCCGCCTGGCTGGGATTGTAGTAGTCGCGATAATCCACCCGCACCCGCGCCGCGTTGGCGTGCGGCAGGCCGTCTGCCGGCGCCGCCAAGCGTTCGCGAATGCGTTCGAAATCCGCAGCGAGCGTTTCCGTGCGCGCTACGAAATCGACCAGCAGAACGCCGTCCTGGTCCTCCAGATAGTCGATCTGGTTGCGCCACATGTTCCAGCGATATCCGTCCGGATTGGTGAGATCGTCATCCATCCGCTGAAGGAATTGATCGAACGTCCGGGCGCGCGCGAGCGCGGTGCGCGCGAGCACCGCCACCTTCTCACCCCTGTCGAATTTCGCACGCGCGCGTTCGGCCATGCGCCACCAGGAAACCATCCGCGCCCACGGGTTGCGAACGACTGCGAACTTGAAATAGCGCGCCCAGGTGTCCGCGCTCATCGTCGCGCGAAGCTCGCGTGCGGTCCAATGCTTGCGGGGGTCCTTGAGCGCGCCGCCAAGCGCGGCCCTGACCGAATTGCCGCCAGACTTCTGAATGTGAATAAAAATCGCGCGATGACGATCGGAAATCACGAGCGGCCCGCAACTGCACGAGGATGCGGCGCATTTGGAGGCGCCGCCCGCCGCCCGTCGACAAACGGGAAATTGTATCTGTGCGAACGATCTCACGCGCTTCCGGCGGGAAGCGTGGACAGAGCGCGCCTCTATCCTACACCTCAGTCATTCCAGACGCGCGGAGCGCGATCTGGAATCCAGGGCAAAATACATCGCTCTACGATCCCTGGATTCCAGATCGACCTTCGGTCGTCTGGAAGGACTGAGGGCGTCTATCCGACCGGCTTGCAGCCGCCTCTAAGCTCCTCGCATCGCCGCAGTTGGAGGGCAGTCGGTACCCCTGTCAGACCGATGCTGCAGCGAGGTGGTCTAGCGTGAACGCCAGCTTTGGCGGTGCGCCGGAGAATGAGCGAACGCTCCAACCCGGCGCTTGGGGATCGTCGACAGTTACGACCCGCACGCCGCCGGCGACCCGTCAGAGGAGTGAAACACCTCCTTGTGCGGAGCCGGCGCAACAAGGCCACGGGGGCGCGCGGAAGCGCGTCATTCTGCACTCCCCCAGGAGTGCGCCTATCGGCGCGGTTCTGCGCGCCCCCGGCTCTCCGCTTCCGTCAGGGACTTTCCTGACGACAGCGCCCACGCGCGCCTCATCATCGGAGATCGCATGTACAAACCCGGCCACCAATTCTTCGTCGCCCTCGCCCACGCCACCCGCGCCGCACGCCGCGGCGACATCGCGCTCGCCGAGCGCTGGCTGCGCGTCGCCGAGCGCCACACCGTCCTCTCGGAACGGCTCCGCAAGTTCGCAGCTGAAGATGAAGCCAGCCGCGCGCGGCGCCCAGCCTGGCTGAAAAGCTGACAACGCGCTCGTACGTCGAGTATCGGGGCGCGTGAACACTGAAATCATGGTGGTGGCGGGTGGACTTGAACCACCTACCTTGGGGTTATGAAGCGGTAACGGGTTGCTTTCCGGCTTTTTCCGGTTTCGCCTTTTTCATTCCTAACCTTATGTCTTTCATAGACTTTTGTTGCGCATAGCGCAAGCAAGGGTTTCCACTACGTTCTGCGGAATTGCTCCGCTCCAGGTGCCTATACGGTGTCAAAATCGGAGCGCGGAAGGTGGAAGAGAAGGCAAAACATGCGCGCATTGGCGTGCGCACAGTCGAGGCTTTGGAATGCTCACCCGATAAGGTGACGCGCGTTCGTTTGTGGGACGACAAGCTTAGAGGATTTGGCGTTCGCGTCTACGCTAACGGCCGCAGGACTTACATAGTCCGCTACAAATGGCGCGGCAAAAGTCAAACCTACACGATCGGTGTTCACGACAGCCCCTGGAAGCCAGACGAAGCGCGTGCGCGCGCCAACGCCGTGCTGCAACAGGCCGAACGCGGCGAAGACCCGAGCCAAGCCAAGCGCGAACAGCGGACGGCGCTCACCGTTTCCGACCTCATTGCGCTCTGGCTCCGCGACGGACCGATCTCCCGACCAACCAAGCGCGCCTGGAGCTGGAAAACCGACGGCTCCCGCTTGCGCAAGCATGCAGCGCCCATCATCGGGCGCATGCTGGCCAAGGAGGTCAAACGCCGCGACATAGAATTCATGCAGGCCGAAGTCGCGCGCGGCGTCACCGCAGACAAAGAGCGTCGCAAAGGCAAAGGCCGCGTGAAAGCCACCGGCGGTCCGCTCGTGGCCGCCAATGTGGTTCAATGCGTCTCAGCCATGTACGGCTGGGCGCTCGATCAGGAACTGGTCGAAAACAATCCCTGTCTGCGCGTGAAGCGCGCGAAGCACAACAAGCGCGTGCGCTTCCTCAGCGAGGAGGAAACCAGGCGGCTCGTGGCGACGCTCGATAAGATGGAAGCAGCGAACGAAATCAACGCCGCTCACCTCGCCATCCTGCGCCTGTTGTTGCTGACCGGCGCACGCAAGTCGGAGATTTCCGATCTCAAATGGCCGGAGATCGATTGGGAACGACGCTGCATCTTCTTGCCGATCGAGAGATCAAAGACCGGCCATCGCGATCCTATCCGCCTCGCCGCCCCTGCCTATGAGATCCTATGGAAACGTCGGGAAACGGTGGGAACTGAGAATCCAAAGGTCTTCCCGAGCCAGATCAAGGGACGGGGCATTTCAACGGCCGTCGACAACACCTGGAAGGTCGTGCGTGCGCGGGCCGAATTGGTCGACTTTCGGCTCCACGACCTTCGCCACAACGCAGCCAGCGTCGCCGTCAACGAAGGCGTCTCCCTCTATGTCGCCGGCAAGCTCCTTGGACATCGCAACGCCTCCACGACGGAGCGCTATGCCCACGTCGCTAACGATCCGGTGCACAAAGCCGCCGAGGCGGTGGCTTCCCGGATACTCGCGTCCGCTCAACCCAAACCTCAAAGCCGCAAAGCCGCGCCCTGCCGCTGTCCGCCGTCGTTACTGTCTCTATGCAGCCCGCCACTTCCATTTCGTATCATGACATGATACGTAATGGAGAAGAGCGATGATCCGGTCCTTCAAGGGTCATTGGGCCGACGCTCTGCATAGGCTGGAAAGCCCCGGAAAAGGCTTTCCGGCAGACCTGGTTCGCATCGCGCAGCGCAAACTTGCGATGCTCAATGCGGCAGTGCGGCTGGAGAACCTGCGCGTGCCACCGGGCAATCGGCTCGAAGCGCTGGCTGGTGATCGGAACGGGCAACACTCGATCCGCATCAACGATCAGTGGCGGATTTGCTTCAAGTGGACGGACGCTGGCCCGGAGGACGTGGAAATTGTCGACTACCACTGAAACGCCCGCACCTGCGAAGAGGCGCAGGAAGCTGAAGCCGGTGCATCCTGGCGAAATTCTCCGCGAGGAGTTTCTTACTCCTCTCTCGCTCACGCCGTATGCCCTTGCGCAGGCGGCGAACGTCCCGCGCACGCGCATCGAAAGACTGGTGCGCGAGGAAACACCGGTGACGGCAGACACCGCCTTGCGTCTCGAACGCGTGCTCGGCGTCGATGCTGCATTTTGGACAAACCTCCAATCTGCCTACGACCTTCGCGTTGCCGAGCTTGCAAGCGGTACAGAATATCGTGCGCTCAAACGGTTGGTTCGGACATCCTGAATCAATGGGCCGGCGTGCCAGTGATGAGAGCCTGACAAGGGCTCATCCCCATCGCCCAAAAAATCCCCCGATGCGCCGCTCGTTCCAACTCATTCCGCGCGATGTCGAGCCCGCGGCATTGAAGCTATCCATGAGCGCAGAGATTCAGCGGGAATAAGCGTTCGGTTTCCCATCTTGAGCGCAACAAGTCGTCCATCTGCGATTGCCGCGTAAAGCGTTGTCTTCCCAACGCCGAGTGCAGATGACGCTTCCTTCAATGTAAAAGTAATCCTCTCAGGCGGAAGTTCACGTGGCGGCGCTGCGACAGGCTGAGACACAGGCGCCGGTGCGGGTTTCTCCGGCATCCGACAAGGCTCCACTGCGATCTGCTCGAAGATGTCGATCGCCGTTCGCAAGTGCTGGAACAGCGCGAACACGCGTGCGTCGCGGTGTTTCATCTGGGTCATTTGAAATGCGCCCATCCCTCTCATTGCTTCCTCCCTCTGCTTCTGAAGTTGCATTCTCACGCGCAAACTCAGCGCCGATGAAGAAAATAGTTGGAGGAATAACGAGGAAAAAGACGAAGGGTTGATGGCAAGATAGAATGCGCCGCAGTGCTGAATGCACTAGCGGCTTGTCTGCACATCTCTTTTTGCAGGGTGTGACGGCCCGCGATGCGAAGTCACGCAGGCCGCCGCGGCCCATGATGAAACTGGGCAGCTCAGCACTCCAGAATGGAGCGGCGCCAATGTCGAATACGCGTGATGAAGATCTTTTCGAAGGTGAATTCGGCCCACGCAAATCACCGAAGCGCTCGGGGCGCGGGATCGTTCCAGATGTTTCCGTCACCGGCGGAAACAAGCGCGCACGCGCTGCCTGGTTCAACCGCCAGCGCGGCGCAGGCGGCGTCAAGCTGAAGGTCGAACGGCCCGCCGGAAGCCAGCGCGTGATCGTGAAGTTGAAGCCCGTGGTCCACGCGAAAGTTGGTGGCGGCGGCGGCGCCGGCGGCATGATGCGGCATGCACTCTATGTCGAGCGCGACGGCGCCGGGCGCGATGGTCAGGACGTTGAAGTCTTCGATCGGGAGCTCGACCGCGCCGATGGCAAGGCGTTCGTGGAGCGCTGTGAGGACGACCGGCATCATTTCCGGGTCATCATTTCGCCGGAGTACGGCGAAGAGTTCCACGACCTCAAGGCATTCACCCGCGAACTGATGGACCGGGTCGAACTCGACCTACACACCGGCATCGACTGGATCGCCGCCGAACACCACGACACCGGCCGCCCCCACGTACACCTGCTCATCCGCGGGGTGCGGGACAATGGCCGCGACCTCGTCATTCCTCGCCCTTACGTCTCCCACACTTTCCGGGAGCGGGCCGAGGAGCTGGCCACGCGAGAGCTGGGGCCTCGGATCGAACGGGAGCGGGAAATGGATCAGTCGCTGGCGCGGGCTGCGGAAGCCCAGCGGCTGACGCGCCTTGATGGCGTGCTGGTCGATCGCGCCCGCGACCATGAGGTCGGCATCGACAATCTACCTGAGGGCGCCGGCGAGCGTGCGGCCCTCCTCCGCCGCCTCAATCGACTAGAAGATATGCGTCTGGCCGAGCGCATGGCCGCCGATCGGTGGCGGCTCGATCGTGACCTCGAAGCCAAGCTTGTGCGCATGGGCGAGGCGCGCGAGCGGGAGCGCGCCACGGCGCGGCTGTTGGCCATGGAGGACCGGGGGCTGGAGCGCGACCGCATCCGCGAACTTGAGTTGGCGCACTCCTCGCAGCGGGCCATAGGGCGGCTGGTCGGCTACGAGCGCATGGGCGCCGGCAAAGGCGCGCCTTACCTCCTCGGTATCGAAGGCATCGACGGGCGCTTCTGGACGGCGCGCATCGCGCGCGAAGAAGAGTTCCGTCTGCTCAACGGCGTCGAACGCGGCGCCGTGCTGGAGATTGGCCGCGGGGCGCCGGGCTTGCGGCCATCCGACCGCACCATCCTGGAGATCGCTGGCGAGGGACGGATGTATTCCGCGGAATTACACCGCGAGCGCGTGCCGACGGACCGCGAGGTCTATATCGACATGCATGTGCGCCGCCTTGAGGCGCTGCGCGTGGACGGGATCGTCGAGCGCGGTCGCGATGGCGTCTTCTATCTGCCCGAAGATTTCGAGGCGAAGGTGCTACGGCGCGAGGGGCAGCGCGGACGCGAAAGCGCGCGCATCGAGCTGCTTGATCGCCATTCGCTTCGCACCCAAGAACGCTATCGCGGGCCAACCCTGCTCGATGCAGTCGGCACGGGCCGTATGGATATGAGCCAGCTGCGTGACGCGGGCTTTGGCCGAGAACTCATCGAAGCTTGGGAGAAGCGGGAAGAGACGTTGCGTGAACTGGGGCTTGGCTCGGATCGCGCTGACGGCTTCTACCTTGCAGGCGATGCCGGTGAGCGCCTGCGTGTGATGGAACGCGACAGCCTGAGACAGATGATCGAGCGCGAAACGGGGCGCGTGCCGCACTTCGCGCGCGAGGGTGAGCGCGTGCAGGGACTGTTCGTCAGCCGCGTTCATGGCGCGGACAAAACGCTCGCGCTCATCGTGCATGGCGAGACAGCGACGCTCGCGCCATGGCGTCCAGAGATGGATCGCGCCTTCAATCAATTCGTCTCAGGCACGGTCAGAGGACAAGACTTTGACTTCAAATATGGAAAGGGCGTCGACAAGAGTTTGGGCAAGGCCCTGGGCAAGAGCCTGGGGATTGAGCTTTGATCCACCTTCATTCCGGCTCGGTTCACGCGAGCCCGGCCCGTAGGCTGCCAAAATCCCCGCGCTCTGGCAGCCAAATCAGATAGAATGCGCACATGGCATGGGAGCATGAGGAGAAGCAGTGTCCGCTGGCCGCCGTCGATAGACGGCTCGAAGACGTGCACCGTTTTTGGCATCAGGCCAAGGAAGCCTACTTCGACCCGGATGCTTTCCGCGCAGCGATTCAAGCGGCCATCCAGAATGCGCGGACGGTCACATTCGTGCTCCAGAAAAACAAGGACCTCATCCCCGACTTCGATAACTGGTATGCGGGATGGCAGCAAAAGCTCGGCGTAAATCCGCTGAAGCGCATAGCTACGTGAGCGCCGAAATCGTCATCTCGCATCTGGACGAAGGCCCGCGCATCCAGGTTCCGGCGAAGCTGTCAGACGCGCCGCTGGCGATGCTTCAGAACATCCCCGCTAACGCGCTTGGCGAGCACATCAAACGCAACGGCATTTTGCGTATCCGCCGCCGCTGGATCGAAAACTCCCTGCCCAACCGCGAACTCCTCGATGCTGTCGCGGATGCTTACGCGCAGCTTGCCCAACTCAATTACGACGCCCATCGGCAGATGGGCCTCGTTGCTCCCGTGACGAAGAACGTGGACACGGGGCAGGAATACCCCGAAGGAGATCGGGGCGGTCGCCTTCCTTGCATGATCGGCCATGAAGATTCACGCACGCTCGATATCTGGCTTGCAACCGGCCAGCCGCTTGAGTTCGAGGAAGTGCAGCACGAAGTCGACCTCTCCAAGGGGCCGGAACTGGAGAACAAATACGGCGTCGATCCGCGTGCCATGTACGCGGACAATGGCGAGCCACATGACCACGCGCGCGCCCTATTCGCCGTCGCCCGCAAGATGTTCGAGAAAGACGGCCATCACATCACCGTCTTTATTTTCTTGCGCGACGGCAAGCCCGCCGTCATGCCGCGTCAGCTGGTCCCGGGAGAGCACGGCCACAAGTATATGATCATGCGCAGCCTCGCGCATGAAGCAAAACGCATCGGCGCGGACGCCGCCATCATCATTGGTGAAAGCTGGACCGCGCCGTTCGATCCTGCGCATCCCTACAGGCGCGCCGAGGACTCCCCGAATCGCCGCGAAATGCTGACTGCCACGGCGGTCTCGAAAACCGGAGAGCCGCTGCATCTGTCAGCCGAAATCCTGCGCGGAGGCGACACGGTCACACTCGGGCCGACGCAGGAGCAGATTGGCGGCTCGCAATATGCCTTCGCGCCATTCTACGAGGTGTGGGACAAACCGATTCCCGCAGATTGGAGCTCTTCGGGACGTACTTCGGATTCCGCCGACAAAAGATAGAAGAAAATCACGGCGGCCCTGCGGTCGTTGCCGGCGATTTCAGCACTGCAAGCGAGCATGCACGTGGTGACGTTCGGATCTGAAGGATCGTCAGAGCGTTCGCGCAGGCTTCAGCGACGACCCTTGTTGGATGCGGCCAATTATGCCATGGTTCTGCGTTTGTTCTGGCCGCGATTCGCGCACGGTCGCGCCTTTCGGGGCTCGCTACATCTTCGACCAATCACGTGATCGATGACATTCGCCTTCCAACACACAGTGCTGCAATGAGCACCGCTCAACCCAATCGGTCTGTCACCGCGCAGACGGCGGAAGACACCCCGCTGACGCTTGATGCGCTCGTGCGATCGCTCGGCGTGCGCAAAGGCACGCCGCATACCCTCTTCATCGGCGCTGGCGCTTCTGTCAGCTCCGGCGTTCCTTCCGCAGACGCCTGTATCTGGGAGTGGAAGCGCAATCTGTTCCTCACAAACAATCCGGGCCTCGAAGAGCAATTCCGCGAGCTGTCGCTGCCAAGTGTGCGCCAGCGCATTCAGCAATGGCTCGACAAGCAAGGTACTTTTCCATGCGAAGGATCGCCCGGCGAGTATGGCTTCTACATCCGCGCCTGCTTCCCGATTGCGGATGATCGTAGGGCGTATTTCCAGACGCGGAGCCGTGGGGCGCGTCCGCACATCGGCTACCGGTTGCTCTGCCATCTCGCGCAAGAAGACATCATCCGCTCGGTCTGGTCCCCGAACTTCGACGGCTTGCCCGCGCGCGCGGCGGCCGACTTCAGCTTGTCCGCGCTGGAAGTGGGGATCGACACGCAGCAACGCCTGTCGCGTCCGCCCAGCGTCGGCGAGCTTCTGTGCGTCTCAATGCACGGCGACTATCGGTACGACGAATTGAGGAACACGCCCGATGAGCTCCAGAAGGTGGAGGCCGCGCTTCGAGCCGGACTTGCGGATGATCTCAAGCAGCACTCGTTGATTGTCTGTGGTTATAGCGGACGCGACGCCTCGATCATGGAGACGTTGGAAGCAGCCTACAGTCAGCGCGGAACCGGCGTCCTTTACTGGTGCGGCTACAGCGATGCGGACGCACCGGAATGCGTGCGGAAACTCATCGCCCACGCGCGCGCGAATGGCCGCCAAGCTTACTATGTGCCGGCGCTCGGCTTCGATGACCTTATGACACGACTGGCGCTCCACTGCCTTGATGGAAAAGCCCGTGAGGAAGCGCGCAAGGAAATCGCCGCGATGGCCCCGGCGGACTTGCTCGCTCGCCAGCCATTCAAGCTGCCGACTTATCCAGGCAAAACGATCATCAAGAGCAACGCATTCGAAATCGAGTGCCCGAGCGAAGTCTTCGCATTCGAGTTGAAGACCTGGCCCACTGAGAAAGTATGGTCATGGCTTCGCGACCAGATCGGTCAACGCCAAATAGTCGCCGCACCTCTCAAGGGCAAGGTCGTTGCGCTCGGCACACTCGACGACATCAACGACGCCTTCCGTGGCAACATCCTGGGCAGCATCGGGCGAACACCGGTCAACCCGGAAGAGCTGAAGCTCGAAGATGGCGCTATCGTCGGTATCATGCGACAAGCGCTCGCGCGGTCGATGGCGGAAGCTGCCAACCTCTCCTTCGATGGACGCAGCGAACTGTGGGACCCGAAGCCGCACAGGCAGGAACGTGGCCATGCCGTGCACGAGTCGTTTGTGCTGTTCCTGCGTCGAATCGGCCAGACACAATACGCGGTGCTGAAACCGTCCCTCAAGATTGTGGACAGGACCGGCAAAGAAGTACCGCCCACGGTCGCGAGCCCAATCAAGCTACGTATCCTCGGCTATCAGCACAACAAGGAGTTCAACGCCGCCGTAAACAAGTGGCGTCAGCTTCTGCTCGGCGCGAATCCCGCTGTTTTTGAGTTTCCGAGCGGGGTGGCGTCGGGTTTCAAGTTCAGGCTGAGGCGCTCACCAGTGTTCGCGCAGATCGGCCTGCCAAACGCCAAAGCTACGCCGACCGTTTCCGACAAGCTGCGTCCGCTCATCAAGTATGATGGCGTGGAGCTGCCCGAGCCGAGACTGGTTTTCAGCGACAGGACCGCAACCAGCACAAAGATCGACACGCACCCGATCCGGGGCGTGCTCGAGAATCGTCCATTTGACTTCCCACTGACGCTCAAAGGATTGGCGTCCACTCTTCGCATCGGCGTGATCTGCGCCAAGCCGGAAGGCGCGGCGCTGGAACGCTACCTACAAACTGCGAATACAGTCTGCCGTCCGAACGATAGCGAGCGCGATTATCTGCTGGATTACCCCGGCTTCCAAACTGCTTTCGGTTTGCCGCTCGAAATCCCCACGATCGGATCGGCGGGATGGGTCACATGCAACGAGCCCGCCAGTTCCAACCCCAAGATCGCGGCAACGCAGGTGGCGCAGAACATCACGGCGGCGATCGAAACACTTCGCTCTACCTATGCACCACACGTCACGATCATTTTGACGCCCGCGCGGTGGAATCCGTACCGCGAGTATCGCGACGAATACGAGCGCTTCGACGTGCACGATTTTGTCAAAGCGTACGGCGTTCAGCGGGGCGCGGCGACCCAGTTCCTCGACGAAGAAACGCTCACTGACGGCCAACCTGCGCGCGTGTGGTGGTGGCTCTCACTCGCCCTCTACGCCAAAGGCATGCGCACGCCGTGGGTTCTCGACGGCCTGGACGGTGACACGGCTTATATCGGCCTTGGGTTCAGTCTCGATGCCTACGCCAAGAAGGGCTCGCACGTTGTGCTGGGGTGCAGTCACATCTACAGCTCGCGTGGCGAAGGATTGCAGTATCGGCTAAGCAAGGTCGAAAACCCGATCATTCTCGGCAAGAACCCATTTATGTCGCGGGACGATGCACGCCGCACCGGCGAGACGATCCGCCAGCTCTTCTTCGACGCCCGCATGAAACTTCCGCGCCGAGTCGTCCTGCACAAGAAGACTCGCTTTACGATCGACGAGCGCGAAGGATTCCTCGATGGCCTTGGCGGGGTCGAAGCGATCGACATGCTGGAGATTCAGGAGGACAGCGCGCTCCGATTCATGGCGTCGATCACCCGCGCGGACGGCTCCATAGACGAAGACGGCTACCCCGTCAGACGCGGCACAGTCATGCGCCTTGACGACTATTCCGCCCTGCTCTGGCTGCACGGCGCAACGCAGGCCGTGAACCTGCGCAAGACCTATTTCCAAGGAAAGCGCCGCATCCCGTCACCGCTAACCGTCCGCCGTCACGCGGGCGCGACGCCACTCGATCAGCTATGTCGTGAAATCCTGGGCCTCTCGAAGATGAACTGGAACACCTTTGACCTTTACACAAAGATGCCCGCCACGCTTCAGTCGTCGAGCGAAATCGCCCGCATCGGAGCGCTGCTTCAGCGCTTCGGTGCATCATCCTACGACTATCGACTCTTCATCTAGGGAAGCGTTCGCACAGTGACGATGCAGACGCCAGGGCCGAGAGTTCCGCCTTGAGCCCTCTGTCAAAAATCGCTGGAAGGCGCGTAATCGTCGATAGACGCTGCACTGTGTCACGGATCGCGGACCAGTGCAGTCTTTGAGGACTTTCCAAGAACTGCGACGCAGCTAAAATCTCTACTCGAACGAAGCAAGAGCCGCCACGCGGTGTGCGTCCGATTTTCCACGCACCTACTAATGCTAATGCTGTCTTTATTTGTCCCGCTTGAGAAAGCTCACTTCTGCAAGCGAACGCCGGCACCTTTTCCGTCGTCACTCGCACTGATGAACTCAACGCCACCCGCTTCCAAGGCGCGCTTCACAGCGTCCACATTGGCGGCGCTGCTGCGACCCGGCCCCAACGCGCCCTCCATCCGTCGAATTGTCGGCAGCGATAAGCCGGCCTGGCGCGCCAACTCAGGCTGAGTCCATTCGAGCAAAGCTCTGCCCGCGCGGATTTGCGCGGCGGTCAGCATGCCTTGATCATTTTATGATCTTTTGTGATCATTTTGCATTGACTCGTTGGTGATCTCATGCGATACTAAAACAATAACGAGTGATCAGAGAGTTATCATGCCCAAAGCTCACGCTTCTGGGAAAGCGAGCCCGTGCGCTGAAGGACCGTCCCGGCGATTGGTGGTCGGTGCAGCTGCTGCCTCGCCCCTGCTGGGAACAGGGGACGCCGATCCTGCGGTGGCGTTATGCGAAGCCTTCCTCGCACGACACGCTGAACAGCAACGCCTCGGCCACCGCTGGCAAGAGATCGAGAGCCGCGCTTTCGCCGAACTCAATTGGCCGAAGCTCAACCGCACCCAGCGCGCGCGCCATCGCGAACAGCTGGAGATGGACGCGCTCTACGACGAAATGGACGCCTTGCACGAGCAGAACCAAACACTGCTCGCGTCTTTGCCCGGCGTGGTCGCGACCACGCACTTGGGAATCTGCGGCAAGCTCGCGGTCGCCGCCATCGAAGCCTGCCCGGAAGATCATCCCGAGCTGCATCATCTGATTGCCAGCATATTGCGCGACTATCGCGCCCTGCATGGAGGGTGAGCATGGACCGGGGCTCTCTCATCGGCAGCGCCGTCCTGCTCGGCTTCATTGCTTTGGTGCTGCAGCTGCTGTGGCGGTTGTTGCTCGGCATCTTGGTGTTCGGCCCTCCGTCATATGGTGGCGTGATCATCGGCCATTTTGTCGGCGTTCAGTCCGGCAGCTTTTGGCTTGGATTTCTCTCTGCGATCGTGGCGGCGGGCCTGCTGGGTGAACTGGTTTGCGCATCGCTGCGTTCGCTTCGGAGGACGTACTGATGGCGCGCCTCTCTCGCCGCAAACTTGTCGCCGGCATGAGCGTGGCGCCCTGGCTGCCGGACGTCGGGCTGGCGCGGGCGGCCGCGGCCGATCCTGTGCTGGTCTTGTGTGGTCACTATGCCGACCTCGTGCGGCACGGCGACACTCTTTTGCGGCGCTGGTCGGATCGCGAGGCGTGGCTGGGCAAGCATCGCGACTGGTTTCGTCTGAGTGATGACGAACAGAAGCGACTTCCAGACGCGCAGCTGCTCTACGCCATCGATGCGGAGTACGAGCGGTGCACGCGGGAGAGTGTCCGCGTGTTGCGCCGCTTGCGGAACGTTTCCGCTGTGACGTTCGAGGGTGCGATCGCGAAATTGAGCATTGCGGCCGAAGCGATTGAGCCTGACGACTATCCGAGCGCGCACCGCGTGCTCCTGAGCGCCATCGCTGATCTGCGCGCGCTCCAGCCACGCGGCTAGCGGCGATGGCGGTCTGGCGCATCCATGGTCACGTGATGGCCAAGCAAAGATCCAGCTACGGCTTGCACATGGTTCTCTTTGCCAGACGGATCGAGTTCGACGGCTTTCATCGCCGCAACATGCCTTACCTGCTGGTGCTCTGCCATGCCGACGCCTTGAGCGCTTCGCTCGACTCGCAACTGCGCGTTCATGACCGGGTCCACGTAGCCGGCGTCACCGAACCCCGCACTCGACCTCAATCGCCGATCATCAAACGGGATTGGGACATGATCGTCACCGAAGCACGCGTCCCGCGATTCTGGAACTTCTGCCGACGATTAAGGGTATGTCTCCGTCGAACGTTGAAACCGACGACGATGACGATCCTCAATCTTCGTAGTCATGATCGTTTGCGGCATCCGGAAGATCGTCATTGGCGGCCGGACGTCTTGGCTCGCGAGAAGATTGGTTGGGGGCGCTCGCCTGTTGACGAAAATAGCTGATGAGATCGGCGGGCTTGTAAACCGCGCGGCGGCCGAGATGCATGCACACCGGACCTCGTCCCTCACTGTAGAGCCGCGCCAACGTCTGCGGCGCGATCGACATCCCGAGGTCAGTGAGGAATTGCGCAGCTTCCTTGCGTGGCAGCAGCCGCTCCAGTTTCGCGGTTCCATTGCCCATGTCGAACTCCATTCGAGTTACTCACAGTGGCGATGAGAATTCCGCGAGATCGCAACGCGTCAACGATGCTCATCGAAAACGCGTGAGCGTCGATAGCGTTGGGCTTTGCCACAATCCACCTCACTTCCAAGGTGCGGCCCGTGAGAACTGACGCGCGCGCAATGACTTGCGAAAACCGCAGGCCGCGGATGAGACGTCTCAACTTGTATCCCGTTTGCGCGTCACGCGCGAAAAGCGGCGGCGTTCGCTTCAGAGCAACGCGAAGCGTTTGGAATACTGCGGAATGCCCACCGTGCTCACGCGCGCCAAGGGCAAGCGCTCACGCGCCGCTTTCGCGGCCCTTGGCACGCGTTGCGCGCGATGGCTGACTAAGAAGTGTCGGGCCGCGGGGCGTCCGATTCACAAGTCGACGGCGCCTGCCGGCGGCGTCGACCACGGGGCAAAAGGTTTGAAATGAAAAGTCCAGGGTCAGATGGTCGTCAGCAGATTGACAGCCCGCGACGCAGAAGGGCCTTCTTAAAGATTCGTGTTCGTCTATAGCGCAGTTGCCAATTGATATCCGAGTCGCGTTCTACATGTTGAACTATAGTCGCCCAGTTCGCGATCCACTGGTCACAGAGGACAAGGATGAAGCCTAAAGCTATCTCGTTGTTTTCTGGTGTAGGAGGGCTGGATTTCGGCTTCGAAGCGTCGGGTTTTGAGACGCGCGTTGCGCTTGATCTTGATCCGGTTGCCTGCGCAACGATACGGCGCAACAGGACCTGGCCAGTGATTGAGGGTGATCTTGCCACCATCGAGAGTTCCACGATCCTCAAAGCCGGCAAGCTGAAACGCGGTGAAGCGGACGTGCTATTTGGCGGCCCACCCTGTCAGCCTTTCTCCAAGTCCGGCTATTGGGCGACGGGCGATGCAAAGCGCCTAACTGATCCCCGAGCCGGCACGCTCAAGCACTTCCTCCGTGTCCTGGGCGAAACCCAACCCAAAACGTTTCTGCTTGAAAACGTTCCGGGCTTAGCGTTCTCGGGAAAGAACGAAGGCCTGCAATTCATCCGACGCGGTATCGAGCACATAAACACGAAGACGGGTGCGAACTACTCACTCCATATTGGCATGTTGAACGCAGCGGACTTTGGCGTTCCGCAGACGCGCGAGCGTGTCGTGATGGTCGGCGCGCGAGATGGTCAAGCATTCCACTTCCCCTCACCCACGCACGCGCCGCGTGGTCAGCGCCTGCTGGACCTTCCGCACTACCGCACCGCCTGGGATGCACTGGGCGATCTTCCAGAGCCGACCGATGATCCGGGTCTTGCGATGACCGGCAAGTGGGCCGACCTCTTGGCCACCATTCCTGAAGGTGAAAACTATCTTTGGCACACGGCGCGCGGGGGCGGCGTCCCGTTGTTCGGCTGGCGCACTCGGTTTTGGAACTTCATGCTGAAGCTGGCGAAGGATCAGCCTTCATGGACAATCCAGGCGCAATGCGGCCCAGCCACCGGGCCCTTCCATTGGCGTAACCGCAAACTCTCCGCCACCGAGCTTGGGCGGCTTCAGACGCTCCCTGACGGCCTCATGTTCAATTGCGCGCGCGGCGACATTCAGCGCCTGATCGGCAACGCAGTGCCATCGTTGTTGGCCGAAGTGCTCGCACGCGAGATCAAAGCACAATTGCTGGGTGCGCGGCGCTCGCACGCGAGCCTGAAACTTCTGCCGCCGGACCGCGGCACTCCACCTCCGCCGACAAGGCCTGCAAAGCTGCCCGCGAAATACAGAGCAATCGCGGGCGTGCACACAGAGCATCCCGGCCCCGGCAAAGGCCCCGGCGCCAAAGCTCGATCGCGTCGGGCTGCTTAGCGACGGCTCAGAGCGACAGCAGCCTTCACGGGTTAGGCAGCGCAATCAGAGGCACAAGCCGATCCGGCCTACGTTCAATCGACCAAAGATCGATGAAGTGGATGTCCTGGGCGCCGTGCGCACGCGCGGCATTGTAAGCGGTTTGCTGGGGCTCCACCCAGAATGCGGGGTCTGCAAGCCAGAGCGGATGGGTGAGCAGTATCGCTGCTCGTTTGCGCGGTGCGTAAATCTCCACGATCGGACCTTCTCGCACTTCGAGTTCCAAGCCGCGGCTCGCAAAGCTGCGGACAAAGGCTCGCGCTGTAGCGGCGGCGCCTCGAATCCAACGCTCGGGCTCAAGCGCACTACCACTCGCGATATCGACGAGATCGACGCCCAGGCGCCAATCCAGCTGGGAATGCAGCAGACGATTGTCGTAGCTGCGCAGGCAATCGGGGCACGACGCATCGCAGCGGGTGGCGTGCGCTTCAAATTGAGGCACGCGCTCATTGCGAATCCGCCCGATAACGCGCGCCATGACGTCTCGATTCGCAAGGTGCGCGGCATAGCCTGCCCCATTCTCAAGTGCGTCTGAGAGAAAGAGCCCGCGGGTAAGCGTCCCGCCTACGCGCACGGGCTGGATGCCTGATTGAAGTTCACGAGGCTCGACGTCGAGTTCGTCGCCAGCGCCGAGACGCAAGAGTTCAAGGAACGACCACAGCGCTGAGGGCCCCGCGGGGCAATTTTCGACGTCAACGACGCCGTCGCGTCCCGGCAAGTTTTGGCTGACCAACTTAATGAGGACGACGTCGGTCGTCTTCACGCTACCGATCGCAGCCATGGGCTCTGTACCTTGTATCGTGCCGGTCAGGCGTACCCCGATCTGATAGAGCGATGGGTCCCAAACACAGACGGATTGGTCTGCTTCGCGCGTCATCGGATAGAGGAGGCCATTATTGTCGTTGAGCACGACGACGCGGCTTGCCGGGAGCGGCTGAAGCTGTAGCGCGCCAACCTCGATTTCACCGCCCGTCGGAGGCATGAAGCCCAGTTGCGGGGGCGACAGGACGGGACCACGTTCGGCGTGGTCTTCGTAATCAGCTGACCGATAAATCGTGCGAAAGCCACGCGGCTGGTACATGTCGAACGCGCGCGTTGGGTTTTGACAGGCAGGACACGGGCTTCCCTCGCCTTGTTCTAGTTGGGTTGCTTCGCAGGCGGTGCAGCGAACGACGCGCCGCGATTGACCGAGCGGATCTACCGGTATGACTTGGCGTCCGGCGAACTCCCAGGCCGCAAACCCGACTGCGGTGTGGATTTGCTTATCCTTCAAAACCTCCGCGCCAGGAGCAAAACTCGAGATCGCCATTTCGAGAGCGCGGTCGCTGACTTTGGCGGCGTCATCATCGCGCATGCTGTTGGGGCGTCGTTCATACAGCGCGCGTACGCGTGTCGGAAAGCCAAACATAGGCAAGCACCCGTCTGTCGCCAGGCGAAGGCTCAATTCCGTCTGGATGAGACTTGTGTCAGCGACGACGGCATCGATGCGCGCGCACAAATCTTGGCGCAGATAGCGTTCGAGTTCGTCGATGTCGGCATTGCTGAGCCCGCAGTAAGCGGTCAGCCCTTCGACGACCTCACGTACTTCGGGCTCGGACGCCAGCCAGTTTGAAATGTCAGGGCGATAGTTGGGCCAATCGGCTGCAGTCCCGAACACGCCGTGCGTGCTTTCGCGCGTGCGTTGCGGGCGCTGGCGCGCGAGCGAAGCAAACGCCCGACGCAACGCCTCAGCCGCGACAACGCGACGAACAATCTCAACTTGTTTGACGTCGAGATAAGGCTGCGGAGGCTGGTCGCCGGTCATGCGGCGTGAATTGTTGAAGTAATAATCATCGTGCGTGCGGTCACGGCACATGGTCATGGCGTAGGAGTAGACCTGCCCCATCCGGCCGGCACGGCCGACGCGCTGCTGATAGTTGAACCGCTGCGGCGGCATGTTGGCCATCACGACACTTTGCAGGCTGCCGATGTCGACGCCCACTTCCATAGTCGTGGTGACGCTCAAAACATCGAGCGGCATGGTCAGATGATTTTCCCGCGGCGCATCGAGAAGTGCGTCTTTGAAGAGGCGCTGGCGACGGCGTTGTTCTGCGAGGGGTTTAGTCTGGCCGGTCAGTTCAGCGACATTGAGGCGGTGCGGCCCTTTGCGCGACAACCAGCCATAATAGTCGTCGACGTCAGTTTCGCGCTCGATGGTCTCGAACTGGGTATGCTGGCAGTACTGATTGGTGCAGACGCCAGCGCTTTCGTGCAAATGGATGCGCGCGCACTGGCGGCAGCGAAGCGCGGTTTGACGAGCGGGCGCGCGCAGTGTCAGCGCCAGCGACGCGGTCTGGTTGGTTCGGAGCTCCCAATTGGCGTCAATGATTTGGGCTTGGGTGAGTGCGTTGAAGAGATCGGTCAGCAACGTCGAACTCGCAACGCCCGTAGCTGTTGCAACGGCGTCGAGGTAGCGGCGAAGCTGGGTTGGCGGATTTGAATTGGCAAAACCTGATCCGCGCTGGGTTGGATCATCAGCGAATTTACCAGCAAGGCCAATGATGCGGATGGCTGAGCAAACGAATTGCTCGCGCGCATTGGTTTGAAGCGGCAGCGCGCTGGCTATGTCGCGGGTTGGTGCGATATAGGCGACCCCAAGGGACTCTAAATCGCGCCCGCCTTGATCGAAGATGAGGTCGGCCATTTGGTGGGCGAGTGAGAGTCGGCGTGAATTGGCGGCGGCTTCAGCAACTTCGGGGTTGAGCCTCGTCCATTCTCCATTGGGAGCTGTGTAGGCGCGCCACCACGGCTCGCCTCCTCCGATGCGTTGCACGGAAGGACGAGGTCCTGCTGGATTGACGCCTAGTCCGACGAGCGCGCGTTCAACTCGGTGGACGAGCTGGCCCCATTCGAGATCGCCCCCTGCTTGTTGGCGGGCTTCGAACTCAGCGATGAGCGCACGCTCCGCGTCCTCGGCAAAGCCGCGTGCATCAGCGCGGTAGGCGGCCCAAAGATCAGGATGCTCGCGCTTGGCGAGTTCGACGAGCGCTGCTTCATCTTCGTTGAGCGAGCGATTTTGCGCGGCATCGCGGAAGAGGAGCGGCAGCGGGCGGCGCTGTCGCGGCGCGGTTTCCCGCCGTATCAGCAAACGCACGAGGTCGCGGAAGTGATTGTATTCAAGACCGGCTGCAGCTTCTGCAGCGTCATCGCGGCTATCGGTGAAGACGATGGTCTTTGCTGCGCGGGCGCCGTCGCCCAACGTCTCCACAAGCCGATCGGTCAAGCTTTGGCTGACCGCCCCCGTGCCGGTGGTGTGAGCACGAATAGGGGTGCGTACGGTGCCGGCAAAGAAGGTCGCAACATCGCGGTTGTAGCCCTTCTGGCCGCAATGGGGACATTGCTCGGGCAAGGCTGGAACGCGCTCTGTGCCGCCGGTTGGAGCGTGACGCACTTCCATCATGGTGCCGGTGGGCTGTTCGCGGCGCGCGGGGCGAAGATGGCCCAAGAATGGATCGAGCGTCGCGTTGATGAACTCAAACTCGGTTGAGCGGCGCGCGCCGCGGGCGCGATGGGTCCATTGCCCGGCCGGCGGCGCGGGTCGCGGCCAGTACCACATGTAATGGCCATAGCGGCGCTTGAATACGACTTGCATCTCGCGCGAGGGCACCATGCGGGGCCCTGCTCCCAGCCACCAGCCCTCCATTTGCGTTGCGTCTGGGTTGGCGGCGAAACCGCCGAGCGAAGGTTCGCCGCATTGATAGCAATAGAGCAGTTCAAGCACGCGACCACCGCATTCGCAGCGTGTGCGTGGCGCTGAATAAAGGCGCCCAATGCGGCGTTGCGCCGATCGATCGCCCGAGGCGATCTGATCACATTCTGGATTTGCGCAGGCCCAGAGGCCGCGGATCATGCGAATGAAATGGTGGGCGCGGAAACGTGGAGAAGTGTGACCTGTCTCCTGCATGCCGATGGCTTCAAGCGCATTCTCAAGCGCGCCCTCAACCGACTCGCCGCCAAACATGGTGGCGGCCACTTCGCTCAGGGGTTTGGGCCGGGCGTCGTCGGAATGACATGCGCTCGCAAATTGTTCGCTTAGGTCGAGCTCAAGTGCGGCCCGCGCTAAATCGGCACCGGTGAGGCCAGCGACTTGAGATGCGTCGATGCGACGACGCGCCTGCGGTGGACGCGGGTCACCCGGAAAGATAGCAAAGCTATCGCCGCTAACGCCGAAGAACTCTTCGAGATAGGCCCGCCCTGCTTCGCCATCCAAGCTGGCGCTGGTGGCGATACAGCGCAATTGTGGAGAGTCGGGCGCGATATTGAGCCGGCGCAAGAGGTTGCGGACGACGAGCGCAACTTCACTGCCTTGGGTGCCGCGATAGGAGTGAAGCTCGTCAACGACAAGGGTAAGTTCATTGTCGGGTGAGGCGTTCAGCCAATCGCGCGTCGCATCGAAGATGGGTTCTTCGATGTCACGCATCAGCATGACGTTGAGCATGGATAGGTTGGTGACGAGGATGTCGGGAGCGTGCGCCACCATATCCCAACGCGTCAGCATTTCACCGCAGAGCGGATCTGAGAACTGAGCGATGATATCTGGGCGAATAGCGCCCAATTCGTCTTCGATGGCGCGCATTTCGCGGGCAACATCTTGAACGGTGGTTTCGTCGAGCCGCGTTGGCATGTTGCCTGAGCCAAGCGTGACGCCGGTGTAGCGGCCAAAGAAGAAACGCGGGGCCCCTTGGCCGGCGCGCGCCGTCAGCAGCGCGCGCCGCAAACGCGTGACTTGATCTTCGACCAAAGCGTTGGTGGGATAGAGGACGAAGGCGCGCACGGCGGGACGGCGATCATTACCGGCGGAGTTGCGAAGCGGCGTCCAGGGCGACCCGCTCGGGCTTCCTCGCCACCATGGATTAAGCACCGACGGTTGGCGCCAGTCTTCAGATTCGCGCAGCAACCGCGCAAAGACAGGCAGCAAAAAGCATTCGGTTTTGCCTGAGCCGGTGCCTGAGGTGACGACAACGTTTCGGGGGCCATGCCCGCGCCCAAGGGATGTTGCGAGAGCTTGGGCTTGGTGCGTGCGCAACTGAAAGTCGCCGCCTGCGGTCGATTGAAAGATCAGCCGTCCTAACTGGTCGGCGACGGCTCTTGAGGTGCCGACGCTCTCACAGACTTCGGCGAGGGTTTCGCCCTGCTGGTATGGGTAGAGCGCCTCGATCAAAGGTTCTTGGAAGACGATGCCGGGTTGGCTGAGGAGCCTGCGCCGTTCAGCCAGCATTAGTTCGTCGCGCAGCCAGAACGCGGTGTCGAAATAGCGGAGATATCCGTCCTGCAGCGCCCGTTGCAGCGACAATGGCGTAGCTGGCATCTTCACCTTCTCCCCGCCGCTAAGGCGTGCAGTTTGTTTTGGATCGAAATCGCCACGGCGAGTGGCACGTCGTCATATTGAATGAGGCCTGCGTCAGCGCGGTAGCGCGGGGCTTTGCCCGAGCACATGACGGCCACGCGTTCGTAGAAACCTGGCAGGTGGGCCCCAAGCGGCACCAGCAGCGAACGTTCTTCTTTTTGATACATGATCATGGAGAGCCGTTTCTGCGCTGCCGCCAGGTGCTTGACGAGATGGACATCGCCGACGCGCATGATGTGGAGCATTGCGTCCTCAGGGCTGCTATAGCCGTAGCGGAGCCCATGATGGCCGACGCGATAGGCGCCTGGCGCATCGTGATCGACGAAGCCCCATTTACCTTCGTCAAGATCGAAGGCCTCAACACCATCGCTGCCCACGCGAAAGCTTGGCATCGCGCCCAACACCGCCGAGAGAACGGGCAAGCACCTGACCAAGCGCGCGGAGAATTTGGGTGCCACGAGCAGCGGGCGCCCCAGTGGCGTTTCTGTTTCTGCAAGCAAGGAAAGAGCTTCGGGAGCGATCACGAAGGCCACGCGTTCAGGTCCGCCTATCATGGGCTCATCAATCACGCGCCCATCAAGTTGATCGACGCGGTCTATGAGGCGGGCCACGAAGCTCTTTGAGCGCGCGCCGGCCAGAACCCATGCCCCGTCGGCCGTCTCGACAAGACAAGATGGCGCGACGCGCCAGCCATGGACAGAGCCGTCACGAAGATCCACGTCGAAGTCGAGATGGCCAAGTGCTGAGAGCGTTCGGGCGGCTTGGGCGGCGAAGCCCTCCTCTTCGCTAACGGCACCTGCGAGCGTGCGAAAGCGCTCGTATGAGCCGGAGGTTAAATAGGTTGCTGCATCGAGCAAGAGATCAAATGCTTCACCTGGTGTTTCTGTGAGCCGGCGATAGCGCGGCACCTCGCTTAAGGCGCGCCGCACGCGCGCGCCGCGGCGTTGCCCGGTGAAGCGTTTGCGCACGCCGCGATTGCGCGTCCAATCTTGACGGTGGCACGTTTCGCACTGTTGATGCTTCAAAGTGCGAAAATTATCGCCCGCGCGACCCTCTTCGCAGATCCAGTGATGGTACCCGCGCACGGCGCACGATTGCACAAAGCGTTCCTGATCGACGCGCGTGGTGCGGACGTAAGGAGCGTCGCGTGCGCTCGGGCGGGCGAAGATGACCATCTCGGGCCCGGTCAAAGCCGGCTGCCCAGGATCTTGCGCAGCCAGCGGTTCGGACAGATCGCAGCCGGCGAGCGAGGCACTACCAGGTGCGCAGGTTTCGCTCGAGGCAAGGAGGCCCGCGCCGCCCGAGAGGTCAAAGCGGCGCTCCTTCACATCTCTAGCGCCGACGGGTCGCGGCGTGTCGGCGGTTCTGAGGCGCAGGCTTGCAGTCTCCGCCGTACCCATGCCGCCAGTTTTGAGCGGGCGGCGTAGAACGATGTCGTGATCGCCTTCGCCGACTTTGCCTGTGAGATCGACGACGCCGCGGCCAACGAAATGACCGAGATGGCGGCCAATGCCATCGCGTCCGCGTTGATTGATGGCGAGATCAAAGCTGCCGTCCGTGTCGACGGCCGCGAGCAGTTCGGGCGGGCGCGCTGCGTGCCAAGCATTGCCGAGTTGGAGACCGCCCGAGAAGGTGATGATGGTGGCAGCGCCCGCGCTTAGGGGTTCAAGCTTAGGATTAGTCGCTTCATCGGCCGCCTTGACTATCATCACGTCGCAATAGGCACACCAGCCTGCGGGCATATTGGCAAGTTCCGTGTCGGCGAATTTGCGCCAGCCTGGGCGCGCATGCTTGGCGAGGTGTCCTTCCACCAGCGGCGCGGCGGAGGCGTGCGCGAGCACGAGGTTTTGCTTGAACAATTGTGCACGCGGAATCTCGTGGAATTGGTTGCGCCCTTCTTCAGCTTCCAAAACGATGATTGGCGTCGGGGACTTGCGATAGAGCCGGGCGCTTTCGGCGGCACTCACCAGCTCAATCACCCCCGAAAACAGACTGGTCACCCCGATTTCTGGCCAGGGCTCAAGGCTTGCCCAGCGCATGCCCGGCAGGCGTTCGAGCCTTAGGCGGTCGAGACACCCGGCCACCGACGCGCGGCCCGCGTCATCGGTAAGTGCGCTGACGCGATATGCGCCTGCGGCAAGCTCTGGATCAGTGCGCGCCACTAAGAAGAGATCAAGCCGCGGCGTCGGCGCGTAGGCCAGGTCAGCGATCCAATCCAATTTGAGCGCGCGCGAACCGCCGTCAAGGCGCGAGCCTGCCGCTCCATACGCGCCCTGCCCGGTCCAATGGCTGAGTTCAGCGCAGGCGATTTCCGCAATTCGCCGGCGCGCGGTTTGGTCGGTGAACCAGAGCCGACGCAAGTTGGCTGACATGTTGTTTGCGCTGTCGCCAAACCAATCGGCTAAGTGCACCGTCATTTCCGCCGCGCTCATGACGCGCATGGGCTGCAGTTGATAATATTCAAAGGCCGCGTGAAGGCCGCGCCGATCTTGTTCGCGCACAAGCGCCTGCGACAGTGGATAGCCGATATAGCGACGCCGATCGTGCGCGCGCGCTGTGGGCCAACCGCGTTCGCCCTGCCAATCTTCGAGCCAATCATTGAGTGATTGCCAGAAGGCGATTGTCTCAGGGAAAGCGTCTTTCAGCTGATCAGTTTCAGCCTCGTTTAGGCCGAGCAAATTGGCGAGGCGGTCATAATAGTTGTGCGCTGCGTGCTCGGCGTCAGCGACCATGCTCTCAGCTGCAAGCGTGAGGCAAACGAGCAGAGCCAGAGATGGCGGCGCACCGACCTTTCCCTCGGCCATCCATTGCGCTGTGGCGGCCCGCCAATAGCCCCAAAGTTCGCCGGGGGAGCGCCAGCGCATAACTGCGGAGATGGTCTTTCCGAACGCTGCTCGCGGGTTTTCGCTGACACCGACTTTCGCCGCGACCGCCGCGAAGCGCTCCGGTTCAAGGTAGACATAGAGCGGTATGTTGGCGGCCGCCTCGCTGAACAACTCATCAGCAATCGCCGCACGCCAAACTTTCTCATTGGTTTCGTGCTGCAAACCGCCCTGATCGCCCAAGACTCACTCGCCCGACTCCGCCGCGGTTACAATGTATGATTGCTGGTCGCTTCGCTAGTCGCCATGAACGAGCACGTTGCTAGCTGTGCGATCAGCGCTTGCGCTCTGTTATTCACAGAAATTGCCGGCGCGATGCTGGGCCGAGGCGGTGGTAGCAAACTGGTAGCAGCCTGTGGATAACCGCCTTCAATTAGGCTCTGCTACCAACTTAAACTCGGCTTATGGCGTTGATTTTATCAATTTTCCTTGGAGCGGGCGATGAGATTCGAACTCACGACCCCAACCTTCTTTGCACAGGATTCAAACTCCTGACCTCAACCGTGGAATCAGCTGATGGCGCCAGAAGCGATGGTTAGGTGAAGCCCATTTTAGATCGACTATACACCGCCGCTTCGATCAGGATTTTGCGAGCGCCTCGCAGGCTTTGGCGATGCGCGTGCAACCGCGCTCAAGCTCGGCCACGCTCGCGGCATAGGAGGCTCTAAAGAAGCCGGGCTTTCCGAACGCCGTTCCAGGTGTTACCGCCACATCAAACTCGTCCAACAAGATATTCGCCAACTCGCGATCGGTGCTCACGCGCTTGCTGCGCTCCAAGACGCCCTCGCAATTGGCAAAAACATAAAATGCGCCGTCGGGGCGAGGGCAGCGAAGCCCATCGATGTCATTGAAGGCCGAGACAATGAAGTCGCGCCGCGCCTGAAAGGATGCGCACCGGTCGCGCAAGAAGCTTTGGTCTCCGTTCAAGGCTGCAACGGAAGCTGCTTGGCCGATTGAGCTTGGACACGATGTCGATTGGCTCTGCACGACGGCCATCGCGTCTATGAGCGCTTGAGGCCCCGCAGCATAACCGATGCGCCAACCCGTCATCGCATAGGCCTTCGATACGCCATTCAGCGTCAAAGTCCGCTCAGCGATTTCGGGATCGAGCGCCGCGGGCGTATAGAAGGTTCTGTCGTCGTAGAGAATGTGCTCATAGATATCGTCGGCCATCACCCAGACATGAGAGTGATGCTTCAAAACGCTTAGCAGTGCACCTAGGCTTTCGCGCGTGTGAGCCGCGCCCGTCGGATTAGATGGCGAGTTGAGCATCACCCATCGTGTTTTAGAACTAATCGCTCGCTCGAGCGCCTCGGGTCTAAGGCGAAAACCTTCCGTTTCGGCTGTATCAACGACAACTGCTTTCGCCCCGCAGATTTCGATGATGTCGAGATAAGAAACCCAATAGGGCGCCGGCACGATGACCTCATCGCCCGGATTGAGGCTCGCCATCATGGCGTTGAAGATGATCTGCTTAGCGCCCGAGGCCACAGTCACCTGATTGGAAGCCACCACCATGGCGTTCTCGCGCTTGAACTTGGCGACGATCGCGGCTTTGAGTTCGGGTGTCCCGTCGAGCGCGGTATATTTAGTGGCGCCCTTAGCCATTGCCTCCGCGGCCGCGCGCTTGATGTGATCTGGAGTGTCAAAGTCAGGCTCGCCCGCACCCAACACAATGACATCGCGGCCGGCGCGCTTAGCAGCCGCCGCCCGCGCGCCAATCTGCAAGATCTCAGAGACTGCAATGTCGGCGATGCGCGCCGCCGGCCGAAAGCTCATAGAGAAAGCCCTCCATCTACGCGCACGCACTGGCCGGTTAGGTAGCTCGCTGCGTCCGAGAGTAAGAACTCGATCACCGCCGCCACCTCGTCCGGGGCGCCAAACCGGCCCATAGGCACAGTTGAAATCGCGCGCGCGCGAGTTTGCTCATCGAGCTTGTCTCGCAGAGAGCCATCCTTGGCGATAAACCCAGGAACCACACAATTGACCGCGACGCCGCTGCGAGCGAATTGGGCCGCAAGTGATCGCGTCATCGCCGCGAGCGCCGCTTTGCTCGCCGCCGACGCCGGAAAGTCAAACCCGTCGTGGAGGTAGGGCGCGTCAGCGGAAAACGACCCTACGGTCACGACCCGCGCACACTCTGATCGCAACAAGAACGGCGCCGCCGCGCTCGCCAAGTAGAAAAAGGCGTGCGCGTTTACGTTCATCGCTTCGAGATAAGCGGCTTCGCCGCACACGCCAAAGCCGCCCCGATACGCACGCCCAGCAACATGAGCTATGCGGTCAAGGGCGCCCGCCTGAGTGACAATCTCCTCAACGAGCGTTCGCCCCGCTGCCGGATCGGCGAAATCTGCGATCGTGACGTGCGCTGCAGCGCCCTTAGTGCGCACCTCCTCAGCCACGCTCTCGGCGCCCTCTACGTTTGCGCCAGCATGCACGATGATCGTCTCGCCAGGCGCTGCTATGCGTCGGCACACGGCCGCGCCAATGCCCGAACCGCCGCCTGTTACAAGCGTCACCCGTTCGCGATTAGCCGGCGACGTCAAACTCGACGCCCTGCGATAGTGGCAGCGTACGACCGTAATTGATCGTGTTGGTGGCGCGGCGCATGTACGTCTTCCAGGCGTCTGAGCCCGATTCACGCCCGCCGCCCGTCTCCTTTTCACCCCCGAAAGCCCCGCCAATCTCCGCGCCCGACGGGCCAATATTGACGTTGGCTATGCCGCAATCAGAACCTCGCGCGGACAGGAAATACTCCGCCTCACGCAAGTCCGTCGTAAAAATCGATGACGAGAGCCCTTGCGCGACGCCATTGTGCATCGCCATCGCTTCGTCCAACTCACTGTAGCGCATGACATAGAGAATAGGCGCAAACGTCTCGTGAAGGACGGGTCCGGTTTGCGAAGGCATCTCGACCAGAGCTGGACGAACATAAAACGAGCCCGAACCGCCAAGTTCAATAATGCGTTCGCCGCCCACGATCTTGGCGCCAAGAGCTTCCGCTTCTTTGAGCGCCCGACTCATCGCCGCGTAGGCCGCCTCGTCAATGAGCGGACCGACAAGTACGCCCTGCTCGAGCGGATTGCCGACTTTAACCGAGCGATACGCCTGCGCGAGACGGGGCACAAAGCCATCATAGACGTCCTCGTGCACAATAAGTCGCCGAAGCGAAGTACAGCGTTGGCCAACTGTGCCCATCGCCGCAAACGCAACTGCGCGCAGCGTCAGATCAAGGTCAGCTGTCCGCGTTACGATCGAGGCGTTGTTGCCGCCAAGTTCGAGAAGGCCGCGGCCAAACCTTGCCGCCAGACGCGGACCAACGGCGCGCCCCATAGCCGTCGAACCGGTCGCCGACACAAGCGGAACCTGAGGATCGTCAACGAGCGCCTCCCCAGCCTGGCGCCCGCCCAAGACAAGCACCGCGACACCGTCCGGCGCCGCATGACCCGCCGCACGGAACCGCTCTAACGCGCGCTCGAACAATTTCTGCGCCGCAATTGCTGAAATTGGCGTCTTCTCGGACGGCTTCCACGCCACCGTATTGCCGCACACCAGAGCAAGCGCTGCATTCCACGCCCAAACCGCGACGGGGAAATTGAAAGCCGAGATGACGCCGACAACGCCCAATGGATGCCAGACCTCCATCATCCGGTGCTCGGGACGTTCAGTTGCGATCGTCAGCCCATACAATTGACGCGAGAGGCCAACCGCAAAATCGCAAATGTCGATCATCTCTTGAATTTCGCCCGCCCCTTCGCTCGCGATCTTCCCGACCTCGATCGAAACAAGTCTGGCTAGATCCGCCTTGTTGGCTCGCAACTCCTCGCCAAAGAGACGCACGAGTTCGCCACGAATAGGCGCAGGCGTCGTGCGCCACTCTAAAAATGCCGCGCGCGCCCTTCCAATCGCGGTCTTTACCTCTGTGCCCGACATTGTAGCGACACGTCCAATGACATCGCCAGAGATCGGCGAACGCACCTCGATGTCGCCGTCGCCGATAAGCTCGCTAACGCCCAACTTGCGCGCAAGCGCCGCTACTTCGTCTGCAGCTTTGAATTTTGTCGCCGGCGCCATGTCTTCTCTCCCTTGGTCTTATCGCGCAGCGTTTAAGGCGCCGCCGCTATCAACAAGTCGACGCTGATCAGCGCGCCCCATCGAGATCAATAGCGGCGCCCTTGCCTGGCGGGCGTCAAAAGCCGCCTTGTCTTTGATGTCGTCCCACTGACACGCAATGAGCGATTGGATCACCGCTCCGCCCAAAGTGTCGCCAGGACCCAACACAATGACGTGGTCGGGCGCATACTCGCGCATCGCGACACGAACCGAGGCGTTGAAATCATAGGTGTCGACGACTTGGGCGCCCAATGTGTAGTCCCAAATCGCTGCCGGATCGGTCGAGAACGGACGCCAAACCTTACCGCGCCCGTCAATGATCGGGATTCGCGGCGCGCGAAACCACTGTGCTGGGATAACCTCTTTCGCGCGCGCCGAAATCGGCGCCATGAGCGGGGTGTGAAAGGCGCCGTGATTGGTCAATCGAAATGGAAATGGCTGTGGCCCGCGCGGCGCGGCCTCAATGAAAGCGTCAATCGCCGCGTCCGCGCCCGCGAACACTACCATGGCGCCAAGCTCGATCGAGACTTCGATTTTTCCGAGCGCTCCAGCACGCGCCATGGCGTCCATTAGGGCCGCACGGCGTTCACCTGAAATGCGCCAACTTGCATCCGCCGTCGTGTGAACGCACTGGCCCCCCGGCGCCATCTCGTGCGTCATCGCGCCCATCGTGTCGGCGAGTTTGAAACCTTGCTCGGCGTCTAACGCACCTGCGCAGGCAAGCGCCGTATACCACCCCATCGAATTGCCGCAGATCGCGACCACTTCAAATGCGTGAGGGTCAATGGCGCGAAAATCCAGGAGCGAACACGAATAGATGAGTCCGGCCGCATTATCGCCGCGCGTATATGTGTCCGACTCATAACTCGACGCCCCGTCGAGCGCGGTCACCGACGTCCGGCCAGCCCTCTCTCTCTCAGTGTCAGCCCACGCAATGAACGCGTTTGAGCCGAACCGGTTCAAATAGCCGAGCTCCGCTTTCGTGTAGACCCCTCGGCCAGGGCAGACGACGAGGACGGTTGGCGTACTCATGCCGCCGCCTCTGAGCGGCGCGTCATCTGAAGCGCCGTCGCCACGATCTCATCGCGCGACGGCAATGGCAGCGTCGCCGCCCTACCAAGGGGAATAAAACAATCTTGCGCGGCAATGCGACGTGTACGGATATGGGGTGCGCGCTCGGTAAAGAGCGTCATCAACGCCTCGCTTTGCGATCCGGTTATGCGGCACTCGTCAACAATGAGGACGTTCTCGTACGACGCCGTCGCTTCAAGCAGCGCGTCGCTCGCAAGCGGAGCAAGCCAACGCAAGTCGATGACCTTTGCGTCTAAGCCATGGCGCTCCGTCAAGAGCTTTTGGGCCTGCAAACTCAGGTGAACGCCATTTCCGTAACTCACGATGGCGAGGTCGCCTCCATCGCCGAATTGCCCAAGCTCGCCCAGCGCGATCGGTGAAGTATTGTCTGGCGCTTCGTATAAGAAGCTCGCGAGCCCATCGCCTTCTTGGTGCAAGTCACGCGTCATGTAGAGGGCGATCGGTTCAAGAAACACAACGACACGCTGTTCTTCACGTGCAAGCCTGACGCATTCACGCAACATCGCGACTGCATCGCGCCCATTACTCGGGCACGCCAAAATGAGTCCGGGAATGTCGCGAAATACAGCCAGCGAATTTTCGTTGTGAAAGTGCCCGCCAAATCCCTTCTGATAGCCAAGCCCAGGAATGCGCACCACCATCGGGTTGGTGAACTGCCCGCTCGAGAAGAAACTCAACGTCGACGCCTCGCCGCGAAGCTGATCCTCGGCGTTGTGGACATAAGCTAGAAATTGAATTTCTGGGATAGCAAGAAGGCTATTGTGGGCGAGCCCCAAGCCCAATCCAAGAATGGACTGCTCATCGAGCAATGTGTCGATAACGCGCTCAGCGCCAAAGCGCTGCTGCAATTTTAGCGTTGCGCCATAGACCCCGCCCTTGCGCCCGACATCTTCCCCAGCAACAACGATCTCACGATGCGCGAGCATAAGATCGGTCAACGCCCAGCTTACCAATCTCGCCATGGGTTGGGGCTTATCCATCAACACCACGTCACTGCCGAAACATCTGTCCCGCTCTTCCTTGCTTAGGAGAGCGGGCGGCGGCGGCGAACGACGCGCTGGTATGAGCGAGGCGACAACTTCTTCTCGTGTCGCGAGCTTGGGGCGCCTAATGGCGAACTCCCCAACACGCGCGGCCGTCCGCTCAAGGTCGTCATAGAGCGCTAATATATCCTCGCCGGTCATGACGCCCGCCCGAATGAGCGCCGCAGCCGACTGAAGCAACGGATCGCTCGCCTCGTTCGCCTCAATCTCCAGTTTGCTCAGGTAAGCCGCTTGCACATCGGAGCCCGCATGCCCGTATAGCCGCACGCACGTCATGTGAAGGAACGCAGGACGGCGCGTCTCACGAACGTAGCGTGCGGCCTCCGCGGTGGTCGCGAAGACCATGAGGGGGTCAAAACCGTTGCACTCGAAGTAGCGCAGCGCAGCGCGGTGGGCGAAGCTCGCGCCAATCCAGCCAGGCGGCGTCTTCGTCGAAATGCCAATGCCGTTATCCTCGCACAGGAAGAGAAGCGGCATCGGCTTGTCTTGATAGGCGGTCCAGCAGGCGGTGTTGATTGCGCCCTGAGCGGTCGAGTGGTTGGCTGAGGCGTCGCCAAAACTACAAAAGACGATGCTGTCGTCAGCCAAGGCGCGCTCGCTATGCTCAAGCGCACGCGCAAGCCCAATCGCATGCGCCGCACCCACCGCTTTGGGCAGATGTGAAGCAATGGTGCTGGTTTGCGGTGGGATCGCGAGGCGCTTGGAGCCGAGCACTTTGTGGCGTCCGCCCGAAATCGGGTCCTCAGCAGAGGCGCTAAAGCTCAGAAGAAAATCCCAGATCGGCGTCTCGCCGGCGACACGCTTGCCGCGTTGCATCTGAAACGCCGCGTCGCGATAGTGCAAGAACGCCATATCATCGACGCGCAGCGCCTCGGCGATCACCGCCAAACTCTCATGCCCAGAACTTCCGATCGTGTAGTGGCTCTCGCCCCGCGCTTGCAGCTTGCGCGACAATCGATCCATCTGCCGGCAAAGGGCCTGGGTGTGAAAAATATCGGCGAGCTGCGCCCCGCTTAGACCCGCCTCGCCAAGGCTTATGTTCGAGGCGGACGCCGGGAACTCGCCGCTCTTCAGTCGGCTTACGAATTTTCGGTGGACGCTCTCTGCCGGATCCATGAAGCGCAAGCTCAGCTAAAAGCCTGCAACCCAGTTTGTGCGCGCCCCAGAATAAGGGCGTGCACGTCGTGGGTGCCTTCATATGTATTGACGCTCTCCAAATTAAGAGCATGGCGCAGCACCGGATAGGCGTCGCTAATGCCGTTCGCGCCGTGCATATCACGCGCGATGCGCGCAATCTCGAGCGCCTTGCCGCAATTGTTGCGCTTTAGAAGCGACACCAATTCCGGTGCAGCGCGACCTTCCTGCATTAAGCGCCCCAGCCGCAATGCACCCTGGAGCCCCAACGCAATCTCAGTCTGCATGTCGGCCAGTTTCTTCTGGTAGAGTTGGTTTTGAGCGATAGGGCGGCCAAACTGGCGCCGATCCAAACCGTAGCGAACAGCCGAATGCCAACATGCTTCGGCCGCCCCAATAGCGCCCCATGCAATCGTATACCGAGCGCGGTTGAGACAGCCGAACGGCCCCTTCAAGCCTTCCGCGCCTGACAACAGCGCATCCTCGCCGACCTCAACGTCCTGAAGCGAAATCTCTCCCGTCGTTGACGCGCGAAGCGAAAGCTTGCCCTCGATCTTGGTAACAGAAAGACCCGGCGCGCCACGCTCGAGGACGAAGCCCTTGATTTTGCCCCCGTGCGCCTCCGACTTAGCCCAGATCAAGAAGACGTCCGCGATCGGGGCGTTTGAGATCCACATCTTCGCGCCGTTGAGACGATAGCCGTTGGTCGTTTTCGTCGCGCGCGTCGTCATTGAACCTGGGTCGGACCCAGACTCTGGTTCCGTCAAACCAAAGCAGCCAATGAGCTCACCCGCGGCCAAGGCCGGAAGGTAACGTTGCCGCTGCGCCTCGGTCCCATAAGCCAGAATGGGATACATCATAAGCGAGGTCTGAGCGCTCAACATCGAGCGATAACCGCTATCGACGCGCTCAAGCTCGCGCGCGACGAGCCCGTAGGCGACATAGCCTGCATCGGCGCCGCCATACCGCTCAGGAAGCGCTGCGCCCAAAAGCCCCTGGCGACCCATCATTCGAATGATCTCAGGCTCGGCAGTCTCATGACGGAACGCTTCGACAACGCGAGGCGCCAATTCGCTCTCAGCGAACGCTCGCGCGCTCTCGCCGATCAGCCGCTCTTCGTCGCTTAACTGGGCCTCCAAGAGAAACGGATCGGCCCAAGTGAAACGACCGCCCAAATCGGGGGCCAGATAGTCTCCGACCGGGGCATGCACGGTTTTACTCGTCTCTGTCACATCGACCTCGCCTGGAGGCCGATCTCAACCGTTTTGGTCGCGCGTCCCTATCGAAACCTGCTCACTAGGTCATGAGCCAACGACATGAAGGGCGTGCTGCATTGCACCCAAACCGCGCCTGAGCGAACTCGGGTTCGGGGTGCGAACAGTTTGCATCGCGCCGCAAGCCCCGCATTCATGAGTTTCTTTGACGAACAGGCGCCGCCCCGCTCATGATCCTTCAGGAGACGAAAGGCCGACTTCACGTGAACCTAAGCCATGGCCGCGCGCCGTTTTGGGACGCCGTTACGGTCGCCATCGGGCGCCTCGACCCGACGTTCGCGTTCATTTTGCGCCGCCTCGCCATTAGCGCCGTCACGCTCTTTGCCATCTCCATCGTCTCATTTGTCGTCATCCAACTGCCGCCAGGCGACTTCGTCTCGAGTTACGTCGCGCAATTAGCCCAAACAGGGGCAGTCGGTTCTGGCGAGGACTTAGAACAACTTCGCGCGGACTATGGCCTCGATCAGCCCATGATCGTTCGCTACTGGCATTGGTTCGGGAATGTACTGCAAGGCGACTTTGGCTGGTCGCTCGATTGGGGACGCCCCGTCGGCGGCCTCATCGCCGAGCGCATGCCGCTCACCTTGATGCTGTCGCTAGGCGCGCTGTTTCTATCGTGGATGATTGCCTTTCCGATCGGACTTTATTGCGCAACCCATCGAGGCTCGGCAGGCGATTATTTCTTCTCAGCGGTAGGTCTTACAGGCGTCGCTATTCCCAACTTTCTGTTGGCGCTTGCGGCTCTCTATATCGGCTTTCGCTATTTCAACGTCGATCTGGGCGAAGTTCACTCTCCCAACTTCATCGAGGCGCCGTGGAGCGCCGCCAAAGTCTTCGATATGGCCGCTCATCTCATCATCCCGGCCCTTATCCTCGCGCTTGCAAGCACCGCGCGCCTCATTCGCATCCTGCGCGCGAACCTGCTCGACGAACTTGAGCGCCCCTACGTCATCACTGCACGCGCGAAGGGCATGCACGAATGGGCGCTAGTGCTCAAATATCCGACCCGCGTCGCCCTCAACCCATTCATCAGCACTATCGGCATCATGTTGCCGCAACTCGTGTCGGGCAGCGTAATCGTCTCTTTGGTGTTGAGCTTGCCGACTGTGGGCCCACTCCTGCTACGTGCGCTCCAAGCTCAAGACATGTTCTTGGCCAGCACCATCTTGCTTGTGCTTGCCGCACTGACCGTGCTGGGCACGCTTCTATCGGACTTGGCACTCGCCTGGCTCGATCCACGCATCGGGCGGAGACGCTAAGCCATGAGCGTCACGGTTCCTGGTCCCACGCTCGGCGTCAAAGATGAGGTGCTCGAACACGCGCCAGCTTCGCAATGGACACTCATTCGCCGTCGCTTCTTGCGCCATCGCCTCGCTGCCATAAGCGGAGTTATTGTTGCTGCATTCTACATTGTCGCCCTCTTCGCCGACTTCCTCGCTTATGCTGACCCCGCCCACTCCAACGCCGAACGCGCGCTCGCCCCGCCCCAAGCCGTGCATTGGCTAGTCGATGGGCGCTTTCAACCTCACGTTCATGCGCTTGACCATCAGCGCAACCCCGCCAATTTCGAAGTCGAGTACATCCCCGATCCCGCACAGCGGCAAAATCTCGCGCTCTTCACCGAGGGCTACGCCTACCGCTTCCTTGGCGTCTTCGAGACCAACATCCACTTGCTCGGCATAGAGGGGGGTGAGGCAGAGTCGGCGATCTACCTACTCGGCGCCGACCAGCTCGGCCGCGACCTCTTCTCGCGCATTATGGTCGGCGTTCGCACCTCGCTCTTCATAGGGCTCGCGGCAGTCTTTGTAAGTTTGGCCCTCGGCACCATCATGGGGCTCGTCTCAGGCTTCTATGGCGGCGCCATCGATCTTGTGGTTCAGCGCATCATCGAGATCTTGCGCGCAGTCCCGACCGTCCCGCTTTGGATGGCGCTCGCAGCCGCGATCCCAGCCGATTGGGGGGTAACGCTCGTCTACTTCTCGATCACTTTGATTATCGCGCTCATCGGTTGGACCGAACTCGCCCGCGAACTTCGCGGACGCATCATGGCGCTTCGCAATGAAGACCATGTTCTAGCCGCCGAACTAGCCGGCGCGGGTCACGCCCGCATCATGTTCGTGCACCTCTTACCCTCGTGCGTCAGTCACATCATTGCAACGACGACGTTGGCGCTGCCGGCCATGATCGCCAGTGAGACAGCCTTGGGGTTTTTGGGTCTGGGCCTACGCCCGCCCGCCATCTCACTCGGCGTCCTACTCAATAGCGCTCAAAGCATTCAGAGCCTTGCGCTCTATCCTTGGCTTATGTGGCCAGTCCTGCCGACGGCGCTGGTCATCCTGGCGTTCAATTTCCTCGGCGACGGCCTTCGCGATGCGGCTGATCCCTATGGCTGACGCGCATGCCGCCGCCTCAGAAGCTCCCGTCCTCTCGATCGAGGATCTTCGCGTCGAGTTCGATACCGATGACGGCGTGCTCACCGCACTCGACGGCGTCAATCTGACGTTAAAACCAGGCCGCACGTTAGGCGTCGTCGGCGAGAGCGGCTGCGGCAAGAGCGTAACAGCGCGTGCCGCCCTTCGTATCGAAGATCGCAATAGTCGCATCGCTTCGGGACGCATTTTGCTTCGGCGCGATCATGGCGTTGAAGATCTAGCGCTGCTCGCGCGCGCCGGCCGGGCGATGCGCGAGATCCGCGGACGCGAAATCGGGCTCGTCTTCCAAGAGCCAATGACGTCCTTTAGCCCGGTCCACACCATCGGCGACCAAATCATCGAGACCGTCGAGCTCCACTTCCAGTGTAGTCGCCATGAAGCAAGAGAACGCGCGCTTGCGCAACTGAGGGCCGTGGGAACGCCGCATCCAGAATTCATCCTCTCGCAATATGCGTGGGAATTGTCGGGCGGACTCCGGCAACGCGCCATGATCGCAATGGCGCTCGTGTGCGGGCCACGCCTTCTGATCGCTGATGAGCCCACAACCGCGCTCGACGTCACAACTCAAGCTCAAGTTCTCGATCTGTTGAGGTCTCTACAGCGACAAAACCAAATGGCGCTCATGCTCATTACTCATGACCTGGGCGTCATCGCTGAAGCGGCCGACGACGTCGCTGTCATGTATCTTGGACGCGTCGTCGAACATGGGCCCGTCGCTGAAATCTTTGCGGCGCCAGCACACCCCTATACGCGCGCGCTTATGAATTCGATTCCTTCGCTCGTCACGCCTAAGCGCACAAGGCTCGCAACGCTTGAGGGCTCAGTTCCCCATCCGATGGCGCGCCCACACGGGTGCCCGTTCCACACCCGCTGCCGCGCAATCATCGATCCAGTCTGCAGAACGACCGCGCCACGCTCGCTTACACTTAGCGCCGCCCATCGCGTTGACTGTCATCTCTATGATAGCAGCCACACTGGAGAAAGCGCATGAACATCGGCGCCAAACTCCAGACAGACGCCACCACGCCAGCTCTCGCGGCGAGCGAGCTATTGCGGGTTGAGGGCCTAAAGAAATATTTTTCTGTACGCGGCCGCGAAGGCGCGCTCGTGCGCGCTGTCGACGACGTGAGCTTCACCATCGCCTCGCACGAAACCCTCTCGCTCGTTGGCGAAAGCGGCTGCGGCAAAACGACGACCGCGCGCGCCATCGTGCGCGCCACCGACCCCACAGCGGGGCGTGTCCTCTTTCGGGCGCCTGATCGCGGCCAGATCGATCTCGCGACGCTCCCAAAGCGCGAATTGCGCGCGCTTAGGCCCCACCTGCAAATGGTCTTTCAAGACCCCTATTCAGCGCTGAATCCACGCCTTTGCGTTCGCGACATCGTCGGCGAGCCGCTGGTCATCCACGGCCTTGATCGTCGCGAAGTCGATCGACGCGTCGCCGACCTTTTAGCCCGCGTCGGTTTGCGACCCGCGTACATGAGCCGATATCCCAACGCGTTTAGCGGAGGCCAACGGCAAAGGATCGCCATTGCACGTGCGCTCGCACTCTCGCCCCGTCTAGTTGTTCTCGATGAGGCGGTTTCTGCGCTCGATGTCTCGGTCCAAGCCCAGATCCTCAACCTCCTTATGGACCTTCAGGAGGAGGCCGATCTTAGCTACCTGTTTGTTTCGCACGACCTCAGCGTCGTAAAAAGCATCTCAGATCGCGTCGGCGTCATGTATGTCGGGCGTCTTGTCGAACTGGGGCCTAACGAAGAGCTCTTTCGTCGCCCGCTCCACCCCTACACCGCGGCGCTTCTGTGCGCCGTCCCGCGCCCCGATCCGAAACAGCGCGATAAAGTTCGAGTAGCGCCCGGCGAGACTGCAAGTCCACGCAATCCGCCAAGCGGGTGTCACTTCCATCCGCGCTGTCCGTTTGCAGTCGATCGCTGCCGAAGCGAAACGCCGGCATGGGAAGAAGTAAGTCCCGCCCGCTTTACCCGCTGCCACCGGGCCCGCGAACTCGAACTTGACGGGGTTGCTCGATGAGCCGCTCGCGCCATTTCAATGCGATTCTCACCCGCCGCAGTCTCGCTTGGGCCGCCGGCGCCGGTGCTGCAGGACTAGGGCTCTATCTTCTAAGCGGGCGCGCCGATCCGACCAAACAAGCCCACGCCGATGAAGAAAGTCTCGCAAACTTTCGTTCAGTCGAGATCGAAGGCGGACGCGTCCTGCTCGACAGATCAGCTATTCCGACGTCCTTCGTCGAACCGCCCATGCTCGCCGGCGATGTCGCCGCTGGTCGATTGCCCGCGCTTCGAGAACGGGTTGGCCTTGACCCCATCGTCGTCGAGCCGCTTCAGCGCATCGGCCGCTACGGCGGGGTTATGCGTCGCGCCTTCGTCGGGCCCGGCGATAGTCAAGGCGTCGCGCGCATAGCTTCAGGCCCCGATGGCTTACTCTATTGGGATTTCGCATGGCGGCGCCTTCGCCCCAACATCGCACGCGACTTTGAATGGAGCGCCGACCGACGCACGCTCACGCTGTCGTTAAGGCGCGGCATGCGCTGGTCGGATGGAACGCCCTTCACCTCCGACGACATCATGTTCTGGTACGAGGACATGTATAAGAATCCGCGCGTCGTTGCAGCGCCAAGCGCGACACTGCGTATCGACGGGCGTGACGTCGTTATCGAAAGGATCGATGAACACACCGTCCAGTTCGTCTCGCCGTCGCCTTATCAATCGCTTGGCGAAGTCCTCGCAGGCTATACCGACATTGGCGGCCCCTCAGTTGGCGGCAGGAGCGGCATGGGCGGCTATGCTCCTGCTCATTACTTGCAGCGCTTCCATCCAAAATTCTCGAGCGAGGACGCCCTCAACGCCCAAGCACGCGACGCCGGCTTCGCCAATTGGTCCATCTGGATGAAAAACCGCAACGATTGGTGCTTGAACACCGAGCTGCCGGTTGTCTCACCATGGAAAACACTCTCGCCAATCAACACCCAGACATTCACCTTAGAACGTAATCCATACTCGATCTGGGTCGACACAGCGGGCCAGCAACTTCCCTACATTGATCACGTCTCGCACATCCATTGCTCGGGCCCAGACGCCGTCAATTTCAAGGCCGTTGCAGGTAAACTCGACTACCAAGAACGCCATCTCTACGTCTCGAAGCTTCCCTTCCTCCTCGCCAACCGCCAACGTTCAAATTACCGCGTCAATCTTACGCCGTTCGAGGGCACGGACCTAGGTATCCGGGTCAATCTCGACTACCGCGACGATCCGGTCGTCGGCGCACTTCTCAACAATACCGAGTTCAGACGCGCATTATCGCTTGGCCTCGATCGCGACGAGATCAATGAAGCCTTCCTGCTCGGCGCGGGGATCGCCTCCGCCGCCTCTCCAGCGCCCACCAACAAATTCTATCCCGGCCAAGCTTGGGCGCGCCGTTGGGCGGAATACGATCCCGACCGCGCCAACGCCATGCTCAATAGCCTCGGGTTAGAAGCCAGGGATCGCGAAGGCTATCGCGTGCGCCCCGACGGACAGGGGCGGCTTAGACTTGTTTGCCAAGCCGTCGTCGCCCATTTCGACTATCCCGCGGTCGCTGAAATGGTGCGCGAACAATGGCGCCAAATCGGCGTCGACCTCGACGTGCAAGTCGTCGAGATCACGTTGTGGCTACAGCGCGCGATGTCCAACAGCATTCAAATCGCACTGCAATTCACCGGCTCTGAAGACCCCTTCGTTTATCCTGATCTGCTCTTTCCGTGCACGCCGGTCGCATCCGGCGCGCTCATGGGGATCGAATTTGCGCGTTGGTTTCAGTCCAACGGGGAAGCGGGCCGGCGCCCGCCGGACTATGTCGTCGCCATGATGGAGGCCTGGCGGCGCGGACGCGGCGCAGGCGATAGAGAGCGCCTCGAAATCGGCAGGGATCTCATCCGCGCCCACATCGACAACGTCCTCAGTATTGGCCTCATCTCCGGCGGCATGTCGCAATACGGCATTCATCTCTCGAAGCGCAATCTGGTGAACGTTCCGCGTCGGATCATCAACACCCATGTCCTGCGAGCTCCAGGCAACGCCTTGCCGATGACCTTCTTCTTCGATGATGCAGACGGAGACGAGAACTCGTGATGACTGCGCTAAGCTACGTCCTCCAGTATTTGCACATCGTATGCGCTGCGTTCTGGATCGGCTCGCTTCTTTACACCGAACTCATTCTATGGCCGCGCCTTAGAGCAATCGGCGAACTTGCCCGCATCCAAACCGCACTGCGCGATGTGCGCATGCGCAAGATCATGGGCGTCTTCATTGTCGGCACCATCGTCACCGGCTTCGCGAGGGGACTAACGGGGGGCGTACTCGATCGCCTGTTTACCCCCTACGGCGTCCTCTTCATAGGCGGAGCGATCTTTGCCGTCTTCATGATGACTTGGTGGCTCGCGTTTCCCCCGCGCTCACTCAAAATGGGCTGGCGCCTCTTTTATGCGAGTTTCTGGATTGTCCTCGCATTCATGATCGGCATGCGGTTTGCGGCATGATCTCAACGCAGGGCGCACGCGTGTTCGGATGCCAAACTTGTCGCGGAATGGGCAGGCTAAGCTAAACTAACGCACACACCCTCGAACGTGCGAAAGGATTGGACTTGGACACTCTAGCGCCGGCGTCGGCCACGCTTAGTCAGCGTATGGCCGACTACATCTGCAGCGAGCGGCTCGTCAATATCGACGATGCAGCGCGCGCCAAGGTAAAGCACGTTATCGCCTATCACGCAGCGTTGGCCTTTCGCGCGCTCGCAGCCAAAGACCCCGAAGCCAAACGAGCGATCGATGTCGCCAAGGCGCTAAGCGAGGGCGGCGGCTCCTATGCGCTCATTGGCTCAGGCGACAAGCTCACTCTCCTCGACGCCGCCTTCGCCAATTGCCAACTTATGCGCTCGTTTGGTCTCGATGACGTCATCTTCGAGACTGGCGTCCATCCAGGCCTTGTCACCCTTCCTGTCGCCTTCGCTCTTGCTCAACGGCAGCGGACCAGCGGTGCTGAACTCATCACCGCAATCGTTGTCGGCTACGAGATGCTTGGCAAGTTCGCGCGCTGGTCTTGGTCGCTAGAGAGCCCACGGCGCGCAACGATGCCCTTCGGACCGTTTGGATCGGTCGCCACCGCCTCACGCATGCTTGGCTTTGACCGGGATCGAACCGCGGTGGCGCTCGCTTACGCCGCTCACTCCGCCATGGGACTTGCCGAAAACGACATGGGACCCATCTCGCACTTCTATGGCTTGGTTTGCCGCAATGGCCTAACCGGTGCGCTCCTTAGCGAAGCTGGCGCTTGGGGTTCGCCGACGGTGCTTGAAGGCCGCTTTGGCTTCATCGAGGCCTTCTTAGGCGAAGCCGCGCTCGATCAGAACGCCATGCTCGCGAGCCTCGGCCACAATCACGCCATCATGCAATCGTGCGAAAAGCGCTATCCCGGCACTGGCCTCAATCAAGTGCCGATCGAGCTTATGCGCGCCATCGTGCACGAGGAAGGCGTGCGCGCGCACCGAGTCGAACGGATCGATATCGATCTCCCGAAGGAGAGAGAGAACTTTGCCGCGGGCCACGCCACCGGACCCTTCCAACCCGCAATCGCGCCTTCTTCGGCGGCCTATCAATGCGCCATGATGCTACTTGACGGCGATCTCGACTTCTCGCGCTACGCCCAAACCGACAATCGTGACATCCTGGATGTCATCGATCGGACGCATTTCCACTTCGTCGACGGCAAACCAATTCGTTACGCGCGGATCGTCCTCCAGTGCAAGGATGGACGGCGCATCGAGCGGAGCGGCGACAGCTTCTTCTTCGAGCCGGAGACGCCGCGTACACTCATTGAACGCCATGGCGCCCAGATCTTGCCGGACGCACAAATCAATCGTTTCTTGGATCTCTTAGAAAACCTGGAAGACGTCGAGGACGCCTCGACGCTCGTCGAAAGTCTCGCCCTATGAGCGCTGCGATTGTGGTCCCTGATCTCGGCGAAGGGGTTAGCGAAGCAACGCTCGCGCGGTGGTGTAAGGCGCCCGGCGAACACGTTCAAAAGGACGAGGTCCTCGTCGTCCTCGAGGCCGACAAAGCCTCAGTTGAAGTGGTCGCCGAAACAACAGGGATTGTCGCCAGCGTCACGGCGACTGCAGGCGACCTCGTCGCCGTCGGCGCCGTGATCGGCGCCATCGCCGAGAGCAACTCGCCATGAAGCTCTCAGGAAAACACCAAGACGCACGGAGACGATCGTGACGAATAGCATCGTTTTTCGCGGGCGCGCCCTCGTCTCTGACGCCATTCGCGAGGTTGAGGTTCGCGTCCAAGACGGAAGCATCGTCTCCGTCGGTGAAGGCGCGACTGGCGCAGCTGACGTCGAAATCGAGTTGACGCCAAACCAATTACTTATGCCGGCCGCGGTCGACGGGCTCTGCGCCATGCGCGACGAGGCCGAGGCCGAACGCGACACCGTCGACACGGTAAGCAAAGCGGCCCTCGCCTCTGGCGTCGGCTTTCTCGCCGACCAGGCCAATACGGCGCCGCGCATTAATACGGGCGAACGCGCACACGAACGCGCACGCTTCGTGGCTGAACGCTGCTTGACCCATTACTCCATCAACGCTCACCCGCCGATCGATATAAAAGACCTTCGCGCCTATCGAGAGGCCGGGATTGTCTCATTACAGGCCTTCCCGTGGGACGTGGCGACCTGGAACACGCCGCGCGACACCGACGTCTCGTCGGCAATTTACAGCGCGTGGGCCGAAGCCGGTTTTGAAACCTTGTTTTTCCCTGATGAATTGGCGCTACGCGAAACGCCTTGGCGCGACGCAGGCGAGAGCTATGCGCTCCAAGCGCTGCTGCGGCGCCTGCCGAAAACGCTGAAAGCGCGTTTGCTCATTACCCAAGCGCTCAGTGCATCCGCCATCATTGAGGCAAAAGAGCGCTTGCCCAATGTCGCCATTGCGGTCGCACCTCACTCACTCTTCCTCTCGCGCGAGGAAGCGTTCCGCCGCATTGGCATTGGCGCCACTCAAGTCCCACCGCTACGCGAACAAGACGATGTCGACGCCTTGGCTGCGTACGCCGCCGCCGGCGCCATCGACATGGTGGTGAGCCATCACGCCCCTCACCGGATGGGCGACAAATATAGCGAGGCCAAAATCGCCGGCGAATTCACGCCTAAGGCCGGCTACTCAGCCATTGACCTTGTTTATCCCCTACTAATGACGCGGCTCGGACCGGAGCTTGCCGCACGCCTCTTTAGCGAAGCGCCAGCCAAGCATTTCGGGCTCGCCAAGGGTCGTATCGCAAAAGGCGCCGACGCCGATCTTATCGTCTTCCAAAAATGTGCGAGCGTCGTTGATCGCGGCGTTCACGAGGGCGGAGGAATAACGGCGGGCGTCTGGAAAATCGACCCGACCCTGTTCCAATCCAAGGGCAAGGTAACGCCCTTCACGGGAGAGCGCCTCGATTGGCGGGCAGAGCAAACCTGGCTTGCCGGGGCCCTTGCCTTCGATCGCGCGACGATGGCGTTCAATCGCGTCTCAGTTCGCCAGGCGCGATTATGATTGAGGCGGCTGCTCTTCCACCAGCATCGCCTTCGACACCGATGAAGCAAGCCGGTGCTGCAAGGGGCCCTGGTAGGCTTGCGAAAAATAAAATGCTTCGGCCGCGTCATAAGAGTCGAACTCAATCACAAAGAAGAGCTCAGGACGCCACTCGCCTTCGACGGCGCGGCGACGGCTATTGCGCCCCACTACAATGCGACCACCAGCGTTATCTACAACGCCCTTCACCGCGGTTAGATAACGACCATACTCGGCCTTATCGCGAACCGTGATCTCGGCGATGAAAAAGCCCCGCGCCATCTTTTGCTCCTATGCGCCTCATGAAGCCATCCTAGGGTGCTCGCCTCGCCAAGCTCGCGATATTTGCTGTTTAGGTCGCGAGACGAAGTCATGATCACGCGCCGGCGCCACCTTCCCTCATTCGCCGCGCTCCAAGCCTTCGACGCGGCCGCGCGCCACATGAGCTTTACGCGCGCCGCGGACGAACTCTCGCTCACACAAGGCGCAATCTCACGTCAGGTCCGAGGGCTCGAAGAGGCGCTAGGCTTGCGCCTCTTTGAACTCGTACGCCGACGCATTGTTCTGACAGAACTTGGGCGGCGCTATCATTGCGAGGTCCGCCGCACCCTCGACAGTCTCGAGCACTCAACCCTTAAGGCGATGTCTATGGCCGATGGCGAAGCAGTCATCGAGCTTGCGGCGCTGCCGACCCTGTGCTCGCGCTGGCTCATCCCAAAACTCCCCTCCTTCCTTGCACAGCACGCAAGCGTGTCGCTTAACTGCACCTCGCGCTTCTTACCCTTCGATTTCGCCACAGAACCATTCGATGCAGCGCTCCACTTCGGCGCGCCAGCCTGGCCCGGCGGAGTGCTTTATCGGCTCTTTGATGAGCGCATGGTCGCTGTTTGCGCCGAGCGTTTTCGCGACGCGCACGACCTTGATGACGAAGACGGTCTCCAAACAGCCCCTCTTCTTCAGCAATCCACGCGCCCCGAAGCCTGGGCTAATTATTTCGACGAAGGTAGTCGGGCCAGACCGGCAGCCGCGCGCGGCGCGCGCTTTGATCAGATCTCGATGCTGATAGAGGCCGCAATCGCGGGCATGGGGGCCGCCCTCCTACCCGAATTCCTTATCGAGAACGAACTCGCTGACGGGAGCCTCGTCCGCATCGGCAAGCGAACGCTTGCAACACAGAACGCCTATTATTTTGTCGCCGCCGAAGACAAAGCCGGCTTGGCTCATATCGTACAGTTCCGCCAATGGCTCTTGGCGCAAGCTGGCCGCTTTCGCGCCTACGACGAGGTCGTCCCCACACCGCCCGAACCATCGCTGGGCGCCTAAATTTCGCGCCCTGCTTGTGTGCGCTCCAAGAACTCCCGTTCGTCACCCAAACGTTTTGACAAGTTCCCCAACGCTCGCGCCCAATGGCCTTTAGTCGTTGTTCGCGGGGTGTTGAATTGCCCGTTCTCGGCAAAGCTGTACGCGCCTGGCGCCTTAAGCAAATGCGCGAGCTTATGCGCGCGCACGGCTTCGATGCTTTGGCATTTTCGCAGCCCGATTGGTTTGAATGGGCAAGTAATCATCCCATTCGTGAGCTCGCCTGGGAGCGGCCCTTCCTTCTCGTCGTCACCAAAGATGAGCGAAGCGCGGCCATTATCGCCGAACAAAGCCGCGGCCATGTCGGCGCTGAACAGAAACGAGGAGCGCTCTGGATCGACAGCGTCGCCTTCTATGCCGAACAACCCAGCCGAAATGAAGCGACCGCCGAAACATGGTCCGAGCTTGCCTACGATTTGCTCAAGGCCGAAGGATTGGACAATGCGCGCATTGGCGTGGACGCACTCTCTGAACCGTTGCGCCAGGCCGCGCGCGCAAGCGAACACCTGCAATTGGAGGCAATCCCGCGCGAAGCGCTAAGGGCGCTGCGGCGGGTGAAGCATCCCGACGAAATCGCAACCATGGAAGCGGCCGCCTCCCTTAGTGATTGGGCAATCGGCCTCTATCGCGAAGAATTGCGCCCCGGCCGCTTGCTCGCTGAAGTCGACTACATCGTCTCAGCCAAGCTTGCACGTGAGGCCGCCGAGCGCTTTCCCGGCGAGGACTTTTCGATAGGGTCGCTCTTTAGCGTCGCGGGTCCAACATCGGCGCTGCCCAAAGGCGATGGCCTCTCAAACGGCAAGCGACTTGAGCCCAATGCAGTAGCGGTCACAACTCTGGCAACCCGCCTCAATGGACTCGCTATGGAATTGGCGCGGCCATGGATAGTGGGCGCCCCGCCTCAACGCTCGATCGATTATTTCAAATGCGCGCGCGACGCGCAGGAGGCCTCAATCGACGCCGCTCAAGTTGGTCGCCCTGTGCGCGCAGTCCATGAAGCGGCTCGTACTTTGATCGAAGCCAATGGCTTTGGCGATTTTTTGCGCCTGCGCGCCGGACACGGCATCGGGGTCGTCATGCACGATTTTCCCGAGGACATGCCGTTCAATAGCCGCCCGCTCGTCGCCGGCGAAACCTACGCCATTGAACCAGGCCTCTATGTCGACGGTCTCGGCGGCTTCCGCTTCGCAGACGTCGTCGCGATCGGGGCCGAAGGCGCCCAGCGTCTCACCAAAGCGACCAAGGAGATTAGCGATTTGACCATCTAACGGGCCGATCGCTCAACAAACGCAAACCGCCGGTAAGCGCGGACGTGTATAGGGGAAGGGATTACGATGATGAGCCGAAAGAAAGTGCTGAGCGCCGCCTCATGCGCCCTGGGCGCCATCGCCAGTGCGAGCTTTATCTCGCCGGCTGTCGCTCAGGAAGCTGAAGACGAAGAAGAGATCGTCGTCACCGGCTCGCTCCTGCGTCGCCAGGTGAGCGACGGCTCCCAGCTCGTCACCACAGTTGACGCTGAACAGCTCGATCGCCTGGGCGCCGGCAACGCTGTCGAAGCGCTCGCCTCTGTCGCGCAGAACCAACCCGTCATTTCATCGACGTCCAGCTTTGGCGCGCGCACGGGCTTTGGCTCCTATGCGAGCCTTCGCTCGCTCGGCGCGTCAAGCACGCTTGTTCTGTTTGACAGCCAACGCGTCGCGACCAATCCGTACAACTCGCAGGCTGTCGACCTCAACACCATTCCCCTCGCCATGGTCGAACGCGTCGAGACGCTCGCTGACGGCGCCTCCTCCGTTTATGGCTCTGACGCCATTGCCGGCGTCGTCAACTACATCCCGCGCCGCGAATTCGAGGGCTTCACCGCCTACGGCTCAGTCCTCGTTCCCGAGCAATCTGGCGGCGAACGCTATAGCGCCAATATCGCCGGTGGCTTTGGGTCGTTGCGCGAAGACGGCTGGAATATCTATGCCGGTTATTCCTATCGTGATCGCGAACGCATCGCCATGAACGATCGCGACTTTGCATCCGTCGCCAATATCCCAGGCTTTGCATCGCGCCTTCAGAACAGACCCACCATCGCCAACTGGACGCAAACTGGCACGGTGACGTCCGCGCAAAACCCGAGCGCGCCTGCGTGCAACCCGGCGCTCGGCAATGAATACGCCAGCGGCGCAAGTGGGGTGAATTCGTGCTCGTTCAACTATGCCGCCTATACGGACGCGCTGTCTGCACAGACCGACCAGTCTTTCATCATCAACGGCGCAGTACGTCTGGGCCCCGATCACACCGCGTCACTTCAATACTTCCGTTCGGAAACGGACCTTCACTCGGTGATCGCGCCAAACTTCCCGGGTAATTTATCGATGGTCCCGGCAAATCCATTCTTCCCGGGGAACGCGTCTTACCCCACCGGCGGCCCCGCCCTTCCCGGCGCCTTCAATCCGGCCGCGAACGTTACCGTCGTGTGGCGGATGGGCGATCTCGGCGCACAAACGCTCAACCCTGTCACCACGGTTGACCGCTTCCTCGCACAATTGGAAGGCGAGGCGCTCGGTTGGGACTATGAAATCTACGCGCTGCGTTCGACCGCGGAAGTCGAACTTTATATGGAATCAGGGTGGGCGCGCACCAATGGCGTACGCGCCGGCCTCGACGGCACAACCTTCGCCTATCCAGACGGCGCAACCATCAATGTCGCCGGCACTGGGAGCTGGCTCAATCCATTCGGGCCGCAATCAACGGCGGGTCGCGCCTATCTCGACAGCATTACTGTCACTGGCCTCGGCGACCGCGCCGAACAGGAATTGGAGAGCTACGGCGCTCAAATTGCGCGTGACCTCTTTCAACTCCCCGGCGGCCCGATGCAAATCGCCTTCGCCGCGAATTATACTGACGAAAGCAATGAGCACGTGTCGACAGCCGATGGCGCAGCGACGGCGCTGGCCTCGGGCGGGAGCTACAACATTCAAGGCGAGCGCCAATCCTATGGCGCGGTCGTTGAAGCGCGCTTCCCAATCACCGACAGCATCAATGTCGATCTTTCGCTCCGCTACGATCACTTCAGCGATTTCGGCGAGACCACGAACCCGAAAATCATGATCTCGTGGGACCTAACGCCGGCGTTTACCGTACGCGGTTCCTACAATGAAGGCTTCCGCGCGCCCACTCTCGTCGACGTCAACTCACCCTTCGTCTTTTCCAATGCCGGCAATTCGCTCCTTAGCGACCCAATCCTTTGCCCCGGCGGAACGCCCGCGGGCGGCGGGACCATGGCCGATTGCGCAGGCGGTGGCGGCACCATCGTTTCACGCACGGGGGGCAATCCAGACATCGGCCCCGAAACCTCGCAGGCCTTTGCGATCGGCTTTGACGCGCGTCTCTTTGCTTCGCTCGAAATTGGCGCTGATTATTGGAGCTACAGGATCAAGGATTCGATAGGTTCGATTGGCTTGACCACGATCGCCAACGATCTTTCGACATTCGGTGATCGCATAATCCGCTGTAGCGACTTGGGCGCGCTGCCGATCCCGCCTGCAAGCCTTCCCTCGTCGGTTATCACTTCGTGCGGTACGGGCGTCGACCGCATCGCCTTCGTCAACACCAGCATTCAAAACCTCGGCGAAATCCGAACCTCCGGCATTGACTTCACCGCTGACTGGCAAGGTCCTGAAACGCCATTTGGGCAGATCTGGGTCACGTATCGCGGGACGCAGGTGTTAGAGTACGATTTCCAAGCCTTCACCAACGGCCCGTTACTCGATCGCCTCGGGCGCTACGTGAACAATTATCCCGTGTTTGAGTATAGTCACTTCCTTACGTTGGGCTTGGAAAGCGGCGACTTCAGTTGGCAATTGTCCAACCGCTACAAGTCTGGCTACGTCGACTGCAATCAACAATGCGGCGTCGCCAATCCAACGAACCACGAGGTCGACGCCTATACGCTCTGGGACGCGACCCTGTCCTATGAGGGAATTCCAAACGTCACCCTCATCGGCTCAATTTCGAACCTCCTCGACGAAGAGCCGCCGCTCACCAACAAGGGCGGCACTATTCTCGACGGCTCGGGTGTGGGTTGGGACGAACGCTTTACCGACGCAACCGGGCGCGCCTTCATGGTCGCCGCGAGAGTTAGTTTTTGACGAGCTCGACGCTTCCCTCCCCGAGCGTCACAAGGGCCGCGCTGTGGGTCGCTTCGATCCACGGCGCGGCGCTTGCGCTTCAACTCGCGCTCGCGCTCTTGATTCTAAGCGGCCAAGACATGCGCGTCGCGCATCTCACCTTGGCTTGGGCCCTTCTTGTCCTTGGCTGCGTGCAGGCGCTTGCAGCATTTGCGGCGGCAGGTCGATTGGGGCGGCTGGTTTTGGGCGTCGCTATCGCCATACCCCTCTTGGAGGCCCTTCAAATCTGGCTTGGCCGTAGCGCTCAATTTGGCGCGCACGCCATGCTGGCGCTCCTTATTTGGAGCTTTGCAATCACGGTTTTGGTGCGCCTTAGCGCCTCGCTTGCGCTCGAAGCTAATCCCGGTCCGAGCAAATGATTGCAAGAGCCCGTACCGGACGTCGCCTAGAGCAAGGCGCCAATCTTTGCCGCCGCCTCGTGCAAGGTGGGCACGATCGTCTGACGCACAGCCTCTGGGGTTGCGCGATCCAACGTCGCTCCGATGCTGAGCGCCGCGCGCGTCACGCCGTCGCGATCGATCAACGGCACCGCCACCCCGCTGACGCCCTCGTCAATCTCACCGTGAACGTGACACCACCCTCGGGTCCTCACCTCGTCCAATCGCTGACGCAGGACCTCGGGGTCGGCAACAGTCGCGGCCGTATAACGCTTGAACGTCGCTTGGCGCAGATACGCGGCGAGCTGATGCTGAGGCAATGCCGCCAACAGCACGCGCCCAATACTCGATGCATGCGCCGGCATGTGCATGCCCGGATGCAATTCCAAATGCAGCACGCGCGAGGAGCGAACGCGCAACGTGTAAACAACGTCAAATCCCTCGAGGACGCCCGCCGAGGCCGTCTCGTTCAGACGATCGACTACATCCTGCAACACAGGCCGCGCGCGCTCCCAAATCGACTGGCCAAGAAATCCCTGACCGAGGTCGAGTACTTTGGACGTCAAAAAGAAGTGGCGATCCTCGACATCGACATAACCCAAATTCTGCAACGTCAGCAAAATGCGGCGCGCGCCTGCACGCGTCAGCCCACACGCGCTGGCCACTTGGGCCATCGTCAAACGCTCGGCGCCCGGGCGAAACGCCGTCAACACCGCAAGGCCCCGGGCCAGCGATTGAATATGGCTGTCGTCGTTGTCGTGCGCGATGACCATTGGCGGGTTCCAGCTTACCGGCGAAACCCTGCCCAAAATAGCGTTTTTGTCACGAAGCTTCGTTTGTCCGGGTACCGCCTTTGCGGCCCCTCGACCCCGACGCGGGAATTCAAGGAGATGGTATGAACGGCGCAGACCTACTCGCGCGCATGCTCGTAGCTTACGGCGTCGAGTACATTTTCGGGGTGCCCGGCGATACCAACGTTACACTTTACGCCGGCCTTGAACGCCACGCACCGGCAATCCGTCACATCATGGCGCGCGATGAACGCAACGCCGGCTTCATGGCCGACGCCTATGCGCGCGCCTCAAACCGCCCAGGCGTCGTCGAAGTCCCTAGTGGCGCAGGCCCCCTCTACGTCATCGCAGCCGTGGCCGAAGCTCACGTCTCGGCCGCACCTGTGATTATCATCACCAACGACAACCCACTTCCGGTTGAGGGGCGCGGCTTCATCGCCGAACTCGATTGCAAGAAACTTTTCGAGCCCGTGACCAAAGCCTCAATCCAAGTGAAGGCGGTGGAGAAAATCCCTGAGACCATTCGGCGCGCGTTTCGCATTGCGACATCCGGCAAACCGGGCGCCGTGCATCTGGCCATCCCAGAAAATCTCTATCACCAAGAGATCGACGAAAGGACGATCTCCCTTCACGCCGAAAAGGAGTGCAAACGCTTTCCCGCTTACCGCGCTCATCCCTCCCGCGACGATCTTTTGGCTTTGCGGGGGCTCATCGACGCTGCCAAGCGCCCACTCATTATCGCCGGCGGCGGCGTCAATCGCTCGGAAGGGCGCGCTGCGCTCACGGCTTTCGCCGAATATTACCGCCTGCCTGTCGTCACCACCATTACTGGCCAACAAGCCATCGCCGACGATCATGAACTCTCAATCGGCGTTATCGGCGACAACGGCTTTCACCCTCACGCGGCGCGCGCGATGGAAGAAGCGGATCTCCTGATTTATCTGGGCTGCCGGAATGGATCGACAGTTAGCATTTCCTGGACCTGGCCGCTTCCCAATCCCAGCCGCCGCGTCGCCCACATCGATGTCGACCCCGAAGTCCTCGGCAATAACGCGGAGAACGCCCTCAGCATCGTCGCCGATGCGCGCGCTCTTTGCGAAGACATGATTGCTTTCGCGCCACTCGAGTGCGAACGCGAGCCAGAGGGTTGGCTTGCGACCCTCGCCGATTGGCGCCGCCGCTTCTGGCGCGAGGCTGACCGCGAACTCGCTGAACTGCGCGAAGCTACGCCAACTCCGATTAGGCCGCGCCTCGCAATCGAAGCGCTCGCTAAGCACCTTGAAGGCCCCGTGCTCCTTTATTCTGACCCGGGTACGCCCACACCCTATCTTTGCCGCTACCTAAAACTCGCTCACCCCGATGCGCGCATTATCATGCAGCGCGCTTTTGGCGGCTTGGGCTACGCGCTGCCGGCCGTCGTCGGTGGCTGGTTTGCGCGTCAAGGCGTGCGCCCCATCGGCTTATTCGGCGACGGTTCGCTCGGCATGTCGATCGGCGATCTTGAGACCATCGCGCGCCTCAACATTCCCGCCATCCTGATAAACTTCAATAACGCCTCTTTCGGATGGATCGAAGCGTTACAAAAGGTGCAGGGCCACAATAAGCCCATGTCTGTACGCTTTAGCCAGACCGACTATGGCGCCATCGCCAGCGCCTTCGGCTTAATGGGCATTCGCGTTGAGGCGGCGGATCAAGTGGAGAAAGCATTTGATCAAGCGTTCGCCCATGACGGTCCGGTGTTCTTAGACCTCGTCGTCGAGTCCGTCGCCGATCGCTTGCCGCCACTCTTTAATTGGCTCCGCAAGACCGGCGCTGACCCGCTGATTGTTGGCGGTGAACCACTGACCCTGGAAGGAGCGCGCACTTGAGCCAGGCTGAGACAAAGGCCGTTGTAAGCGAGGTACACCCTATTCAGGGTTCGCCGCTTGAGGTGCTAAGCGCGTTTACACGGCTTGGCCTAACCTCCTTCGGCGGACCGATCGCACACATTGGCTATTTTCGCGTCGAATTCGTCGATAGGCGCGGTTGGCTAAGCGAAGCGGCGTTCGCTGATCTTGTTGCGCTTTGCCAATTCTTACCGGGCCCAGCGTCGAGTAAGCTTGGGTTCTCGCTCGGGCTTCTGCGCGCTGGCTATTGGGGCGGACTGGCAGCTTGGATTGGCTTTACGCTGCCCTCTGCGCTGGCCCTTATCGCGTTCGCTTTCTCTGCGAACGCCATCGCCGGCGCGCCCTGGGGCGAGGGTCTACTCCACGGCCTAAAGCTCGTCGCAGTCGCCATCGTTGCACAGGCTGTATGGGGCATGGCGCGTACGCTCTGCCCTGATCGAACACGCGCTACAATCGCTGTTGCGGCCGCCGCACTCGCGCTGCTTGCGCCAACCGCAATCTCGCAAATATCGGCAATCGCTGTCGGCGCAGTCGCAGGGCTAATGCTCTGCAGAGGGGCGACCCGGACGTTTGAAGATCACCTTCAATTTCGCGTCGGGCGCGGAGTTGGCATTTGCGCATTTACGACCTTCCTTGTCCTCCTCGCACTCTCATTTACACCGGTGGCCGAAGGGCCGCCTGCAATGTTCAACGCCTATTTTCGTTCGGGCGCTCTCGTCTTCGGTGGCGGCCACGTTGTCCTGCCACTCTTAAGCGAAGCGGTGGTGACGCCAGGCTGGGTCGATGAAGAGACATTCCTTTCGGGCTACGGCGCCGCTCAAGCCGTTCCAGGTCCCCTCTTCACCTTCGCGGCATTCCTCGGCGCCAGCTCGTTGGCGCCACTCGGCGGTTGGGCAGGCGCTGCACTTGCGCTCGGCGCCATCTTCCTACCAGGGATCTTGCTGCAACTCGGAGCCTTGCCCTTTTGGGGTGCGCTCCGCCAACGCGCCCTGGTTCAAGCTGCGCTCCTCGGCGTCAACGCAGCAGTCGTCGGAATCCTAGGCGCAGCACTCTACGACCCTGTCTTCACCGCAGCCGTACTAAGCCCAGTCGACTTCGCCATCGCCATTACCGGCTTTGTGCTTCTCGTCGCTTGGAAGGCCCCGCCGCTCGTCGTCGTGACCCTCACGGCGATTGCCGGCGTCGCGGCTTCATCGCTTCTCGCTAGTCCGGTTTGAAGTCGAAGCGATCATCGTCGCGCGAGGCTAGTCGACATAGACACGATCTTCGACATCAAGGTCAAAGCCCGGAGAGAATACAGCCGCCAGTACGATCCTCGTCTCGGCATACAAAGTGGTGTGGACGACGCCCGCGGGCACCACGACAACGTCACGCGCTTTGACAGAACGGACCTCATCGCCTATGCGAAAGTGGCCCTCGCCATCGAGAAAGATGATGATCTCATCATGACGCTGATGGAAATGAGGACGGAGCCCGCCGCCCGGCTCAATAACGGCGATTGCGGTGCTCGAATGGGGCGTACGCCAAAGGTGCTCAACAATAAGCCGCTTACCGGAATGAAATGTCTCCGGAACGCGCAATGTCTCAGCTAACGCGGCGGCGTTCGCGATGAGGGCGGTTGGATCGAAAGCAACCGCCTCGCTACGATCTGGTGGATACACCTTCGTCATACTCTCACCTCGAAGTCGTTGCTCGGCTTAGAGCGTGATCCCGCCGTCGACGTGGATGCATTGACCAGTGATGTAGCTGGCGTCCGGCGACAGCAGGAAATGGATCGTCGCGGCCACTTCCTGGGGCAGACCAAATCTGCGCAAAGGAATAAACTGGGCGACGCGCTTTCGGGTATCATCGGTCAGAGAAGTGTGTTGACCAACGCCCTTGCGTATGAATCCGGGCACCACGCAATTCACTCGAACGCCGTCGGGGGCAAGCTGCGCGGCGAGCGATTTTGTCATCGCCGTCAGCGCCGCTTTTGAAGCGGCGGTCGCGGGAAAAAGGAAGTCATCGTCCAGCCGATAAACTTCGGTCACAAACGAACCGGCCGTCACCACGCAAGCGTCCGCCGACTGGCGCAACAGCGGAAGCGCGGCTGTGGCGAGGTAAAAGAACGCGTTCGCGTTCGATTCCATCGATTTCAGATAATCGCCTTCTTCAAGTTCGCCGAACTTCTTCCGTTCGGCGTAACCGGCCAAATGCACGAGATTGTGGAGTCTGCCGCAACGCTGTTTCACCGCATCAATAAGCGGCAGCGCCCGTTTGGACTCAGAAAAGTCCGCTACGATCACGTGCGCTTCCGCGCCTCTTTCGACCAGTTCAGCGGCCACGCGATCGGCGTTCGCGCGGTTGGCGCCGGTGTGCACGAAGATCGTCTCCCCCGGACGCGCAAGGCGCCGGCACAGTTCCGCGCCAATGCCGGACCCGCCGCCGGTCACCAACGTCACCTTGCCATGCACATCCGCGCTCATGCCTGTCCCCCGACATTGATCATTCCAGCCAGCGGTTCGACGAACGCGGCCTGGGCGCCCGGCCGCGCGCCGAGCGCGCCATGCCAGCGGCGCAGATTAGGGAACGGCGGCAGCGGCCAATCTGCGCGAAGCCAATTGTGCACGATGAGGCCGATGGGAATATCGCCCATGGTGAAGCTGTCGCCGGCAACGAAGGCGGTCTTGGCTAGCTGCGCTTCAAGCACCGAGAGAAGAGCATTGGTCTGCGTGAACGCCGTCTCTACCTGCTCACGCGTCAAGCCCGGCGTGAGCCCGCGCACGAGCGCCAGCGCGACGCGATAACACGGCAGCACCTCGACCGTCTGCCAGTCCATCCAACGCTCGGCGTCTGCGCGGCGCCTGATGTCGCTCGGGCACAAATCCTCCCGGTGGTGGCGCATGCACAGATAGCGGACGATGACATTGGACTCCCAGAGCACGAAGCCGTCGTCATCGATGACCGGCACCTTTCCGTTGGGATTGAGGGCCCGATATTCAGGGGTGTCGACAACACCGAAGGTTCGGCCGGCGTCGATGCGACGGTATTTGACGCCAATCTCGTCGGCGGCCCACACCACCTTTTGAACGTTCAGGGCGCTCGCTCGTCCCCAAATAGTGAGCATTCCAGGCCGCCTCACTCTTCATCGCCGCGATAATGCCTGCGGACCGAGACAATGCAATTTGTGCGGATTACGCCCCCAAGTTCGCACCGCGCGCGGCTTCACGCGAAACGAGCCGCCGAAAACGGCGCCAACGGAATGGGCGGTTCGGCGTCGTCGATCAAGTCGGCCACAACCCGACCCGTGATGGGTCCTGTAGAAAAGCCGATATGCCCGTGACCGAAGGCGAACACGATCCTCGGATGCTTCGGCGCGCGTCCGATCACGGGGAGGCCGTCAGGCGCGGATGGACGCGGCGCCATCCACAGCGGATCGGCGGTCATCTCGCCGAGCGGGAACGCCGCTCGCGCCTGGTCGATGGCGTGGTGAAGCTGCGTGTAGTTCGGAGCATCGCTGCTGCCCGCCAGCTCCACGCCGGTCATGACCCGAACGGCGTCGCCCTCGGGCACAATGCTGTACGCGCCGCCGGTGTCGATGATTGGCCGCTGAATCTGGGCTCTCGCCGCCAAGCGCGCATGATAACCGCGCTCAGACGCCATCGATATCTTGTATCCCAGCGGCGCCGTGAGATCGTTCGACCATGCGCCGGCCGCAATCACTGCATAAGACGCTGCAACGACACCCCCATCGGTCAGAACGTCGACGCCATGCTCCCTCTGCCTAAGCCTCCCCGCGCGGCAGGCACGGAAACTTCCGCCACGCGAACAAAAACCTCGACGGTACGCTTCGAGCAAGCGGTCCGGGCGCTCAACCGAAGCGCTATCGGGTGAGAAGAGGCCCCACGCATACTGCCGCTCCAGCGCCGGTTCGAGATCGACAAGCGCACCCCTTTGCACCAACTCAACCTTAACGCCCGCCTCGCGCAGAACGCTGCGCTCTAAACCGCTTGCCGCGAAAGCCGCTTCGGTTCGATAGAGCTTCAGAAAACCGTTGCGCTTGATCTGCGCCTGCGCTCCAACCATATCCGCGTGATGCACATGCTGGTCGAGCGCGGCCGCGACGAGTGGATTGAGAGCCTTCGCTGCGCGCCGCACAGCTGCAATATTGCAGTTCGCCAAGAACCGCGTGAGCCAATTCGAGAGTCCCGGCAGAGCGGCGTGCCGCAGGCGCAGCGCAATGTCGGCATTGACTGCGTAGCGCGCTATATTGCGCCAGACTGCCGGCGTCGCCAAAGGCAAGATGGAGGTTCGCGCGATGACGCCTGCGTTGCCATAAGATGCGCGCTCGCGCGGTAGGTCGCGATCTAGGACGATGACGCTCCTGCCGCGCGCCCGCAGCTCAAGCGCGGCGGACATGCCCACGATGCCGCCGCCAATGATTGCAGCATCCCAGACGTTGCGGCTCTCTTCCATCACCTGCGCCTATTGCGCCTCCCCGCCAAACAGCGCCGTTCTCGCGGCATCGTCGAGCGGCGCATCGGCGTCTCCATGGCCTGCAAGCGCACCGAGCGCGCGCTTCACGCCCGGCCTGTCGGCGATCCGATCCACCCAGCGCTTGAGGTTGGGCGTCTCTTCAAGAATTTGGCCGTGTCGACGCCAGCGCGACACCCACGGCCAACACGCCATGTCCGCGACCGAATAATCATCGACGATATAATCGCGCGTCGCGAGGCGATCGTTCAAAATGTTGTAAAGTCGGCGGAGCTGCCCGACATAACGCTCGATGGCGTACGGAATCGGCTCCGGCGCTGCGTTCAAGAAGTGCGAGGCCTGTCCCGCAATCGGCCCTACATTGGCAGCCTGCCACATCACCCACTGCACTATTTCATAGTGCTCACGCAACTCCGCCGGCAGAAAACCTCCCCCCGCCTTTCGGGCAAGATAGAAGAGGATGATGCTGGACTCGAACACAGTCATGGGCGCACCGCCGCCGATCGGGTCCTGGTCGACTATGACGGGCACTTTGCTGTTTGGATTGAGCGCGCGGAACTGCGCTTGGTGCTGTTCGCCGCGGCGGATGTTCACCGGCATCAGCCGATACGTCAGCCCCGTTTCCTCGAGCATAATCGCGATCTTTTCGTTGTTCGGCGTGGACCAGAAATAGAAATCAATCATCCGCCGCTGCCTCCGAGCCCAAACTAGGAGCGCGCGCAATTGGCGCAAATTGTTTGCGGAAAGAACTTTTGTGCGCCTGTCGAAACTCAGACCGCTCATGCGACCCAATGATGTCTCCTGGCCATTCCATCCCGAGGCTCTGTGAAAACGTCCACTCGCCCAGCTGAAGAACGTGCGGGACAGTCGATGCCGCTCACTGTGGCTCGTGACCTGCTTCCCGTTTTTCGGACCGGGCGAATCTAGAAAATTCCAGTTTTGAGCCTTGGGGCCGGAGACGGAGGACTGGGTGAAGAAGTCGTAGTTTTCGGAGGCGCAGATCGCCTTCATTCTGAAGCAGGCTCAGGACGGAGCGAGCGTTGGGGAGGTCTGCCGCAAGGCCGGGATCAGCCAGGCGACGTTCTGCAATTGGCGCAACAGGTACGCAGGCCTCATGCCCTCGGAGATGAAACGCCTGCGCCAGCTCGAAGAAGAGAACGGGCGGCTGAAGCGGATCGTCGCCGACCTCAGCCTCGACAAGGAGATGCTGCAGGACGTCATCCGGCGAAGCTCTAGGGTCTGGCCGCCGGCGGGGGATCGTCGACACGCTTCGAGCGCTGTGGAAGGTGAACATTCGCCGCGCCTGCGCGGCGATTGCAGCGGAGCGGTAGAGCTATCACTACAAGAGCCGCCGACCCGACCAGGCCGGATTGCGAAAGTGGATCAAGGAGATCGCCGAGACGCGGGTGCGCTACGGCTACCGGCGCATCGCGGTGCTGCTGCGCAGCCAAGGATGGCTGCTGAACGCCAAGCGGGTGCATCGGCTCTATCGCGAAATGAGCCTGCAATAACGCAACAAACGCCGAAACGGCGGGTGAAGGCGAAGCTGCGCGAGGACCGTCGTCCAGCGCGCTTGCGCGCAACGAGGTTTGGGCGAGGGATTTCCTGCATGACCAACACTATGACGGGCGCAAGCTGCGCGTGCTCGCAGTGCTGGAAGCCCCCGGCCTTAGCGTCAGTTTTCCGAAGACCATTCGCGTCGACAATGGCCCTGAGTTTGTCTCGCGCGATCTCGATCTATGGGTCTATCAACACGACGTGACGCTCGACTTCTCACGGCCGGGAGAACCGACCGACAACGCGTTCATCGAGAGCTTCAACGGCAAGTTCCGAGCGGAGTGCCTGAACGCGCACTGGTTCATGGGTCTCGACGACGCGCGGGGAAAATGCGAGACGTGGCGTAGACACTACAACGAGGAACGACCACACAGCGCCATCGGGCACAAATGCCCGCTAGAGCTGATGATCGGATCAGCGGAGATAGGCCCGCGCTGATCCGAACTCGCTCCAAGACCTCGATCCAAGGTACGTGTTGCGTCGATCAGTTGAACTCACTGCCCAATCCCTGCCCCGCTGAGACAATCTTACCAACGGCTGATCGGGGCCATTCCGCCCGTGGCCTCTTTCACAAAGGGCCAATCGCCGTCGCTCGCAGAAGTCGTTGCTAACGACTGAATGCGGCGCCACGCGCCCTTCGCCGCGTCGCAGCGCGCTCCCCCGATATTCTCCAGCCATCGCACGCAGCCGGGCGCGCGCAAATCGTCGCCGTAACGCAACTGCGCCAGCGGTTGCGATGTTTTCGGAGCAGGGGAAGAGACGGAAACGTGCGGAAACATCTTTCCGCTGACAGGCGAAGCGATGGCGATTACAAAGTACTAGTGCCTTCCGCGCAGGTGCCTATTTGGTGTCTGGCGGTGGATAACTTGGCGGAGCAGAGCGCTCCGTAGCACGTAAGTGGTTGAAGGGATTGGTGGTGGCGGGTGGACTTGAACCACCTACCTTGGGGTTATGAATCCCACGCTCTAACCAGATGAGCTACGCCACCGAAGGGGCGGATGCATAGCGGCGTGCTCGGATCGGCGCAAGGCGTGGGGTCGCCGCGCCTAGCTGCCCATCGCGGTGGTGAGGAAGAAGGTGGTCAGGCCGATCGCGGCCAGGAACGTGGAGACGGCCAGGACCGCGAGCACGTCTGCGCCCTTGACGCCTTGTCTGGCCTCGGTCGGGGTCAGTTCGACGTGTTCCTCTTCATCGGTGCGGTCTGTCATGGCCGGTTCCTCTTTCACGAGGACAACCGGCCAACCTGAATCGAGTTCCCCCTCTACCGCCGCGCAATTGCATTGCTCGATTTCTTGACAAAATCTTGATTTTTGTGAGCAGAGGCCGCAGGCTTGGGTTGAACAATCCGCCGCAAGGCTTGCGGGAGGAAAACTTGCCCGAAACCCTCGACGCCGTCGACGCCCGTATCCTGGACCTGCTGCAGCAGGACGCAAGTTTGTCGATCGCCGAGATCGCCGAACGGGTCGGGCTTTCCTCCTCGCCGGCCTGGCGGCGGATCGAGCGGCTCAAGAAGGCGGGCGTCATCACCAAGCAGGTCACGCTGCTCGACTACGAGAAGCTGGGCCTCTCTTTCGAAGTCTTCGCCACCGTGAAGCTGCAGCTGCCGTCGCGCGAGAACCTCGACCGCTTCGAGACCGCGGTGGCGTCCTGGCCGGAAGTGGTGGAGTGCGCGACGGTGACGGGCGCGGTCGACTACATGCTGCGCATCATCACCCGCGACATGCACGCCTATGACGACTTCCTGCGCGACAAGATGCTGGCCCTGGGCCTCGTCTCGGACGTGCAGTCGCGCATCGTCATGCGGGTGCCCAAGCGCACCACGGCGGCCCCGCTCGGGCTTATCGCCGACGCCCTCGAGAGCTAGCGGCGTCGCGCTCGGCGCGCTGCACCATCGCCTGCGCATTGGCGCCGACGAAGCGCTGCGGGTTCGAGGGCGGCGACAGATTCTGTTCGCGCTCCCATTGCTCGATCAGGGTCTTGGCCTGATCGAAGCCGCCGACGAGATCGGCGCCCCCGCGCAGCGCGTGCCCGAAATAGGCGTCGCCGAAGAACGTCCACTCCCGCGACGGCTGGCAGCCGAACGAGGTGCGATCGGGCGCGGCGGCGGTCAGAACGATGGTGTTGTCGTCCATCAGCGGCGCGATGAAGGCGCCGCTGAAGCACGCCGATACGATCACGACGCGGTGCGTGATGCCTGCTTGCGCCAGCAGGTCGCGCATATTGGCCGGGCGCAACGCGCCGCCCAGCCGATTGGTCTCGCGCATCGCCATCGAGCCATCGGGCGAGCCGTGCGAAGTGAAGAACACCACCACCAGGTCCTCGTTCGGATCGATGACCGAGCCGACCTGGCCGATGGCGGCGGCGACGTTTTCGGGGGTGGCGGCAGGATAGGTGCGCTGCGCGCCTGCGCCTGTGCCGGCGCTCAGCAGAATGGAATGATCCGCCTCGACCCCGAAATGCTCGCGCAGCAACGCTTCGGCCTGCGTCGCCTCGCGCTCGAACACCGGCTCGCTCCAGAACGAAGCGACGATCAGATAGACGTCCTGGCGTCCGTGGCGTTGCGGCGCGAGATTGTTCAGCGCATCGCCCATCAGCTTCGACAGCCGCGCCGCCTCCGGCGCCGGAGGCGCGATGGAGACCGCGCCGAACTGGCCGTTGAAGGGATCCTGCTGCGGCTGCGCGGACGCCGGCGTGACCGCCAGCACGATTACCGCCAGCGCCAATGCCCAGATCTTCCCCATGCCCGCCTGCCTCCAGACTCGTAAGCCCCCGAAACATCCCAAGCCGGCCCGCGCTGCGCAAGCCGCGAGGTCGTCTTGGCCGAGCCCATGCGCAGTTTCGACGCAGGCCTCCCAGGTGTGCGCCTTGGCCAGCCGCCCGCCCCTGCGCTAGCTAGGCGTGATGGATTCTCAGGGCTCACGCGACCGGGACGGCTTCATCCCGATGCGCACGGCGGAATTGTCCGCCGCAATCGCCGCCGACGGCGGCGACGCGCGTCTCAGCGACGTCGCACGTCTGCTGGGCGCACTGCTGCACCACGAAGCCTACGAACACCTGGAGACGCTGAAGGCGCTCTACGACCCGCTCGATCCGGACGCCCCGCACGCCCGGCGCAATGTCAGCGCAGCCGCCTTCGAGGCGTTCGAAACGGCTCTCACCGAGGCGCTGGAGCGCGCCAACTTCACCGAGATCGATCACGACACGGTGCAGACGCGCGACACCACAAAATTGCTGACGGGCTTGGCGATCAAGCCGTCGGTCGCCGGCATCCGCCGTATCCGCTACTTCGCCCGCGGCGCAAAGCCCGACACGGTGGCGCTCAAGTCCTGGTTCGGCCTGCGCACGCGTCAGATCCCGGTGCAGACGATGAGCGACGTCATCGTGCTGGTCGGCTTCAAGGCCGAAGATGAGATAGGACGCGAGGACAAGGCCGCATTCGCGCAGATGCGCCGCGGCGTGCGCCCGGGGGCGGCCCTGGTGAAGCATTTCCGCAATGTGGCGACCGCGGAACTGGTGACGCTGCATCCGGGCGCCAAGCCCTCGATGCTCGGGCGCGACCGCGTGATCCTCGCCGCGCCCGCAGTGGCGACCGGCGTGCCGGTACTGCTCAACATCTGGCCCGCACTCACGGTGCTGTTCGCGGTGGTCGCCGCCTATTTCGGCGCACAGGGCGTGATCGAGGAGAACGAGCTGAAGCGCGCCGTCGCGGCGCTGTCCGGTTTGGTCGCCGTCATCGCGTTCATCATGCGCCAGCGTCTCAAGTACGAAGCCCAGGGCCTGCGTTATCAGAAGCGGCTCGCCGACACCGTCTACTTCCGCAACCTCGCCAACAATGCCGGCGTCATCGACCTTTTGGTCGGCGCGGGCGAAGCGCAGGACGCCAAGGAGGCGCTGCTGGCCTATGCCGCTTTAGCGCGCCACGGCGCACCCATGGCGCGCGGCGAACTCGATTTGGCCTGCGAAGCGTTTTTGCGCGACAAGCTCGGCGCCGACGTGAACTTCGAGATCGGCGACGCCCTGTCGAAGCTGGAGCGACTGGGGCTGGTCAGCGCGACGGGCGGCGAGACCTACGCGGCGGCGTCACCGCCCGAGGCGCTGGCGAAACTCGACGCCGCATGGGACGGGCTGTTCAACTTCTCTGCCAGGCGCTAGCGGCGGGCCTGCGCGCTACTGCGCGTACACGGCGCGCACGTGGCCGTCCGTGTAGGCAAGCACGCGGCGCACGGCGCCTGGCCAGGTGATCGTATCGAGGACGATGCGCTGGCTGTCGCGCGGCCCGTCGAACAACGCTTCCGGTTCCAGACGCAGCCAGACGAGCGGCGCGCCCGCTGTCGCGGTTTCGCCCGCTGCGGTGATCGCAGCGGCGATCGCTTCGCGCGTCTCGCGCGGCGGGTACTGAAGGAAGATCGAATGATAGACGATGGTCGCCGCGTCCCTGGCGCGCTGCGGCAGCATGGCGGAGAGCCAAGCGGCGGCATCGTCGCGCTCGACCTTCGTCCCCGCCTCGCGCGCGAGCGCGGCTGCGCCTTCGAAGCGCGCTATGCGTTCGGGCTGGTCCGGCCAGACGTAGGACTTGAGCTGCAGCAGCTGTGCCGGATCGTTTATGTCGAGCGGATTCAGATCGCAGGCGGCGCGGTTGCGAATAACGGGATGCGCGTCGATCGCAGGCGCAGGGCCGTTCCAATCGGTATCGACGATGACGGGACTGTTCTCGCCCCACGACCAGGTCTTGGTCCGGTAGGCGAAACGATCCCAGTTCAGATTGAGCCCGGCGCTGGCCCCGATTTCGAGCGTGTCGATAGGGCCCGCGAAGTCCTTTGCAAACGACAGGAAGCCCGCGAGGAGCGCGATCGAGCGCCGAATTTCGTTCGTCTGCGGCGCAGACGCTATGAAGCGCGCCGTCCACTCATGCTCGCGCTCAAGAAAGGCGCGCGCGGCCGGCCAGACCTCCGCCATGCTCCAATCGCCGTCACCACCCGGATAGACCGCGGCCAGTGCGCAATCACGGCTCGAGAGCACCGCGAAGTGCAGCGCGCCGGCAAGCCGCAGACTGAGCGCATCGGCGCGCGGATTGGTGGGCCATCGCCCCACCAGCGCGTCTACAGGTCCGCCGTCTCGTAAATCCTCACCCATGCGCTGGATCAGCTGGCCCGTGAACGGCGAGCCGAACATGGTGCAGAACATCGCCTGCTCCTCGAAATGCGCGAGGAGCTTGTCACGGCTCACGGCTCAGGCCCGCTCGACGCAGAGCGCGATGCCTTCGCCGCCGCCGATACAAAGCGATGCAACGCCCTTCTTGGCGTTGCGCGCTTCCATGGCGGCGATCAGCGTCACCAACACGCGCGCGCCAGAAGCGCCGATCGGGTGACCGAGCGCGCAAGCGCCGCCGTTCACGTTGATTTTGTCGTGGGTGATGCCCAGTTCCTGCATCGCGATCAGCGGCACGACGGCGAAGGCTTCGTTGATCTCCCAGAGATCCACATCGCTTGCCTTCCAACCCGCCCGGTCGAGCGCCTTCTTGATCGCCGGCACCGGGGCCGAGGTGAACTTCGACGGCTCCTGTGCGTGCGAGGATTGTGCGACGATGCGCGCCAGCGGTTTCAGGCCCCGCTCCTTGGCGTCGGACGCGCGCATCAGCACCAGCGCGGCCGCACCGTCGGAGATGGCGGACGCGTTTGCGGCGGTGACAGTGCCGTCCGGCGTGAACGCCGGCTTCAGTGAAGGGATCTTGTCCGGCTTCGCCTTACGCGGCAGTTCATCGGTGTCGAACGTGCCGGCCTTGCTTTCGACAGCGACGATCTCGCGCTTGAAGCGGCCTTCAGACGTGGCGCTCTGCGCGCGCTTCAAGGTTTCGAGCGCGTAGTTGTCCTGCGCTTCGCGCGTCAGCTGATAGTCTTTCGCGGCTTGGTCGGCGTAGACGCCCATGGCGAGGCCTTCGTAGGCGTCTTCGAGGCCGTCCTGGGCCATGTGGTCCTTGATGGTGTCGTGGCCGTACTTTTTGCCGCCACGATGGCTGGCCATCAGGAAGGGCGCCCGCGACATGCTCTCCATGCCGCCGGCGACGACGACATTGGCTTCGCCCGCGAGCAGCGCCTGGCGCGCCATCGCCACCGCCTGCAGACCCGAACCGCACATCTTGTTGAGCGTCACCGCTTCGGTGGATTTCGCCAGACCGGCCTTCAGTGCGGCTTGCCGCGCCGGCGCCTGCCCCTGACCGGCCGAGAGCACGTTGCCCATGATGATCTGATCGGCGCCCGCAACGCCTGCTTCCTTCACCGCCGCCTTCACGGCGATCGCGCCCAACTCCGGTGCGGAAAGCCCCGACAGCTCGCCCAACAATCCGCCCATCGGCGTGCGGGCCATGCCGACGATGACCACGTCCTCTTTCGCACTCATTCAGATCTCTCCTGTCGCAGCACCATAAGCGTCGACGACCCGTGCGCCAACAGCTTGCCGCGTGAATCGGTAAGCTTGGCCTCCGCCGTTATGATCGTGCGTCCGCGCGCCACCACCTTTCCTTCCGCGCGCACTTCGCCCGTCGCCGGCGAAATCGCGCGCACGAAGTTCACCTTGGTTTCGACGGTCGTGTAGCCGACGCCGGCAGCCAGTGTGGTGTGGGCCGCGACGCCGGTTGCGCTGTCGATCAGCGTCAGCGCCCAACCGCCATGGACGACGCCCAGCGGGTTCATGATCCGGTCCGACGGCTCGCCCACGAACACCGCGCGCCCCTCCTCGGCTTCAACCAGGCGATAGCCCAACGTGGTGGTGATCGAAGGCGGTGGAAAACGGCCCTCGATCAGCCCCTGCACGGCTTCGAGGCCCGACAGCTTCAGCAGTTCCTTGGCGATGGCGGCGTGATCGTGGGCCATAGGCTCTTTCTGGTTGCCGCATGTACAAATAATGCAGGCCCATCCGTCAAGCGCGGTCCAGCGCGGCGCGCGCCGGCCCTTCGAACCATCGCGCATATAGCGGAGCGCGCGGAACCGCGGCTGCGGCCTGCCGAAAGCCGCGACGAAATCGCAGTGCGTTGACGTTGGGCGCCGGTAAGATAAGCTTCCCCCGCGGCGGACGGGATACGGGGATTTCTTCCATGAAGCGCTTATTCTTGGCGTTGCTGGCGATCATCGGCGTGGGGCTTACGACCGCCGCGCCGGCGCAGGCGCAGTCGAACAACCTCGCAGTGAGCTTCTGCAATTACAGCGGCTACGACGCCTTCACGGCGGTCATCTACCAGCGCAACGGCCAGTGGCACAGCCAGGGCTGGTGGCGCGTGAACAACGGCGCGTGCCAGTACGTCGCCGACACCGACAATCTGGTGTTCTACGCGTTCGCCGAGCAGGTCGACGATCAGAGCGCAACCTGGGGCGGCCACAACCAGCACTGCGTGACCAACCCCGGCCCCTATCACGACTACATCCCGGCGAGCGGCGAGACATGCCGCAGTGATCAGCGGCTGGTGGGCTTCCAGGAGGTCGAAGCAAACAATTTCGGCACGTTCACCTGGAATTTGCGCCCCTAGCGACGCTCATGATTCCAGAAAATATATGATCGCGGCGATTGCCTCGGCATCTTGCGCCGTGCCGCGGTGGTCGGCTTCTTCCAACGGGTAGAAGCGCGCATCTTTGCAGGCTGCGGCCATTGCTTCGGCGCCATCGAACGGACAGCGGTCGTCGATCCGCGAATGCACGAAGAGCATCGGCAGTTTGAGCTTTGGCGCGGTCGCGTCGAGCGTGTCGCGGCCCTGTGCGGCGAGACGTTCCTTCATGCGGCCTACGGCGGCCATGAGTTCGTCCTCGCTCATGCCCATCCGTGCGGCGGCGCGCCGCCAGCGCTCCTCCGCTTCGCCGGAGGGTGGCGCGATCAGGACGAAACGTGCCGCGGCCAGGCCCTCGTTGATGGCGAGCGCCGCGCCCCAGCACCCCACCGAATGAGCGACGATCGCCTTGATCGGTCCGAGGGTCTCCGCCACCGCAAAGATCGCATCCGCCACTTCCGGCGCGTGCCCGCGCTCGCCGTCGGAGAGGCCATGCGCGGGATTATCGAACGCAATGACGGCGTGACCGCGCGCGACCAAAGCGTCGATCGTGCGCGTCCAAAGCGCATTGTCGTCCTCCCAGCCGTGCACAAGCAGCACCGCTGGCCCCTCGCCCAATCGCCACGCGGCGATGCGGCCCTGTGGCCCGGCCACCGCCGTCACATCAACGGCGCGCAGCGGTTCGGCCACACGCGGCGCGGTGCGCCGGCGCGGCGGGGGAAACATCTTCTGCGCAACATCTTCGGACTCACTCACCAGGACGCTCCGTCGCCGTGATCCAGCCGCCGCCCAGAACGCGGGTGGTTGTTGGGTCATAGAACACCGCGGCTTGCCCCGGCGCTACGCCTTCCTCCGGTGTTTCCAGTTCGACGGAGACTTGGACCGCCGGCGCCATGCCGGCATTGTCGGAGCGAGGCACGGTCGAGATGAGCGTAGCTCTGCCGCTGGATGCCGGCGCGCGCGCAGGCGATCCAAGCGCAAGTCTTCCCGGCACTGGCGGGCGCGTCGAGCGCACACGCACGAGCACTTCGCGCCCATCCGTCGGCGCGTCGCCTTCGCCGATCCAGTTCACCTCTTTGAGCGCGATGCGCGACACGCCCAGCGCCTCGCGCGGGCCGACGATGACGCGCTTGTTGGCGGCGTCGAGCCTGACCACGAAGAGCGGCTCGCCGGTGGAGACACCCAGGCCGCGGCGTTGGCCGACGGTGAAATTGATGACGCCGTCGTGCTTGCCCATGACGCGGCCGTCGATATGCACGATCTGGCCCGGTTCGACGGCGCCGGGGCGAAGCTTCTCGACCACGCTTTGATACTTGCCGCTGGGCACGAAACAGATGTCTTGGCTGTCGGGTTTTTCCGCCACCCGGAGACCCAGCTCAGCCGCCAGTTCGCGCACCTTGCTCTTGGGCATGCCACCCAGCGGAAAGCGCAGATAGTCGAGCTGCTCGCGCGTGGTGGCGAACAGGAAGTAGGTTTGATCGCGGCTCGCATCGGCGGCGCGGTGGAGTTCGGGGCCGGCGCAACCCGCGATGCGCTGCACGTAATGGCCGGTAGCCAGGCAATCCGCGCCCAGATCCTCGGCGACGCGCTTCAAATCCCTGAACTTCACCGATTGATTGCACCGCACGCACGGGATCGGCGTCGCGCCCGCGAGATAGGTGTCGGCGAAATCCTCCATCACCGACTCGCGGAAACGGCTCTCGTAATCCAGCACGTAATGCGGGAAGCCGCTGGCGTCGGCGACGCGACGCGCATCGTGGATGTCCTGTCCCGCGCAGCATGCGCCCGGCTTGTTGATCGCCGCGCCATGATCGTAGAGCTGCAGCGTCACCCCGACGACGTCATATCCCTCGCGCTTCAGCATCACCGCGACGACGGACGAATCCACCCCGCCCGACATGGCCGCGACCACGCGCGTTTGCGCGGGCGGCTTGGCGAAGCCCAGGGAATTCAAAGCGCGCGCGTCGACGAGTTGATCGGGCGGGGCCGCTAGAAGCTCGGTCATTTCTTCCTCCCCCTGGGGTCAAGGCCCAGAGCGAAAGGCGGGAGAATAGGAAGGGTCGGCTATGCTCTCAAGGGGTGGCCGCATCGACAGCGGCCTCTTGCGCCCCGACGCGATGACTGAAACGCCGGCCCTCGGCGCAGGCGGCATACCTCGTCTGACCACCACCATAGTGCCAAGTCAGATAGTCGCCGCGGCGGACGAAGATGACAGAGGCGCCATTCAGCTCAAAGCTGATCCCCTTGTCAAAGATGCTGTGTGAAGGGACGGGTGTCCACGCGCTGGATGTTCGCTGCCGGTATTCAAAGCCAGTACCGGCGTCGCGAATAGCGACGTCAGCCCACGGTCCATCCACCTTGCACCAATCACCGGCAATGGCCGCGACAGCACTCTGGCGAATGGATCGGCGCTGATCGTTACGCCCGTAGAAGCGCCCTTCGTCTTCACCGTCGTCGTGGCCAAAGTAATAGCCGCCACCCCAACCCCCGCCGCCGATTACGGCAGCCAGCACCAGAGCGCCGACGACGCGCAGGACCAATCCGCGACCTTTTGGGCCTGGCGCACTCGGTGTCTTCTCCTTTTGGCGCTTGGGCGGCTTGCTGCGCCCGCCTGCGCGAGCGCCTGTCGGCGCGCCGGCGACCGCCGCAACTCCGCGCGACCTCAGCTCTGCCTCCAGCCGCGCCGTTTCGGCCGCGGCCGCGTCAGCGCTGCGGCGCGCTTGCTCTTCCTCGCGGCGTTGCGCATCGAGCATCGCCTGTATGCGTTTCGTTTCCAGCTCCTGCGCACCCCGCGCCTGCTCCGCGGCGACCAGATCTTTGCGCTTCACCAATTGGCCGACCCGTTCGATCACACGTGTCCAGCCCTCATGATCGCCCTCTCCAGCCCAACGGCTCAAATCCTCTGTCTGCATGGTGTTGAATGGAACAGGGAGCGTGCAGGGCTCGATCATCAAAGGCACGATGACACCGCGCTCGCGCCCAATTGCAGCCTCCGCGCGCACCCATTCACTCGTCAGCGCAGCACTCGACCAGCATACCAGGACGCACTTTGCGGTGCGGACGTGCTGGTCAATCTCCTGGTCGAAGTGGTGCCCCGTCGTCAGACGCGCGTCGAACCAAACATCCAAGCCATAGGCGCGCAGACGGTCCGCAATGAGCAGGACCTTTTCCCGCTCCTCTCTCTTGTACGAGATAAAGACGTCAGCCATCACTCCCCCCGCGGCCAAACCTAGCGCGCGGGCGCGGAAAGTGAAGAGGCGCCGTTAGAGATAGTCGAGCAAGCTCAGCTGCGAAAGGTCTGCGAACACCTTTGCCGACGCCTGGTACTGCACCAGCAGCGAATTGATCTGCACTGAGATTTCCGCGATGTCGGCGTCGGCCTGATCGCCGATTTCCTTCAGCAGCAGGTTCGAGCGGTCCTGCAGCCGAACGCGCTCGGCCGAAAAGCGGGTCTGCAGCTGGCCGGTGCGGCCTTCGGCGCTGGTGAAGTCGTTGGCTTCGCGCTCGAGCTGTTCGGCGATAACGGTGAGCGTGTCGGTTTGGGTGGTGCTGATCGGCGCGCCGATCGTGCCGCCGCTGCCGTCGAGCAGCGACTTCAGCTGCTTGATCGTATCGAACAGCGGCTGCGCCATGTCGGACGCCTTGTCGGCGAGCTTGATCGGCACGCCGGAACCGAGATCAATGGTTTGATAGCGCGTCGACTCGTCGAAGACGTCATCCGGCCCGGCCGCGGCCATCAACTCGTCGAGGGAGTTGATCTTCACCGGCGACCCGGATTGACGCTCGCCCGCAAACAGCGGCTGGCCGTTCCAGGTTTCGTTCAGCGCCGAGACGATCGACGAGAACGACATCGGCAAATCGACCGCGATGCCACGCCCGTCATTGGCGCTGATGGCGTCGCGGATGGTTTGCGCCAGCAAGCCCGCCGCGTTGGCGACTTGCGACTGCGCCGAAGCCTGCACGCCGAAGCGCGCTTCCAGCTGGGTGATGACGGAGATGTGCGCGTCCGCCGTCGACTTCAGCGATTGCGCGTTCAAGAGCTGGCCGGCGGCGCCGCCGAAGCCCTGCAGGTCCTTCGCCTTGGCGCCGGACGCCACCTGCGCCTGCAGGTCGGACAGGTCGCGCGTCATGCGGCGAATATCCAGCTGCGCCTGCGTCGAGAACCGTAATGTCAGCGCGCCGGCCATGGCGGCTCTCTCCTATCAGCGGTAGCCAATGCTCATGAGAATATCGAGCATGTCGGTTGCGGCCTGGATGACCCGGGCCGCGGCGGCGTAGGCGTTCTGATACGTCGTCATCTTTAAGAGTTCGTCGTCGATGCTGACGCCCTCAAGTTGGGCGCGGCGGTCGTTGGCGGCGGTGGCGACCGCCGCCGCCCCATCGGCGCCGCGCTTGGCGTCGTTGGCGAGCCGGCCCGCTTCACCGCCCAGCCGCGCTGCGTAGATGCCGAGACTGGTCGTCTGGCTCGACATGACGCCGGCCGCAGCGAAGGTGCGCGCGGCGTCCCGCGCACTGACGAGCGCATAGGCGCCGCGATTGTCGCCTTCTTCGATCACCCGCTGGCCGATGGCGCCGGTGAGATCAGGGCGCCCTACGGCGAGCCGGGTCGGATCGTTGGCGACGAGCGTGTTGACGTCGATATCGAGCGCGCGGCCCGCTTGCGCCGACGGCGAAAGCCCGTTCATCGACGTGAAGGACACTCCGGTCGAACCGCGTGCGGTGGAGTCGCCGATGAGGTCGACCTGGAAAGTCGGACCGGCCGCGAATGTCACCTGGCCCGTGGCCGGATCCATCGCGAATTGACCGTACTCACCGACGCCGCTGACCGGCGTGTTGAGTTCGTCGATAAGGTCCTGCCAGGTCGAGCCGGGCGCGGCGAGCGGACCGCCGATCGTCACGGTGCGCGTGGCGATCTGACGGCCGGCCGAATCCTTGATGGCGTAGGTGAGTTGGCCGCCTGCGGCGAAGCCGTGCGCATCGCTCGCCTGCACGCCGCTTTCGAAAAACAGCGGGTTCGAACTGGAGACGAGATCATTCAGACCGAAGAAGTGCGAGAACCCGCGCCCGGCGCGGTCGCTGGGATCGGCGGCGTCCTGCTGGATGACGAGACCGCCGCTGGAGCCCTCGTTCAGCGTCAGCACGCCGCCGCTGAATGTGGCCGTGCCTGCGGGCGTGCCGGCGGCGAGCGCGGTGTTCAGGGCGGTGGTGAAGTCGGCGACCGTGCCGCCGGCGAAACTGTAGCTCGTCGCGGGCGCCTCGCCCGTGATGGTCTGCGCGTCGAAATCGATGCTGAGGCGGTTGCGCAAAACGCCGTTGGCGTCGGTCACCCCAATCGTGGCGCCGCCGGTGAAACCCAGCGCATCCGTGCCGAGCAGGCCCGTCTGGCGCCCTTCCATGCGCGACACTGCAGGCGAGGACGCGTTTTCGTTGTGCACCTCGTTCAACGCGTCGGCGAGCGCGGCCGAGAAACCGCCCAGCGCATCGGCAAGGCCGCCGAGATCGGCGTCGCGCACCTGGAGCAGGCCCGCAATTTGGCCTCCGGACAGAGATTGTTCGAGATTGGTCTGCACGCCGCCTGAGTTGATCGTGATGACGCCGTGCGTGGCGAAGGCGGCAGTGTTCGGCGTGTACGAGAGAGTGGCGGCGCCCACGCCGACGAGCAGCGCGCCGCCATTGGTGCGCACATGCACGCCGCCCTCGTCCAGCGGCGTCACCTGCACGTCCATGATCGCCGACAGTTGATCGATGAGCGCCGACTGGGCGTTTTCAGCGGCGCTGGCGTCCGCGCCGGTGCGCTTGGTCAGCCTGATCTCGTCGTTCATTTGAGCGATCTGGTTGACCAGACTTTGCGCCTCGCTCACCGCGTCGCCGATGCGCTGATCGGATTCCGCGATCAGGCCCTGCAAGTCCTGCCCGATCTGGTGCACCTGGGCGAACATCGCCTGCAGCGTGCTTACCGCTTCGTCGCGGCGCAGCGAGGAGGCCGGGTCGGCGCTGATTTCGGTCAGCGACGACCAGAACGAATCCAGCGTCGCGAACACCGAGCTGTCGCTATTGGGATTGCCGAAGGTCGACTGCGCGCGCGCCAGAATGTCGTAGCGCGCGGCGGATGCGCCGGCGGCCCCTTGCGCCAGATAGCTCGCAGTGGCGAGAAACCGGTCGGCGGCGCGCTTGATCGAGGACACCTCGACGCCGCCGCTCGCACCATATTGCGTTCGCGGCGCCAGATTGACCTCGGTGCGCACGTAACCGGGCGTGTTGGCGTTGGCGATGTTCTGCGACGTGGTCGCCAGGCCCTGCTGGCTCGCGCGCATCGCCGACAGGCCGGTGAGCAGAACGGAGTTGATGCTCATGGGGTGTCACCCGGCAAAAAGCGCCCGGCGCCCGGCTGATATTGCCGGGCGCGCGCGTACGCGTGAGGCGTCGCACAATTGCGTCTATGCGCATGAAAACGCACGTATTTCTCCGCTCTGTGCGACCGCAGGCGGGAGCCGCGGAGGCAGCGTTCGGCGTTAAGCATCGCAAGCCCCGCGCCACGCCCGAGGGCCCGGCCAGAACTGCCGGGCGCGCGGCAGTTTTTGCCGGACAGGCGAGGCTTACGTCCCGGCGTCGCAAGCCTATATCGCTGATTTAATTATGATTTCTATGGTTAGCGCCGTGGCCCGGCGCTTGCTGATGTTCGGCGACCGGTGCGTGGACAAGCGCGCGCCGGACCTGGGGGACGTATGGGCTTCGCCGCCACCGCCATTGCAGACGTTGTCCAGCCGCCGCGCACTGAGCGGGCGAGCGCGCCTGAGCGTGACGACGGTCCCTCCTTCGCGGAGCACTTGGAGTCCGGCGACGACACCGCAGCAGCGGAGCGGCCACGCGCCGAAAGGCCCGCAGCCGAGCGTCCGCGGCGCGCCGACGATGAACAGGAGCAGCAGGACGAGGCGGTTGAAGCCGCGGCCCCGCCCACAATTCCGCAACCGGAAACGCCGCCCGCGCCGCCGCTGATGGCGCAGCTCATTGCGCAACTCAAAGCCGCGCCTGCTGAAGACGCAAAGCCCGCGCAAACGCCGGACACCACCGCGCCGGTTCAGGCGCCGCTGCAAGGCGATCTCGAATCCGCGCCGCAAGCGGCGCCCTTGAGCGGCGTCGCAGGGCAAGCACAACAAGACGCCGCCGAACAAGGCGCTGAGATCGCGCCTCTGGCCGCGTATCCGCTGCTGAAAGCGAAGAACGCGGCCAAGACTTCAACGCAGCAGACGCAGAGCGCCGCACAGGGCGAAGCGCAACTGCAAGCCGTTCAACACCTGCAAGCGCCTGCCGAGACGGCGGCCGCGCCGGTTCAGGCGGCGACGGACCCGGAAGTCCAACGCGCGGCGCCGGACGTCGCCGTCAAACTCGACGCGCCCCGCACACCGCGCGCGCAGCCGCCGCAACCGGAAGCACGCACGCCAGAGGCGCCCGCGCAGACGGACGCCCAGAAAAACGCCACACCGCTGCAGCAAGCGCTTGCAGCGCTGCGCGACGGCGCCAAGGCGGCAAATACCGGCGAAAAGAACACCGAGATCAAGATCGCTGCGCCCGCGCAACACGCGGCGCCGCAAAGCGCGGCCGCCGTGGCGCCGGCGCCGCTTCCCTCTTCACAGGTCACCGCCGAACACGCCGCCCAGCGGATCGCGCCCGCATCGACGCAGGTGGCGCGCGAAATCGTGCGGCGTTTCAATGGCGGCGCCACCAGTTTCGAACTCCGTCTCGATCCGCCGGAACTCGGCCGCATCGACGTGCGGATGGAAGTGTCGCGTGACCACAAGGTGACCGCCGTGATCGCGGCGGATTCGCCGCAAGCGTTGTCCGATCTGATGCGGCACGCCCGCGATCTGGAGGCGTCGCTGCAATCGGCCGGGCTCGATCTGGCTGAGAACGGGCTTTCCTTCGATCTCAACCAGTCGGGTCAGCGTTCGGCCGATGAAGGCGACGGCGGCGGCCGCAATGCACGCCAGGCGGCGGCGCAAACCGACGACCCGGCGCCCGCCCCCGCCGCACGGCCGCTCGGGCTCGAAAGCTGGCGCGGCGTGCGCATCGATGTGATGGCGTGAGGAGCTGAAGCATGACCATCGGGTCCATCGGCGCAGATACGACGCAAAGCCAGGCCGCCGCCTCGCGCACAAGTCTTTCGGACAATTACGACACCTTCCTGGTGCTGCTGACCGCACAGCTTCAGAACCAGGATCCGCTCGCACCGATGGACTCCACACAGTTCACGCAACAGCTCGTGCAGTTCAGCCAGGTCGAACAGCAGATCCGCACCAACGAGCAGCTGGAAGGCCTGGTCGGCCAATACCAGGCTGCGAGCGCCGGCGCCGCCCTCTCCTATCTCGGCAAGGACGCCATCATCGAAGCGAACGAAACCTACCTTGCAGGGGGCGAAGCGAACTGGGCCTACAATCTCGAAGGCTCCGCCAACGCGCTCACCATTCAAGTCAAGGACCGCAGCGGCCGAGTCGTCTATGAGACGACGACGCAACCGCGCACCGAAGGCGAACACCTCTTCACCTGGGACGGCAAGAAGGCGGACGGCACGACCGCGCCCGACGGCGTCTACACCGTCTCCATCAATGCGACCAACGCCGAAGGCGAGGATATCGCCTCCACGGTCACGGTTCGCGAACGCATCATGGGCGTCGACTTCTCTGGGACGACGCCCGTCGTCATCACGCCGTCCGGCCAGCGCGGGCTCGATAAGATCCGTTCGGTGCTCGACAACGGCTGACGACAAAGACACGCGCCGGCTGAACGCCGGCGCGCCTACGCGCAGAAGCGCTCCATCGCTGAAACACTAATCACCGCCGCTGGCGTGGGGACGCACGCGGCCATGGAGCTGGGACTATGTCTATCTATACCGCACTGCGCGCGGGCGTGTCTGGCCTCACGGCCAACTCTTCCGCTCTCGCCGTGATTTCCGACAACATCGCCAATGTGAACACCGTCGGCTACAAGCGCTCCGGCGTCGACTTCTCCGCGCTCGTCAACGCACAGAACTCGGCCACGACCTACAACGCCGGCGGCGTGCTGCCGCTGACCCGCCAGCAGATTTCGCTGCAGGGGTCGCTCGAACAATCGCGCTCGACCACCGACCTCGCCATCTCCGGCGACGGCTTCTTCATCGTGTCGACCAACAACCAGCAGCTCTCGAACGGCGGCTCGGTGCTGTTCACGCGCGCCGGCTCGTTCACGATCGACGCGCAAGGCTACATGGTCAACGCGCAGGGTCTCTTCCTGCAGGGCTGGCCGGTGAACAGCGACGGCAGCGTCGTCTCCTCCCCGACCTCGCTATCGGCGATCGAGCCGGTGAACATCTCCGGCGTCGGCGGCCTGGCCGAGCCGACCGAGAACATCGGCATCAACGCCAACCTGACATCCGGCCAGACGTCCTATGCCGGCGCCCAAGGCGTTTACGATCCGGGCGACATGGCGACGGGCACGGTTACGCCGCACTTCGAAAGCTCGCTCGAAGTCTATGACAGCCTGGGCGAACCGCGCTCGATCGCCTTCGGCTTCCTGAAGACCGCCCCCAACACCTGGCAGGTCGAGGCCTATGCGCGCCCGAACACCAACATCACCGGCGGCGGCGCCAATGGCGGCCTGCTCGCCTCGGGCACCCTCACCTTCAACACGGACGGCACCGTCGCCGGCGTCAGCGGCACCATCGCCAGCGCCTTCACCATTCCGTGGGCCAGCTCTACCGGCGCGGCGGCACAACCGGTGACGCTCGATCTCAACACCGGCATGACGCAGTTCGCGAATACGTACGGCGTCACCTCGGTGACGGCGGACGGCGTGCCGCCGGGCGACCTTGTGGGCCTCGTGCTCGAAGGCGACGGCATGCTGACGGCGCAATTCTCCAACGGCCGCGCCCGCGCGCTCTACCAGATTCCGCTGGCGACGTTCCTCAACCCGAACGGTCTGAAGGCGGACCAGGGCGGCGCTTTCCGCACCACGCTCGAGTCCGGACTTTATAATATCAACGCCTCAAACGCGGGCGGCGCAGGCCGCATCGTTTCGGGTGCGCTCGAAGCTTCGAATGTCGACTTGGCCGCCGAGTTCACCAACCTCATCACCACGCAACGCGCCTACTCCGCTTCCTCGCGCATCATCACCACCGCCGACCAAATGCTGGAGGAACTGCTTCAGATCAAGCGTTAGGAAAAGTGAGCGCGGCAAGAAATGAGTAAGGAACGCATGTTCTAATCCGGTACAAACGCGCGCCGTGATTTGTCGTGCGGCTTAGTCATTTCTTCAGCGATATGGCGTACTGTCCATCCTCAAGAATGAGGAGAAGGCGATATGCAGAAGCAACGCCGCTATGATGGGGTGGTGATGGGTCCCGACGGGAATCCCCTCACTTTGGACGATCTGCCGCCGGCGGGCACGACCCGCTGGGTCATCCGGCGCAAGGCCGAAGTCGTCGCCGCCGTGCGCGGCGGCCTGCTCACGCTTGAAGAAGCGTGCGCGCGCTACGGTCTTTCGGAAGAAGAATTCGATGGCTGGCGTAAGTCGATCGAGAAGCACGGCCTCCCCGGCCTGCGCACGACCCGCATCCAGCACTATCGGTTGGCCGACGTCTGATCCCGGAACCGTCGCAGCGCGGCGGTTCACTGGCGAAACGGTTTCAAAGCCCTCGCGGCGACGCGGGGGCTTTCGCGCGTCTGGGCGGCGGTTTCCGTCGAAACGAACCCTGACGCAAAAGCCCGCCGGACCAGCCGCCTTAACCTTCCTTTAGGCCGAACCAGGAAATTTCTGCCGACCGGCGAGATTTGCCCAGCGGTTTGGGCGTGATCGCGCGCGGGCAGAGGCTGGCGCTTGTTCGACTTTATTCTGAAAGCAGGACCGACCCGTCTGTTCGCGGCGCTGGGCATCGCTGCGGTGGCGGCCGCCCTCCTCTTCACGCTCGTCTTCCGCATGGGCGCTGAGGAGAAGTCGCTGCTCTTCTCCGGCGTCGACATGCGCGAGGCCGGCCAGATCACGCAGCGCCTGGAACAGGCCGACATCCCCTACGAGTTGCGCGGCGACGGCTCTTCGATCTTCGTGGCGCGCTCGCGCGTGATGGAAGCGCGCATGATGCTGGCCGCCGATGGCCTGCCCTCGCGCGGCTCGGTCGGCTACGAGATTTTCGATCAGCCGGATGCGCTGGGCCAGACGCAGTTCCAGCAGAACATCAACCGCCTGCGCGCGCTCGAGGGCGAGCTGGCGCGCACCATCGCTTCGCTCGACGGCATCTCCTCGGCGCGCGTGCACCTGGTGCTGCCGGAACGTCAGCTCTTTTCGCGCGAGACCGAGCAGCCGTCCGCCTCGATCGTGCTGCAGCTTCGCCGCGATGCGCTGACGCCAGGCCAAGTCCGCGCCATCCGCAATCTGGTGGCCTCGGCGACGCCCGGCCTCACCACCAACCGCGTCACCATCCTCGATGAGACCGGCCGCCTGCTCGCGGCGGCGCAGGACGAGGAAGGCGCGATCGCCGAGGGCATCGACGCGCGCCAGGCGGCCACCGAAGAGCGCATCCGCCAAACCGTCACCGACATCGTCGAAGGCGTGGTCGGCCCTGGGCACGCACGCGTGCAGGTCAATGCCGAGATGGATTTCAGCCGGGTCAGCGAAACCTCCGAACGCTTCGATCCGGAAGGCCGCGTGGTGCGCTCGACGCAGACGAGCGAAGGCACGTCGCAAAGCGCCGACCGCGCGCAGGGGGCGACCGCCGGCGTCAACGTCCCCGACGCCACCTCGGGCGGCGGCTCAAGCTCGGGATCGACCGACAGCGACAGCACCAGCTCGGAAACGGTGAACTACGAAATCTCCAGAACGACGCGCACGGAACTGACAGAGGGCGGACGCGTGCGCAGGCTTTCGGTCGCGGTCGCGGTCGACGGCACGACGGCCGCGGGGCAGAACGGGCAACCGGGTCAGTATAGTCCCCGTTCGGAAGAAGAGATGCAGCGGCTGACGGCGCTGGTGCGCTCGGCGGTCGGCTTCAACGAACAGCGCGGCGACCGAGTCGACGTCGTCAACGTGCGGTTCGCCGCCGGCGCCGTGCCCGCGGCGGCGCCCGCGCCCGGCATGTTCGATTTCATGGGCGGCCTCGACGTGATGCGCGTCATCGAGATCGTCGCCTCGCTGATCGCGGCGCTGGCGTTCGTGTTCTTCGTGCTGCGTCCGCTGATCATGGGGCTCATCCGTGGCGGCAGCGCCAACGCGGCAGCGCCGGGCGGCGTGCCGATGCTTGCAGGGCCGAGCGGATCCGGCGCCGCGGCCGCCCTGCCGCCGCCGGAGGACGAACCCGGCATCGACATCGCTCAGATTCAAGGCCGCGTCCGTGCGTCGTCGGTCAAGAAAGTCGCCGAAGTGGTCGAACAGCACCCGGATGAGTCGGTTCAGATCATCCGTGGCTGGCTGAACAACGCGATGTAACCCTCATGAACGCACTCGCCAAACCCTCGAAGAACGATTCCGGCGCAGCGGATGCGCCCGCGCCCGCCCCGGTGAAGATAGATCTCGCCCGCTATTCCGGCGCGGAGAAGGCAGCCATCGTGCTGCTGTCGCTTGGTGAGGATGGAAAGAAGCTTTGGGAGCATCTCGACGAAGACGAAGTGAAGGAAGTCTCGCAGGCCATGTCGTCGCTCGGCATGGTCCCCGCCCCCGTCGTCGAAGCGGTCGTCGTCGAGTTCGTCACCAAACTGTCCGGCGCCGGCGCGCTGATGGGCTCGGTCGAGCAGACGCAGCGGATGCTGATGAATCTGCTGCCGAAGGAAAAAGTCGACGCCCTGATGGAGGAAATCCGCGGGCCGGCGGGGCGCAACATCTGGGACAAGCTCGCCAATGTGAACGAAGCGGTGTTCGCCAGCTATCTGCGCAACGAGTATCCGCAAACGGTGGCTGTGGTGCTGGCGAAGGTCCGGCCCGATCACGCCGCCAAGGTGCTGGGAGAACTCCCCGAGGATTTCGCCGCCGAGTGCGTGCTGCGCATGCTGGCGATGGAGCCGGTGCAGCGCGAAATTCTAGAAAAGATCGAGACCACGCTTCGTACCGAGTTCATGTCCAACCTGGCGCGCACCTCCAAGCGCGACAGCCACGAGATGATGGCGGAAATCTTCAACAACTTCGACCGCCAGACCGAAGCCCGGTTTCTCACCAGCATGGAAGAGAAAAGCCGCGACAGCGCCGACCGCATTCGCGCGCTGATGTTCGTGTTTGAAGACCTCGGCAAACTCGATGCCGGCGGCGTGCAGACCCTGCTCCGCTCTGTCGACAAAGGTGATCTGGCGCTGGCCCTCAAGGGCGCATCCGACTCGTTGCGGCAGCTCTTTCTCTCCAACATGTCCGAGCGCGGCGGCAAGCTGCTGAAGGAAGACATGGCCGCGATGGGCCCCGTGCGCTTGAAGGACGTCGACGCGGCGCAGACGCGCATGGTGGCGATGGCGAAGGAATTGTCGGCGCGCGGCGAGATCGTGCTCTCGGACGGCAAATCAGAAGACGAGCTCATTTACTGATGGCTACGATCCGCAAGTTCGCCTTCGACACCGAGTTCTCGCCCGACGGTGCAATCGTGCGCGACGGACCGAAGAAGTTCACCCCGGAAGAAGTCGAAAGCGAGCGCTCGACCGCCTATCAGCGCGGCAAGCTCGACGCCACCGCCCAGGCCGAACGCGACGCCGCTGGCGCGCTGCAGGCGCTGGCGGACGCCGCTTCCGCGGTGCTGACGCGTCTGGACGCCGAAAGCCGCGCCATGCGCGAGGAAGCGGCGCACATCGCACTCGCCGCTGCGCGCAAGATCGCCGGTGAAGCGCTCGACGCCTTCGGACATGAGCGCGCCGCGGCGGCGATCGAGGCGGCGATGGATTCGCTCAGGAAGCAGCCGCGCCTGGTGGTCAAGCTTTCGCCGGAAGGCGCCGAGAAGCTGAAGCAGCGCATCGACGACATGACGGCCACGCATGCATACGCCGGCGCCGTGCTGGTGCGCGCCGAGCCCGGCATGCGCAACGGCGCCGTTTCGATCGATTGGGCGGAAGGGGCGATCGCGCTGGACCCCGAAGAAACCGCGCAACGCATCAACGCTCTGATCGACGCCGCGCTCGAAACGGCGAAGGCAAGCCCAGCATGAGGACGCTATGAGCTCTGATCTCAAACTCGACGAATTCGAGGCCACGCCGCCCGAGGCGGCCAGCGGCCCCATGCTGGAGCACAGCGCCGCCGACCTCGCCGCCGTCTACGACGTGCCGGTGAACATCCAGGCGGTGCTGGGCGCGTCCAACATCGAGGTCGCCTCCCTGCTCCGCCTGCAACGGGGCTCGGTCATCGAACTCGACCGCAAGGTCGGCGAGGCCATCGACATCTACGTCAACAACCGTCTGGTCGCGCGCGGCGAAGTCGTGGTCGTCGACGAACGGCTGGGCGTCACCATGACGGAAATCATCAAAGACGGCGACGCCTGAGCGCAGGCGAATGCCGGTACGAATTTGTTTGGAGAAGTGACATGCGTCTGTTGATCGTCGGCACGCTCGGAGGGCAGATCTCCGCCGCGACGCGCATCGCCATGAATTTGGGCGCCAAGGTCGCGCTGGTCGACACGATCGAGCAGGCGACGGCCGCGCTGCGCAACGGCAAGGGCGCCGACCTGCTCATGGTCGACGCGAAACTCGATATCGCGGCGCTGATCGCCGCGAACGAAGCCGAGCACATTGTCGTGCCGGTGGTGGCCGCAGGCGTCGGCGTCGATCCGATGGTCGCGGCGCGCGCCATCCGCGCCGGCGCGCGCGAATACATCTCGCTGCCGCCCGAGCCGGAGCTGATCGCGGCGGTGCTCGCCGCCGTATGCGACGACGAACGGCCGATGATCGCCGAAGACCCGGCGATGAGGCAAGTGGTGACGCTCGCCGACCAGATCGCAGGCTCGGACGCCTCAATCCTGATTACCGGCGAAAGCGGCGTCGGCAAAGAAGTGCTGGCGCGCTACGTGCACAAGAAGTCGAAGCGCGCCGACAAGCCCTTCATCGCCGTGAACTGCGCGGCGATCCCCGAGAATTTGCTCGAGTCGGAATTGTTCGGGCACGAGAAAGGCGCCTTCACCGGCGCGGTCGCGCGCCGCATCGGCAAGTTCGAGGAGGCCGACGGCGGCACGCTGCTGCTGGACGAAATCTCGGAAATGGATTTGCGCCTACAGTCGAAGCTGCTGCGCGCGATCCAGGAGCGCGTGATCGATCGTGTCGGCGGCGGCAAGCCCGTGCCGGTGAACATCCGCATCCTGGCGACCTCGAACCGCGACCTGATGAGCCTCGTCCGCGCCGGCGATTTCCGCGAAGATCTGCTCTACCGCCTGAACGTGGTGAACCTGCGCATTCCGCCGCTGCGGGAGCGCAAGGACGATCTCGCAGCCTTGGCGCGCTACTTCATCGACAAGTACGCGCGCGCCAACGACCGTCCGGCGCGGCGCCTGTCGAAAGATGCGACGGTGCAGGTTCTGGCGCACGCCTGGCCGGGCAACGTGCGCGAGCTCGAAAACGCGATGCACCGCGCCACCCTCCTCGCCAACGGCGAAGAGATCGGCGCCGACGCCATCCGTGCGCCCGACGGCGCGCCGGTTGGTCATCGCGATTCCACCGAGAGCGCCATTGAAGCCGCGCAAGCCGCGGCACGCGGCTTGGTCGGACGCACCGTGGCGGAAGTGGAGCAGGATCTCATCCTTGAGACGCTGACGCATTGCCTCGGCAACCGCACGCATGCCGCCCACATCCTCGGCATCTCCATCCGCACGCTACGCAACAAGCTGAAGCTCTATTCCGACGACGGCGTGCGGGTGCCGCCGCCGCCGACCGGACAGGCGGCTTAACGCGCAATGGTCGACGCCGCACAGCCACAACGTCCCGCTTTCGGCTTCGCCGATCTGCGCAGCATGGTCATGCGCGGCGAGATCGCGTTGGCGGCCGGCGTGCTCGGCATCCTGTCGATCATGCTGGTGCCGCTGCCGCCGATCCTGCTCGACTTCCTGCTCGCCATCTCGATCACCTTCTCGATCCTGGTGCTGGTCACCTCGCTGCTGATCAAGAAGCCGCTGGAGTTCACGGCTTTCCCCGCCGTGCTGCTGCTGACGACGTTGTTGCGGCTCGCGCTCAACATCGCGACCACGCGGCTCATCCTGTCGAACGGCCAGTCCGGCGAGCACGCCGCGGGCGAAGTGATCGCCGCGTTCGCGCAATTCGTCATGGGCGGCGAGTTCGTGATCGGCGTCATCGTGTTCGCGATTCTGGTGATCGTGAACTTCGTCGTCATCACCCGCGGTTCGACGCGCATCGCCGAAGTCGCGGCCCGCTTCACCTTGGACGCCATGCCCGGCAAGCAGATGGCGATCGACGCCGATCTCTCCGCCGGCCTGATCAACGAAACGCAAGCGCGCGAGCGCCGCAAATCGCTCGAAGACGAAAGCGCCTTCTTCGGGGCCATGGACGGCGCGTCCAAATTCGTGCGCGGCGACGCCATCGCCGGGCTCCTCATCGTCTTCATCAACATTATCGGCGGCATCATTATCGGCGTCGTCAGCCACGGCATGGCGTTCGAGGAAGCCGGCAAGACCTACACGCTGCTCACCGTCGGCGATGGCCTGGTGACGCAGATCCCCTCGCTCATCATCTCGGTCGCCGCGGGCCTGCTCGTTACCAAGGCCGGCATCGACGGCGGCGCCGACAAGGCGCTCGCCAAGCAGCTGGCGTCCTATCCGATCGTGCTCGGCGTGGTGTCTGCGTGCGCCGCCGGCATCGGTTTGCTGCCAGGGATGCCGATGATCCCGTTCTTCACGCTCTCGCTTGGCGCGGGCGTGCTCGCCTGGAACCTGCGCCAGTCCGGCCGCGCCGCCGCGGCTGCCGCTGCAGCCGAACCGCCGCCGGCCGCACCGGTTGAGGAGACGCCGGCCTCTTCGCTGGCGATGGACGATGTCCGCATCGAACTCGGCTTCTCGCTCTTGCCGCTGATCAACGACGTCACCGGGCGGCGGCTCACCGATCAGATCAAGGCGTTGCGCAAGACGCTCGCACAGGACCTTGGCTTCATTATGCCGAGTGTGCGCATTCTCGATAACGTACAGCTCAAGCCCGATCATTATGCGATCCGCGTCCGCGAAATGGATGCGGGCGAAGGCAAGCTCAAGATCGGCGCCCTGCTGGCGATGGACCCGTCCGGCGCCGGCGTCGCCATTCCGGGCGAGCCCTGCAAGGAGCCGGCATTCGGGCTCGACGCCATGTGGATCGACGAACGCGCGCGCGAAGAAGCGAGTTTCCGCGGCTACACCGTGGTCGATCCGGCGACCGTGCTGGCGACGCACCTGACCGAGATCATCAAGGAGCACATGGCCGAGCTCTTGACCTTCACCGAGGTCAAGAAGCTGATCAAGGACCTGCCGAAGGAAACGCAATCGCTCCTGGACGATGTCGCGCCAGCGCACGTCTCCTGGTCGGGCGTGCAGCGGATCATGCAGAACCTGCTGAAAGAGCGCGTCTCCATCCGCGATCTCACCACCATCGTGGAAGCGATCGCCGAAGCCGCGCCGGCCATGCACGACCTGGTGCTTATCACCGAACACGTGCGCGGCCGCCTCGCGCGCCAGATCTGCTACCAGCACCGCAACCCGGACGGCTCGCTGCCCATCATCACGCTCTCGCCGGCGTGGGAGCAGGCGTTCGCGGACGCGCTCATCGGCGAAGGCCAGCACCGTCAGCTGGCGCTGGCGCCCTCGAAGCTGCACGACTTCGTCGCCGACGTGCGCGGCGCCTTCGAACGCGCGGCGCAGATGGGCGAGACGCCGGTGCTGCTCACCTCCCCCACCATCCGCCCGTTCGTGCGCTCGCTGATCGAGCGCTTCCGCCCGGCGACGGCGGTGCTGTCACAAGCCGAAGTGCACGCGAAAGCGCGGCTCAAGGCGATGGGGCAAGTGTAAACGCCCCGGTCACATTCGTCGCAAACCGTCGCGTGATATTCGCGTCATTAAGCTCTTCTTCACCAAACTTCGCACGGACGCTAACGGCTCCGCAATCAGTGTCAGCGCTATATCACCACCATGTCAGGCGCTTCCGCCATGCCGCAGCCGCCCGTCCCGCGCACCCGCGCGGCGCCGGTCTATGCGATCGCCTCGGGCAAGGGCGGCGTCGGCAAGACCTGGCTCTCGACCATGCTCGCCACCGCCTTCGGCCGCGCCGGACAGCGGGCGCTTTTGGTGGATTGCGATCTGGGCCTCGCGAACGTCGACGTGCAGCTGGGCGTGCGGCCAGTGGCCGACGTGCACTCGGTCGTGCGCGGCTTTCTTGAACTCGACGCGGCGGTGACGCCCGTGATGGGCGGACCGGGACGCAATGGCGGCTTCGACCTGATCGCGGGGCACTCGGGCTCGGGTGCGCTGGGCGCAGTGAAGCTCGAAGAAGTGGCGCGCATCGCCAACGGTTTGCTGCGGCTCACGCCGCACTACGACAAGGTCATTCTGGATCTCGCGGCCGGCATCGATCCCAACGTGCTGCGCTTCGCGCGTGCGGCGGATCGCCTGGTGCTGGTGACCACGGAAGAGCCCACCGCGCTCACCGACGCCTACGCCATGGTGAAGCTCTTGCGCCTGCAGGGCGCGCAAGTGGTGCCGTGGGTAATCGTCAACATGGCCGAGAACCGGGTCAAAGGCCGCAAGGTGTTCGACCAGTTCGCGCTCGCCTGTAATGAATACCTGGGCTTCAAGCCGAAATTCGCCGGCGTCATCACCCGCGACCCGCGCGTGCCCGACTCGATCCGCGCGCAAACGCCCCTGCCCATCCGTCACCCGCAGAGCCAAGCCTACGAAGACGTCATCCGCATCGTGGAAGTGCTGAGCGCGAACTAGGCGGCAGTCGGCAATCGAACTTCAGTCATTCCAGACGGCCGGAGGCCGATCTGGAATCCAGGGTAACGACCTGCGAGGTGGCCCTGAACTCCAGATCACGCTCCGCGTGTCTGGAATGACTGAGTTAGCGTCGACTGGGCCGCAGCGCGAACGGGATGCCGTGCAGCAGCGCGTCCACGCCCGCGGGCAGATGCTCGTCGACTTCAAATGCGAGGAACTGCACATCGACGCCGCTCCGCTCAAGCCGCCGCGCCAAGCGACGCGTCTCGCCGACCTTGTCGAAATGTTCGGCCGGAAACATTTCGCGTAGCGCCGCTTCGACATCCTGGCCGCCCGTGGCCTCCGGATGCGCGGTGAACCAGCGGCGGTAATCGTCGATCTGGTCTTCGTTGCGGCCTGATTCAAGGGCGCCCACCGTGATCAGCGCGCGCACCGCGTCGCTTTGCTCCTGCGGTTGCGCCGCGAAGGCGGCCGCTTCTCTGACGATGAGGCGGTCCGACAAACGGATCGAGGGGCTGGCGGCGATATAGACGTTGAAACTTTGCGGCGCCGTGTAGAGCGCGTGCAGCGTGAAGAGGCCGCCGAGAGAATGACCGAACAGAATCTGGTGATGCGGATCGACAGCATAGCGTGACGCCACCCACGGCTTCAGCTCGCCGGTAAGAAACGCCAGAAAGCGCTCGGCGCCGCCGACCTCGGCGGGATCGAAGGTCGGATCGGAAAAGGCCGGCGGCGTGAAATCCATATTGCGGCGCGGGCCATCGTAGAAGCCGCGGCTGGGATAGCCGACGCCGACGATGATTGAAGGCGGCAGCCTCCCCCATTCGCGCATGCGCGCTATCTCAACAGCGGTGTTGAAGAAGGCGTCGCCATCGAGAATGTAGAAGACCGGAAAGCCGCCGTCAGGCGCGGGGCCGCGCGGGACCGAGACGAGGATGCGATATTCCAGGCCGGCGCGCGATGTGATCGCCGTTTCGGAATAGTCGCGCTGGCGCAGGCGCGGCGGCGGCGCTTCGGCTTCACTCGGCGGCGGCGTTTGCGCCGCCGCTGCGAGCGGCAGAAACAATACCAATGCAGCGGCCAAGATTGAGCGGAACATGCGCGCCTCCCCGTCGCGCATGGTCACACACCTGGAGCCCCGAAGCGAGACCTAGCGCCGGGAGGACTGGCCCGCGCGGATCGTGGCCATCTCGTCCAGCTCATCCATCTCGCGCTTCTCGGCGGCGACCTTCTCGCGTTCCTCCTGCAACTCGAGCAGGCGTTCGAACTTGCGCACCTCGACGTGCGCTCCGGTGATCAGCACCCGCAGCCGCTCACACTCGGCGTCAATTGCGCCGATCTCGGAGTTGATCGATCGTTGCTGCGTGAGCGCCAGCGCGGCGTAACCGCCATAGGCGCGCGCGCTCTCATAGTCGCGCAGCGCCAGCGCCTGTTCGTGGCGCACCGTCTGTTCGTGCATGCGCAGGCGCTCTTCCGCATGCGCGCGGTGCTGCAACTGATCGCCCAGAGCGCGGCGCAGCTGCTCGAGTTCGGCGCGCGCCACTTTGAGAAGCGTCTTCAGCGATTTCACGCGAGCGCCTCAGCCAGACCGGCGAAGCCGTCCTTGATGCTGGTCTGGTCATCGCGCTGCTGCGTCAGGAAAGCTTCCAGCGCCGGCCGCACGCGAATGGCTTCGTCGACTTCCGGATCCGCGCCGGCTTTATAAGCGCCGATCCGGATCAATTCTTCCATCTCGCCGTAGAGACTGAGCGCAGCGCGGGCGCGGCCGACGAGCAGGTTCTCGTTCGGCTGGTGGCACATCGGCATCAGACGCGAGACGCTCTTCAGCACGTTGATCGCCGGATAGCGGCCGCGTTCGGCGATGGCGCGCTCCATGACGATGTGGCCGTCCAGGATGCCGCGCACCGCGTCGGCGATCGGTTCGTTGTGATCGTCGCCGTCGACGAGGACGGTGAAGAGCGCGGTGATCGAGCCGCGCTCGTTTTCGTGGCCGGGGCCGGCGCGCTCCAGCAGCTTCGGCAGTTCGGCGAAGACCGAAGGCGTGTAGCCCTTTGTCGTCGGCGGCTCGCCTACGCTCAAACCAATTTCCCGCTGCGCCATAGCGAAGCGGGTGACGGAGTCGACGAGCAGCAGCACGTCGCGGCCCTCGTCGCGGAAGTGCTCGGCGACGGTGCAGGCCATGTGCGGCGCGAGCCGGCGGCGGGCCGCGCTTTCGTCCGAAGTCGAAACGACGACGACGGAGCGGCGCAGCCCCTCTTCGCCCAGCGTGTCTTCCAGGAATTCTTTCAGCTCGCGGCCGCGTTCGCCCACGAGGCCCAGCACGATGACGTCGGCGGCGGCGCCGCGCGCCAGCATCGAGAGCAGCACCGACTTGCCGACGCCGGAGCCGGCGAAAATGCCCATGCGCTGGCCGCGGCAGAGCGCGGTGAACATGTTGATGGCGCGGACGCCCGTATCCAAACGCGCGCCCACTCTCGCGCGGTCGTGCGCGGAGATCGGCGGCGCGCGCACGAGGCGTGGCTTGGTTCCCTGCGGCAGCGGCCCCAGCCCGTCCACCGGATTGCCGAAGCAGTCCATCACACGGCCAAGCCAGGCATGCGACGGGCGCGCCATCGCCGCCGAACCTTCGAGCACGACCTTGGCGCCGGGGCGGATGGCTTCGATCGACGCGTAAGGCGCGAGCAGCGCGTGCTCGCCGCGAAAGCCGACGATCTCGCCGCCGCTGGTGAGGGCGCCGTGAATGGTGGCGCGTGCGCCGAGCGCCAGCGCTTCCACCGGCCCGCTGACTTCGATGAGCGCGCCTGACAATCCTGTCACGCGGCCTTCGAAGCGGCGCGGGTCGAGGTTTGCGATATCGGCAGCGAGCGTGGAGAGATGCGAAGGCATTGCGTGCACACACAGATGCGGGCTTATGGTTAAGCCGCGATTTACGATTGCTGCCGAATGATGATTCCGAAACCGGAATCAGATACTCCCCGTCGAATACCAGCGCTTGTGTCCGATTGTGCGGCTCGACTCTTGATCCTGTGCCCGAATGCGATTCTATTCTCGCCACTTAGGGGTCGCGGTTTACCGATCATTCATTCACTTCGGTAATGGTGAGTCGGAACCGTTAAATTAACCTCGGTTGCGCGCGCATTGCGCCCGAGGTGGAGAGGGCGCCAATGCGAGTTCTTTTGATCGAGGACGACAGCGCTACGGCGCAGGGCATCGAACTGATGCTGAAGTCCGAAGGCTTCAACATCTATTCGACCGACCTCGGCGAGGAAGGCATCGACCTCGGCAAGCTCTACGATTACGACATCATCGTACTCGACCTGACGCTGCCCGACATGCACGGCTATGACGTGCTGAAGCAGCTCAGAGTGGCGCGGGTGAACACCCCCATCCTGATCCTCTCGGGCACCGCCGATATCGACACCAAGGTCCGCGGTCTCGGCTACGGCGCCGACGACTACATGACCAAGCCCTTCAACAAGGACGAACTGATCGCGCGCATCAACGCCATCGTCCGCCGCTCGAAGGGCCATGCTCATTCCGTCATCAGAACGGGCGACATCACCGTCAATCTCGACGCCAAGACGGTGGAAGTCACCGGCCAGCGCGTCCACCTGACGGGCAAGGAATACCAAATGCTGGAGCTGCTCTCGCTCCGTAAAGGCACGACGCTGACGAAAGAGATGTTCCTCAACCATCTCTATGGCGGCATGGACGAGCCGGAATTGAAGATCATCGACGTGTTCATCTGCAAGCTCAGGAAGAAGCTGGCGGCCGCCACCGGTGGCGAACACTACATCGAGACGGTCTGGGGCCGCGGCTACGTGCTGCGCGATCCGCAGGAAGCCGGCCAGACGCAACAGCCCGCGGGCGTTGTGGCGGCTTAAGCTAGCTTCCTTGCTACGATTTCAAATCGGCGCTCCGGCAACGGAGCGTCGATTTTGTTTTGAGGCTCCGTCACGTGCTCTCCCGTGAGGGAGAGCTGTCGCGAGCGAGAGCTCGCGACTGAGAGGGCGTTGGCGGCGACATCTTCGATCGGTCGAGCTTGTGGCCCCGCCCTTTCCGTCTCGCGGCTTTGCCGCGAGCCACCTTTCCCTCACGGGAAAGGACGTACGGAGTGACGCGCATGCGTTGTGGTCGCTGTGATGGTGTTCACCACAGCGGCACGGCGGGATCACGGCGGGCACGGGGAAGCTAGGACGTGTCGGCGCAGAGCGCTGACGCGAACGCATCCGCAAGCGCGGGCGTCTCCCCTGCGCTGGCGCGCTCGGGCGCGCGGCGGGAGAGGCCGTGGCGGAGGCGGCGCATGAGCTGCGCGACCCAGCGGTCGAGATTGGCGAGCGCGGTGCTGAGCGCGATGAGGCGTGCGTCGATGTCGCGCCCGCGCAACGCGCGGCGCAGAGCTGAGCCAACGGCGGCGCGGCGCCAGGCGTCGGGTCTTGCGGGCAGCCAGGGGCGCGGACGTCGGCGCATGCGCCAGCGTTTCAGGACGCGGATCAGGATGATGCTCTCGACGGCGCGCGCGATGCGGCGCAGCTGCGCCTCGATGAAACTTTTGCCGGGACCTTCTTCGAAGGCGACCCAGGACAAAATCTGCGCCAGCCACAGCAGCGCCCACAGCGTAAGCCGGGTCAGAGTCCGATCGGAAACAAGGATTGTGTGCGCGCGGCGCATCCGGGGAGTATGCGGCCATGGTTGGAGGGGGCGGATAGATTTTTGTGCGGGCGTTGATGCGTAAGGGAAATTGCGCGTTGGGGTGTAGGATAGAATTCGAAGCAGCGTGCATGCGCGACGGAGTCGCGCGCTCCAACTTGTAGGGCTCGGCGCGCTCCCCTTGACCGGATCGCGTGGCAGGTCTCCAAACGGGGGATGATCGATTACACGAACACGACGGCGCTGATTACGGGCGGCGGCTCCGGCATCGGCAAGGCTTTGGCCGAAGCGTTGGCGGCGCGCGGGGCGGCTGTCGTGCTGGCGGACGTGAACGCTGCGGGGCTTGAGGCCGTCGCCGCGGGCATCGGCGCCAACGCGCTGCCGGTCGTTGTCGATCTGGCCAAGCCGGAAGCGGCGGCGGAACTGATCGAGCGCGCGTTCACGTGGCGCGGACGGCTCGATCTGGTCTGTTCGAACGCGGGCATCGGCCACAATAAGAAGATCAAGAACGAGCCGCTGGGGCCTGAAACGGAACGGCTGTTCGCGGTCAATCTGTTCGCCGCCGTGCGCATCGCGCAGGCCTATCTGCGCGTGCTGGAGCCGAGCGGCGCGCGCGGGCGGTTGATGATCACCGGCTCCGAGAACTCGCTCTCCGCGCCGGCGGCGGTGAAAGGACGCGGACTGGGCCTTTATGGCGCGAGCAAGCACGGCGTGCTCATCGCGGCGGAATGGCTGCGCGACGAAAGCGGCGATGCGCTCGACGTGCACGTGCTGATGCCGGGCGCGGTCTACACGCCGCTCATCTCGCGCGGCCTCCCCGATCCGACAAAAGCGCCGCCGCAAATCGGGCTGATCATGCCCGAGCAATGCGCGGCGCTGGCGCTGAAGGGCCTGGATCTGGGGCTCTTCTATATTCCAACGCACGCCCACATCGCCGACGATATTCGGCCGCGCTATGAGGGCGTGGCAGCGGCGCTCAAGGCGCTGGGGCTGCGGTGATCGGGACTGGATGCTAACGCGCTCGCGCGCGGGGTGGGCCGGGTTCGACTTCGCAGAAGCGCGACGTTCGCCCACTCGCGTTGGGCGCGACGGAGTCGCGCGCGCCAGCCTTCAACTGGACGCCTTTCAACCCCCTTGAACGCGGGGGTGCGCGAGCAGCGCGTTTCGCCTAGGCGCTGGGTCTGCGGATTGATCATTTTCCGCGGGAACCAGCCGGGCCATGAGAAAAAAATGGCGGCGCGACATTGGACGAAGGCTGGCGTCGGAGTTTGCCTGGCGATACTGCGGACGGCCTGCCCGTCATCGTTCTGATGGGCAGATCGTTGTTTCGCTCACCTCTCACCCACCGCGCTTTTCGACGCTCGCCGCGACGTTGAAGTCGCTATTGCGGCAGACCGTCGCCGCCGACGAAACGATCCTATGGATCGCTCACGACGATTGCGCATCGCTGCCTCAATCCGTTGTGAGGCTTCAGCAGGATGGGCTTTCGATAAGAACATGCGCGGATCTGCGATCGTACAACAAGATCATTCCAGCGCTTGAGGCCTTCCCTGCCGCGACAATCGTGACGGCGGATGATGATTTGTATTACCCGCGCACGTGGCTTCAGACGCTGTTGTCGTCCCGCATGGCCGGGGTGCGCGAAGTTCTGTGTCATCGCGCGCGCCGGATTGCGCGAGAAGGCGCGCGCCTCGCGCCATACAAGAGCTGGAAGGCGGTGCGCCGGGGCGGCGCCCCATCGCAGCTGTTGTTTCCCCTCGGCGTGGGCGGCGTGCTCTATCCGCCTGGCGTGCTCGATGGGCGTGTCGCCGACATCACTGCCTTCAAGCAGCTTTGCCCAACCGGCGACGACATCTGGCTTCATTGGATGCGTTCGCTGGCGGGCGCGCCGGCGCGCTGCGTGGGTTCAGGATACGATTTCGCCCCATGGCTTGGGTCGCAGCAAAAATCGCTCTGGAGTCACAATGGGACCGGCGGCAACGACCGCCAGATCGCCAACATGATCGAAGCCTTCGGCTGGCCCGAGGATCAAGTGGAGAAGAGTCGTGGCCGGTGAGAAGCGATGCGGGAATGTACCCACGCTCTTCCTTCGCCCCTCATAACGCCTCATGCGTGATCTTGCCGTCGGCGATGGTGAGCACAGCACTGGCTTGGGGAAATAGGGCGAAGTCGGCGGTCATCAGGTCGGCGCTGAAAACGGAAACGTCGGCGCGCTTGCCGACTTCGAGCGTGCCGCGTTCGAGTTCCTGGAAGCCGGCGAAGGCGGGCGCGGCGGTGAGCATGGCGAGCGCCTGCTGACGGGAGACGGCTTCTTCGAGATGCCAGTCGGGGCCGGCATTGCCTTGCAGATCGTGGCGATACGTGGCCGCGTAAAATTCGATCAGCGGATCGCCCTTCTCCACCGGCGCGTCGCTGCCGGCGCAGACGACGGCGCCGGAGCGCAGCAGTGAATTCCACGCGTAGGCGCCGACCAGCCGCTGCGGCCCCAAACGCGCGGGTGCGAAATAGAGATCGCTGATCGCGTGCGAGGGCTGCATCGAGGCGATGATGCCGAAGCGCGCGAAACGTGGGATGTCCTGCGGCGAAAGAATCTGCGCGTGCTCGATGCGCCAGCGCGCGCGCTGCAGACCGCCGCGGTCGTTGCGCCAGATGTCTTCGTAAGCGTCGATGGTTTCGCGATTGCCGCGGTCGCCGATGGCGTGGGTGGTGACCTGCACGCGGCGCTGGCGCGCGCGGGCGTAGATCTCGCGCAGTTCGGCAGGCGGGGTGACGTTCAAGCCGTTGCCGGGCGCATCGCTGTAGGGCGCGAGCAAGGCCGCGCCGCGCGAGCCCAGCGCGCCGTCGGCATAGCATTTGACGCCGCGCACGTTCACCAGGCCGGTCGCGTCGGCATAGGGCCCGCGCTGGAACACCTGATCGGCGCCGCGCGGGTCCATGTAGAGATTGGCGTGGATAGGCAGCGTACCGTCGGCGGCGAAGGCGGTGAAGAGCGCCGCCTCTTCCGCGCTGGTGCTCATGTTGTGCGCACCGACCCAGCCGCGGCGGGCATAAATGCGCGTGCCCTCCAGGAGCGCGGCGCGGCGCATGCTGTCGCTCGGCTGCGGCAGGCGCCGTTCGACCAGCGCGGTGGCGTTGTCGATGAGCATGCCGGTGGCGGCGCCGGTCGCGTCGCGCTCGATGCGGCCGCCCTCGGGATTGGGCGTGGCATTGGTGATGCCGGCGAGCGCCAGCGCTGCCGAGTTCACCACCGCGGCGTGGCCGTCGATGCGCTCTAGGAAGACGGGGCGATCGGCGACGACGGCATCGAGATCGGCGCGGGTGGGAAAACGCCCTTCGGGCCAGTGCGTCTCGATCCAGCCGCGGCCGACGATCGGCCCGTCGCGGTGCTCGCGCGCATAGTCGCGCAAACGCTGGCTCAGTTCCGCAACCGAAACCGTGCCGACGAGATCGAGCAACAGCGCGGCCATGCCGACGCCGCTCAAATGACAGTGCGCGTCGACGAAACCGGGAAACGCGGCCGCGCCATTGAGATTGATCACCCGGGCCGTATGCGAGCGCGCGCGCGCCTCCTCCAGGCTGCCGAGATAGGCGATGCGGCCGGCGCTGATGCGCACCGCCTCAACCCGCGGAGTCGATTCGACGCCGGTATAAATCGGGCCGCCGTGGAGGATCAGCTCCCACTCGTCGTCGCCGCGCACCGGGATATTGGCGCAGCCCGCCGCCAAAGCGGCGAGCGAGACGCGCGCAAAGCCGCGCCGGTTCAATCCGCCCATGAATCCTCCCCCTCAAGTCCGCAATCTTGGGTGTGGTTAACCCGGATTTTATACCGGCGTAGCTATCGTTTCGCCCCATGAATCTGCGCTTCGTCCTGCCGTTCGCCGCATTTCCGGCGGCGACGCCCGGCCTGGGCCGGGCCCGGCGCAGGCGCTGCTGATGTTTCGCCAGCTCCGCGTCAAACTCACGGTGCTCTACGGCGCGCTCTTCTGCGTGGCCTTGCTGATTATCGGCGCAACCGCATACGCCGTCGTCGCCTCCAATACGCAGCGCGGCGTGCGCGACCAGCTCGCCTCAGCCGGCGCCGTGTTCGACCGCATGTCCGAGCTGCGCCTGCAGCAATTGCGCGCCGGCGCGCAGCGCTCCGCCGACGATCTCGGTTTCCGCCAGGCGGTTGCGTCGCGCGACGGCGCGACGATCGGAGCGGCGTTGTCGGCCCTGAAAACAAGCGTGGGCGCCGACGCCGTGTTCGTTGTCACGGCCGAGGGGTTGATGATCGGCGAGGACGGGGCCGGCAACGCCTCAGTTTCGCCCGGCCTGCAGGTCGCGCTCGGTCGCGAAGCCGCGCCGAGCGGCATCATCATGCATGCCGGCGAACTTCATCTGGCGGCGACCACCCCCATCTATGCGCCCAATCTGGTGGGCTGGGTGATCGTCGGCGAAGAGATCGACCAGCCGGAGATGCGCGGCCTGGAGCGTCTCTCCGCCATTCCGCTGCAAGCCTCGCCGCTCGCGCACGATTCCGAAGGCTGGGGCGGCGGCGCCGACCGCGCTGCGCTAACGGCGTTCGTGGACCAGAGTCTGCAGTCCACTCAAGCGCGCCCCGGCCTGCTTGATGCGCCGAGCGGGCGCGCCATCGCGCTGGTGAAGCCGTTGCGTTCGCTCGACGGCACGCGCAGCGCGCTGCTGCTGCGCTATCCGCTTTCGAGCGCGCTCTCGCCCTATCGCACGCTGTTCAACACCTTGATCCTGATCGGGTTGGCGGGCCTCGGGCTCATCGTGTTCGGCACCTGGCTCCTGGCCGGCGACATCACCAAGCCGCTGCACACGCTTGAGGAAGCCGCGCGCCGGCTGACCCAGGGCGTCTACGAACCGGTGGTGGTGCGCACCAAGGATGAGCTGTCGCGGCTGGCGGAGAGCTTCAACGCCATGACCGGCGCCATCCGCGAGCGCGAGCAGAAGATCACCCACCTCGCCTATCACGACGCGGAGACAAGGCTTCCGAACCGGCTGGCGCTGGAGCGCCGGCTGGCGGCGACGCAGCCGAAGCGGCTCTTCCTCGCCGCCATCGGCATCGACCGCTTCGCGCACATTCGCGGCGCCATCGGCTATGCCCACGCGAGCGGCATCATCCGCCGGCTGGGCGCGCGCCTTGCGCGTCTGGTGCCGAACGCGCCGATGGCGCGGCTGTCGAGCGAAGCGCTGGGCGTCGCCTTTCTGGCCGACGACGAAGCGGACGCGCGCAAGCGCTGCCTTGCGCTGATCGCCAACCTCGAACAATCGATCTCGCTCGACGGCCAGGTGGTGGACGTCAACATTTCAATTGGCGTCGCCTGGCCGCGCGCCGAGAAGGAAACGCCGGCGGAGATGATCGAACGCGCCTCGATCGCGCTCGATCAAGCGCACGCCTCGCGCGTCAATGTCGCCTTATTCGATGAGGCGGCCTACGGCGATCCGGCCCGCAACCTCTCGCTCATGGGAGAGATGCGCAAAGGTCTGAGCAATGGCGACATCTTCCTTGCGCACCAAGCCAAGTACAATTTCCGCACCAACAGCATCGACAGCGTCGAGGCGCTGGTGCGCTGGAAGCACCCGACCCGCGGCATGATCGCGCCCGACCTGTTCGTGCCGATGGCCGAAGAGACGGGCCAGGTGCGCGCGCTCACCGAATGGGTGCTGACCAACGCCATCGCCGAGCAGAAGAAGCTGGCCGAGGCGGGCTTCCCGCTCGCCGTCTCGATCAACATTTCCGGGCGTCTGCTCGCCGATCCGGATTTCATGGAGCGGGCGCTGCGGGCGGTGAAGTCGACGCCGCACCAGCTCTGCTTCGAGATCACGGAAACGGCGGTCATCGAAGATCCGAAGCAGGCGCTGCGCAATATCGAGGTGCTGGCGGCCAACGGCGTGCGCGTGTCGATCGACGATTACGGGTCGGGCCTCTCGTCGCTGGGCTACCTGAAGCAGCTGCCGGCGCACGAGCTCAAGATCGACAAGGTCTTCATCCAGAGCCTCACCAATTCCCAGCGCGATGCGCTGCTGGTGCGCTCCACCATCGATCTCGCGCACGGGCTCGGCATGAAGGTGACCGCCGAAGGCGTGGAGAACCCCGCGGCGTTCTCGCTGCTGGCGGCGATGGGCTGCGACATGGCGCAAGGTTATCTGATCGCACGCCCCGCCCCGCTGGCGGATCTGATCACGCTGCTGAATGACGACAAGCGGCTGGAATATTACCGGAAGGCCTTGCGCACCGCATCCTAGCGCGCCTCAGAAATTGGGCAGCGGCGGCCCGCGTTCGCCCGCTTCGAAGCGGCTGATCCAGCCGCGCAAAGCTTCCGCCGCATCTTCCGGCAGCGCCGGCGCGTCTTGTATCTGCACCCAGTAGTCAGGCCCTTGCGGCGTGTGCTCCCAGACGAAGGCGTCGCGCACCAGATGCGTGTCGCCGCCGACGATGGCGCGCGCCGCCTCCACGTCGAAGCCCTCCGGCAGGCTGCCGGAAGGCGTCTGCACGCGTTCATTATAGGCGGCGAGGAATCCAAGCAGCGCCTGGCGGCCTTCGGGCGAGAGACGCCGGTTCGAGTGCTGCTCGCCCCAGAACGCCTGGCCTTGCGGCGTCGAGCCCCAGACGAAGGCCCCGATCAACTCATCGACGTGACCGTCGAGCACCTGGCGCACGTCGTTGGCGAGGAAGTTTTCCGGGACGCCGCCGGCGGCGGGCGCCTTCGGCGACGTCGCTACGGTGGCGCAGGCGGTGACGAACACCGCAAGCACCAGCATGCTGAAAAAGGCGGCGATCCGGCGCGTCATGAGGTCCCTCCGCCGCCGACGCTAGCAGGCGGCGCGCCGCGCGCAAGCGGGCTAGTCGCCGATATCCTGAACCGGCACCTGCACCTGCGAGCGGTTGCCCTTCCCGCGCTCGATGACAAGCGTGATGGTGCGCCCAACGCCGACGCGTTCGAACTCGTTGGTGAGATCGGCGAGCCGCGCGACAGGATGGCCGTTGGCTTCGACGATCACATCGCCCAGGACGCCGGCTTGCGGATTGGTGCCGCGCAGACCCGCGCGCGCGGCGGGGCCGCCGGGCGAGGTTTCCCAGATCAGCACGCCTTCCACGCCCAGCCGTGTCGCCACCGCTTCGTCGGCGACCAGGATGCCGATGCCGGCGGTGGGCGTGCGCCCGTTGGCGATGAGGTCGGGCACGACGCGCGCGACGGTGTCGATCGGAATGGCGAAGCCGATGCCGGAATTGACGCCGGTGGGCGAAAAGATCGCTGTGTTGACGCCGATGACGCGCGCGGCGCTGTCCAACAGCGGCCCGCCGGAATTGCCCGGATTGATGGCGGCGTCGGTCTGGATCACGTCGGCGATCTCGCGCCCTTGCGGCGTCGGTAGCCGCCGCTGCAGCGCGCTGACGATGCCGGAGGAGAGCGACTGGTCGAGCCCGAACGGATTGCCGATCGCGAACACGGATTGGCCGACGCGCAGATCCGAAGAGCTACCGATCGCCAGCGGCGGCACGCCGGGCGCCCGCTCGAGCCGCAAGACGGCGATGTCGTATTGCGGCGCGCGGCCGATCACTTCGGCGCGCAGCGCATCGCCATTGGCGAGGCGCACCATGATCTCCTGCGCTTCGACCACGTGATTGTTGGTGACGACGTGGCCCTGCTGATCCCAGACGAAGCCGGAGCCGGCGCCGATCGAGGTCTGCGTGCGGCCGACCACCTGCACCACCGACGGCGCGGCGTTGGCGAAGAGCGAGACCGTCGATTGCTCGCTGTCGGAAAGCGCGCCGCGCGGCGTCACCGTACGGGTGCCCGCTTCGGTCACTGTGGTCTCGCCCCCGCCGCTGCGCTGCGGCGCGATCCGGTCGCAGGCGGCGAGGCCCAAGGTCGCAACCGCAAGCAAAGCCAGCACGCTCTTCCGCATTCGCAGCTCCTATCCTCGCCCGCAATTTAGAGCGCCGGCGCGCATCCGCCAGCGCGAAGCGCGTGGATCGCGCGCGCCTTTGCCGCTATGCACGCCTCCAGATGAAGATCGCGACCTTCAATATCAACGGGATAAACGGCCGCATCGCGGCGCTGACCGGCTGGCTCGCCGAGGCCAAGCCGGACGTCGTCTGCCTGCAGGAAACGCGCACCGTCGATGAGAAATTTCCGAAGGCCGCGATCGAGCGCGCCGGCTATGGCGCGGTGTTCACCGGCGAGAAAGCTTATAATGGCGTCGCCATCCTGGCGCGCGATGCCGAGCCGGTGCTGACGCGCGCAGCGCTGCCAGGCGATCCGAAGGACAAGCAGAAGCGCTATATCGAAGCGGCGGTGGGCGGCGTGCTGATCGGGTGTCTCTATCTGCCCAACGGCAACCCGCAGCCGGGGCCGAAGTTCGCCTACAAGCTCGCCTGGTTCGAGCGGCTGATCGCCTATTCGCGCATCTTGAAGAAGGCCGGCCTGCCTGTGGTGCTGGCGGGCGACTACAATGTCGTGCCGACCGAGCGCGACATTTACGAGACCACATCCTACGACGACAACGCGCTCGTCCAACCCGAAAGCCGCGCGGCTTTCCGCAAGCTGCTGCGCGTGGGCTGGACCGATTGCATCCGCGCGCTCCATCCCGACGAGACCATCTACACGTTCTGGGACTATCTGCGCCGCCGCTGGGAGCGCAATGCGGGGCTGCGCATCGATCACCTACTCATCAGCCCCGATCTGAAGGCGCGCCTCAGCGCAGCCGGTGTCGACCGCAATGTGCGTGGCCGCCCGCATGCGAGCGACCACGCGCCGGCCTGGATCACGCTCAAAGACGCGCCCGCGCCCAAGCGCGCACCGGCAAAGAAGAGCGCCGCCAAGGGCGCAGCGAAAAAGCGAAGCCGGGCGAAGGCTTAAAGCCGCCGCGGCGCACTGGAATTTGCGCCGCCAGGGGCGCCCCGCCCCTTTACGGAGCCGCCGGGCGCCGCCATAACCCCGCCCCTACGGACAGGTGGCCGAGTGGTTGAAGGCGCACGCCTGGAACGCGTGTATACTCGCAAGGGTATCGAGGGTTCGAATCCCTCTCTGTCCGCCACCCACTCCGTAACGTTCTGATTCTTCCTGAGTTTGGGAATCGCAGGTTCCAGACCGTTTCCTATATGCTCTTGGGCATTCGCCACCCGAGGGACCCTTCCATGGACAAAGCACAATACGACGCACTCCGGGGTCACATTCACGGAATTGAACACGTCGTTGAAACGATGCTGACCCTCTTCCTAAGCGGAATGCCTTCGCACGAGACCGACGACTTTCTGACGCGGCTGGCCGCGCCGTTGCCTGTCGAGCAACCGCCAGCAGGCTTTCCGTGGGATGCAAAATCTGCTGAACGCGCCCAGGACGCACGCAATCGCGCAGTGTTGGCGTTCGCCAGTCGAGTGCAACAAAAACTGGCCGCGATCCAAGCCTGACAGAAGCGGTTTCAAGGTTCAGCACGCGCCAGTGGTTTCTGCTAGCGGCGAGCTTCGTGCCTGCCGGCCGGGGATCGGCTGGAGCGCGCTACAACCACCTTCAGCGAGCCGTCGCACCGCGCCCTTCCTCAGACCGTGCGCGCTTCTACCACGTCTCGCCGAACCAGTTTCCGAATCCCGTCGCTCTGAACGGTCGTCCCCACGCCGTCACAACGAACATCAGATGATTGGTATTGGCGCCAGCGTCGATCCCAGCGCGCAATTTTGGTGGAGGAGGATCACAAGCGAAGTCCCGGTCTTGTTTTGCGTTCGAGGAATGGTATCGCCCTTCAAATACTGGCGAGCACCGGTCGGAGCGCGTCCAGCGTTGCACCGCGTGAGCCAAGTGAGGAAAGGTGCCGTCATGGAGCCCGCTCAAAAGTCGGCCAAGCCAACACTGAAAGCGGAAACGTTCCTCTGGCCCTTCATCGTCGCCTGGACGATTTCCGGCCTCATACTTGGCGCATGGGGCGCCGTTAGTTTGTTTACTGCGCCGGTATTGCCGCCTGCGAGCGATCAAGAACTCGTTGCCGCCAGGCGCGAGGTGATCAATCGTCCGCGCGAACCCGTTGGACCAGCCGTTAGACAAGCGTACATCTCAGCGGACCAACTTGCTGCTAGCGAACTGCCACTCACATACCGGGAAAGACTGGAGCGCCTCCTCGGAGACTATGCGCAGCCCGATGAGCCAGATGAGGCCACCGCGGGCTTGCACCCGGAGAAGGAGGCCGCGCGGTCATGGTGCATCCAGGCGCTGAACCATGACGGTCAGACCGACTCTGCGAACCTTCTCGCTCGCGCCGAACAGGGAGACGCCGTCGCCGGCTTGCGTGTTGTTGCAAGCTTGGAGCGCACTATTCCGACAACCCCCATTGCCGCGCGCAGACGAATTCAGTGCGCCGCGCTCCTCTATCCGCACAGCTAACTCTCGCCCCGATCACAAACGAGCCGGCCGCATGTCGGCGCGACGCAACTACGGAAAAAACTGCATCATCACTTCGGTCACCTTGCCGTCGTTGATGAACACCCAGATCTGAGCGTTCTCCGGTTCGGTGTTGGCGATGAGGTCGGCGTAGGTCGTGCGCTCCAGATCCACGCCGTTCGTCGCCGACAGGCGATAGGCTATGGCGTCCGGCGCGACAGTCAGGCGGCGGATGGTCGCTGAATCGTTGACCAGGTAGTAGTCGTTCACGAACTCCTCGTTGTGCGCTTCCGCCTGCGCAGCGGCTGCATCGCCCACGTAGAAGCATTGAAGGTCGAAATCGATCCCCGCCGCGTCCCAGCGCGCCACCGCTCCAAACCATTCGCCGTCGGGCAGGACGTCTGCATTTGGCGCACAGCCGGAGCCGAGCGCGCCCGCGCTGCCGGCGCTCGCCGCCGGTGTCGCCGGCGGATCGCCGGCGGTGAATGCGGGGGGCGTGGCGCTCTCGGTATTATTAACCGGCGGCGCCGCTGGCGAACAGGCGGCGACGGCGCCGAGCACGATCAGCGCGAACATGGCTTTCATGAATCCCCCACCCAAATTCTCAGACTTTGCACGATGCAAGCTGCCGGTTGCTCAGCGCCCGCCTATCCCAATCGAAACCGTCGCAGCACGCGCCAGATTTCGCCGGGCGCTTGTTCTATGAGCGCCGCTTCCGCGAAACTTATCTCGATGCGCTCGGGCAGATTTAGCGCCACCGCCAACTCGTTTCCCACCGCCTTTGGGTTGCGCGGATGCGCGAGCGTGATGTGGGGCGCTTCGCGGCGTGGGTGCGCAGGTCCTAGCAGGCGCGCGCGAAATGCCGCGAGCGCCGCTTCGCCGCCGATGCAGGGCAAGAGGATGCCGTGGCCGTCAAAGGCGACCGCGCGGCCGAAAGCGAGCGTGATGGGGCCGCTGCCGGCAGCGGCGATTCTGCGGTCGAGCTCTTCGGTTGGCAGCGCGTGCGTTTCCGCATCGCGGCAGGCGGTGACATGTGCGGGGATGAGGCTGTGCTGGATGGGGTCCAGCACAGCACGCGCAGCCTCCAGCGCCGCCGCATGCGGCGCAGGCACGAAGAGGCTGAGCTGGCGGCGCGGCGATGCAGGCGCGGTCATGCGCGCAAGCTAGCCGCCTGCTTCAGCGCCGGTCCAGCACGGCCAGCGGAAGACGACGCCGCGGGTCTAGTAGCGCCTGCCGATCCGAATCCCGGCGGTCATCGGCCGGGCGACGACGTCGTAGTAGGCGCCCTCCAGCGCATCGCCAAGCGGTGGCGCTCCGCAGGTGCCGACGGCGCATTCGGTATAGCGGCCGTTGATCGCGCGCTCGTCGAACAGGTTGTCGACGAACAAGGTGATGCTGAGGCCGTCGCGTTCGACGCCGGTCGAAATGTCCGCGATCCAGTACTCCGGCAGCGTCCCCAGCAGGTCGGCGTCGTTGTCGGGGCCTAGAGTGAGGATGCTGGTCTGACGCTCGCCGACATAGGTCGCGCCGCCCTGCACGAACGCCTCCCAATTGCCCAGGACGAACTCGTAGCGCGCCGTGAAGTCGAACTTGAGATCCGGCGAAACCGGCAGTTCGTTGCCGACTTCCGTGCCCGTAATCCGCGCGCTAGTGAGTTCAGTCGTCAGCCAGGTCGCCCCGGCGTTAATGCGCATGCCATCGAACGGCACCCATGTGAGCTCGGTTTCAACGCCGTCGATCTCGGCGTCGCCGGCATTTTGAATCTGGGTCAGGCCGCTGCTGCCGGTTGAAATGAAGGCGTACTGGAAATCGTTCCACACTTCGTGGAAGACCGCGCCGTTCCAGCGCAACCGCCCATCCGCCCAATCGGTCTTCCAGCCGACTTCAAAATTGTCGAGGAAGTCGGCCCCATAGGGACCGAACGAGCCGCGACGGTTGATGCCGCCCGGACGGAAGCCCTCCGAATAGGTCGCATAGATCATGCGGTCGTCGTCGATCCGCCATTGCAGGTTGGCGCGATAGAGCTCGCCTTCTTCGGATGTCGAAGCGTCGAGATTGGTGCATGGCGCGCCGCGGAAGGGGCCGCCAAAACACTGCGACTCCCCTGTCGTGCTCGAGAACCCCGGGCCGAAGCCGAAGAAGCCGACGAGCGAATTCTCGGTCCGATAGGAGCGCATGCCGACCGTACCGGTGAGCCGATCGGTGAAATCGAACGAGAGTTCGCCGAACAGCGCGGTCTCTTCGTCCGTGCGCGTTTGCTCGGTCAGCCAGATCGTGTCGGGCCAGCCGGTGACTTCATACGCATCGCGGAAATTTTCGGAGAAATAGTAACGCTGGTGAATCTGGTGCTCGGACAGCTGGTAGAATATGCCGGCGATCGCACGCACCCGGTTGTTGGCGGGGGACGCCACACGGAATTCGTAGGTCTGGCGGTCGTAGTGGTCGCGCCCTTCGACTTGCTGGCCCGGATTGATCGGATTGCCGAGCCGCGCGCCGCCGGTCGCCACATCGCAAACGCTGCCGGCGCCGGCATTGTCCACGTAATAGCAGCCGTAGCCGGCGAACACGTCATAGAAGTAGCCGTAGTCGGCATAGTCCTGGTTCGAATCCACATCGCGGCCCAAACGCGACGCCGAGAACACGATGTCGAAGTCGCTGATCCGGCCTTCGACGGTGAGCGCGCCTTGTATCCAATTGTCCTCATTCCACTCCGGGAAGAAGTGCATGACCCCCAGTTCGCGCACACCGCTCTGCTGGGCGAATACGCCTTCCGTGCTCTGCTGCTGCCCCATGAGTTGGGGCGTGACGGTCCAGCTTTCGTTCAGATCGATCCCCAGAGCGATGCGGCCGCCCCAGGTGTCGGTGCTGTTGTAATTCTGCTCCGACACGTCGGAATTCTCGTCCGTCGGCCCGGTGCCGAGGCAGCCGACGTCGAAGTCGCAGGTCTCGTAGAAGCGGCTGCCGCTGACGTTGTCGATGTAGCCGTCGTCGTGGTCGGCCCAGCCGACGATACGCACCGCCGCGCGGTCGCTCAGCGGAATATTGATATAGCCCTCGGCAATCTGTCCATAGCCGCCGAAGCGCGTGGCGTTGAACTCGAAATTGTAGGCCGCACTAAACTCGGTGGGATCCGGCCGATTGGTGATGATGCGGACGGTGCCCGCCTGCGAACTCGCGCCATAGAGCGTGCCTTGCGGGCCTGCGAGCACTTCGACGCGCGCGATATCGTAGAGATGCATGTCGAGATTGCCGACAATGGTCGTGATCGGCTGCTCGTCGAGGTAGGTGCCGACGCTGGGCATCGAGCCCGAGTGGTTGCCGTTCTCGCCGCTGGCGACGCCGCGCATGAACGGACGATTGTAACCAGGACCGTAACTCGGTGAGAAAGCCAGCGTCGGCAGGTGCTGGGCGTATTCTTCGAAATCGGTAATGCCCAGTTCCACCAGCCGCTCTTCGCCCAGCGCCTGCACGCTGATCGGTACGTCCTGCAGGTTCTCCGCCCGCTTGGTCGCGGTGACGACGATTTCGCCGACAGCGCTCTCATCGTCCTGCGCCAAGGCGGCCGTCGGCGCGCCGACACCCGCTAGGGCCGTCGTCGCGAACAGCAAGCGCCACAATCCCTGCCGCTTTTGCTTCTCTTGCTTCGCCATGGCGTCTCCCCCGCTTGCGCGTTTGATCTAGCGTCGTGGGTAGTTGTCGATCGTGCTTCCGAGCGCAGTCTTCAGGGGCTGCAGCCACGGTTCGTAATGACGCCACTGCTCCACGGCGCCGGTGTAGATTTGCTGGCGGACCTGCTCGGAACTCGCCGTGCGCACCGCTCGCTTGTTGGCGTAGAACTCAAGGCAGGCAGGCTCGAAGGGCAGTCCGAGATAGCTCAGCAACCGCCGCACTTCGGCTTCAGTGTTTTCGATCATGTCTTCGTAGAGCACGCGGTGGACGCGGCCGGGGGCCGCCGCCTCGAAGCGAGCCATCATTTCCACGTAGTCGGAATAATAGCGCCCCACGTCGGCCAAATCATAGGTGAACGCCTGTCCGCGCGCGAAATGTTGCTTGAACGCCGAGAAGCATGCGGCCATCGGATGGCGGCGGGCGTCTATGATTTTCGCGTTGGGCAAAATCAGATGGATAAAGCCGACGTGCTGTGAGTTGTTCGGCATTTTGTCGATGAAGAACGGCCGGTCGGTCTTACGCTGTACGCGCGTGCGGGCGATGTATTCTTCGCCAAGCGCTTTGATCTGCTCCGGCGACAGCTCGGCGAGGACGCCGGGATAGCTTCCACCGCGCACCTTGCCGCCGCCCAAACGCTTCGCCATCGCGATGATGTCGGGCAGCTCCATCGTGCCTTCGACCATGGAATGGCTGGCGAGGATTTGCTCGATCAAGGTGGAGCCCGATCGCGGCAGGCCGACGATGAAGATCGGGTCGGATGAAGCTGCGCCCTGCCCTTTGCGGGAGTCAAAAAATGCGCGCGTGAAGAGAGCCGTGTGATCGCGCGCCGCCTGGGTGGTTTCATCCGCCTTGTAGTCCAGCCCGGTACGGCGAATGCGCGCGCCCGCAGCATAATGCGCGAACGATTGCTCGAACTGCTGCTTGTCCTCGTAGGCCTTGCCCAGCGCGTAGTGAATATGAAAGCGATCTTCATCCCCCAGATCGGCGCGCTCCAGTTGCCGGGTCATCCGCGCGACCGCAGCATCGTCAAAGGGATGCGTCTTCAGGTTGGCCAGACTCCAATACGCCTCGCCGAAATGCGGCGCGTCGGCGACCACTTGTTCGTAAGCGGCGATACTTTCGGTGCGTAACCCCGCCGTCTTGCAAGCGTGTCCCAAGCTCAGCCAGCCGCGCGCGCTATTGGGATATCTGGCGAGGACGTCACGGTAGATCGCGATCGCCGCTTCGTACTCGCCGATGCGCGCGAGCGCAGCCGCGCGCAGAAATTGGTAACTCGGATTGTCGGGCTCGGCCCTCAGAAGAAGGTCAAGCTGCTTCAACGCCTCGTCCGACTTGCTTTCGCGGTGCAGGACGATCGCGTAATTGTGCCGCGCCGCATGAAAGCTCGGCGCCAATTCGAGGCAGCGGCGCAGCAGCTTTTCGGCGTCTTCAAAGCGGCCGAGGCGCGCGCCGACCTCCGCCAGCATGCGGATCGCCGCGACATCTGTCGGCGTTGCGCGCAGGCGCTCGCGCAGCAATTGCTCGGCGACGGCGAGTTTGCCTTCGCATAAGGCAATCGCCGCGTGCATCAACCTCGGATCGCGCACCGAGGCTCTGATCGACTGCGCGTATGCGGCGTCGGCGCCTGCTGCGTCATCGAGCAGCGTCAGCTGATCGCCGAGCGCACGCCAAGCCGGCCCTTCGGGTTCAAGCTCTGCCGCGCGCCGCAACGCCGCGACAGCCTCTTGATGGCGTCCCATTTGCGCGAACGCTTGACCCTGGAGAAAATGCGCCCGCGGCTCGTCCGGATGGACTTTCAGAATCTCCTGCGCTTGCTCCAGCGCCAGCGAAGAGTTGGTCCGCAGGAGGGCCCGCGCCTGGTGCAGCGCGTCTTGGATGGAGCCCGTCCTCGGCTGCACGGCTGTTTGCATGACCTTCCCGGCCGCAAACAGACGACCTGTCCGGGGCGCCTGTCAACAATAGTTCGAACGCAACCGCCGAGGCCCTGGCTCATCGCTGAGCCCCCGTGACGCGCAAGCATCAAGAACAAGTTCGCGATCGCAGCAGAGCGCGAACTTTCCAGGAACTCCAGACAGCAACAAACCAAGGCGGAGGATGACCGCGCGGAGGCCACATGCTAGCCGGATGACGTTGACCTAGGGGGACGCGCGTGCGCTTCGTTCGAACGATCACCGCAGCTCTCGCGCTTTGCGCCTGCACTACGGCGTCCGCGCAGGTCGCGCCGCTGCCAATGGCGCTCTGCGCGGGGTGGCAGGGTGCGCGCGTGTGCGAACAACTGCATGAGGACACGCACGTGCGGGTGTTGCGCTGCACGTTTCCGCCGGGCGTCGGGCACGAGATGCATTATCATCCGCCGCACTTCGGCTACGTGCTCGCGGGCGACAGCGTGATGCGGATCACGACCGACCAAGGGGCTGTCGACCGGCCGGTGCATGCGGGGCAAACGTTCAGCAACGATGCGGAAGTGCGCCACGCGGCGCTCAATATCGGCGACCAGACGACGGTCTATCTGATCGTCGAGAAGAAATACCTCGACACCCGGACGACGGCGGAGCGCGCGCCGGGACTGTGCGCGGCGTAGGCGCTCACGAACCGGGCTCGTGCGCCATCGCCCTGGCGAGCGCGGCGCTCAGCTCATGGCGCTCGTACGGCTTGCGCAATACCGGAAATTCGTGTGCGTCGAGCTCCTCGATGCCGCCATAACCCGTGGTCAGCAAAATCGGCAGATGCGGCCGGCGGCGGCGCACCTCGCGCGCCAGGTCGATGCCGCTCATGCCGCCCGGCATGATGATGTCGGAGAAGACGACGTCCACCGAGGCGGCGGCGTCGGCGAGCTTGATCAGCGCATCTTGGGCGCTGGTGACGCGCACGACTTGATAGCCGAGGTCGGCCAGCATCTCGCCCACCATGGCGCCAACAGACTCGTCGTCCTCCACCATGAGCACAGCGCCCGCTCCCTTCGTCTCGTCCGCAATCTTCACACTGGGAGGCGGCGGGGACTCGTCGGTGAGCGGGAGCTTCAACGTGATGATCGCGCCGCGACCCGGCTCGCTTTCGATCTCGCATCCTCCGCCCGATTGCAACGCGAATCCGTAAACCTGGCTCAGTCCGAGCCCGGTGCCCTTGCCCACGCCTTTGGTGCTGAAAAACGGATCGAAGGCCCTCGCTTTCACTTCAGGCGGCATGCCCGTGCCGGTGTCGGCGACGGCGATCGCGGCGACTCTTTCCGCCGACGCGTGCTGCCGTTCGACGCCGATCACGAGTTCTCCGCCCTTCGGCATCGCATCTCTTGCATTTACGGCGAGGTTGAGGATCGCCAGATCGAACTGGCCGCCGTCCACCTTGACGGCGATGTCCTCGCCGCGGAAGTCGAAGCGCAGCACGATGTCCTCACGCAGAGAGCGTTCCAGCAGCGGACGCAGCGCGGCGAGTCGCTCCTGCACCAGCATCACTTCCGGCGACAATTTCTGGCGGCGCGAGAAGGCCAGCAATTGCTTGGTTACGCTCGCGCCCCGCTCCACGGCCTGACGCATCGAAGCGACGATGGCGGCCCGCTTGCTTTCGTCGTCGCGGCTCTCCAGCAGACGCAACCCGCTGGATATGACCATCAGCAGATTGTTGAAGTCGTGCGCGATGCCGCCGGTCAGCTGGCCGATCGCCTCCATCTTCTGCGCCTGACCCAGCGCGGTCTGCGCCTTCTGACGCTCTTGCACTTCCTTGCTGAGTTGAATGTTCGTCCGCGCCAGCTCCGCCGCGCGGCGCTCCAGTTCGGCGTTGGCGAGATTCTGTCCGCGCTGCGCGGCAGCGACGATCGCCAGGACGAGCGCGCTCATCAAGAGCAGCAGGCTGACGCCCAAATAGCGAAGCCACCTCGCCACTCCGGGAGCGGGCCTCACACTGACATAGACCGTCCCCAGGCGCGCGCCGCTTTGCATCACCCGCTCCGAGGCAATGGCGTAACCGTTGCGGAAATATGCCGTGTCGGCCCGAGGCGCCCGCGCCGGCGGCGCGTCCGCTGCAGCATTGCGGGAGACGAACAACTCCCCTTGCGTGTTGTAGACTCCGATCGCACCCACGTCTGGCGCCGCCGCCGTCGCCGCCACCGCCTGCGCGCCCTCCGCCGAATCCTGGAACGCCAGCGCCCCACTCACGCTGGACGCCAGGACGCGCGCGTGCGCACGGGCCTGCTCCACGCGTTGCGTGCGGAAATCCGATTCCGCCACCGATGTGCCGATGATTCCGGCGACGAGAAGCAGCGCCGCGACGATCACGACCGGGGCCGGAGATCGCAGCCAGCTGTGGGGGAAGCGGAGCGGCGTCACGCCGCCCTCCGTGAGCGCACGCTCAAGGCCACGCCGAGCAAACGCGAATTGATGTCCAGATTTGCGGCGTCCGCCGCGTCGCGATCGACATGAAAACGTACGCGGCCTGCTTCGCGCACGAAATGGATCATGCCCCGATCTCTGCCTTGGCGCTCATCCGTCACCGTCAGCACCGGCGCTTCGCGCGCCGCCGTCAGCATTTGCCGCACGCTTTGCGACGGCGTGCCCGCGGCGTAGAGGATGTGGCACCCTGCGTCGCCGGACAGCGCCCCTATCCGGCGCACGAAGAGCCCGCGCGCGCCCACGCGCTCGCCGCGCGCGGCGGACTCCACCAGAGCCGCGAACCCGTCATCGCCGGCGATGCAAATCACCACCGGCTCGAGCGCATCGCGAAACGCTTCCGGCGGCCAGCGCACGAATGCAGCAAACCGCACAACGAATGTCGCTTTGACCGCGGGCTCCAGATCGCGGGTCTGCGCCGTAGCGGGCGCGCCGGCAAGCAGGAAGCTGATGAGCGTCAGCCCCAGCACCCGGATGGAGAGTCGCCGCCCCGTTCGCATCGCTAGTACGTCAATCTCGCGCTCACCGTGATGCTACGCCGCGCCTGAAAAAGATCGCCCTCGTCGAAGGATTCCGGGTGCGCCTCGTCGAACAGATTTTGTCCGGCGAGCGCGATCTCGACCGCGTCGGTGACGCGCCATCCCAAACGAGCGTTGAGTTCGACATAGTCCGGGACCTGCGGTGAAACCGCGTCGATGGCGCGCAAGTCTAGGCCAAGCCGCCAGCGCGGCGCAATGTCGAGCTGGGAACGCAGGAAGACCTGATAGCCCGGATCGTCGCCGCTGCCGTTGAAGTCGATCGATAACGGTCCAAGATCGAACTCCTGCTCCAGCAGCGTAAACCCGGCGCTCACGCGCCAGTCCTCTGTGACGGCGGCGTCGGCCCAGAACTCGACGCCGTACGTCTGGCCGTCCATGCCGTTGCTGTATTCGACAGGCAGGGCGCCGGGCGGCGTGAGATCGAGCGTTCGAATGCCGTCGTAGTCGTTGAAGAACAGATTGACGCTGAACGACAGGCGGTCGGTCAGCTGGCTGCGATAACCCAATTCGTAAGCGATCAGGTCCTCCGACTGCATGTTTCCGTCGAGAATGACGCCAGGGATGCGTAGATCACGGTCGATGCGCGAGGGCGTGCGAACCGCGCGCGATACGGCGGCCCACACGAGCGACGTATCATTCGGCCGCCAGGCGAGGCGCACGTTCGGCAGGTATTCGACGCCGGTATAGGTGTGGTTCTCCACCTTCACGCCGAACGTGAGCGCCAGGTCGTCGCGGAGAGCGATCTGATCCTGAAGAAAGAGATTCGCCGTGTCCAGAGATCGGCGCGCCGGCACAAGAGTAGCGGCGCTCGAAGCGTTGACGAATTCGCTTTCCGACCAGCGATAGCCGCCACCCCAGACGAATTGATGCGGCCCCATGAGGAAAGTGTGTTGCGCCTCGATGTCCCAGGTATCGAGCGAGTCGCTGACCAGCCCTTCCCGGGCTGAAGCGCTTGCGTAGTAGGATTGCACTTCGACGCTTGAACCGTCATCGAGCAAGCGGCGCCAGTGGCCCAGCAGGTGGCCTCCGGAGTTCTCGTTCTCGTCATCGAGGCGCTCGTGCAGCGCGCCTTGAATCATCATTTGATCGCGCAGGTCTCCCCAATCGCTGCGAAAGCCGACATTGCCTAGGCTCCAGCCGTCGCCTGCATCCTCGCCGCTTGAATTGAGCAAAGCGCCTCTGCCGAACGCGGTCGCGAAAACACGAAAGCTCGCGCGTTCGCCGAGGACGCCGCCGTAACGCACATCCACGCGCTGATCCAAAGATCCCAACTGCGCGTGCAGCAACCCGCCCCGCGTGTCGGCCGCCGACCGGGTGATGATGTTAATGACGCCGTTGACTGCGTTCGCGCCCCAGAGCGTCCCGCCCGGACCGCTGATCACCTCGATGCGTTCGATGTCGTCCAACACCACATCGTGCTGGTCCCACAACACGCCGGAATAGAGCGGCGTGTAGACGCTGCGCCCATCGATGAGCACGAGAAGCTTGTTGGAGGCTTGAAACGTGTTGAAACCGCGCGCGCTTATTGCGTAGTGCTGCGATCGCACGCGCGCGACTTCCAGATTGCGCGCCAGCCGCAGCACTTCCGGCAGGCTCTGCGCGCCCGACTCGCCAATCTCTTCAGCCGTGATCACATCGATCGCCGCGGGCGCTTCGCTCAGCGGCTCGCCCCGGCGCGACACCGAGGTCACTTCGATGCCCGACAGCTGCTCGATGCTCAGCGGCCGAAGGTCCTCGATTGCCTGCTGTTCCTGCGCCCATGCGGGGCTCGACATGCCCAGCCAGACCCCGGCCAAAGCCGTGCCGACGCACCATCCCCTCGCCACACTCGGTTCCTCCGCCGAACCTGAGGCAACGCCCGGCGAACGGGAAAGTTCCCGCATCGCGAACCGAAAGGATTACGCCCCTCGATGCGGTACCGACGCAGCGATTTAGCGCCCTGCGCGTGCAGCATTCACCAGGCAGTCCACTTGCTGCAGCGTCCAGCCGCGCTGCAGCGAGAGCAGGATGCCGTCGACGACGACGTGCGGCGTTCCGTTGAACCCCAGCCGCTCGGCGAGGCGGAGGTTCGCATCGACGCGTGCGGCGACAGTGGGCGTTTGCGAGAGGCGCGCCGCCGCGACGAGATCGAGGCCAGCGCGCGCGGCGGCCTGAGCGATGGCGCGGTCGTCGACGCGCCCGGGAATGCTCATCAGTGCGTCGTGAAAGGCGAGTTGTCTGCCCTGCGCGGCCGCAGCGATGGCGACGCGCGAGGCGTTTAAGGTGCGGTTGCCGGTGGCGCGCGACACCAGGGTGCGGCCGTAGATCGGATATTCGACCACAGAGATCCGCACGTCCGGATTGGCGCGCGCGTAAGCAACCCAGCGCGGATGCAGCGCGCGGCAGGCCGGACAGGAATAGTCTGCAAACTCGATGATGCGGATGGGCCCTGCGCCGCGGTCGGCGAAGGCGGCGTCACGCGCGAAGGTCGCCAACACCGGGCGCGCCGCTTGCGACGCGGCGATCACCGGCGCCTCGACGCCGCAGGCGCGCGCGGCTTGCGGCGCAATCTCGGCGGCCGCAGCGCCGGGCAGCGCAACGAGCGCGGCGAGCAAGATCAAGGTCCTGAACAAGGGCGGCGCTCCGAAAGAAAGATGGGTCAGGAGGGCGGTAGCGACTCCGGGCGCAGCCGGCCATTCCGCCTGACGCCGCGCACCCCGCTTTCCCCAGCGTGAATCCCTTGCGCAGGCGCAAAGCCAAAGCCGTTCATATGCATATCTTGCAAATGCGAATGACTCGCATTAGTAACACCCGCCTTGTTGGGGCGCGTAAGCGGTTGGGGAATGACGACATGGGCTTGAGGACCTTCTTGCTGGCGGGCGGCGCCATCGCCTGCCTGTCGGCGCCGGCGTTTGCGCAGACGGCGGAAAGCGGCGCCGCGGCCGAAACGGAATCCGATGAGATCGTCGTCGTCGGCCGCTACACGGTCGATGAGCGCATCGACACCGCAACGGGCCTAGGGCTCACCCCGCGCGAAACACCGCAATCGGTCACCGTGGTCACGCAGCAGCGGATGACGGATCAGAACCTCGACACCATCGCCGATGTGGTGAGCAACACGGCCGGGGTGTCGTTGACCGAGGTCGACGATGTGCGCAACATCTTCAATGCGCGCGGGTTCGAGATCACCAATTACCAGATCGACGGCGTGCCGCTGTCCTGGAGCCTCGCCGGCGACGCGGCCGAGACACTGGCCGACGTCTCCATGTTCGAGCGCGTCGAGTTCGTACGCGGCGCGACCGGGCTGCTGACCGGCGCGGGCGACCCTTCCGCGTCGATCAACCTGGTGCGCAAACATGCCGACAGCCGCGATCTAGAAGGCTACTTCGCCGCCGCCTTTGGCAGCTGGGAGAACCGGCAGATCGAAGCGGACGTGGCGGGCGCCCTCGCGTTCGACGGCGCGGTGCGCGGCCGCCTTGTCGTCAAGTACGAAGAAGGCGAGTCCTACATCGACCTCTTCGAGTCCGACAAACTGGTGCTTTACGGCGTCATCGAAGCGGATTTGAGCGAGGCGACCACGCTCCGCCTCGGTGCAAGCCAGCAGACCATCAATCCGACCGCGCCGCTCTGGGGCGCGCTGCCGACCTTCAATGGCGACGGCAGCTTCACCCACTTGCCGCGATCGACCAGCACTTCGGCGCGCTGGGCCTACTGGGACACGCAGAACACCAATTATTTCGCCGACGTCACCCACGACTTCGCGAACGGCTGGCGGCTGGCGCTGAGCTACAATCGTCTGGTCAACAGCGCCGACGTCGAGCTGCTCTATCTTTACGGCACGATCAACGCCGCAACCGGCGTCGGGCTTTCCACTTGGCCCTATAAGAGCGACGGCGAAAGCGTCCAGGACAGTCTCGACGTGCAGCTGCGCGGGACCTACGCCTTCTTCGGACGCACGCATGAGTTCACCGCGGGCGGGCTTTACAGCGTGCAGGACGCGGACACGTTTGCATTCGCGGCGTCCGGGCCCTTCGCGTTTCTGCCGGCGACGAGCCTCTACACCTGGGACGGCGATTTTCCGCGGCCCGACTTCGCGCCCACGGGCTCGCACGATCAGGAGATCGAGACCACGCAAAGCGGGTTCTACGCGGCGACGCGGCTCAACATCAGCGACGCCTTCAAGATCATCGCCGGCGGCCGCCTCTCGTCTTGGGAGCGCTCGGGCGTCGAGTACGGCGTGACGCAGAACTACACGGCCGAGGATGTTTTCATTCCGTATGTCGGCGCGCTCTACGACCTCACGCCAAACCATCGCCTCTATGCGAGCTATACTGAAATCTTCCAGCCGCAGAACCTGCGCGACGAAAGCGGCGCGACATTGGAACCGATCTTGGGCGAAGCGTACGAGATCGGCTTGAAAAGCTCGTTCTTCGACGACGCGCTGCAGACGTCGATCGCCATTTTTAGCATTCAGCAGGATGGCCTGGGTCAGCCGACCGGCGGCATCGTCCCCGGCAGCGCGCCGCCCGAGGCGGCGTATCGCGCCGCCGATGGCGCGACCAGCGAAGGCTTCGAAATCGAAGTGCTCGGCCGTCTCAGCGAGAACTGGAATCTAAGCCTTGGCTACAGCCAGTTCGAGATCGAAGACGCCGCCGGCAGCGACGTCAACACCGATCAGCCGCGCCAGAGTATCACCCTCTTCACCACCTATCGCTTCGAAGGCGCGCTCGACGCGCTGACGCTGGGCGGCGGTCTCACCTGGCGAAGCGACGCCTATGCGCCCGCGACCAATCCGGTAACCCTGGCGCCGACGCGGATCGAGCAGGACGCCTACACACTCGTCAATCTCATGGCGCGCTACGACGTCACCGAGAACGTATCGCTCCAGGCCAACGTCGAAAACGCATTCGACGAGACCTATTACAGCCAGATCGCCTTCTTCAGTCAGTATCGCTACGGCGCGCCGCGCAACTACACCGTCTCGCTGCGATACCGGTTCTAAGCCGTGCAGGTCGCGTTGCAGGTTGCGGGCGTGGCGGTGCAGGCCGCGGGGGTGCTTGTGCTTTATCTGCACTGGCGCGCGAAAGGCGGCCTGGGCGGCGTCGCTGTCGTGGCGGGCTGGGTGATGATCGCCGCGGGCGGCGCGCCGTGGCTGCTCGCGGTATCGGCCGAACGCGGGCTGGCGATCGCCATGCTGACGCCGATGACGATGGGCTTGGCTTTGCTGGCGCCGGATGCGCTGGCGCGGTTCGAAAATCGCGGCAAGCGCAAGCCAGAACGCACCGGCGAAACGCTCGAACCGGACGCCTCGGCGCCCGGACGCACCAGCCGCAACATGGCGCGCTGGATCGGCGCGCTCATCGCAGCCCCCGCTTTCGCGCTGGCGTCTGCGGCAGCGTGGCAGGCCTGGGGCCCCGGCAATGTCGTCGATCGCGTCGCCTTCAGCATCTTCGCGCTCATGCTGGCGTGGACGGCGGCCCTGCTCTGGGTGCTTTCGGCGCCGCGTCCGTGGCGCGCGGCCGCGGTTACGACGCTCGGCGCGCTTGCTTTGGGCGGCGGCGCCTACCTGTTCGTGTCGAGCGGAGCGGTCTGATGGCGACGTCGAAACCGCTTTGGCCGCGCGTGCCGCCGGGCTTCGTCAAAGATCAATTGCTCGCCCACAAGCTGCTCGGCCTCGCGCTCGCGGCGGTCATGTACCTCGTCTGCATCACCGGCGCGATCGCCGTTTTCTACGCCGAACTGGAGCGCTGGGAGCGGCCGGGCGTTCCAGAAATGGCGCACGCCTCCCCCGAAGCGGTCGGTCGCGCTGTCGCCTATGCGCGCGCCCACATCGCCGCAATCGGCGCAACGCCGAGCGATGTCTTCGTCATCACGCCGAGCGCAGAGATGCCGCGCCTGCTCGTCGACTACGAGAGCGACGTGCTCGCGTTCGATGCCGAGGGAAACTATGCCGGATTCGGCGCGCACGAACTGACGCACTTCCTGACCGAGCTGCATTATGCGCTGCATCTGCCCTGGCAGATTGGCTTCATCCTGGTCGGCATTCTGGGCGTGCTGCTGGTCGCTTTGATCGTCGGCGGCGCGCTTTCACTGCCGCGCATGTTCCGCGACGCGTTTACGCTTCGCCTGGACGGCGGGCGGCGGGTCTCGCGCGTCGACATTCACAACCGCCTCGCCGTCTGGGGCCTGCCGTTTCACTTGATCGTCGCCGCGTCGGGCGCGGTGATGGGCATCGCCCTGGTGGCGATCACGCTTGCAGGCCCGATCCTCTTCGCCGGCGACGGCGCGCGCGCCATGGGCGCGATGTACGGCGATGTCGCCGCACTGGCCGCGCGGGCGCATCGCGCGGGAGCCCCCGCGGCCACGGCTGCGTCCGAAGCCGGCATCGTCGCGGCGCTGCACACGCTTGCCGAGGAGCGACCGGGCAATCCGCCCATCTACATCGCGCTCAATCAGTTCAACACACGCAACGAGCTGGTTTCGATCGGCGCCGGCCACGGCGGCAGGCTGATCTACAGCGAAACCTACCGCTTCGCCGCAAACGGCGCGCTCATGAGCGCTGACGGCTACGCCGAGGGGGACCTGGGCCGCCAAGTGATGGCGAGCATGTTTCGCGTGCATGCGGGCGCGTTCGGCGGCGTCGCGGTGAAATTGCTTTATCTGGCGCTTGGCCTCGCGCTCTCCTTCATCTGCACGACCGGCGTCGACATCTGGCTTGCGAAATCGGCGGCGCGCGGGCGCGCCTATCCGCGTTTGCACGCCGCCTGGACGTCGTTTGTCTGGGCGACGCCGGCCATGCTGGCGGCCGCGAGCACGCTCCATTTATTGGTGGGCGCACCGCCGGTTCCGGTGTTCTGGAGCGGCCTGCTGCTGCTCAGCCTTGCTGGCGTCGCTACGCCACAGCGGATCTTGCGCATGGCGGCGCCGCCGGCGACCGGACTTCTTCTCTTGAGCGTGCCGCTGGCGCACGCAGCGACATTTGGCGCCGCGGCCGCGACGCCGCCGGCGCTCGCCATCAATCTTGCGTTCGCCGCAACCGCCTTTGCTCTGCTCGTGGCTGCGATCCCGGGAACTCAAGCTCAAAGCACGGCACAACGCGCGCGCAGCGCCGATCACTGACAGCAAAGCTTCCAAGTCGCGTCACCCTCGCGCCTCAAGACGTTGGCGAGGCGAACAGATGGAACTTTTTCCTTTCATCTTTCGAGGTTGTTGCGCCCGGCCTTATTTGCGAAACAGGCCGGCATACAATGAACGCGACGCAACCTCTCTCCGCGCCGCCGCTAGACCTGCTTAACGCGGCAAGCTTGTTTCTCGACTTCGATGGCACTGTGGTCGAACTCGTAGCGCGCCACGACGCAGTCGTCGTCGAAGCGCGTCTGCATGAGCTGCTGGCGACTCTGCTGGCGAAGCTGGACGGCCGTTTGGCGATCGTGAGCGGACGGCCGGCTGCGGACTTGGCGCAGTTGTTTGGCGGTGGCGCCACTTTCCTGATCAGCGGCAGTCACGGGCTCGAGTTTCATTGGCCTGACGGCCGCATTGACGCGCCGGACGATGCGCCCTTGCCGGCTGGCGCGCTCGCGCGCTTGCACGCGCTCGCCGCGCGTCACGCCGGCGTTGTCGTGGAACCCAAGCCGTTCGGCGCAGCGCTGCACTTTCGGCTGGCGCCCGGCGCCGAAGACGAGTGCCGCATGCTCGTCGCGGCGATCGCAGACGAAACCGGCTTCGCCGTGCAAACCGGAAAAATGGTGGTGGAACTCAAGCACCCCGCCGCCGACAAGGGCGCCGCGGTGCGACGGCTGATGCGCGAGCCCATCATGACAGCAAGCCGGCCGATATTTGTCGGAGACGACGCCACCGACGAGTCCGCGTTTGCGGCGGCCCAGGCCTTGGGCGGCGCCGGAATACTCGTCGGGCCGGAACGGCCAACAGCGGCTTCCTACAGGCTCAATAGTGTCGACGACACCATCAGATGGCTCCACGCAGCGAAAGCGGCGCTATGAGCGACTCGTTGAATCTCTGGCCGATCGGCAACTGCCAGGTAAGCGCGCTTGTCGATGTGTCCGGCCGCTTGGTTTGGGCCTGCGTTCCGCGCGTCGACGGTGATCCGCTGTTTTCCGCCCTGCTCAACCCGGAACCGCGCGACGGAGAAGCAACCGGTTTCTGGGCGCTCGACCTGGAGAATTGCGTCAGCGTCGAGCAAGCCTATCGCCGCAACACGCCGATCCTCATGTCCACTATGACGGACGCCGCCGGTAACGCGGTTGAGGTGATCGACTTCTGCCCACGCCTGCGCCGCTTTGACCGCACCTACCGGCCGACGGCGTTCGTGCGCATCGTGCGCCCGCTTCGCGGCAGCCCGAGATTGCGGGTTCGCCTGCGGCCGACCTGCGCGCTCGGCGCGCACGCGCCGCCGCGCACGAGCGGCTCCAATCACATCCGCTTCGAGTTGAAGCCGATCCACATGCGGCTCACCACCAATGCGGCTGTGAGTCTCATCGAAAGCGAACTGCCGTTTCGCGTAGAGACGCCGCTCTATTTCTTTCTTGGTCCCGACGAGCCGTTTCACGGCGAATTGGACGCGTCGCTGGAGCAAATGCTCTCGGAGACCACCGCCGATTGGCAGCTGTGGGTGCGGGGCTTGGCGACTCCGGTGGATTGGCAGGAAGCGGTCATTCGCGCCGCCATTACGCTTAAGCTCTGCCAGCATGAAGAAACCGGCGCCATCGTCGCCGCGCTCACTACCTCTATTCCCGAGCACGCCGACTCGCAGCGCAATTGGGACTACCGCTATTGCTGGATCCGCGACGCCTATTACACGGTGCAGGCGCTGAACCGGCTCGGCGCCCTCGACGTGCTGGAAGGCTATCTCAGCTATCTGCGCAATATCGTTGATGGCGCCAAGCACGGACGCATACAGCCTCTCTACGGCGTGCTCGGCGAGACTTCGCTCGACGAGAGCGTGGCGCCGCAGCTGCGCGGTTACCGCGGCATGGGCCCGGTGCGCGTCGGCAATCTCGCCTACATGCAAGAGCAGCACGACGCGTATGGACAAATCGTGCTGTCCAACGTGCAGGCCTTTTTCGATTCACGATTGCTGCGGCCCGCGACGCAGGAGGACTTCGAGTCGCTCGAAAAGGTCGGCGAGCACGCCTGGCGCCTGCACGACCAGCCGGACGCCGGCCTCTGGGAGTTGCGCGGCCGGCGGGATGTGCACACCTACTCGGCGGCGATGTCGTGGGCGGCGTGCGATCGGCTCGCCAACGCAGCCGCAGCGCTCGCCCTGGAGGACCGGCGCGCATCATGGAGCACGCGCGCGAGCGAGATTCGCAACAAGATAGAGGCCGCCGCATGGCGGCCGGACTCGGAAACGATGTCGGCGACCTTCAGCGGCGAACAGCTCGACGCCAGCCTGATCCAGTTGCTGGACTTGCGCTTCTTCGCGCCGGACGACGTACGCTTTCTTGGAACGCTGCGAGCGGTTGAAGCGGGCCTGCGGCGCGGTTCGCATATGCTGCGCTATGCGACCGAGGATGATTTCGGCTTGCCGGCGACGGCGTTCAATGTGTGCACCTTCTGGCTCATAGAGGCGCTGCATACGACCGGGCGCGCCTCTGACGCCCGCGTCTTGTTCGAAGAGATGCTTTCGCGGCGTACGCCCGCCGGCCTGCTGTCCGAAGACATCGATCCCAACACCGGTGAACTTTGGGGCAACTACCCGCAGACATATTCTCTGGTGGGCCTGATCAATTGCGCGGTGCTGCTTAGCCGCCCGTGGAGCGCGCTGCGATGACATGGCTGGCCGATCTCCGGCGCCGTTTCGGCGGCATTATCAAGTATGCGGCGCTAGGATTGCTGCTTCTTGTGGCTTTGACGCTCGTCGTTGCGCCCTTCTCGCGTTCGCTGGTGGACCAGTGGTCCAGGCGCGATGTTGAGTCCCGATCCCGGCTGGTTTTCAACTCCATCCAGGGCCCGATCCTGCGGGCGATCGCCAATGGCGATCAGGCGCGCCTCAACGGCATCCTGGCCGATGTCACCCAAGACGAGCGTGTTCTCGCGCTGGGCCTGTGCGACCGAAACGGCGACCTCAGGGGTGCGACGCCGCTCATGCCGCGGGCTTTCTCATGCGAGAATGTAGCGCGCTCCGAAGAAGAGAGCTTTTCCAGCATCTCGAACAATGGCCGGCGCGTGATGGTCGGGGCGTTTCCCATCGACACCAATGCTGGGCGCACTTATCTCGTCGTCCTCCACGATTTGAGCTATGCCGACGCACGGTCGGGTCAGGCCCAGACATTTGCGATAGCGACGCTGATTGGCGTCGCCATCATCATCATCAGCATCATGACAATTCTCGCCGCGCTGGTTTGGCGCGGCTGGATGGCTGCGCTACGGCAGGGCATCGAGGATCTCCGGTCCGGGCGACCTCCCAGAACAGCGCAGCGCGACCGCTCCATCATGGATGCGCAAATTCAGAAAGCCCTCAAAGATCTGGAAGTGGGCCGCACGCCGACGGATACGGCGGGAATCGACTGGACGCCTAACGCGTTGCACCAATTGCTCGCCGACGCCCTTCCGGGCGCGGAGGTGATCATCGTGTCGAACCGCGAGCCTTATATTCACAATACCACGGACCAGGGCATCGTGGTGCAGACGCCGGCCAGCGGCTTGGTGTCGGCGCTCGAACCGGTGATGCGGGCGACCGGCGGCACCTGGATCGCACACGGAAGCGGCAGCGCCGATCGCGAGACGGTGGACAGCCGCGACCGCATCGACGTGCCGCCCGGTGCGCCAGCGTACAAGCTTCGCCGCGTCTGGGTCAGCGAGGAAGAACAGGACGGCTATTATTACGGGCTCGCCAACGAAGGCCTGTGGCCGCTCTGTCATATCGCCTTCGTGCGGCCAACATTTCGCGAAAGCGACTGGCGCTACTATCAGGAGATAAACGAACGTTTCGCCGAAGCTGTCGCTGAAGAGGCGCAGACGGAAGATCCGATCGTGCTGGTCCAGGACTATCACTTCGCGCTGGCGCCGAAGATGATCCGCGCGCGGCTGCCGAAGGCGACGATCATCACCTTCTGGCACATTCCCTGGCCCAATGCGGAGACGTTCGGCATCTGCCCATGGAAAGAGAGCATCCTGGAAGGACTGCTCGGAAGCAGCATTCTCGGGTTCCACACTCAATTTCATTGCAACAACTTCTTCGAGACGGTCGATCGCTTCATCGAGAGCAGAATTGATCGCGAACATTCGACCGTTTCACTCGCCGGCCACGAGACCAGGATCCGACCCTACCCAATCTCGATCGAATGGCCGCCGAAAGCTCTCCAGCACCAGGCATCCATAGAGACATGCCGCCTGCGCGTGCGCGAACGGCTGGGGCTCGCGCCTGATGCAAAGCTCGCCGTGGGCATCGAGCGGTTCGACTACACCAAGGGCATCCTCGATCGCATGCAGTCGATCGACATTCTTCTGGAGAAGGAGCCTGCTTGGAGACGCCAGTTCACGTTCGTGCAGGTCGCCGCTCCTTCCCGCAGCAAACTCGCCGCCTACGCCAACCTTCAGCACGAAGCGGTGCAGCTGGCCGACGAGATCAACGCCCGGCACGGCGACGACACCTACCAGCCAATACGTCTCCTCATCCGCCATCACGAACCGGATGAGGTGTTCGAGCTCTTTCGAGCGGCCGACATTTGCATTGTCAGCAGCCTGCACGACGGCATGAATCTGGTGGCTAAAGAATTCGTCGCGTCTCGGGACGACGACCGCGGCGTGCTCGTGCTGTCCAGTTTCACCGGCGCCTCGCGCGAGATGTCGGAGGCGTTGATCGTCAATCCCTATGACGGCCAGGAGATGGCCCGCGCGCTCGATACGGCCCTGCGCATGCCCGAACAGGAGCAGCGCGAGCGCATGCGGCTGATGCGCCAGCAGGTGCGCGAGCAGAACGTCTATCGCTGGGCCGGCCGCATGCTGGTGGATGCGGCCCGCATCCGCCAAAGAGAGCGCATCCTCGACCTTGCTGCGCGCCCCTGAACCAGGGTTAGAAACGGGTCAGCAGCGATAGCGAGACTTGGTCGGCGTTGTAGTCCGACTGGAAGTCGTTGGTGTCGTTGTCGCGATAGCGATATTGCAAGCGCACGTCGCACGAACAATTGAAGACGCTCTGAACGGTGACGCTGGCTTGCGGAGAGAGATAGGTATCCTCGCGGATGCTGTCCCTGAAATCGCGTTCGCGATAGAGCGCGCCGACCGAAGCCTGGACGTGGTCGGAGATTTGATAGTTGTAGTTCACGTCGGCGCCGTATTCGAAATATTTCCCGGGCGACAATTCGTCGAAGAGCGAAAAGCTGTACACCGTCCCGTCGATGTCGCTCCAGCGCACGAACGGCGACACGAGCAGCGTGTCGCGCTCGAAGAAGAGATGCGGCTTGGTCACGCCGGCGCGAAGCTCGACATAGGGGCCGTTCTCGGTGACGGTGTCGAAGAAGCTGTTCTCGTTTGGATCGTAGTCGCGGAAGCCGGCGCGCGCGCGCGCCCAATAGGAGGCCCCAGTCACCCGGCCTTCCAGCATCAGATTGAGATTGACCTCGGTGAAGTAAAGATCGCCGCCGAGCCAGGCCGCCCCGCCGCCGATCGAGGGCAGCGCCGCAAGGTGGGGGGCGGCGTAGAAGATCGGGCCCGTTTCCACGCCCACGAAATCGTAATCCAGATCTTCCAGGTCCGGGGTCTGTTCGATGTCGATATTGAGCAGCGAACGCCAGCGCCGGTTCATGAATTCGGATTCGTTGGCGACCAGCAGCTTGCCGTAATAGGTCGTCGCTTCGCGATCATCGGTGAATAGAACAAAAGAATCGTCGGAAGCGTTGAGCGCGTTCGAATCCCAGCGTGCGCCGACTTCCAGGCGGGCGATGGTGTAGCCCGGCTCGATCTGGCGGCGAATGCGCTCATAGCCGCGGCGCGCCTCTTCGTTGCTTGGATCGTTGATGAGAATGCGTTCGTAAGCCACCAGCGCCAACCGCGGCTTGCCCTGCGCCTCAGCCGCGCGCGCATAGCTCAGGTTAAGCGCCACATCCTGCGGATTATCGATGATCTGCTGGTTCAGGCTGTCGAGATCGGCGGCCTGCTGCGCATACGCGACGCCTGCGCTCAATGCGATCATGCTCACGGCGAGCAAAAGCGCCTGTCCGACGCGTCGCATCGTTCTCCGTGCGGCCATATCGGTTCCCCCAACGGCTTCGGTTCAAACCGGCCGCTTAGTAGAAACCTCTTCATCGTGCGAGTTCAAGCGATTACGCGCACCGGCACGCACGCTTGCAGCGCGTTACGCATTGCCATCCGCGCCGCGCTCGGCCTAGGCTTTCATCCCTTGTTTTGTGGGGATTGAGCGATGCGGCATGTCCTTTTCGCTTTTGGCGCGATTTGCGCGAGCGTGATTTTGTTCCCATCGAGCGCGTCCGCGCAGTCTGGCGACACCCGCATCGGCGCGGCGGCGGCGGTGCGCAATCAGGTAACCGGCGCACGCGCACCCGGGCAGGAACGGCCGCTGGCGACCGGTAATCCGGTATTCCAGAATCAGATGATCAGCACCGGCGCCAACAGCGTCGCGCAGTTGCTGTTCACAGATCAGATGACCCTCAGTATTGGGCAGCGCTCGCAGGTGACGCTCGACCGCTACGTTTACGATCCCACGCGTACGTCCGGCGGCGGCGCGACGGTTTCGATGGCGCGCGGCGCGATGCGCTTTGTCAGCGGCACGCAAGACCCCCGCACCTATCAAGTGCGCACGCCAATCGCGACCATCGGCGTGCGCGGCACGATCGTCGATCTCCTGCTTCTCGATGGCCGCATGTTCGGCATTCTCGATGAGGGCCGGGTCATCTTCACGCTGAATAGCGGACAGACGGTCGAGCTCGATCGCCCCGGCCAGGCGGTGGAGTTCTTTTCAGACGGCAGCGTGTCGCGGCCGTTCACTTGGCGCGGGCGGTATGAGACGTCCTTCAGCACAGCAACGTTTCCGTTGTTCGGCAATCCGTTCGCAGACTTTCCGGGCTTCGAAGGCGCCTACGACGCCGACGATATGACCAACCGCACCGACGATATCGGCGCACCCTACGGCGACGTCGGTCAATAAGCGCGGCTAGACTCAAACCGCGACGCGTGGTCTCTGCACCCTGAGACGCCGGACAGGTTGAGCCTTGGCCAGAGCCGCAAGCGAACCGAATATTCCCCGCTATTACTGGCCTGCGGTCGCGCTGTTCGTGTTGTTGACGGCCGCCGTCTTCTATCTGCGCCCGCCGCTGCTGGTGTCGCTTCGCCATTTAGCCTTCGATGCGTACCAGCACGCCGCGCCTGCCGCCCGCCTGCCCGAGTCCCCTATCCGCGTCGTGCAGATCGATGAAGCCTCGCTGGCCCGAGTCGGTCAGTGGCCGTGGCCGCGCACGACGATGGCCGCGCTAACGCAGAAGCTGGGCGAAGCCGGCGCCGCGGCCATCGTGTTCGACGTCATGTTCGCAGAGCCAGACCGCACGTCGCCCGAACAAATTCTCGCCGATGCGGCGCCGCGGCGGCGGGCGGCTTTGCTGCGGGCGCTGGGCCGCGCCGGCGAGAGCCATGACGCGCGCTTTGCGGCGGCGCTCGCCCGCACGCCGAGCGTGCTCGCAGCGAGCCTGCACGACCAGCCGACCGACACACCGTTTCCCATGCGCGCCGGCATGGCGCTAAACGGCGACGATCCGGGCCGATATCTGCGTGATTATCCCGGCGTCGCCACCAATCTGCCTGCGCTCACCGATGCAGCCGCGGGCGCCGGCTTCATCAATTGGCTGCCAGACGGCGACCAGGTGGTGCGCCGCATTCCGCTCTTGTTGCGCCACAACGGCGAGATCGCGCCGTCACTGTCATTGGAAGCGCTACGCGTCGCCACCGGCGCTTCGACCTACGTGGTGCGCGCCGCCAACGCGAACGGCGCGCGGGCCTTCGGGGCGCATAGTGGTCTCGACAGCATCCGCGTGGGCCCGCTCACCATTCCCACAGATGCGGAAGGCCAAGTCTGGGTGCGTTTCCGCCACCACGATTCGTCCGAAGCGGTTCCGGCTTGGCGCGTGCTGGAGAATGCGCCCGACCGCAACAGCTTCGACGGCACGATCGTGCTGATCGGTGCGACAGCGCCGGGCCTTATGGATCTGCGCGCGACCCCGCTCGATGCGAGCATTCCAGGCGTCGAAGTGCACCGGCAGCTGCTCGAACAGATCGTCTCCGGCCGCTTCCTGTCGCGGCCGGACTATGCGCCCGGCGTCGAGCTTCTGGCGGCGCTGATCGCGATCCTGGCGCTGGCCTTCGCCGCGCCTCGATTTCGCCCACCGACCAACGCTGCGATCGGCGCGGGGCTGGTTGTTGCGCTTTGGGGTGCGGGCTTCCTGTTGTTCCGGCAGGCCGGCTATCTCTTCGACCCGGTGTTTCCGACCCTTGCGGCGCTCATCTTCGGCGCCGGCGCCACCACCTATTTTTACCAGCGCGCGGAGCACCAACGCGCCACCATCCGGCGCGCCTTCAGCCAATACGTGGCGCCCAGCGTGGTGCGCGAACTGACGGCGCATCCCGAACGATTGAAGCTGGGCGGCGAAGTGCGACAGCTCACCATCCTCGTGTGCGACATCCGCGACTTCTCCGCCATCGCCGAGCGCATGTCCGCCGAAGAGCTTACGTCGTTCATCAACGGCTTCCTCACTCCGCTCAGCGACATCATCATCGAGAACGACGGCACTATCGACAAATATATGGGCGACGCCGTCATGGCGTTCTGGAACGCGCCGATCGATCAACCCGACCACGCCGAGCGCGCCTGCCGCGCTGCGCGCGCGATCATGGCGCGCCTCGCCGAGCTCAATCGGCAGTGGCGCGCAGAGGCGGAAGCCGCAGGGCGAAGTTTCAACGACGTGCAAATCGGCATCGGCCTCAACACCGGCGAATGCTGCGTCGGCAATCTGGGATCGGAGCGGCGCTTCGATTATTCCGCGATCGGCGATGCCGTGAACATCGCTTCGCGGCTGGAGGGGCTCAGCAAGATATACGGACTGACCTTGCTCGCCAGCGAACAAACGATGCAAGGCGCAGGCGACGGCGGCTTTGTGGAAGCCGGGCTCGTACGCTTGAAGGGCCGCCACGGCGCGACGCGCGTTTTCACTGCGCTCGCGCCGGGCGCTGCTGCGCCACCTCAGCATTCGACCTTCCTGGATGCATTCCAGGCGGGACGGTTCGGAGAAGCCGACGCCCAACTCGCCGCACTGCAGAGCGAAGCCCCGGCTGACTTAGAGCGGCTCTATCGCCACTACCGGGCACGCCTCGACCTCGTGCAAGATACGCCGCCATCCGATTGGGACGGCGTCTACGATCCGGATCGAAAGTGAATGCAAGCGCCGAGCCGGACGGGTAGGACGCTCGCGTGCCGTTTCGTTGAACCGCCGGGCGAAACCGGAAAAAGCCCTGGCGTCCGTCATCCCCGTCGCGTCCGGTTGACACAGCTCATTGCGCTTGGACCTCAGCCTTCGAACACATCGCGGTATTCCGGATGCGTGTTGGCGAAGTGCACCATGAACGGACACACAAGCACCGCCTTGCGGCCGGAGGCGCGCAGCTGCTCGAACGTGCCGCGCGCCAGCGCCGTGGCGATGCCCTGCCCTGAAAACTCGGTCGGCACCTCGGTATGGATGAACACCAGTCGGCCGTCTGCGTTGCGGTAGTAGGCAGCCGCGATGGCGGTGTCGTGGATCGGCCGCTCGAAGCGGTGCTCCTTGGCGTTCTCGCGCACCGCCGGCTCGATCGGTGCGGAGCCGGGCCTCGCCGGACGCACTGCTTCTTCGCGCGCGAGCGCAGCCTGCACAGCTGGACGCTGCTCCATCCTCCATTGCAGCTGTAAAAGCGGTTCCGGAACGGCGATGCCGAGTTTCTCGGCCCAGCGCAGCATCACGAACAGGTAGCAATCGGCCACGCTGAGTTCGCGGCCGAACAGATAATCGCCCTCCAACTGTTTCGCCGCGAGGACGAACAGCCTGGCTATCGTGTCGCGCGCCTTCGCCTTCTGTTCGTCCGTGCCGCCGTGCCACATCGGCTTGAACGCCGGATGGATCTCAGTGGAGATGAAAGCGAGCATTTCGAGCTGCCGCGTGCGTGAGAGCGCACCGTTGCGGCGCAGTTGCGGGTACTGATCCGCAATCCAGTCCAGCACTGCGATGTTCTCGGTGAGAACCTCGCAATCGTCGAGCAACAGCGCCGGCACGTAGCCCTTGGGGTTTATCGCGAGATAGTCTTCGCCCGAGGCCGTGCGCTTGCTCTTAATATCGACGGCTTCAGCTTCGAACTTCGCGCCGGCTTCGATCAGCGCGATATGGTCGGCCAGGCTGCAGGCGCCGGGCGCGAAATAGAGCTTCATCATGGTCGTCGTCCTGTTGGATGCGGCCGCGCCCAACGACGCGGCCGCATTGCATTGAGATGTCAGTCGGGACTGATGGATTGGCGCAGCCAGTCGCCGAACCGGAGCGCGCCAAGTCTGGCGCCCGGACCGGGGATGAGCGACTGGTCGTTGAGCTCGGCGCCGAAGTAGCGCACGTGCGCATCGGCCACGATCTCACGTGGATCCTCGCGCGCACCCAGCACCTCGCGCGCCAGTTCGTCGATCGGGATCGCTTCCGGGCCGGCCACTTCGACGGCGGCGTTGAGCGGCGCACCGAGCGTTATGTCGGCAAGCGCCTCCACCACCTCGTCCGAGACGATCGGCTGCATCAGCGCCGGCGACACGCGATAGACGTCGCCATCGAGCGCATCCTTGGCGATACGCTCGACGAACTCGAAGAACTGCGTCGAGAGCAGGATCGAGTACGGGACGCCTGAGGACTTGACCAAATCCTCTTGCGCCACCTTTGCGCGCATATAGCCGCTCTCGCTCATGCGGCGTGCGCCGACGATGGAGAGCGCAACGTGATGCTTCACGCCGGCCGCCTTTTCGGCTGCGAGCACGTTGCGCGTCGAGGCCTGGAAGAACTCCATCACCGGCGCGTCTGCAAAGTTGGGCGCGTTGGCGACATCGACCACGACGTCGGCGCCGCTCAGCGCCGCTGCGAGGCCCTCCCCGGTGATCGTGTTCACGCCCGTGTTAGGCGCGGCCGCGAGCGCCTCGGCGCCGCGCCTGCGCAGCAGATCGACCAGCTTCGACCCGATCAGCCCGGTGCCGCCGATGACAACGACTTTCATCGCTCAATCTCCATCTCTGCTTTGCGGCTCAGGCTTTGAGGAAGCCCAGAATGTCGGCGTTGATGCGATCGGCGTAAGTCGTCGCCATGCCGTGGGGCAATTTGGGATAGACCTTCAGCGTCGGACGCTTCAGCAGCTCCGCTGTGGCGCGGCCATTGGCGACCGGCACGATCTGATCGTCTTCGCCGTGCAGAATAAGGACCGGCACTTCGATAGAGCGCAGGTCGCCGGTGAAGTCGGTTTCGGAGAAAGCCTTGATGCAGTCGTATTGCGCGTTCGCAGCGCCCATCATGGCTTGGCGCACCCAGTTCTGCCGGACCGCTTCGCTCAGCGCCGCGCCTTCGCGGTTGTAGCCGTAGAAGGGGATCGGGAAGGTCCAGTAGAATTCGGCGCGATTGGCGGCGAGTTGGGCGCGCAGGCCGTCGAAGACGTCGACCGGGATGACGCCTTCGTATCCCGCCGTCTTGACCAGGCTGGGCGGCACTGCGCCGATCAGCACGAGCTTGGCGACATGGTTCTTCCTGCCGTACTTGGCCACGTAGCGGGTCGCTTCGCCGCCGCCGGTGGAGTGGCCGACATGGACCGCGTTCTTGAGATCGAGCTTGTCGGCCAGCGCTGCGACATCGGCGGCGTAGGTATCCATGTCGTGGCCGTCGGCGGTCTGGGTCGAGCGACCGTGACCGCGCCGGTCGTGCGCGATGACGCGATAGCCTCTGCTCAGGAAGAAGAGCATCTGCGCGTCCCAGTCGTCGCCGCTGAGCGGCCAGCCGTGATGGAACACGATCGGTTGAGCGTCCTTCGGACCCCAATCCTTGAAGAAGATTTCCGCACCGTCTTTGCTTTTGATGGTCGTCACAACACCCTCCATCGGTTTGACAAGGAGGGTTTGAAGCGGGAACGCGTCGAGGTCCTTCAAGCGGCGTCCAGGGAAGCTTGAAGATATGTCCAAAAGCCTAGCCAATTCGTGCTAGTCTCCACCTCGGACCCTCATGCTGGCCTTTGGCGATTGCGTGCTCGACCCTGAACGGCGGGAGCTCAAGCGAGCCTCCGCCGCGGTCGCCGTCGGCCCGCAAGTCTTCGATTTACTTTTGTTTTTGGTCCAGAACCGAGCGCGCGTCGTCAGCAAGGACGACCTGCTCGAAGTCGTCTGGGGCGGGCGCATTGTCAGCGAGTCCACCATTACAAGCCACATCAACGCCGCGCGCACGGCGATCGGCGACACCGGCAATGAGCAAAAGTTCATCCGTACGGTCGCGCGCAAAGGCTTCCGCTTCGTCGGCGATGTCACCGAAACGCCAACGCGTGCGCGCGGTGTCTCGTCCGCTGTCAGCGCGCCGCTGACGCTTCCCGAAAAACCGTCGATTGCGGTGCTGCCGTTCGTCAATCTCAGCGGCGACGCCGAGCAGGACTACTTCGCCGACGGCATGGTGGAAGACATCATCACCGCGCTGTCACACATTCGCTGGCTCTTCGTCATCGCCCGCAACTCGAGCTTCACCTACAAGGGCCGCGCCAGCGACATCAAGCAGGTCGGCCGCGAACTGGGCGTGCGCTACGTGCTCGAAGGCAGCGTGCGCAGGGCCGCGAATCGCGTGCGTATCACCGGCCAGCTCATCGACGCCGAGACCGGCGGCCACCTCTGGGCCGAACGCTACGAAGGCGCGCTCGACGACATCTTCGAACTGCAGGACCGCATCACAGGCAGTGTGGTAAGCGCCATAGCACACGAGCTTGAGCGCGCCGAAATCGAGCGCGCGCGGCGCAAGCCGACCGAAAGCCTCGACGCCTACGATTATTTCCTGCGCGGCATGGCGCGCTTCCATGCGCTCACCGAACCCAACATCGATCGCGCCTTGCAGCACTTCCACAGAGCCATCGCTCTCGACGCCGATTACGCCTCCGCCTATGGCATGGCCGCGTGGTGCCTATTCTGGCGGCGGATCAACGGCTGGACGGGCGACTACGAGGCGGAAACGGCGGAGGGCGCGCGGCTGGCGCGGCTCGCGGTGGACCTCGGCAAGAACGACGCGGTCGCGCTTACGCGCGGCGGCCATGCGCTCTCGCATTTCACGCGCGATTTCGACGTCGGCGTCGATTTTCTGGACAAGGCGCTGGTGTTGAATCCGAACCTCGCAGCCGCGTGGTTCCTGGGAGGGTATCTCCGCAACTGGCGCGGCGAACCGGATGAGGCCATTGTTCGGTTCGAACACGCGATGCGGCTCTCGCCGCTCGATCCCGAGATGTTCCGCATGCAGACGGGCATCGCCTTTGCGCATCTGATCGCGCGTCGCTTCGACAAGGCGTGTGCGTGGGCGGAGAAAGCGCACCGCGATGTGCCGGACTTCATGTTGGCCGCGGCGGCCATCGCCGCAAGCTGCGCGCTTGCAGGCCGCCTGCCGGAGGCGCAACGCGCGATGGCCGACGTGCGCCGCCTGGATCCGGCGCTGCGACTTTCCACGCTCGACGCATGGCTGCATTTCAGGCGGCCCGAGGACGCCGCCCTCTTCGCGGACGGCCTCAAGCTTGCCGGATTGCCGGCGTGAGCGCGCGCTAGACAGCCGCGCGGCGCGGCAGTTTCCAGTTTGGGCGCACCCAGTGGCAGGTGTAGCCGTCCGGAATCCGCTCCAGATAATCCTGATGCTCAGGCTCGGCTTCCCAGAACGGACCGGCCGGTTCGACCGTGGTCACCACCTTGGCAGGCCACAGGCCCGACGCGTCGACATCGGCGATCGTGTCTTCGGCCACCCGCTGCTGCTCGTCGCTGGTGAAGTAAATGGCCGAGCGATAGCTGGCGCCGATGTCGTTGCCCTGCCGGTTCTTGGTGGTCGGGTCGTGGATCTGGAAAAAGAACTCCAGCAGATCGCGGTAAGAGATGCGGGCCGGATCGAAGACGATCTCGACGGCTTCGGCGTGCGTGCCGTGATTGCGGTAGGTGGCGTTGGCCACGTCGCCGCCGGAATAGCCGACACGGCTCTTCAGAACGCCCGGGAGCTTGCGCACCAGATCCTGCACGCCCCAGAAGCAGCCCCCGGCCAGGATCGCGCGTTCGGTCGTCATCGGCTCTCTCCTCTTCTGTGCTCGCAATATGGGTCGCCAAGCGGGAAACGCCAGCGGGACCAAGCCCCGGGCATACGCCGGCGTGCCGCACAGGGTTACGGGGGTGACCGAACGGCAGCGCTCTTGCGCGCAGAGCCCGCCGCCTTAGCATCGCGCCATCATCGCGGGGAGATAAGCCTTGAAGACGCGCATCACTGAACTCTTCGGCATCGAGCATCCGATCATCCAGGGCGGCATGCATTATGTGGGCTTCGCCGAGATGGCTGCGGCGGTGTCCAATGCGGGCGGGCTGGGGATCATCACCGGGCTGACGCAAGGCACGCCGGAAAACCTGGCCAAGGAGATCGCGCGCTGCCGCGAGATGACGTCGAAGCCGTTCGGCGTGAACCTGACCTTCCTCCCGTCGGTGAAGCCGCCGGACTATCCGGGCTTCGTTGAGGCGATCATCAAAGGCGGCGTCAAGATCGTCGAAACCGCCGGAAACAATCCGCAGAAATATTTGCCGGCGCTGAAGGAGCACGGGATCAAGGTGATCCACAAGTGCACCTCGGTGCGTCACTCGCTGAAGGCGGAGTCGATCGGCTGCGATGCGGTCAGCGTCGACGGCTTCGAGTGCGGCGGCCACCCAGGCGAAGACGACGTGCCGAACTTCATTCTGCTGCCGCGCGCGGCTGAAGAGCTGAAGATACCATTCGTCGCCTCCGGCGGCATGGCCGATGCGCGCTCGCTTGTCGCCGCTCTCGCCATGGGCGCGGAAGGCATGAACATGGGCACCCGCTTCATCGCCACCAAGGAAGCCCCTGTGCACGAAGCGGTGAAGCAGGCGATCGTCGCGGCGAGCGAACTCGACACCCGCCTCATCATGCGCCCGCTGCGCAATACCGAACGCGTACTGAACAACGCGGCGGTGGAGCGTCTGCTGGCGAAGGAGAAAGAGTTGGGCGCCTCGATCAAGTTCGAGGATATTTTCGCCGAGGTCGCGGGCGTCTATCCGCGCATCATGAAAAACGGCGAGATGGAAGCCGGCGCCTGGTCATGCGGCATGGTCGTGGGGCTCATCCACGACATTCCGAGCTGCAAAGAGTTGATCGACCGCATCATGACGGAAGCGGATGAGATCATCCAAACCCGGCTAGCGCGTTTCGCTGCGGCTTAGGCTACCGGCGCGCGGCGTAGGAAAGCGATAGGCAAGGCAGAGCCGGCGGCGAGAACGCGCGACGCCTGCATCGAATTCCTATGCCAAGCGGCGAAAATATAAGGCGCGCCCGAGAAGGGGCGCGCCTGGACGACTACGATGCTCGCCAATGCTTGGTTCATGATCGGCGCCTTGGTGTGGCTGCTTATCGCGGCCATCACCGTCGCACTGCCCGATTCGGAACGCCGATGAGAGGAACCGGGCGCGCCCGTCGCGCGCCCGGCTCTCAACAATTAGCCGCCCGCCTTCGGGTCGGGTCCGAACTTGTTGTCTCCTTGCGTGCCGGGAAGAATGTAGAACACCAGCAGCACCAGCCCGCCGATCAGCGGAATGAACGCAATCAAAATCCACCACCCGCTCATGTTGCGGTCATGCAGGCGGCGCACCGAGAGCGCGAGCCCCTGAATGAGCGTCGCCAAACTGTAAACCAAGCCGAGAATGGGATAACCCACAGCGGCGCCCGTGTAGGGATCGGTCATGATCGGAATGGTGAGGCCGACCATCGTGCTCACGAAGTTCAGCGCGATGCCGATGATGATCGAGAAGAGAACGAACCACCAGAACTCGGCGCGCCGCGCGCGGCCTTCGAAGCTGAAGTTTCGAATGACGCTCAGAAAATAGTTCATGATCCCCTCCGATGATCACCGCCGCAGCGATTGCGACCGCAGCGAACGTGACCCGCGAAGGGATTCGCGGTCAAGCAAAAGCGACCTTTAAGCGCCACTGTTCCCGCGACGTTCCTCGCGCGATACGATCAGAGCGCCTCCTTCGCATCGGCGAAGGCTGCAACCGCGCGTTCCAATTCTGCGCGCGTGTGCGCCGCCGACATTTGCGTGCGGATGCGCGCTTTTCCCTTTGGCACAACCGGATACGAAAACGCGATCACGTAGACGCCCTTCTCCAGCAGCTTCTGCGCCAGCGCCACCGCGGGCTTGGCGTCGTAGAGCATCACCGGAATGATCGGATGTTCGCCGGGCAAGAGATCGAAGCCGGCGTCTTCGAGCCCCTTGCGGAAGAAGTTCATGTTGTCGCGCAATTGCGCGCGCAGCGCATCGCCGCTCGCCGCAAGCTCGACGGCTTTTTTCGCGCCGCTCACGATCGACGGCGGCACCGTGTTGGAGAAGAGATACGGCCGCGAGCGCTGCCGCAGGATTTCGACAATTTCTTTCTTACCGCTGGTGAAGCCGCCGCTGGCGCCGCCGAGGGCTTTGCCGAGCGTCGAGGTCAAAACGTCGATGCGATCGATGCAGTTGCAGTGTTCGGCGGTGCCGCGCCCGCCTGGGCCGACGATGCCGGTGGAGTGTGAATCGTCGACGTGGACGAGCGCGTGGTAGCGTTCGGCCAAGTCGCAGATCTTGTCGAGCTGGGCGATGACGCCGTCCATGGAGAAGACGCCGTCGGTGGAAATGAGCTTGAAGCGCGCGCCGGCGGCGTCGGCCGCTTTGAGCTGCGCTTCCAGGTCGGCCATGTCGTTATTCTTGTAGCGATAGCGCTGCGCCTTGCAGAGGCGGACGCCGTCGATGATCGAGGCGTGGTTCAGTTCGTCCGAGATCACCGCATCTTCGCCGCCGAGCAAAGTCTCGAACAGACCACCGTTCGCATCGAAGCAGGACGGATAGAGGATGGTGTCCTCCATCTTCAGCCATTTCGAGAGCTGCGCTTCTAGTTCTTTATGGTTCTCCTGCGTGCCGCAGATGAAGCGCACCGAGGCCATGCCGTAGCCCCAGCGATCGAGCCCCTCATGCGCGGCGGCGCGGATGCGGTCGTCCTGCGCGAGGCCGAGATAATTGTTGGCGCAGAGATTGATGAGGTTGCCGCCTGACGCGACTTTGACCTCAGCGCCCTGCGGCGTCGCGATGACGCGTTCTTCTTTGTAGAAGCCAGCGTCGCGGATGCCGGCGATTTCACGCTGCAGATGTTCTTTGAACGCGCCGTACATTGTAGCCCTGTATGTTGAAGGTTGGAGCGCGCGACTCCGTCACGCATGCGCCACGGAGTGGCGCGCTCCAACCTAGTCCCAATTCAGAATGATCTTCCCGCTCTTGCCCGCGATCATCGTCTCGAAGCCCTGCTCGAACTCCTGATACGGCAGTCGGTGGGTGATGATCGGTTTCAGATTCAAGCCAGCCTGAATCATCACGGTCATCTTGTACCAGGTCTCAAAAATTTCGCGGCCGTAGATGCCCTTGATGGTCAGCATGTTGAACACGACCTTGTTCCAGTCGATCGAGATGTCGCCGGATGGAATACCCAGCATCGAAATCTTGGCGCCATGGGCCATGTTGTCGATCATATCTTTCAGCGCATTCGGCGCGCCCGACATTTCCAAGCCGACATCGAAGCCCTCGGTCATGCCGAGTTCTTTCTGCACGTCGCCCAGCGTCTCCTTCGAGACATTCACCGTGCGCGTCGCGCCGAGCTTCTTGGCCAGGTCCAGGCGATAGTCGTTTATATCGGTGATGACGACATGGCGCGCGCCGCAATGGCGGGCGATGGCGCAGGTCATGGCGCCGATGGGGCCGGCGCCGGTGATCAGCACGTCTTCCCCCACCATGTCCCACTGCAGAGCAGTGTGCGTCGCGTTGCCGTACGGGTCGAAGATGGCGGCGATGTCGAGATCGATGCCGTCGGCGTGGTGCCAAACGTTGGCGTTGGGGATGACGATGTATTCCGCGAACGCGCCGGGCCGGTTCACGCCCACGCCGCTGGTGTAGGGGCAAAGGTGGCGGCGGCCGGCCATGCAATTGCGGCAACGGCCGCAGACGATGTGGCCCTCGCCCGAGACGATCATGCCGGGCTTGTAGTCGTTCACATTGTCGCCGACCTCGACAATCTCGCCCACGAACTCATGGCCCACCACCATCGGCACCGGAATGGTCTTTTGCGCCCACTCGTCCCATTTGTAGATGTGCACGTCGGTGCCGCAGATGGCGGTGCGCTTGACGCGGATCTTCACATCATTGGGCCCCGCTTCGGGTTCCGGCACGTCCTCGAGCCAAAGACCCTTCTTCGCTTCACGTTTTACGAGCGCCTTCACCGGCAATCTCCTGGGGCGCCGGCAGAGCGGCGCAAGTGTGGTGGAATTAGACTCATTATCGCGTAGGAAGGGGCGTCCTCACAAGCGCCAAGCGACTGCATGCTTTCTGTCCTCGACCTCTTTCGCATCGGCATCGGGCCGTCGAGCTCCCACACGCTGGGGCCGATCCGCATTGGCAAACGCTTTCTTGAGGAACTCCGAGCGCATGTGGCGCTGGAAAGCGTCGCGCGCGTGGCGGTGGAACTGCAGGGCTCCCTTGCGCTGACGGGCAAAGGCCACGCGACTCCGAAGGCGGTGGTGCTGGGGCTGTGCGGGCTCGACCCGGAGACGCTCGACCCGGACTACGCGGAGACGACCGAGACGCGCGTGAATTCGGAAAAGCGGCTCTCGCTGCTCGGTGAATGCGAGATCGCGTTCGATCCGGAGCAGGACATCGTGTTCGCCTTCGACGTCATGCCGGACTTGCACCCGAACGGCATGAAACTTTCAGCGTTCGACGCCACCGGCGCCCTCCTCTTCGAGCAGACCTACTATTCTACCGGCGGCGGCTTTATCGCGACGGAGAAACAGCTTTCCACGCCCGCGCCCAAGGACGTCATCACCACCGGCCGCAAGGTCCCCTTCTCTTTCGCATCCGGCGCCGAGCTGCTGGAGCATTGCGCGCGGGAAGGCAAGTCGATCGAGGATATCGTCTACGCCAACGAGGACGCCATGCGTCCGCGCGCCGAGACGGACGCGCGGCTGGACCGCATCGCAGGGGTGATGAACGCCTGCATCGAGCGCGGGCTATCCAGAGAGGGCACGTTGCCCGGCGTCCTGCAGGTGACGCGCCGAGCGCCGGCGATCTGGCGCGGGCTGCAGGATCGCCCGCACGCCAACGAGGCTGAGCGGCTGTTCGACTGGCTGAACGTCTACGCGATGGCGGTGAATGAGGAGAACGCTGCCGGCGGCCAGGTGGTCACGGCGCCGACCAATGGCGCGGCGGGGATCCTGCCGGCGATCCTGAAGCATTATTGCCTCAACGGCGAAGACCCGGTCCGCGACGCGCGCCGCTTCCTCATCACCGCCGGCGGCATCGGCCTGCTCTACAAGCAGCGCGCATCGATATCAGGCGCCGAGATGGGCTGTCAGGGCGAAGTCGGCGTCGCCTGCTCGATGGCGGCCGCCGGACTTTCCGCCGTGTGGAAGGGCGCGCCGCAGCAGGTGGCGAACGCGGCGGAGATCGGCATGGAGCACAATCTGGGGCTCACCTGCGATCCCGTCGGTGGGCTGGTGCAAATTCCCTGCATCGAACGCAACGCCGTCGGCGCGGTGAAGGCAGTGAACGCGGCGCGGCTTTCCCTGCATTCGAGCGAGCCCAGCAAGGTCTCGCTCGACCAGGTGATCGAAACCATGCGCCAGACCGGCATCGACATGTCGTCAAAGTACAAGGAAACCAGCCAAGGCGGCCTCGCGGTGAACGTGGTCGAGTGCTGACGGGCGGATCCGTGAAGCTTTCGTGACGGTGCTTGCGCGTCGCCACTGAGCGGCTAGCGTCAGCCGCGCGAGGATGCGATGGCGCGCGAATTCGAGATCAAGCTGGAAATTCCCGCGGCCGACGCCGGCAAGGTGATGCGTCTGCCGTGGCTCTGGGAACTCGCGAGTGGCGAACTTCAGCCGGCGCGCATGGTCTCAACCTATTACGATACGCCCCGCTGCGGACTGCGGGAGCGCGGCATCAGTCTGCGCGTGCGCCGGATCGGAGCAAGGCGGCTGCAGACCATCAAGGCGCCGCTAAGCGGCGCAGCGCTGCCGATGCAGCGCAGCGAATGGGAAGATGAGATCGCCGGAGAGGAACCAGATCTCGCGCTTGCAGAAGGGACAGCGCTCGATGGCCTCTCGAAGAAGACCCGCCGCGCATTGACGCCGATGTTCGAAGCCCAGGTCGACCGCAGCGCCTTTCCAATTCAATCCGCCAACAGCGCCATAGAAGTGGCCATCGACCGCGCCCAGATCGTGAGCGGCGACGCCAGTGCGACCTTCTGCGAGGTTGAATTGGAGCTGAAGCGCGGCGCCTCGTCCGAACTCGCCCGCATTGCGCGCCGCATCGCCAGCGAAGTGCCGGCGGCGCTGGTGCTGAAGACCAAGGCCGACCGCGGCTACGCGTTGCGCAATGGCGCGGCGCCGCAGCCGAGGCGAGCGGAAGCCCTCGCAATCACGCCCGCCGTGCGGGTCGGTGAAGCTCTGCAAGCTATCGGCTGGTCGTGCCTGCGCCACTTCGTATTGAACGCCGATGCCATCAATAACGGCGACACTGAAGGCGTGCACCAGATGCGCATCGGCCTGCGCCGTCTGCGCGCCGCCATTTCCACGTTTCGCCAGCTGCTCGACGGCCCGGAAACCGACGCGGTGAAGGCCGAACTGAAGTGGCTGACGGACGAACTCGGGCCGGCCCGCGATCTCGATGTCTTCCTGCAAGAATCGCTGACGCCGCTGCGCGCCTCCGCATCGGACCAGACCGGACTTGAGGCGCTCTGCGAAGACATCGCGCAGCGCCGCGAGCAGGCGCTTGACCGCGCGAAGGCGGCGCTTGCCAGCGACCGCTATCGCCAGCTCACCTTGCGCACCGCGCTATGGCTTGTCGCCAGCGAATGGTCCGACGCCGGCGAACTCGGCGTCGCCCAGCCCAGCCGCCGCGTCGGCGCCTTCGCGGCGCACACGCTGGGCAAGCGAACGGACAAAATCCTGGGCAAGCTCAAACGCTTCGACGATCTCAGCCCGCATGAGCGCCATAAACTGCGCGTGGACGTGAAGAAGCTGCGATACGCCTCGCAATTCTTCGAGGCGACGTTCCCTCGGAGCGCGAGACGGCGGCGCTTCATGAGAATGCTGGAGAACCTGCAGAGCGATCTGGGCGCGCTGAACGATATGATCGTGCAGGAGCGGCTGCGCGACGAATGCATGGCCGCCTGGACCGCAGCTGAGGACGGGGCCAACGCCGACCGCGAGACCGCGAAGAAGGCCTACGCCATGGGCTACGCATTGGGCCAACATCAACTGCGCCGCGCGAGCTGCATGGAGGCCATACGCAAAGAAGCGCGAGCGCTCGCGGAGCTGACGCCGTATTGGCGTTAGCGGGCGCCGTATCGAACAACCCGGCTTGGCCCTGCACGGACCGGCGCGCTAGTTAGACGGCATGAACAGCGTCTATGCGGCCCTTGGGCCGACGATCTTCGAAACCATGTCGGGCCTCGCGGCCGAGACCGGCGCGATCAATCTTGGGCAGGCGTTTCCGGAAGTCGACGGACCGCTGGATGTGCGCGAGGCCGCGGCCCAGGCCGTGCTCGACGGGCCCAATCAGTATCCGCCGATGCGCGGATTGCCGGCGCTGCGCGAGGCGGTGGCGGACCACTACGCTGCGCAGCAAGGCATCAAGCTCGACTGGAAAACCGAAGTGACGATTACGTCGGGCGCGACGGAAGCGTTGGCGGCGGCGCTGCTGGCGGTGATCGAGCCGGGCGACGAGGTCGTGCTGTTCGAGCCGATGTACGACAGCTATCTGCCCATGGTCCGCCGCAGCGGCGGGATCGCCAAGATCGTGCGGCTGGCGCCGCCGCATTGGCGCATTGACGAGGCGCAGCTGGCCGCGGCGGTGAGCGGCAAAACCAAGGCGATTGTCATCTGCACGCCTGGAAACCCCTCCTCAAACCTGTTCTCGGCGGAGGACCTCGCCCTCGTCGCCCGCTACGCATCGAAAAGTGACGCGGTCGTCATCAGCGACGAAGTGTGGGAGCATGTCGTCTTCGACGGCCGCACGCACGAAAGCATGCTGAAGCATCTCCGCGACCGCACCATCAAGATTGGTTCGGCCGGCAAGATGTTCTCGATGACCGGTTGGAAGGTCGGTTTCGCCTGCGCCGCTCCGCGGCTCACCGAGCTGTTCGCGAAGGCGCACCAATTTCTGACCTTCACAACTGCGCCCAGCCTTCAGAAGGCTGTCGCCTATGGACTGCGCAAGCCGGCGGCGCATTTCGCGGAAGTACGGGCGGCGTTCGAACGCGGGCGTGACCGGCTCGACTGCGGGCTCAAGCAAGCGGGATACGCGACCCTGTCCGCGGACGGTGCGTATTTCCTTACCGTCGACCTTGCCGCCTCTGGAATTGCAGCGAACGATCTCGATTTCGCGCTGCGGTGTGTGAAAGACGCCAAGATTGCGGTCATTCCGTACTCGGCATTCTATGCGAAGCCGGACGCGCCGGCCTTGGTGCGGCTCTGTTTCGCAAAGACGGACGCAACGCTCGATCAAGCCCTTGAGCGGCTCGTCGCAGCACGCCGGCTATTCGTCTAATAACCAGCCAATTTTTGCGGAAATGCCCGAGCGCGTTCGACAGGATGAGGGCTGTCGAACGCGCAAGAATCTACGTTATCGTTCACTGGCGCCGTACAACATATGCTAGTGCGAGTTGCATGAGTGCGTTTCGAGTCTGCCTGATCGACGACGACATCTTCGTCCGCGACGCCCTGTCGTTGGGCCTGCGCGACGCCGGCTACGACGTCGTGGCCGCGCCTGGCGCAGCGGCCGGACTCGACATCGCCAAGCACGGCGGCGTCGGCGCCATCGTCACCGACATGAACATGCCTGGGACGGGCGGCGCACAGCTCATCGCCGAAGCGCGCGCGCTGTGGCCCAAAATGGTGATCGTTGCGATTTCCGGCGCGACCGTGATCGACGGACGCCCGGTACCGGAAATCGCACGCGAACTTGGTGCGGACGAAACCCTGGTGAAGCCGTTCCGCGCGCGCCAGCTCGCCGAAGTTATCGAGCGTGCACGCGCGGCGCGCGATGGGTCTGTATGAAGCCCGTCAACGAGCAAACGCGGCTCCGCGCGGTTGTCGAGACGGCTGTTGACGGCGTCATACTGATCGACGCGCAGGGCGTCATCCTGATGTTCAACCCGGCGTGCGAGCGCCTGTTCGGCTACGCTTCATTCGAAGTCATCGGGCGCAACGTGAAGATGCTCATGCCCGAGCCGTATCAAGGCGAACATGACGGGTATCTCAGCAACTATCGCGAGACCGGCGAGCGGAAGATTATCGGCATCGGCCGCGAAGTGCTGGGGCGCAAGCGCTCCGGCGCCACTTTCCCGATGGATCTCTCCGTCGGCGAAGCGGAGGAAGACGGCAAACCGATCTTCGTCGGCGTCATCCGCGATCTGACCGACCGACGGCGCGCAGAACAAGCCCTGCGCGAAGGCACGGCGCGTCTGCAGGCGATGCTCGACACCGCGGTAGACGGCGTCATCCTGATCGACGCGCGCGGGCAAGTCCTCATGTTCAATCCGGCGTGCGAGCGCCTGTTCGGTTACCATGCGGGCGAAATCGTCGGGCAAAACGTCAAAAAGCTGATGCCCGATCCGTACCGGAGCGAGCACGACGGCTATATCAGCGCCTATCGCAAGACCGGCGAGCGAAAGATCATCGGAATCGGCCGCGAAGTGCAGGGACGGCGGCGCGACGGGTCGACGTTTCCGATGGAATTGTCGGTCGGAGAAGCCAAGCAGGAAGGCGAAAGCATCTTCGTTGGCATCATCCACGATCTCACCAGCCGCAAGCGCACCGAAGAACAATTGGCGCAGGCCCAGAAGATGGAGATGGTGGGCCAGCTGTCCGGCGGCATTGCGCACGACTTCAACAACCTGCTCACCGTCATACTCGGCAACGCCGAAGCGCTCGGCCTGAGACTGAAGGCGCGCGACGATCTGCGCGGGCTGGCGGACGCCATCGTCGATTCCGCAGAGCGCGGCGCGGAACTAACGCGCCGGCTGCTCGCCTTCAGCCGCCGCCAAATTCTGGCGGCGTCGACCATCGACTGCAATGCGATGGTCAAGAGCATGGAAGTACTGATGACGCGCAGTCTGCGCGGCGACATAGCGCTGCAGGCGACGCTGTCGCCGACACCGGTGTACGCGCTTGCCGACGGCGCCCAGCTTGAGAATGCGATCCTCAATCTGGCGCTCAACGCACAGGACGCGATGCCGGACGGCGGCGTCATCGTGCTTTCGGTGTCCGACGCAGAGATCGATCAGGAGACGTTCGGGCCGCGCGTCGAAGTGAAGGCTGGGCACTACGCCGTCATCTGCGTCACCGACGACGGCGTCGGCATGGCGCGCGAGACCTTGGAGCGCGCGTTCGAACCCTTCTTCACGACCAAGGAGGTCGGCAAGGGATCCGGCCTGGGCCTGTCGATGGTGTACGGCTTCGCGCGCCAGTCGGGCGGCCACGTGTCCATCTACAGCGAACCCGGTCTTGGCACGAGCGTTCGCATCTATCTGCCTATAGCCGAACAGGCCGCAGCAAGCGCGGCCGCGGCGCGCATCTTGTCGACGCAGAGCTCCCCCGGGGGCGACGAAAGCATCTTCATCGTCGAGGACGATCCCTTCGTTCGCGCGCATGCGATCTCGTCGCTGGAGTCTCTGGGCTACCGCGTCACCGTGGCGTCGGACGGGCGCGAGGCGCTCGCGGCGCTGCGCGCGGGCGTGCGCCCGGCCCTCCTCTTTACTGATGTCGTCATGCCGGGCGGCGTGAGCGGGCTCGAACTCGCGGCGCAAGCGCGAGCCCTGCAGCCCGATCTCAGGGTGCTGTTCACCTCAGGCTATCCGCGCGAGGTCTTGACAGGCCGAGGTCAGTTGGACCCGGGTTCAGACCTGCTGAACAAGCCGTACCGTCTCGCGGACCTTGCGCGCCATGTGCGCGCTGCACTGGATGGCGGCAGCTAGCAGCAGAGCCGTCGGGCAGCGTTAGACGGGCCAGCGCAGGCCGACACGGCGGCGCTGCTGCAGCGTGTTCTCGGCGCGCTGCAGCGCTTTGAGCGCCACTTCGGCCTGCTGCAGCGAGTCGGTCGAACGCAGCGCATCCATCGCCAGCCGCAGGCGCGAAGCGCCCTCTTCCAGCTTGTCGCGCGCGCCTTCGCGTTCGCCGATGGCGGTGAGCGCGCGGCCGATCTCCTGCTGGGCGTGGCCCCAGGCGATCGGATCTTGCGTGCGGTCGACGCGATCGAGATAGCGCTGACGCGCATCGAGCGCTTTCTGCAGCCACTTCACGTGACCGCCGCGCTCGCCGAGGCTCAACGCGCCCGAAGCGAAGTCGGTCAGAATGTCGAGTTGCAGGTTCTCGCTGACGTCGCCGGATTCCGTTTCGACCATGCGGTCGAGCGCTTCGACGATCGGCTGGATGCGTTCGGGCTTGTAGTCCTGCGGGCGATGCAGCACGGGACGCGCCTTGCGCGCGAGGGCAAAGGCGAGCGCACGCTGCACCAGTTCTTCCGGCCGGCCCGTGCGCCACGTGAGCTGGAAGTCCTGCACCTCGTGCACGCGGCCATAGCTCGGCAGCATCATGACGCGCAGATCGAGACGGCCGGTGAAGCTGCGTTTGCCCCAGATCACGATGTCGGCGGCGGAGCGCTCAAGCGCGTCGGCGGCTTCGATGGCCATCTTGCGCTGCGTCTCGGGGTGAGCGCGCGGCGACACCACTTTGAGCTTCAACGGGAAGAGATCGACCTGCACGTCCTGCTCGAATGAGAACATGCCGAAATTGTCTTCAACCGCTTCCTTCATCTCCTGACGCAGCAGCTGACCGCCGCCTTCGATCTCGCCGATGAGGACGAGCGCGCGATGATCCTTGGTGCGCTTCAACGCCTGCGCGCGCAGCGCGATGCGTGCGGAACGGCTGGCGCGCATCATGCCGGACAGGACCCAGAAGATGCTGATCAGCACCGCCGCCAGACCCATCGACATGAAGAACATGAAGACGTTCGGCGAGCGGACGAACGCTTCCTGGAAGTCGGCCGGCAGAAGGCGCATGAGCTTGGTCGCCATCTCGGGCGCCAATGCCGCAGCGTCAGCGAAATTAACCATTTAGAGTCCGTACCCTGCCGAGCTTGGACCTCTACCACCGCCGCAGTGCAACGCACAACGGCCCGCGGCGCCCCGTGGCGCAGATCGACTCGGCTTTCCCCAGTAGCGGGAGGCCCTGTGGCCTTTTTTAGCCCTAGATCAGGGGGTCATGCAGGACGTCGGTATGGTGGTTCACCTGACGCAGGTCGCGACAGTCGAAAATCTGGCCGCAGACCGGGCAGACGACGAAGTGCTCGATCGCGCTCTCCGGATCGGCCTCCCGGCAGATTTCATCGGTCAGAGCGTTGTGCCCCATGCGTTTCACATGGCCCCACAAAGCGCCGGCAATCTACTGTGTAAGCTGCAGTTTCACTGACGGAACTCGAACCGAGCGCGCTCTGCGTTAATCGCACTACTGCTTCTGGGCTCGCTCGATCGCCTGCTGCATCGCCCCGCTCATGTCGCCCAGGTTCATGACCCGGACGCCGGGGGGCGCTTCGAACTGGCTCGCCGCCTGCGGGCCACGCTGAACACTGGTCGTCTCCCAGGTGGTGCGGCCATTTTCGGTGACCTTGAGGATGATGCCGTCGGTGGTGACGCACACCGTTTGCGGCTCGCCCGCGTCATTGTTGCGCGCCCATTGGCTGCCGACCTGGCCGGCGCCTGCACACGGACCGGCGAAGGTGGCGCCAGTACCGGCCTGCTCCCACAGCGCCGCCGGGTTCTGGAACGCCTGGTTGGTGCCCGTGGCGGTCATGCGGATCGCCATGCCGTTGGAGATCATGAGATATTCATCGTTTTCGCCGTTGGAAATAACGACGAACTGACCCTGATCGCTGGTGCCTTCCATGCGCATCTTGCGCCCGTCGCGGACCATGATGAACGGCGAGGTTTCGCCGTCGCTGTTGGTAATGGTGGCTTCGGCCCGGTAAGAGGCGGCGATCAGGCTCGGGAAGGTCTGGTTCTCCGCTTGCTGCGATCCACCGCTCTTTTCAGCGGAATTCTGTCCGCATGCCGCCAGCGCCAACGCCGAAACCAGGACCAAAACCAAACCGCGCATGCAAACCTCCCGTCGTCCGCGGATGTGGTAGCAGCCTAGACCCGCGCCCGGAAGCACCAGCGCCATTCGTCGCAATTCCGCTCGGTCAGGGCACCGGCGAGTCTTGCCCCAGGGCGCCCAGACCGGCACAAAACCGCCAGCCTTTTCCCACCGGGCGGCGATACGCTCTGGCTGAGGTCATTGGGGGATCCAGATGAATGTGAACAAAAGGACTTTTCTTGCCTCTCTGCTGGCGACCACGGCCATGACGGCCTGCGCTTCTTCCGGCGGCGGCGGCGTGGCCGCCTCCTCTCCGGCGTTTGACGCCGCCAATGCAGAGGTGACGCGGCTCAAAGCGGTGGCGGACGCCGATCCGCTGCTCAAGACGTGGACGGGCCCGTATGGCGGCGTGCCGCCGTGGGACCAGGCGCGGCCTGAGCTCATCCCGGCCGCGATGGACACCGGCATCAAGCTACAGGAAGCGGAAATCCAGGCGATCGCCAACAATCCCGCGCCGCCGACCTTCGACACCGTCATCGTGCCGCTGCAGGACAGCGGCCGTCACTTCGACCGCGCGCAGACCATCTTCGGCGTGATGACCGACAATATCAGCAACGAGGCGATCCAAGCCCTCGAAGCTGAATGGTCGCCCAAGATCACGGCGGCCTATAACGCCATCACCTTCAACAAGCCGCTCTTCGAGAAAATCGACGCCGTCTATCAGGGCCGCGCCTCGGCCGGCCTCGATGCGCAGCAAACGCGCCTGGTCGAACGCACGCGCGATCAGCTGGTGCGCGCCGGCGCCGGCGCTACCGCCGAACAGCAGGCGCGTCTTGGCCAGATCAACGAAGCACTCTCGACCAAATTCGCGGAATTCGGCCGTAAGCTGCTGGCCGACGAAGACACCGCCATCTTCATCACCAACCGCCGCGACCTAGCCGGCTTGCCGCCAAACATCGTCGAGCAGCTCGCCTCCGCGGCGTCGGACCGCGGCCATGCGGGCCAATGGGCGGTGGTGAACACCCGCTCGGTCGTCGACCCGTTCCTGCAATTCTCGGAAAACCGCCGCCTGCGCGAGCAGGTGTGGAAAGCCTTCAAGAACCGTGGCGACAACGGCGACGCCAACGACACCAACCAGACCATCAGCGAAATCCTGGCGCTGCGGGCCGAGCGCGCGCAGATCCTGGGCTTCCCGACCCACGCGCACCTGCGCATGGCCGACACCATGGCGCAAACGCCCGAGCGCGCGATGGAACTGATGATGCGCGTCTGGCCGGCCGCCGTCGCGCGCGTGCACGAAGAAGTGCGCGACATGCAGGCGATCGCCAACCGCGGTCGCGGTCCGCGCATCACCATCGAGCCGTGGGACTACAATTACTACGCGGAGCAGGTCCGCCGCGACCGCTACAGCCTCGATCAGAACGAGCTGCGCCCCTATTTCGAGCTCAACAACATGATCGCGGCCAGCCAATGGATGGCCAATCAGCTCTACGGCATGAACTTCCGCGAGATCAGCGGCACGGTGCCGGTGTTCGAGCCCAACATGAAGGTGTGGGAAGTCACCGACCGCGACGGCTCGTTCATGGGCCTCTTCTACGGCGATTACTTCTCACGCGCCGGCAAGCGCTCGGGCGCCTGGATGAATACCTATCGCGGCCACGAGAACTTCATGGGCCACGAGGTGAAGACCATCGCCTCCAACAACAACAATTTCGTGCGCGGCAACGGCCGAGACCCGGTGCTGATCTCCCTCGATGACGCCGAAACGCTCTTCCACGAGTTCGGCCACGCCATTCACTACCTCGTCTCGCGCGTGAACTATCCGGGGCTCTCGAACGTGCCGCGCGACTACGTCGAGTATCCGAGCCAGGTGCACGAGCACTGGGTGCTGACCCGCCCGGTCCTCGATCGCTTCGCCAAGCACTACCAGACGCAGGCGCCGATGCCGCAGGCGCTGGTCGACCGCGTCCACAACGCCGCAACCTTCAACCAGGGCTATGCGACGGTGGAGTATCTCTCCTCCGCCCTGGTGGACATGCACCTGCACAACCGGCCGACCGCGGTCACCGATGTCGACGCGTTCGAGCGCGAAACGCTCGCTTCGCTGAACATGCCGCGCGAACTCGCCATGCGTCACCGCCTGCCGCAGTTCGGACACTTGTTCTCGAGCGATGCGTACTCGGCCGGCTACTACTCGTATCTGTGGTCGGAAGTGATGGACGCCGACACGTGGGAATACTTCCAGTCGAACGGCAACGTGTTCGATCCCACCATCGCCGCGGGCATGCGCAACATCATCCTCGCCGAAGGCAACAACAGCGACCGCGCCGAAGCCTACCGCCGCTTCCGCGGCCGCGATCCGGACGTCAACGCACTCCTGCGCGTGCGCGGATTCCCGACGACTTAAGCTGCCCCAGGATACTTCGATGAAACGGGCGCTCGGCAACGGGCGCCCGTTTTGTTTGCGCCAGCTGAAGAGCAGCAAGCGAACTGCCGCACGCCTCACATCATGGTGAAGCCTGTTTGAACCGTGCGCCTTACGATCAATGGTTGTGCCAGCATGTTGGCGCGCGAGGCAACTCGGAGAGCACAATGCGCATTGTCGTCATCTTCGCCTTAGCAAGTGTCGTGCTCGCGATGGCGGCCTGTGCTTCGATGGTCGCGAAGACGGAGCCAGCGCCCGCACATCTGTCTAATCTCCGCGCACTAACGACCCGCGAGCTTCGAGATCGCATCGACGGCCATTTTGTGTTCGTCGCTGGCCAACGAGGCGCAACGCGGCTCGGAGAAATCTACTGCAACGGACGTCAGACGACTAGTGAGACACGCGCGCCAATCAATCGCCTTTACACGATAGAAAACGATGCGATTTGCATCACTTCCGAGACAGATTCGCAGCCGGTTTGTGAGCGGTACTACTCCAACAGCCGCGGCGCATTGTTTCGAACACCACAAAACGAAACGTCGCCGGTCGAGATTCAAACCGAACGAGTTCAGTGCTGAAAAAACCTGGGGGGGAAGGCGTGACGTGGACAGATGTAGCGGCGCGGTTGCGTTTTTATGACGGAACGCAGAGCCTCACCTACAGTGGGTACTCCGGCGACTTCGCAATCGACACCACGCATGCGTTTTCCGCCCCGATTCAACTCGCGATCACAAAAGCATTGGAATCGCTGTACGCAAGTTCTCCCACAGCGAGAATCTACCTCGACGCGGCCGCCGCGAAGGGTGATGTCCTCATTGCGATTGCAACAAACGCTTTGCAAACGGGCTTTGCTGTCTTCCAAGACAACCTTGTCGCCTTCAACTGGGACAACCTTCAGAAGCTATACGTCTTCAACAACGTCGGCGAACTTGTTCATGATCAAACAGCGCTCTCATTGGGGACAGACGCAGCTCGCCACGATCGAGGATATCGGCGACTATAACGGCGATGGACGCGAAGACATTCTCTGGCAGCGCGACGACGGGCTCGTGTATGTGTGGCTCATGAACGGCGCCAGCATCGCGAGCAGCGGCAGCTTGTCCGGCATCGGCCTGGAATGGGAAATCGTTGGAGGCGGCTAGGCTCTATCGCCGCTTCCGCGGCCGCGATCCGGATGTGAACGCGCTGCTGCGCGTGCGCGGCTTCCCGACGACGTAAAGTTGTACGACACTTCTTTGAAACGGGCGTCCGGCGCCGGGCGTCCGTTTTTATTTGCCCCTCCAAAAAATGGCACTACGTTTGCCAGGAGTTTAAATCTCCGGGGGGAGTTAGATGGGAATTTGGTCACCGGGACCCGCTGCAACCAGCGGGGACGACACCTTTACGGGCGACGCCACGAACGAGACGGTGGACGGCCTGGGCGGCAATGACACGCTGAACGGTGGCGACGGCAACGACATCCTCAATGGCGGCGATGAGGGCGATACGCTCAACGGCGGCGCGGGGACCGATGCCATGCATGGCGGCGAGGGGAACGACTTCATCGTCACCAATCAAACGGACCTGGACCCTTCCGACCTCTTGGACGGCGGCAACGGCTACGACACGATAGTTTTTGAAACCGGCATTGGCGATCTCCGCAATGCCAGCCTCACGAGCATCGAGGCGCTGCAATACGCAGGCGCCAATGACATTTGGATGCGGTGGGAGAGCGTCGGCGCCGGTCTTAGCACCACCCTGGAAATCATCGGCTCCGCGGACAACAACCAGCTTTCCATCTCCGTCCTCGGCCCAGCCACGATCGACCTCAGTGCTTTCACTTATACGAATTGGACCACGTCGGACCGGACCACCTTCTTCGGCAGCAACGGCGCGGACACGATTATCGGCAGCGCCGGCATCGATTTCTTTCAAGGCCAGGGTGGCGCCGACGTCATGTCGGGCGGCGATGGCGACGATTTTCTGGGTGGCGAAGACGGCGCCGATACCCTGCACGGCGGCAATGGAAGCGACACGCTGTATGCCGGCTTCGGAACGCCGTCCATCGAGCAATTGTACGGCGACGCCGGCGACGACACGATCGCGATCTTCAATCTCGCGGCCGGCACGATCATCGACGGCGGCGACGGCAACGACCTGCTCACCGCTTCCACCGACGGCGACACGGTCTGGGATTTCACGGCCGCCACGCTGACCGGGATCGAGAGCTTTTTTGTATTCGCCTCTGCGGGCTCCAACCAGCTTATCCAATTGTCGGCGAGCCAGCTTGGCGCAGGCTTGGCGCTCAACGCCGCCATCTGGGGCTCGAACGGGGCGGACACTTTCCGGATCACCGGCGCCGGCGGCGATTTCTCGATCGCCGGCTTTGCGGTCGACCAGTTCCACTGGGGCGCCGACGATCATTTCGAACTTGTCGGCACGGCGGCGGCAGAGGTCATCACCGGGTCTGCCAAGAGCGATTGGCTCACCGGCGGCGCCGGCAACGACACGCTCAATGGCGGCGGCGACTTCGATACCGCCTTCTTCACCATGAATTCGTCCGCGGCATCCTGGCATCGCAATGCAAACGGGTCGTGGACGGTCACCAGCAGCGAAGGAACGGATACGCTGAACAGCGTCGAGTTCCTGCACTTCAACGACCGCACCGTGCATCTCGCGGGCGCGTCCGAGAATTTCTACGGCGACGGGACTTCGGACGTGCTCTTCCGCAGCACCGATGGCGTTGTCGCCATCTGGTCGGTCACAGGCACGACTGTGAACCTGACGAGCTTCCCGGCCGCAGCCGGCGCCGAATGGACGCCGCTCGCAGCAGGCGACATCGACGGCGACGGCAAGGACGACATTATTTGGCGAAACGACGACGGCGTCGTCTATGGCTGGCTGATGGACGGCGGCGACGTGACGTCGGCGCAGCCGATCGCCGGCCTCACCGCCGAATGGAGTTTCATCGGCGCGGGCGATTTCAACGGCGATGCGATCGACGATCTTGCCTGGCGCAATACGGACGGCGTGGTCTACGTCTGGACCATGGGCAACGCGGCGATTCAATCCGCCGTCGCGCCCGCCGCCGCCCCACTCGACTACGCCATCCAAGGCATCGGCGACCTGAACGGTGACGGACGCGACGATTTCGTCTGGCGCAACATGACCACCGGTGAAACCGTCGTCTGGCAGATGAATGGCGACGCGATCCAAGCGTCCGGCCCGACCACGTTGCAAGCGGGTCTCGAATGGAGCGTGGTCGGTGTCGGCGACACCGACGGCGACGGACGATCCGACATCATCCTGCAGCGCGGCACGGACGGCATGGTCGCGGTGTGGACGATGGACGGCCTCTCCGTCATCGCCAACGCCAACGTGGGCGCCGCGCCGCCGGCGCAATGGGCCATCCGCGATGTCGGCGACTATAACGGCGACGGCGCGACCGATATCCTTTGGCAGCGTAATGACGGCGTCGTCTATGCGTGGTTTCTCGACGGCGCGAGCATCATCGGCTCCGGCGCCATCGCCGGCGTCGGCGCCGAATGGAGCATCATACCGGGCGGGTGAGGCGCGCCGAGATCTGAACGTGCGATTCAAGTCGGCGCGCGCAAGGCGGCGCGGCGCTTGGCCCTTGCCGCAACAGCGACCGCACTAGGAGGTTGGTGATGCGCGCGGGCTTTGCGCAGAATCAACGGCGCTGGTGCGCTTGTCTCCCATGCTTACCGTCATCCGGTTTGTTGGGAGTTTGTCGTGCCGCAATATTCAGCCGTCATCGACCTGTCCGCGCTCAATGGCGCCAACGGCTTTCGGCTCGACGGCATCGATGTCAACGACCTCAGCGGTTTCAGCGTCGCCAGCGCCGGCGACGTCAATGGCGACGGCTACGGCGATCTCATCATCGGCGCATGGGGCGGCAACAGCAACGCGGGCGAAGCATACGTGGTGTTCGGCGCAGCCGGCGGCTGGAGCCCGTCGCTCACCCTTTCCGCCCTGGACGGCAGCAACGGCTTTCGTCTCGATGGCATCGATGCCGGCGACCAGCTCGGAAGCAGCGTGGCCAGTGCTGGCGACGTCAATGGGGACGGCTTCGACGACCTGATCGTCGGCGCGCGCTTCGGCGATGGCGTCAGCGCAGGGGTCGATCATGGCGAGACCTACGTCGTGTTCGGCGCCGCCGGTGGTTGGAGCGCGGCATTCGATCTTTCCACGCTGGACGGAAGCAATGGCTTCCGCCTTGACGGCATCGACGCCAACGACTTCAGCGGACACAGCGTCGCCAGCGCTGGCGACGTCAATGGCGATGGCTTCGATGACCTGATCGTCGGCGCGCGTAACGCAGCTCCCGGCGGCGACAGCAACGCGGGCGAGACCTACGTCGTGTTCGGCGCCGCCGGCGGCTGGAGCGCCTCGCTAAATCTTGCCACGCTCGACGGAAGCACTGGCTTCCGCCTCGACGGCATCGACGCTGGCGACGACAGCGGATGGAGCGTCGCCAGCGCGGGTGACGTCAATGGCGACGGATTCGACGACCTGATCGTCGGCGCACATAACGGCGACCCTGGCGGCGACAGCAATGCGGGCGAGGCATACGTCGTGTTCGGCGCGGCCGACGGCTGGAGCGCGTCGCTCGATCTCTCGACCCTCGACGGCAGCAACGGTTTCCGCCTGGATGGCATCGATGCGAGTGACCAGGCAGGCTACAGCGTCGCCAGCGCCGGTGACGTCAATGGGGACGGCTTCGATGACTTGATCGTCGGCGCACTCACAGGCGACCCCGGCGGTGACAGCAATGCGGGCGAGATCTACGTCGTGTTCGGCGCGGCCGACGGCTGGGGCGCGTCGTTCGACCTTTCCACCCTGAACGGCAGCAACGGATTTCGCCTCGACGGCATCGACGTCAACGACTTCAGCGGCAACAGTGTCGCCAGCGCTGGCGACGTCAATGGCGACGGCTTCGACGACTTGATCGTCGCTGCCGTTGGCGCGGACAGCTTTGCCGGCGAATCCTACGTCATCTTCGGTGCCGCTGGCGGCTGGAGCGCGTCGCTCGACCTTTCCGCCTTGAATGGGAACAACGGTTTCCGCATCGACGGCATTGATGGCGGCGACAGAAGCGGGCAAAGCGTCGCTGGCGCCGGCGATATCAATGGCGACGGCTTCGACGATTTGGTGGTGGGAGCGCCCTACGCCGCTGCCGGCGGCGACGCCAGCGCCGGCGAATCATATATCGTCTTCGGCAGCGCCCCCGGCGAAGCCGTCACGCGCACCGGCACGGCCATCGCCAACGTAATCTATGGCGGAACGTTCAACGATACGCTGAGCGGACTTGGCGGCAATGATACGCTCTACGGTGGCGGCGGCGTCGACACAGCTGTTTTCGCCGACAGCTCATCTCTCGCCTCCTGGCATCGCAACGCCGACGGTTCGTGGACAGTGGTGAGCAGCGACGGCACAGATACGCTGACCGGCGTCGAATTCCTCGACTTCACCGATCGCGACGTCCACCTCACTTCCGCCGACACCAATTTCTCCGGCGACGGCACCTCCGACGTGCTCTTCCGCAGGACCGACGGCATCGTTGCTGCGTGGTCGGTCACCGGCACGACGGTGAACGCCACGACCTTCCTGCCAGCCGCGGGCGCCGATTGGACGCCGCTCGACATCGCTGATGTCGGTGGCGACGGCTACGATGACGTCCTCTGGCGGCGCGACGACGGCACCATCTACGCTTGGCTCATGAACGGCCCCGCCCTTTCCGGCGCGGCCGCGCTCGCTGGCGTCGGCGCCGAATGGAGCTTCCTCGGCGCTGGCGATTTCAACGGCGATCTGACCGACGACCTCGCTTGGCGGCGCGACGACGGCGTCGTCTATGTCTGGACCATGCAGGCCAACGCCGTGCAATCGGCGGGTTCTCCCGCGGCGGCGCCGCTCGACTTCAACCTCGAAGGCGTCGGCGATTTCAACGGCGACGGCCGCGATGATTTCCTCTGGCGCAGCAGCACGACGGGCCAGACGGTGATCTGGGAAATGGATGGCGAGGCCATCTTCGCGTCGGGCCAGACCAGCGTGCAGGTCGGGCTCGACTGGAACGTCGTCGGTGTCGGCGACACCGATGGCGACGGGCGCGACGACATCATCCTGCAGCGCGTCAGCAACGGCGCGGTGCGCGTGTGGACGATGGATGGTCTGGATGTCACCGGCAGCGCCAACGCCGGCGCCGCCAACCCGGCGCAATGGTCGGTGCGCGACATCGGCGATTATAACGGCGACGGCCAGAGCGACATCCTTTGGCAGCGCGCCGACGGCATAGTCTATGCGTGGTTCCTGGATGGCGCGAGCGTCATCGGCTCGGGCGCAATGGCCGGCATCGGCGCGGAGTGGAGCATCATTCCAGGCGGGTGATGCGCGCGTAAGGCGCGCTACATTTCGTACAAGAGCGGGCGCGTCTGCGCAGCGCGTTGCCATTGCCCCTGTGGCTAAGCGGTCTAGGATTACCGCCAGCGACTTGCGGATCGCAGGGGGTGGTCATGGGAGTTTGGACGCCCGGTCCCGCCGCCACGAGCGGCGACGATACATTCACGGGAGATGGAAGCGACGACGTTGCCGATGGCCTCGATGGCAACGACACGCTGGACGGCGGCGATGGCGCGGACTCTCTGACCGGCGGACTCGGCGTCGACACGATGATCGGCGGCGAAGGCGACGACAATTTCTACGTCACCGCAGCCGGCGAGTCTCAATCCGGCGAAATCTATAGCGGCGGCAATGGTGAAGACGTGCTGTGGGTTAGCGGCGTCGGAACGAATGATTTTCGCGGCGCCACTTTCAGCTCTATCGAATGGCTTTCGATCACCGACGGCGTTTACGTAACCTTCGACGCTGAAGATGTCGGCGCCGAGATTTCATCCACGCTTCAAGTCACGGCCAACAACAACTTTGTCAATTACGGCATCAACCTCATTCGCACGACGCCGGGAACCACCAGCATCGCGGGATGGGTCTTCTATCGTTCCATTCCCATCACCATCACCGGCTCAAGCGGTGACGACACTCTTACCGGCGCAGGTTCTCGCACGACATTGGACGGCGGCGCCGGCAATGACACGCTCACCGGCGGGGGCGACACGGATACGCTGATCGGCGGAGACGGCAATGACATCCTCAATGGGGGTAACCTCGAGGATTCAATGTCCGGCGGAGACGGAGACGACACCTATTCTGTCAACACCAGCTTGGATACGATCACCGAGCTCGCGAACCAGGGAACAGATTCGGTTACGAGCTCCGCGAGCTATACGTTAAGCGCCAACGTCGAAAATCTGACGCTGACGGGTTTTGCGATCAACGGCATCGGCAATGCTGGCGACAACACCATTAACGGCAACGCGCAAGCGAACTCAATAACGGGTGGCGGCGGCGTCGATACGCTGGTCGGCGGAGACGGCAACGACAATTTCTACGTCAACGCAATAGGTGAGTCGGCGTCCGGCGAGACTTACAGCGGCGGCAACGGCGAGGACGTGCTCTGGATCAGCGGCGTCGGCGTGAACGATTTCCGGGGCGTGACATTCAGCTCGATCGAGTGGCTTTCCATTACCGACGGCGTCTACGTGACCTTCGACGCAGAAGATGTCGGGACTGAGCTGTCGTCCACGCTAAGCGTCACCGCCAACAACAACTTCGTCAATTACGGCATCAACCTCGTTCGCACCACCGCTGGGACGACAAATGTCAGCAGCTGGCAGTTCTTCCGTGCGATCCCAGTCACCATCACGGGATCCAGCGGCGACGATATCCTGATCGGAGCCAGCGTGGCCAACACCCTGATCGGGGGCGACGGCAACGACACGCTCACTGGCCGCGGCGACACCGATACACTCGTGGGCGGGAACGGAGACGACATCCTCAACGGCGGCACGCTGGAAGATTCGATGGCAGGCGGCGACGGCAACGATAGCTACGTCGTTGATCGCATCGACGACATCATCACCGAGATCGCCAATCAGGGGATCGATTCTGTCACGAGTACTTCGAATTATACATTGAGCGCGAACGTCGAGAACCTGAGCCTTAGTGGCGCGGGCGGGCTGACGGGGACCGGCAACGCCAGCGACAACACCATTGTAGGAAGCGTATTCAACAACACCCTGTCCGGCGGCGGCGGCGCAGATACGCTCACCGGCGCCGGCGGCAACGATGCGCTTAACGGGGGCACGGGGATCGACACGGCGGTGTTCTCGGTCGCCTCTTCGGCCGCGACGTGGCATCGCAACGCCAACGGAAGCTGGACCGTCACCAGCGCCGACGGCACGGACACTTTGACCGGTGTCGAGGTTCTAGACTTCACCGACCGCGACGTACACCTCGCGCCGGCGGAACGGACCTTCTCCGGCGACGGCACGTCCGACGTTCTCTTCCGCCGCAGCGACGGCATCGTCGCGAGCTGGAATGTCACGGGCACGAGCATCAGCAACGCCTACTTCCTTCCCGCGGCCGGCCCCGAATGGACGCCGCTGGGCACGGGAGATTTCGACGGCGACGGCACGGCCGAGGTGCTCTGGGAGCGCAATGACGGCATCGTCTATTCGTGGCACCTGAACGGCGGCAGCGTGAGTTCTACCGACGCCATCGCCGGTATCGGCCTCGAATGGGCGTTCCTTGGCATCGGCGATTTCAACGGTGACGGCCGCGAGGACGTCGCCTGGCGGCGCGACGACGGCGTTGTCTATATTTGGCGGATGAACGGCGCGACGATTACGGCCGCCGAGCTTGTCGCAGGCGTCGGCGCGGAATGGAGCGTCGACGCGGTCGCCGACTTCAATGGCGACGGACGCGCCGACTTTCTCTGGCGCAACACGTCGGGCCAAACGGTCGTCTGGAACATGAACGGCAGCGCCATCGACTCGTCGGGGTTCACCAGCTTGCAGCTAGGCGTCGATTGGACTGTCGCCGGTGTCGGCGACACCAATGGCGACGGCCGCGACGACATCATCTGGCAGCGGATCAGCAACGGCAGCGTGCGCGTATGGACGATGGGAAGCGACGGCGTCACTGTCAGCGCCTCGGCCAACGTCGCGTCTGCGGATCCCGCGCATTGGACTCTGCACAATATCGGCGACTATGACGGCGACGGGCGCGCCGACATTTTGTGGCAGCGCGACGACGGCACCGTCTATGTCTGGCTCCTGAACGGAACCAGCATCGTCGGTTCGGGCGCCCTCTCCGGCATCGGCGCCGAATGGGACATCGTCGGCGGCGGCTAGGCCGCCACACCTTGCGCCATTCCTCGCGCAACCCTTGCGGGCCGCCGCCAATGCGCTTAGCTGCGGCGACCGCTGACAGTGGGGAATTCAGATGGGCTGGACACCGGGACCGATTGGCACGGATGGCGACGACGTCTTCGAAGGCGGCGACGGCAGCGACGAAGCTGAAGGCGGCGGCGGCGCCGATACGCTGAACGGGCTCAGCGGCGACGACATTCTCTATGGCGGCGACGATAACGACACGCTGAACGGAGGCGCCGGCGGCGACTGGCTTGCCGGCGACATGGGCAATGACGCCCTCAATGGCGGCGCGAGCGCGGACACGGCCGACTATCTCGGTCTGAACAGCAGCGGCGCGTCGTGGGTTCGAAACGCCAGCGGCGCTTGGGTGGTCACCAGCGCGTACGGCGTCGATACGCTGAGCAGCGTCGAATATCTCTACTTTGATGATCGCATCGTGCACCTGGACAGCGCCGGCACGAGTTTTTCCGGCGACGGCACGTCCGACATTCTGTTTCGCCGCACCGATGGGCGCGTCGCCGACTGGCAGGTGAACGGGACCAACGTAACCGGCGCAAATTTTCTCGCCAGCGCCGGACCGGAATGGACCGCGCTCGGCGTCGGCGATTTCAACGGCGACGGCAAGGACGACATCCTCTGGCAGCGCAATGATGGCCTCGTCTATCTCTGGACCATGGCGAGTGCGAGTGCGATCGGCTCGACGCAAGCGCTTACCGGTGTTGGCGCCAACTGGACGTTCCTCGGCGCCGGCGATTTCGACGGCGACGCCACCGACGACATCGCTTGGCAGCACACGGACGGCTCCGTCGTGATCTGGCGCATGGATGGCGCCACCATCGCGGCCGCAAACTTCGTCACCGGTGTGGGCCCTGATTGGACGTTCCAAGCGATCGGCGATTTCAACGGCGATGGGTCCGACGATTTTCTGTGGCGCAGCGCGCTAAGCCAAACCTACATCTGGCAAATGGACAGCGCGACGATCGCGGGTGGCGGCTTCACGAGCATCAGCTACACCTCCAATTGGACCGTCGTCGCCACGGGCGACGCAAATGGCGATGGGCGCGACGACATCATTCTACAAGAATCGAGCAGCGGCCAGGTCGACCTTTGGACCATGAATGGGACAATGGTGACGGCGAACACTATAGGCACAGCCGATCCCGCGCATTGGGCGATACAAGACGTCGGCGACTACAACGGCGACGGGCGCGACGACATTCTGTGGCAACGCGATGATGGCGTCGTCTATGTTTGGTTGTTGAATGGCGCGAGCATCGTCGGCGCAGGCGCGCTCGGCGGCGTCGATGCAAACTGGGATATTGTGGGCGGCGGATGACACGCTGCCATGCAGCCGCTATTGCAGTAGGTTGGTATTCCAAGTCGGTAGCGACAAATCCATCGGTAGCATGCAAATGCCGGACGATTTCGCCAACACGGTTCTGACCACGGGTGCGGTGGCGATCGGCGGTTGGGCCAGCGGCGCAATCGAGACGGCGGGTGACGCCGATTGGTTTCAGGTCACCCTGACTGCAGGGCAGACGTATGAGATTCTTCTGGTCGGCAATCAGTTCGGCGGCACGCTTCCGAACACACTGGAAGATCCCTATTTGCGCGTGCTGGACGCCAATGGCGCGCCGTTAGCATTCGACGACAATGCATGGGGTCGAAATGCGCTGCTGACTTTCACCGCACCGGTCAGCGGGACATATTTCCTGGAGGCCAGCTCCGGCCTTGGGAGGCCAACGGTTACGGGAACCTATCAGCTCAGTGTTGTCCCGTTTGCGTCGATCGCGGAGCAAGCGGAGTTTCTCGTCAACGGTTGGTTCGCCTACGTTGCGTCGTCTGGCAACGGAGACTCACCGACGCCGCGCCAATGGGCGAGCCATTCCGTGAGCGTCAACGTTTCAGGTTTGACGGCGGCGGAGCAAAGCGTCGCGCTCACGGTGTTGCAGCTTTATCAAGACGTCGCCGACATCACGTTCACGATCACCGCGGGGCCTGCGGATATCACCTACACCAATTCCGGGTCCGGGAACGCGCAGATCGCGAACTGGAGCGTCAACGGCGCCTTTTTTACCAGCGTCACGGTAAACGTCAGTTCCGACTTCTCGCCGACGGCCGGGGTCAATACGCCGATGTTTCAGGCCTATCTGCATGAGACCGGACATGCTTTAGGGCTCGGCCATTCCGGCCCTTATGCCGGCGGATCGCCAGCCTTCGGCTTCGCCAATCTCTTCGGCAACGACACACTCCAAAGCACGGTGATGACGTATTTCGGTTGGCCGGGCCAAGCCTTGGCCGATCACGTCATTACGCCGCAAATGGCGGATATCTACGCCGTCCAGACAATGTATGGGGCCAACACCGCCACGCGATTGGATGACACCACCTACGGCTTCAACAGCACCGCAGGTTCGTTCTTCAACTTCGCGACATATGGTCCGTTGATCGCCTTCACCATCTACGACAGCGGCGGAACCGATACGCTGGACGCATCGGGCTATGCGATGAACCAGGCGATCTATCTCGCCCCCGGAAGCTGGTCGTCAATTGGAGGACTTCCCGGAAACATCGGCATCTACATCACGAGCGTGATCGAGAACGCGGTCGGTGGTTCGGGCGCGGATTCTCTTCACGGGAACGATGCGAACAATGCGCTCAGCGGGGGTGCGGGCGCGGACACCTTAGTCGGCGGTGCTGGAATCGATGCCGCCAATTATTCTACCACGGCTGGCGCCGCGACCTGGACCCACCACGCAGACGGGACATGGACCGTGAACGCGGGCGCCGATGGCATCGATACGCTGCGGGGTGTCGAGATGCTGCACTTCATAGATCGCGACGTGCATCTTGATTTGGCGTTGCGCTCCTTCTCTGGCGACTTCACCAGCGACATCCTCTTCCGCCGCAACGACGGCATCATGGCGAGTTGGGAAGTCACTGGCACAACCATCAACAGCGCTGCCTTCTTGCCGGCCGCGGGCGCGGAATGGACGCCGCTCGACACGGGCGATTTCAACGCCGACGGCCGTGCCGACGTGCTGTGGCGCAGGAACGATGGCCTTATCTACAGCTGGGAGATGAACGGCGGTTCGGTCGTCGCCGTGCATGCGCTTGCGGGCATCGGTGCGGAATGGAGCTTCCTAGGCGCCGGTGATTTCAATGGCGATCTGACGGGCGATCTCGCCTGGCAGCGCAATGACGGAATCGTCTACGTCTGGCAGATGGGCGGCGGCGTTATTCAGAGCGCCAGCGTCGTGGCCGGTCTCCCCTCCGTCTGGCAGATGCAAGGCGTCGGCGATTTCAACGGCGATGGGCGCGACGACTTCCTCTGGCGGCGGAGCGACACCGGCGAAACTGTCGTTTGGATGATGAACGGGACCGCGATCGCCGCGTCCGGCGCCACAAGCGTGCAAGTTGGAAACGATTGGGTCATCGAAGGCGTCGGCGACACGAACAGCGACGGCTACGACGACATTATCCTGCGCCACAACGGCGATGGCATGGTGCGCATCTGGTCAATGGCGGGCGAGCCTGTCAGCAGCGCTACCGACATCGCCGCCGTGGATCCGGGCGTTTGGCAAATTCAGAACATCGGCGACTACAACGGCGACGGGCGCGACGACATTCTGTGGCAACGCGATGATGGCGTCGTCTATGTTTGGTTGTTGAATGGCGCGAGCATCGTCGGCGCAGGCGCGCTCGGCGGCGTCGATGCAAACTGGGACATCATCGGCGGCGGGTGAGCGCGCACGCATTTCGCTTGCCTCCCCCGTAGCAGGCGTTACCGTCCACCCCGCGAGTGACCACCTTCTTTGGGAGGCCACTATGGGAATTTGGAGTCCGGGACCCGGCGCAACCAGCGGTGGGGATACGTTTACGGGCGACGCAACCGGCGAAACCGCCGACGGCTTGGCCGGCAACGACACGCTCAACGGCAATGACGGCGCCGACACGCTCACCGGCGGCGCCGGTCTTGATCATCTGTTCGGCGGCGAAGGCGACGACATCTTGCATGTCGGCGCGGCCGACTTCGAGGGCGGCGAAACGCTGAGCGGCGGCAATGGTACAGACACAATCGTCGTCGACGGCGGGTCGACCAACCTGAACCTGGACTTCGCCATCGTCAGCAGCATCGAGCGCGTCACCTTCTCGGGCATCGGGCCAAATTCCTTCGTGACCTTCGACGCCGCGCAGATCGGACCCGGCATAAGCAGCACCCTTCTTATTACCGGCTCCGCGACAGGCGATCTCTTTCAGATCACGATGGCTGCGCCCGGCACGCTGACGCTTGCGGGCTTTACCTTCTCCAACTGGGGTGGGTCGGACACGGTGCGCATCTTCGGTTCGGGCAGCGCCGACACCATCACGGGATCGAGCCAGACCAACTATATTTATGGCGGCGGCGGCGGCGACACGATCAACGCCGGCGCAGCCGGCGGGGTCGCCGCGGGCGAGGCCGGGGACGATGTCTTGAACGGCGGCGCTGGCAATGACGTCATGATTGGCGGCTTCGGCGCAGACAACATGCACGGCGCCGGCGGCGACGACCAGTTCAATTTCGGCGAAGGCGAGATTCAGTCCGGCGATATCGTCGATGGCGGCACGCAAGGCTCGTTCGGCGACAGCATCTACGTCTACGGCGATTCCTCGTTCCAGGAGTTCGATCTGCGGCTGATAACGATCAGCGGCATCGAGACCATCTATTTCGGCTCAAGCACGGGGAACGTCTCCATCGAACTGGACGCCTCGCAGCTCAGCGGGTTTGCATCCAACTTGGCGATCTGGGGCAGCACGTCGGTGGACGGCCTCACCGTGTTCAACAACGGAGCTACAGCCAATTACTCGGTCGCCGGTTGGCAGTTCTTCAGCTGGGACCCCAGTGAACTTCTGGGGCTTGTGGGCACCAACGCTGCCAACACAATCGTCGGCTCGAGCGTGTCGGATTCCTTTGTCGGTCTCGACGGCAACGACGTGTTTACCGGCGGCGCGGGCAACGACATCGTCTATGGCGGCGGCGGACGCGATCAGGCGAATTACGCGGTCTCTTCAATCGGCGTGACCTTTACGCGCGCCGTGGACGGCAGCTGGACCTTCGCAGCGGGCGGAAGCGAAGGCACGGACACGGTTTACAGCACCGAGATCCTTCACTTCTCGGATCGAGACGTGCACCTCGACGCGGCCGAAAACGCATTCAACGGCAATGGCACGTCCGACATTCTCTTCCGCCGCGCCGACGGACTCATGGCGACGTGGGAGGTGACGGGGACGACCATCAACGGCGCGACGTTCCTCGCGACGGCGCCCGGCCCGACATGGGCCCTGATCGGCACCGGGGACATCGACGGCGACGGCCGCGAGGATATTCTCTGGCAACGCAACGATGGCCTCGTTTATGCGTGGCTGATGAACGGAACCATATCGTCCGCGCAAGCCATCGCCGGCATCGGCGCCGGCTGGACCTATCTGGGCGCCGGCGACTTCAATGGCGACAGCTACGACGATCTCGCCTGGCAGCGTAGCGACGGGCTCGTCTATCTCTGGAACATGCAGACCGGTGCGATCTCGTCAGCCGCCGCGGTCACCGGCCTCCCCGCGGTCTGGGAGATGCAAGGGATCGGCGATTTCAACAGCGACGGACGCGACGACTTCCTCTGGCGGCGCAGCGACACCGGCGAGACGGTGATCTGGATCATGAACGGCAGCGCTATCCAGGTGTCAGGCGCAACCACCGTGCAGGCTGGTCTCGAATGGGAAGTCGCCGGCGTGGGCGACGTCAACGCAGACGGGCGTGACGACATCATCATGCATCGCACGACGGATGGTCAGGTTCGCGTGTGGTTCATGGATTCCGGTACGGTGACGAGCAACCACGTCGTCGGCTCCGCCAATCCGGCGAACTGGGAACTCGTCACCGTCGGCGACTACAACGGCGATGGCCGTGACGATCTCCTGTGGCAACGCGCGGATGGCGTCGTCTTCACCTGGCTTCTGAACGCCGCGGGCAACATCGCGAGTTCGGGAACGCTCTCCGGCCTCGATGCATCTTGGGACGTGATCCCCGGCGGCTGACAAGAAGTTCCCTACAACGCAGCGCGCGGTTTCAAGCGGGGCCGCGCGCTTTTTTGTTGCGCTTCCGACCATGGCGCCTACCGTCGGCGCGGGCGGGAAGTGAACAGACACGGGGACCGTGATGCCATGGACGCCAGGACCCGGCGCGACCGCCGGTAACGACAGCTTTGTCGGCGATTCGGCCAACGACAACGTCGACGGACTCGCAGGCGACGACACACTCGTCGGCAATGGCGGCGCCGACACGCTGAACGGCAACAACGACAGCGACACGCTGAACGGCGGCGGCGGCATGGACACGCTGATCGGCGGAGCGGGCAACGACACTTTCACGTACATCGTGTCCGACACCGCCGCGGGTGAAAGCATCGATGGCGGCACGGGGACAGACACGATCACTTTTCTCGGCGGCGGCCAGGTCGATTTCCGTGGCCTCACCATCGCCAGCATCGAACGCATCCAGTTTTCAGGGATTTTCGCCGACTCGCGCCTTGTGCTCGGCACATCCCAGATCAGCGCACTCGGCGTGTTGCCGACCTCGGAAGTGGCAGGCTCCGCGCTGCAGGACTTCCTGCAAATCGCGCTGGACGGCGCGGTGACCTACACCGCGAATTTCACCTACACCAACTGGTCGGCGAACGACTACACCGACATTTACGGCAACGGCTCGGGAAACGTCATCACCGGCGGGACGCGCAACGACATCCTGCGCGGCGCCGACGGCAACGATGTCCTCAATGGCGGCAACGGCGAAGACATCCTCTACGGCGAAAACGGCGACGACGTCATGAACGGCGACGCCGGCGGCGACACGCTCTACGGCAGCGTCGGCGCCGACACGATGAACGGCGGCGCCGGCGACGACATTTTCCGCATCGACGAGAACCACATTGTCGGCCCCAAGACCATCGACGGCGGCGCCAACACCGACAGCATCATTTTCTCTTCGGCGACGGTCGGGTTCAACGCCTACTTCTACGTCGCCAACATGAGCGTCTCCAACATCGAGCGCATCTCATTCGTAGCACCCGGCGCAAGCGCCATCTTCCTCGTCGTCACGGACGATCAGATGGACGGGTTGCTGGCGGGGATCACACTCGTCGGCAATGACGGCATTCAGAATTCGGTCAACGTCAACATCGTCGGAGACGGCAATTTTTCCGCCGCGAGCTGGAATTTCGAAAACTGGAACACCGACTTCCTAGACGGACTCAATCTTTATGGCGACGCGCGCGACAACACCATTGTCGGCAGCTCACAGGAAGATGAGATGGACGGCTATGCCGGCAACGATACGCTGAGCGGCGGCGGCGCTTCCGACACGTTGCTCGGCCGCGCAGGCGCCGACATTCTGAACGGCGACGCCGGCAACGACTTCCTCTTTGGCGAAGGAGACAACGACACGCTGAACGGCGGCGCCGGCTTCGACACGACGCAGTATTTCGTGAACTCGAGCGCTGCGACCTGGAACCGCAACCCGGACGGCACCTGGACGGTCAACGCCGGCGGCACGAACGGCGTCGATACGCTGCGCAGCGTCGAAGACATTTATTTCAACGACCGTCAGCTCTTCCTCGACAACGCGTTCCAGACCTTCACCGGCGACGGCACTTCCGACATCCTCTTCATCCGCAACACCGGGCAAGTCGTCACCTGGTCTGTCAGCGGCACGACCTTCAACAGCGCAGCGACCCTGGGCGTCGCCTCACCCGCGCAGTGGACGGCGCTGGGCTCGGGCGATTTCGACGGCGATGGCACAGACGACATCCTCTGGCAGCGCAATTCCGACCATCTGGTCTATGTGTGGCGCATGGCCAACGGCGGGCTGCAGTCGAGCGCGTCCCTCAACGGCATCGGCAGCGACTGGACCTTCATAGGAGTCGGCGACTTCAACGGCGACACACGCGACGACATCGCCTGGCGGCGCACCGACGGCACGGTGTTCACCTGGGACATGGCGAGCGCCAGTGGTGTGCAAAGCACCGGCACGGTCGCGGGGCTCGGCGTCGAATGGCAGTTGCAAGGGATCGGCGATTTCAACGGCGACAGCTACGACGATTATCTCTGGCGCAACGCCAACACCAACCAGACCGTGGTCTGGCGCATGATCGATCGCTTCGTCCAGAATGCGAGCGCGACCAGCGTGCAGGTGAACGGCACATGGCATGTGGAAGGCGTCGGCGATGTCGATGGCGACGGACGCGCCGACATTATCTGGCAGAACGACAGCGGCCTCGTCGCGCTCTGGAATATGAATGGCGCAAGCGTGTGGTCATCGGCGTTTCTGGCGACCGCCGGTCCCGAGTGGCACATCCAGCAAGTCGGCGACTATAACGGCGACGGCCACAACGACATTCTCTGGCAGAATGACAACGGCGTCGTTTATGCGTGGCTGTTGAACGGCACGAGCGTCATCGGCTCGGGCGCCATCGGCGGCGTCGGCGCCGAATGGGATATCGTCGGCGGCGGCTAGCGCGTTATTTTGTGCGGCGCGATAAAACTTCGGATATCGCGCCCGCCAGCAATGAAGCGGCGGGCGCCACGCTGGCGCGTTTGTGCGCGCACTTCCCGGTTGCAGTTCGCTTACCCTGCTGTAGCGTAAGCAAGAGCAGCTCTCGGGGGGGCAATGCCCACGGTCTCTATTACCACCGCCACAGATATGACCATCTATGAGGACGAGGGATTTTACGGCGATCCGGCGTTTTATTGGGACTCGAGCCGGCTGCTCACCGGGCCCACGGTGATCAACTACGGAGAGATCACTTCCGGTCTGGTGGCCTTTCACTGCTTCAACGCCGCTGGCGTGCTCGACAACCGCGGCACGATCCACGTGCATGCAGACGCAAGCCCAATCCCCAGTCCTGCGCAGCCCTTCTTCTACGTGACCGGTCTCTACACGATGAACTGGGCGCCGCAGATCATCAATCGAGGGACTTGGCTGGTCGAAGCGCCGGAGCCATGGGGCATTCTCAGTTGGAGCCCGCCCCTGCACATGGGCGTTTCGCCGGATCTCTGGAACACCGGCGAGTGGATCGTGCATGGGACCGACAACGCCTACGGCATGGCGTTCACAAACGGCGCCTACGTGGTCAATGACGGTCACATCATCGCCACGGGAAATCTGCGCTGGGCGGTCGCCATCGAGATCGAGGGCGACGGCATGGTCAACAATAGCGGCGTGATCGAAGCATATGGCGTGAGCGAAAGCATCGGCATCGCCATCGCGCGCTACCCGTTCGGCCGCACCGGTCCGAATATCATCAACAGCGGCACAATCACCGCCGACGACGCCATTCGCGGCATCAGCACCGGCAGCACGCCGCAATTCCACATCGTCAACACCGGCCATATCAACGGCGATATCCACCTCTACTGGGCCAATCTCGCCGACATTCTCGACAATCGCAGCGACATCAATGGCGATGTCTGGATGCTGGGCGGCGCCGATCTTGTCGACACCTCACTCGGCATCATCAACGGCGTGGTTCATCTCGACGACGGCAACGACGAATTGCGCGGCGGCGCGCTGCGCGACCAGGCTTATGGCGGCGACGGCGCCGACCTGATGACCGGCAATGACGGCGGCGACGACCTGCACGGCGACGCCGGCGCCGATACGCTGAACGGCGGCGCCGGCAACGACACGCTCGACGGCGGCGCCGGCATCGATACGGCGCAATTCGCCCTCGCCTCTTCCGGCGCGACTTGGGCACGGCACGCCGACGGCAGCTGGACGGTGACCAGCAGCGCCGGCTCCGACACCGTCACCGGCGTCGAATTTCTCGACTTCACCGATCGCGACGTTTTCCTCGACACCGCTGCGCGCAGCTTCTCGGGCAACGGCACCTCCGACATCCTCTTCCGCCGCGCCGACGGCATCATGGCGAGTTGGGAAGTCACCGGCACGACGATCAACAGCGCCGCCTTTCTTCCGGCCGCGGGGGCCGAATGGGCGCCACTGGGTGCGGGCGATTTCACCGGCGACGGCCGTGCCGATGTTGTCTGGGAGCGCAGCGACGGCGTCGTCTACATCTGGCGCATGAACGGCGGCAGCGTTGCCTCGGCATATGCAGTCGCCGGCATCGGACCGGAATGGCATTTTCTCGGCGCCGGGGATTTCAACGGCGATCTAATCGACGATCTGGCTTGGCGGCGCGACGACGGCGTCGTGTTCGCCTGGCAAATGAACGAGACCATTGCGTCAGCTTCAGTGATCGCCGGGCTGGGGTCGGAATGGCAGCTGCAGGGTCTCGGCGATTTTAATGGCGATGGCCGCGACGATTTCCTCTGGCGGCGCAGCGACACCGGCCAGATGGTGATCTGGCACATGAATGGCGCGGCTATTCAGAGTTCGGGCGCGACGTCGACGCAAACGGACTTGGGTTGGTCCGTCATCGGCATCGGCGACACCAATGGGGACGGGCGCGATGACATGATCCTGCAGCGCGCCAGCGACGGCATGATCGCGGTGTGGGCCATGAACGGCGCCAACGTGTTGTCGACAACCAATGTCGCCGCCGCCGATCCAGCGGTTTGGACCGTGCGTGGCGTCGGCGACTATGACGGCGACGGGCGCGACGACATCCTCTGGCAGACCAATGACGGGCTTGTTTACGTCTGGCTCATGAACGGCGCGACCGTGCAAAGCGCCGGCGCGCTCTCCGGCATTGGGCCCGAGTGGGGAATTATTTAGATCAGCGAATGGCGCATTGACGGCGCATCTGAGGGGACACGATGCCGACCAGCGTTCCGACCGGAAACTTCTTCGTCTTCGACGATGAAACCTATGCCGACAATCCGGCCTTTTTCTACGACACCGATTGCCACTTCATCAACGAAGGCACGATTCTATCGAACGTCGCCGCGTTCGATTGCTTCAACGGCGGCGGCCAACTGGAAAACCGCGGCCTCGTGCACGTGTACGGCAGCAGCGGCACCGCTTATGGCATCTACAGCGAAAACAACTCGCCAGATCTGGTGAACAGCGGTTCGTGGTGGGTGGAAAGCAGCGGCGGCGCCTACGGCATCTACACGTGGACGGTCGATGCCGACTTCACCAATACCGGCGACTTTTATGTCGGCGCCGCGGCCGCGTACGGCATCTTTTTCGCCAATGGCGGCGTGGTGATCAATGAGGGCGACTTCATCGTCGAAGCGAACGGCCAAGCTGTCGGCATTCGCATGGAGCGCGAAGGCTACGTGGTCAATTCGGGCCTGATCCAGGCCACCGGCTCGTTCAGCTACGGCATCCGGATGGCGGAGGCTTATTATACAACCGCACCCAACATCACCAACAGCGGCACCATCACGGCGACGGTCGCCATCCACGCGGATGTCAACGGCAGCCTCAATCCTTCCATCTATCTGCTCAACACCGCGACTGGCGTTGTAAACGGCGACATCGAATTCGGACCGCTGAACGACAAGATCGAAAACGCCGGCGTGATCAACGGCGACGTATTCATGGATCTCGGCAACGACATCATGGATACGTCGGGCGGTCGCATCGTCGGCTGGGTCTATCTCGGCGAAGGCAACGACCAGTTCACTGGCGGCGCCTACGCTAGCCAAATGCGCGCCGGCACTGGAGACGACATCGTCGTCGGCGGCAGCGGCGGCGAAGAATTTTATGGCGAGAGCGGCGCCGACAACATCCAGGGCAATGGCGGCGCCGATTACATCTCCGGCGGCAGCGCGCCCGACACGCTGAGCGGCGGCGATGGTGACGACGTGATCGACGGCGGCACCGGCACAGACACCATCGCAGGCGGGCTGGGCTTCGACGCCGCCAGCTATGAAACCGCGACCGGCGCAGTGACAGTGTCGCTCATGCTGCAGGGATCGGCGCAGAACACGGGCGCCGCGGGCGCCGATACGCTGACCGGGATCGAGGACCTTATCGGCAGCACTTTCAACGACACGCTCACCGGCGACGGCGCCGGCAACTTTCTTTATGGTCTTGCCGGTGCGGACACGCTGAACGGCGGCGGCGGCATTGATGTCGCCTTCTACGACGGCGCCTCCTCCGGCGCATCGTGGCATCGCAATCCCGACGGCACCTGGAGCGTCGACGCCGGCGCGGAAGGCGTCGATGCGCTGAGCGGCATGGAATTTTTGTCGTTCTCCGACCGGGACGTCTTCCTGGATGCGGCCGCGCGCACGTTCTCCGGCGACGGCACTAGCGATGTTCTCTTCCGCCGCACTGACGGCATCATGGCGAGCTGGAACGTCGCCGGCACGTCGGTCAGCGCCGCCACCTTCCTGCCCGCCGCCGGCGCGGAATGGACGGCGCTTGGGACCGGCGACTTTAACGGCGACGGGCGCGCCGACGTGCTTTGGCAGCGCAGCGACGGCCTCGTCTATTCGTGGCACATGGACGTGACCGTACAGTCGGCCAATGCGCTCGCCGGCATCGGCGGCGAGTGGTCGTTTCTCGGCATCGGCGATTGGGACGGGGACCTGAAGGATGATGTCGCTTGGCAACGCAATGACGGCGTCGTCTTCGTCTGGAAGATGGACGGCGCGGCCATATCGTCGGCGAGCGCCATTGCGGCGCTTGGACCGGAGTGGTCGATGCAAGGCGTCGGCGACTTCAATAGCGACGGGCGCGACGACTTCGTATGGCGCAACGCCGCCGGAGAGATCGCGATCTGGTCCATGAACGGCGGCGTAATCGGCAGTTCCGGTCTTACCTCGGCCACGCGCGATCTCAGCTACGAGATTGCCGGCATCGGCGACACCAATGGCGACGGCCGCGACGACATCGTATTCCGCCATGGCGGCGACGGCGAAATCTCGATCTGGTTCATGGATGGCGTGACAGTGGTGTCGAGCGCAGCGGTCGCGGCTGTCGATCCCGCGACCTGGAGCGTTCAGGCCGTCGGCGACTACAACGGCGATGGCCGCGACGATATCCTGTGGCGCAACACGGATGGCGTCGTCTACGCGTGGCTGCTCAATGGCGCGAGCGTCATCGGCGCGGGCGGGCTCTCCGGTGTCGGCGCGGAGTGGAGCATCGTCGGCGGCGGTTAGCGCTGCTTGAGGCCGTTCTGCTTCATGCGCCAAATCAGGTGATCGAGCCTGTCCTGGCCGAAGAACGGCTCGTCGTTGAACACGAACAGCGGCACGCCCCAGTGGCCCGCGGCCTTTTGCGCGGCGATGTTAGCGTCGATCTCGGCGTCGATGCCGGCGGGATCGGCGAGCTGCGCCTCGATGGCGGGCGCGTCGAGCCCCGCTTCGCGCAGCGCATCGGTCAGGTGCGCGCCTTCATGCCAGTTGTCGACTTCGCCCGACCAGATTTTGTGCGAGGCGCAGCGCGCGAATTCGAGCCCCTTCCCCGCACGCGCCGCCAGGACGCCCAAGCGGCTGACGCGGAAAATGTAGGGCTGGTCTTCCGCGACCTCGTTCTTAGCGTGATCCATGACGATCGGATCGGGGCGCGGCCAGCGATAGGGAATGGCGTGCATCTGAGCGATGCGGAAGGTGTCGCGCAACAGGTAGGGCGGCCAGAGCGGGTTCACCTGCTTGAAGAAGCCCGGAATGCGGATGGCGATCGGCGTCACGATGCGCATGCGTGGCGCGATGTCGTATTCCGCCACCAGCCTTTCGACCTGCGGCGCAGCCAGATACGAGTACGGACTGCGGAACGAGAAATAATAGTCGAACAATAAGGTCACAGCGCCCTCCGCCGCTCGATGCCGCCAGCAGCCGGCAACACGATCATGTCGCCGTCCTTCATGATCCAAAGCGGCCCGCTATAGCGCGACCGCGCGTCGCCAAGATATGGGCCTTCCATGATGGCCAGCGGCAGCGGCGGAATGACGTGCGTCAGCGCAAGCGCGCCCGCATGCGCCTCACTCGCCATCCGCGCGGCCTCCTGAGGATCTGTATGATAGTCGGGAATGTCGTGGAAGATATGCGCTATGCCCTCTTCCCCTTTCGCACGCGCAATCGCCTCCGCCTCGCCGACCATGCGTGTCGAAAGGCCCTCGACGATCATCAAGTCCGCATTCTGCGACGCGCGCACGAGCATGGGCGTGGGCGAGGTGTCGCCGCTGATCACGATCGAGCGGCCCTTGTATTCGATGCGATAGCCGACCGCCGGATGCACCGGTCCGTGATCGACGCGGAAGGCGATAATCTTGACGCCGCCGTCGTCGAGCACGACGACGCTCTCCTGGCCTTCCGGGATGGTGAAGGCGTGCGGCGCCAGGCCGAAACCTTCCGGCGGCACCACTTGCGGGCCGTGGTGCGCGACGCGGTAGCCGCTATCGAGTGCATAAGCCTCGTTGAAGCCTGCGGCGACGCGCTCGACGCCTTCGGCGCCATAGACTGGCAGCGGCGCACGCGCCGCGCCCGTGCCCCAGTGCTGGAGCGCCACCCCGCCCAGTCCGTCGATATGATCGGAATGAAAATGCGTGAGGAAAACCGCCTCGATCTTCCCGGGCGACAAGCCCATCAGCGCCAGGGTTTCAGTCGCGCCGTCGCCAGCATCGAAAACGAAAAGCCGCCCGTCTGCGATCACGGCTGTGCACGGACCCGCACGTTGCCGGTCCGGCAAAGGCGAGCCCGTGCCGCAAAACGCCGCCGTCAGCCCGTCGGGCAGCGCCGCGGCAGTATCACGGCCAAGATTGCGCTCCACACCTTGCCTGAAGATGCGCATCGCAATGTCGTCGCGCTTGAAATAGAAGACGCCGCCGGCCGCCAGGATGAGCAGCAACACGACGCTCAGAAGAATACGCTTCATCTCACAGCCCCGCTTATCGTAACATTGAATATGGCACTATGGATGCTATATTCAAGACCCGAACCGAGACCTTTGAAAACCATGGCGAATGCGAAAACCAAAGCCGAGACCCAGCCGCCGCGGGACGGGCGCCGCGCGCGCACCGAGGCGTCGCGCAAGCGCATCGTCGAGGCGATGCTGGCGCTGGCGCGCGAGGGGCAGCCCGACCCCAGCGCCGATCTGGTGGCCGAGCGCGCCGGAGTCGGCCGGCGCACGGTGTTCCGGCTCTTCCAGGATATGGACAGCCTCTACCGCGAACTGCACGCAGCCATGGAACAGCGCATCGAGCACATTCGCGCCATTCCGGTCGACGGCGCCACTTGGCGCGAGCGCCTGGAAAAATTGATCGAACGGCGCGTGAAGCTGTTCGAGGAAATCCTGCCGATCAAGATGGCCGGCGACGTGCACCGCCACCGCTCGCAGTTCCTGCAGGAAAGCCACAACGAGGTGCAGAAGACGCTGCGCGTGATGTTGCGCTTCGTGCTGCCGAAGACGATCGACGGCGACCAGTTCGAAGCCATCGACGCGGCCTTGTCGATCGACGTGTGGGAACGCCTGCGAACCGATCAGAAGCTCAGCACCAAAGCGGCGCAGCGCGTGCTGACGCAGATGGCGACGGCGTTGGTGGAGGATGTGAAGGCGTAGCTGGGGCGCGAGTTTTTCCGGCCGCACTCCTTCAGTAACCTTCGAAAAGGGTCTGAAAACCCTCGCTCAGTTGCTCCCCGCATTCCCGACGCTAGGATGGCGTTCGCGTGTGGGAGTACGGGATGCGGATTCTTGCTGCGGCAACAGCGCTTGCACTCACTGTGATGCCTCATGCCAATGCGCAAGCGCCGGAGGCGCGGCGGCAAGCATTGGCGCTGCAGGTGGTGGATGTGATCCTCCCCCGTTCGGAAGAACCGCGGCAGACTGACGCCATGGCGGGTGTACTCGAGGGATGGGCCGGGCGAACGCTCAGATTTTCCGGCTACGGCGCACCGGATTTGGATGACCGGCAGCTCCGCAGCAGCTTTGTCGTTGGCGCACGCGCTGGGATCGCCGCCCGCCGAGACACCGCCGCCGAGGCATTCGCGCAGCTTAGCGAAGCGAATCTGAACGCCGTGCTCACGTTCTATTATTCACGAGAAGGACGCGCCATTTTGCAGGCACGCTCGCAGCACAGGGCGCGCGTCACTGCCTGGGAACAGCGCACGCTCGCCGGCGACACGACCGGCGCTCAACCCGTTTACACACCCTCCGCCGCAGAGCGAGCTTTCGTCACTTCGCCTCCGGGTGAAGCCCTGAGCGCTGCAATCGCGGCACTACCGCCGCTCAGCGACGCGCTGCAAACGGCGGCGCAAGCGTCTGAGGCCGACTATTGCGCACACGCCGCATGTGACGAGTCGCACCACGAATTCTTCCGGCGCCTCTCAGTCTCTTTCAGCCCCGGCCGTGCACAGCGGGAGCACGCCATGTGGGGATCGACGGCGGGCGACTTGTTCGAGAATGAGGACGACGCCACCCTCGCGCGCGCTGCGTGCAACGGGGACGCGGCAGGGGTCGCAGCGGCCATCGCCATGGGCGCCGATCCGAACGCGATCGGGGGCGAAGGAGACCCAGATGAGGGTCCGACGATCCAAGTGACCCCGCTGGCCTGGGCGATCGATTGTCACAGCGTGGCGGGGGTGCAAGCGCTATTGAACGCAGGGGCCGATCCGAACCTCGTCGAGCCGCTTGGCTCAACGCCAGTGACGCTCGCAGCCGCACTTCACAGCCCCGACATTCTTCGCTTGCTGCTCGCTCGCGGTGGCGACGCCAATGCCCACAATCACGAACGCACAGCTCTGGAAATCGCGATGCGGCTCGAGCGGTGGCTGGCCAGAAACGAACACCTCCCGCCAGAGCGCGCTAGCGCGAATTGGCAGGCACTGCTCGACTCCGGCGCGGACTTCAATCGCCTATCCCCTGACGGAGAATCCCTGGTGCATGCCGCGGCCGTGTTCCACCAGTGGAATAGGATCGAATGGCTCATACAGCACGGCTGGGATGGCGATTGGGTTTTACTCGGCCTTTCCATTCAGCACGTCGAGCGAGATGACCCGCCGATGCCGGACGAAGAGCGCGCCGCAGCAATGCGCGTTCGCGAGATCGTAGTCGCACATGGCGTGCATTTCCCCATCCCGGGAACGAGCGAGATGCAACAGAACCAACGCGGCTTTTACATCCAGCCCCCGCAATAGCTTGCCTACACCTGCGCCCGCGCTAGCATCGCCCCATGGCCAAGCTGCCGCCGCGCATCAAGGTGTTCCGCACCCATATCGGCTTCAGCGATGTCGTCGTGGCGACATCGAGCAGGAAAGCCGCGCTTGAGGCTTGGGACGTGAGCCGCGATCTCTTCCGCAGCGGCGAGGCCGAAGAGACCAACGATCCGAAGGCGATCACGGCGGCGATGAGGGATATCGGCAAGGCCGTGGTCATGCCCCGCGCGAAAGTGCAGACGAAACCCAAGAAGACATAGCGGCGCTGGAGGCTGTTCAGCTGCCGTTCATCCACCGTTCAGCCAGTCCGGCGCAGCGTCCCGGCCCGGGAGCACTACACATGAAACGGACTTTCTCGGCGGCCCTGGCCGCAATCGTGCTGGCGGCGACGGCGTTAGCGCCGGCGGCGGAAGCGCGCGACCATCACGGGCGCGGCGGCCGCGACGGCTATTATGACGGCCGCGGGCATGGCGGCGACCGCCACTATCGGGGCGGTCGCTATTACGGGCGCGGCGACTATTATTACCGCGATCGCGATCATGGCGACGCGGTGGCAGCCGGCGCCATCGGCCTAGTGCTGGGCTTGGCGCTGGGCTCGGCGCTCAGCCAGGATCAGAACGGCCCGGGTTGCCGCGAGCGCTGCCCACGTGGCGACGGCTATTATCAGCGCGATCAGCGCTATGCCGACCCGCGCTACGGCGACGACCGCTACGATGAGGGTGGTTCGGCCTACGAGGAAGATTACGGCGGCGGCCCGCCCCCGCGCAGCCAGTGCACGCGCCGTGAGCGGCAGTGGGATCGCTACGCCAACCGCTACGTCACGGTGGACGTGCCCTGCTAGACACACGCGTGGCGTGTTGAGCGCGAAAATCCTGGGCGCCGGCCGACAATGTGTGTCGCCGGCGCCGTTCCCCGTGCGTCATCGCAATAATTTGCAGCGCCCTCCATAATTTGTTCCCACCGAGGCGCTATATTCGTCGCATGCGGTACGTGTGCGATGCGCCGGGCGGGAAGACATGGTTCGCCCTTGAGACGGAAGCGGAAGCCGATGCGGAATCGGCGCTGATGCGCCACGCCGTCGACCGCTATTTCCGACGCCATGTCGCCGAGGCGCGCGAAAGCTACCGCGCGCCGCCGGGCGCGCCTGCGTTCGAACGCGACATCGGACTGAAAGGCCACATCGCGCGCTCGACGCCGCTCTATCTCACGCTGCGGGCCGACGATGGCGAAGGCCTCGCGACAGCAATGCTGCCGCCACAAGGGCGCAACCAGGCGAACTTTCGCATCATCATCGTCGGGCGGGACAATTCCGATCCCTATCCCGACCACGGCAAGGCGATCGACGCCCTCGCGCACAAGTTCGGTCTGGAACTCAAGCGCGAGGACTGCTTCCCGTACGCCTAGCCCTTGTTCGTCGGCGCCTGACCCGGCGCTTCCGAAAGCGCGCGCATGCCGGTGTAGCACGGCGCCACGGTGCAATTCTGCAGCAGCAGGCGAGCCATGTACTGGCCGTCCGCCGTCGGCTTGAAATTCACCACCGGATAATCGTCCGGCAGCATGTCCGACGCCACGACGCCGCCCGTGCGCATGTCGATCAGTTCGATATCGACGTTATGGCAATCGCCGTCGCAGGCGCCCAGGAAGGTGTATTGCGTGTTGGCGGTGAGCGGCAGCACCCAGCGGTGATCGCCCATCGGCTCAAGGGCAGCAATCTCGTCATTGACGCCGTCAATCTTGGCCATGCCAGTCGTGTAGTTCTGCTGGTAGCCGTCGAGCAGCTGGGTGATGTTTTGCGTAAGCTGCGTGCGCGTGTTCTCGTCGATGCGCGCGCGCTGCACGCCCGCCGGCGCTGCGGCCATCTTGGTCGGCGCGGTGGCGCCTTGCTGCACCGGCGGCAACGCCGGCTGGCCGCCGCCCATGCCGCCAATGCCCAGCCGGTCGCACGCGCCCAGCATCAATACAGCCGCAGCCGCGGCCAGCGTCAAAATCCGCATATTTCCCTCCTCCGTTCACGCGCACGCTAGAGCGCGCGTCCGTCCCCTTGTCCACCACCCAGACGTGGGCGCCGCTGTGTCCGCGGTCACTTCTTTTCGGGCTTTATTGGCTGCTCCGGCGACCACCGGAACATTTTCGCGAATTGTTTCGCTTCGTGCGCCGCGTTCGGGCGCTTCAAGCGGGTGAGCCGTCCCTTCTCCGTCAGCAACGCATATATCTCGTCCCAATCGGTGAGCGGCGCGCCGTCGCACTGCACCACCGCCGCTTCGTCGCACCAATCCTGGATCTTCGGCATAGACACACGATGCGCGCCGCTGTCGCGAAACGCTTTCATGGCGTCGAGGCTCTCCCAGGCCGAGCGCGTCCAAAACACCAGCCGTCCCTCCGCCAGCACCGCGCCGCCAAGGAACCCAGGCGCCGTTGCGAGCTGCGCGGAGATCTCGCGCGTCTCCTTCGCGAACGCGCCAAGCGAAAAGATTGAGCGCAGGCGCAGGCGGGTGATGGAATTGTGAGGCATCAAAGCGGCTTTTATCGCCGGTCTGTCCGCCACTCAACGACCAACGAGCCCCGCCGCGCCTCTCCCCTTGTGGGAGACGATTCCTCAATCATCATCCATCTTCAACGCCGCGATGAACGCTTCTTGCGGGATTTCTACTTTCCCGAATTGGCGCATCTTTTTCTTGCCCTCTTTCTGCTTGTCCAAGAGCTTGCGTTTGCGGGTGGCGTCGCCGCCGTAGCATTTGGCGGTGACGTCCTTACGCAGCGCGCTGATGGTCTCGCGGGCGATGATGCGGCCGCCGATCGCCGCCTGGATTGGAATCTTGAACAGGTGCTGCGGGATCAGCTCCTTCAGCTTCTCGCACATGGCGCGGCCGCGTGACTCGGCGCGGCCGGCGTGCACGAGCATGGCCAGCGCATCGACCGGCTCGTCGTTCACCAGGATGCTCATCTTCACCAGATTGCCGACGCGGTGATCGATGATCTGATAGTCGAAGCTGGCATAGCCCTTGGAGACGCTCTTCAGCCGGTCGTAGAAATCGAACACCACTTCGTTGAGCGGCAATTCGTAGACCAGCATCGCGCGCGAGCCGACGTAAGAGAGATCCTTCTGGATGCCGCGGCGGTCCTGACAGAGCTTGATGATGGAGCCCAGATACTCGTCGGGCGTCAAAATCGTCGCCTTGATCCAGGGCTCTTCAATTTCCTTGATGTAAACGACGTCCGGCAGATCGGCCGGATTGTGCAGCTCTTTGACGTCGCCATTGTTCATGTGCACGCGGTAGACGACGGATGGCGCCGTGGCGATGAGATCGAGATCGAACTCGCGCGTCAGCCGCTCCTGGATGATCTCCAGGTGCAGAAGTCCGAGAAAACCGCAGCGGAAGCCGAAGCCGAGCGCGGCTGAGGTCTCCATCTCGTAGCTGAAGCTCGCGTCGTTGAGGCGCAGCTTCGACATAGCGGCGCGCAGGTCTTCGAAGTTTGCGGCGTCCTGCGGAAAGAGGCCGCAGAACACGACAGGCTGCGCCGGTTTGAAGCCCGGCAGCGCGGCGACCGTCTCGCGGCGATACTCGGTGATGGTGTCGCCGACGCGCGCGTCCGACACTTCCTTGATCGAGCCGGTGAGCACGCCGACTTCGCCGGGGCCGAGTTCGGCGACGTCTTCGCGGCGAGGACGAAGCACGCCGAGTGTGTCGACGTTATAATCGGCGCCGGTCTGCATCAGCTTGATGCGCATGCCCTTCTTCACCACGCCGTCGATGACGCGGAAGAGCACGACGACGCCGAGATAGGCGTCGTACCAGGCGTCGACGAGCATGGCTTTCAGCGGCGCGTTCGCGTCGCCCGTCTTCGGCGGCGGCAAACGCGTGACAATAGCTTCGAGCAAATCGCCGATCCCCTCACCGGTTTTGCCGGACGCGAGGATCGCGTTGGATGCATCGAGGCCGATGACTTCCTCGATCTGCTGCTTGACGCGCTCTGGCTCGGCGGCGGGCAGATCGATCTTGTTGATCACCGGCACGATCTCAAGATCGAGATCGAGCGCCTGGTACACGTTTGCCAGCGTCTGCGCTTCGACACCCTGCGAAGCATCGACGATCAGGAGCGCGCCTTCGCACGCCGCCAGCGAGCGCGAGACTTCATACGCGAAGTCGACGTGCCCGGGCGTATCCATGAGATTGAGGACGTAGTCGTTACCGTCCTTGGCCTTGTATTCGAGGCGCACGGTTTGCGCCTTGATGGTGATGCCGCGCTCCTTCTCGATATCCATCGAGTCCAGGACTTGCTCGGTCATCTCGCGTGCGGAGAGCGCGCCAGTTTGTTGGATCAAACGGTCGGATAGCGTCGACTTGCCGTGGTCGATGTGCGCCACGATCGAGAAGTTGCGGATGCGGTCCCGGGGAGTCATGGGCGCTGCCTATACGAGCCCGCTGGAAAGGCCAAGTATTGACGCTGTTTTCGAAGGTCTTTTAGCTCGGCATCGAGGCGAAAAACGCCGCGTAGAACATGATCCATCCGGCAGCCCATAGCAGCGTGAGCGTACGCGCAGAGAAACGCCGCCCGAGCCAGGCGCGCGCAAGGCTCGCAACGGCGGCGGCGAGTATAAAACGCGGGAGTCGCGCCGCGACTGAGGCGAGCGCGAACAGCAGCATCGGCGCGCCGGCGTCGGGCGCCAGCATGGCGAAGACTTTGTAGGGCGTGGACGTCACCGGGCCGGCGAAGGTGGCGAGCAGCCAGCCGTGCTCCGCCATCGACGCGCGCGCGGCTTCAACCATGTCGACGCTGATTGCCGGCAGCGCCAGCACGATGTCGCGGACGTCGCTGGGCGCCACCGCACTCCACGTGAACATCACCGCGCCGCCGAGGCCGGCGCCGGCCGCAGCGCAGATCGCGGCGAGCGCGCCTGGGCGGACGCCGCGCTGCAACCCGATAAGCGAGAGGATGACGTCCGGCACGATGAAGAAGAGGGTCGCCTCGGCGAAGCCCCAAACGAGCGCGGCTGCGTTCCAGATGTACCTCTGCATCATGGCGCGGCTTCGAACGGCGGCAGGTCGAGCTTGACGCCGTAGGTCGCGCGCACGCCCTCGCCGCGATCGTAACCGCCGACGATGCGCGCCTTGCAGCGCGCGACGATGCGCGGATGCCCGGCGGCTTCGAGATCCAGGCGATAGCGGCGCGCGTGTTCGCGCTTCAGATAGCCGACGGCGGCGCCGCCGATCTCGATCCGCACCGCGTTCGCATCGTGGGGATTGTCATCTTCGAGCAGCAGCACGGCCTCGACGGTCAGCGGACGCGCGCCGGCCGCACGCGGACGCGCCGCCGCTTCAATCGCCGGCTGGTAATTGCTGACGCCGACGACTTCGACCGCGAATTTTCCCGGTCCCGGCAGCATGACGCCGCCACCTTCGCCGAACAATGGCACCACTACGCCCATCGCGCCGCTCCGTTGCCAGACAACGCTCTAACAGAGGCGGGTTGGAAGACGAAGTGGCGGCTGCGCTAGAAGCGGACCCGGAGTTTCGCGGCGAAGGAGTAATCCTGGTAGCTATCGCCGTTGCGCTCTTCGTATTCGATCCGCACGGCGCTGCGGGCGAACAGCGCTTCAAACCCCAGCCGCACATTGAAGGTTTGGTCTGGGATCGGACTGTCGATCCGAAACGCCGGGGCGCCGACGGGATCGCCTTCGAAATTAGCGAGCGCGGTCAACCGATCCTCGCTCAGCTGCGTAACCCCCGCCTGCAGATAGGGATGCACGACGGTTCCACCCGGCTGCAGGTAAAGGAACCCGGCTTCGAGCACGCCGCCCACGCCCGTAATATTCTGCTCGCTGTCGCGCACATGCAGATTCAGTGCGCCGGCCCCCGCTTCACTGAATGCGCCCGTGTGGAGCTGGTAACTGTCGAGATCGAGCGAGGGGCGCAGGTAGAATTCGCCGAAGCGCGCCGTGTAGCTGGCGCGGAAGCGCGCCGCGAGAATGTCACTGTCGCTGCTGCTGGCGGCGTCGACCAACGTGGGAAAACCGGTGGTGCGCACCGTGTCACCTTCGATGCGCGCATATTCAACGCCCCCGGAGAGCAACAGGTCACCCAGCTGGCGCTTAAGCACCGCTCCCAACGCATAGGAATTAGAGGCCCCGTGCGCATACCCGTCGCTATCGTAGTCGCCTGCTGCGATGGCGAGCGAAAAGCCGCCGAACCATTCGGGGGCGAACTCGGCCTGAGCGCCCCCCATCAGCGTGCGTGTGCGGCTCTGGTAGGCGGGAGTCAGCGCCGTGGCGTCCTGGTTTGCGATCAATTGCGACGTCCGCACCCATGTGCACGCGTGCTCCCGCAGATCCGCGCCGCCGGCGGCGCCCGGACAGCTCATCATGCCGTTCAGGAGCGTCTGACTGAACGTCACGGGCTGTGCGCCGGCGCTGAACGCGCCGTAGGGATAGATCTGGCCAAGCAGATCGCCATAGGCGCCCGCGTCTCGCAGCGATGCGAGGTGATCCATGAGCGGATCCATGCCGCTATTGGCGCCCATCTCCCAGAGCGCCTGGAAGTGATCCGCCAGCTCTTCACGCGGCGCGCTCAGGCCGCCGATGTCGAACCCGACCCGGGCTACGCCGACCTGCAAGTCCGCGCCAACGATGCGCGAGGTAAAATCGAGCACCAGCGTATCGGCGCCGTTGATGCTGATGCCGTTATCGGAGAGCGAGTCCGCGCTGAGCACGGTGACGAACGAGCCGGCGCGCAGATCCGAGACGTGCTCGAACACCGGGTCGATCGCGCCGGCGAGCGAGGCCACGCCATTTACGATGAGCCGATCGGACGGGCCGCCATTGAAATTTACGTCGACACGCAGCGTGCCGGTCAACGTCTGCACATAGTCGCCGACGAGCGTGGTCGTGCCCGTCTCGTGCGCCGCGAATGGCGATACGACCCCTCGGTTTGTCAGCACGCCGGCGGCGCCGAGATAGACGCCCTCGCCCGCGTCGAAAAGGCCGCTCCGCTGATTGTCGAATATGTTGAAGCCGGCGCCTAGCCCCACGGACCCGCTGATCCAGCCGCTGTTCAGCACACGATCGTCGCCGTCTGTCGCGGCGATAGCGATGCCCGAGAGCGCTGAGATATGGCCGCCGCGGTTCTCGATCAGATTGCCCGCGCCGCCAGATAAGAAGATGCCGACCCCGGCATCGCCGCTTCCGCCCTGCACATCGCCGCCATTGAGCGTGATGGTGATAACGCCGCCGCGGCCCGTTCCGGAGCCATCCATGCTTTGCGCATAGATGCCGGCGGAATTGTCGCCCCAGGCGCGGATGTCGCCCGTGTGCGTCACCGTGACCGCGCCCGCCGCGCCGCCATCGCCGTTCGACCCCGCGAGCCCAAGCGCGAGCGGGAATGTCGCCCCGCCGCTGCCCCCGGCGCCGCCGCCGCCGCCGATCGACTGCGCGAAGACGCCGTGCGCGCCGTCGCCGAAGGTGGAGATGTCGCCATCGCTGATCACGGTGACGTCGAGACCGTCTCCGCCCGCGCCGCCACCGCCGCCAATGCCGAAATTGCCAACCGACAAAGTCATGCCGGTGTCGATCGTCAGCTGGCCAAAGGAATCCACGCCGAACGAGAAGGTGCGCGTGTCGACGCCGCCGGCCAGACCGCCGCCGCCGCCGACGCTCTGCGCGAAAACGCCATGCGCGTAGTCGCCTTCTGTCGCGATATTGCCGTTGAGAATGACCTCGACCGGGCCGCCATTGTTGGCCGTGCCGCCGCCGCCGCCGATGCCGATGCTGGCGAACGTGCCATTCTCCGCCGCACCGCCAACGCCGCCGCCGCCGCCGACGCTTTGTGCGAACACGCCGATCGAGGCGTAGCCCAAGGTGACGATGTTGCCGGTCTGCTCGACGTGAACCAGCTGACCGATACCGCCTTCGCCGCCGTCACCGCCCATGCCGAGCGAGAGGTTCACGCCGCTCTGGACATCGCCTTCGCCGCTGCCGACGCCGGCCAATCCGCCGCCGCCACCGATTGATTGCGCGAAGACGCCGTACGACATCGCCTGCAGGGTTGCGATCGAACCCGTGTTGTAGACGAACACTTGCCCGCCATCGCCGCCGCCGGTGGCGTCGCCGCCGAGGCCCGCGCCCAAACCGACGTCCCCATCCGCCGAGCCAGTGCCGCCGCCGCCAACGCCGCCACCGCCACCCACGGATTGGGCGAACACGCCGCTCGACATGAAGCCGCCGGTCCGGATCGCGCCGTAATTGCGCACGGTCACCGTATCGGCGTCGCCGCCCCCGCCGCCATCGCCGCCGATGCTGATGCCGAGATCGATGCTGACCGTTTGCGAACCGCCGCGACTATTGCTGCGCCCGGTGCGGCCGTGACTGCCCTGCGTCGCCGGCGCGTTGCGCGCCTGCCCCTGCAACTGCTCGAATTGATCGCGTGTACGCCGCCGGTCGCCTGCGCTGTCATCGCCGTCGCCGAAGTCCGGCGGCTCGGTCGGAAAGTCGACGTCCTCAAAGAGATCGCTCTGGTCGCCCGCGCCGCCCGTGCCGCCGCCGCCGCCAATCGATTGCGCCGTGATGCCATTGGCCATGCCGCCGAGTGTAACGATGGCGCCGTAGTTGGTGACGTTGACGATGGAGCCGTCGCCGCCGTCGCCGCCGGAGCCCCCAATGGCGATGTTGAGTTCAAGACTCGACGACTCGCCCGCGGAGAACGCCGCGGTGGTCGTGCTTGCGTCTCCGCCATTGCCGCCGCCGCCGCCGATGGATTGCGCCAGAATGCCCGTGGAGCCGTCGCCAAAAGTGAAGATCGCGCCGCTGTTGACGACATCGACGTGCTGGCCGGCGTCCGCGCCCTCGCCGCCAGAACCGCCAACCGCAAAGGACATCGTAAAGGTCACGCCCTCGCCAGCCATCGTGGTGATCGCCTGTGCTGTGCTTGCGCCGCCTTGCCCGCCGCCGCCGCCGATCGATTGCGCGATGATGCCGATGCTGTTGAAGTCGAACGTGGTGATCGAGCCGCTATTCTCGACGCTGACATTGCCGCCCTGGCCGCCGTCGCCGCCGCTGCCGCCGACCGAGACCGATGCGGCAAGCGCGAAATCTTCGACGCCGACGCCGACGGCGAATGCATACGCAGAGCCACCGACGCCGCCGCCGCCGCCGATCGACTGCGCAATGATGCCGTTGGAGAAGTCGCCGTAGGTGACGATGTCGCCGAGATTGAGCACCTCGACGACGTCGGCGCTGCCGCCGCCGCCGCCGCGCCCGCCGATGGCGATGGAGGCAGCCGCGCCGCTCACCGAAAACGCCGTCGCCGAGCCGCCGACCCCACCGCCACCGCCGATGGATTGCGCGAGAATGGCGTTGCTGCGTTCGCCCGTGATCAGGATCACGCCCTCGTTGCGAACGTGCACGTCGTAGCCTGCGCCGCCGGCGCCGGCGGCGCCGCCGATCGCAAGCGCCGCATAAGGGCCAGCGGCGAAGGCGTCGCCGCCATTGCCGCCTCCGCCGCCAATCGATTGCGCGACGATGGCGCCGGCGCGATCGCCGTGCGTTTCCATCCAGCCGTAATTGCTGACGCTCACGGTGTCGCCGCGTCCCGCATCCCCGCCTTCGCCGCCAGCGATGCCCAACCAGCCGCTGCCGTCGCCGCCCTGGCCGCCGCCGCCGCCGATCGATTGTGCGAGCACCGCGTAAGCGCCGAAGCCGTCAGTGACGATGACGCCATAATTGTCGACGGTGACGAGCCCGCCATTCGGACAATCGAGATTGTCCTGACATTCGCTCGTCCCTGCCGTGCCGCCGCGGCCGGGATTGGCGCCGAACCAGGACGACGCGTCGCCGCCGGCGCCGCCGCGGCCGCCGATCGACTGCGCCAGGATGCCGTAGGAACGCGCGCCAAGCGTTTCGATGAGGCCCCAATTCGTGGCGATCACGGTGAAGCCGCCGCCCGCCGCGCCGCCCGCTCCGCCGTGATCAGCAAACCAGCCGCTGTCGTTGCCGCCGGCCCCGCCATCGCCGGCCAGCGATTGGACGAGCATGCCGTACGCATCGTGCCCGCCGGTGGTGATGTTGCCGAGATTCGTGGCGGTGGCCGCGCCGCCGTCGCCCCCCTGGCCGCCCCAAGACGCATCGTGCACGAGATTGCCGGAACCGCCACGGCCGCCCTCGCCGCCTTGCGAGACCGCGACGACTCCGCTCGCATAGTCGCCCGTCGTGGAAACGGTGGAGGCGGTGTCGATGGTGATTTCCACTGCACCGCCGTCACCGGCGCGCGCGCCGGGATTGGCTTGTTGATTGCTGCCGCCGGAGCCAGCGTCCGCGTCCTTGCCCTTCGCACCGGCGCCGCCGATCGACACCGCGTAAACGCCGCTGGCGTAATCGCCGGCGGTAGCAATGTCGCCGGCATAGAGGATTTCGACGTCGCCGCCGTGGCCGCCGATGTCCTGGTTCGTCGTTCCCAGGCCGCCGATCGACGCGGCATAAATGCCGAAGGCGTAGTCACCTGTAGTGGTGAGCGCACCGTCGCCGGTGATCGTCACGAGACCGCCGGCGCCGCCGCCGGCTGAAGAATCCGCGCCGACGCTGCGCGCAGAGATGGCCGCTGCCGAGGCGCCGCCAGTGGTGATGGCGCCATGGTTTTCCACGCCCACCGCACCACCCATGAAAGGCGATCCGGCCGGGGTCGCGACCGATTGTGCGAAAATGCCGACGCCGTCCGCGCCTACCGTGTCGAGGCGTCCATAGTTTACAATCGTAATGTCGCCGCCGCGACCACCGACGCCGAAGCTCTCCGCGGCCAGCGCGGCCATGTTGCTGAGAGAGAGCGCGGGATCTCTGGAGAACACTTCGACCGGCGACGGCGGTGAATTCCAGAAGTTGAGCTGGCTCTGCTGGGTATAGAGATACGCATAAACCAGCGGCAGGAAACTCTCGTTGTCGACAGGGAGCGGAATGCAGCCGCCGCCGAACGGAATCTGCACGCCGACGAATTGGCAGATGAGTGAATCGCGCGCCGCTAACGCTTCCGCGCTGTCGTCAGCGCCGGTGAGCGCCGCCAATCCCAACGTCGCTCTTTCTACATTGTTGAAATAGAAATCGCGCGTCGCCTCTTGATGCTGCAGGACAGCGCGGGACTGGTCCGGCCTGCCGGTGTCCAGCGTGACGGAGCCATAGTTGGTGACATTGATCGCCTGCCCGGCGCTGGGATTGGCGCCGAGGCCGCGCACGCTGACGCCGCGCGCGTCGGAGACGGTGATGTTCACGCTCGCATCGGTATGGAGCGTTAGCGTCGGTGCGGAAACGGCGAGGCCTGTGACGCGAAAGCCGACGCCATCACGACCCGTCGCCGGTTCGACAGCCGATGTCAGGTCATGGATGTTCAGCGTAACCGGCGTCGTCAACACCACCGGAACCGAGATCGTCCCAATGCTCTCAATGCCGAGATGCTGATCTCCGCTGTAGTCGGCCGTCGAACCGTCGACACTGATAACGGGCGGATCCGGGTCGGCGACGGCGGGGCCCGCAATAGCGAGGACGGCCACAAGCGCACTTGCCTGCGCCAACAGCGTGCGCAGCGAAGGCCTCTTCTGCTTGGAGGGCGAAGTTTTCCGGGTTCTCGGCATGGATTCCCCCTGCGCCGTGCGTCCAGCCGCACGCAGCGAAAAATCTCATGTCGCGGCTCTCGCCATAAGCGCGATCTTGGTCTTAAGACCTAGGTCCAGGTCGCGCGCGTCGGCCCATGCGGAGCACGCAAGCCCGGTATGAAATTCCTTGTCGTCGACGACCATGCCATCTTGAGGCAGGGCCTCTCTGCGCTGCTGCAGCAGATGGGCGAGGATGTTGTCATCCTCACCGCCGCCGATGGCGCCGAGGCGCTCTCGCAAGTCGACGTGCATGACGACATCGACCTCGTTCTGCTCGATCTCGCCATGCCGCGCGGCGGCGGCGGTCAGGTCATCGAAGCGATCGTCGCCCGCCGCATCGATCTGCCGGTCGTGGTGGTGTCCGCCTCCGAGGATCCAGCTGATGTGCGCCGTTCCATGGCGCAAGGCGCGCTGGGCTACGTGCCGAAGAGCGCCGATCCGGAAACGCTGCTGGCGGCGCTCAAACTGGTGCTGGCCGGTGAGATCTATGTGCCGACGATCTTGCTGAAAGAAAGAAACGAGAGCGAGGCGCCGGCGCCGGGCGTTCTTTCCCGGCTCACGCAGCGCCAAATGGAAGTGCTTGACGCTCTATGCGAGGGGCTGCCGAACAAAAGCATCGCCTTCAACCTGCAAATGTCGGAAAAGACGGTGAAGGCGCACGTCACCGCGATCTTCCGCGTCCTGGGCGCGGCCAACCGCACGCAGGCGGTCACGATCGCCCGGCAGCTGATGGAGCAGCGTTAGCTCTCGGACGCCTTAAGGCGCGCGCGCGCCAAGTTCGAGATCAGGGCGCGCAACCGTGGCTTCGGGGTCGGCTTGTGCACGAGCGGCAAACCGCTGGCGGCAGCCTCGCGCAAACGATCGGGACCGGTGTCGCCAGTGATCAGCGCCGCCGGCACTGACGCGCCGAGCGCCGCGCGCAAGCGGCCGATCGCATCGATGCCGTCCTCGCCCGCGAGACGGTAGTCGCTCAAGATGACATCCGCCCGCGGCGGCGCGGGCATGGACAGCAGTTCGGCGCTCGATGCGGCGGCGACGACGCTGTAGCCCCAGGACGCCAAGAGGCTCTCCATGCCGTTGCGCGCAGCGACGTCATCGTCGATCACCCAGATGCAGAGCTCGCCGCCCACGGGGGCGAGCTGAGCCGGCGCAGACGCCACGACGGTGACAGCTTCGGTGCGCGGCGCGGTGATGCGGAAAACACTGCCGCGGCCGGGCGTCGAGACAAGCTCCATCGGGTGTTCAAGCAGGCGGCAGAGGCGGCGCACGATGGAAAGCCCGAGCCCCATGCCGCCCTCGCGTGCGCGCTGCTGGTTGTCGAGTTGAACGAACTCCTCGAACACACGCTCGCGTTCGCTCTCGGCGATCCCCGGACCGGTGTCCCATACTTCGATCTTGACCGCACCCGCCACAGGGCGCGCTGCGATCAGCACGCCGCCACGGCGAGTGTGCCGCACCGCGTTGGACACCAGATTGCGTACGATGCGCTCCAGCAGCACTGGATCGCTGCGCACCCACAGCGCCGGCGCATGCAGGCGCATACGCAAGCCTTTCGCCTGCGCTTCCGGCGTTGCTTCGGCAGCGATGCGGGTCAGCAAAGGCTGCAGCGCAACCGCGCCAATTTCCGCGCTCACCACGCCTGCATCCAGGCGCGAAACATCGAGCAGAGACGTAAATAGCGTATCGAGCGAATCGACAGTGTGGTCGATCTGCTCCACCACACGAGTTGCGCCTGGGCTCAATCCCTTCTCGGCGCGCAGCGCGCCCACGAACAGGCCAAGCGCATGCACCGGCTGGCGGAGATCATGACTGGCCGCCGCGAGGAAACTGGACTTGGCGGCGTTGGCCTGATCGGCCACTTGCTTCTGACGACGTAGATTTTCTGCCAGCGCCTGGTTCTCGAAGCCCAGCGTCATCGCCGCTTCCGCGTCGCGATAGACGCGCAGCGCCAGCACCGTCATGGCTGGAATCCAGATCGCCGCAAGCAGGCCGGCGACCACATGCACCGTATCGCCCTGTGCGAGACTCCAGATCGCACCCGGCACCATGGACGGCAGATAGAAGCCGAAGAACGCCGGCATCCAGCGCCCGAATGCGGCGAGCGAACCGTAAACGATGCCGGAGAGCAGCATCACCACCATCAGCTGCAGGTCGAGGCGGTCCGGCGTCATCATCAGAATGAGACCGAAGCCCCAAACGAAGCCGCTCGAGGTGGCGCCGGCAGTGAACCAGAAACCCCATTTGCGCCAATCAGTGCGCGCGTCCGGCGCTCGCGCATAGAACCAGGCCAGCACGAGCCGCGACAGCGTCAGCAGCGTCACCAGCGCAAACCAGATGGTCGCGACCTCTGCGGTGGCCACGCCCTGCTCAAACAGCAGCCACACCAGCGCCAGCGCCGCAAACCAGGTTGCGGTCATGCCGAGATAGATGTTGCTGTAGAGCGAGGCGATCTGCGCCTGCCGCAACTGCTCGCGCCACGGCGGCGGCGGGCCCTCATCGCGTTCGAACAGCGCCAGCACGGACATCGCTGCGAAGCTCGAAGCCAAAGCGCGCGCCGCGTCAAGCGGCATGGATGCTCGGCGCGCGACTTTCGCGCGGCGGTAGCGTGGTCGGCGGTCCGTCCTACGACTTTGGTCGCTCGCGACAAGGCGCCGGGGTCAGGCTTAGTTCACGCGAAAGCTGCAGGAGACCGGCATGAAGAAATTGGTGAGCGGTGTTGCGTTTGCGGCGTGCGCGATGGCGATGGCAAGCCGCGCCGACGCCCTCGAATTGGGAAAAGTCTTCGTCGAAGCGGGCGTCGGCCCGGTGTTCAGCTCAGATGTCGACGTGGATGGCGCCGCGGAGACCGCCGAGAGCTCCGCCAATGCGTTCGTCGCCATCGGGCTCTCCAACGTCGGCGGCGGCCCCGTCGATGTGCGTCTGGAATACGCCACCTCCGACCGCGACTACGAGAATTCGCTGTTCGCGCAACTGCAGTCCTCAAGCGTGATGCTGAACGCGACGTACAACATTCCGGCAGGCCCGATGACGCTCTATGCGGGCGGCGGTCTGGGCGTGATCGAAGTCGAGTTTCACGGCATGCCGGGCTTCTTCGACGGCGTCGACGGCAGCGACGCGAAGGTCGTCTGGCAACTGGTCGGCGGCGCGCGCATGCCGCTCTTCAGCGGTCCGCTCGCGCTTTTCGCCGAAGGCCGCTACCAGGACGCGGGCACGGCGTCCATCGATGGTGTCGACGTCGAGTACAACAGTTTCAGCGCGATGGCGGGACTGCGCTGGACGTTCTGATCCGCCGTGTGCGCTGAGAGCATATTGATGAGCTGACCCCTGCGGGAAAGCTTGGTGCCCAGAAGAGGACTCGAACCTCCACGGTGTTACCCGCTAGTACCTGAAACTAGTGCGTCTACCAATTCCGCCATCTGGGCCCAGCGCCTGCTCTTCGCAGGCGCCAGAGCGGGCGGATGTAGGGGAGCCCGGGCCGGGCGTCAACTTGCCGGTTCCCGCCGACGCAGCGCGCGTTCCGGTCGCTCCGGCGTTGGAGCCATGACCCACGCATGGTAGCCCAAATCCCATGCGTTCTCTGATCCTTGCCGCCGCCCTCCTGCTCGCCGCCTGCGCGACGCCTGCATCCACCACGGACCCGTCCGTCTCCACCGCCGGCATCGGCCCGGCCTGGTCAGCCGAGCAGTCGGACGCGCTGCTGGCGCGGACGCAGCGGCTGCATCTGGCGCCGGACGTCTCGCAGCTGACGCCGGGCGAGCAGGTGGCGGTGCGCGAGCTGATCGCAGCCGGCCAGCGCATGCACACGCTCTATCTGTCGCAGAAGCACCCGCAGGGTGCAGCCGCGGAAGCCTATCTGGCGGCGCACCCGACTCTGACGCGCGAGCGCGACCTGATGCGGCTCTCGTCTGGGCCGATCGCGACGACCTTCGACAACACGCGCGAGCCGTTCCTGACCGTTTCGCCGGAGGCGCCGGCGCGCAACATGTACCCCGCCGGCACGACGAAGGCAGCGCTCGACGCCTTCCTGGCGGCTAACCCGACACGGCGGGACACCCTCGTGGACGACCGCACCGTGGTGTGGGCGGCGACGCCGGAAAACCGGCGTGCGGCGCTGGCCACGTTGGACCGCTATCCGGTGCTTGAGGCTTTGCACCCCGGCCTGCGAGTACGGCTCGCTGGCGAGCAGACCTATCTCGCAGTGCCCTATTCGGTGGCGTACGCGCCCGACCTCATCTTCATCGGCGAGCGGCTCAATGCGGCCGCCGATGCGGTGGAGAGGGGCGACGCAGCCTTCGCACGCTACCTGCGCCTGCGCGCCCGCGACCTGCTGGCGGACGACTATGAGGGGGGCGATGCGGCTTGGGTGCGCGGCCAGTTCACGGGCAATCTCAATGCCCAGATCGGCGCCTACGAGACCTATGACGATGCGCTCTATGGCGTGAAGACCTTCTTCTCGCTGTCGATCCTGGTGCGCGACCGTCCGCGCTCGCAGGAATTGCAGGCGGCGCTGGGCGACATTCAGAACGTCGAAAACGCCCTGCCTTACGAGCATCATCGCCAGGTGCGCAGCGATATTCCGGTCGCCGTCTACAACATCGTCGCCGATTTCGGCCAGGCGCGCGGGACCAATACGGCATCGATCCTGCCCAACGAAGCCTATCTGGCGCGCCAGTATGGGCGCACGATCCTGATGCGCGGCAACATTCTGTTGAACGACGACATCTTCCAGGAGACGCAGCGCGCCTACGCCGCGGCGGTGGCCTCCGAACAAGCGGGCGACCTGACGCCGGAAGGCGGCTTTTATCGCACTCTCTGGCACGAGATCGGGCACTATCTCGGCGTCGATCAAACCGCGGACGGACGCGATCTCGATGCAGCGCTCGAAGATACTGCGGACCTGCTGGAAGAGATGAAGGCCGACCTGGTGTCGCTGACGTCCGCGCGCATCCTTCACGACCGCGGGCGGCTGACGGATGCGCAGCTGCGCTCGATCTACGCCTCCGGCATCCGCCGCGTTCTGCAAAAGAACCGCCCGCGCCGCGAGCAACCTTATCAGACCATGCAGCTCATTCAGTGGAATTGGTTCATGGAGCATGGCGCGCTTCGGTTCGAGAACGGCCGCTTGCGCGTCGACTATCGCCGCTACCCGGCCGCAGTCGAGAGCCTGCTGCGCGAAGTGCTGGCGATCCAGCGCGCCGGCGACCCGCGCCGCGCCAACGCATTCGTGGACCAGTGGACGACGTGGCGCCCGGAGCTGCACGAGGTGATCGCGGCGCGGATGCGCGAGAGCGAGCGCACGCGGTTTTCGCTGGTGACCTACGAAGCGTTGGACGGGCCGCAGACGCGCTAGTCGGGGCATGCCCCGTAGAGCTGCACTTGCTCTGCCGTGTATTGCTCCATCGTACTCAGGCCCAGCGCGGCGCGGCGTTCAGCGAGGTGCTCAGGGTCTTCAATCGGCTTGGGCATGAACGCGCCGTGGTGGCATTCGAAATTGGTGCCGTAAACTTGGCCACGGCCCTCCTCCAGCGCCACGTCATCCACCAACAGCGCCACGCGGTCACCCGGCATGCGGCCGGCGCGCGCCAGCGGCTCGAACACGTCCAGCATACTGCGCTTGAAGGCGAGGTCACGGGAGTGGCTGACGATGCTGAAGGCTTGGTCCGCCGCGCGTGGACTGATCGCCATCAGTTCCTCCCAGCTCACGCGGCGGAGGATGCCTTGCAGACGGCGCGTGTTCTCACCATCGATGCGGTCGAAGTGGCGTTGCGTGCGTGCGATGTAGGCCTCGCGCGTTTCGCTCGTCATCTCCTGTCGAAAGCCCTCCATGATGAGCTGGCGCACGAACTGGTCGCGCGCGTACATGGCGGCGATATCGCCCACGATCCGCTCGCCGCGCTCGAGCTTCTGGTCGAACGCCGCCGCCAATTCGTCGGGCGTCGCCGGCTGCGCGAACGCCGCGCCGGAGATGCACGCCAAAGCCAGCCCAGCCGCCACCAACGCACGCATGCCGTCCCCTCTCGCCGCTTCTATAGCGGTGACTATAGCGCAGCGGCGGAATTTGGACTAAGCCCCCGCCATGACACGGAAACTCTCCCTCACCATCGACGGCAAGAACATCGCCGTGCACCTGCACAAGGGCGATCTGCCTGACAGCGTTTCGTTCAACGGCCATGTGGCGGTCGACAGCGAAACCATGGGGCTTTCGCTGGTGCGCGATCCCCTGTGCCTGGTGCAGCTGTCGGACGGCCAGGGTGAAGCCCACCTCGTCCAGCTCGACCGCGCCAGCTACGATGCGCCCAAGCTGAAACGGGTGCTGACCGATCCCGGCACGCTGAAGCTCTTCCACTTCGCGCGTTTCGACGTCGCCATGTTCATGCGCGATCTCGGCATCGTGACCACGCCCATCTACTGCACCAAGATCGCCTCGAAACTTGTTCGCACTTACACCGACCGGCACGGCCTCAAGGACCTCACCAAGGAAATCCTGGGCCGCGACATCTCCAAGGACCAGCAATCGAGCGATTGGGGCGCGCCGGAGCTTTCGGATGCGCAACTGGCGTACGCGGCCTCGGACGTGCTCCATTTGCATGCGCTGAAGGAGAAGCTGGACGCCATGCTGGCGCGCGAGAACCGCGCCGAAATCGCCCAGTCCTGCTTCGAGTTTCTCCCCTCGCGCGCGGCGCTCGACCTTGCCGGCTGGGAAGAGACCGACATTTTCGCCCATAGCTAGTCGCGACCTCGTCACTCCGGGTTCGCGTAACGAGAACCGGAACCAAGGGGATGACAGACCGCGGTGTTTGTGGCCCCTGGGCTGAGGGCTCAATGCTTCCGCATTGCCCCGGAATGATGAGAAAAGGCGCATGAGCGAAAGCGAATTCACCGCCCTCCCCGACATGATCCGCGCCACCGCAGCGGCGAACGGCGAAAAGCTCGCGCTGGTGCAGGACGGGCGCACGCTGAGCTACGCCGCGCTCGACGCCATGATGGATCGCGTCGCCGCGGCGCTACAGCGTGAAGGTCTGCAGCCGCGCGATACGGTGGCGATCTGCGCGGGCACGTCGATTGAATATGCCTGCGCGTTCCTGGGCGCTCTGCGCGCCGGCGCGGCCGTCGCGCCGCTTGCACCTTCTTCGACGCCGGAAAGCATCGCAACGATGGTCGCCGATTGCGACGCCAAGGTTTTCTTCCTGGACAAAGATGTCGGCGCCGCGCTCGGCGCGGTGCTGGAGCAGATCAAGGCAAAGCGCATCGGCCTTGACGAGGGCGCGCCGGGCGAACGGCACGAGCGCTTCATCGCCCCGGAAGGCACAAAGCCCGCGCCAGTGACCATCACGCCGGACATGGCCTTCAACATCATCTACTCTTCCGGCACGACAGGCGCACCCAAGGGCATCGTGCAAAGTCACAAGATGCGTTTCGGGCACGTGAACCGCGCGCAGGCGCTGGGATATGGCCCCGATGCCGTGACGCTGCTCAGCACGGGCCTCTATTCAAACACCACACTGGTGAGCTTCTTTCCGACGCTTGGTCTCGGCGGCACGGTGGTGCTGATGAGGAAGTTCGACGCCGGCGGTTATCTCGCGCTGGCGCAGAAGCATCGCGTCACGCACACGATGCTGGTGCCGGTGCAGTATCAGCGGATCATGGCGCGCCCGGATTTCGGCGATTACGACCTCTCCTCCTTCTTCATGAAGTTCTGCACCTCGGCGCCGTTCGCGGCGGCCCTGAAGGCGGACGTAGTCAAGCGCTGGCCGGGCGGATTGATCGAATATTTCGGCATGACCGAAGGCGGCGGCACGGTGGTGCTGGCCGCGCATTTGTTTCCCGACAAATTGCACACGGTCGGCCAGCCGGCGCCCGGACACGACATCCGCGTCATCGACGAGGACGGCCGTGAACTGCCGCACGGCGAAGTCGGCGAGATTGTCGGCCGCTCCGATCTGATGATGAGCGGCTATCACAGACGCGACGAGGCCACTGCCGCTGCGCGCTGGACCTCGCCCGAGGGACTTCAGTTCATCCGCACCGGCGACGTCGGCCGCTTCGATGCCGACGGCTTCCTGGAACTCATGGACCGCAAGAAGGACATGATCATTTCCGGCGGCTTCAACATTTATCCGAGCGATCTAGAAGCGGTGGTGCGCCAGCATCCGGATGTGGCCGACGTCGCCGTGGTCGGCGTGCCGAGCGTGGAATGGGGCGAAACGCCGGTCGCGTACGTGGTTTCGCGCAGCGCGGACCCCGAAGCGATCCGCAGTTTCGCCAACGCCAAGCTCGGCAAGACGCAGCGCATCGCCGTCGTCAAATTTATCGACGAATTGCCGCGCAGCCATATCGGCAAGATCTTGAAACGCGAGCTGCGCGATCGCTATGTCAGCGAGCATGGCTGACAAGATCAATCTGGCCGACAAGCTCGCGCTCTTCGAAGGATACTGGCAGCCGCGCGTCGTCGGCGATTTCAACGGCCACGATCTGATGGTGGTGAAGGTTCGGGACGAGTTCGTTTGGCACTCGCACCCCGACACGGACGATTTCTTTCTAGTGCTGAAGGGCAAGCTCCGGATCAAGCTGCGCGACGGTGATGTCGTGCTGGGTCCGGGTGAGATGTACGTCGTGCCGAAGGGCGTCGAGCACTGCCCGATGGCGGAGGAAGAGACCCACCTGCTGTTGATCGAACCGCGCGGTACGCCGAACACCGGTGAAGCGGCGACGGCGCAGCCACGGCGGGAGATTTAGGCGCGGCTGCGCGAGGGAGCCAACGCCGAAAGCGACAATGCGAAGCCGCGCCCTCGGAGAGCGCGGCTTCGCCTATGTAGTGTCACACCGACGCGATGCGCGTTACATGGGCGGCGGCGCATCCGGATCGAAGCGGGTCCAGCCGTTATTGCGGTACTCCTGTCCCCGGGTACGCACATCACTCGGGCGATAGCGATCGAGCGCCGCCTCAATGTCCGCTGCGCGGTCTTCACTGACCCGAACCGTAAGCAGGGTGCTGCCTCGACGAACCCCTTCACTGTAAACGTGCGCATCCTCTTCGGGCACGCCAGCATCGGTCAGCGCGCCAACAAGGCCGCCGACTGCGCCACCAGCGACAGCGCCGGTTGCCGCGCCGGCCAAGGTGGTCGTCAGCCATCCTGCGGCGACGACCGGCCCGATCCCGGGGATAGCGATGAGCCCCAAGCCCGCCAACAGACCCGCGCCGGCGCCCAGCACACCGCCGGTTGCCGCCCCCTTCGCGAGACCTTCGCCCCGATCGTCACGGCCATCGCCGTCCTTGTCCTTGCGGGCGGAGTCGCCGTCGTACCAGGAGTCCTTGTTGCTCGCGATGATACTGACGTCGTCCGCCCGGATGCCCATCCGTTCGAGTTCATGCGCCGCTTCGAGCGCGTCATTCCGGTTGTCGTAGAGCCGCGTTACTGTTCGAGCCATCTGCATTCTCCAGTCTGTGTCCCCGCCGGAGGCCGCACCTCGCCGCTGACGACGAACTAGAATGATGGTGTTAAAGGTAAAGGCTCTCGCGCCACTTCACGCTGCGGATGACGTCGGCGATCCGCAGCTCACCCGACCGCGGGTTCGGGGCCGAACTTGCCCGCGTGGTAATCCTGGATCGCCTGCAGGATCTCCTCGCGCGTCGTCATCACGAACGGGCCATGCGCAAACACGGGCTCGTTGATCGGCTCGCCGTGTCCATACAGGAGAAACGCCATGTCGCGCGTTTCGACAACGATCTCATCACCGTCGTCGTTGAACTCCACCAGCCGCCAGTGCGGGACATCGACTCCGGCAACGCAGACATCCCCGCGCGCAACGTAAAAGAAAACGTTGCGGCCGCGCGGCGCGGGCAGTGTGGCGCGTGCGCCCGACTTCATTTCCACCGTCGCCATGAAATGGCCGCTCAGCGTGTTGGTCGGGCCAGAAACGCCATTGAATTTGCCTGCGATGAGATTGAGCATCGCGCCCTCACTCGCCCCGGTGGCGGGAATGTCTTGGCGCTGCAGCCCGGTGTAAGCGGGCGCGCTCATCTTAAGGCGCGACGGCAGGTTCACCCAAAGTTGGAGGATTTCCATAGGGCCGCCCTGCTCTTTGAATTCCGGCGGTGACAGTTCCGCGTGAATGAGCCCTGAGCCCGCTGTCATCCACTGCACCCCGCCCGCGCGGATGACGCTGGCGTGGCCGCCGCTGTCATAGTGGCCGAGTTCGCCTTCGAGAATGAACGTCACCGTCTCGAAGCCGCGATGCGGATGGGGGCCGAAGGGCAGGCCGCGATTGTGCGGCGGATAGATCTGCGGGCCATGGTGGTTGAGAAACAGGAAGGGGTCGATTTGCGGCGCGCGCGCACCCGGCAACGGCCGACGGGTGACGAGATCGCCGATATCGTCGCGGATGGACTCGTGAACGGCGCGAACGCTGCGTTGAGGCATGGCGACAGAATTAGGCCGTGGCGAGCCACGGCTCAACACGTCACATTGAGTATACCACCCAAGGTTCAGACAGGCTACGGTCGGTGCGGAGGGAGGATCGCACATGCACCGTCTCGTGATCGCCGCACTTGTTCTGCTTTGCTGGGCAATGCCGGCATCGGCGCAGGAATTGTTCAGCAATCCCTTCGCGGACGCCGCTGCTTATCGCACGCAGCGCGGCGATCTCAGCGACGCGCACTATCGCGTGCGCTATGAACAGACGCTGATCCAACGCGGCGGCGCGCCAGAGACGAGCGAACTCATGCTCGATGTCGCCGACGACTGGGCGCTGATGCGCAACGGCGTCCAAACCATTCTCTACGATTTCCGCATCAACCGGGTCTTCACGATCGCCGGCGACGCCTTCGTCACGCGAAACGCCGCAGCAGATGTCGTCTTCCGCATCACGGAGCGGCAGAACCGCAGCTACCTCGAACGCGTGCTTGCAGGCGTCAGGACGCGCGGCGGACAGGCTCTGCCTGGCGCCTGCGACGCGGAATCCGAACTAGGCGTCGTTGTGCCCAGCATCGACGCCGCGAGCGTCCAGTGGCGCGAACGCCGCGGCGGCGTCACGCTGCGCTGCGGTGGGCAGGAGATCGGAAGCTTCACCCCTGGCGACGGCGCTGCGCCGCCGCCGGCCTTCTGGCCCACAATGTACGCAGCAATGCCCACGCATCCGGCGATCCTCCGTCGCGTGCGCGAGAACGGGCATCCCGCCGCGCAATTGGAGAATTCGTTCATCTCACTCGGCACGGGCCGCTCCAGTCGCGCGTGGCGGCTGATTGCAATCGAGACGGTGACGACCCCCTACCCGCTCACGGATGCGCTCGCCAACACGACAGCGGGGGCGCTCGACGCGGCGGTACCGGGCGCGGGACAGGTCGGCATCGAGGCGGTTGCGGGCCGGGCGCAAGGCGGCGCGCCGACGCTTGCGAACTGGGACGCGCGTGTGCGCGCGCTGGCGCAGAGCGATGGCGAGCCCGCCGCGGCGATGATGCTGGGTCCGATGTTCAACATGTTTCCGGACCTGAACTGCGGCGGCGCCGATCCGCTCTTCGCGTGCGGCCTCGTGCGCCGCGTGCGTTCCCTGGACGATCCCGCGCCACGCGCGTTCTTTGAAATCGCGGTCGCGGAGCAGCAGAACAATCCCGCCGCCGCGATCGCGGCCATGCAGCGCGCCCAGGTTTCACCGCTGCGCGATCATCCCGCTCTCGGCGCGGCCTACGCGCTCGCCATGCTGAAGTTCAACCGCCAACAACTCGAGCAAGCGCGCGCGGCGGGATTGCCGACGGACGGCGCGGCGTTGCAGAACCGCGCGTTGCTCGCATTTCCGTACAATCCAGGCTACTGGACCGACGTCGGCGACCGCTTCGGCAGCGCCTATGAGTGGCCGACTGCTTTCATCTTCTACGACGTAGCGTTCTCGCTGCCGCTGCCGGGCGCTTCGGCGGGCAACCCCGCGCTGCAAGGCAAACGCAGCATGGCGGAACGCATTCGCCACGATTTCCCAGACGCGTTCCTGCCTGCGCGATAGCGACGACCCCCATGGACTTCGATCTGCACCCCCGATTGGCGGCCACCGGAATCGCAGTGTGCGATCTCGCGCTTTCCCGCGTCATCCTCAAGGACGACCGCCGCTGGCCCTGGCTGATCCTGGTTCCTCGACGGACGGGGCTTAGTGAGTTGCATCAGCTGGCTCAATCCGATGCAACGGTGCTGATGGACGAGATGCAGCGCGCCTCCGCTGCGGTTGCAACGCGCGCGTCAGTGGTCAAAGTTAACCTGGGCGCGCTCGGCAACGAGGTGCCACAGCTGCATGTGCATGTGGTCGGGCGCTGGCCCGGCGACCCTGCCTGGCCGGGACCTGTTTGGGGCGTCGGCGGCAAAGAGGCCTACGCGCCGTCGGCCCTCAAAGACATGGCCGACACGTTGCGCGCGGCCATTCACGCCTGAGCGCACGCGTCAAGCCTTTGCGACTTCCTGCTCTATCCGACCGAAGATCGAGTGTCCCTTCGCATCGAGCATCTCGATCTCGACGCGGTCGCCGTGCTTCAGGAAGCTCGTGACCGGCTTGCCGGTTTGGATCGTCTCGATCATGCGCTGCTCGGCGATGCAGGAATAGCCGCGGCCGCCTTCGCTGACCGGCTTGCCGGGGCCGCCATCGGCATCGCGGTTGGAGACGGTGCCTGAGCCGATGATGGTTCCAGCGGCAAGCTCGCGGGTCTTGGCGGCATGGGCGATCAGCGTGCCGAAATCGAAGGTCATGTCTTCGCCGGCATTGGCGTCGCCGAACGGTTTGCGGTTCAACGTCACGCGCATCGGCAAATGCAATTTGCCGTCGCGCCAAGCGTCGCCCAGCTTATCGGGCGTCACGGCGACGGGCGAGAAGGCCGATGACGGCTTGGATTGGAAGAAGCCGAAGCCCTTCTCCAGCTCGGCTGGGATGAGATTGCGCAGGCTGACGTCGTTGACGAGCATGACGAGGCGGACACGCTCGCGCGCTTCAGCGGGCGTCACGCCCATCTCCACGTCATCGACAATCACCGCGACTTCCGCCTCGAAGTCGCAGCCCCAGGCCTCGTCTTTCAACGGAATCGGATCGCGCGGACCCAGGAAGACATCGCTGCCGCCCTGGTACATGAGCGGATCGGTCCAGAAGCTCTCCGGCATTTTCGCGCCGCGCGCCTGGCGCACGAGTGCGACGTGGTTCACGTAGGCCGAGCCATCCGCCCACTGATACGCCCGCGGCAGCGGCGAGGCAGCTTCGCGTTCGTGGAAGCGCTCGCGCAGGATGGTGTTGGTGTTGACGCCTTCGCTGATGGCCCGAAGCCGCGGCTCGGCGCGCGCCCAGTCGTCGAGCGCCGCCTGCATGGTCGGCGTTTCGGGCCCGGCGTGCGCATACCAAGCGAGATCGTCGGAGACGACGACGAGCTTGCCGTCGCGGCCGTGGCGGAGCGATGCGAGTCTCATTTCTTCACCGCGTCCTTCTGGTTCTCCGGCGCGGCTTTGATGAAGGCCGGATGCTGGCGGGCGCGTTCGTCCCAGGCGACCAGGCGCGGGAACGGCGTGAGATCTGTGTGGAAGCGGCGAGCGTTGGCCATTTGCGGGACGAGGCAAACGTCGGCGAGCGTCGGCGCATCTCCGAAAGCATACTGCGTCTCCGGCCGCTGTTGCGCCTGATGCTCGAGCGCGTTGAAGCCGAGCTTGATCCAGTGGCGATACCATTCGCCGACGTGATCCTCGCTGGCGCCGAACTCCAGTTTGAGCCGCGTCAGCACGCTGGTGTTGTTCAAGGGGTGAATGTCGGTGGCGATGGTGAGCGCGAACGAGCGCACTTGCGCGCCGAGCCACGGGTCGGCCGGCATCAGGCGCGGTTCGGGATAGGTTTGGTCCAGCCACACCAGGATCGACATGGATTGGGTGATCAGCCCCTGCTCCGTCTCCAGCGCCGGCACGCGCATTTGTGGGTTCTTGGAACGGTACGGCTCGCGCATCTGCTCATCGACGCCGGGCATGATGTTGACCGGGATGGATTCGTAGTCGGCGCCTTTCAGGTGCAGGCCGATGCGAGTGCGATAAGCGGCGGACGAGCGCCAATAGTCGTAGAGCTTCAGCATGACGCCGTTCTAGCGCCGCGCTGCGAAAGCGTCATGCCGAATTATTCCCCGATCCGTGATTTCGCGGCAGCGTGCGCAGCGCGGGCCTTTTCGTGCAGCCAGGCTGCGTGCTGCGGCGCCTTTTTGGTGCGGCTCCATTCATCCAGCATCATCGGCGCGACGCGCTTCAGTTCCGCCAGCTCATCCGCGGTGCCGGTGTCGGCAGCGAGTTCCAGGCGGTGACCGTTGGGATCGAAGAAATAGATCGACTTGAAGATGCCGTGGTCCGTCGGACCCAACACGTCTATGCCGCGCGCTTCGGCGCGCGCCTTCGCCGCCAGCAGCTCCTCGACGCTGTTCACCTTAAAGGCGATGTGCTGCACCCATTTCGGCGTGTTCTCGTCGCGGCCCATGTCCTTCTGGTTCGGAAGTTCGAAAAACGCCAAAACGTTGCCGTTCCCCGCGTCGAGGAAGATGTGCATGTAGGGGTCGTATTCGCCCGTCGACGGCACGTAGTCTTCCGCGAACGCCGTTGTGTACTCCATGCCGAAAACGTCATGGTAGAAGTCGACCGTCTCCTTCGCGTCCTTGCAGCGATAGGCGACGTGATGGATGCCGTTGGTAATCGCCATCATGCGCACTCCTGCCGAGCGCGCGGCGCGCCGGGCTCTATTGCTCTGGGATGTCTTTCTGGCGCGTCTTGCCCACGCCCATGGCGAGGCCGCCGCCCAGGACGACGAGAGAACCGGCGACGATCCAAGGCGTCGGAACGTTCAATAGCGTCGCCCCGTAGATGAGGCCGCCGAGCAGAATAAGGAACCCGATCGCGTAGATAACGAAGGACGACATAAAGCGCTCCCGTGAGGGCTGATGGATCAGCATCATCAACGGCGAAAGCGGCATTTGGTGCCTTCAAGGTTCCGTCAACACGCATCACTCGTCCGCGAAGATTTGGACAACCGGTTGCCCGCCGGCCGAGAGTGTGGCGCGATACATGCCAGGCGTGTTGAAGGCCCAGGCGGCGTGACCGCGGCCGTCCATGACGATGACGCCGCCATCGCCGGTCGCGCCGGCCGTGTTCGTCGTGGCGCCGACTTCGGCGATGACCGTGTCAGCCGCCTCCTGCGCGCTCATGTGCTGAAACTCGATGCGCGCGCAGATGTCGCGCGCGACGCCAACGCGGATGAAGAATTCGCCGGTGCCAGTGGCGCTGACGCCGCAGACGCCGTTCTGCGCGTATGTGCCGGCGCCGATGATCGGCGCGTCGCCGATGCGGCCCCAGCGCTTTGCGGTGGTGCCTCCGGTGGATGTGCCGGCGGCGATATTGCCGTGCGTGTCGTAAGCAACGACGCCGACGGTGCCGAACTGGTGATCGTCGATGCCGTCCATGTTCCAGCTCTGCGGGGGCGGCGGCGCGCCTTCGGGGCGCGGAGGGATCGGCAGGCCGCGGCGGCGGAGTTCGGCTTCCAGCTGCTGCCAGCGGCGTTCGGTGAAGAAGTACGAGTTCGGCACTTCCTCAAGCCCCTGGCTGCGCGCGAACTCTTCCGCACCCTGCCCCATCAGCATCACATGCGGCGACTGCTCCATGACGCGGCGCGCGAGCTGGATCGGGTGCCGCGTGCGTGTGGCACCCGCAACGGCGCCCGCAGCGCGCGTGCGGCCGTCCATGATCGAAGAATCAAGCTGGTTCGTGCCGTCGGCCGCAAACACAGCGCCACGGCCGGCGTTGAAGAGCGGATCCTCTTCCATCTCGGAGATGACCGCCTGGATCGCGTCGAGCGAGGAGCCGCCGCGTTCGAGGATGTCGCCGCCGGTGGTGAGCGCGCGGTTCATCGCGGCGCGGTACTGCGCTTCCAACTCCGACGTCATGCCGCTGCGCTCGATAACTCCGGCGCCGCCATGCACGACGATGGACCAGCGCGGCGCCGGCGCTTGCGGCGTTGCGGTGGTAGCGCAAGCGGCGAGCATGGCGAGGGAAAGAAAGGTCCACCACTTCATGCGCGATCCCCCACCAAGATTGCATGCGCTGGATGGCCTTCCGGCACCCAGCCGACGCGCTTCAAGAAACGGCTAAACGCCGGCATCAGCTGCTCGGCGGGATAGGTCGCAGTCCAGTCGTCCTTCGGCCACGAGCCCGAAGAGAATACGTACGTGAATGTAAATGAGCCGTCCGTGTTGGGATCTATAAGAAGCGACGGCTCCAAGCTGTAGATCTTCTTGTGCATCATACAGCGCAACGTCCGCAGCCTAACGATGCCGCCGAGCGATCTGTCTATGCCCGACAAACGAACGCGCCGCGCTAGCTCGGCCATCGGCCGCAGATCGAACGGCATGTTCTCCATTTCGGCCAACTCACGATAGCCGCTCTCGATCTGCTCCCAGCTCTGCGCGGGGTCGCCCTCGAAGCGCGCTCGCGTGTCGCCAGAGTCCGTCGCTGACACTGGCTAACTCGCCTTCAACACGCCGCGGCGGATTTGGTCGAGTTCGATTGACTCGAACAGGGCTTTGAAATTGCCCTCGCCGAAGCCTTCATTGCCTTTGCGCTGAATGAACTCGAAGAAGATCGGCCCGATTGCGTCCTTGCCGAAGATTTGCAGCAGCAGGCCCTGACCTTCGCTCGGCGCGCCATCGAGGAGGATGCGGCGCTTGCGCAATTCTTCCACCGGTTCGCCATGGCCCGGTAGGCGCTTGTCGATCAGATCGAAATACGTGTCGATCGTGTCCTGCAGCTCGACGCCGCGCGCTTTCAGGCGATCGACGACGTCGTAGAGATTGTCCGTGCCGAAGGCCAAGTGCTGAATGCCTTCGCCTTTGTAGCGCAGCAGATATTCCTGGATTTGATCGACCTTGCCTTCCTCGCCCTTCGACTCGTTCAGCGGAATGCGGATCTTGCCGTCGGGGCTCGTCATCGCCTTCGAGAAAAGGCCGCTCACTTTGCCTTCGATGTCGAAATAGCGGATTTCGCGGAAGTTGAAGATTTTTTCGTAATAGTCGGCCCAGGTCTTCATGTTGCCGCGGAAAACGTTGTGCGTGAGGTGATCCAGGTAGGTGAGGCCGATGGCGTTCTTGGATTCATCAGCGCCTTCGATCGGCTTGAAATCAATGTCGTAGATGGTCTGCGCGCCGTAGCGGTCGACGAGATAGATGTAAGCGCCGCCAATGCCCTTGATCGCGGGAATGTTGAGCTCCATCGGCCCGACTTTTCCCTCAACCGGCTCGGCGCCGCGCTTCACCGCTTCGCGGAACGCGTGCTGCGCGTCGCGCACCCGGAACGCCATGGCATTAGCCGAGGGACCGTGCGCATCGCGGAAATCGGCGGCGTGGCCGCTCGGCTCCATGTTGAGAATGAAGTTGATGTCGGCTTGCTTGTAGCGAACGACATTTTTCGAGCGGTGCCCGGCAACCGCAGTGAAGCCGATCTGTTCGAAATAAGCGGCCAGTTTTTCCGGTTCGGGCGACGTGAACTCGACGAATTCGAAGCCGTCGGTCCCGATCGGATTTTCGAAGAGATCAGCCATGACGTTTCCTCGATCTTGCAATTGCTTCCGATTTAGTTTCATTTGAAACCAATGGCAAGCGCGGCATTAAGAAAGACGGCCAAATCGGGCCCGGCGGAACGCCTGATTTTGGAGCGTTTCCTCCCGTACCGGCTGTCGATCCTGTCCAACCGCGTGAGCCGCGCCATCGCCAGGCGCTACGCCAAGACCTTCGACCTCACCATTCCCGAATGGCGCGTCATCGCCGTGCTGGGCCGCCGCAGCGGCCTCACGGCGAAGGAGATCGCAGAAGCCACCGAGATGGACAAGGTGGCGGTGTCGCGCGCCGTGGCCAAGCTCGCGGCGGCGAAACGGCTGGCCGCCAGCGCCGATGAGGACGACGCGCGACGGCAAATCCTCGCGCTGACGCCACTGGGCGAGAGTTTGCATGCGCGCATTGCGCCAATTGCGCTCGATGCGGAACGCCGGCTGCTCGTCGCGCTCGAACCGCGTGAACGCGCATCGCTCGACGCCTTGGTCGATCGCCTGCTCACAGCCGCGAAAGAACTGTGAACCGCGGCTCATGAAGCCGCATCCACAATGACTGCATGGTCACCAGATTGCGCGGAACTGAGCGTCGGTTCGCGCGTAGCGCACCCGGGCCCGCGGGGCGTGCGAGGAGAACTAAACAAATGCGTAAATTGATGTTCGGCGGCGCGACCGCCGTCCTGATTTTGGCGTGCCCCGTGGCGTTTGCCCAAACCGCAACGCCGGCGACGCCGCCGGCACAGACTCAAGCGACGCCATCAACAAGCGCAATGACGTACACAGATGCGCAACTGCGCTCGTATGCGGCCGCTTCCGCCGAAGTGGAACACATCAATAGCGGTCTGGGCGCATCGCCGAGCGCGTCGGCACGCACGCAAGCCGACACGCAGATCGGGGCTGTGCTGCAGCGAAACAATCTGGACCGGACAACCTACGACGCGATCGCGGCGCGGGCGCGTACCGACACGGCGCTGTCGGCGCGGATCGCAGCACTGCGTGCGCCGACGACCCATTCGCAGAACCACTAGCCGCGAAGCAAGCTCCGCCTCCACTTGGCGCAGGCGCGCCGGGAACTATCCCGGCGCGCCTGCGTAGATTTGTTGGTTGGGGCGCAACACCTAATGAGGAACCTCATGTCCCGATCATCCTGGTTGATCGCCGCATCGCTTTTGACTGTGGCCGCGTGCGCCGGCACGCCGCGCGAAGAAGCGATGACCTCGCCGGCGCCGACTGCGTCGCAAGCCCAGCCGATGCAGACGAACCCAACCACGCCGCCGCCCACAACCGGCACAACCCAGCCCGACACGATGACGCCGACGCCGCAAGCGCAGGCGACACCGCCCTCAACGCCGGGCGCGGTTCAACCAACTACGTTCACTGACGCGCAATTGCGCTCGTTTGCCGCGGCAGCCTTCGCGATCCAGCCGCTCAATGCGCAACTTCAAACAGCGACGCCCGAGCAGCGTCCCGCGGTTGTCACGCAGATTCGCGCGATCCTCACGCAAAACAATCTCGACAGCACCACCTACAATGCAATCGCCGCGCAGGCGCAAGCCGACCCGGCCCTCGCCGCGCGCATCACAGCGCTGAGCAACGGCTCCTCCGCGCCAGGCTGATTTCGGGAGGCCTTCGATGTCCCGGTTCGGCTTCAGCCGACCGGGATGACGCTCACAAGATCTACTGAGCGGCCGGCGTCAGCTTAAGCAAGCGACCATTTTCGTCGTCAGTGATGACCCAGAGCGCTCCGGTTTCATCCTCGGCAAGATCGCGCAGGCGGCCCACTTGCCCACGGAGCAACCGCTCTTCGCCGACGACGCGCTCGCCTTCAATCTTGAGCCGCACCAGCGCCTCGCCGCGCAGCGCCGCGATCAGGATGTCGCCATGCCACGGAAAAAGCGAGCCGCGATAGAAGTCCATGTCGCCCGGCGCAATAACGGGATCCCAATAATAGATTGGCTGCTCCATGCCCCGCTGTGAAGTGATCCCCCGGCCGATCGGCGTGCCGTCATAGTCTTCGCCGTAAGTGATGATCGGCCAGCCATAGTTTCGACCGGCGCGCGGAATGTTGAGTTCATCGCCACCCTGCGGACCGTGCTCGATCGTCCATAGCTCACCCGTCGCCGGGTTGAGATCGGCACCCTGCACGTTGCGATGCCCGTAGGACCAGATTTCAGGCTGCGCGCCGGCGCGACCGACGAACGGATTGTCGGCGGGCACGCCGCCGTCGGCGTTGAGGCGCATGATCTTGCCCATGCCGTACGCCAAGTCTTGCGCCCGGTCGCGGATCGGCGTGCGCTGGCGCTCGCCCAGCGTGATGAAGAGATGGCCTTGGCGATCGAACACGAGCCGGGAACCGTAGTGCGCGCGTCCCGCGAATGCCGGGCGCTGTTGAAAGATCACCTGCGCGCGCTCAACCGCAGTCGCGTCCGCGTTCAGCCGGCCGCGCGCAACGCTGGAACCGTTTTGGCCGTCGCCACGCGGCTCCGCGTAACTCCAGTAGATCAACCGGTCCTGCGCGAAAGCCGGTGAAAGCACGACATCGAGCAAACCGCCCTGCCCGCGCGCATCGACAGCAGGCAAGCCCGCGACCGGCGCGGAAATCTGGCCTGTGCGGGTGATGACGCGCAGCCGGCCGGGCCGCTCCGTCACGAGCATGCGTCCGTCGGGCAGGAAGACGATCGCCCACGGATGTTCGAGGCCGGCGGCGATTTCTTCCACATGGATGGCGACGTTTGAGCGCTGCTCGGGCGCGCGCGTCTGCTGCGGAAACGCTGGCGTCTGACCATCCGCGTTCGGCGCCGCCTGCTCGACCCAGTCACCTTGCGGCGGAGGCGCTTGCCCCTCGCTTTCCCCGCTGCACGCGGCGAACAGCAGAAGGGCGACGAAGACATGAACGCGCACGGATAGTTCTCTCCCAACCGGAATATGACGCGACCGCGCCGTGCGCCCAGCATGGTTATAATCGGGCAACCACGTCCGCACGCCAAATCCTCAATCCAGCGCGCGTATTCTTATGCCCATGGTACGCAATTTCCTCATGCGCGAACTGGGCGGGCTGCTCTGTGTGGGCTTGGTCGTGTCCGGCGCGCACCTTGTCGCATTGATCGCTGCGCTCCTCTAGCCGGTCCTGCCGGAGGGTGCGGGCGCGTCATACCGCCCTGCCGCCTTGCTTCCGCCCCGGAACGCGGCGACAAACCGGCTGCCCATGAGCCTGTCCGCCGCCGCCGATTTTGTCTGGGAGCCCAAGCGCGCCCTGTCGCTGAAGGCGGCGCGCAAGCGCTCGCAGCTGATCGCCATCCTGAGGCGGGTGTTCGTCGCCTGCGCGGGGGCGTCTTTCGCCTCTGTCTTCGTGTTCATGGCGCTCTACGCGGTCGAGGGCGGGTTCGAAGCCAACCAGTTCGCGGCCACGGAGCCGCTGCGGATGATCAATCCCCGCTTCACCGGCCGGACAGAATCCGGCGGCCCCTACCAGATCACCGCCGAGATCGCAGAACGCGCGCCAGGGGAAAACCAGCCCATCGAACTGGTGGCCCCGGTTTACCGGACCGAAGCCGGAACGATCATGCTGGCACCCAGGGGGGTTTATGACGAACAGAAAAAGACCGTCGTTTTCCGGGGTGAAGTCCTGTTTTCCGACCGTGGGGGCAACCGTTTCACGACGCCGGACCTGACGGTGGACCTGGACCGGGGCGTGCTGATCGGCCAGCGCGGGGTCACCGGCGCCGGGCCTCTTGGCGTGCTCCAAGCGGACACGTATGAATTACGGGAGAGTGATCGCGCCCTGGTGCTTCGGGGGAGCGTACGCGGCCAGATCCCGGACCGTGGCCGACAGAATGAGGAGCCGTCGCAATGAGGCTGAACGCCGTTTTGGCCGTAGGCGCGTTCCTGGGCTGCCTGGGACTAGCGCCGGGTGCTTGGGCCCAGCTCAGCGAGACTGGCGGGCCGGTGTCCTATTCAGCCAACAACCTTGAGTATTTCGACGCGGAGCACCGGCTGGTGCTGACCGGCGATGTCGACATCGTGCAGAACGACGCGCGGCTCCGGGCCGACCGCATCACGCTCTATTTCTCCAATTCCAGCAGCGGCGGCCAACAACAAGGCTCGGGCGGAGGTCTCGGCGCGGGTGACATCGAGCGCATGGTCGCCGAGGGTGACGTCTATTACGTCCGCCCCTCGCAGTCGGCCCGCGGCAATCGCGCCGTCTACGAGACCTCGGCCGACAGCGTGACGTTCTCCGGCAATGTCGTAGTGGCCTCCGAGGAAAACGTCATCCGCGGCGAGACCATGGTGCTGCAGATTGGGTCGCGCCAAACCACCATCCGGCCTCAGAACGGCCAGCGTGTGCGGGGCGTGTTCGTGCCGCGGCGCGGCCAACCCGCAACGCCTCCGCCGGGCCGCTAGGCCCGTTTCGAAACCCGAGACCGGCAGCAACAAATGAGCCCTGAGGGCGCTACCAGCCGTTCGAGGAAGCCCGACACCGCCCAAGGCGGTCTCGGCGCGGTGAAGATCGCGAAAACCTACAAGGGCCGGCAGGTCGTGAAGGACGTTTCGCTTTTTCTGCAGCGCGGCGAAGTCGTGGGGCTTCTGGGCCCGAACGGCGCGGGCAAGACCACCTGCTTCTACATGATCACCGGCCTCGTGCGCGTCGATCAGGGCCAGATCCTGCTGGACGGCCAGGACGTCACGACGCTGCCCATGTATCAGCGCGCGCGCCTCGGCGTCGGCTATCTGCCGCAGGAGCCGTCGATTTTTCGCGGTCTCACGGTCGAGCAGAATGTCATGTCGATCGTCGAACTGTCGGAGCGCTCCCGCTCCAAGCGGCGCGAGATCGTCGACGGGCTGCTGGCGGAATTGCACGTGGACCATCTGCGCAACGCGCCGGCGGCGGCGCTTTCGGGCGGCGAGCGGCGTAGGGTTGAGATCGCCCGCGCCCTGGCCACCCGCCCTTCCTTTATGCTGCTCGACGAACCGTTCGCGGGCATCGATCCGCTGGCGATCAACGACATCCGGGAGCTGATCCTGTTCCTGAAGGGCCGCGGCCTCGGCATCTTGATCACCGACCACAACGTGCGCGAAACGCTGCAGATCGTGGACCGGGCCTCGATCATGTTCGACGGCCAAGTGTTGTTCGAAGGCACGCCGGACGAAGTGCGCTCGAACGAGGCGGTCCGGAAGGTCTATCTGGGCGATACGTTTACCGGCTAGCCGAACACGGAAAACGCCAGTTTACCACGCGGCGCCCGAAATCTTCACGGCGGTTACCTGAAATTCAGACCCTTGAGGGCAAAGTCCGTGCCATGTCGCGCCGACGCCCGCACGCATCTGAAAGCCGCCGCCTATGGCGATGATCCCGCGCTTGGAGATGCGCCAGGGTCAGGCCCTGGTGATGACGCCGCAATTGCAGCAGGCGATCAAGCTGCTGCAGCTCTCCAACATAGAACTCACGGAGTTCGTGGAATCGGAGCTTGAGCGCAACCCCCTGCTGGAGCGCGACGAGACCCAGGTCGACGCGCAAAAACAGACCGACGCAAGCAGCGAAACCGCACTCGATTTCGACTCTGGCGCGCCGGCTGCAGCGCAGGCGGAGTTCGACGTTTCGGTCGCCGACATGGCGCCCGATCTTTCTGCGGCAGAACTGGCTGAAGCCGGCGCCGCTCCCGCGACCGATTGGTCGAAAGCCTCTTCCGGCAAGAGCTTCGACGATCTGCCCGGCATCGAGGAAACGCTCACCAGCGACATCACGCTCGCTGAACATCTGGACGCGCAGCTGACGCGCGCGGGCCTCTCCCCCGTCGAACGCATGATCGGCGGCGTGCTGATCGATGCGGTCGACGATTGGGGCTACATGCGCGGCGACGTACGCGAGATCGCCTACCAGATCGGCGCACCGGTCGAGCAGGTGCAGCACGTCTTGACCGTCATGCAAGGCTTCGAGCCCGTCGGCGTAATGGCGCGCGACATTCCCGAATGCCTGGCGCTGCAGCTGAAGGACCGCGGCCGCTTCGATCCGGCGATGGAAAAGCTGCTGGCGCATCTGGACCTGCTCGCGAAGGGTCACATGGAGCGGCTGGAGCTCGTGGTCGGCGTCGATCGCGAAGACTTGGTCGAGATGATCGCGGAAATCCGCGCGCTGACGCCGAAGCCCGGCGCCGGCTTTGGCGGCGGCGCGGCGCAGACGGTTGCGCCGGATGTCTACGTAAAGGGCGCGCCGGACGGCTCGTGGCTGGTGGAACTCAACACCGACACCATGCCGCGCGTGCTGATGAACCAGCGTTACTACGCGACAGTGTCGAAAGGCGCGACGCGGGAAGCGGACAAGCAGTTCTTGTCGGAGTGCGCGGCGAACGCGACCTGGCTGGTGAAGAGCCTCGACCAGCGCGCCAAGACGATCCTGAAAGTCGCGCGCGAAATCGTACGTCAGCAGGACGGTTTCTTCGTGCACGGCGTGGCGCATCTGCGACCGCTGAACTTGAAGACGGTCGCCGCCGCGATCGAAATGCATGAATCGACGGTCAGCCGCGTCACCTCGAACAAATATCTCTCGTGCGCGCGCGGCGTGTTCGAGCTGAAATACTTCTTCACCGCCTCGATCACCGCCACCGACGGCGGCGAAGCGCACTCAGCTGAAGCGGTCCGTCATCAGATCAAGGGTCTGATCGACGGCGAGACGCAAGCGGAAATCCTGAGCGACGACCGCATCGTCGAAATTCTCAAGGAAAAAGGCGTCGATATCGCGCGGCGCACGGTCGCCAAATATCGCGAGAGTTTGCGGATCCCGAGCTCGGTCGAGCGCAAGCGGAAGATTGCGAACGGGTTTTAGAGTCCCTCCGTCATCCTGGGCGCGTGGAACGTGAACGGGATGACTGCTTTCAACGCTCAGATTTTCAGGTTGGATCGCGCGGCTCCGCGGCTCACGCGGCACGGAGGCGCCGCGCTCCAACCTCCCAACACTTGGGTCTCTAACACAACGCAAGCGCCGCCCTTGTCGCGCCGCGGCGCAAAGTGGAAGACGGCGCTCGTGGTTCACGCCGAAGGTCGTCAGGGTTCGCCGCTTGCGCGGCGCATGCGCGTTCCAGTCATTCCAGACACGCGGAGCGTGATCTGGAATCCAGGGCCAACGACGGAACGCCAGCCCTGGATTCCAGATCGGCCTCCGGCCGTCTGGAATGACTGAGGGTTTTGTTCGGTGTAGTGGCAGAGCATGAAATCCCTCCTCTCCTCCTGGCAAACATGGGCGCTGCTTTCGGCGCTGTTCGCGGCGCTTACGGCGATCTTCGGCAAAGTCGGCATTGAGCGTGTGGCGCCGGATTTTGCGACGCTCATTCGTGTTGTGGTGATCCTGGCGTTCGTCGCGGTGCTGGTCGCGGTTACTGGCGCGGCGCAGCCGCTCGCCTCGATCCCGGCCAAGACCTATACGTTCCTCGCCCTCTCCGGTCTCGCGACCGGCGCCTCGTGGCTTTGCTATTATCGCGCGCTGAAGCTGGGGCCGGCGTCGATGGTGGCGCCGCTCGATAAGCTCTCCGTCGTGCTGGTGGCGCTGATCGGCGTCGGCCTTCTGGGCGAACACATGAACCTGAAGAACTGGCTGGGTGTCGCGCTCATCACCGGCGGCGCCGTCCTGGTCGGCTGGAAGGCCTGAAGCAGCGCGTTCGTGCATGCGCGACAACCATCGCAAATGCGCGCGCGTCGGTCGCTCCGCGGCGGCTCTGCGCGCAGCGCGAGCGCACATTCCCGCGGCACGCGCGGAGTATTCGATGCAGCCCACGACACGACGCCGCTTTCTTGCAGGCGCAGCATCAACGCCGTTGATCACGCTCTCCACCGGGGCGCGCGCCGCCGAGCTCGATCGGAGGCTTGACGCCTATCTCGCACCCTATGTGGCGTCGAAAGACTTTGCAGGCGTCGTGCTGATCAAGCGCGGCGCGCGCGTCCTGGCGCGGCGCGCCTACGGCGACGCGGCGATGGCGGGCGGCGCAAACAATCGTCTGAATTCCAAGTTCGGCATCGAATCCGTCAGCAAGCTCATCACCTCCGCGTGCCTTTACAGCCTCCGCACCCGTGGGATGCTCTCTTTTGACGATCGGCTTTCGCGCTTTCTTCCCGATTTTCCGCGCGCCGATGACATCAACCTCACAATGCTGATGCAGCACCGGTCCGGACTGGCGCGCGATCTCAGCAATTTCGAAACCGCCCGCCAAACACCGCGAACACTCGAACAATTGACGCCGTTGGTCGCGCGCGAGGGATTCGTCACCGAACCCGGTCAGAATTCCGGCTATTCCAACAACGGCTATCGCGTTCTGGGCCGGGTCATCGAGATCGCAAGCGGCGAGTCCTATCACGAGGCGGCGGCGCGACTGGTTTTGCGGCCGCACGGCATGCGGAACACCGGGCCGCTGTTTGGACCGCACGTGCGTGGACTGTCGCACGCATGCACGGTCGGCGCAGATCCGCGCAGCCTGCGGACGCCGCTGCCGCTCGATCTTTCGAACTGGCAAGGCGCGGCCTCCTTCTATTCCACCGCAGATGATCTTGCCCGCTTCATGGACAACTATCCGCCTCGCGCGCTTGAAACGCCGCCGGGGCCTCGCGACAAGTTCGGGCATGACGGCTTCGGTCATGGGTACATGGCGATGGCCTATCGCTACCCGGAAAGCGACACGATCATTATCGTAACGGGCAACATTGAATCCGGGTTGTTTCAGCCACTGCAGAGCGATCTGGAAGCGATCGCCTTCGGCGAAACAACGAGTGCGCCAAGCCCGCCGCTGGAAGTTCCCGGCGCCGCCGGCGAACTCACGAGATTCGCCGGACGTTACGGCTTGGGCCCTGGACGGAGCATGGAAATGGCGGTGGTCGACGGCCGCCTCGCCGCCAACGCCGGCGACGGCTTCACCGCGCTCTGGCCGATCGCCCCTAACCGGTTCTTCTCGCGCCTGCGCTACGCAACTTTGACCTTCGTCGAGTCCGACGGCGCCATCGCGCGGGTGGACTGGAGCGAAGGCGGCGGGACGTTTCCGTGCCCGCGCCTGCCGGACTAGGTCAGCGAACTCTCAACGCCGCTGTTCACCACCCAGCCAGCGGAAAGCCGCCGCAACATGAACGCGATGTGCAGAAACGGCCTCGCGTTCCCGCACGATTGTGCTAGGGGCGCTCAGGGACACCACTGGGGACGGGACGCGAACAGACGATGACTGACACCACCTGGGCGCCGCCTGCCGGCAAAGACGTATTGGGACACCCGCGCGGGCTTGGGTATCTCGTCTTCTGCGAAGCGTTCGAACGCTTCTCCTATTACGGCATGCAGTCGCTGCTGGTGCTCTACCTCACGCACTATCTGCTGCTGCCCGGCCACATGGAGCAGATCGCGGCGTACGTGCCGTTCCACGGCTTCTTGCAATCGATCTACGGCGACCTCGCCACGCCGGTCGCCACCGCGGCCGCGATCACTGGTCTCTATTCCGGCGGCGTCTATCTGACGCCCATTCTCGGCGGCCTGATCGCCGACCAATGGCTTGGGCGCACGAAGACCGTCGCCGCCGGCGCGCTTATCATGGTGCTCGGCCACTTCCTGATGGCGTTCGACACGATGTTCGTATTCGCCATCCTCTGCCTCTTCATCGGCGTGGGGCTGTTCAAGGGTAACATCGCCAGCCAGGTCGGCGAGCTTTACGGGCCGTCCGATCTGCGCCGCTCGAACGGCTATCAGGTGTTCCTGCTCGGCGTGCAGATCGCCGTGATCGCGGCGCCGATCGTAATCGGCACACTGGGCGAAAAAGTCGCCTGGCATTGGGGTTTCGGCACGGCCGGCGTCGGCATGGCGGTCGCGCTGGTGATCTATCTTGCAGGCCGCAAAAATCTGCCGCCTGAACGTCCGCGCGGCGCCGCGGCGAAAGGCGCGCCTGCAGCGAAATTCACCGGCCGCGATTGGGCGACCATGGCGGTGCTGGTGGCAATGCTGCCGGTTCTGGCGATGACGGCGGTCGGCAACCAGGAAATCTTCAACGCCTACCTGCTCTGGGGCGAGAAGCATTATCAGCTCGAGTTCGGCGGCCAAACCATGCCGGTGACGTGGCTCGTCTCCCTAGACGCGATCATCTCGACGGTGACAGTGGGCGGCGCGCTGGCGTTCTGGACCATCTGGGCCAAGTATCGCAAAGAGCCTGACGAGATCATCAAGCTCGCGATCGGCGCGCTCATCGCCGCCGGCGGGCCGCTCATTCTCGCGGCCGCCAGCGCCAACGAAGCGGCGACGGGTCAGAAAGCATCGCTGCTGTGGGGCCTGGGCTTCCACATTGTGAACGATATCGGCTTTGCGATGATCTTCCCCGTCGGCCTCGCGCTCTATTCGCGCGCCGCGCCGCGCCAAGTCGGCGGCGCCTTCATCGGCGTCTATTATCTGCACCTGTTCATCTGCAACCTCGCCGTTGGCAAGATCGCGGGCCTCGTGGAGACGATGGACCCGGTGACGTTCTGGGGCATGCATGCGGCGATCGTGGGCGCCGGCGCGGTGATCCTGTTGTTGTTTGCGGTGTTCTTCCGCAAGCTGCTCGCACCGACGGCGGCGGATGCGCCGCCTTCGGGTGCACAGGAGCAAGCGGCGCCAGCCTAGCCTGCATGCCGCTTTCGGCGCCGAAACAGGCTTCGTCGCAAAGTCTTTGCGACACGCCGCCGGCGCCGGGCAAAGATGACGGGCATGAAACGCATTCTGATCATCGCCGCGCTGGTGCTTGCCGCCTGCGCTTCCGCTCAAGCCCAGCCGCGCAGCGAGCGCTGTCCGCCTGCCGGGTACGACAGCGCCCGGCTTGAGGCCTTGAAGGCCGCGGACTGGGCCCTGCCCGACGACGGCGCGCGCAATGCGTTGGCGCGGGCGCTGGCTGCGTGCGTCGCAGCGCCGGACCCCGCGCTGCGGGACGGCATCGCGTTCGAAGGCCTGCAGCACTGGATGCGCGCGGGCGCATTGTCGCCGGAAACGCTGGCGGCGCTTGCGGACGATCTGCAAGCGCGGCTGACGGCGCCGGAGGGCGCTGGTTTCGAGCGGCCGTTCGCGGCGCTGGTTTTGTCGGAGGTTGCCCGCACGGATCGCGTGACGCCCTGGATGAGTGCGGAGCGGCGCGCGAGCTTGCTCGATGCGAGCGTGACGTATCTCACCAGCGTGCGCGACTATCGCGGCTTCGACGAAGCCGAGGGCTGGCGCCATGGCGTAGCGCACGGGAGCGATCTCATGCTGCAGCTGGCGCTCAACCCGGCGTTCGGTAAGCCGGAGCTCACGCGCATCCGCGACGCCATTGCATCGCAGGTCGCGCCCGAAGAACACTTCTATATTTATGGCGAGAGCGAACGCTTGGCGGCGCCCATCCTCTACATCGCGCAGCGCAACCTGTTCAGCGAAGCAGAGTGGACGCAGTATTTCGCGCAATTTCCGACCGCGGGCGAAAACATGTTCGCATCGCAGGCAGGACTGGCGCGCCGGCATGACGTGAACGCATTCTTGCAGGCGCTCTATCTGAACGCGCGGCTGGACCGAAACAGCGACGACGATGTGCTGCTGCCCGGCGTCGAAGCGGCGCTGCGGGCCATGCCTTAGTGTCCTTCGTGCCTCCTTTTTTGTGCCTTTGTGGTGAAAAGAAAACCACGAAGACACGAAGAAGGCGCGAAGGACACTAAGTCCGTTTCGCTCTGAGCAGCAGGTATTGCCCCGCCAGCACCAGCGCGACGCCAGCGAGCGCGAACGGGCCCCAGGTCTTGGCTTCGAACAGGCTCGACACCAGCATGGCGAGCGGCGGCGCGAGCGCGGAGATATAGGACGCAGTGGTGTAGCCACGGCGGCGCGCGAGGCCGTAATACAGCAGAAACGCGATCACCGAGCCGTTAAGCGAAAGGTGGATAAGCGACGCCACGTAGCCGAAGGTCGGCTCGAACGTCCACGTCTTGCCGGTCGCCGTTGCGAACAGCGCCAGCAGCAGCGCGCCGTAACCCATCGCCCAGCCAGTGTAGGGCGCAACCGCTGCGCCGGCGACTTCGCCGTTGCGCGCAAAGACATTGCCGATCGCGGCGCCCAGCACGCCCACCAGCGTCAGCACGATGCCGAGGATCGCCCGCTGATCCAGTTGGGCGCCGACCACTTCGGTCCACGACAAGAGCGCCACGCCGATGACGCCCAGACCGGAAGCCGCCCAGGCCAGCACGGGCGCGCGTTGTCCGAACACGAGTCTAAAGACGGCGAGATTGACAAACGCCATCGACGCGAACAGCACGGCGACCACGGCGGACGTCACCCATTGCTCGGCCCAGTAGACGAGCGTGTAGTTGACGCCGAAGGTGAAGAAGCCAAGCCCGAACGCAGCGATGTGCTGCGCGCGCGTGAGTGCGATGCGCTCACGGCGGAACGCCGACCACGCAAAGAGCAGCGCCGCCGACAACGCGAAGCGATATGTAAGCGAAACTACGGGATCGACGACGCCGAGTTGCAGCGTGATCGCAAACCACGTCGTGCCCCAGGCCAAGGTGCAGACGACGATCGCGGTCAGATCCATCGCCGTGGTCGACGCGGCGGGGCTGCGAACCATCTTCTGCTCGCGTACGCTCTCCTCGGCGCTCATTGAATTTCCACGGAAATGGTTCCCTGACAGACGGAGATGGACGGCCTGCGCGTGCGCCGCAAGAGACTTTCGCGCGGCTCACGAGAAGGTGGTGAACAACGGCGCTCGAAGGGTTCCCCGCGTTGACCGGCCCGCCCCCGAGGCCTACCTTTTGACCGTGATCGGGAGGCCTCCTTGAGGGGGAAGAAGGCCCGGTCCCGAGAGCCACCCCGCGCTGCGGCGGGCAGATCCTACGAACCAGGAGGCTCAGAGCATGAGAGTACAAGTCGCCGGACGGCAGATGGATGTCGGCGAGGCGCTTCGATCCCGAATTGAAGGTGAATTGGCGAGCGGGGTCGGAAAATATTTCAATCGTGCGACGGACGCCGTGGTCACAGTGGGCAAGAACGGCGCGGCCGGTGTCGATGTGGATTGCACGGTGCACCTTTCTTCCGGAATTTCACTCCAGGCTCAAGGCCACGGCGGCGACGCGCACTTGGCCTTTGATAACGCCCTCACCAAGCTCGAAAAGCGCGTCCGCCGCTACAAGCGCCGACTGCGCAACCATCACGGCGAGGGCAGAGAGCCCCTTCCCTGGTCCGACGCGGGCGCGTATGTGCTGGCCCCGCTCGAAGACGAATCTGACGCCGAGGCCGACGGGGACGCTGGCCAGGGGACATCGGCGATTGATGGGAAGGAAGACGGTCCGCTGGTGATCGCCGAGACCACCGTCCCGGTGCGCACGATGACCGTTTCCATGGCAGTGATGCAGCTCGATTTGGCGGACGCGCCTGCGCTCATGTTCAGAAACGCCGCCCATGGCGGACTGAACCTGGTGTACCGGCGCGCTGACGGCAATGTCGGCTGGGTCGATCCGGATCGCGGGCCGAATCACGGTGATGCGAAGAAGGCGAACGGATCGGCGACCTGAGCGTTCTACTCCGGCCCCGCCCCAGGCGGGTGGGCGGCCGGTTACGGAGTGACGATGCACGACTTGAGCGACCTGGTCGCGCCGGATGCGATCGTGCCGCGGCTCGCGGCGACCTCGCGCCGGCAGGCGATCCAGCTGATGGCGGACGCGCTGGCGAAATCGTCGGGTGTGGATTCGCGTACGCTGTTTGAAGCGGTGTTGATGCGCGAGCGCCTGTCCGGCACCGGCATGGGCGAAGGTGTCGCGATCCCGCACGCCTCGGTGCCCGGTCTGAAGAAAGCCATCGGCTGCTTTGCACGCCTCGAACCAGCGCACGATTTCGACGCCATGGATGCGCGGCCGGCCGATCTCGTTTTCATGCTGGTGTCGCCGGCCGACCGTAACGCCGATCATCTGAAGGCGCTGGCGCGGGTCTCACGTTTCCTGCGCAAGGCAGAGACGCGCGACAAGCTGCGCGCGGCGCGCGGCGTCGACGAATTGAGGGCGCTGATCGCCGGCGCGGTGCGCAGCGACGCGGCATGAGCTTCGGCGACCGAATCTTTTCGTACTTCCCATTGCTGATGACGGTCGCGGCGCTGCTGGTGCTGACCGGCTTCGCGCATTGGCCGCTGTTCAGCGCGGTGATGCTGCTACTGGTCGTGTACATCGTGCCGCCGATCACGCTGCGCATCGTGAAGCGCTGGGCACCGCTCAGACCCGGCATCGTAAAGATTGACGAAAAGACCTTCTGCGGCTGGCACGCCTCGCACCACATCCAGGCTTTCTACGATGCGCTGCCGTTCCTGGAATCGCTACTGCGGGTCATTCCGGGCTTCTATTCCATGTGGCTCCGGCTGTGGGGCTCGCGCGTGGGCTATGGCGTGGTGTGGGCCGTGAACGTGCATATCCTCGACCGCGATCTCATGGACATCGGCAACCGCGTGATCTTCTCGCGCCAGGTCGAGCTTTACGGCCATGTGCGGCGCAAGACCGAGGCCGGCGTTTCGCGCGTGCTGGTGCGGCCAGTGCGCATCGGCTCGTACGCCTTCCTGGGCGCCAACGTCCGCGTCGGCCCCGGCGCCAGCGTGCCCGCCAACGCTGCGGTGCCGGCGCTCACAGTGATCGACGCGAATGAAACTTACGGCGAAGCGCCGCGCCATCCGGCGCCGGAGGAAGCCGACTTCGCGCTGGTTTAGAGCTCTGTCGTCGCTCTCCCGCCGCCCACTAAGCTCGGACTACACTCAGTCATTCCGGAGACGCTGAGCGTCATCCGGAACCCAGGGCCACGTCCTGAGTGTTTGCCCCTGGGTTCCGGGTCGCGCTCCGCGCTCCGGGAATGACTGAAGAAGCTAAGCTTCCAGCTTCGCCAGCAGCGCGCCTTCAACAACCTGGTCGCCCGCTTTCGCTTTCAGATCAGCGACTTTGCCGTCGAAGGGCGCTGCGAGCGTGTGCTCCATTTTCATGGCTTCGAGCACGAGGAGCGGCTCGCCTTTCTTCACCTTCGCGCCGGCTTTCGCGGCGACGGAGATGATCTTGCCGGGCATCGGCGAGAGGATCGCGCCGTCGCCGGCGGCGGCTTCGCCCTCGGCGCGCTCGCCGCTGTCGAGGGTGAATTCGTATGCTTCGCCGCGATCAAAGACGACGACTGCGCCGTTTTGCAGGGTCGTTGTTTTCAGCTCCTGACCATGCGGCTCGACTGCCAGCGCTTTGCCATCCAACAATAAGCGCACCTTCTGCGAAAGTTCGGCGTTCAGGCGAAACCCCGTAAGTCGTCCCCACGGTGATGTGGCCGCTTCAATCGACAGGGCCGTTCGTCCGACCCGTGGACGCGCTTGGGCCGCTCTCACAAACGCATGCGCGGCGGCCTCCTCCACGCGCGTGGACGCTGGCGGACGAGCGGATAAAGCATCGCCACGGTTCGCAAGGAATTGCGTGTCGATACCGCCGGCGACGAATTCCGAGTCTGATAAGCAACGTGCGAGAAAGCCTGCGTTCGTCTTGACCGGAGCAATTTCCATTTCCGTACACACTCGGCACAACTGCTCCACGGCAGCGCGGCGCGCGTCGGCGTGCACAATCAACTTGGCGACCATCGGATCGTAGTGGGGCGTGATGGCGTCGCCTTGTTCAACGGCCGAGTCAAAGCGAACCCTTGGCGGATCGTCGTACATTGAATGAAAGTACATCCACTCCAGCGCACCAATGCTCGGCAGGAAGCCCGCGCTCGGATTTTCCGCATACAGCCGCGCTTCCATCGCCCAGCCGTTGATCTTCAGCTCTTCTTGCTTCAGCGGCAGTTTTTCTCCGCTTGCCACGCGCAATTGCCACTCGACCAAGTCCTGGCCGGTGATCTCTTCCGTCACCGGGTGCTCGACTTGCAGGCGCGTGTTCATTTCCATGAACCAGATGCGGTCGCCGCGCAGACCTTCGCTGGCGTCGGCGATGAACTCGACAGTGCCGGCGCCGACGTAGTTCACGGCTTTCGCCGCCAGCACCGCGGCATCCGTCACCGCCTTGCGCGCCGCATCGCTCATCCCTGGCGCGGGCGCTTCTTCGATCACCTTCTGGTGGCGGCGCTGCAATGAACAATCGCGCTCGAACAGATGCACGACATTGCCGTGCGTGTCGCCGAACACCTGCACCTCGATGTGGCGCGGGCGCTGCACGTACATTTCCAGGAGCACGCGATCGTCGCCGAAGGCCGCGGCGGCTTCGCGTTTCGCGGACGCGAGCGCGTCTTTGAAGTCTTTCGCCTTCTCGACTTTGCGCATGCCCTTGCCGCCACCGCCGGCGACAGCCTTGATGAGCACCGGATAACCGATCTTGCCCGCCTCTTCCGCAAGCCGCGCTTCGCTTTGATCTTCGCCGAGGTAGCCGGGCGTCGTCGGCACGCCTGCTTCGGCCATGAGTTTCTTAGCGGCGTCCTTCAAACCCATGGCGCGGATCGAGTCTGGATTGGGTCCGATCCAGATCAGGCCCGCATCCATCACCGCCTGCGCGAAGTCGGCATTCTCCGAGAGAAAGCCGTAGCCCGGATGAATGGCTTCGGCGCCGGTTTGCTTGGCCGCGGCGATGATCTTGTCGCCGCGCAGATAGCTTTCTTTCGCTGGCGACGCGCCGATGTGCACGGCGTCGTCGGCTTCGCGTACGTGCAGCGCCTTGGCGTCGGCGTCCGAATAGACGGCGATGGTGCGCACGCCGAGCCGTTTGCAGGTGCGGATCACGCGGCGCGCGATCTCGCCTCTGTTCGCAATGAGAACGGATTTCAGCATCAAGCTCGCTTCATCGAATAAAAAACGTGCGCCCGCAGCGGATGGCCTTGGGGCAGCGCGGGATGATCGAAGTCGCGCGATGGATCAGCTTTGAAGCCGAGGCGCTGCATCACAGCCTGCGATTTTACGTTCGAGCGCGCGGTGAAGGTTTGGATTTCGTCGAGGCCGGCGATGTTCTTGAACGCCCACGGCAGCACGGCTTTCATCGCCGTCGTCACCAGGCCGCGCCCCTGCGCGTGGAACGCGAGTCGCCAGAGCGCTTCGACGCCGGGATAGGTCGGCAGACCTTCGCGTACCGGCTGCAAACCGGCGGCGCCGACGATCAGGCCCTTCTCATCGACGATCGCCCACACACCCCAGCCGTTTTCATCGAGAAAGTTGCGCATGCGGTCGAACGCCTCGCGCATCTGCTGCGTGGTCATCTGCGTGCCGCCGAGCCATTCGATGATGTGGGGATCGGAGTGCAGCAGGACGTAGGACGGGTAGTCGTTCGCGGTCCAGCGATGCAGCGTGGGGTGCGGGGTTGCGGTCATGGCCTAGTCTAGACCTCCACCGAGTTCAGTGCAGCACTCATCGCAGCAATTCTTCCGTCGTGACGATCTTCGCGAACTCACCGTTGAGTGCTGCGAGTGCGTGATAGTGCATGGTCTCTGCGTCGATCGGCTGGCCGTCTGGGCCTTTGCCCGCGTGTGCCGCGGTGGCGTCGGAGACGACGATGGTGCGAAAGCCCAGGTTCGAGGCCATGCGCGCCGTGGTCGAGATGCAGTGCGGCGTGGTGAGGCCGACGATGACCACCTCTTCGACGCCCGCCGCGCGCAGTTGTGCTTCGAGGTCGGTCCCGATGAAGGCGCTGTTCACGTCCTTACCGATCACCGGCTCACCATCGCGCGGCGCGGTTTCGTCCTTGAACGCATTGCCGGGATTGCTTGGGTGCAGCGGCGACTTTGAGAAGCGCGAATTGTGTTTGATGTGAAAGATCGGCAGCTTGTTGGCCCGGCCCTGCTTCAGCAGCATGGCGATGGCCTGCTCGGCCTGCGGGTTGTTGCGCGCGCCCCAGTACGGCTCGTCGAAGCCCTTCTGCACGTCGATGATGAGGAGTGCGGTATTCGCCATCAGCTCGCGCCGCCATCGCGTGCTCGAATTTCAGCACGGATACGTTCCATCTCGCGGTCGTTGCTGTCCGGCACGCTGCCGCGCGACTTCTGCCATTTGCGGAATATTATGACCGGCGTTGCGATGGCGGCGAAGATGAGATCGCCCTTCGCCATGTTCAGCAAGTAAGGCTGCCACTCCGCCGATGTCATCGCCCAGCCGACCAGCAAGGCGGACAACGCGTTGTTTGCGAAGATGAAGAAGGCCAGGAATTTGAATTCCGGCACGCGCCAAATGATGCCGAGAATGAGAATCCAAAAGACAATCGCAAGCATCGCCTTCTCCCCTACATCCTGAACACGCCGAAGCGCGTTTCCGGGATCGGCGCGTTGAGCGAGGCGCTGATACTCAAGCCCAAGACGTCGCGCGTTTGCGCGGGATCGATGATGCCGTCGTCCCACAAGCGCGCAGTGGCGTGGTACGGGCTGCCTTCGGCTTCGTAACGATCGCGGATCGGCTGTTTGAACTTCTCTTCGTCGTCCTTGGCCCAGCTCTCGCCTTTCGCTTCCATGCCGTCGCGCTTCACTTGCGCGAGCACGGAGGCCGCTTGTTCACCGCCCATGACGGAGATGCGCGAGTTGGGCCAGGTGAAGAGGAAGCGCGGAGAATAAGCGCGCCCGCACATGCCGTAATTGCCGGCGCCGAACGAGCCGCCGATCAGCACGGTGAACTTCGGCACTTCGGCAGATGCGACCGCCGTCACCATTTTCGCGCCGTCTTTGGCGATGCCGCCGGCTTCGTATTTGCCGCCGACCATGAAGCCGGAAATGTTTTGCAGGAAGACCAGCGGAATGCCGCGCTTGCACGCCAGCTCGATGAAGTGCGCCGCCTTCTGCGCGCTCTCGCTGAAGAGGATGCCGTTGTTGGCAAGAATTGCGACGGGAAAGCCCCAGATGCGCGCGAAGCCGGTAACGAGCGTGGGGCCGTAGAGCGGGCGGAATTCGTCCAGCTCGCTGCCGTCGACGATGCGGGCGATGACTTCGCGCACGTCGTAGGGCATGCGCACGTCGTCCGGCAGCACGCCGTAAAGTTCGCTGGCGTCGTAGGCGGGCGCGATCGGTTCGCGCAGATCGAGGCCGACGTGCTTGACGCTGTTCAGGCTCGCCACCGCGCGACGCACGAGGTGGAGCGCATGCGCATCGTCTTGCGCCAAGTGATCGACGACGCCGCTCTTGCGCGCATGTAGATCGCCGCCGCCGAGATCTTCGGCGCTGATCACCTCGCCCGTCGCGGCCTTCACCAGCGGCGGGCCGCCGAGGAAGATGGTGCCTTGGTTGCGGACGATGATGGTTTCATCGCTCATCGCCGGCACATAAGCGCCGCCGGCCGTGCACGAGCCCATGACGCAGGCGATCTGCGGAATGTTGGCGCCCGACATGCGCGCCTGGTTGAAGAAGATGCGGCCGAAATGGTCGCGGTCCGGGAAGACTTCGGCCTGGTGCGGCAGGTTCGCGCCGCCGGAGTCGACGAGATACACGCACGGCAGCCGATTCTGCTGCGCGATCTCTTGCGCGCGCAGATGCTTCTTCACCGTCATCGGAAAGTAAGCGCCGCCCTTCACGGTGGCGTCGTTGGCGACGATCATCACTTCGCGGCCGGACACGCGGCCGACGCCGGTGATGATGCCGGCTGCCGGCGCTTCGCCGTTGTAGAGGTCGTAGGCGGCGAGCGCGCCGATCTCCAGAAACGGCGCGCCGGGATCGAGCAGCCGCTCAACGCGCTCGCGCGGCAAAAGCTTGCCGCGCTTGGTGTGACGATCGCGCGCGTCTTTCGGGCCGCCGAGCGCGATCTGTGACGTGCGTTCGCGCAGCTCCGCCGACAGCGCGCGGTGATGCGCGGCGTTCTTGGCGAAGGCGTCCGAGTTCGGGTCGATGTTGGATTTGAGTCTCATGTGCTCAGCTACACCAAGTCCCCTCAGTCATTCCAGAAGGCCCGAGGCCGATCTGGAATCCAGGGCCAACACTCAGCTCTATACTCCCTGGATTCCAGATCGCGCTTCGCGCGTCTGGAATGACTGAAATCAAGAAGCCCCAATGACCTCCCGCCCAATCAGAAACCGCCGCACTTCGCTCGTCCCCGCGCCGATGTCGTAGAGCTTAGCGTCGCGCAAGTAGCGCTCAACTGGGAAGTCCTTGGTGTAGCCCGCGCCGCCGAGCGCCTGGATGGCTTCGGTGGCGACGCGGACGGCGCTTTCGGAGGCGTAGAGGATGGCGCCGGCGGCGTCATGGCGGGTGGTCTTGCCGGCGTCGCAGGCTTTGGCGACGGCGTAGACGTAGGCGCGCGCGGAATTCAGCGCCACCACCATGTCGGCGATCTTGCCCTGCATCAGCTGGAACGTGCCGATGGCTTTGCCGAACTGTTTGCGCTCGCGGACGTACGGCAGCACGACATCGAGGCAGGCTTGCATGATGCCGAGCGGGCCGGCGGCGAGCACCGCGCGTTCGTAGTCGAGGCCGCTCATCAGCACGGCGACGCCGCGATTGACGCCGCCCATGACGTTTTCTTCCGGCACTTCGCAGTCTTCAAACACCAATTCGCCGGTGTCCGAGCCGCGCATGCCCATCTTGTCGAGCTTCTGGCCGACGCTGAAACCCTTCCAGCCGCGCTCGATGATGAAGGCCGTGATGCCGCCGGAGCCGGCGCCCGGTTCAGTCTTGGCGTAGACGACGAGCGTGTTGGCTTCGGGCGCGTTGGTGATCCAGAACTTCGTGCCGTTCAGGACGTAGCGATCGCCCTTCTTCTCCGCGCGCAATTTCATGCCGACGACATCGGAGCCCGCGCCCGCTTCGCTCATGGCGAGCGAGCCGATGTGTTCCCCGCTGATGAGCTTCGGCAAATAGCGGTGCTTTTGCTCTTTCGTGGCCCAGCGGCGGAGCTGGTTGATGCAGAGATTGGAATGCGCGCCATAGCTGAGGCCGATCGAGGCGCTAGCGCGGCTCACCTCTTCCATCGCCACGACGTGTTCGAGATAGCCGAGGCCCAGGCCGCCATCTTCTTCGGCGACCGTGATGCCGTGCAGACCAAGCGCGCCCATCTCGGGCCAGAGTTCGCGCGGGAATTTGTTGTTGGCGTCGATCGCCGCCGCCATGGGGGCGATGCGGTCGGCGGCGTAGCGGCGGGTGGTTTCGCGGATGGCGTCGGCGGTTTCGCCGAGCTGGAAATCGAGCATCGCGGAATCGGTCATTCGACGCTGCTAATTGATTTGCCCCGCCAATGGAAATTGAACGTTGCGAACAAGACTGATAGATATGGTCTATGGATCGCTACCTCCTGCGCTACTTCCTGGCCGTGGCCGAGCTGGGCTCGTTCTCGAAGGCGGCCCAGCGGGTGAGCGTCACCCAGCCGACGCTTTCGGTCGGCATCGCCAAGCTGGAGGACGAGGTGGGGGCGCGTCTGTTCGAGCGGACGACGCGGCGGGTATCGCTGACGCCGGCCGGCAGCAAGTTTCTGCAGCATGCCCGGCGCATCACTCAGGAGTATGAAGCGGCGCTGCGTGAAGTCTCGACCACGCCGCAGCGGAAGCGCCTGCGCGCCGGCATTCTCTCCACCATCCCGGCGCGCGACCTGGAGCGCGTGGTCGCGCAGCACGCCAGGAACGCCGGCGGCGAGGCGCTGGAGATTTTGGACTCCACCGAGCGCGACATCGCCAACCGGCTCTCCGACGGACGTCTCGATGTGGCGATCACGATCCTCAGACCTGGCCTCGAGAGCTTCGCGCAAGAAAGCCTAAGGAAGGAACCGTATGTGTTGTTCGTCGCTGCTAACCACAAACTGTCGGGGGTCGAGAGCATCGACGGCGGCGAACTGGCGGGCGAGACGATGATCGTGCGCCGCCAATGCGAAGGCCTTCCGGAGATCAGCCGCTACTTCACCAATCGCGACGTGCGCCCCTCTTTCAGCCTGCGCACGCTCTCAGACGATCGCGCCATGAGCATGGTGGCGGCGGGCTTGGGCGTTACGGTTGCGCCATCGAGTTTCAAAGCGTCGGGGCTGGCCGCGGTGAAGCTTTCCGGCTTCGAACTCAGCCGCGACGTCGGGCTCGTCTTCTCCGACCGCATGCGCGATCGCGGCGGCGCTTTCGTTGAAGCTGCGCGCGCGACCTACGCGTCTGCGGGCGGCCGTCGCAAAGTAAGGTAAACGCTAACCACGCGCGTTGTCGCGGGTTCCCGGTAATGTTACGGTGCGGGAACGTCGGGTCACGTCAGGGTGTTTTAGGGTTATGGCGCCTCCAGCTCGTCCAGTGTGGACAGGGCAAATTCGGCTCGCGCTCGTCGCGCTGCCGGTGAAGCTCTATTCAGCCTTGGATTCCAAGGAAAAGATTTCGTTCAACCAGATTCACGAGCCGTCCAAGCAGCGGATCCGGTACGAGAAGGTCGCGCCCGGCGTCGGCCCCGTCGACAAGGACGAGATCGTCAAAGGCTACGAATATTCCAAAGGCCGCTACGTGCTCTTCTCGGACGAAGAGTTCGAAGCGCTGAAGGTCGAGTCCAAGAAGACGTTGGACATGATCCAGTTCGCGCCGGCCGACACCATCGACCCGATCTATTTCGACAAGCCCTATTACGCGCTGCCGGACGGCAAGCTGGCGGACGAGCCCTATCGCGTCGTGCGCGATGCGCTGAAGAAGACGAAGACCGTCGGCCTCGGCCAGATCACCATGCGCGGGCGTTCGTACATCGCCGCGGTGAAGCCGTACGAAGATGGGCTCACGGTCGAGACCGTGCACTATGCCGAAGAGCTGCGCTCGGCGAAGTCGTTCTTTGATGAGCTGCCGAACGGCAAGCTCGACGCCGACCTCGTCGATCTCGCGGAAGAACTGATCAACCGCAAGAAGGCCAAGTTCGATCCGAACAAGTTCGAGGACGAATACGCCATCGCCATCGAGCGGCTGGTGAAGAAGAAGATCGAACGTCACGGCGAACTGGTGCTGGAAGACCAGGAAGAGCCCTCGGCGGATTATGGCGACAACGTCGTGTCGCTGGTCGACGCGCTGAAGAAATCGTTGTCGAAGAAGTCGCCGCAGATCGAAGAGCCGAAAGCCAAGAAGACGCCGGCCAAGGCCCCGCCCGCGCGCCAGAAGGCGGCGGCCGAGAAGGTGCGCGCTGCACCGCGCGCGAAAGCGCCGGCTAAACGCGCGAAGAAATAGAAACGCCGCCAGCGATGGCGCGCTCCCTCCTCTCAGTCTTTCCGGGATCGCGAAGCGATACCCGGAACTCAAGGGTCATAGAGCGCGCTTTGGAAAGAGCGTTCTCCCAACACCGGCGTGTCTGTCCTGGGTTCCGGATCGCGCTCCGCGCGTCCGGATTGACTGAGGTGGCGTGATGGCGCGCGAGACGCTCACCACTTACAATCAGAAACGCGATTTCGGAAAAACCAACGAACCCGCCGGCGGCAAGCTGAAGAGCGCCGGTGGCATGTTTGTGGTGCAAAAGCACGCCGCCACACGTCTCCACTACGATTTTCGGCTTGAGCACGACGGCGTGCTGCTGAGCTGGGCGGTGCCGCAGGGACCGAGCTACGACCCCGCCGTGAAGCGCCTCGCCATGCGCACGGAGAACCATCCGCTCGAATACGGCTCGTTTGAAGGCGTCATTCCGAAAGGCGAGTACGGCGCCGGCGCGGTGATCGTGTGGGACACCGGCAAAGTAAAATGGGTGGCCGATCCGGCGGAGGGGCTGAAGAAGGGCGAGCTCAAATTCATTCTCGATGGCGAGCGGCTGAAGGGCGAGTTTCACATCGTCAAGATCAAGCCGCGCGAAGGCGAGCGCGGCGAGCCGTGGCTGTTGTTCAAATCGAAGAAGGATCAATATGCCGGCGGCGACGATCCGGTGGCGCGCAACGTCACCAGCGTGGTGTCTGGGCGCACGATCGAGGATTTGAAAACCAAGGGCGCGGCGGCGACCTGGACGCGTGCGAAGGGCGAGACTAAAGCGAAGCCGACGAAAGCGCCGAAGTGGGAGTTCGTGGAGCCGATGCTCTGCACGCCCGCGGACAAGGCGCCGGATGGCGATCAGTGGCTGCACGAGATCAAGTATGACGGCTATCGGTTGATGGCGGCCGTCTCCGGCGACTCGGTACGGCTCTATACGCGCAAGGGTTTGGATTGGACCGGACGATTTCAATCGATCGCCGATGCGCTTGCCGCGCTGAAACTCAAAGACGTGTTGATTGACGGCGAAGTCGCGGTCGCGCACGCCAACGGGCGCACAGATTTCGCGTCGCTGCAGCGTTCGCTGGAAGACGGCGTCGCAAAAGGCGTCTCCTACTACGCGTTCGATCTCCTCGCCGAAGGCACGAAGGACCTGCGCAAGCTGCCGCTGCTTGAGCGCAAGGCGCGGTTGGAGAAGGTGCTGAGCAAGGTGAAGGCGCCGATCCGCATCAGCCCGTACATCGAAGGCGGCGGACCGCATGTGTTGGAGGCGTTCAAGGCGAAGGGGCTTGAGGGCGTCATTTCGAAGAAGGCCGACTCCACCTATCGCGCTGGACGCACGCCCTCCTGGCTCAAGATCAAGCTGCTGAACGAGCAGGAATTCATCGTCATCGGCTATCAGATATCGCAGAAGGGTCGCGCGTTTGCATCTTTGATGCTTGCGAACCACGAGGACGGCGAACTTGTCTATCGCGGCAATGTCGGCACCGGGTTCAATGACAAGACGTTGGCGTCGCTGTCAGCGCGTATGGCGAAGATCGAACGCGCTAAGCCCGCCGTGAAGATTCCGCGTGAACTAATGCGCGGCGCCAAGTGGGTCGATCCGGAGCTCGTGGTGCAAGTCCGCTACGGCGAGCTGACGCCGGATGGATATGTGCGCCACGGCGTCTATCTTGGTGTACGGGGCGACAAGGCTGCCAAAGATGTCGATGCGGCCAGCGAGCATCCGGCAATGAAGATTAAAGTCCGTCTCACGCACCCGGAGAAGGTGCTGTTCCCCGACGCGGGCGTCACCAAGGCGGAGCTTGCGGCGTATCTCGACATTGCCGCCGGGCGCATGGGGCCGCACCTTTACGGGCGACCGGTCAGCCTCGTGCGCGCGCCCGATGGCGTCGGCAAGCAGACGTTCTTCCAGAAGCACGCCATGAAGGGCATGCCAGACGAGATCAAGCTAATTCCGATCACCGAGAACGGCGGCAAGCCGGAAGAGTACATCACGCTGCCGAATGCGGCGGCGCTCGTCGCCTGCGCCCAGATCAGCGCACTGGAATTTCACCTCTGGGGTTCCCGCAACGACGCGCTGGAAAAACCCGACCGTCTGGTGTTCGATCTCGATCCCGACGAAGAGCTCGACTTCGCCGTCGTCAAGCGCGCGGCGTTCGACATCAAGGCGTTGCTCGACAACGCCGATCTCCCCTCTTTCGCGATGCTGACCGGCGGCAAGGGCATCCATATCGTGCTCAATCTGAAGCGCCGGCTTGATTGGGACGAGGTGAAGACGTTCGCCGGCGAGGTGGCCGAGCAGATCGCAGCCCTCGATCCGAAACGCTTCGTCGCCAACATGGCGAAGGCCAAGCGCAAGGGCCGCATCTTCATCGATTATCTGCGCAACGGCCGTGGCGCGACCGCCATCGCGCCCTACTCGCCGCGGGCGCGCGGCACTGCGACAATTGCGACGCCGGTGACGTGGACGGAACTGAAGTCCATGCCCTCGGCGTCCGTATTCAAGCTCAGGGACATGGCGGCGCGCTTGCGCGAGCCAGATCCGTGGCACGACTACGGCAAACATGCGGTTTCCATCACCAAGGCGGTGCGCGCCAAGCTCGGCCTCGATTGACGCGGCGCGCGGGCGCCGCCACATCCCCGTCCATGCACGACGAACCCGGCCCAGTCACAGCGTTCATCCGTTCGCTGCCGCCATGGGCGGAAATGGTGTTCGTAATCTCGGTCGCGTTCTCGCTGTTCATTTCGAGCAACATAGACGCAGTCGTCACACCCGCGGCGGAAGCCGAAGAAACTTCCGCCGACGCCTTCCTGGTGGTGATGGCGATCGAGCTCATGCTTGCGGGCCTGCTTATCCTCTTTCTACGCGCGCGCGGCTGGACGCCGCCGCAGCTCGGCGTCGCGCCCCTTGGGTTCAAGGACGCGTGGCATCCCATCGCGCTCACGGCGGTGGCGATCCTGGGCAGTCTGGCCGCTTATCAAATCGCGATCCGGATTCGACCCGACCTTGCGGCCGCAAGTCCGGAGATCGATGCCGACATACCGCTCTATACCTGGGTGATGTTTTCGCTGGTGAACGCCGCCTACGAAGAAGTTTTCGTCTGCGCCTACATCGTCGCCGCGTGGCGGGGCGGTGACATATGGACGGCGATCGGCATCAGTTCTGTGATCCGGCTTTCCTATCACCTCTACCAGGGGCCGATGGCGATCGCGGTCATCTTCCCGCTCGGCGTTCTGTTCGCGTGGTACTTCGCCAGTCAAAGGCGGCTGCTGCCGCTCATCGTCACGCACGTGGCGATCGACATGATCGCCCTGTGGGACGCGGCGCGGTCCTAGCGCAACTCGGACAGCAGCGACTTCAGATCGACCATGGCGAACGAAACCGACGAATCCGCCACCCCGTAGGGCAAGAACAGTTCGTCGCCGTGTTTCATGGCGCCGCACGTGTAGAGTACGTTCGGGACATAGCCTTCGCGATTTTCGTTCGAGGGCGAGAGCAGCGGCTCAGTGAGACGTCCGAGCACCCGGCGCGGGTCGTGCTTATCCAACAGCACGGCGCCGATGGAGTATTTGCGCATGGCGCCGACGCCATGCGTCAGCAGCAGCCAGCCTTCCTCCAACTCGATCGGCGCGCCGCAATTGCCGATCTGCACCAGCTCCCACGGCAGTTTCGGCGTGAGGAATCTTTCGCCGCCGTTCCAAACCCGCGGATCGTCGGACTCCAGGAAATAAAGGCTCTCTCCGTCTTGGCGCCCGATCATGGCGAAGCGGCCGTTGATGCGGCGGGGAAAGAGCGCCATGCCCTTGTTGCGCGGCGCATCGCCCTCCATGGGCGAAAGGCGAAAAGTGGTGAAGTCAAACGTCTCCAGCAGTTCGGAGCGGATGCCGGCGCCGGAATAGGCGGTGTACGCGCCGTAATAGATGATGCTGCCGTTCTCCTCCTCGAAGCGCACAAGACGGAGATCTTCAAGGCCGTTGCGTTGCGCGCGTGTGAACGGGAACATCACCATGCCCGAAATGGGCACAGCTTTCGGTCGCTTGGCGACGACTTCGCCCTCGGGCTCCGTCTCCGTGGAGTCAGCGGACATCGAGAAGCTGGGTTGCGGCCAAAGCGAAAGCTCGCCGTCGGCGGTGAGAATGCCCTCGCGGAAGGCAATTGATGAAATATGTCCCTCGCCCACCGTGCGCAGCGAGAGGATGAACTTCTGATCGCCCTTGTTGATCAGTCCAGTCTGATCGACGTGCGGAACGACGCTCGGATTCATGACGGCGGCGGCGGCATAACTGTACTCGTGACAGAAATATGCGCCGATCAGCTCCTTGTGCGCGTCGCTCAGTGGAGGATTGAGCCCGAGATCCGCCATCACTTGGGCATAGCGATGGAGGTATACGCCCTTGGTCTGCCAATGCCGCGAATCGAAATCGACATCGACGACCTGGAGCTCGTGACGCGCGCTCTCCGGCGACAGGTGCATGACTGTGTCGACGATGCGCTTAACGCGGTCCTCCTGGGACTTATCCGGCGCAATGTGGAACGGCCGGATCACCACACGCGAAGCGTCGGGCGTCAGGCGCAAGTCGTAATTCCGCAGCTTCATGGCAGGCCGCAGATTGACTGAAGGTTCAGCGTTGCTCAACACGCAGCCTTAACTTGCCTTACCTTTTCGCGTGCGCGCATGGCGCATGACGCGAGTTGAAACGACAAAACCGATTCCGCGCCCTGGTTTCGGTTCACGCCGACCGGACACAGTCCGTCATGACAGCCTCCGCTCTCCGATGACGCAGGCGCGAGGCCCAGATCGTTGCGCCCGAAATACCAAGCGAACGCGCGGTGCGCCTCGCGCCGCCAGGCCGCGTCGCCTGTGACATCGAACGCCGCCCAGCATGCGTCGATAGCGGCCGCGGCCTCCAGGGCCTGCTGATCGAACGGCAGCGGAGGCTGGTGCGGGCGATTGAAGCTTTCGCTGCCAACCGGTCTGAACACCCCCGACGGCGCGGTGTGAACTTCGGTCAGCCAGCACAGCGTCGCCAGCCCCGCGGCTCGCATTGCTGCGTCGTTCAACGATGCGCCGGCGCGCAGCAACGCCTCGGGCAAACGGGCATTGTCGTAGGCGAGCGACGGCTCAAACCAGTCCCAGTCGGGGCGACGGTTTTGCTCCAGCGTGCGCATAAGCGCGCCACTCATGCCTTCGAGATTCTCAAGCGCGCCGGCAAGGCCAAAAGGCGCCACCGCGCACAAACCGAGCACGGCGAAGGCGCGGCTGCGTGGGTAGAGCATCGCGTCGAGATGCGGCAGCGCGCGGCCGGCAAGATGCAGCGCCCATGCACGCAAATCCGCGTCACGCGCCAATGCCGCAGTTTCGCCGAGCGCCCAGAAGGTGCGCCCGAAGCTGTCGGCGGAGCCCTCTTCCTCCAGCCAGCGTCTGTCAAAGGACATGAAGTTGCGGAAACGGCCGTTGTCGGCGTTCCAGGCATGCTCGACGAACGCTGCGTAGGTATAAGCGAGCTTCTCAAGCGCGGGGCTGCGCATGCCGGCGGCCTCCGCGCGTTGGGTGAACAGCAGCGCGCGTGCGTTGTCGTCGACGCAATAGCCATGGTTGCGGTCGGGCACGGCGAAGCGGCCATGCTGCAAGATGCCGACATCGTCGCTGAGCCGCTCCAGCGCGATCAAACTTGGCGTCGGCAGCGGCGCCACGCGCACCTCAGGCTTGGTGCGAGCCTGTTCGCGCGCCGCTTCAAAGGCCTCCAGATAGCGCTGGGCGACGCGCGGCCAAATGAAGTCGCGCCCAAGCTCATAGGCGCATTCGGCGACATGGCGGCGCTTTGCGTCGTCGTTCAGTAAAGACGCGATGGCATCGCCCATGGCGGCGCTGTCGCGGAACGGCACGATCAGGCCGCATCCTTCGCCCGCGATCTCCGTCGCGTGCCAGTAAGGCGTCGAGACCACCGGCTTGCCGAGCGCCACCGCGTAGGTCAACGTCCCGGACACCACCTGAGCCGCGTTCAGGTAGGGCGTCACATAGACGTCGGCGGCCTGCAGGTAGTCGCAGAGCCGGTCGAGATCGACGTATTCGTTGACGAAGCGGACGTTGTCCGCGACGCCGAGCTCCTCCGCAAGATTTTGCAGGCTTTCGCGATAGCTCTCCCCTTCGCGTTTGACCAAACTTGGGTGTGTGGCGCCGAGAATCACGTAAAGCGCGTTCGGGCTAGTCTCGACGACGCGCGGCATGGCGCGGATCGCATCCTCGATGCCTTTGCCCGGGGACAGCAGGCCGAACGTCAGCAGCACGTCGCGGCCGGCCATGTCGAAACGCGGCTTCATCTCGGCGGTGTCGATCAAAGGCCGGTCAGGCGCGCCGTGCGGGATAACCTCGATCTTTGACACTGGCACGCCGTAGGCGCGCATGAGGATGTCGCGTCCTTTCCGAGACAGCACGACGAGCTTTGCCGAGTGACGGATGAGACCATCCATAACGCGGCGCTGATCGTCGTTCGGCTGTTCGAGCACAGTGTGAAGCGTGGTCACGACCGGTACGCGCAACGCCGCCAGCAAGTGCAGCAGATGCGAGCCTGCAGGGCCGCCGAAGATGCCGAACTCGTGCTGGATGCAGACCAGGTCCGCTTCCGTATTGAGCCGCCGCGCAATGGCGGCGTAGTCGGCGAGAATGTCCTGGCGGACTTCGCCCATCACCTTGTCGTCGTAATCGTAGACGTCATCGCTCATGGCCACGACGTCGAAGCCAAACTGCTCTTCGACGCCGTCGAGAGCGGCCTGCAGGTCAGCCGTGAAGGTCGCGATGCCGCACCGGCGCGGCGGGAAATTGCCGAGGAGAGCCACCTTGCGCGTTCGCGCATGCACCGGCTCGATCGGCAGCTGGATCGCACGCTTGGATTGATTTTGCGTCAGGTCGTACATCAGCGCTCCGCCACGGACCTCCCCAACCTCCAATGCACAGAGGGGAACTTTTGTTTCCCGCAGCGCAGCGTAAATTCGCGTCGCAACGGTAATCCAAGGAACTTTTCGCAACGCGTGACGCGATCACAGACGATCGGCTAAAGAGAAACCATGCGCCCCATACTTGTTTCCACATTCGCCGCTCTTCTGCTCGCCGCCTGTGGACAACAGGCGCCACCGGCGACCGGCACGACCTCCCAGGCCGCCGGCGACACCGTGGCGCCGCCATGGTTCATCTGCGACGCGATCGACGCGCCTGTGCTTTATCTTTTCGCCGACGCGCCTGATGACGGTCATGTGCATGTGGTGAAGTACGACAAGACCACCGGCGCCTCGGAATGGACGGCCGACGCCGATGTCGGCGAAAGCGAAGGCGCGGCCGGCAGCATCTACACGCCGCTGACGCAAAACGGCGAAGAGTTCATCAATGTGCGCCAACTCAACGCCGGCAATCTTGAAACGCCCAGCGCCGCGTTTACGCGGGTCTACTCCAGCGTCATGGATCACGGGCAAAACGTCGAGTGCCGCTGGCTGCCGCGCACGCGCCTGTTCGCGTTCACAGGCCGCCGCACCATCGTGATCAGGGAAGATCAAGACGGCGATCTCCTCTACACGACGTACGATTTCGCGCAGCAGCCGCCGGCGCAGCCGGTCGAACTCGCCGAGAATGCGCGCACCACGACGTTCTCGCTCGAAGTGCGCGAAGGCCAGGAGCAAACCTCTGCAACCGGCACGGTGTTTACGTTCACGGCGCCGGACGGCCACGTCTATCGCGTCACCGCGGGCAGCAACGGGCGCGGGCAGGTCGAGGTTCTGCAGGGCGGCAATGTCATACAAAACGAGCCCTTAACCGCCTTCCAGACCGGCGAAGGCGCCGCGCAGTAGTTGTGAGCCGGAGGCGGATCGTCTAAGCCCACCCCAGTTTTTATGGGGTCATCATGGCGTTCGCCACATACGAGAAATCCGGCCGCGTCGCGGTCGTCACGCTGAACAAGCCGGAGGCGCGCAACGCCATCGGCACGCTGGAAGATTGCCAGGAGCTGGCGGCGGCGCTGCATCGCGCCAACGACGATCCCGAGATCAACGCCATCATTCTCACCGGCGCCGGCAAGGCGTTCTGCTCGGGCGGCGATCTGAAAGCCATCCGCGAACGCACCGGCATCGGCCCGCAGTCGAAGCCCGACGGCACCCGCGCCAATTATCGCCGCGGCGTCCAAAGCATCATTCGCGCGCTGGCCGACATCGAAGTCGCCACCATCGCCGCGATCAACGGGCCCGCCATCGGCCTCGGTCTCGACATCGCCGTGCTGTGCGACATCCGCATCGCAGGCGCCTCGGCGAAAATGGCCTCGAGCTTCGTGAAGGTCGGCATCATCCCGGGCGACGGCGGCGCCTGGATTTTGACCAACGCCATCGGCGCCTCGCGCGCGGCCGAGCTGGTGCTGACTGGCGACACGATTGACGCCGAAGAAGGCGCGCGCGTCGGGCTCGTCAGCCGCGTCGTGCCGGACGATCAACTGATGGCGGAAGCCAAGAAGCTGGCGGAGCGCATTGCGGTCAACCCGCCGCGGGCGTTGCGGCTCGCCAAGCGGCTGCTGCGCGAGTCGCAGCACGGCCGGCTCTCCGACGTGATGGAATTGTCCGCCGCCTTCCAGGCGCTGGCGCACGAGACCGCCGACCACAAGGAAGCGGTCGACGCCTTCACCGAGAAGCGCACGCCGAAATTCACCGGCGGCTGACCTTCGTATGGCGCTCGCGGCCGATCCTTTGCCTGATCCGAAGCTTCCACTCGCCGTCGATCTCGACGGCACGCTGATCCGCGGCGACCTCTTCATCGAGGCGATGCTGCGGCTGCTGGTCGAGAAGCCATGGAAGCTGCCCGTGCTGCTGATGTGGCTGCTGCGCGGCCGTGCCTATGCGAAGGCGCGGCTGGCGGCGGAGTTTCCGCCGGACGTCGCGCATCTGCCGTACGATGTGCGCGTGGTCGAGTGGCTTCGGATCGAAAGCGCTTCCGGCCGCACCATCGTGCTGGCGACGGCGTCCGACCGCCGCGCGGCGCAGGCGGTGGCCGATCATCTCGGTCTGTTCGACCGGGTGTTCGCCTCCGACGGCGCGACCAATCTCAAATCCCGCCGCAAGGGCCAGGCGCTGGCGGCGGCCTTCCCGGAAGGTTTCTGCTACGCTGGCAATGAAGCCGCCGATCTGAAAGTTTGGCGCGCATCGGCGCAGGCGGTCGTCGCCAACGCACCGCGCAGCTTCACCCGCACGGTGGAGAGGCGCCACACGGTCGAGCGCGCTTTCCACGCGGAGCATCATTGGTTCGAGGCTTTGGTGCGCGCTCTGCGGCCGCAGCACTGGGCCAAGAACATTCTCGTCTTCGTGCCCCTGCTCGCCGGCCAGGGCTGGGACGACGTCATCGGCTGGACGCAATCGTTCGGCGCGTTCATGGCGCTCTGCTTCGTCGCCTCGGCGCAATATCTGGTCAACGACGCCGCCGACATTCCCGCCGATCGCCGCCATCCGACAAAGCACAAACGGCCGTTCGCCAGCGGCGCGCTTTCGCCGGTGGTTGGCTTGCCGGTCTCGGCAGCGATGTTCGCAACCGGGCTTTGGTTTGCGAGCCTCGCGCACGTGCTGCCGCTGGTGACGCTCTACGTGGTTGTGGCGGGGCTCTACACGTTCTGGCTGAAGCGCGTGACGCTGGTCGACGTATTCGTGCTCGCGAGCCTCTACATGCTGCGCATGGTCGTCGGCGGCGAAGCGTCCGGCTATTTCCCGAGCGCCTGGCTCTTGGCGTTCGCGTCGTTCTTCTTCCTCTCGCTGGCGCTGGTGAAGCGCGCGGCCGAAGTCGACACAATGAAGGCCGACCTGAAGCACCGCGGCTATCGCGCCGGCGACGGGCCGATGCTGAAGCGCTTCGGCGTTGCCGCCGGCATGATCTCGGCCCTGCTGCTGGCGCTCTATCTGCAGCAGCCGGAGAACCTCGCGCGCTACGCCGAGCCCGCGTTCCTGTGGGCGCTGCCGGCAGTGGTGACGTTCTGGCTGGCGCGCGTCTGGATGAAAGTCGAGCGCGGCGAAATGCACGACGACCCGCTGATGTTCGCGGTGAAAGATAAGATGTCTTGGTTGGTGTTCGGCCTGGGCGCGGCGGCGTTTGTGGCGGGGGCGCTGGCTTAAGCGCAATCGTCCCTCTCCCGCATTTGCGGGAGAGGATAGGTGAGGGTGCGGCGCAGAGCCTTCGGAATTTCACGCAACGCAAGGCACACTCCGCCGGCGCTCCACCCTCACCCTGCCCTCTCCCTCCCAAGGGAGGGAGAGGGTTTATGAGCGAAACACGAGAAATCGCGCGCCCAGAAAGTTCCAGAACAGAACGATGCCGGTCGCGATCACTTGCGCGAACAGATAGTAGAGCCCGGCGTGAACGAGCGCGCCGAAGATGGCGGCGTTCAGCAGCGCGCCGATGCCGTAGAGCACGGCGTATTTGGCGAAGCTCCTCACCACCGGTGTGCCGCGCGCATCAAAGGTGAAGCGGCGGTTGAGGACGTAGCTGACGATCGTGCCGATCGTGTAGCCGACCGTCGTCGCCACGATCTTGTTGACGTGTCCGATTTCGACCAGCGCCGTCAGGATCGAATAATGTACAGCCGTCGCGATCACGCCGACGACAGCGAAGCGCAGCACTTGGCGCGTCGTCGCGTGGGTGGCGATGCGGTTGATGAGGTCGGGCGTCACGTCGCCAGAGCGGTAGAAAATGCGATGAGCCGAGGCAAGCTGGAAGTTGCCTGAGGCGTGCGTTTGGCCGATGTTCGCGGCCTTGTGAGGGACCCATGATCCGTGTCGGCATCGGCGGCTGGAGCTTCGAACCTTGGAACGAGACCTTCTACCCGAAGGGCTTGGCGGCCACGAAGCAGCTGGAATATGCAGCCAGCAAGGTCACCGCGATCGAGATCAACGCCACCTTCTATCGCACGCAGAGCGCCGCCTCGTTCAAGAAGTGGGCAGCCGCGACCCCAGACAATTTCATGTTTTCGGTGAAAGCGCCGCGCGCGGCGGTGCAGCGCAAGGATCTGCGCGAGGCGAAGGACTCGATCGAGTGGTTCTTCAATAGCGGCGTCGGTGAACTGGGTACGAAGCTCGGCCCGATTTTCTGGCAGATGGCGCCGTACAAGAAATTCGACGCGGCCGAGATGAATGCGTACTTCGACATGCTGCCGGAAAAGCTCGGCAAGCAGAAGCTGCAGCACGCGCTTGAAGTGCGACATGCGAGCTTCACGGATGCGGCGTTCCTGAAGCTCGCGCGAGAGCGCAATATCGCCGTGGTGACCGTGGAGTCGGAGAAGCATCCGCTGATCGTGGAGCCGACGGCGGATTTTGCGTATGCGCGCTTGGAACTCACGCAAGCGCATGAGCCGACCGGCTATCCGAAAGCGGCGCTGAGGAAATGGGCCAAAACCGCGCGCGACTGGGAGAAGAAAGGCGACGTCTTCCTCTACTTCATCAGCGGCGCGAAAGAGCGCAATCCGGCCGGCGCCATGGCGATGCTAGAGATTTTGAAGGCGTAGTTGCGCCGTGTTCGCTGTGACTTCTCTGTGCCGCTGTGGTAAAAAAGAAAACCACAGAGACACAGCGTTTGCACAGCGGACACAGCGATGGCTGAGGGTTTCGAACCGCTTCCGCGTAGGACACAAGACATCGGGACGGGCGTGCTTGATGCGGCCTTCGCGGTACACAAAGCGCTTGGGCCGGGGTTGCTGGAGTCCGCCTACGAAATCTGCCTTGAGCATGAACTTGTTCAGCGTGGCCACGAGGTGCAACGCCAAGTCCCTCTCCCGGTCGTGTACGACACGGTGATGCTCGAGGCCGGTTATCGGATCGATCTCGTCGTCGATGGCGCTGTGATCGTTGAGGTGAAGTCGGTGGAGGCGATCGCTCCGGTGCACGAAGCGCAGGTGTTGACGTATCTCAAGCTCTCCGAGCGCCGGCTGGGTTACCTGATCAATTTCAACGTCGCGCTGCTCAAACAAGGCGTGAAGCGCATGATCCTGTGACGGCCCGCCAGCCTCTTGCCTTAAGCCCGCCCTAAGCCAACATTAAACAATTCAAGCGCATTCTTGCGCCTTAGAAACGTTCATGTCCGAAAACCGCATCGGCCACATTCGCCTGACGTCCCACCCCGGGACCGGCGCGCAGACGCGCTTCCCGATCCGTTGGGGCGCACCCACCGCGCGCGAACGCGGCCCCGTTATCGGCACCGTCAGCGCCGACCGCAACGCCATCGGCGCACACGGCGGCGCTTACTCGGTTTACCGCGCGCTCGCAGTCTCCGCCGGCGCGCTCAATCCGAGCGTTCGCCCCGATCTGAAGGACACCTCCCCTGTCGTCTCGCTCGGCCCCCACGCGCAGTGGGGCGATCCGGCGAAGATCGTTTCGCTCGATCCGTGGGGCGCGGTCGTCGCGGAGGCGTTCAAGCCGGAGATCGATGCGGGCGTCGATATCCGCCCGACCATCGCTGTGACGAAAGCACGGCTCTCGTTGCCCGAGCTGCGCGAAGCGATCGATAAAGGCCGCCTCAGCGTCGACGGCGAGATCGTGCACGCGAGCGGCGATATTGCGGTGACCAAAGCAGCGCTCGATCCCGTGTGGTATCTGCCCGGCGTCGCCGCGCGCTTTGGCGTCAGCGAAGAGAAATTGCGGCACACGTTGTTCGAGCAAACCGGCGGCATGTATCCGGAGCTCGTCACGCGCCCGGACATCAGCGTTTTCCTGCCGCCGATCGGCGGGCAGACGCTTTACATTTTTGGCGACGCGAGCGCGCTCGGCACGCGCGCAAAGCGCCTCACTTGCCGCGTACACGACGAGTGCAACGGCTCGGACGTGTTCGGCTCCGACATCTGCACCTGCCGCCCGTATCTCACGCACGGCATCGAAGAATGCGTGCGCGAGGCGCAGGCGGGCGGCGTGGGCCTCATCGTCTACAACCGCAAGGAAGGCCGCGCGCTGGGCGAAGTGACGAAATTCCTCGTCTACAACGCGCGCAAACGCCAGCCCGGCGGCGACCAGGCGGCGACCTATTTCGAACGCACAGAATGTGTCGCCGGCGTGCAAGACGCGCGCTTTCAGCAATTGATGCCGGACGTGCTGCATTGGCTCGGCATCACCCACATCGACCGCTTCGTCTCGATGTCGAACATGAAGCACGACGCCATCACCGGCGCCGGTATCAGCATCGGCGAACGCGTGCCGATCCCGGCCGAACTGGTGCCGCCGGACGCCAGCGTCGAACTCGAAGCCAAGAAGGCCGCCGGCTATTACACGCCGGACGCGCCGGCGGGCGATCTCAGCCAAGTGGTCGGGCGTGACCTCAAGGATTTCTGAGTCCGCGCGCGCCTTGCTCTCGGCGGCGGCGGTGCGCTCGCACGCCGACGCCGCGTTCGCACTGGCGCAAAGCGGCACGCTGGACGATTGGACCCTCGATCTGGCGAAGCTGCCTGCCTGTGCGGATTTCGTCGCCGGCGTGGTGCGCAGGCAATATCCCACGCTCGACGTCCCCTTCCATGCGCGCTGGCGACACTTCGTGTTTCGCGGCCAGGATTTCTGGCGCGAAACGGCGCTGGAGGTCTCCTGGCGCGATCGCGATGCAGCGGCACGCGCAGCGTTCGATCTCGCGATCACCTCGGTGCTGCTCGACGCCGGCGCGGGCGATGCGTGGCGCTTCCACGATCCAAACAGCGACATCGTCGCCGATCGCTCGGAGGGCTTGGCGCTGGCAAGCCTGCGCCTGTTCGAATGGGGCGCGTTTTCGAACAGCCCGCAGGATCCGCTCCGTGCTGACGCGGCGGGACTCGCGCGCTTCGATGCGGCGGCGCTGGCGGATGCGTTCCAGGTGCGGCCCGGCAATCCGCTGTTTGGGCTTGAGGGCCGTGCGGCCCTGCTGAACCGGCTCGCTGGCGCGGTGACGGCGCGGCCGGATTTGTTTGCACTGAACGACACCGCGCGGCCTGGCGGCATGTACGACGCGCTGAAGGCGCGCGCGGTCGAGGGCGCTCTGCCGGCGCCCGCTATCCTGGACGCACTACTCGAAGGTCTCGGCCCAATCTGGGAGAATCGCCCGGTACTTGATGGGGCGCCGCTCGGCGACTGCTGGCCGCATCCGCAGCTTGGGCTGACGCCGCTGCACAAGCTCTCGCAATGGCTTGCCTATTCGCTGATCGAGCCGCTACAGGCGGCTGGCGTGACGGTGACAAAGATCGACGGACTCACTGGGCTTGCGGAGTATCGCAACGGCGGACTCTTCATTGATAGCGGGGTGCTAGCGTTGCGCGACGCCAGCGCGATCAACGCGGTGCATCAGGTGAGCGACCCGCTTGTGGTCTCCTGGCGCTCGCTGACAGTCGCCCTGCTCGACCGCATCGCGCCTTTAGTGCGTGAGCGGCTCGGCGTGAGCGCGGAGCAATTTCCGCTGGCGCGCGTGCTCGAAGGCGGCACCTGGGCGGCGGGGCGCGTGCTGGCGCGCGAGAAGCGCGGCGGCCTGCCGCCGCTCAGGATCATCAGCGACGGAACGGTGTTTTGATGCAGAAACCTCTCGACGGCGTCACCATCGTCGATCATCCGCTGGTGCAGCACAAGCTCTCGATCATCCGTGATAGGGAGACGTCGACGGGCTCTTTCCGCCAACTGCTGCGCGAAGTCTCGGTGCTGCTCTGCTATGAGGTGACGCGCGACCTGCCGCTCGAGCCGGTGGAGATCGAGACGCCGGTGGCGCACACGATCGGCAAGACGCTCTCCGGCAAGAAGCTCACCTTCGCGCCGATCCTGCGCGCCGGCGCCGGCATGCTCGACGGCATGCTGGAGCTCGTGCCCTCCGCGCGCGTGGCGCATATCGGGCTTTATCGCGAGCCGAAGACGCTGAAAGCGGTGGAGTACTATTTCAAGGCGCCGTCGGACATCGCCGAGCGCCTAGTGATCGTGATCGATCCGATGCTGGCGACGGGGCACACCGCCGTCGCCGCGCTCGATCGACTGAAGGAAACCGGCGTGACGCGCCTGCGCTTCGTCTGCCTGCTGGCGGCGCCTGAGGGCATCGAGGTCGTGCGCAGCCATCATCCTGACGTGCCGATCTGGACGGCGGCCGTGGACGAGCGGCTGAACGCACACGCCTACATCGTGCCGGGCCTGGGCGACTGCGGCGACCGGCTCTACGGGACGAAGTAGTTGTCGCCGTGTCCGCTGTGCGACCGCCGTGTCGCCGTGGTTTTCTTTCACCACAGCGGCACAACGAAGGCGCCGCGAACACAGCGTTTCAGCGCTGCGCCTGCGCCGCCGCTATGTAGGCGTCGATCTGGCGCTCCAGCACGGGCAGCGTGACGCCGCCGTTGGCGAGCACAGCGTCGTGGAAAGCGCGGATGTCGAAGCGATCGCCCAAAGCGGCTTCCGCGCGGTGGCGCAGTTCGAAAATCTTCAACTCACCCGTCTTGTACGCCAGCGCCTGGCCGGGCCAGGAAATGTAGCGATCCACTTCGGTGCGGATTTCGTGCGTGGAGAGCGCGGTGTTCGCCGCGAGATAGTCCAGCGATTGCTGACGGGTCCAGCCCATCGAGTGCATACCGGTATCGACCACAAGCCGGCACGCGCGCCACATCTCGTAGGACAGCTGACCGAAGCGTTCGTACGGCGTTTGGTAGATTCCCATTTCCCCCGCGAGCCGCTCCGAATAGAGCCCCCACCCTTCACCGAACGCGTGCGGGTAAAAGTTCAAGCGGAAGCGCGGCAGGCCGGTGAGTTCACGCGCGAGCGCACCCTGGATGTGGTGGCCAGGCGCTGCTTCATGCGCAGTGAGTGCCGGCAACTGATAGAGCGCACGCGTGTTGAGCGCGTAGGTATTGACCCAGTACGTACCTGCAGCGCCGAACGGACCCGGATTGTAGCGGCCCGCCGTGTAATTCGGAGCAAATGCCGCCGGCACCGGCTCGACCGTATAGGGCGTGCGCGGCAGGCGGCCGAAGAATTCCGGCAGATGGCCGTCGATCTCGCGCGTGATCAAGGCAGCGCGGCCGAGCAATTCCTCTGACGTTTTCGGATAGAATTGCGGATCGGTGCGCAGGAAGGTGAGGAATTCGCTGAACGAGCCTTGGAAACCGGCCTCTTGCATGACGGTTTCCATCTCGGCGCGGATCCGCGCGACTTCGGCCAGGCCGGTGCGGTGTATTTGCTGCGGCGTCGCGTCCGGCAGCGTCGTGAAGTAGCGCACGAGATCGGCGTAATAGGCGCGCCCGTTGGGCAGCGCTTGTGCGGCGATGGTGCGGCGCGCGTGCGGGCGATACTCGTTGGCGAAATAGGCGCGGAATTCCGCGAACGCGGGCTGAACGGCTTCGCTGATGGCGGCGCGGCCGGCAGCGGCGAGGCGCGCGCGGTCGGCCTGCGGCACGGTCTCGGGGAAATTGGCGAATGGCGTCCAGAACGGCGTGGCTTCGACATTGTCCCAGTGCAGGCCGTCGATGACGCTGCTCACGCCTTCGATCACCTGCGACGGCAGCGTGAAGCCATCGCGCACCCCCTGGCGCATATTAGCCATCTGCTCGCGGAAATAGCGCGGCACGTCACGCAGACGCGCGATGTAATTCTCGTAATCACGCACCGTGCGCGGCGACACGGTGTCGTGGATTTGCAGAATTTCGGAATAGAAACCGCTGTCGCTGTTGATCGGCAGCCGCCAATCGTTGTAGCGCGCGAAGGTAACCCGCTGGGTGATCATGAAGTCGAACAGGTCGTAGCTCACCTGCTCTTGCTGCGAGAGCGCGGTCCGATCGATGGCGTGCAGACGCGTGAGGAACGCACGATTCTCCGCGGTCTGGCGCGCCTGCGCCGCCGGCGTCACCGACGCCAGATGATCGTCGTAATCGTGGATGCCTTCGCTCGTCGCCGAGAGCGGGTCTTCGCGATAGACGAACGCGCGCTCGTCGTTGAAGAGCTGCGTCAGCGCGGCGCTCGCCCCGCCGCCGGTTTGAGCCGACGCCGGCGAGACGGCGCTAAGCGCCACGGCGGCGGCCAGGATAATGCGCTTCATGGCGTCCCCTCACGGAATGGCGGTCTGGGTAACGGTCTGCTTCGGCGCGAACAGCGCCGAGCGCAACAGGAGCATCGAGGCGTAGAGGACGACGATGACCACCAGCCAGCGCACATAGACGAGGTCGAGCGATTTCACGACCAGCGCGGCGATCAGCACGGCGGGAATGCCGCCCAACGCGATGCCTATGACGATGCGCAGGTCGATGCGCTCCGATTTCACGAACTGCGTGCTCGAGATCGGCATCAGGAACGCGCACGAACCCATCATGATCGGGAATGCGGCCGTCGGATTGAGCCCCAACAGGCTGAGCACGATCAGTGACGGCGCATAAAGGCCGATCCCGAACATCATCAGCACGCCCATCACGAAATGCGCGCCCACGGCGACGACGAAGAGCGCCGTTGGGAGCGTCAGCGCTTCGCCGCCGGGCGGCAACATGTTGAGGTTCTTCAGCGCGAAGAGGACGGCGCCGATCAGCAGTGCGATGCCGACGACGCCCTGCACCAGCCGCACCGGGCTCTTCTGCACGATCGGCGCGCCCACAAACGCGCCGAGGCACGATGCGATAATGCAGGAGAGCAAGAGCCAGGGATCGACTTCGACACTGGCGATGAAGATCAGCGCCTGTGTCACTGTGGGCAATGCGTGGCCGGCGTTGAGGATGGCGGGGAAATAGCTATCCGGCGCCATCTTGCGGAGCTTCATGTACGCTGTGGTCGGCGCGAACGAGCCGATGCCGAGCGTATCGAAAAAGTCGGTCACGAAGCCGAGGCCGATGGCTTCCGGCTTAGGCGCGAGCTCGCCGCGCTTCCTGGCGGCGCTGAACAGATTCGCGGTGAAGTAGAGCGCGATCACAGAGAGCGCCGTTAAGAGGCCGCCGACAATCGTCATCAGCCACTTGGTGACGGCGGCGAAACTCAGCCCGTTCATGCGTCCTCCCCCGAGGTTTTCGCCAATTCAGCACGGGGGCGGGAGCGACGCAACGCGCATCACACGACCTGGAAGCCGTGCGCGAAGACGTCTTCGTCATCGATCCAGATTTCGTTACGGCCGGTGGCGATGGCTGAGCCCTCTATGGACGGGATGATGGCCCGCACCCCGCCGATCTCCGTCTCCGCCTCGATGCGGCCGATGAAGCGGCTGCCAATATAGCTTTCGTGCACGAAGGCATCGCCCACCTTGAGCTTGCCCTTGGCGTGCAGATGCGCGAGGCACGCCGAAGTGCCGGTGCCGCAGGGGGAGCGGTCGATCGCCTTGTCGCCATAGAACACTGCATTGCGGCCGTCCGCGCCCGCGCCTTTCGGCTCGTCAGCCCAAAGGACATGGCTGACGCCGCGAATGGTGGGATCGAGCGGATGCACCGGCTCGACTTTCTCGCGCACCAGTTGGCGCACGATCGGCGAGAGCTGCAGGATGCGCGCGGCGCCGAGCGCGTCGAGGCCGGTGTAGGCGCCTTGCGCTTCGACGATCGCGTAATAATTGCCGCCATAGGCGACGTCGATCGTAAGCGGGCCGAAACCCGGCACGTCGATCTTGACGTCCTCAGCCGCGAGATAGCTCGGAACATTGCGGATGCGCACGCTCTTCACGCGCGCACCGTCCTGCACGTAGTTGACCTCGATCTTGCCCGCCGGCACTTCCGCGATGAACCGTCCCGGCGTCCGCGGCTTGATCTGCCCGCTCTCGATGCCGAACGTGACGATGCCGATGGCGCCGTGGCCGCACATGGGCAGGCAGCCGCTGGTTTCAATGAACAGAATGCCGACATCGGCGTCTGGGTCAGACGGCGGATAGAGGAAGCCACCGCTCATCATGTCGTGGCCGCGCGGTTCAAAACAGAGACCGGTTCGGATCCAGTCGTAGCGCGCCAAAAAATCCTGGCGGCGTTCGCTCATCGTCGTTCCACGCAGCTCCGGCTTGCCTTCGAGCACGAGGCGGACGGGATTGCCGGCGGTGTGGCCATCGATGCAGCGGAACGTGTAGCGGGTCACGCAGCGGCCTTGAGTTTCGGACGCGTCGCGGCCGCCTGCTCCACCATCGCGATGACCTCTGCGCGGCGCGCGCCGGTGAGCGGGTAGCGCGGCGGCCGCACCCGTTCGCTGCCACGGCCCATCACCTGCTCGGCCAGCTTGATCGACTGCACCAGGTCGTGCTCGGCATCCAAGTGCAGCAGTGGCATGAACCAGCGGTAGATCGCCCGCGCCGTGTCGAGATCGTTGCGGACAACGGCGTCGTAGAGCGCGAGAGATTCCTTTGGGAACGCATTGGTCAGGCCGGAGACCCAGCCCTTGGCGCCGAGGATGAGGCCTTCCAGAGCGACGTCGTCCAATCCCGCGAACAGCATGATCTTGTCGCCGACGGCATTGTAGAGATCGGTGAAGCGGCGCGTATCGGGTGCGCTTTCCTTCAGGCAGACGATGTTCGGAATGTCCGCGAGCTGTCTGATCGCTTCGATGCCGACGCTGACGCGGTACGCCGGCGGATTGTTGTAGAGCATGACCGGCAGCGAGGTTTCCTTCGCCACCGCTTTGAAGTGCGCGACCAGTTCCGCTTCGGTCGGCACATAGACCATCGCCGGCAGCAACATCAGCCCGTCGGCGCCGATCTCCTCGGCGTCGCGAGCGAATTCGATGGCGCGCTTGGTGTCGAGTTCCGAAGTTCCGACCAGGATCGGCACGCGCTTGGCGACCGCTTCAACGGCAGCCTTCAGCACTTCGCGCTTCTCGGCCGGTTCGAGCGAATTGTTCTCCCCCACCGTACCCATGACGATGAGGCCGTGGACGCCATCGCGCACCAGCGCGTCCTGGACCTTCTGCGTGGCGGAAAAATCGATGCTCATGTCCGGTGCGAATTGAGTCGTTACGGCGGGGAAAACGCCGGACCAAGAGACGTGCATCGAAACCTCGCTTGCCAAGGGCGCGAAGCTATACGATCCAGTCGCGGCGATGAAGTCCATAATGGTGATCGGCGGCGGCCTGGTGGGCGCGGCGTGTGCGCTGCGGCTGCAAGCGGCGGGCATCGCCGTCACGCTGATCGATCCGGGCGACAAGCGTCGCGGCGCTTCCTACGGCAATGCCGGCCACATCGGCAGCGAACAGGTGACGCCGTGGTCGGCGTGGAGCAATGTCTGGCGCGCGCCGATGTCGAGCTTCGCCGTCGGCGGCCCGCTGGACTTCCGCTGGAGTGACGCGCCGCTCTGGGGCGCCTGGGCGATGCGGTTTCTGGCGGCGTGCGCACCGGCGCGTTACGCGCGGGGGCAAGCCGCGCTGACGGCGCTGTTGCATGACTCGATGCCGGCCTGGGTGCGGCTGGCGGATTTTCTGGAACAGCCCTCTCTGGTGAAACAGCACGGCCACGTGACGGCGTGGATGTCGCCGGCCAAAGCGGACGCGGCGATGGCGGCGATGGCGCGCACGGCCTGGGGCGCGACGTCGTACTGCGAAATGACCGCTGCCGACTTGGCGCGATACGAAAGCGTCCTCGCCAAGCCGCCCTGCGCCGGCGTGCTGGTGACCGGCACCGGGCAGGTGAGCGAACCGCAGGCGGTGCGCGATGCGATGCTGGCGGCCTTCACCGAGCGCGGCGGCGTGGTGGTTGCCGACACGGCAATGCGAATCGAGCCGAACGGGCGCGTGGCGCTGGCGTCGGGCAGGACGCACGATGGTGACGCCGTTCTGGTTGCGGCAGGACCTTGGTCGCGCGGCTTGATGGAAGGGCTGGGCGTGGTGACGCCGCTGATCGGCGAGCGCGGCTATCATCTGCAGAGCGCCGAAACGAACTGGCCGTTCGATCTGCCGACGACGGTGTTCGAAGAAAACTTCGTCGTGCTCTCGCGCTTCACCAACGGTCTGCGCTCCACGAGCTTCCTGGAGTTCGGCTCACCCGATGCGCCGGGGGACGAACGCAAATGGGCGCTGCTCCGCCGCCGCATCGCCGACCTCGGCGTGAAATTTTCCGACCATCCGGACCGCTGGGTGGGCTCGCGGCCGACTTTGCCGGATTATCTCCCCGCCATCGGCCGGCTTGAGCGCGCGCCGAACGTCCTCTACGCGTTCGGCCATCAGCATCTGGGGCTGACCATGGCGCCGATCACCAGTGAGATCGTGTGCGCGATTGCAACGGAGAAGACGCCAAGCGTGGACGTCGCCCCATTCCGGATTGAGCGGTTCGCCTAGCGTAGACGCACAATCAGCCCGGGAAAGTGGGGGCGGCGGGCGAAAAACGACCGATACATCGTTGGCTACCGCTCCCGCTTCTCATAGGCTCGCGGCGGGGGAATAATTATGACCGGTCAAACCAAGCCAATCGCCGTGGTGACAGTGCACGGCACCAACGACACCGCAGAAAAACTCGAAGGCGAGAAGTGGTTTCAGAAGGGCTCGCATTTCGCCCAGGCGCTGACCGGCCGCCTCGCGGCGCGCGGCGTAAACGCTGAAATCGTCCCTTTCCTCTGGTCGGGCGCCAACAGCGCGTCGGAGCGCGAGAAAGGCGCCGAGAAGCTTGCATCGGCGATCAAACACCTTGGCGGGCGCTATGCGGGCGTGCACCTCGTCGGCCATTCACACGGCGGCAACGTCGCCAATGACGCGGCGCTGCTGCTGCGCTGGGGACGGCGTCGCGGCCGCGGCAAAGAAAACATCGCCAGCCTCACCACAATTGGCACGCCGTTCCTGAACAGCAGCACCGGCGCGCTGCAATCCCTGGGCGGGCTGCTGTTTCTGGCGATCACCGTGATCAGCATTCCGCTCTATCTGCTGTCGAGCGTCATGCTGCTGATGTGGGTCAGCGGAAACGACGAGTTCTTCACAATGGCCGAGGTATTCGGCGAGCCGACGCAAGGCAGCTGGCTTGCGGTTTGGCTGTGCATACTCGGCGTCGGCGTGCCGCTGTGGCTTATGCTCGGACTGGCGACGAGAGGGCTCAGGCGCATCATGCGGCCGCGCGGCGTCGCCGGCGCACGCGCGCGCGTCTTTTCCATCTGGCACGGCAACGACGAGGCCATCTCGTTTCTGCAAAAGATCGAAGGCCTGCCGCTGGAACCGTTCCCCAGCGGCTCGATGCTGCGTGGCTCGCGCGCGAGCGCGATCAGCTTCGGCGTGATGGCCGTGATTCTCACCTGTGCGGCGCCGGCGTCGATCATGTCGCTCCGCGCGGTCAATTTGATTGCCGCTCCTTGGGCCACTTCTGAGTGGCTTTGGACCACGACGCTGGCGCTCCTCTTCTTCGCACCGGTCATCTTTGCCCTGGCCTATCTGCTCTACCGGCTATTTGCGGGGCTATTCGCTGAAATGCTGGCGCGCCGCCGTTTGAACGACTGGATCGTCGGCGTGCTGCGCGGCGTCGCCTTCGGACGCGACGGCGATCAGGCGATCGGCCAGGTCCGCACCGGTTCTCACACCCACGCGACCCAGGAACTACGCATCGATGGCCCGGTTGCGGAGCGCATGCAGGCCGGCGCTCAGGTCGCGGCGGGCAAGCTGATCGAACAATATCGCTGGGCCCTCTTCAGCGTGGGCTCGGATTCCAACAGCTCGCTCGCCAATCTCGCCAATGACGCGATGACCTGGAACAGCCTCATCCACACGACCTATTTCGATCAGCCGGAAGTGGTCGAGCTTATCGCCGACTATATCGGCGACGCGGTGGATGGCGGCGCCGCGCACACGGCGGCGCGCGATCGGCTGCAGGCGGCGCAAGCGCCGCCAGAGGCGGCAGCGGCGGCAGAGTAGCCTCTCAGCGCAAGCTCGCGTTGATCTTCTCAAGCGCCGCCACGCCGGGCACCAGGTCAGCGTCGGTCAGCTTATTCAGCGGCGCGTCGACGGTGTTCAGGCTGTCGTGAAGATCGCCGGCGTCGGGCTCCACGAACAGCAGTCCCGTCACGATCTCGCCCAGCGCCTGCTTCTTCGCCAGATAGCCCAGCGCCTCGTTGCGGTCGGTGGCGTTATAATCGTCTTCGATCTTGCGCAGGCGCAGCACCGATCCGTCGTGCTGGCGCACTTCCTTCAGTTCGCCCGCCGCATACTCCGCCGTGATCGGCGCGCGCGGGGTGATGACGTCCATGCGGTTCACGGCTTCGTTGTGGGCGCGGACGTAGTCGAAGCTCTTGGTCGAGCCGACGTGGTTGTTGAACGCCACGCACGGGCTGATGACGTCGATGAACGAAACGCCCTTGTGCGACAGCGCGCCTTTGATCAGCGGCACCAGCTGGCTCTTGTCGCCTGAAAAGCTGCGGCCGACATAGGTGGCGCCGAGCTGCAGCGAGAGCATGACCAGATCGATGGCGCTATCCTTATTCTCCGCGCCCTTCTTGGCTTTCGAGCCGCGATCGGAGGTCGCCGAGAACTGGCCTTTGGTGAGACCGTAGACGCCGTTGTTTTCGCAAATGTAGGTCATGTTCACGCCGCGGCGGACTGCGTGACAGAATTGGCCGAGACCGATGGAGGCGCTATCGCCGTCGCCGCTGACGCCAAGATAGATCAGATCTTTTGCGGCGATGTTGGCGCCCGTCAGAACTGACGGCATGCGGCCGTGGACGGCGTTGAAGCCGTGCGCGGGGCTGACGAAATAATCCGGCGTCTTCGACGAGCAGCCGATGCCGGAGAACTTCGCGAGCCGATGCGGCGCGAGATCGATCTCGAAACAAGCCTGAATGATCGAGGCGCTGATCGAGTCGTGTCCGCAGCCGGCGCAGAGCGTCGAAATGCGGCCTTCATAGTCGCGTCGGGTGAAGCCCAGCGCGTTCTTCTCCAGCGACGGATGGTGCAGCGACGGCTTGGCGATGTAGGTCATTGCGGCATCTCGTATCAGGGATGGGACACGGCTTGGTAGATACAGAACGCGCCGATCGTTATTTGAATGAGTGACGGCACGATAAACATAGAAGCGGAATTGTCCCCCTCGGATTGGCGACTTCTGCGTTGCGCAGTGAAGAGCCCTACAAGACCGAACAAGATGATCAGCGGTCCAGCAAGCCAGAAAATGAACGCGTCACCGTTGAGCGTCATGACGCTTTCTCCGGCGAAAGCGCGGCCTGCGCTTTGAGCTTGTCGCCGATGTCTTTGATGATGAAGCGCGCCGTGATCGGCGTACCGTCATAGTGGCGTACGGAGACGAGTACGGCGGGATCGATGTCGCCTTCGTTCACCAGCAGCGAGCGCAGCTGGCCGTCGCGGTTCTGCTCGACCACGAACACCTGGTCGTGCGTGCGGATGAAATCGAACACCTCATTCGAGAACGGAAAGGCGCGGATGCGCAGCGCATCTAGGTGGATGCCTTGCGCCTCCAACGCATGCAGCGCTTCGTCCATCGCCGGTTCGGTGGAGCCGATATAGATCACGCCATTGAGCGTGCGGCCTTTGGCGTCGCGGCGGATCGGGGCCGGCACATGCGCCTTCATCGTCTCCCACTTGCGCAGCAGGCGCTCCATGCCCTCGACATAGTCGGCGCCCTTCTCGGAATAGCGCGCGTCCTTGTCGTGGCTTGAGCCGCGGGTGAAGTAGCTCCCCTTGGTCGGGTGGGTGCCGGGATAGGTGCGATACGGCACCGCGTCGCCGTCGACATCGCGATAGCGGCCGAACGGCACGTTCTGTTCAAGGTGTTCGTAAGTCAGCACCTTGCCGCGATTGAGCCGGCGCTTCTCGTCCCACTTGAACGGCGCTGTCAGCCATTCCTGCATGCCGATGTCGAGTTCGAGCATGACGAAAACGGTAGTCTGGAAGAAGTCGGCCAGATCGAACGATTGCGCCCCCATTTCGAACGCTTCGGTCGGGTTCGCCGGAAACAGCATCGGGTGCTTGGTGTCGCCATGGCTGGCGTAGGCCGCGAGCAGCAGGTCGGATTGCTGCGTGCGCGTAGGCATGCCTGTGGACGGCCCGCCGCGCTGCACGTCGAAAATCACCGCGGGAATCTCGGCATAATAGGAGAAGCCGACGAACTCGTTCATCAGCGAGATACCGGGGCCAGACGTGCAGGTGAACGCGCGCGAGCCCGCCCAGCCGGCGCCCATCACCATGCCGATCGAAGCGATCTCGTCTTCCGCTTGCACGATGGCGAAGCGGTTCTTGCCGTCGGCGTCTTTGCGCAGCGCGTTGCAGTGCTTCTGGAAACCCTCCGCCAGGGAGGTCGACGGCGTGATGGGATACCAGGCACAGAAAGTCGCGCCGCCATAGACGGCCCCCAGCGCGGCGGCCTCGTTGCCCTCCACGAAGATGCGGTCGCCGACCTTGTCGGCCCGGCGCACCTTCAATCCGATCGGCGCGAGGTTCGCCTCGGCGTACGCGCGTCCCAACTCGAACGCCTTGAAGTTAGGCTGGATCAGCTTGTCCTTGCCCTTGAACTCCTGCTGCAGGAGCTGCTGCACGACCTCGGTCTCAAAGCCCAGCAGCTGGGCCAGCACGCCGACATAGCAAATGTTCTTGAACAGCTGCCGCTGTCGCGGATCGGCGAATTCGGCAGCGATCAGCTCGGTAAGCGGCGCGCCGATGACGGTGATGTCGTCGCGAAATTTCGAGGCGGGCAGCGGCTTGGAAGAATCGTGGAGCAGGTAGCCGCCCGGCTCGATCTCCTTCACGTCGCCGTCCCAGGTCTGCGGGTTCATTGCGACCATGAGATCGACGCCGCCGCGGCGTCCGAGCCAGCCGGCCTCGTTGACCCGAACCTCGTACCAGGTGGGGAGACCTTGGATGTTGGACGGGAAGATGTTGCGGGCGCCGACCGGCACGCCCATGCGCAGGATCACCTTGGCGAAGAGGCCGTTGGCGGAGGCCGATCCCGACCCGTTCACGTTGGCGAATTTGACGACGAAATCGTTGGTGGCGGTGATCGGCTTGGACATGGATCGCGACGGCTCGTCCCGGTTCTGTTGGCCGGGGCACCCCAGCGAGCGCCCTCAATAGACCCTCGCTCGCCGTAATTGAAGAGCCGGGAACCGCTAGTTCGCGGGTCCCTCGCCCGCGCTCACCCCGCCCGATTGCTGCGCGGTCGTGGCCGCCGGCGGGCTGGCGCGGCTCATGACGATGGCGGCGTTGTGGAAGGGGCGGCGGTAGCGCGACAAGCGGTCGAAACTGATGGTGCGGTAGCCGTACACGGGCTCCACCACCACGAAGCGCTCGTCCTCACGCTGATAGCCCACCACCAACAGGTAGTGGCTGATAAGCGCGAGATGCGTCCATTCCGAGATCCGCCCCGCGCGGCTCATGAACAGATTGCGCGCCGTGCCGATAACCGGCACGTCGCCGCCGGGCACGGAGCGGTTTTGCAGGTAGATGGAGGGCACCATGACCGGCACGATGACCGGCCGGCCGGACTCCAGTTCGCGAACCACGTCTTGCTGGGTGAGCCTGACCCCGCTCGCCATCAGGCCGCGTGCGCGCGCCATGGCGATGAGTTCTGCCAGCGAGTAACCATTGGTCGTATCCGCCGGCGGCGTACCGGTGAAGATGTCGTCGCCGCGAACCGTATTCGGCCCTTCCCAATAATTGATGGCGCTCGCCAAGACGTGCGCGCCGCACGACGGTCCTGAATTCTGCCGGTCATGCACCACGGGCAACACGAGCGCATCCGGGGAGTCGAAACTTCGATTGAAAACCTCGAAGCTGTTGCTGGCGCTCCGCTGCGCAAAGGCATGCACGTCAGCATTGGGGCTGATCGCGCACCCGCCCAGACAGAGCGCCAACAACAGATATGTGCGGAGGTCGCGCACCTAGTCGGCGGCGGCCACGGCGATGACCACGACGACCACGAGGCCGATGATGATCCAAGTGCCGGTGGTGAGGCCGGCGCGATACTGTTGCGCTTCCTCTTCCGAGAGCGTCTGCACCTGATAGCCTTCCGACTGCAGCTGAGCGACTTGCGCCGCGTCAGCCTGACTGAGGCCGTAACGCTGCAGATCCTGCTGGCTGAAGGTCTGCGCTTGCGCCGTGCGGTACGGCGCGGTCTGTTCCGCCAGAGCAGCGGCTGTCGTGATCTGGCTGAACGCCAGGGCGAGCGCGACGGCGCTCACAAAACGTAGCTTCATGGGGGGCTCCCCTTTCTTGTAACGTGGACGACAAAGCGACGCTCTGTCGGCCCCAAGAAAGGAGGTCGGAGTGCGCCGTCTCTTTTGGCGCGACCGCTTCTACGGGCGCGCAGATCGCAGTCCGCGCCCCTCCGCGCGACACACACAGGCCCCGTCCGGCAACCAAACTAGGCCTGCGACGCTCAAGAGCAAGGCGAATGTATCCGCGTTACGGTTCCATCATTTTGCAGCTTCGGGAACGCGCGTGCGCCCGCTGCCGCAGCCGCGCTGACCGGCGTGCGTGATGTCGAGATAAAATTGCTGCATGTCCCATGCGCCGGTTGGGCAGCGCTCGGCGCACAACCCGCAGTGCAGGCAGACATCCTCGTCCTTGGCCATGATGCGCCCGGTCTTGAGGCCATCCTGAATGTACAGATCCTGCGTTAGAGTCATCGCAGGGGCGTTGAGGCGCTCGCGCAGCTCCGTCTCTTCGCCGTTCTCCGTGAACGTAATGCAATCCATCGGACAGATGTCGACGCAGGCGTCGCACTCGATGCAGAGATCGGCCGAGAACACTGTCTCGACGTCACAGTTCAGGCAGCGCTGCGCTTCCTTGTATCCGAGCAGCGGATCGAAACCCTTCTCGACTTCGATCTTCACGTTGCGCAGCGCCACTTCCGGCTCGACCAGCGGCACCTTGTAGCGAACGTCGAGTGAGACGTCGTTGTCGTAGGCCCATTCGTGAATGCCCATCTTGGTCGACATCATCGACACGCCCGGCGGCGGACGCTTCTTCACGTCATCGCCCGAGAGCAGCAGGTCGATCGAGACGGCCGCATCGTGCCCGTGCGCGACCGCCCAGATGATGTTCTTCGGACCGAACGCGGCGTCACCGCCGAAGAACACATTCGGAATATCAGATTGCATCGTAACGGGATCGACGACCGGCATATCCCACTTGTCGAAGCTCATGCCGATGTCGCGTTCGATCCACGGGAACGAATTCTCTTGACCGACGGCCATCAGCACGTCGTCGCACTCATAGTGCACGTCCGGCTCGCCGGTCGGCTCGAGCTTGCGCTTCCCGTCCTTGGTAACCCACGCCATTTTCGTGAACCACACGCCGGTGAGCTTGCCGTTCTCGTGCGTGAACTCGCGCGGATTGAGGAAGTTGATGATCGGAATGCCTTCGTGCTGGGCGTCTTCCTTTTCCCAGGGCGAAGCCTTCATCTCGTCAAAGCCGGAGCGGACGATCACCTTCACATCCTCGCCGCCCAGGCGGCGCGAGGTGCGGCAGCAATCCATGGCGGTGTTGCCGCCGCCGAGCACGATCACGCGTTTGCCGATGGAATGGATGTGGTCGAACGAGACATTCGACAGCCAATCGATGCCGATATGGATGTTGGCTTTCGCTTCCGCTTGACCCGGCAGATTGAGGTCGCGCCCGCGCGGCGCGCCCGAGCCGACGAACACGGCGTCCCAGCCTTCCGCGAGCAGCGCTTTCAGACTTTCGATGCGCGTGCCGAAATGCGTCACCGGTTCGTAGCGGAGGATGTAATTCACCTCTTCGTCGATCACGCTCTCGGGCAAGCGGAAACGCGGGATCTGGGTGCGGATCATTCCGCCGCCTTTTGGATCGCCATCGAAGAGATGCACTTCGTAGCCGAGCGCCAAGAGATCGCGCGCCACCGTCAACGACGCGGGCCCCGCGCCCACGCAAGCAACCCGCTTGCCGTTCTTCTTCGCCGGGATCGGCGGCAGCAGGTCTTCGATCTCGCCCTTATTGTCGGCCGCCACCCGCTTCAGCCGACAGATCGCCACCGGCTCCGGCTTAGCTTGCGTCTCCTCAACGCGGCCACGCCGGCAGGCCGGCTCACACGGCCGGTCGCAGGTGCGCCCGAGCACGCCCGGAAACACATTGGACTTCCAGTTGATCATGTAGGCGTCGGAATAACGCTGCTCGGCGATCAGCCGGATGTACTCGGGCACCGGCGTGTGCGCGGGGCAAGCCCACTGGCAGTCCACGACCTTATGGAAGTAGTCGGGGTTCTTGATGTCGGTGGGCTTCAAAGCGGCCTCGTCGTGGTTCGTGGCGGGTGAAACTAGCGGTTGGCGCGCCGGGCGCAAGCCGCACGCGCGTTAACAGCTTGATTGCGTGGGCCGCGCTGGCATGGTCCAGCGCAATGAGCGACGGCTGGCACTTCTGGATCGATCGGGGCGGCACCTTCACGGACGTCGTCGCACGCGGTCCGGACGGGCGCGAGGTCGTGAAGAAGTTGCTCTCGGTGAACCCGGGCCGCTACGAAGACGCTGCGCTGGAGGCGATCCGGCAGATCCTGGGCGAACACGGCGGGGGCGCCATCGACACGGTGAAGCTCGGCACCACCGTCGCGACCAACGCCCTCCTGGAGCGCAAAGGCGCCAACGTCGCGTTGGTCGTCACCGAGGGCTTCGCCGACGCGCTTGAGATCGGCTCCCAGGCCCGCCCGGACATCTTCGCCCGCCATATCGTCAAACCTGATCTGCTGCACAAGCGGGTCATCGAAGTGCGCGAACGAGTGACGGCCGAAGGCGAGGTGCTGACGCCGTTGGATGAAGCGCACGCGCGTGAGCAACTCGCCGCAGCTTATGCCGATGGCTTCCGCGCTATCGCCATCGCGTGCATGCATGGGTGGGCCTATCCCGCGCACGAAAAGCGTCTGGCCGGGATCGCACGCGAAATCGGCTTCACGCAGGTGAGCGTGAGTTCGGAGATCAGCGGGCTCATCAAGTTCGTGCCGCGGGCGGATACGACCGTAGCGGATGCGTATCTCTCGCCTGTTTTGCGGGCGTACGTGGATGGGTTTGAGCGTGGCTTCGACACGCCGGACCGCGCGCCTCCCAGCGCGCATGCGATGGTGGCGAACAACGCGGGCTTGGAAGCCCGCACCCCAACCACCCTCCTCTTCATGCAATCCAATGGCGGCCTCGCGCACGCCGATACCTTCCGCGGCCGCGATGCCGTGCTTTCCGGCCCCGCCGGCGGCGTTGTCGGCATGGTCGCCGCCGCGCGCCGCGCTGGCTTCGACCATGCCCTCGGCTTTGACATGGGCGGGACATCCACAGACGTCTCGCACTACGCCGGGGCGTTCGAGCGCACCAACGAAACGATCGTCGCGGGCGTGCGTCTCTCCGCGCCGATGCTGCAGATTCATACGGTGGCGGCAGGCGGCGGCTCGATCTGTTTCTTCGACGGCATGCGTCTGCGCGTCGGCCCGCACAGCGCCGGCGCCGATCCCGGCCCCGCCTGCTATCGCCGCGGCGGTCCGCTCACGGTGACGGACTGCAATGTGCTGCTCGGACGCGTCCGGCCGGAGTTTTTTCCGGCGATCTTTGGTCCGAATGCGGATCAGCCGCTCGATCGCGCCGTAGTCGCCGCAAAGTTCACCGAACTTTGCGCGGAGATCGAAGCGAAAACCGGCCGCGCCATCCCGCCAGAAGAAGCCGCCGAAGGTTTCCTGCGCATCGCCAACGAAAGCATGGCGGAGGCGATCAAGAAAATCTCGATTCAACGCGGCTACAATCCTGCCGATTACGCGCTCGTCGCGTTCGGCGGCGCGGGTGGGCAGCATGCGTGCGCGGTGGCGGACGCGGTAGGCGTGGAGACGATCCTGCTTCACCCGCTCGCGGGCGTGCTGAGCGCCTGGGGCTTGGGGCTCGCGGACGTGCGCGCGGTGGTGGAGGCCTCGGTCGAACTCGACGCTACGCGGGCGACCGATTTGTCGGAGCGCGCCACGCAGTTGGCGCGTGAAGCGGGCGCGGCGCTGACGCGCCAAGGCGCGTCAGACGAGTCGTTCACGGTCAGCGTCACCGCCAATCTCAAATACGAGGGCGCTGATTCTACTCTGCCGATCCCATACACTGCCGGCGCATCGCTGCAACCGGCTTTCGAAGCCGCGCACAGACAGCGCTTCGGCTTTGTCGATCCCGCGCGCGCGATCATCGTCGCCTCACTGTCCGCCGAAGCGGTTCGAAGCTCGGATAATATGGAGCGCCGGCGTCCTCGCCGGCCAGCGCCGGAGGCTGCCGGCGAGACGCCGGCGCTCCATAACCGCGTCTCACTCCGAGCCGCTGGCGCGCTTTACCAAGCGCCGGCACTCGACCGCGGCCAGCTCACGTCCGGGTTCGAGATAGCCGGACCCGCGCTCGTTCTCGAACAAAGCGCCACCACCTTCGTCGACGCCGGCTGGCGCGCGCGCATGAACGAACACGGCGATCTCATCCTCACCCGCGCCACGCATATCGAACGCCGCGCCATCGGCACGCACGCGGACCCCATCCTGCTCGAAGTGTTCAACAACCGCTTCATGGGCGTCGCGGAAGAAATGGGGCTGGCGCTGCAGACCACTGCCTCCTCCGTCAACATCAAGGAGCGGCTCGATTTCTCCTGCGCCATCTTCGATGAGACCGGCGGCCTCGTCGCCAACGCCCCGCACATCCCAGTGCACCTGGGCTCGATGAGCGACAGCGTGCGCGAAATCTTGGCGCAGCGCGGCGACACGATCCGCGCCGGCGACATCTACATGCTGAACGCCCCGCACGCGGGCGGCACGCATTTGCCCGACGTCACTGTTATCGCACCCGTCATTCTCGATGGCGAAGCCAAACCTGCCTTCTTCACCGCCGCGCGGGGTCACCACGCCGACATCGGCGGCATCACGCCTGGCTCGATGCCGCCGGATAGTCACACGATCGAAGACGAAGGCGTGCTGATCGAGAATTTCCTGCTGGTGCAGGACGGCCGCCTGCGCGAAGCGGAAACGCGCGCGCTGTTCGCCAGCGGCGCCCACCCTGCCCGCGACATCGACCGCAACGTCGCCGACCTCAAGGCGCAGATCGCCTCGTGCGTGCGCGGCGTCGAAGAGCTGAAGGGGCTTGTCGCGCACTACGGACGCGAAGGCGTCGCAGCCTACATGCGCCACGTGCAGGACAACGCCGAGGAGCAAATCCGGCGCGTCATCGCCACGCTGGAAACTGGCGCCTTCGACGTGCCGATGGACAATGGCGCACACGTTCGCGTCGCGATCACCCCCGATCGCGAGAGCCGCACGGTCCGCGTGGATTTCACCGGCACGAGCGGCCAAAGCGAAACGAACTTCAACGCGCCGCTCGCCATCACGCGCGCTGCGACGCTTTACGTCTTCCGCACTTTGGTGGAAGACAACATTCCGCTGAACGAAGGCTGCTTGCAGCCGATCGAGCTCGTTGTGCCGGAAGGGTCGCTGCTGAATCCAAGGCGCGGCGCGGCGGTGGTCGCGGGCAATGTCGAGACGAGCCAAATCGTGGTCGATGCGCTTTACGGGGCGTTGGGCGCCCTGGCCGCGTCGCAAGGCACGATGAACAATTTCACCTTCGGCGACGAAGCCAAGCAATATTACGAAACCATCTGCGGCGGCGCGGGCGCGGGCCCGGGCTTTGCCGGCGCCAGCGCCGTGCAGACGCACATGACCAATTCGCGCCTCACCGATCCGGAGGTGCTGGAAACGCGTTTTCCGGTGCTGGTGGAGTCCTTTTCGGTGCGGCGCGGTTCAGGCGGGGCAGGAAAGTGGCGTGGCGGCGACGGCAGCGTGCGCCGCATCCGCTTCCGTACGCCGATGACCGCCGCCATGCTCGCGAACCGGCGCAAGGTTGCGCCCTTCGGATTGCGTGGTGGTGAAAGCGGAAAGCCCGGCGCTAATCGTGTCGAGCGCACGACTGGAAAAGTCGACGTGCTCACCGCGACGGACAAAGCACACGTCGATCCCGACGACGTGTTCGTAATCGAAACGCCTGGGGGCGGCGGATATGGCAAACTCTAGCATCTCAGTCATTCCAGGCGGCCGGAGGCCGATCTGGAATGACTGAATGAGGGGCGAGATATGTTAGTTCTCTTAGGAATTGCCGTCGTCGTGTTCGGCTTCGTCGTACGCGCCAATCCGCTGCTGGTGGTCATGGCCGCGGCGCTGACCACCGGTCTCGCGGCGGCGTGGACGTCGGAAGCGGACGTGCAGACGATGTGGAACGCTGCGGTCGCGACGCTCGCTCAATTCGGCAAAGCCTTCAACGACAACCGCTACGTCTCGATCATCTGGTTCGTGCTCATGGCGATCGGCCTGCTGGAGCGCGGCGGACTGCAGGAGCGGGCGCGCATCCTCATCGCTAAAGTGAAAACCGCAACCGTCGGACGGGTTCTCTGGGCTTATTTCCTGCTCCGGCAGATCACTGCCGCTTTGGGCCTGACGTCGCTTGGGGGGCAAGCCCAGATGGTGCGTCCGCTGGTGGCGCCGATGGCGGAAGGTGCGGCGGAATCGCACTATCGCGCGCTGCCCGACCGAGAGCGCTTCCTCATCCGCTCGCACGCGGCGGCGGTCGATAACATCGCGCTCTTCTTCGGGGAAGACATCTTCATCGCCATCGCCTCGATCCTGCTGATAAAGGGCTTCCTTGAGACCAACGGCATCGTGGTCGAGCCGCTTCAGCTTTCGGTGTGGGCCATCCCAACCGCGATCGCGGCGCTGATCATTCACAGCATACGGCTTTGGCTGCTCGACGCGCAGCTCAAACGAACGCTCACCGCCAAACAAGCGGAGAGCGCATCATGATCACTTTGGAACACATCTACATCGTCGTCGGCGTGTTCTTCTCGGCGATGTCTCTGCTCTCGGTGCTGGACGCCAGCAATCAGCGGCGGATTTTCAACTTCCTGTTCTGGGGCCTGCTCGCCGCGAGCTTTCTGGGCGGAAAGTATTTCGGCGATCTCGGCAATGGCGCGCTGGCGCTGGGACTGGTGATCATCGGCGCGATTGGCTTGGGCCAGGGCAGGCCCAACACCACGACGCCGGAGGAACGCCGCGAGAGCGCGGTCAAGCGCGGCGATGCACTCTTCCTGCCAGCGCTGATCATTCCGGCTGTCGCACTCGCCGGCACGCTGATCGCCAAGGAAACGGACTGGGGGGCCGCGCTTATCGATCCAAAGCAGGCAACGCTCATTTCGCTCATTATCGGCGCACTGATCGCAACGGCGGTGGCGATGATCTGGTTGAAACCGCCCGTTGTCGCGCCACTGCAGGAAGCACGACGGCTGATCGATACAGTGGGCTGGGCGGCGATCCTGCCGCAAATGCTGGCGTCGCTCGGTGCGGTGTTCTTGGCGGCGGGAGTCGGCACGCAAGTCGGCGCCGTCATTTCGCAGTACATTCCGCTCGATACGCGCATGCTCGCCGTGATCGCCTATTGCGTCGGCATGGCGCTGTTCACCATCATCATGGGCAACGCCTTCGCGGCGTTTCCGGTGATGACGGCGGCAGTTGGCCTTCCGATCGTCGTGCATCAGTTTGGCGGCAACGCCGCGATCGTGTGCGCGATCGGCATGCTGGCGGGCTTTTGCGGCACGCTGATGACGCCGATGGCCGCGAACTTCAACGTCGTGCCCGCGAACCTGCTCGATCTCCCGGACCGGAAAGCCGCTCTCAATGGCGTGATCCGCGCGCAAATCCCGACAGCGATCCCGCTGCTCATCGCCAATATCGTACTCATGCGGCTATTGGCCTTCCCATGACCCAGCTCACCAAGGCCATCGCCGAGAAATTCGCCGCGCTCGCGCTTGCGCACGTGAGCCGTGAGTATCCGAACATCATGCAGCACGCGCTGGCTGGGCCGGAGGACATCGTCGGTCCGCGCGCGGCGCATCCGATTTTCTTCGGCAGCTACGATTGGCACTCGTGCGTGCACGGCTATTGGCTGCTGGCGCGGCTGATGCGGCGCTATCCTGACTTGGCGCACACAAGCGCGATCAAGGCGCTGTTCGCGGAGCAGATCACGGCTGCGAACGTCGCGGGCGAGATCGCCTATCTCGCGCGCCCCGGTGCGCGAGGTTTCGAGCGCCCCTATGGCTGGGGCTGGCTCTTGGCGCTGCAGGCCGAACTGGATGAGCACGCCGACAAACGCGCAGCGGAAACGCTGCGGCCGCTGGCGGACGTCTTCGTCGCCCGCTTCAAGGCCTTTCTCCCCCTCGCCGATTATCCCATCCGCACCGGCGTGCACTCCTCGACCGCCTTCGCGCTCCGTCTCGCGGCGGACTATGCCGAACCTGCGGATGGCGAACTCTTCGATCTTATGCGCCGCAAAGTCATCGCCTGGTACAGCGCCGACGCCGACGCCCAGGCGTGGGAGCCGAGCCAGGACGACTTCCTTTCGCCGACACTAATGGAGGCCGAGTGCATGCGCCGCTATCTGGCGCCGGATGCATTTCGAAGCTGGTGCAGACGCTTCCTGCCGGATGCGCGGAAGGGCGAACCGGCGACGCTGTTCGCGCCTGCACGCGTCAGCGACCGCAGCGACGGCAAGATCGCGCACTTGGACGGGCTCAATCTCTCGCGCGCCTGGTGCTGGCGCTCGATCGCGCGCGCGCTGGGCGACACCCCCGCCGCGTCGGTCGCGCGCGACGCCGCCGAGCGTCACATCGCCGCCAGCCTCCCCCACGTCGCCGGCGACTATATGGGCGAGCACTGGCTGGCGACCTTCGCGCTCTTGGCGCTGGAAGCTTAGCGCGCGATCGTAAACCGCAGCGCCTCCAGGCCTTCGATTTCCGCCACCACCGCGTCGCCCGCCTTCAGCGCGCTCACACCCGACGGCGTGCCGGTAAAGATGAGATCGCCCGCCTTCAGCTCCCAGCTCTTGGAAAGCGCTGCGATGATTTCCGGCACGGTCCAGATCATTTCGGAAATGTTCGCGTCCTGCTTCACCGCATCGTTGACGCTCAAACGGATGCGGGCGGACGCCGGCGGCGCGTTCATCTGCGTAAGTGCGCCGCACGGCGCGGAACTGTCGAACGCTTTGGCGACGTCCCAGGGCTGTCCGCCTTGCTTCGCCTCGGCTTGCCGATCGCGCCGCGTGAGATCGACGCCCACCGCATAGCCCCATACGCAGGCCATCGCGTCTTTCTCGGCGATATCCTTGCCGCCCTTGCCGAGCGCAACGACGAGCTCGACTTCATGATGGAAGTTCGACGTGTTCTGCGGGTAGGCGATCGCCGCGCCACTATCGACGACGGCATCGGCGGGTTTGGTAAAGAAGATAGGCGGCTCGCTTTTCGGGTCATTGCCCATCTCGCGCACGTGGTCGGCATAGTTGCGCCCGACACAGAAAATGCGGCGCACTGGAAACCGCTTGTCGCTTCCCGCGAGAGCGACAGATGCTTGTTTCGGCGGATCGAAGACGTAGCCCATGGGGAGCGCTTGAAGCACGCTCGCGCGCTGCGCGCAATTCGCCTCTCCCCCGGTGAAACCCCGTCAACGCTACGCGCAAAGCCTTGCGCGCGCCGTAATGCTCGAAGAACGTCCGGCGTTTGACCCGCATGGGGCGGCGGCATGGAATGGCTCTTCATACTCGGCCTCGCCGGCTGGGGATGGTGGCAATCGCGGCGCATCGAGACGTTGGAGACCCGGCTTCGCGAGCTGGACCAGCGCCTTTTTGCGGCTGTGCGCGCGGCTGCCTGGAATGAGCCGCTGAAACCTCTGCCGGAAGAGGGCCAGAACGCCGCCCCGCCAGCGCCGATTGTGACATCACCGGCGCCGCCCGAGCCGGCGGCGGAACTGCCGCCGATTGTCTTCACACCGGCGCCGCCGCCGCCGCCGTTGGCGACGACGCCGTGGCCCGACGCGCAGCCCTTGGCGCCCACGCCGCCACAAGACGACCGCGAGCCCTTGCTGCTCGATCAGCCGATTCCAGACGACGAACTCGTGCTCGACACGCCGCTGCCGCCCATTCCGCGAGCCGCCATTGCAGAGCCGATCGAACCGACGCGCCCACAGCGCACATTCCGCTTCGACCGCTGGCTCGCCGAAAACGGCATTGCCTGGATCGGCGGCGGCTTCGTTGCGATTGCGCTCATTCTCGGCGTCGGCCTGATGGCGCGGCAAGGCTGGTTCACGCCAAGCGTGCGGCTCAGCTTGGCCACAGTGCTCGGCCTCGTCCTGCTCGGCGTCAGCGAAGTGGTGCGGCGGGGCGCGCGCGGCAACGCACTCGTCGCGGCCTTGCTCGCGGGCGCGGGCGTGACCGCCTTTTATGCGACCGCCTGGGCCGCGCACGGGATCTACGGCTTTATCGGGTGGCCGCTCGCCTCCAGCCTACTGGCGCTTTGCGCGGCAATATTGGTGTCGCTTTCTTTCAGGCATGGACAGGCGCTCGGCGTGCTCGCCGTGGGCGCAGCGCTTCTCGCCCCTGCGCTCACCCATGCAGGCCTTTGGCCATGGTGGCCCCTCACCTTGTTCGTTTGCGCGGTGGGCGCTGCCGGCATCGCGCTCGCATGGCTCAAGCGCTGGGCCTGGGTCGCGCTCGCCACCCTGGCGGGCCTTTATTATTGGTACGCCGACGCCATCGCCGGGCAGGAAATTGGTCGCGCCGTTTGGTTCCTGGCCTTGACCAGCTTCGCCGGCGTCACCCTGGGGACGCGCCCGCCACTCGACGACGAGCCCGGAGCACGGCTTTCGTGGAAGCAGGTCCATGAGCTCGGGCCGACGATCGCAATCTGCTTCTCCAGCGTGATTTTGATCTGGGCCTGGCTCGGGCTGGTTCCCTCAACCCGCATCGTCGCTGCCACGACCATGATCGCAGCGTTCCACGCCGCGCTCGCCGGGGCTGCAGTGCGGGCGCGAGTCGCGTCGCCGATGACGCTCGCGGTGGCGATCGGCACGCTGGTTGTGGGCTTCGTTGCATATCTCAGACTGCACAGCGCGGCGGGGGCGGAATTCTATCCGGCAATCCTGTTCTCGGGCGTTGTGGTCGCCTCTTCCGCGCTGCTGGCGCGACCACATCGCGAGTCTCGCACGTTGGTCGCGGCCTCGGGCGCTATCGGCGCGGCTCTGCTGGTGCTGCTCTCGGCGACGACGCGCGTCGACTGGCATGGCCCCGCGGCGTGGGCGGCGCTGTTCACAAGCGCGGCCTTGCTCATGGGTGCAGCATGGCTGACGGCGCGCGACACGGCAGCGCCTGACAAGGACCGAGCGGTCGACTTCTGGGTCGGCGCGTCCGCCGCGCTTGCTCTTATCGGCATAGAATCCGCCTTCTGGCCCGAGTGGCGGACGGCGGCGTACGGTGTGGCGGCGTTGGTGTTCGCGGCGCTCTTCATGTGGCGAGCCTGGCGGGCGACACGTTACGCCGCACTGGCCGCGGCGGCACTGACGCTGGCGCAGGCGCTTTCCGCAAACTTGGCCGGACTGACGATGGCCGGTGGACTTGCCCTGTGGCAAGCTCTGCTCATCCTGGCGATCGCCGCGGGCGCGCTGGCGGAAGCCGCGTTCCTTACGGCGCGCAAGCTGCCAAAGACCACAACGCAGGAATCGCTCAGCGCTGCGGCCATCCTTATCGTGCTGCTAGGCGTCTTCTTGACGCTGCGCTGGATCGCGAGCGGCGGCGCCGGCGCGCCGCTCGACGCCTTCACCGAAGTGGCGCTGCGCACGTTGGCGCTTACTGCGGCGGGACATGTCGCCATGGCACGCGGCGACGCCAACGTCGGGCCGATCACGCAATGGCGCGGGCACGTGCTGATGGGTGCTGGCCTCGCCTACGGGTTCTGGATCAATGGTCTCGGACAAAATCCCTGGTGGGGCGTCACCCCGGCGGCGGTCGCGGGACCGTACCTGTTCGACTCGCTGTTGCTCGCTTACGCCGCCCCGGCGGCGTTGGCGCTGCTGGCCTCGAACCGGCTCTACCTGCGCCAGCGCATCGCCGCCCGCGTCTATGCGGCCAGCGGCGGGCTGCTCGCCCTGATCTGGGCGTTCGTCGAAGTGCGCCGATTCTTTCATCCGCAGGACATGTCGCCCGGTCCGGTCGGTTTGTTCGAGGGCGCCTGCTACGGACTCATCTTCCTCGCTGCCGCGCTAGCGGTGGTGACGACGGCGCGGATGCGCGCCGCGCATGCGCTCGGCAAGGATCGGCCTTTCACGCACGATCTTATGGTGATTACCCGCGGGGTGGCATGGACCGGGATCGTTCTCGCCGCGATCACGCTGCTTCTGCTCCGGCACCCCTGGTGGGGCGTGCAGAACGGCGATGAGACGAACGCCCTCTCCACCGGGCTCGCCACGCTGGCGCAAGGCGTGGCGCTGGCGCTAGCGCTGTTTCTCGGCCGCGCTCTCTCACGAAAGGTCGGCCCCGATTCCACGCGCTACGCCGCCGCCGCGGCGGCGGCGCTGTTCGCGTGGAGCTTCGGTCATTCCGGCGTGCGCTGGCTGCATCAATACGGCGCGATGGACGACAGCGCGCGCATGATCGGGCTCGAGGGCTATGCCCATTCCTTGTGGCCGCTGGCTCTGGTGCTGCTCGCGTCCGAGATCACGCGGCGCGCACCGGGACGCGACACGGTGCGCTCCTACCTTTACGATTTACAGGCAATCTGGGCGGCGGCGGTTTGGCCGGCCCTGGCGTTTGCGGGATTGGGCTCTTGGGTGCTGTTCTCGCCATGGTGGGGCGCAGCGCCGGCCGCCCTTACCTCTCCCTTCAGCGCGGCGCTCGCCTTCGGCGGCATGCTTCTGGCGGCGGTGCTGAGCTTCATCGCGCCGCGCGTGCCCAAAATTCCGGCGCGCGACTGGTTCGAGCGCGCCGCATTGGTGGCGTGCGTTGCACATCTCTTCGTCGCGCTGACTCTATTTGTCCGTTTCATCTATCGCGGCGACGCGATGGCGGCGCTGGATCCGGCCGTCGGCTTTGAAATGTGGACCTACTCGGCGGTGTGGGCGCTGTTCGGCGGCGCAGTGCTGACGCTCGGCGCGATACGCCGCGATCAGGTGCTGCGGTGGTGCGGGCTGGCGATCCTGATGGCGACTTCGGCGAAAGTGCTGTTCGTCGACACGGCGCGACTTTCCGGTCTCATCCGAGTGGCATCCTTCATGGCGTCTGGCGCGGTGCTGCTGTTCGCCGCCTGGGCCACACGCCGCATCGACGAGAAGCCCGAAGATCTGCTGCGCTTCACCTCAAACGGGCAGCATGAAAAGCCAAATGGTCGGCGACAAAGGTCGCAATGAAAAAGTACGAGTGATCGTAGCCGGGCTGCCGGCGTAGAGTGAGCTTGTGGCCGGCCTTCGCGGCAGCATCTTCGAGCAACTCCGGCTTCAACTGGCCTTCTAAGAACTGATCGGCGAGCCCTTGATCGACGAGAATGTCGTCGAAGGGCCGGGCCTTGCCCGCCGCCATAAGCAGCGCCGCATCGTGCGCGCGCCATGCGCCGCGATCAGGACCGAGATACGCTTCAAACGCTCTCTCTCCCCACGCACAGCGGGTCGGCGAACAGATCGGCGAGAAGGCTGACACCGACCGGAACAGGTCCGGATGTTTCATCGCCAGCGTCAGCGCCCCGTGGCCGCCCATGGAATGGCCGAACACGGCGCGCTTGGGCGCAAGCGGAAACGCGCTCTCAACCGCCGCGATCAGATCGCGCGTGACGTAGCGCTCCATCTTGAAGTGCGCCGCCCAGGGCGCCTGCGTTGCGTCGATGTAGAAGCCCGCGCCCTGCCCGAGATCGTAAGCAGGATCATCCGCCACACCTTCGCCGCGCGGCGAGGTGTCGGGCGCGACAACGGCAAGGCCGAGCTTTGCCGCGGCGGCGTACGCGCCGGCCTTGGTTGTGAAATTGTCTTCCGTGCATGTGAGGCCGGAGAGCCAGATCACGTACGGAAGCGGTCCAGCGCCTGAGGGCGTAAACACGGACAAGCGCATCGCCGTGCCAGTCGCGACGCTCTGGTGCTGCGCGTAGGTGAGCGTCCCGCCGTGAACGCAATGCGTGGCGCGCGTCTCGACGCTCAAGGCTTCGCGCCTTCGCGCGCATAGCCTTCCATCAAATCCGCGTAACGATCCGCCGGCGGGAAGCCTTCAAACGAGTGCTTCGCACCAGTGACCGCGCCGGGCAGCCGATCCTCGACGCACGATTCCACGTACGGCTGCACCCAGCTCGCATCTTCCAGCATGGTCGGGCGAAAATTCACGAACGGCCTGCCCTGCGGGCGCGTGAACAGCCAGTTCTTGCAGTGCGGGCAGAACGAATGCTGGAGCTGATCGCGGTGCAGGCCGCCGATCACCGGCGCGCCTTCGACCACTTCAAAGCTATCGGCTGGGATCATCAGCGTCAGCGAATAGGCGCTGCTCGAATGCCGCTGACACGCGCGGCAATGGCACGCCATCGCCACCATCGGCGGCGCGGTGATGCGCATTTTGACTTGGCCACAGAGGCATGCGGCGTCCCAGGGCAGTTTCCAATCGCTCATCGCACACGCTGTTAGGCGCAGCGCGGCGCGGCGGCAACTCCGGAACTAAGGAGTCGGCGTGGGCGTCGTTTGCGAAGCCTGCTGGCGGGCGGCGACTTCGCCATGGGCGAGATCGATCGCGGCGGCGAGCTGCTGCTGTTCCTGCGCCGTCGGCCGTCCCTGCGTGAAGCGGATCGCGAAATGGCCGTCCTGCACCTCAAGGATGAAGATGCGCCCGCCGCTGCGGATGAAGAGCGGCACGTGCATATCGGTCAGCACGCGGTGGTCGTTGATGCCCATCATCAGGGTCGGCCGATCGCAGACCACGGCGTCCAGCGAGCCCGGCGGCGCCGAGAACGGCGGCTGACCGTGCAGAATGGTAAAGCCCGGGATGGGAATGTAGGACGTGTGCTCTGCGTCTGTGTTTTTGAAGACGCCGCAGAACTCACCCAGCTGCGCAATCTGTTGCTGGACGACGTTGACGCCCTGCTGTTCCGCAGGCGGAGGCGTCGCTGTCTGCTCCTGCGCCGACGCCGCGCTCGCGGCCATCAAGACGACCGCGACTGCAATTGCTCGCTTCATGTTCAGCACCACCACCCGAACGACATCCCCTGCGCGGGTCAGTCTCTATCCCCGCCCAGCGCCTCGGGCAACGATCCGTGGCGCCCAAGCCGCCTTGGGGCGGCCCTTTTGGGCGCCCGGTTTCGCGCTATAAGCGTGGCGAAATTTGGAGCACCGTTCATGAAAACCCGCGCCGCCGTCGCCTTCGCCGCCAAGCAACCGCTCGAAATCGTCGAGTTGGACCTGGAGGGCCCGAAGGCGGGCGAAGTGCTGGTCGAAATCAAGGCGACGGGCGTCTGCCACACCGACGCCTACACGCTGGATGGCTTCGACAGCGAAGCGGCTTGGCCGGCCATTCTCGGCCATGAAGGCGCGGGCATTGTGCGCGAGGTCGGTGCGGGCGTGACCAGCGTCGCCGTCGGCGATCACGTGATCCCGCTCTACACGCCGGAGTGCCGGCAATGCAAAAGCTGCCTCTCGCGCAAGACCAATCTCTGCACCGCCATCCGCGCCACGCAGGGCAAGGGCCTGATGCCCGACGGCAGCTCGCGCTTCTCCTACAAGGGCAAGCCGGTGCTGCACTACATGGGCTGCTCCACGTTCTCGAATTACACCGTGCTGCCGGAGATCGCAGTGGCGAAGATCCGCAAGGACGCGCCGTTCGACAAGGCTTGTTACATCGGCTGCGGCGTGACGACGGGCGTTGGCGCGGTGATCAACACGGCGAAGGTGGAGGCCGGCGCGAACTGCATCGTGTTCGGCCTCGGCGGCATCGGCTTGAACGTGATCCAAGGCCTGAAGCTCGTCGGCGCCAACATGATCGTCGGTGTCGACATCAATCCGGCGCGCGAGGAATGGGGCAAGCGCTTCGGCATGACCCATTTCGTCAATCCGAAAGACGTGAACGGAGATCTGGTCGCACACCTCGTCGAACTCACCGGCGGCGGCGCCGATTACACGTTCGACGCCACCGGCAACACGCAGGTGATGCGCCAGGCGCTGGAAAGCTGCCACCGCGGCTGGGGCGAGAGCATCATCATCGGCGTGGCCGAAGCCGGCAAGGAGATCGCCACCCGCCCCTTCCAGCTGGTCACCGGCCGCGTCTGGCGCGGCACCGCCTTCGGCGGCGCCCGCGGGCGCACCGACACGCCGAAGATCGTCGACTGGTACATGGACGGCAAAATCGAGATCGACCCGATGATCACACACACGCTGCCGTTGGAGCGCATCAACGATGCGTTCGAGCTGATGCACAAGGGCGAGAGCATCCGCAGCGTGGTTGTGTTCTGAGGTGCGCGTGCGCCCGATCGTCTGCGACCCCGGCAAATTCGACGGCGCCCCGCATGTCGAGGGCACATCATTCACGGTGGCTGAAATAAAGGCGTATTGGAGCGGCCCCGGCGTTACCGCGGTGGATATCAGGCGCCGCTTCCCCGACCTTTCAGAGACCGAACTGGGCGCAGCCGTTACGTACGCGCCGCGTCGTGATCCGCAATTCGTGTTCGTCGCCGAGAGCGAAGGCCCGCCCAGGCGTCGGCTTCACATCCGGGATGAGGCGGTCGGCTGGCGTTTCGCGTGTGATGAGATCGACGCCAACGGCGACGCGCAACCGCGTTGGGACACCTGGGAAGAAGACTGGGATCGCATCCTGCTCTACCCGCCGGAGTACGCGCCGAGCGGCATCGTCTGGCGCGACGCCGACACTGGCGCCGTCGTAGACATTTACAGAATTCAACCTGAGCGGTGCTGACCTAGCCTGGGAACGGGTCGCCGCGAACATGACCGTGGTGTGGTCGTAGGCCCTACTTCGAGCGACGAGTTACCTTGACCGCCTTCGCCGCCTTCTTCTTCGCCGGCGGCGGCTTGCGCGAGGGACGCGCAAGCACGCTCTTCGCAGGAACGTTGTGGAGGAAGAGCTTGGCCATGCGCGTTATTTTCTCGCGCACGGCCGGCTCCACGTCCTCGTGCTGGTTCGCAAGCATGCGCACCGCATCGATCGACACAAGGGCTGCGAGCGGCCTGCCGTAGCGGTCGAACCCGATCACGGCGTTTTCCAACTGCGCGGATTCCAGCGCTTCCGCGAAGTTTGCACGGCCTTCGGAGGTGGAGTAGATGCGCGCCTTCTTGTCGGCGCGATCGGCTTCACGCTTCCGCAGCTCCTTGACTGATCTCATAATTGCAACCGTTTGTTGTGCGTCTTCTTGCCGAAGAGCGGGCGGCGTTGTCGCCGAGTCTCCGGAGATTTTCTCCGCCAAGTGCGAAGGCTAAGTAAATGCGGCCCAACTTGTACAGGTTCGGAAACGAGCTCGAAACCGGTTTCGTCAATACCGCTTAACTCTGCTGGGATTGCAGCTTCGAGTGGCCGAGCCTGCCATGACGTATCGGAAACGGTTTGGGCGGCGGCCTGTTCAGTTCGTACAAGAGTCCTACTCCTGCTGTTGAGCTTCGCCCAAAGCTCCGCCGCCCGCGCCAGCAAACCCTGAAGACCCATCGCGGCCAAAAAACGGCGCCGCGGGAGGGGCGCGCCGCTTCGCGCAGCGGGCCGCAAACGCTGGTCAGAAAGTTCCGCCATCTCCTTGCGTGATATCAGTTCATCCAGCGTAATGATCACGATAGCGGCGGTGGCGGTGTCGCCGCCGCTATCAAGATTTCGCTGCAGGGCGTCGTAGCCGCCGCCATCCTCGTCGCCGAATATCTCGTCGGTCTCGTCGCCGCCGTCGTCGTCTGGCGGCAGCGACGCGCCGGCGAACAGCGCCCAGCAGCCGCTCTTGCGTATGAATTTCAGTACGAAGCCATCGCCCTCGAAGTCGACATAGAACGTCGACCGAAAACGCTGGCGATGCTCCTCGCGCTGAAGACGGGTCAGACCAGCCTGCGCGTCGCGGGCATCCTCCGGATAGAGAAAGAGAATTGTGGTTTCGAGTTCGGCGCGAAGGCGCTTGGTCCGAGGCGCCGAATAGGTGTCGACAATGACACGGGCGCACTCTTTCACATCAATGCAAACAATCGGTGGGGGCATAGATGCACTTCCTCATTTCTGAGCCTTGAAGAAAAATGCATGCAGTCGGATTGGCGCGAAACTCGCCCGGAAGGGCCCGTACCGTCAATGCCCAAATAAGGAATGGCGACACTTGTAATGCAGATGTGTGACTAATCTGCCGAAACTTTCCGGAAACATTTTCGAACAAGATGTACAAGCCTTACAGGCAAGCAATGCGTTCTTGCGCGCGTCCTTGAATACCCGCAATGTTGCTCAACGGCGATGGGGGCCGGATGAAGTCGGGAGTTGGTCGCTGGGGGCGGTGTCGGCGTGGGTGCAGTCGGATAGCTTCACCCCTCGCCGGCATCGCTTTCCAGGCGCCGATTCAAACGCGCGTGGCGCGTCCGTGAGGATCGGGAACCCGAACAGCAGTTGGGCCCGATCCAAGGGATCGGGCCCGTGCTGCGGTGGCGCCTGGGCGGGGGGAGTAGGTCGGCGCCGGGTATAGAACGTGTCGGTTCGCCGATCTGTTCCGGCGACGGCAGAAACTTTTTTCGCGGCTCCCGCCGCGAAGATGACGCTTACAGCCCCAGGAAATGTGAAGCGAAACCAGAGCCTTCCACCCACGCATGCAGCATCCAGCCAGGCTGTTCAGCGGTGCGTGGCGCGATTTCCTGACCTGAACCGGTCGCCAGTCCGTAGACCCACGACGTCGAGGGCGCGACCACGACCGGGGCGTGGGCGACCTGGCCTACCGCCACGCGGTGGTGGTGGCCGCAGATGATCCGCGTCACCTGGGGATGGTGCGCTATCACCTTCTCGAACCGCCTCGGCTCCATCAGTCCGATTTTATCGAACAGCAGGTCGTGAGTGAGGAACGGCGGGTGGTGAAGCGCCACCAATGCTGGCTTCTTGCGATGCTTGGACAGCGCCTTGTCGAGCCAGCGCGCCTGTTGTTCGGTGAAGAGCCCATGCGTCTCGCCCGGGACGGTTTGATCGACGGCCACCAGCCGCACCGGAAAATCTTCGACCGTGTAGGAGAGCGGGCCCTCGCGCGGCAGATAGGTGTGCCGCGGGAAGGCCTCTCGAATGCGCGCGCGATCGTCGTGATTGCCCGGCATAAGAAAAAGCGGCGCCGGCGGATTGGCGATGACTTCGGCGAGCGCGGCGTATTCTTCCGGTCGCTCGTCATTGGCGAGATCGCCGGTCAGCAGGATCGCATCGCAGCGATACTCCGCCGCCTGTGACAGCGCCTTGCGCAACTGCGCTGCCGCTACGCCGCCGTCGTCGGCGCGCAGGTGGGTGTCGGAAATCTGCGCCAGGAAGAAGCGCGCGCTCATGCCGCGCTCGCGGTGTCGACGGTCACGATGGGCCTCCCTCACGCGCTACAGCGCATGCGGACGCGCATTTGTCTGTGCCCCAGGTCACACACTGCCTGGGAGAATGGTCTTTTGCGACGAACGACGCGTCAGTTCAGCGTGCGTGCGACACGGAAGCCGACGCCCGCCGGACGCTGGCTCGGGCTTGCGGCATGCCGCAAGGCGACGCGCATGCCCTGCACGCGATCCGCGAAGCTGCCGCCGCGATAGACGCGGCGGGTACACACATCGGGCTGCACCGCCGCGCCGTCGATCGGCGCCGACTGGTAGTTCGCGACATAGCAGTCCTCGACCCATTCCGAGACGTTCCCCGTGAGGTCGTAAACGCCGAAAGCGTTGGCGTCATGATCGCCGACCGGCGTCGTGCGCGCCCGCTGGAACGTCGCCTGCTGCGCGCTGATGCGGTTGCCTGTCGGGTACGGCGTCGCGCCGCCGGCGCGCGCCGCATATTCCCACTCGGCCTCAGTGACGAGACGATAGTGGAGACCGCCCGCCTGGCTGTTCAGCCAATCCAGGTAGGCCTGCGCGTCCTCCCACGAGACGCCGACGACCGGGCGATCGCCGCGGCCCCAGCCGAAATCGGCGGGCGAAAAACCGTTGCAGGCGCTGGCGGCCAGGCACGCATCCCACTGCGAGAAAGTCACTTCGTACTTGCTGATCGCAAACGCGCCGATCGACACTTCGCGTTGCGGACCTTCGTCGCGGCCTCGCCCCGCTTCGGCGGCGGGAGAGCCCATGGTGAAGAGACCGCCCGGGAGCACAACCATCTCCGGACACGTCGCACAGTCCCGAAAGGTTTGTCCGGGCGTGAATTGCGGCGTCTCCGGCGTGCTCGCTGCTTGTTCGTAAACGGGCTCGGGTTGAGCGGTCGTCGCTGTCGCTTGTGTGGCTGAAGCCTGGCGCAGGTTGAAGCTCTCCTGCGCAAGGCGGATGCCCATCGGCGCGAAAAAGATCACGACCGCCAGCGCCGCGACAGCGCCGACACCCCAGCCGAAGCGCCGCGCCGAACGCGCGAACTTCTGACGCTTTGAGAGGATCTCGAAGGTCTGAACCTTCTGTTCGATGTTATCGAGCGGCTGGCGCCCCTTGGACTGGAACGCCGCCGTCGGCGAGGACCGCGCCATTGAACGGAATTCGGCCGAGACCAGCGCCGTGCCCGGCTCTGCGAGCGCCTGCAGGCGCGCGGCGACGTTGACGCCGTGCCCCAAGAGATCGTTGGTCGCGGTAACCACGACGTCGCCCACATGCGCGCCGACACGAATCTTAGGCTCGCCCTTGGCGCGTTTGTCGAGAATGTCCTGGATTGCGCCGAGCGCCGAACCTGCGGAGCTGAACTCCAGCATGAAGCCGTCGCCTGCGGTGTTGAACAGGCGCCCGCCGTTGGCGGTGGCGCATTGGTCGATCCGCGCGCGCAGGTTTTCGATCTTGCGCGCCGTGGCGCGCTGATCGCGCTCCGACATGGTCGAAAAGCCGACGACATCGATCGCGACGATCGACGCCAACCGGATAGTCCGCTCGTCAGTCACAGCCACATTCCCCCGTGGTCCAGCGCACCTAGCTTAGGGCCGGCCGCAGCGCTTTTCCACGACTAGCGCCAGTCCGGCACATAAATTCGCGCGGTTGGAGTTGGCGCCTCGGAGGCTGAATAGCGGCTGAGCGGAACCGCATCGCCTTTCGGGGCGATGCCGGGGCCGAGACCCCGGTCACAGGTTGCAGAAACCACCCGGACTGGACGCGGTTCTAGCGCGCCCGCGCAGACGCCTCCGGCACGAGTAGATGCTTGCGGATTTTCCCCGCTGCGGTGCGCGGAAAATCCTCGACGAAAGTAAAACTACGCGGCGTTTTGTAACCGGCCAAGTTTGCGCGGCAAAACTGGGTGAGTTCGACGTCGCTCGGCCGTGCTGCGTCGGGCCGCAGCGCCACGAACGCGTGCCCGACCTCGCCCCACTTTTCGTCAGCGACGCCCACAACCGCCGCCTCCAGCACGGCTGGATGGCGCGCGAGCACGTTCTCGACTTCGGCGGGAAAAACGTTCTCGCCGCCCGATATGAACATCTCCTTGATCCGCCCGGCGACGTAGTAGTGCCCGTTCGCGTCTTGACGGCCGATGTCCCCGGTCTTCAGCCAGCCGTCGCGCGTGAGCGTGCGCGCATTTTCTTCCGGGCGGCGCCAATAGCCCGGCGTGACGCCGGGACCGCGCAGCCAGAACTCACCTTGCTCGCCAACGGCGACATCCTCGCCCTGCGCATCGACCAACCGCGCCTCGAGCAACATCTGCGGCTTGCCCACAGAGCCGATCGGCGTCGTCGGATCTCCGACGAATGCGGTGGGCCCGGTCTCGGTCAGACCGTAGCCGTTGAATACGCGCACGCTCTTGGCCGCGTAGGTCTCCACCAGAGCATCCGGCAAAGGTGCGCCGCCACAGCCCCATGAGCGCACACGCGAGAAGTCTGAGGTCGCGAAACGCGGATGCAGTGCGAGCTGCTGGTAGACCGCCGGTACGCCGAAGAAGACGTCGAGGCTTGGCACGATATCGATGGCGCGCTCGACGTCGAAGCCCGGCAGCACAATGGTCGTACCGCCGGCGATAACCGTCGGCAGCGTGATGAGCTGGATGCCGGCTGTGTGAAAGAGCGGCAGGAAATTGAGCGAGCGCGTACTTTCCTGCACCCCGAAGGCCTGGGTCACGTGCACGTGGTTGATGAGCGACATCTGCACGGTCTGAATGACGGCTTTCGGCACGCCTGTGGTGCCGGACGTGTACATTAGGGTCCAGATCGCATCCGCCGCCCAGCGCAGATCGGTAATCAGTGGCTCGGCGCCTGAGAGGAGCGGCTCGTAATTTTGGTCTAACGCCAACACGGCCAAATCCGGCCGCTTCAGCGCCAATGCGCACGACGCGTCCTCAGCCCCAAAAATCAGCAGCTTCGGCGTACAATCGTCCAACAGCGGCGCCAACTCAGCCGCGGGAGAACGCCAGTTCAGCGGGGCCAAAATCGCGCCGAGCTTCGCGCACGCGAAGAGAATCTCGAAATACTCGATGCGGTTGCGGCAGAGTATGGCGACGCGGTCTTCACGCCCAACGCCGAAGCGCGCCAGCACGCCCGCGGCCCGCGAGGCCCGGTCGTTCAATTGCGCGTAGGTCAGCGTTCGTCCGCTCAACGCGTCTTCGAACGCGATGCGCGCGGGCGTCAGCGCCGCCCTCTTCGCGGTGATGTCGACCAGGTCGACACCCATTCACCACTCCCCTTCATCAGGCGCGCCTTCTTACGAAGCGTCGCCGTTCTTCTTCGCGCGTGGCGCGAGACCATTGATCATGAGATCCGCCGCAGCCTCCGCGATCGAGGTCACGTCAGCTTCGTCTTCCCAAATTCCATAACGGAGACCGAGGAACGTCGAGGCGCCCATCAGCGCCCACACACGCACCTCATCGTCTTGTCCCTTGCTGATTTCGCCGCGCCCTGCGGCCTGCGCAAGCTGCTGGCGATACGCGGCCGAGAACGTGCGATAATAGTCACGGTAGGCTTCCGGAGCTACGAACTGCGCCTCCATGACGACGCGGTAGAGCGCCTTATGCGTGCGCACGAAGTCCAGGTACGCCTTGATGCCGAGCCGCTCCGCTTCAAGGCGGTTGGCGGCGTCCTTGACGCTCTCGCTCAGCGCATGCCGGGTGCGCAGGCCCATGTCGGCGACCAGCGCGCGGAACACTTCCTCCTTCGATTTGAAGTAGACGTAGAATGTGCCGAGCCCGACGCCTGCCCGCGTCGTGATGTTGCTGATTGCGGTCTCATGGTAGCCGCGCGCGCCAAACTCCTCCGCCGCCGCGTCCAGGAGCCGCCTCAGCGTGCGCCGGCCGCGCTCGGTTTTGGGGCCGGCGCGCTCTTCAGCGGGCGCTTCCGAAACGGCCTCAACCGCCTCACCCCCAGAACCTGAATGTTGACTCATGTTTCAAGTTTCCGATAAAGGTGGAGGCAAGACAAGGAAAAATCGGCCCGGAAGCGGCCGATCCGGGGGAAACGAGGGATGCCGGTCTTCGGCCTGAGGGATGGGGCGGCCATGGCCTACGCCGACGAAGGCGCGGGCCCAGTGATGCTCCTGCTTCACGGCTGGGCCACCCACAATGGCTTCTTCAAGGACCTCTCGGCGCAGCTGGCGCGCACCAACCGGGTCCTCTCGCCGACTTTCCGCGGTCACCCCGGCTCCGAACAAGGCAGCGCTCCCCTCACCATCGAGACGCTCGCCGAGGATATCGCAGAATTCTGCGCGGCGCTCGAACTGAAGGACGTTGCCGCGCTCGGGTGGTCGATGGGCGCAATGGCGCTCTGGCGCGCCGCACCGAAACTCGACGGCCGCCTGAGCGCGATCATCGTCGAGGAAATGGGGCCGCGACTGGCGAACGACGCGAGTTGGGCGTTCGGCCTTTCCGGCGGCTACGGCGCCGATGACGTCGCCGACACAGTCGCCGAAATACGCGCAGGCTGGCCCGCCTACGTCGCACGCTTTGCGCGGCGCATGTTTGCGCGCGACGCCAGCGCCAAACTCATCGACTGGACGCAAGCCGAAATGTCGGCCGCAGAACCCGGCGCCATGGCTGCGTTCTGGTCATCCATGGCCGCGCAGGATTGCCGCGCCGCTCTCACCAAAATCTCAGCGCCGATGCTCGTCATCCACGGCGCTGACAGCGTCATCTATCCCGACGGCGCAACCGAATTCGTGGCCAACGCTGCGCCGAAAGGCCAGCGCATCGTCCTGTCCGGCGCGGGCCACGTCCCGCATCTCGAAACGCCGGACGCGTTTTTTGAAATCGTCGAGGCATTCGCCCGCGCGTCGCGGCGGCCCGATCTGTCGAGGGGAGGAACTCCATGAAACGGTTTGATCCGGCGCGTTTAGCGCTTCTGCTCGCCGGCGTCGCCATGGCGCCGATGGCTCTGTGCGCACCGGCTTATGCACAAGACAGCGGTGAAGCCAGCGCCTCCGCGGAAGAGGAGATCGTGGTCACCGCGCGTCGGCGCGAGGAAAACCTGCAAGACGTTCCGATCTCCATCTCGGTCGAGACGGCTGAAGAACTCGATCAACGCGGCGCCCAGACGCTGACGGTGCTGCAGCAAACCACGCCGAACGCCACCGTGCAGGTCGCGCGCGGTTCCAACTCGACCCTGATCGCCTTCATTCGCGGCGTCGGCCAACAGGATCCGCTGTGGGGCTTCGAGCCAGGCGTCGGGCTTTATGTGGACGACGTTTATGTCGCCCGCCCGCAAGCCGCGGTGCTCGACATCTTCGACATCCAGCGCATCGAAGTGCTGCGCGGCCCGCAAGGCACGCTCTACGGCCGCAACACGATCGGCGGCGCCATCCGTTACGTGACGCGCGATCTCGATCCGGACCAGTGGCACCTGAATGCGCGCGTGCAGTACGGTAGCTACAACCAGCTCGACACCATTCTCTCTGGCTCCGTGCCGCTGAGCGAGAACTTGGTGATCGGCGGCGCGCTCGCGCTCTATTCGCGCGAAGGCTACGGCCGCAACCTGGTCACCGGCGCGGATCAATACAACAAGGACGTCGACGCTGCGCGCTTCAGCCTGCAATGGACGCCGACCGATCAGCTCTCGATCCGCTTCTCGGCCGATGCGGTCGACGACGACTCGAACCCGAACAACGGTCACCGTGAAGCCAGCTTCCCTGCCGGCGGCACATCCTACGACGTCCTCCCGGGCATCTATGATACGCGCGCCGGCGCGGGCGACGACAACCACGTCGAGACGCGCGGCGAGTCGCTGCACATCGATTATGAGATCAACGACGTGCTGACGCTGCGCTCCATCACGGCGGCGCGCCGCGGTCAAACCGACGGCACCATCGACTTCGACGGCACCGAGTTCCCGACCCTGGATGTCCCTGCTCACTACAAGGACGACCAGTTCACGCAGGAATTCCAGCTGCTGGTGGAGGCCGATCGCGTGCAAGGCACGTTCGGCGTCTTCTATCTCGACGGCATGGCCGAAGGGGCGTTCGACACGGTTCTCGGCGGCCTCAACACCACCATCTTCACCCAGGGCCGCGTCGACACCACCTCACTCGCCGTCTTCGGCGACGTGAGCTTCGATCTCTCGGATCAGTGGGCGATCAGCGTGGGCGGCCGCTGGACCCGCGACGAGAAGGAAGGCACAGTCTATCGCCAGAACTTCACCGGCATCCGCAGCCCGTTCTTCGGCAACGCCGCGGCAGTCCCGGGCCTTGTGCGCACGAACTACACGAACGAAGCCACGTTCGAAGAGTTCACGCCGCGCGCTTCGATCACCTGGGAGCCTTCGGACGACATCACGCTCTACGCGTCTTACGGCCGCGGCTTCAAATCCGGCGGCTTCGACATGCGCGGCGACGCGGTGTTCACGCCGAACACCGTGAACGGCTACGATCCGGAATTCGTCGACACCTACGAAATCGGCTTCCACACGCAGCTGTGGCAAGGCCGCGCGATGATCAACGGCGCGATCTTCCATTCCGATTACTCGGACATGCAGATCACCCGCCAGGAGCCGACCACCCTGGGCGGCATCGCCTCCTTCGTCGACAACGCGGCGCAAGCGCAGCTCGAAGGCGTCGAGATCGAAGGCCGCGTGTTTCTGACCGACAGCCTCACTGCGAACTTCGCCATCGGCTACATCGACGGCAATTTCGACGAATACCTGACCACGGTGCTGAACCCGGCGCCGCCGCCAACCACGATCCCCGCCGATTTCTCGGACAGCGCCAACTTCCAGAACACGCCGGATTGGACCGGCTCGTTCTCGCTGACCTGGATGCATCCGCTGGCGGGCGGCACGCTGGCCTTCACCCCGTCAGCCGCCTATCGCGGCGACTCGACCATGTTCGAGTTCGCGACGCCGCTGATCGATCAGAGCGCGTACTGGCTCTACAACGCCTCGCTCACCTGGACCTCCGAGAACGACCGCATCCGCCTTGGCGTGCACGGTCAGAACCTCGGCGATGAAGAGTACCGCGTCGGCGGCTACAACTTCCCGGGCGCGACCTTCGGCAACTCGATCATCGGCTTCTACGGCCCGCCGCGCACCATTACCGGCGTGATCGAAGTCCGCTTCTGATCCTCCTCGGCTGCGGCGGCGTGGGGCCCAAACTCCACGCCGCCGCTTTTTTATGGGCGCAACAAACATGACCGAAGCGCAAACCGCCAGCGCGCCCGCGAATCGCTATGCGGTGCTTGGGCTTCTCTTCCTCGTCTACACCTTCAATTTCATCGACCGGCAGATCATCGGCATCCTGGCGCATCCGATCCAGGAGACGCTCCACATCGATGACGCGCAGATGGGCCTCCTGGGCGGGCTCGCGTTTGCGATGCTTTATACCGGGCTCGGCATTCCGGTGGCCTGGCTCGCAGACCGCTGGAGCCGCACCTGGATCATGACCATCGCGCTGACTCTGTGGAGCGGCTTCACCGCGCTCTGCGGCTTCACGACGACGTTTGGCCAACTCTTCCTGGCCCGCATGGGCGTTGGCGTCGGCGAAGCCGGCGGCGTGGCCCCGGCCTATTCACTGATCTCGGATTACTTCCCACCGAAAGAGCGCGCGCGTGCGCTGGCGGTGTATTCGTTCGGTATTCCGATCGGCAGCGCCGCCGGCATCGCGCTCGGCGGCATTGTCGCGACTCTGGTGGATTGGCGCGTCGCATTCATCGTCGTCGGCGTCGCCGGGCTCATCATCGCGCCGATCTTCCGCGCGTTCGTGCGCGAGCCTGTGCGCGGCGGCCTCGATGCCAAGCCCGAAGCGCAAGCCAAGGCCGGTTTCTTCGAGGCGCTCGGCGTCGTGATGAAGAAGCCGAGCTTCTGGCTGCTCTCGTTCGGCGCGTCGTGCTCGTCCATCATGGGCTACGGCTCGTTTTTCTGGATCCCGAGCTTCTTGCAGCGCTCCTATCACTTCGACCTGCAGCAAGCCGCGTTCTTCTATTCCGCCATCCTGCTCGTTGGCGGCGTTATCGGCGTTTGGCTCGGCGGCCTCCTGGGCGACAAACTCGGCGGCAAACGCAAAGCGATGTTCGCGCTCGTGCCCGCCGCGGCGTGGATTCTCGCAGCCCCGTTCTTCGCCATGGGGCTTCTCTCCAACTCGCCCGCCCTCGCCTTCGCGCTCTTCCTCGTGCCGACCGCGCTCGGGCTGGTGTGGCTAGGCCCGATCATCACCGCCTTCCAGCACATGGCGCCGGCGAATATGCGCACGACATCGTCGGCTGCGTTCCTCTTCATCAACAATCTGATCGGCATTGGCCTTGGCACGTATCTGCTGGGTCAGCTCAGCGTCATGCTGCATGCGCAATATGGCGAAGACTCGCTGCGCTACTCGATCCTCTATGGCGCCGGCTTCTACGTCGCCGCAGCCGTGCTGGCGCTGATCGCCGCCTTCCGGCTCAAAAAGGACTGGGTCGACTGATCTGTCGCCATCTGGCGAAACAAGCGCGCGCACGATGGGCGAACTGAGCGCCTAACGTGCAGGGCGTGTTTGTCGGCCCGCTCGGCGCGCGCGGACGCCTGCGGCGAAGCGGGCTTCGTCGCAGCGAGAAAAAGCGCCGCGGTTTGTGGCTTGGGCTTAGGACGTGTCGGCGACGCAGGGCGTACGCGCGACGCTGGCGGCGAGCGGCTCGGCGGCGGACGGCTGCGCGGCGATCGCCCAGAGCCTGGTGAGACGGCGCGCGAGGCGCCTGGCGAAGAGCGCCGCCCACACGTCGAGCGCACGCAGGGCGGCGGCGAGACGCGCGATGCGCTGGCCGGCGTCGCGATGCTTCAGCGCGCGGCGGATGCGCGCGCCGATGGCGGAGCGGCGCAAATGGCGCGGCCTCAAGTCGACGCCATGCTTGTGGAACGAGATCTTGCCGCGGCGATGGAGGCGCGCGCGTTCGGCGGCGCGCAGGATGATGAGTTGGGTCACGACGCGCGCGACCTGGTCGAGCGAGAGAAAGCCCCCGCGCTTGCGCAAATGCCGGCGCGTCATGATGCGATCTTGGAAGAACGCCGCATGCACCCACGCCAGCATCGCCAGCGCCCAGGCGATGAGCCTGGCGCGGCGATGAGGGCTGAGGCGGATGAGCGACTTGACTTGCATGGCGCGGCCATGGTGGGGCGGGTGTGAAGCCGGTCGGATTGAAAGTTCGAACGCGCGGCTTCAGACGCGCATTTTTCCTGCAGCAACAACGAGAAGCGCGCCTGAAGGCGCGCGCTCCAACCGGGATGGAGGGGTGATCTATCCGCCTATCAGAGCGAGCCCTCAGAATACCGCTTGCAACTAACTGACTAGTCAGTTATATTGCCTTCATGCCCGCAAGCTCCTCCCCGCAAAGGCGAAATCCGCCTGCGCCGCGCTGGAAACGCCGGGCGGAAGCGCGTCCTGAAGAAATCCTGGAAGCGGCGCTTGCCGAGTTCGACGAGCGGGGATTCGACGCCGCCCGCATGGAGGACATCGCCAAGCGCGCGGGCCTCTCGAAGGCTGGCGTCTACCTCTATTTCGAGAGCAAGGAAGCGCTTCTGAAAGCGCTGATCGAAGCCAAGATCAGCCCGATCGCGCAGAACGCCCAATCGATCGCGCTGGCCGGCGCCGCCGATCCGAAGCTCGCCATGCGCATGCTCGTCACCGCGATGGCGACGCGCTTCTCCGACCCGAAGATTTTCGCGGTGCCACGTCTGGTGATCGGGCTCTCCGCGCGTTTCCCCGATCTCGCCGACTACTACCGCACCCACGTCATCGATCTCGCCAAGCAAGCGCTCGAGAGCCTTATCGTCGCCGGCATCGCGCAGGGTAAGTTTCGCGCGGTCGAGCCGCGCGCCGCCGTGCGTGCGTTTGTCGGGCCAATGCTGTTCGAGGCCTTCTACACGCACGTGATGCGCGGACCGAGCGTGCTCGGCGATCCGCCAAAGCTTGTCGAAGAGCATCTCAATCTTCTGCTCGAAGGGCTGGAGAAACGCGCATGAAGCGCTTTGTGTTTGCGAGCCTCTTGCTGCTTGCCGCTTGCGGGAAGCAGACCAGCGACGCCATGCAGGGTTATGGCGAGGCCGATTACGTCTATATCGCCAGCCAAGAGACAGGCGTCGTCGCCGAATTGCTGGTGCGCGAAGGCGATCGCGTCGCCGCCGGCGCGCAGGTTTTCCGGCTCGATCCTCAGCGTCTCACTTATGGCGCACAGAGCGCCGCAGCACAGCGCAGCGCGCTCGCAGAAGCGCTGCAGGCGGCGCAGGCGGATCTGCGGCTAGCGCAAACCAATTACACACGTAGCGAAGAACTCTACCGGCGGGGCTTTCTCGCTCGCGCCCGCCTGGACGCGGACCGAGAAGCACGCAACGCCGCCGACGCGCGAGTCGACCAGGCGCAGCGCCAGCTCGCCGCCGCCGGTTCGGAAGCCGGGCTCGCAAGCGAACGCGTGTCAGATACGCAGGGCCGCGCGCCCCTCGCCGGCACAATCGAGCAAATCTATCACCGGCCCGGCGAAGTCGTGCCTGCCGGTCAGCCGGTCGCGGCGCTGCTCGCGCCGGAAAACATGAAGGTGCGCTTCTTTGCGCCGCAAGCGCTGCTGTCGCGGCTTCCGGTGGGCGCGCGCGTGAGCGTGCGCTGCGATGGTTGCGAACAAGCATTCGAGGGGCGCGTGAGCTTCGTCGCGCAGGAGCCGGAGTTCACGCCGCCGGTGATCTATTCCCTCGATCAGCGCGAGAAACTGGTCTTCCTGGTGGAGGCGCGCTTCGATGCGCCGACGGCGATCCGTCCCGGCGCGCCGGTGGATGTGCGCATCGTCGACAGCGGCGGCGATCGTGAGTGACGATCTCGTCATCGACGTCAGGGATCTGACCAAGAGCTTCGGCGGGCGCGTGGTCGTCGATCACTTCGACTTGCAGGTGCCGCGTGGCGCCATCTACGGATTCCTTGGACCGAACGGGTCCGGCAAGACGACCACCATTCGCATGGTATGCGGACTCTTGAAGCCGGAAAGCGGCGCCGGACGCGTGCTCGGCTTCGACGTGCTGAATGAAAGCCTGAAGATAAAGGAACGCGTCGGCTACATGACGCAGAAATTCTCGCTCTACGAAGACCTCTCGATCCGCGAGAATCTCGAATTCATCGCCCGCCTCTATCATCTCGACAATCGCGCCGCGCGGGTGGACCGCGCGCTCGAAGACCTCGGGCTGACGGAACGCCAGGAACAGCTTGCGGGCAAACTGTCCGGTGGCTGGAAGCAGCGGCTGGCGCTCGCGGCTTGCATGATCCACGAACCGGAATTGCTGCTGCTGGACGAGCCCACGGCCGGTGTCGATCCCAAGGCGCGGCGCGACTTCTGGGACCAGATTCGCCGCTATTCGGCGCAAGGCGTCACAACTCTGGTGAGCACGCACTACATGGACGAGGCCGTGCAGTGCGATTCCATCGCCTACATCGCCTACGGCAAGAAGCTGATCGATTCCTCCACCGCCGATATTCCCAAACAGATTGGCCTCGCCTGCTGGCGCATTGCCGGCCATCCGCTGCACCCGGTTGAACTCGAACTCAAGAATGCGCCCGGCGTCGACTTGGTTGCGCGCTTCGGGGCCGAGATCCACGTGTGCGGCAAGAACGAAGTCGCGCTCGAACGCGCGGTCGCAAATGTGACGCGCGCGCATTCCAATCTGAAGGCGGAAAAAATCAGCGCCGGCTTCGAAGAAATCTTCATCTACCTGATGTCTGGCAGCACGGACAATTTCCAGTGACCTTGTTCGACATCTCCTGGTCGCGGGTGTTCGCGGTCTTTCTGAAAGAGCTCGTGCAGATGCGGCGCGACCGGCCGACATTTGCGATCATGATCATGATGCCGATCATGCAGCTGGTGCTGTTCGGCTATGCGATCAACAACGATCCGCGCCATCTCCCCGCCGTGGTCGAAATGCGCGACGACGGTCCGATGACGCGCGCCTTTCTGGCCACCCTGCGCGCCTCCTCCTACATCGACATCGTCGCCGTCGCGACCAGCGCCGAAGAAGGCGACGCGATGCTGCGCTCGGGAGAGGCGACCTTCCTCATCTCCATTCCGGAGGGCTTTGAGCGCCGCCTCGTCCGCGGTGAGCGACCGCAGATATTGATTGCTGCCGACGCCAGCGATCCGACGGCGGCGGGCGGCGTGATCGCCGGCGTCGAACGCTTGGCGCAACAGGCGTTTGCGCCCGATCTTACGGGCTCGCTCGCCTTCCTTGCGCCTACGCCGCCGCCTTACGAAATCGTGGTGCATCGCCGCTACAATCCCGCGGGCGTGACTTCCTTCAACATCGTGCCTGCGCTGCTCGGCGTCATCCTCACCATGACCATGGTGATGATCACCTCGATCGCGCTCACCCGCGAGACCGAGCGCGGCACCATGGAGAATCTGCTGGCGACGCCGGTGCGCCCGGTGGAAGTGATGATCGGCAAGACAACGCCCTATGTCGGCGTCGGCGCCATTCAGGTCGTGATCGTGTTGATCGTGGCGACTTTGCTCTTCCACATCCCGTTCACCGGATCACTGTTCGCATTCCTGGTGGCGGTGACGCTCTTCATTCTCGCCAACCTCATGCTTGGCTATCTCATCTCGACGGCCGCACGCACGCAGATGCAGGCGATGCAGATGACGTTTTTCATCTTCCTGCCCTCGATCCTGCTGTCGGGCTTCATGTTCCCGTTCCGCGCCATGCCGGGCTGGGCGCAGGCGATCGGCGAGGCGCTGCCGATCACGCACTTCCTGCGCATCGTGCGCGAGATCGTGCTGAAGGGCGCGGGCTTCCCCGACATTTTCGGCGATCTCTGGCCGCTGTCTCTGATCTTGCTGGTGCTGGCGGCGCTGGCTCTCGCCCGCTTTCGCCGCACGCTGGACTAGCGTCCGCCTATTCCGCCGCCGCGAGTTTCAGAGCGCCGTTAACGGCGGCGAAAAGCGCGACCGCGGCTTCCTCTTCGCGGCCCTCGCGTGCGAGCGCGGCCAGCCGCTCGAAGGCTTCCGTGAGTTCACTGAGCTGCCGCGCCGCAGAATGTGCAACGATCACGCCCGGCGCAGGCTCGGGCGCGCGGCGTTCGTTCGCGGCCACCAGCGCCTCATGCAGCTTCTCGCCCGGTCGAAGGCCCACGAATGTGATCGGCACGTCCACGTCCGGCCGAAGGCCCTCAAGCCGGATCATGTCGCGCGCCAATTCGACGACCGGCAACGCCTCGCCCATGTCGATCACCATCGCCGCACCGCGCGTCGCTTCTGCGCCGATGCCGACGGCCGCGGCCTGCAGCAAGACGTCCGCAGCTTGCGGGATCGAGATGAAGAAGCGCGTGACTTCTGGATCGGTGATGGTGAGCGGTCCGCCCGCGGCGAGCTGGCTCTCAAAGATCGGCGTCACCGAACCCGCGGACCCAAGCACGTTGCCGAGGCGCACCGGAATGGCGCGCTTGCCGCCCTTGCGGTCGATAGCTTGGCAGTAAACCTCGCCCAAGCGCTTCGAGGCGCCCATCACTCCGGAGGGATCTACGGCCTTATCGGTGGAGACGAAAATGAGGTCCGCGCCGATCGCCTGGCAGGTCTCTGCTACGTGCTTCAGACCGCTGACATTGGTGAGCACGCCTTCACTCGGGAACATTTCGACCAGCGGCACCTGCTTCAGGGCGGCCGCATGGAAAACGAGGTCCGGCTTCTCGCGCGTGAGCCAGCGCTGCACTGCGTACGCATCGCGCACGTCGGCCAGAACGATCTTCGCATCCGGCAGTTCGTGGCCCATGCGAAAGAGATTGAATTCCGAAGAATCCAGGATGGTCAGGCGCGCGGGGCCGAGGTCTGAAACGCGCCGTGCGAGTTCGGCCCCGATCGAGCCGCCCCCGCCTGTGATCAGCACGCGCTTGCCGGCGATGATGCTGCGAATGCGCTCGCGGTCGACGGCGCCCAAGTGGCGACCAACCAGATCGCCGATGGTCAGCGCACGCAGCTTGCCGGCTTCGAGCAGCATCACTTTCTTGCGTGCGTCAGCCGCCCGCTTCAGCAGCGCGCGGGTCTTCTCCGGCGTCGGCGGCGCCTCCACCAGCACGATGATCGACATGGTGTCGGTTTGAAAATCGAGCCCGGACCAGGTCGGCGATCGCGCCACGACCGGCAGGGACGCAGCGCCCTCACCTACGAGGGCCGCCGCGCGCACAGAGAGATCGGCGGGCGCCCAGCGATCCAGCGATTGCAGAGCCAGATGCACGCCGGCGGCGGAGCCGGCCAGGACCGCTTCCTTGGAGATCGCCGTCCCCCGCGTTGCGCTCCGGTTTTCGAGCGTCATTCCCTCACCCGCCGCTTGGCGCCGCTTCAATGGAATAGGGTTTGGACCCTGTCTACCACCTGGACCTGTAGTAGCTGTGTTCTACCGATTACCTAACGGACAATTGAGGTTGTTCCGTCGCCGCGGCGATCACTGTTTCATTCAGGCAACGGCGACTTGCCGTTTCCTGCGGCAACTTCGAGCGGATGGTCCAATCCGTGACCACTTATCTCGATGACTCCGCCCGCAGCCTTCACCAGGGCGCAGCCCGCCGCGACATCCCAGATCATCGAGCCTGACTCACGGTACGCTTCGGCCCGGCCGGCGGCGACATACGCAAGCGCCGTCGCAGCTGAACCAATCATCCTGACCTTGCGCCATGCGCTCAGCCGTTTCTCAAATTTCGCCATTGAATCAGCGCTCGCCCGCGCTGGTATCCCAGTATGCAGAATGCCGGACGCCGGCTCGGCGATATCCGATACGCGCATCGGGGCGCCGTTCAGCCAAGCGCCCTCGCCGACGACGCCGGTAAAGCACTCGCCCAGCACGAAACAATCCACAACGCCGAGCACCGGCTCGTCGTCCCGCAACAGCGCGATCGAAACTGCGCAATGTGGATAGTCGCGCAGATAGTTCACGCTGCCGTCCAATGGATCCACTGCCCAAACGAAGGAACCCTTGCGTTCGGCGCCGACCCACCCGGCCTCTTCAGAGATTACGGGAAAGGGCGCCCGCTTCTCCAGGGCTGTGAGGATCAGCGCCTCCGCCTTCTTGTCGGCGTCGATTTTGACCTCGCGACCCTGCTCGGCCTCGATCACGGCCCACTTGGTGCGATGCGCCTTGAGCGCCGCGCCCGCCTCTGCCGCGGCGGCGACCGCAATGCCAAGCAATTCGTCCAGTTCGGCCAAGTCCGTACTCCCAATTCCGTTATGGACCTCAACCTCTGCTTGGAGAAGACCGGCTTTGGCGCTTTAGTGCGGACGGGAGCCTGGGCATGGACGGCGCACAGGGCAAACTGACCACGGCGAAGCCGCCGCAAGGCCTGAGCGCGCAGGCGCTGGACAAGCGGCTGGGGCTGCGCCGCCGCGCGCGCGAGGACGCCGCCCGCAACCTGCCGCGCAATGACAGCGACGATCTCTCACCGGCCGAACACTCCGTGGTTGAGGCGGTCGCCGGCGAACGGGCGCGCGTGGACCAAGTGCGTAACGAAGCGAAAGCAGAGGCTGAGCGGCGCCTGCGGGCGCTGGCGCCGACGCCGCAGGACTTCTCCGGGCCCGCACTCGAGGCGCGGCTGGCGCTCAAGCAGGCGGCGGGCCGGCTTGCACACGATTGGAACGACGCCGCACAGCGCGCGGCGACGGGCCGCGACGAGTTGGACGCGTTCAAACACACGCACGGCCTGCGGCGTGCCGCGGTCTATCCGCGCTCAACGCTGCTGCAGGTTGGTTTGCTGTTCGCGGCCGCGGTGTTCGAGGCGATGTTCAGCGCCGCCTTGTTTGCGGAAGACGATCGCCGGGGACTGCTCGGCGGCGCCATCACCGCAATCGGATTGTCGGGCGCCAACGTGACGCTGGGCTTCCTCGCCGGATTTTTGGGTCTGCGCTACCTGCAGCACGCCAAGCTGGCGATCAAATCCGCCGGCGCAGCCGGATTCGCCGCGCTCGCATTCTTGGCGCTGATGCTCAACCTTTTCGCGGCGGATTGGCGCGATCGGCTGGCGACGCTTGCCGGCGGCCAGATCGACATGGGCTCGGACGCGAGCTTCCATCTCTGGAGCCTGCTGCAGCTCAATTCGCCGCAGGCGATCATCCTCTTGATGCTGGGCGCGGGTGTGTGGGTGTTCGCCGCGCTCAAGGGCTATTCGGGGTTCGACGATCCCTACCCGGATTACGGCAAGATGGATCGCGCCGCGCGCGCTGCCGGCGATGCGCTGTCGGACTTCCGCAACGAAGCGCGTCTTGAGCTCGAAACGCCGATCGACGCGGCGAAGGCGCAGCTTTCCGCGCGGCTCGAAAAGATGCGGGCCGAGTATGAGGCGATGAGCAAGGCGTTCGACGCCGCTGCGGTCAAGATGGAAGCGCTCGATGCGAGAGCGCGCGCGCTCGACGACGCGGCGGCGGCGGCCATTGCACTCTACCGCCAGGAAAATGCAGCTGCGCGCACCGGCCCCGCCCCCGCCTATTTCGGCGCGCCCCCGCCCGCCGCCGGCCCTTCCCTCGATGCGCTTGGACCCGCGGCGGCGATGATCGACGACGCGCGCGCGAAACTCGCTGAAGCGCAGGCGCAGTCCGTGCAGGCGCAGGAGAGCCTGCTGCTTGAACTCGAGGATGCGACACGGCGCCTGGACGGCGCGCCGGACCGTCCATGAGACGCCCCGCGCGGACACCGCGCGGGCAAAACGCCCTGGGCGTCGTTCTCATCTTGGCGGCGATGCTGGTTTTGGGCGGCTTCGCGGCGGCGGCGCTCTTCCTGCGTTCGCCGCCGACCGATCCAGACACGCTTTGCCGCACCGACCGGCCCATCGCGGCGCATACGATCGTGCTGGTGGATTCCACCGACCGGCTGGAAACGCGACACCGGCGAAAGCTCCAGGCCGTCATGCTGCAAGAGCGCTCGCGGCTGCATCAATACGACCGCATCACGCTGATGCGGCTCAACTCACGCAGGCCGCAGGAGCCGACGATTCTCTTTTCGAAATGTCTGCCGCGGCCGCCCGAAATGGCTAATCCGCTGTTCGAGAACGCGCGCATCGCGCAAGAGCGCTGGGATGCAGACTTCGCCTCCGCACTTGACCGCGCGCTGCGAAGCGCAGCCTCCGGCGGACCGAACCGTGCGTCGCCGATTCTGGCCGGCCTGCGCGCAGTCGCGGCGGATCCGGATTTCGGCGCCCAGATTCCGCAGCGGCGGCTGATCCTGGTGTCCGATTTGCTGGAGCATGATCCGGGCGGTTTCTCGCTTTACGTTTCGGATGCGAATTTTGCGTCCTGGCGCGCGCAGACCCCGAGCGGGCCCGCCGATTTATTGGGCGTCGACCTGCGCATCGTTCCAATCGACCGGCCGGATCATGCGGAGCGTCAAGCCGCTGCTTTGCAAAGCTTTTGGCCGGCGTATTTCGAGGCCGCAGCGGCCGACAGCGTGACCATCGATCCCGCGCCGTAAGCCTTTCTTCAGCTGCCGCGACTCACTCTAATTTCAACTGTGGGCAGATGGAGAGATCGCCGATGGCGGCGAACACCTACAATTGGCAGGGCGCCAGCAATCGCTGGTACGAGTTCGACGTCGCGCGCGCACAGCGCGACTGGGAGCCGGTCGGCGGCGTCTACATGTTCGTGAAGCCGAACGAGCCCAACGTTTACGAATGGGGCGGCCCGGTGTGCCTCTTCATCGCCAAGACGCACGACTTCTCGCAGACCTTGGCGCGTCACGAATGGTGGCAAGCCGCTCAGAATTTAGGGGCGGCCGAAATTCATCTGCTGGCGATCCGAGACGAGGAAGCCCGCGCGCGCGTGGAGAAGGACATCCTCGAAGCGCAAACACCAATCCTGAACCGCAACATGCTACGGCGCGTGGCCTAGGTACGCGCGGCGACCGCCATGCCCGGAAAATCCGAGAACACGCCGTCCACGCCGGCGGCATAGAAGGCGCGCAACTCCGCGTCGAGATCGCCATGCTGGCGCATATAGTCGGGCGCGCTGACGTCGCCGCGCCGGAGTTCGACCGGCAGGAAATAATTCTCGGCGCGGAAGGTCCATGCATGCACTTTGAGTCGCGCGATGTGGGCGTCGCGCACGAGGCCCGTCGGCGTCTGTGAGCGCCCCTCCGAGTCGCGCGGAATGATCATCGCCTTCTCGACTCCGATGCCTTCAGCGTACTCGCGGACTGCATCCAAGCCGCGACCGGTAATCATGTCCCGGTAGCTGACGCCGGGCGCCAGATCGAAAGGGCCGCCGTCGGCGGACATGAGCTGAATGCAGCGCCAGCGAATGGACGACATCTGCGCCAGCGTGCGCAAGGCGCCGACTTCGAAGCACTGGACGAACATCGCGTCCGCCGCGGCCTGTCCGCCGCCTGCGCGCACAGCATCGATGAACGCCGGGACAGGATCGAGCCCTTCTCCGCGCAGGAAAGTCGGATGCTTCAGCTCCGGATAGATGCCGACGCCAGCTTCCCGGGAAAGCGCCAATGCTTCCGCGAAAGTGGGGACCGTCTCCTGACCGTCATAGGCGGCGTTGCCGGGGCGGAGCTGCGGCAAACGCTCTTTCGCGCGCAGAGTCTTCAGTTCGGCCAGCGTGAAGTCTTCCACCCACCAGCCCGTCGCCGTGACGCCGTCCACCGTCTTTTGCTTGCGGCGATCGGCGAACTCGCGATGTGCGCCAACGTCGGTGGTGCCGCCGATTTCATTCTCGTGCCGACAAACCAGCACGTGATCCTTGGTCATAACCAAGTCGGGCTCGATGTAGTCCGCGCCCTGCTGTATCGCCAGGCGATATGAGGCGAGCGTGTGCTCCGGCCGCTCGCCGCTGGCGCCGCGATGGCCGATCACAACCGGGCGCTCGGATTCCTGCTCACCCATGTTCGCGCAACCCCCTAGCACTGTCGCTGCGATCAGCAGGTCGCGACGCCTCATACGCGCTCATCCTGCGGCGCGAGCTTCGTCATCGAAAGCCCAACGAAGAGCACGGCGCCATACGCCAGCAGCATCAAAGCGGCGAACGGTGTCTCCATCGATGGACTCATGTAGGGCATCACGACATCGAACTCGTGCACCACGACGGCGTCCAGCAGCATGCCGGGCAGCGCCAGGCCGATCGCTGCCTCGGCCTCATCGCCGGGCGCCTCTTTCAGCAGCTTCAGGCAAATGAAGGTGACGATGCCGGCAATGACCGGCGTCGCGACGAACGGAAGCAGCTCTTTGCCCGGCTCGAAAAACATGTGACCCGCGAACCTGAAGACGATCATCGAGATCAGCCACAGCACGAATCCCAAACCCATTGCGCGAATGATCATGGTCCCTCCGCCTCGCTCCCCAGGGCGAGCAGCGCCGCCACAGCCGACCTACGCTTATCGCCTGAGGTCGTCGATCCGAAATAGATTGCTTCGACTTCGGCAAAATGGCGCATGAGGGCGTCCGTGTCCGCTCCCCGGCGCAGCAGGGCGACGATTGGCCAGACGTAATCGTCGTATTCGTCCTCAGGCAGACCCTCGGCGCCAACCGGATTCCAGACCGTCCGCAAGACCTCGCGCACCGCCTCGAAGTCGCGCTTCAGCGCCGCGCGGACCGGCCGGCTCACGCCTTCAGCATCTCGCGCGCGATGATCACCCGCATGATCTCGTTGGTGCCTTCCAGAATGCGGTGCACGCGGAGATCGCGAACGATGCGTTCGACCTCGTAATCCGCGAGATAGCCGTAGCCGCCATGCAGCTGCAGCGCCTGGTCGGCCACCTTGAACGCGGTGTCGGTGACGAAGCGCTTCGCCATGGCGCAGAACTTGGTCGCATCCGGCGCCTTCGCGTCGAGCTTCTGGGCGGCCTGGTGCAGAAGCGCGCGCGCCGCCGCGAGGTCGGTCGCCATGTCCGCCAGCGTGAACTGCGTGTTCTGGAACTCAACGATCGCTTTGCCGAATTGTTTGCGTTCCTGCACGTATTGGGTCGCGCGATCGAGCGCATCTTGCGCGCCCCCGAGCGCGCAGGCGGCTACATTGAGCCGCCCGCCGTCAAGACCGCGCATGGCGTACTTGAAGCCCTCGCCTTCGGGGCCGATGCGGTTCTCGACCGGCACCTTGCAGTTCTCGAAATTGACGATCGCCGTCGGCTGTGCGCGCCACCCCATCTTGTTTTCGTTCTTTCCGAACGAAAGGCCGGGCGTCCCGTTTTCGACCAGAACGGTTGAGATTCCCTTCGGTCCTGCGTCGCCGGTGCGGCACATGAGAACGTAGAGATCGGAGAAGCCGGCGCCGGATATGAACGCCTTCGAGCCGTTGATCACGTATTGCGAGTTGCCGTCCGGCTTCGCCGTCGTGCGCAACGCGGCCGCATCCGACCCGGAGCCGGGCTCGGTCAAGCAATAAGACGCAATCGTCTCCATCGTCGTAAGTTTCGGCAACCATTTCTGGCGCTGCTCCTCGTCGGCGAAGGCGTCGATCATCCACGAGCACATGTTATGGATGGTCAAGAACGCCGCCGTCGAAATGCAGCCGCGGGAGAGTTCCTCGAATACGAGCGTCGCGTCGTGACGCGACAGCGCCGAACCGCCGACGTCCTCGCGCACATAGATGCCTGCGAAGCCGAGGCCGGCGAGTTCCTTCAGGACGTCGCGGTCGAGCCCCTCCTCCTCCCAACGCGCCGCGTTGGGGCGAAGCTTTTCCTGCGCATACGCGCGCGCGGTGTCGACAATCAATTGCTGGTCTTCGCTGAGATGGGCCATCGTCTTCCTCGTTGTCCGCTTATAGCCCGCTCGCACGCGGGAACCAGAGCGTTCCCGCAAAGGAACCATCCGCGTGGCCGGAATGTTATGCCTGCCGGAACAGAGAGAGGGTTTCCATGCTGAGAACGATCGCGATCACGGTGGCTTCGGCCGCCATGCTCGGCCTGGCCGCGTGCGGTCAAGGCGGCAGCGCCGAAAAAGCCGGCGAGAATGCCGATTCCGCCATCGAGGAGGCGACGCAAGGTCAAGAAAATCTTGGCGATGGTCCGCTTGAGCGCGCGGGCGAGAGCGTCGACGAAGCGACCGGGCGCACCAACGACGATCCCGCGGACGCCGCGAGCGACGCCACCGACGGGCGCTCCGGCACCAATCCGTAATTCGCCCCACAGCAGCAGCGCCGGCACAGCGATACGCCGGCGTTGCATTATTGACTCCGCGCTCTGCGGAACTCGCGGCGGAACTGTGTTGCTTACCGCCGCGTTTACGCTGCCGACGGCTCCAACCGAGCGCCGTCTCGGACGGGACAATTCAGGAGAGTTCGTATGTTGAAATCATTGTTGGCCGCGGCCGCCGCCGCGTGTCTGATGGCCGCCTGCTCGCAAGGCCCGAATGAAGAAAAGGGCGAACAAGCCGATACGCAATACGAACAACAAACCACGGGCCAAACCGATATGGGCCAAGGCCCGAACGAAGAAGCCGGCGAAGCGATGGATGCGGGTCAGTCGACGGCCACGACCAGCGACACCTCGACCGCCACGACGACTCCGTAACGCACGAGACGTTGCGCTCAGAACTCCCCTCGGGCAGACCGCCTGAGGGGAGTTTTGTTTTATGCGCGGTCCGCCGCCAGCCTTGATCCTGCTCGCCGGCATCGCCGCCGGCTCCTGCATGGACGGCACGATCAAATTTCTGGCGCTCAGCAACAGCGTGCTGCTGGTGACGCTCGGCCGCTACCTGTTCGGCGGCGTTTTCTCGCTCATTCCTTGGCTTCATGCCGGACGTCCCGCGATCACGCGAGACATGCTCAAGGCGCATTTCTGGCGTGGCGTCGTGGTGGCGAGTTGCAGCGTCGGCTTTTTCTGGGGTCTGACCGTGCTGCCGCTGGCCGAAGCGGTGACGCTCTCCTTCATCTATCCGCTCATTGTGCCTTTCATCGCCAAAGTGATGATCGGCGAGAGCATTCGGCCGACGAGCATCGTCGCGGCGCTGATCGGTTTCGCGGGGGTTATCGTGGCGACCCAAGGCGCGCCGAGCGCGGAGACTTCTCCGCTGCACGGCTACGGGGTCGCCGCCGTGCTCTACTCTACTGTGATGTTTTCCGTCGCAATGGTCATGCTGCGCGACCGTGCGCAAAAGGACGGACCCGCGATCGTCGGCCTGCTTTCGAGTCTGATGCCGGGCTTGCTGCTGGTTGCGCCCACCCTCCTGTTCGCACGCCCGCCCGATCTCAACGACTGGTGGGGCTTCTTGCTCATGGGCGGCTTTGCGGCTGTGTTCATGTATCTGATCGCGCGCGCTTATGCCGGGGCCGAGGCGCAGCAGCTTGCCCCCATCCACTACACTGAACTGCTGTGGGCGAGTGTGATCGGCTATGTCGTCTTTCACGAAACGCCGCGGGTGCAGATCTATGCAGGTGCGCTCCTCATCGTCGCGGCCTGTCTTTACGTGGCCTATGAAGAGCGCAAGCTGACGGCCAAAGCAAAGGAAGCAGCATGAGCAATCTCGCCGACACCATGCCGTTTGCGAAGCTGATGGGAGTCAATGTCATCGAAGCGACACCCGAGCGCGTCGTCGCGGAACTCGTGGTGCGTGAAGAACTCTGCACCGCCGGCGGCATTCTGCACGGCGGCGCAGCCATGGCCTTCGCAGATTCTTTGGGCGGCGTTGCAGGCTTTCTGGCGCTGCCCGAAGGCGCCGTCGGCACCACCACCATCGAGAGTAAAACCAATTTCTTCGGCGGCTCGAAAGTCGGCCTCACGCTGCGGGGTGAGTGCACGGCGCTCCACCGCGGCAAGCGTACGAGCGTCTGGCAAACGCGCATCAGCACGCCGGAGGGAAAAATGGTCGCGTTGGTGATCCAGACCCAGATGGTGCTCTTCCCGGCCTAATCGCCACGAGAGACTGCCGCGACGCCCCGAATTCCCCGTCGCCAGCCGCCTCCATCTGCGATAGCGTGGCCTGAAACGCGTGCCGCGAAGCGGTGGGGAAACGCCATGACGAAGCTCCGAGGCCTTCTGGTCGCCGCCGCGCTGTGCGCGGTCGTCGCGCCTGCGTCCGCGCAACAACAGCAAGTGGCGCCGAATGCTCAGCTCCGCGCCCAGCGCGCGCAGCAATATCAACAGGCGCCGCCGATCGCCGAGCCCGCGCCGCAACCAACACCCGCCTCCGATCAGCCCGTGACAACGAGCACGGTCTTCCCCGCCAACCAGATGTGGGCGCCCGCGGCGGAAAACCTCCGCGCGGGCGGTCGCCTGCAGATCACGGCGCAGGGGCAGTGGACCATGCGCGGGCAGCAAGCAAATCTGCGCGCCGCTCAAGTCGCCCCACAATTCACCGGGCCCGATGGCTATCCAGGCCTCACCAACGAACGCGCGCTGCTGCCTGGCGCCAATATCGGCGCGCTCATCGGCAAGATCGGTGAAAACGGCGCGCCGTTCTTGATCGGCGCGAATTACGACCAGCCCATCGCCGCCGACGGCCGGCTACTGGTGGCGATGAACGACATCATCGATCAGCAGCAGGACAACCAGGGCCGCATGTCGATCCAGGTGATCGTCTCCCCGCCGCCAGCGCCCGAGCCGGCGCCCGAAGCGCAAACACCGCAGGTCGAGACAACCACCACGGTGTCGCCGGACACGCCGGTCACGCCGACTGCACCTGTCTCGCCGCTGATCCAATACGCGATCGTCGGCGCTGCGATCCTGGCGGGCCTGCTCCTGCTGGGCAGCTTCTTCAGGCCGCGCACGAACGCGCGTGACCAGGAGAAGCACGCCGCCACCGCCGCGCAGGTCGCCACCCGAGTCGTCTCGGACGGCGTCGAACGGCAATTGCTGCAGCTCAATGTGAAAGCGCGCTGATATGGGCGACGAAACACTCGCGGGTTTCCTGGGCCTCGACGACCCGGACAAGACCAAAGCCAGCGCGCGTGCGCTGGCGCGTTCACCCGAGATCGGCCGCGCCCGGGAAGTCCCCGCGCCGCTGCGCGATGCTGCTGCAGAGGCGGTGATCTGGACCGCGAAGAATCTGCTGAATACGCCGCTCAGCAATCTCTGTGCGGATGCGTGGAGCACCTATCGCGAGTTCGACAAAGCCCGCAACGCGCCGGCCGGCAAGACCGTCGACTTCACGCTCAAAGAGCACGACATCTCGCTCTCTCGTCAGCCCTCGGTGGAGCTCATCATCAACGGCGTCTCGACCGGCGTGAAGCTGCCGTTCGACCTCTCTATAGGCCTCAACATCGCCAGCGCCGTCTTGAAGATCCGCGACGGCGCCATCGTCGGCTGCGACCTCGGAAAGGTGAAAGGCGCCGGCAGCATCAGCTGCGCGGGCGTCACCATCACCAAGCGCGAAACCTCGACCGTGCGTCTGCCCGGCAAGCTGGCGTTCGATCCGGGCGTGATGCTGCGCTAGTGCGGAGCGCGGCTGCGCCGCGCCCCGCAACGACAACCCGCTTAAGCGCTCGCGCCGTTGTGCTGCGCTTTCTTCGCGGCGTCCTCCGCGCGCCGGCCGCTCATCTCCACCATATGGTCGAACTGCGCTTCGAACGTGGCCAAGCCCTGCGTCACCGAGCGGAGCTCGATGATGAAATCCTGGCGCTCGGCGTGCGGGAGGTAGCAATCGACACGATCCCAGCCGGGCCATCCCTCGCGCGGCTCGAAGCCGAGGATCTGGCCGTTACGGCTCGACACCGCCGAATTGATCTTCGGCGTGCCGGTGCTCGGCGTGTAGATCGAGAGCTTCTCCACCGGCTCCAGGATCACCGGATCGCATTCGGCCAGCGCTTCGTGCATGCCGATGCGGCCGGCGGCGTGGAACGAGTGCTCGCTCGAATCGACGGCGTGGTACGAGCCGTCGATCAGCGTAACGGAGACGTCGACCACCGGGAATCCGATCGGCCCCTTGGTCATCGCGTCCTGCACACCCGATTCCACCGCCGGAATCCACTGCCGCGGAATGGCGCCGCCGGTGATCTTGTCGACGAACTCGAAGCCCTTGCCGCGTGCTTGCGGCTTCACCTGGATGACGCAATCGCCGAATTGTCCGTGGCCGCCGGTCTGCTTCTTGTGGCGCCCGCGCTTTTCAGCGCTCTTACGTATGGTTTCTTTATACGGCGTCGATGGCCGCGCCGTGGAGACATCTACGTTGAAGCGCTTCTTCAAGCGGTCGAGCACCGCGCGCAGATGCGGCTCACCCTGCCCCAAAAGCAGAATTTCATGTGTCGTCTGATCGTGCAGAACCTGCAGCCCTGCATCTTCCTCAACCAGCTTCTGCAGCGCGCCGGAGAGGCGCACATCGTCTTTGCGATCCTTGGTGGCGATGGCGAGCTGGTACACGGGGTAGCGCTTGGGCGCGTCGAGATGCGATTTCTTCGCCGGGCCCAGCAGGTCGCCGGCGGCGACCGGATCGAGCTTGCCCAAGGCCACCACATCGCCTTCCGGCGCCGACGATACTTTCTTGGTCTGCGCCCCGTTGACACTGAAGAGCGCGCCGGGCCGCGCGCTCGCGCCGTTGCTCAGAGTAATCGTGTCGGCATCCGACATGGCCTTGCCGAGCACGCGCGCGTAGGCGAGCTTGCCCGCCTGTCCTGCATGCGAAATCTTCATCACGTAGGCGCCAGCGCCCATTAGCCCCAGCCGGTCGGCGGCAAACTTCGGTTGAGGCGTATCGTGCCGCAGCGCTTTGAGCAGGCGGCGCACGCCGTGCCCCTGCGCCGTCGATCCGAAGAAGACAGGCGCAATCAGGCCCTCGCGGGTTTCGCGCACCAGATCGGCGAACACCGTGTCACGATCCGGCGTCACATCGGAGAGGAGTTTTTCCATCAGCGCGTCGTCGAAATCGGCGAGCTGTTCCAGCATGTGGAAGCGCGCTTCCGTCTCACGCTCGGCGAGGTCTTTAGGGATGTCGATGATCTTCGACGGCTTGCCCTGCTCGTAATGGTAGGCGCGCTCAAGCGCGAGATCGACGAAGCCGCCGACCTTCTCGCCTTCCCAGATCGGAATCTGGCGCGCCACCAGCGGCACGCTCGATATCGGCTGCAGCGCCTCCAGCAAATCGCGAATGCGGCCGCGCGCTTGATCGATCTTGTTGATGAACAGGGCCCGCGGGATGTTCTGCACCTCAAGCGCGTGCATGAAGGGCTGCAGCAGCAAGGCCTTTTCGGGATCAGGGTCGGCCACCACGATGGCGAGGTCGACGCCGGGCAATACGGTGTCGGCATCGGCCAGGAAATCGATAGCGCCGGGTGTGTCGATGAGCGCGTAATGATCGCCCATAAAGTCAATGGCGGTGAAAGTGGTCTCGGTGGACTGGCCCGCCGCGGTCGGGACTGCGCCCGATCCGCCCGAGGCGGCCGATGCCAGAGCTTGCGTCAACGCCGTCTTGCCCGCCCCGGTCGGACCGACGACGGCGATAGCCCTCACGATGTTGGCCGATTTGCTTTCAGGCATGGGGGACGCTCCCTTGGTTGGGGCGCCGCCCTAGCGGCGACGCCGCTTCTTATGGGTCTACCCAGGCCTTCTCGGCCCAGGGGAGCGTCACTGTTTCACGACCGCGGCGAGGCGGCAAGCGGAGTGCGTGCGTCAGAACACCTCCGTTTGCGCCTCACCTTGCCCAGGGGAACAGGCGCGCCAGTTCAAGTCTCGCCGCGCGCCTTCAATTCCTCGAACACGCGGCACATGAATTGCCAATTGGCCTGCGTCGTCGGCATTTGCCTTGACAACTCCGGATCGGCCATCGCCTCGCGGTTCACCGCCCCCGCCGCGCGATAGAGCCCCGGATCGCCTTGCGTGAACTCACCGATGAGCGCACGCGCGCGACGGCCGACGTCGAGCGCCTGCGGCGCAGTCGGATCGGCGTCCGCGCCCAGCGCATTGAGATCGGCGAACACCTTCGCCCAAGCCGTGCTCACGCGCTCCTGCTCCGCCGTCGTGAATTTGCGCGCGCGCAAATTCTGCAATTGTTCGGGCGTGTAGTGCTTTTGCGCCAACGCCTCCATTTTGTCGTTCCATTTGAACTCTGTCACTGGTGTGCTCCGTACGAGGTTTCCCAATTCGTCCGGAGAAAGCGTGCGACGCTCCTTGAGCCGCGCCCGCGCGGCGCGCACCAGCGCGAGCGCCTGCTCGCTCTCTGCCTTGGCGTCTTCGAGCGCGGCTTCCTGCAATGCCAGGGCGCCCGCCAGATCGCCGATCTGCGCGCCCTTGCCCCGCAACAACTCGCCGATCCGCTTCAGCGGCATGCCAAGTTGCTTCAACGCCAGAATTGCTGAGAGCCGCTCCAGTTCGGGTTGACGGTAGATGCGCCAGCCCGAAACCGTCCGCGCCGGCTTGATGAGCCCCAACCGCTCGTAAACGCGGAGCGCCTTGACGCTGACGCCGAAGCGTCGCGCCACAGCCGCCGCTGTTTCCTGAAAAACGTTGGGTTTCACCGAACCGGTCCTTCTTCGAACGGTCCCAGCAAGAATCCCTGCCCCAGGGGCCGGCTCAAGCGGAAAATTCAGGTTGCTGGTTCGCCGAGCGCCGCAGCGCTATCAGAGGCCTCGAATGTGGGGGAGCGAATGCGGTTTGACGACGTGATCCTGGGGCGGCGCAGCATACGCGGCTATAAGCCCGACCCGGTGCCGCGCGCGCTGATTGAAGAAATTCTGGCTCTGGCGATGCGTGCGCCCTCATCGATGAACACGCAGCCCTGGAATTTCACCGTCGTCTCCGGCGAGCCGCTGAACCGGATCCGCGCCGGCAATACCGAGCGCATGCTGGCGGGCGTGCCGCAATCGCGCGAGTTTCGCACCGGCCCCGCTTTCGCCGGCCCGCACCGCGAGCGCCAGATCGGCGTCGCCAAGCAATTGTTCGCCGCCATGGGCATTGCGCGCGAGGACGCCGAGCGACGTCAGGACTGGGTCCTGCGCGGCTTCCGCCAGTTCGACGCGCCGGTCTGCGTCATCGTCACCTACGATCGCGTCCTTGATGGCAGCGACGACACGCCCTTCGACTGCGGCGCGGTGACCAATGCGTTGGTCAACGCCGCCTGGTCGCGCGGCCTGGGCGCCGTCATCAACAGCCAGGGCATCATGCAGTCGCCGGTGGTGCGCGAGCACGCCGGCATCGCTGACGATCAGGTGATCATGAAAAGCATCGCGCTCGGCTGGCCGGACGAGAGCTTCCCGGCCAATGCGGTGGTATCTGAGCGCAAGAGCGTGAAAGACGCCGCCGTGTTCGTTGGGTTCGACGAGTAGCGTCGGCAGCTCGACGGCATGGCTCTGCGCGTCCCAGGCCTGACGCATCCCGGTTTGATCGAAGGGCGCCGCGCGCTCTGACGTTTGCGGTTCAAGCTTCGGCGGAATAACCTTCACGCCTATGCTGCTCTCGGCGCCGCCGCTCACCAGTGCGTGATCTGTGCGAGCGTGGATCGCAATTTCGGTGACGGCTGCGCCCCGCCGGCCCTAACCTGCGCGCTGCAAACGGGGCTTGCACCATGCCGACCTTCTCGCGCCTGACCCAGCTTGGCCTCATGCCGGCGCTCGAAACGCGAAGCGCCGCCCAACCGGAATTCTTCCTCGTCCCCTCGAGCGGCGTCGCTTCCAACGGCCTCCTGTATTTCAATTGGGACCAGGGCGCGCTGCAGCTCGACCGGGCCGGCGCGAGTTGGGCGGGAACGCCGGGTACGCCGACCACCGTCACCTACGGTTTCCGCGCATCCGGTTCGGTCCCCAATTTCGGCGGCATCTCCACCTTCGGGCAATTCAACGCCAGTCAGATCCAGGCGGCTGAGGAAGCGCTGCGGCTGTGGGCGGAAGTGGCCAACATTACCTTCGTGCGGGTCGGTTCGGGCACGAGCGGCCCGGGCGCCTACACCAACAACGCATCCATTCTGTTCGCGAACTTCATGAGCGGTCCGCCGCAGTTTTCAGCGTTCGCCTATCTGCCCGACCCAAGCGCGACCGCGGCCAGCGCGGCGGAAGGCGACGTTTGGGTCAACGGCTCGCGCGACTACGACGCCGATCCACTCAGTTTTTCGCTCGGCGCCCACATTCTCATTCATGAGATCGGCCACGCCATCGGCCTCTTGCACCCGAGCGACTATGACGGCGGCGCCGGCAGCGGCCGCACCTACGGCGTCGACGCCGATTTCTACCAGGACACGCTGCAGTTCACGAACATGAGCTATTTCAGCGAGACCGAAACCGGCGCCTATTACGCCGGCATCTACGCCAGCGCGCCGCAAATGTTCGACATCGCCGCCGCGCAATATCTCTATGGCGCGAACATGACGACGCGCACCGGCGATACGGTCTACGGCTTCAACTCCAATACCGGCCACAGCGCCTTCAGCATCGCCAATTCCGCAGCGCTGGCGATCTTCTGCATCTGGGACGCAGGCGGCGTCGATACGCTGGACCTCTCCGGCTATTCGTTCGCCGAGCACATTGATCTGCGCGAAATGAGCTTCTCAAGCGCCGGCGCCACCAACGGGCTGCCGCTGATCGGCAACATCTCCATCGCCCGCGGCGTCGTCATCGAGAACGCCATCGGCGGCAGCGGCAACGACGAGATCATCGGCAACGGCGTCGACAATGTGCTGACCGGCGGCGCGGGATCGGACGTCATCGACGGCGGCGGCGGCATAGATCGCGCCGCATTCTCGCTGGCTTCCAGCGGCGCGACCTGGACGCGCACCGTCAACGGCGCCTGGGTGGTGAACGCGGGGGGACTCGGGACTGATCTGCTCACCAATGTCGAATTCATCCACTTCAACGACCGCGACGTGCATCTCGACATGGCGTCGCGCACCTTCTCCGGCGACGGCACGTCGGACGTCCTCTTCCGGCGCGACGACGGCGTCATGGCGGTCTGGAGCGTCATCGGAACGAGCGTCAGCGCGGCCACCTTCCTGCCCGCCGCCGGCGCCGAATGGACAGCACTCGGCACGGGCGACACCGATGCCGATCACAGCGCCGATATCGTGTGGGCGCGCAGCGACGGACTCGTCTATCTCTGGCAGATGAGCAATGGCGGCTTCGCCAATGCCGTCGCGATCACCGGCATCGGCGCCGAATGGAGCTATCTCGGGATCGGCGATTTCAACGGCGATCTGCGCGACGACATCGCCTGGCAGCGTGACGATGGCGTCGTCTACGTCTGGCAGATGAACGGCGCGGCGATCACGGCGGCGAGCGTCGTTGCGGGACTTGGCGCGGACTGGTCCGTGCAGGGCGTCGGCGATTTCAACGGCGACGGCCGCGACGATTTTCTGTGGCGCAACGACGACGGTCAGACCGTCATCTGGCAGATGAACGGCGCGGCGATCGCCGCCTCAAGCGCAATCAGCATGCAGATCGGCAATGACTGGTCCATCGTTGGCGTCGGCGACACCAATGGCGATGGCTACGACGACATTATCCTGCAGCATGCCGGCGACGGGCAGGTCGCGGTATGGAGCATGCAGGGTGCGACGGTGACGTCCGCCGGCTTCGCCGGCCAAGCCGATCCGAGCACTTGGACCATCGAAAATATCGGCGATTACGACGGCAACGGCCGCGACGACATTCTCTGGCGCAATGCTGACGGCGTCGTCTATGTCTGGCTCATGAACGGCGCCACCATCGTCGGCGCCGGCGGGCTTTCCGGTGTCGGCGCTGAATGGGACATTGTCGGTGGTGGCTGAGCGATGAAATCGTCGCGCGCGCCCGCGACTAGCTAGTGCTCAGGCAGCGGGATGAATTCCTTGTCATCACCGGGGACCGTGCCGAACTTGCCTGCCTTCCAATCTTCCTTCGCCTGCTCGATCCGCTCTTTGCGGGAAGAGACGAAATTCCACCAGATGTGCCGCGGCCCATCCATGGCGTCGCCGCCGAGCAGCATGAAGCGCGCGGGCGTGCGCGCGTTGATGGTGATGGCTTGACCGGGATGGAAGTAGAGCAAGCGTCCTGCTTCGTGCGCCTCGCCGCCGACTTCGATCACGCCTGACACGAGATAGAGCCCGCGCTCCTCGTATTCCGTGTCCAACGGCAGCGACGCGCCCGCGTCGAGCCGCGCGTCGGCGTAGAAGATCCTGGAATAGGTCTCGACCGGCGACGCCTTGCCGTAGAGCTTGCCGGCGATGACGCGCACCGCTTTGCCGCCTTCGGCAATGAGCGGCAGTTCGCTCTCCGCATGGTGCTTGAAGAACGGTGCGCTCTCTTCGTGCTTCTCCGGCAGCGCCACCCACGACTGAATGCCGCCGATCGGCGAGCCCGTCGCGCGCAGCTCCGGCGCGGTGCGTTCCGAATGCGCGATGCCGCGACCGGCGTTCATCCAGTTCACGTCGCCCGGCTTTATCGCTTGCGCCGAGCCCAACGTATCGCGGTGAAAAATCTCGCCTTCGAACAGGTAGGTCACCGTCGCCAGATTGATGTGCGGATGGGGGCGCACGTCCAAGCCTTTGCCAGCCTCGAACCGCGCCGGCCCGAACTCGTCCCAAAAAATGAACGGCCCGATCATGCGCTTCTCGATCGCCGGCAGCGCCCGCTTCACATGAAAGCCGCCGCCCAAGTCTTTCGAGTGCGGCGTGATCACCGCGCTCACCGGCCCGCCTTCGGGCATGACATCGGGGTTTTGTTCGTCGCCGGGCCGGATGCTCATGCGCTCAATGTAGCGCTGCGCTGGCGCGCAAACCAGCCCGCCGCCGTCACGCACAGGATCGACCACGCGGCGCCCAGACACCAGCCCGCCAGCACGTCCGTCGGCCAATGCACACCGAGATAAACGCGGCTGACGCCGATCATCAGCGTGATCAGGACAGCGGTCACATGGATGTAAGTCTTGACACTGCGCCGCTCCTGCACCCGCGCCAGCAGTGCGCCGATGGTGAGGTAGGTCGCCGCCGACACCATGGCGTGACCGCTCGGGAAGCTCGCGCTCGAAACTTCCACGACGTGCGCGACGAGATCAGGTCGCGGCCTCGCAAAGCCCATCTTCAAGCTCTCGCTCAAAAGATCGCCACCGGCGATAGCCGCGAAGAGTAAGAGCGCATCGGCGTATTTCTTGGTGGCGATCAGAAAGCCGACTGCGATCAGCGTCACCAGGCTCAGCACCGCGTAGCCGCCAAGCGCCGTGATGTCGCGCACCGCAAACTCGAACCACGCCGGACCCACCGGATCGTTGTGATCGGCGGTGCGCATGGCGAGCATGACTGCGGTGTCGAAACCCCGCGTTTCACCTTCCGCCATTTCGTCGGCGATGCTCAAGAAGGCCCACAAACCGAAAGCCACCGCCAGCAACGCCAAGACCAGTCCGGTCTCGCGTTTCGCAAACGCTATAAGAGGTTGAACTGAGACGCCGCGCACGAGGTGGAAACTAACGCGCTACCGCAGTAGTTCCCACATCCTATTAAGCGGCGGCGCGATCCGCCGTCCCATTGAACAGGAAATCATTCCCGTCGAAGCCGACGCGGACCTTGTCGCCGTCCTTGATGCGCCCTTCCAGGATCAGCCGCGCCAACGGGTCCTGCACGTCCTTCTGAATCACACGCTTCAGCGGACGCGCCCCCCAGGCCGGATCGTAGCCGCGCTTGGCGAGCTCGCCTTTGGCGCGCGCATCCAGCTCCATCCCGATATTGCGCGCCGCCAGCAGCTTCTCCAACCGCTTCAGTTGGATATCGACGATCGCGCCCATCTGCGCTTTCTCGAGCCGCTTGAAGAGGATGATCTCGTCGATGCGGTTCAAGAATTCCGGTCGGAAGCGCATGCGCACTTCGCCCATCACCTCGCCGCGCACGTCTTCGACATCCGCGCCTTCCGGTTGCTCGGCCAGGAAATTCGCCCCGGCGTTCGAGGTCATGATCAGGATCGTATTCTTGAAATCGACGGTGCGGCCCTGGCCGTCGGTGAGTCGGCCATCGTCCAACACCTGCAGCAGCACATTGAATACGTCCGGGTGCGCCTTCTCGATTTCGTCGAACAGGATCACCTGATAGGGCCGCCGCCGCACCGCTTCGGTGAGCGCGCCGCCCTCTTCGTAACCAACATAGCCCGGAGGCGCGCCGATCAGACGCGCGACCGAATGCTTCTCCATGTATTCCGACATGTCGACGCGCGTCAGCGCATGCTCGTCGTCGAACAGAAACTCGGCGAGCGCCTTGGTGAGCTCGGTCTTGCCTACCCCCGTCGGGCCCAAGAACATGAAGGAGCCGATCGGCCGGTTCGGATCCTGCAGCCCCGCGCGCGCGCGCCGCACAGCGTCGGAGACCGCGCGCAGCGCCGGCTCTTGGCCGACAACGCGGCCGCGCAGCTGGTCTTCCATAGCGAGCAGCTTCGCCTTCTCGCCTTCGAGCATTTTCTCGACCGGCACCCCGGTCCAGCGCGAGACGACGCCGGCGATGGCTTCGGCGTCGACCACTTCCTTCACCAGGCCGCCGCCGTCGCCGCCCGCCTTCTCGGCGTCAGCGATCTGCTTTTCGAGCTGCGGGATGCGCCCGTACTTTAGCTCGGAGGCGCGCGCGAGATTGCCCTGCCGCACCGCGTTCTCATACTCGGTCTGCAGCTTCTCCAACTCTTCCTTCGATTTCGAAGTGACCTGCAGTTTCTGCTTTTCCGCCGACCAGCGCGCGGTCAGCTCAGCCGAGCGCGTGTCGATCTGCGCGATCTCCGCTTCGAGCTTGGAGACGCGATCCTTCGAGCCGGCGTCCTTTTCCTTTTTTAGCGCTTCAAGCTCGATCTTCAGCTGCAGCGCACGGCGGTCGAGTTCGTCCAACTCTTCGGGCTTCGAATCCACCTGCATGCGCAGGCGTGACGCCGCTTCGTCCATCAGGTCGATGGCCTTGTCCGGCAGGAAGCGGTCGGTGATGTAGCGATGCGACAGCTGCGCCGCGGCGACGATGGCCGCGTCGCTGATGCGCACGCCATGGTGCTGCTCGTAGCGGTCCTTCAGGCCGCGCAGTATGGAGATCGAATCCTCCACCGTCGGCTCATCCACGAACACCGGCTGGAAGCGCCGCGCCAGCGCCGCGTCTTTCTCGACGTGCTTGCGATACTCATCGAGCGTTGTCGCGCCGACGCAGTGCAATTCGCCTCGCGCCAAGGCCGGCTTCAGCAGGTTCGAGGCGTCCATCGCGCCGTCCGCCTTGCCAGCGCCGACAAGGGTATGCATTTCGTCGATAAAGAGGATGATGCCGCCCTCGGCCGCGGTCACTTCGTTCAGCACCGCTTTCAGCCGCTCTTCGAACTCGCCGCGGAATTTCGCGCCCGCGATCAGCGCGCCCATGTCGAGCGCCAGCAGCTTCTTATGTTTCAGGCTTTCTGGGACGTCGCCATTGATGATGCGCAGCGCCAGACCTTCGGCGATGGCGGTCTTGCCGACACCCGGCTCGCCGATCAGCACCGGATTGTTCTTGGTGCGGCGCGACAGCACCTGGATGGTGCGGCGGATTTCTTCGTCGCGGCCGATGACTGGATCGAGCTTGCCCTTGCGCGCATCCTCGGTCAGGTCGCGGGCATATTTCTTCAGCGCGTCGTACTGATCTTCGGCTGACGACGATTGCGCGGTGCGCCCCTTGCGCAGTTCCGCAATTGCGCCTTCCAGCTTTTGCGGCGTCAGGCCAGCCTTCTTCAGAATATCGGAAGCAGCGCCGCCCGCGATGGCCAGGCCGAACAGCAGACGCTCGGCGGTGACGTAGGAGTCGCCGGCCTTGGTGGCGGCCTGCTCGGCAGCGTCCAGCGCGCGGTTGAAGGAGGCGGCGGCGTACAGCCGGTCATTCCCGCCCTGCACTTTCGGCAGCGCCTGTACGGTTTTGTCCGCCTCGTCGGCGGCTTGGCGCGCATTGGCGCCGGCGCTGGTGAGCAGGCTGGCGGCGAGACCTTCGCGGTCGTCGAGCAGGGCCTTCAGCAGGTGCTGGGTTTCAAGTTGCTGGTTTTGTTCCCGAAGCGCGATGGTTTGCGCGGCCTGCACGAATCCGCGCGCACGCTCGGTGAGCTTTTCCATATCCATGAGCGACCCTTTACGGCGTCCCGCGTTGACCTCCCTTGAGGCCGGTCAACACGGCATGAGTGATGTGTGTGCCCGTGATCTAGGTGTGGCCAATCAAGCCCACAAGGGGCAGGGTCTTTCGGTCGCGCCGTGGAGGAGAGGTCCATGCGTTCGTTTACGATTTTGAGCGCCGCCGCCCTGCTCCTCGCTGCCTGCGCACCCGCCAGCGAACAAGCGCCGCCCGCGGACGCCGTACAGGAGCAAGTCGCACGGCTGTTGACCACCGACACGCGCACCGTGCTCGCCGGCGAAGCGGCGCTCGCGTTGACGCACCAATGCAGCCGTATCTCACCCGGCCCGGTCGAGAGCCAATGGACGCCGACCGCCGCAGAACTCGACGAAGCCGAAGACGCGCTCATCCTGCTACTCTCGCAACAGCTGGAAGCGGCTGGCCAAAGCCCCTCGCCCGGCGACTATTATCGCCAGTACGCCGGCTTCGTGATCGGCGGACGGCGTGTGATCTACGTCAACGGCGTCAGCGAAGGCGGGATCGATGTCGATCCAGGTCCCGCTTTCCATCCGGGCGAGTGGCGCACACACGCGATCCAAATCTGCGACGGCGGGACGATGACGTTCGGTGCGGAGTACGATGTGGAGACGAAAGCGTTCTCGAATTTCGTATTCAACGGGGCGATCTAATCTCGGACCACCGGCGCCTCGCCGGCATTTTTCGTTGTGTCCGCTGTGACTTCGCTGTGTCGCTGTGGTGAAAAGAAAGCCACAGCGGCACGGCGGGTTCACGGCGGACATAGCAATGCCGGCGAGGGCGCCGGCAGTGCGAAAACCTAGTGCGCCATCAGCAGCGGGATGGTCGTCGCGCGCAGCAGTTCGCGGGTTGCGCCGCCGAACACCAGTTCGCGCAGCCGCGAATGCGCGTAGCCGCCCATGACGATGAGATCGGCATTCAGCGCCTTGGCCTCGTCCAGGATCGCCAGCGAAGCGGAGCGGCCCATCGAATCCACGTTGCGCACTTCCGCCGGCAAGCCGCGGCGCGTCAGGTGCGCGGCGATGTTGGCGCCCGGCTGATCGCCGTGGCCGAACATTTTCGGCTTGGCGTCGACGGTCATCACCGTCACCGCTTCCGCGAACTCCAGAATGTCGTCCGCCTCCGACAGCGCGCGCGTGGCTTCGCGGCTGGCGTCCCAGGCGATCACGACGCGCTTGCCGATGGTCGGCCCCTTCCAGCCGGGCGGCGCGATCAGCGCCGGGCGGCCCGAATGAAACAGCACGCCCTCGATAATCTCCTCGCGCAGTTCCTGGCCCGCGCCCTCGGCCGGGCGCGTCATCACCGCGACATCGGCATAACGGGCGTGCACCGCGGCGACCCGGCCCAGATCGCGTGACAGCGCCTCGGCGTTGCGAAGATCGACCGCCTGGCCGCTGCGCGCCAGACGGGCTTCCACCCGCGTGCGCTCCGCGTCGGCGTCAGCGCGGGCGCGGCCGAGCAACTCGGCCCAAACACCGGCCACGACTGTCGGCTCATACGCCAGGGGTTCGTCCGGCAGCGGCGTCAGAAACGCCGCCGCGAGGTGGCACTTGTCGCATTGCTTGGCCAAAGCCTCGCCCAAGGCGATGGCCGGTTCGTCCGCTTCCGCCTCCGCGACGATGGCAAGAATGTCTTTCCAGCTCATGGGACCTCGCTCCGCCGGTTATAAGCCCGGACTGGCGCCAAGACCAGGAGCCGGTTGGCCCTTGAAGCGAACGGCGGCGTGCGCAATGTCCTCGTCAGCCTAGGAAAACACCCGCCATGACCTCCACGTTCCGCTCCGACGCCTTCATCAACGGCGAGTGGCGCGCAGCCACAAACCGTTTCGAGGTGCGCAATCCCGCCAATCAGGAGGTGCTCGCACGTGTGCCCGATCTGGGGCCTTCGGAAACCGAGGACGCGATCGAGGCCGCCCACGCCGCCTTCCCGGCTTGGGCGGCGAAGACGGCCAAAGAGCGCGCCGTCATCATGCGCCGCTGGTACGATCTGATGATGGCCGACATCGACCGCCTGGCGGCGATGATCACCGCCGAAGGCGGCAAGCCGCTGGCGGAAGCCAAAGGCGAAGCGGCCTACGGCGCCAGCTTCATGGAATGGTTCGGCGAAGAGGCGAAGCGCGCCTACGGCCGCACCATCCCCACCACCACGGCGACGCGCCGTTACGTCACCATCAAGCAGCCGGTCGGCGTCTGCGCGGCGGTGACGCCGTGGAATTTCCCGATGGCGATGATCACGCGAAAGGCCGCGCCCGCCATCGCCGCGGGTTGCACCATCGTGCTGAAGCCGCCGTCTCAAACGCCTCTGACGGCGCTTATTCTGGCCGAGCTGGCCGAGAAAGCCGGCGTGCCGAAGGGCGTCTTCAACGTGGTGACGACGCACGAGCATACGGAAGCGGTCGGCAAAACGCTCTGCGAAAGCCCCTTGGTGCGCAAATTCTCCTTCACCGGCTCGACCGCCGTCGGCAAGAAGCTGGGCGCGATGTGCGTCGGCTCGACGGTGAAGCGCATTTCGCTCGAACTTGGCGGCAACGCGCCGCTCGTGGTGTTCGCCGACGCCGATCTCGACCTCGCCGTCAAAGGCGCCATCGCTTCGAAATTCCGCAACGCCGGCCAGACCTGCGTCTGCGCCAACCGCATCCTGGTTGAAGACAAAATCTACGACGACTTCTCCAAGCGCCTCGCCGACGCCGTGTCGAAACTCAAAGTCGGCCCGGGTGATCAGGGCGGCATCGAGATCGGGCCGCTGATCGATCAAAAGGCCATCGAGAAAGTCGAGCGCATGGTGGCTGAAGCCATCGACGCGGGCGCGACGCCGCTGACAGGCGGCAAGAAGCACGCCGCCGGCGCGCAATTCTTCACGCCCACCGTGCTCGCCAACGTCACCCGCGACATGCGCGTCAACCGTGAGGAAATCTTCGGCCCGGTCGCGCCGCTGATACGCTTCAAGTCCGACGACGAAGCCGTCGCCATCGCCAACGACACCGAATTCGGCCTTGCCGGCTACTTCTTCACGCGTGACGTCAACCGCGCCTGGCGCATCGCCGAACGGCTCGAATACGGCATGGTCTCGATCAATGACGGCATCTTCTCGAACGAAGTGATCCCCTTCGGCGGCATCAAGGAAAGCGGCCTGGGCCGCGAAGGCGGCGTTGAGGGGTTGGAAGAATATCTCGACACGAAATTCGTGAACTTCGGTGGGTTCTAATATGGACCGCCGGCGCCCTCGCCGGCGGCGTTGGCCGGCGAGGGCGCCGGCGGTCCATAAACAGCGCATGACCACGCACGGCTTCGTCTACGTCCTCGGCAGCGTGCGCGACGATGACCGGCGCACCTATGTCGGCTGGTGCGTCGATCTCGATCAGCGCCTCAAGGCCCACAATTCCGGCGCCGGCGCGCGTTCCACCCGCGGCCGCGTCTGGGTGCTGCTCTACGCCGAACGTCACCCCACCCGCCGCGAGGCGATGAGCCGGGAAGTGTCACTGAAACGCGATCGCAAGTTCCGCGCGGCGCTCTTGCTCTCCGCGCTCTGAGACGACGCGGCGCCTTGCCTTCCGCCATCGGCGGCGCAGATTGATCCCATGCGCTCCATCCTGCGCCTCTTCCGCCGCCACCCACTGGTGCGCCTGTTCGTGCTGCAGGCGCTGATCGGCTTTGCTATCTCCAGCATTTTCGTCGGCGGACTGGTGCTGTTCGACGTCGGCGGCTTTTCCACCATGACCCGCAGCCAGCACAGCGACGCCGTCGTGCTGCTGCTCTGGTTCTTCGTCGGCCTCACCTTCGCCAGCGTGCAGATGGGCATGGCGATCATGAGCCTGAAGCCAGAGCCGCCGCCCGGCGGCGGCAAGAAAGTCCGCGTCGATACGCTCCAGCCTGTACCCGTCAAGTCGCGCTAGCGGCCCCGCGCCGGTGCGCTAGACTCGGCGCATGAGCAAACTCCGCTACGTCACCTACGATGTGTTCACCGGCGTGCGTTTCGCCGGCAACCCGCTCGCCGTCGTGTTCGACGCCGACGCCCTGAGCGACGCGCAGATGCAAACCATCGCGCGCGAATTCAATCTCTCGGAGACCAGCTTCATCCGTGCCGCAGCGGACCAGCGTCACACGGCCGAGGTCCGCATCTTCACGCCCGGCAAGGAGCTGCCCTTCGCCGGCCACCCCACCATCGGCTCCGCCATCGCCATCGCCGAAGCCCGCCACGGCGCGCCGTCCGACTACATCTTGATGCTCGAAGAGAAGATCGGCCCGGTGCGCTGCGCCGTGACCATCGCCAAAGGCGAGCCGTCCCTCGCTGAATTCATGGCGCCCAAGCTCTCTGCGTCCGCGGGCGAGGATCCCAGCATCGAAGCCGCCGCGCGTGCGTTCGGCCTTGCGCCCACCGATATCGGCTTCGGCCATCACGTGCCTTCGCTGTTCAGCGCCGGCGTCACCTTCGGCATGATCCCGCTCGCCAGCGTCGAGGCGCTGGCCCGAGCCAAGCCCGCGTCCGAGTCGCTGCTCACCGCCCTCGGCTCCACTGAAATCTTCCTCTACGCCCGCGCCGAACCCGATGCGCAACACGCCTTCCGCGCCCGCATGTTCGCCCCGGAGATCGGCATCGTCGAAGACGCCGCCACCGGCAGCGCCGCCGCCGCGTTCGCCGGCGTGCTGGCGCGCTTCGAGGTGTTGGGCGACGGCTGGCACACACTGCCCGTCCTGCAGGGGGTGGAGATGGGCCGCCCGTCGCTGATTGGGCTAGAGATCGAGATCAAGGCGAGAGCCCTCACCGCCACACGCATCGCCGGCCAGGCGGTCAAGGTGAGCGAAGGCGTGCTGTTCCTCTAGCTCCGCGCGGCTCCACTCGCGTAGAGTGACACCCGCATGTGGGGCCGGTTCAACAGCTTCATCGACACCTCCGCCGCCGCACTCTGGAACGCGGCGGTCGACCTGTGGCTGCCCGCGCTCATCTTCGCCGCCATCGCCCTCGCCGCGCGCGGGGCCGCGTCCATCGCGACGGCGCGCAACGCCGCCGGCGAAATCCGCACCAATGTCATCCTCAACATCGTCGACATCGTCTTTATCGGCCCCATCGTCGCGCTCAGCATCGGCGCCGCCGGCGCCTGGCTGCAGCGAAGCGGTTGGATGCTCTTCGACCCGGCGCAATGGCGCGCGTTGCCGACATGGCTCGTCATGCTGCTCGCCGTCTTCGCGGGCGACTTCATCGGCTATTGGCGCCACCGGCTCGAACACACTGCCATCCTCTGGCCTGCGCACGCGATCCATCACTCGGATACGCGCATGACCTGGACGACTCTCTTCCGCTTCCACCCCATCAACCGGCTCTCAACGGCGATTATCGACACCACGACGCTTGCCCTGCTTGGCTTTCCCCCGGAAGCGCTCGTCGCCAACAATCTCGTGCGTCACTACTACGGCATGTTCATCCACATGGACCTGCCGTGGACCTATGGCGCCCTAAGCCGCGTCTTCGTCTCGCCCGCGATGCACCGCTGGCACCACATCCGCGACGCCGACGGCGCCGGCGTGAACTTCGCCACGGTATTCTCCGTCTTCGACCAGGCGTTTCGTACGTATCACGTCCCCGGTCCCTGCACCGTGCCGCTCGGCGTCCGCGATGACGTGGGCCAGGGGGCGATCGCACAATTGCTCTGGCCGCTCAAAGTCGCGGTCGCATGGACTGCGCGCGTATTGATGCGCCGCCCGCAGAGAGAGCCCGCATGAGCGTTCCCATGTCGCTGCCAGCTTGGCTCTATACCGATCCGCGCTTCTTCGAATTGGAGCGCGAGAAGGTTTTCCGCTCGGCTTGGCACATGATGGGCCACATCAACGACGCGCCCAGGGCCGGCGACTACATCACGCTCGACATTCTGGGCGAGCGCATCGTCACGGTCCGCGGCGATGACGGTCGACTGCGCAGCTTCCACAACGTCTGCCGCCATCGCGCCGGCAAGATCGCAAGCGAGCCGCGCGGCTCATGCGGCGCCCGTCTCGTTTGCCCCTATCATGCCTGGAGCTACAAGCTCGACGGCGGTTTCGCCGGCGCGCCGAAATGGCAGGGCTTCGACGGCCTAGACCCAAAGGCGCTCGGCCTGAAGCCGGTCGATCAGGAGATCGCCTTCGGCTTCATCTTCGTGCGTCTGGCAACCGGCTTGCCCAGCGTCGCCGAGATGGTGGCGCCTTACGCCGAAGAACTCGCGACGTTCGAGCTGGAAAAGTTGGTTCCGAACGGCCGCGTCACCCTCCGCCCGCGGCCGGTGAACTGGAAAAATGTCGGCGACAATTATTCCGACGGCATGCACATCCCGGTCGCGCATCCGGGCCTCTCGCGTCTCTTCGCCGGCTCCTACCGCATCGAAGCGAAGCCCTGGATCGACAAAATGTGGGGCCACATTGCGGACGCGCCCTCGAACAATTGGTCAGAAGGCGCCTACCAGAAGCTGCTCGACAGCTTCACCCACATTCCGCCCGAGCGGCGTAAGCTCTGGGTCTATTACAAGCTCTGGCCCAACGTCGCCCTCGACATCTATCCGGACCAGGTCGACTTCATGCAATTCATCCCGGTGAGCGCCACCCAAACGCTCATCCGCGAAATCGCTTACGTGCACCCGGATGCGAGCCGCGAAATGCGCGCCGCGCGCTTCCTTAACTGGCGCATCAACCGCCAAGTGAACGCCGAGGACACGACTTTGATCGAAGGCGTGCAGCAGGGCATGGAGAGTTCGAGCTACACAACCGGCCCGCTATCGCCGAGTGAGGTCTGTCTCATCTCGTTCGGCCAACGGATGCGCGACCTTATTCCGGAGGCCAGCCTGGAAACCGCACCCGCCTAGCCAAAATTTCCCGCGTCACCCGGCGCGGAACGCAGCCAAGGCCCGCAGCCAGTACTGCACCACCGTAACGCAGGTCAGCGCCGCCGCGATCCACAGCGCGCCCGCCCCCCATGAAGCGGCCTCGTCCGCGAAATGTCCCAGGCCGGGGCCGGCGATCAGCAGGGTCAGCGCCAGAAAGGCGGCGACGATCTTCACCTTCTCGAACGCACTGACGCGGGGCCCCAACTTGCCGGGCAGCGCTTCATTCAGCGAGGCGACGACGAGGTCGCGTCCGATCAGAATGAGGCCGGCCACGACGGATACAGGCGCGAGTCCGCCGCCGGCGATCAGCCCCGTCACCGCAGCGAACGTCAGCAGACGGTCTCCCACCAAATCCATCATGCCGCCGAACGCCGACACCTCGTTGCGCGCCCGCGCCACTTTGCCGTCGACCATGTCCAGCAGGCCGGCGGCGAGGAAGAGCGCGACCGCGGCCAGGCGGTTCTCACTCTCGCCGAACGCCAGAATGACGAAGAGCGGCAGGGTGAGCAGCGTGCGGAAAATAGTGATTGCGTTGGAGAGCATGCCTGCTGATTACACGACGCTGGAGCCTTCCGTCATCCTGGGTCCGCGGAGCGGGGACTTCCGCCGTGCTCCGCACGTCCGTCGGCCACCGGTTCGCGCACCTCCTCGCGCGCCGCTACCAGCGCGATCGGCAGCGAGAGCGCCACGCACGCGGCGGCGACGAGGCAGGCGGCGCCAGCGAACTGCACCGGCGCCGCGCTCGAAATGAAATAGGCGAAAACGCCGGTAAAGAGCGTCGGTCCAATCAGGCCCGCGACGCCCGTAAGCGAAGACAGCGCACCCTGCAGCCGCCCTTGCTCACTGGCGCCGACGCGGCGCGACATGAGCGCTTGCCCGCTTGGCCCCGCGAGACCCCAAAACGCCGCGAAGACGACGCCGATGAACGCGACCCACCCCTCCGGCGCCAGAGCATAGATCACGAATCCGGCCGCGCCGCTGAAGAGCCCGATCAGCAGCGCGCGGCGTTCGCCGATCGCCTTCACGATGCGCCCTACCAGGCCCGCCTGCACGACGATGCTGGCCGCACCGACGGCGGCGAGGAAAAGCCCGACGCCCCGCTCCGTCCATTCGAACTTGTGAAAGAAATAGAGCGCGAAGGTCGTCGGGTAGACGACATGGGCGACGTCATTGAGGAATTTCACGCTCGCGAGGCCGAGCAAACGAGGCTGCGCGCGCAACAAGGCGAAGGCGTCGATCGGATTGGCTTTTCCCCACGAAAATCCGCCGCGCTTGCCGGGCGCAAGCGACTCCGGCAGCACGAAAAGGCCGTAGAGGCCGTTGAGCATCGAGAGTCCGCCGGCCAGCCAAAACGGCAGCCGCGGATCCATCTCCCCCAGCACGCCGCCCAGCGCGGGCCCGATCACGAAGCCCAGCCCGAACGCGGCGCCGAGCGCCCCGAACGCGCCGGCGCGCTTCTCCGGGGGGGTGACGTCGGCGACATAGGCGAAACCGGTCGACACCGACGCGGTCGTGACGCCGGAGATGAGCCGGCCAACCAGCAGCCACCAGAGATTGGGCGCCAGCGCCATCAGCACGTAGTCCGCGCCCTGTCCGAAATTCGAGAGCAGAATGATCGGCCGCCGCCCGACCTTATCCGAGAGTGCGCCGATAATCGGCATGGCCAGGAACTGCATCACCGCCCATAGCGTCGAAAACAGCCCGACCCAGTGCGCCGCACTCACCTCGTCCCCACCGCGCATCTCCACGATCAGCTTCGGCAGCACCGGCACGATGATGCCGAGCGCCAGCATGTCGAGTGCGAGCGTGATGAAGATGAAGATGAACGCCGCCCGGCGAGCGGACGGCGGCGCAGGCTGGGGATCGGCGAGCTCGGCCATGGGCGCGCGGACACGACCACGCGGTGCGGCGGAAAGCTAGGCTCAATCGGTTGATTGGGAGGTTCTAGGGGACCGCTTCGGGAGCGGCGCGGCGTTTCGCAAGTGCGTTGAACGCTCGAAAAGTGCGTCGCCAACCGGGCGCCTGCGCCCGGAGCGTCAGCTTAGCATTGGCGGCGCCTCAGATGGGCGCGAAGGTCGGCGTGGTCAGCAACACCGCCGCAGATTCGTCCTCGCGGGCGATCTCGAACGATGAGCAGCAACGGGCGCAGAAGGCCACGTCGCCGACAATGGTGCGGAAGGTCGAGCGCCGGCGCTGCAAAGGCGTTTCGCAGGTCGGACAAGGCTCGCCGATTTTCTTCTCGAGCATTGTAGTGTCTCCGGGCTCTGCAACATTAACGACGTAATGTTGAACAGAACCTTTCTGAACGTGTGTAACTCTTCGATGCCGCTTCTAACGTGAACGGACGCAAGCAAGGTCCGCGCCGTGCAGCTGTAACGGTACTTTGCACGCCATTGTGATCCCCGTGCCGCATTTGCGCCCCATGCGCGCTCGTCTCGCCCCAATCCCCCTGTCGCGCGAAAGGCACGCTGTACTTGTGCAACACACGATAACGATCGGCTTCTCCCGCCGAATTGGGCCAAGCTGACTTGGCGTTCGGCGCTTTGACTGAGAGGGATGGTGAGCCGTGTTGCGTGTGCGCGCCAGTTCGACGAACGATATAGGCCGCACGCGACCCCCACACACTTGACGGGTGCGGTCACACGGAAGGACGTTGACGCCTTCGGGAGGCCATCATGCACGTTCGCTTGTTCACCGCAGCCGTGACCGCAGCCGCACTCTGTGCTTGCGTGTCCGAGGCCGACATGAGCGCCATCGAGCGGGCCGCCGCCAGCTTTCATCAGCATCAAGCCGCCGGCGAGCATCGCGCCAACTACGACGCCGCTGACGCCACCTTCCGCGCCGCCCTGCCGGCGGCGGACTTCGAGCGGATCAACGAAGCCATCCGAAACGCAGAGGGCTGCAGCGACCCCGTGCGCGACCCGATGAACTATCGCAGTTCCGCCACCACCTCCGGCAATTTCGTGATGGTCGTCTATAACCGCACGTGTACGGGCGGCCCGTTGGTCGAGCAGTTCACGTTCAAGATCGTCGGCGGCGTGCCCCGACTATCGGGGTACTACGTCTCCGGCATGGCGCTCTTTCCGAGCGCGACAGGTCAGCCGGCAGCGCCGCCTACGCAGAGCGCCGCACCGGAGAACAAAGCGCCCGAGGAGGAGACGCCGCCACCGGGCAATCGCACCTAGCGCTTGCCGGCGGATTTCTTCTTCGAGCGCTTCTGGGTCTTTTTCGGCAAGGGCGCATTGGCGCGCGCGTGCGCCGCCTTGAGCGCCGAGAGAAATGTCGCCGCGTCCACCGCTCCCAAATCGCAATGGGTCGCACCCATCTTGCCCCAACCGCCGGCCACGGGCGCGAACGCCGCCGGCGCCTGCTCGCAGTAGAAGTCCTGCAGCGCCGCGTCGAACATGAAGTTCACGCCGTCTGCGCCCATCGTGGCGAAGATGCGCCTCGGCGTGCGGAAGGCCGCGCGGTCGAAATGCGCGACCTCCGCCGCATTCTCCAGCGCAAGCGCCAGCTCGCGCACACGCGTGGGCGTCACACTCATTGAGCCGGCGTCTCCGCCGGCCGCGATACGGTCGCGGCCAGCGCACGCAGCGTGCCGAGCCCCGCAGCGTCGCCGCCCATGCTCTCGCCGGCGTTCGCGGCCACTAGCACCCCTTCGCCTGTAGCAGGAAACAACATGACCAGTGCGAACCAGTTGCCGTCCGATCCGGCGTGCACCAGCACGGGCCCCTGGCGTCCCGCCGCGCGCTCTTGCCGGCCCCAGCCGAGCGCCGCAGTCGTCTCGCCCTGCGGGGTGTGCAGGAAGCGATAGCTCTCCTGCCGCAGCAGACGCCCACGACCGCGCTCGCCATTCAGATGATCGATGCAGAACCGCGACCAGTCGTTCAGCGTCATGCGGAAATTGCCCGCCGGCGCAAAGAAGCGCGGATTGGCGTCACGTTCCTGATCCGCGATGCGGCCATCGACGTGCCCCCGCGGCTCGCGTGACCCGCCATAAGGATCGAGACTGACCGAACGCATGCGCAGCGGTGTGAACACGTGCCGGCCGATCAGCGCCTCGAACGCGTCGCCCATGGCGCGCTCAACCGCCGCGCCGGCGGCAAGCAGCCCGGTGTTGGAATAGGATTGCGTCGTACGCTTCTCCACCACAGGCGGATCCGTCAACGCCTCCGCCAAATAGCGCGAGCGCTGCTCGCGCGGCGGCGCCGGGTCGCCGTAGAACGCGAAGAACTTTTCGATGTCGACAATGTTCTCCGGCAGGCCCGAGCGGTGTGATAGAAGGTCCGGAAGCGTCACATCGCGATACGAGGGGTGCATCACAGCGGCGAGATCGGGGAGCAACTGGTCGAGCCGTGACGTCCAGCTCAACGCGCCTTGCTCGACCGCATGGGCCACCAGCGTCGCTGTCATCGCCTTGCCGTCCGAGCCCAGGTGCCAACGATCGCCGCGCGCCACCGGGGTCGGATCGCCGAGCTTGCGGACGCCCGCGACCATCTCGCGCTCGGCGCGCCAGTTGCGGATGACGAGCGCCGCCATCCCCGGCGTCTGCGTGCCCGCCATCGCGTCCGTCAGAACGGACGAAGCAGCCACGCGTGCAAAGGCGTCACCAGGCGCCAACGCCGCCGCAGCCGCGCCCATCGAAGCGCCCAGCGCCATTCTTCTGGTGATCATCGACGCAGCCTCCGTCAGCTCAGGACAAACCCGGTCAAACTCAGCACCACAGCCGTGACAATCGCCAGTCCGATGAGATCAGTCGCCGTCAGCGTCCAACCAGCGCCCGCCTGAGGGGCCTTCACGAGACGCAGCTCGCGCGCGATCATGAACAGCGGAAAGGTGACGCTAATGGCGATGAGAAATCCGAACAGGATGTAGACCCAGACGAAACGCACGCCGAGCCGTCGCGCCTCGATCACCATGAATGCCGCAGCCGCAAGCAGGAAGAAGCCGATGTCGACCGTGATCGAGCGGCTGGCTGGATTGGCCTTCGTCTCTTGAAGGAAAGTGACGAAAACGCCTGCCCCATCGCCGTTCATATAAGCGAGGTTCTGACTCCACGTGGTGTAAAGCGCCCCCGCCGCAACCAGCGCATAAAACGCGATCAGGAGCTTCTGGCCGGCTGTCATTGCGCGGACCTCTGCGACAGCTGCCAAATTCCGCCGCCGATGGCGATAATCGACATCGCCACAAGAACGATGACGCCCGCACCTGCGTCTAGCCCCGGCATCGCGCCGGTGAAGCCCGCAAAACCCGCCAGCGTCAGCCCCGCAAAGCCCGCCAAGATGGCGACGACGCCGACAGCGGTCGATCGATGTTTTGGTCCTGGCTCGGCCACGGGACGCTCCCAGTCAACTCCAAGGTAACACGTCACGCGCGCGAAGCCTCACCCTGATCCGCGCTTGCGCCGCTCATAATGCTTCAGCTTGCGGTCGATGAGCGCCAACGCCTCGGCCAGTTGCCCTTGACGCTCCTCGATCGTGCGGCGGTGGGCGCGGAGCAAAGCCTCCTGCTCTGGCATGCCCGCTTCGCCCTGCGCAATCAGTTGCGCGTAGCGCTTCATCTCTCGCACCGGCATTCCGGAGACTTTCAGCCGATCGAGGAAAGCCAGCCATTCGGCATGCCAAGGCAAATACCGGCGCCGGCCGCCGCGGTCGCGCACGACGCGCGGCATCAAACCTTGCGTCTCGTACCAGCGGATCGCATGCACGCTGCGCCTTGCGCGCCGCGCCAGTTCGCCGATGCCAAAATCTTCGCTTATGCCCAAGGCGGAGGCTCCAGCCGGCGCTCGACCAGCGCGCTGTCGAAATACTCGGTGAGCTCCATCATACGGCCGTCGCGCATGCGGATCACGAAGCAATAGCAATTGTTATAAGCTTCCCCGCGTTTCGTCGTGACGTCGCCCTGATGCTCCACAATGACGAAATCCCCATCGGCATGGATGCGATGCGCCACGCTGCGATAGGGCGTTGCGAATTGCGTCAGGAGGGTGCGCAGCATCCGTCCGCGCACATCGGCTTTGCCGACATAGGTTCCGCTCCAGGGCGTCGTGCCCTGCATGCGCCAGATGAAGTCGTCCGCCATGGCGTCGGCGAACGGCGCAGTGTCGCCTCGCGCCATAGCTTCCCAGACGGCCGCGATCTGCGCACGGTTGGCTTCGGGGGTGTTCATTGTTGGCCTCCTGGTTTGGACCAACCAATGAACTACCTCCTAGAGCGCACTCTAGGTCAAGCGCCGATTAAGCCAGCCAGCTCGGCTTCTTGAACGGCTTGCCGAGATCCTTCGCCACCGCTTCATGCGTGATCGCGCCTTCGTAGACGTTCAAGCCGTTGGCCAGGTGCGCGTCGTCGATCAGCGCCTGCTTGTAGCCCTTGTTGGCGAGCGCCAGCGTGAACGGCAGCGTCGCGTTGTTGAGCGCGAAGGCGGAGGTGCGCGACACCGCGCCCGGCATGTTGGCGACGCAATAGTGGACGATGCCGTCGACGACGAAGGTCGGCTCGCTGTGCGTGGTCGGCTTCGAGGTTTCGAAGCAGCCGCCCTGGTCGATCGAAATATCGACCAGCACCGAGCCCTGACGCATCGTCTTCAGCATGTCGCGCGTGATGAGCTTCGGCGCGGCCGCGCCCGCCACCAGCACGGCGCCCACGACGACGTCGGCTTCCTTGATGGCTTCGGCGACGGCGGCCGTGGTCGAGTACACCGTCTCCAGGCGCCCGTTGAACTCACGATCGAGTTCTTCCAGGCGCGCCGGGTTCTTGTCGAATACCTGCACGCGCGCGCGCATGCCCACGGCGATCTGCGCCGCATTGTACCCGGAGACGCCGGCGCCCAAGATCACCACATTGGCAGGCTGCACGCCCGGCACGCCGCCAAGCAACACGCCGCGGCCGCCATGGGCCTTCTCAAGGAAGTAGGCGCCAACCTGGATCGACATGCGGCCGGCCACTTCCGACATCGGCTTCAGCAACGGCAAGCGGCCATCGCGATCGGTCACCGTTTCATAAGCAATGCAAGTCGCACCCGACTTCATCAGGCCTTCCGCCTGCGCCGGATCGGGCGCGAGGTGAAGGTAGGTGAACAGCACATGGTTCGGCTTCAGCCGCGCGATCTCGACCGCCTGCGGCTCCTTTACCTTCACGATCATCTCGGATTCGGCGAACACCGCATCGGCGTTCGGCAGGATTTTCACGCCAACCTTTTCGTAGACCTTGTCCGGCGCGCCGATGCCCTCGCCGGCTTTGGTCTCCAGCAGCACTTCGTGGCCGGAGCGAACCAGTTCGGCCGCGCTCTCCGGCGTCAGACCAACCCGATACTCATGGACCTTGATTTCCTTCGGACAGCCGACACGCATGGGATTTCCTCCGAGAATTTATGCTTCTGGACGCTGAATTATCCTAAAGCGCGTGCATTTTCTTGGATATTTCGCTAGAGTTGCACTTCTGCGCGCTTAGTTTTGTGCAAACGGATCAAGATGCCGGGCAATTCTCCCGTCAACCTCGACGACTTCGACCAGAAAATCCTGATTGAACTCGAGCGCGACGGCGTCCTCACGGCGGCGGCCCTGAGCGAGCGGGTCGGCCTTTCGCCCTCTGCCTGCCACCGCCGCGTCAAAGCCATGGAAGCGGCCGGCGTCATTGAGGGCTACGCCGCCATCCTCTCCGAGAAGGCGCTCGGCCGCAGCGCCACCGTGTTCGTCGCGGTGACGCTCGACAACCAGAAGAGCGAAACCATGGCGTCGTTTGAACGCGCCGTCGCGAAGTGCCGCGAGGTCCAGGACTGCCACCTGATGACCGGCGAAAGCGATTACATCCTGCGCATCGTCATCGCCGACAACGACACCTACGAGCGCGTGCACCGCGAAACTCTGTCACGGCTGCCCGGTGTGCGGCGCCTGGTCTCGAACTTCACCATCCGCACCGTCTTCAGACGCGCCGCGAGTATCGCGCACTAACGCTTGACCGCCCCAACAGGCTCTTGCTTCACTCACTGGAGAATGAACTAGGGGCGGCGCATGAATACCTCACGTCGTGGATTGATCGCCGGTGCGCTCGGCGTGACCGCCGCCGGCCAAGCTGCAGCGCAGCCGGCGCAACGCCGCATCCGAGCCCCACGCGACTTTCTGTGGGGCACGGCGATCTCTGGTCATCAGAGCGAGGGCAACAACATCAACGCAGATTCCTGGGTGCGCGAGAACGTGCGCCCGACGCTCTTCGCCGAACCCTCCGGCGACGCCTGCGATTCCTATCATCGCTACGAGGAAGACATCGCGCTGGCCGCGCGGCTCGGCTTCAACTGCTATCGCTTCGGCATTGAGTGGTCACGCATCGAACCGGTGCAGGGCCGCTTCTCCAACGCCGAGCTCGATCACTACGCGCGCGTGCTCGAAGCCTGCCACGCACATCGCTTGAAACCGATGGTCACTTTCAATCACTTCACCACGCCGATCTGGTTTGCCGCGCGCGGCGGCTTCGAAGAAGCGGACTCACCCGATCTCTTCGCCGCCTATTGCGGCCGTGTCGCCCGGCACATGGGCGGCCTTATGCACATGGCGACAACGTTCAACGAAGCAAATATCACGCTTCTGGTGCGCCTTCTCTCCGGCGGCGCCCCACCCTCGCCGCAAGTACGTGAAATGTTGGCCGCTGCGGGCCGCTCCATCGGCGCGGAGCGCTTTTCAAGCCTCGCCTTCACCGATCCCGCCATTAGCACGCCGCTGCTGCAGGAAGCACATCGCAAGGGCTACAACGCGATTAAAGCCGCGCGCGCCGACCTCCCCGTCGGCATCACGCTGACCACGCAGGATATCCAGTCCGTCGGCGATCCGGCGCTGGTCGAGGCGTATCGCGATCGCCTTTACGGCGCCTGGGTCGACGTTGCGCGCAGTCACGCGGACTTCTTCGGGGTGCAGACCTACACGCGCTTCCGCGTCAACGAATCCGGCCTCGTGCCGCCGCCGCAAGGCGCGGAGATGACAGACGCCGGCTACGAATTCTATCCCGAAGCGCTCGCCAACACGATCCGCTGGGCGCACGCGACCATAGGCAAGCCGATTTATGTCACGGAAAGCGGCGTCGCCACCAACGACGACGCCCGCCGCATAGCCTTCATCGACCAGGCGCTCGATGGTGTCCGTGCGTGCATCGGCGAAGGCATCCCGGTGCACTCCTACCTGTACTGGTCGCTCTTGGACAATTTCGAGTGGACCTCCGGCTTCAGCAAACATTTCGGCCTGGTCGCCGTAGACCTGCAAACCTTTCGCCGCACCCCAAAGCCTAGCGCGCTCCACCTCGGCGCCATTGCCCGCGCGAACAGATTCTAGCCGCTTCAAAATATCTCTTCCGGCGCGTTCGCCTTTACCTTCGCCGTCGCCATCGCGAAAATCGGCGGCTCACCCGCCGCGCGCCTGCATTGAGTGAGCCGCCGCGCGACGCAGTTTCGGGGTTGTGCGGGTCTGCGGGATGGGTGCAAATCTCCTGAAAAGGACACGCTCATGCCCGATGGCTCCCCAGCTGACCGCGCGCAGTTTCGCGCGATGTCCGAAAGCACGCAGGAAGACTGGGCAAAGATTGCGGCCTGCGCCGTTCCGTTCAATCGTGATCTGCCGAACCGCGTGCTGGCGCATTTAAAGTTGCTTGACGGAGACTTCGGCGGTTTTTCCGTCGATCGCCTCACCCATTCACTTCAATCGGCGACGCTCGCGCACCGCGACGGCATGGATGAAGAATACGTTGTCTGCGCCTTGCTGCACGACATCGGCGACACTCTGGCCTCAACCAGCCATGCCGACATCGGCGCTGCGATCCTCAAGCCGTTCGTCTCGGACGCCAATCATTGGATGTTGGCGCAGCACGGCATTTTCCAGGGCTATTACTTCTTTCACCACCTCGGTCTCGATCGCGACATGCGCGAGCAATTCCGCGGCCACCCTCATTTCGAGTACACCGCCCGCTTCTGCCATCGCCACGACCAGAACGCGTTCGACCCCAAATACGACGCCATGCCGCTCGAAGCGTTCAAACCGATGGTCCAACGCGTCATGGCCCGCCCCAAGCGTTCCATCTACATGCCGGCCGAATAGCCATCTCGGGCGAAGACTGGTCCCAACCCTCGCGTGAGAAGCGTCCGAATTTTGGGGCGTGAGCGCTTGAACTCGCGCGCTGCTTCGCGACAATCGCGGCAAAGAGGAAACGCCCGCATGTCCGAGCCCGTCGTCATTCCCGTGCCACCCGAATGGGCGGCCAAGTCCTTCGTCGACGACGTGGCGTACCGCTCCATGCACGCTGCGGCGTTGGCCGATTCGGAGGCATTCTGGGGCCTGCAGGGCAAGCGGCTTGACTGGATCAGACCCTACACCAAGGTGAAGGATTGCTCGTTCAACGAGGCCGACTTTCACATCCGCTGGTACGAGGACGGCGTCCTCAATGTGAGCGCCAATTGCGTCGACCGTCACCTTGCGACACGCGGTGATCAGGTCGCCATCATCTGGGAGGGCGATGACCCAAGTCAGTCGCGCTCGATCACATACCGCCAGCTGCACGAAGAGGTCTGCCGCTTCGCCAACGTGCTGAAGAAACGCGGCGTCAAGAAGGGCGACCGCGTCACCATCTACATGCCGATGATTCCCGAGACCGCGTACGCGATGCTCGCCTGCACGCGTCTCGGCGCCGTGCACTCGGTGGTGTTCGGCGGCTTCTCGCCGGAGAGCCTGGCCAATCGCATCGCCGATTGTGAGTCGAAGCTCGTCATCACCGCCGACGAAGGCGTGCGCGGCGGCAAGACCATCCCGCTCAAATACAATGTCGACGAGGCGCTTACCCATGCCCATACCGCGACGCACGTCGAGACGGTGATCGTCGTCACCCGCACCGGCGCCGGCGTAGCGATGACCGAAGGACGAGATTACGTTTACGAAGACGAGGCCGCCGCTGTCGCCGCCGATTGCCCGCCCGAACCGATGGGCGCGGAAGACCCGATGTTCATCCTCTATACGTCGGGTTCAACCGGCAAGCCCAAGGGCGTTCTCCATACGACCGGCGGCTATCTCGTCTACGCGTCGATGACGCACCAATATGTGTTCGACTATCACGGTGGCGAAATTTTCTGGTGCACCGCCGATGTGGGCTGGGTCACCGGCCACACCTACATTGTCTACGGCCCGCTCGCGAACGGCGCGACAACGCTCATGTTCGAAGGGGTGCCCAATTACCCGACCGTGTCGCGCTTCTGGGAAGTCGTCGACAAACACCAGGTCAACATCTTCTACACCGCGCCGACCGCCATCCGCGCGCTCATGCGCGACGGCGAAGCGCCGGTGAAGCAAACCTCGCGCGCCAGCCTGCGCCTCATCGGCACGGTCGGCGAGCCGATCAATCCGGAGGCCTGGCTCTGGTATTATCGCACGGTCGGAGACTCGCGCTGCCCAGTCGTCGACACCTGGTGGCAAACCGAAACCGGCGGCGCGCTCATCACCAATCTCCCCGGCGCCACGGCGATGAAGCCCGGCAGCGCCACGCGTCCCTTCTTCGGCATCAAACCCGCGCTCGTGGACGAAGCCGGCAAGTTCATTGAAGGGGCAGGCAGCGGCAATCTCGTGCTGCTGGACTCATGGCCGGGCCAGATGCGCACGGTCTATGGCGATCACGACCGCTTCTTCCAAACCTATTTCACCACCTACAAAGGCATGTATTTCACCGGCGACGGCTGCCGCCGTGACGAGGACGGCTATTACTGGATCACCGGCCGCGTCGATGATGTGCTCAATGTCAGCGGCCACCGCATCGGCACAGCGGAGATCGAAAGCGCCTTGGTGGCGGACACGAAGGTCGCGGAAGCCGCCGTCGTCGGTTATCCGCACGACATCAAGGGCCAGGGCATCTATTGTTTCGTCACACTGAAGCAAGGCATCGAGCCAAGTGACGAGTTGAAGCGCGAGCTGGTGCAATACGTCCGCCACGAAATCGGCCCGACCGCCACGCCCGACATCATCCAATGGGCCCCCGGCCTGCCGAAGACTCGTAGCGGCAAAATCATGCGCCGCATCCTGCGCAAGATCGCGGAGAACGAACTCGGCAATCTGGGGGACACGAGCACGCTGGCTGACCCGAGCGTAGTGGACGATCTCGTGAAAAACCGCGCGAGCGCTTAGACCTCATGCCCAAGCGACCGCCAAGCCTTCCAGCGAGGACGCTGGCTTGTGCCGCTTGAAGCGGCATCCGCGCAAGCGGCCGCATTTCCGGCTCCGAAATCACGAGATCGGGAGCATCGCCGTCGGGTCTAGGCCGCGCCGGAACCATCGCATCGCACTTGTGTTCGCCAGAGAGCCCCATCCCCTCTGGAGACAGTTCCCGTGACCTATGCACTCCCCAAACTCACCGCCATCGCTATCGCCGCAGCGAGCGCGCTCGCCTTTACGGCGCCGGCGCTGGCGCAGGACAAAGTCGTCTACGGCGATACGCCATCCTATGACGATGAGATCGTCGTCGTCGCGCCACGCGTTTGGCACGAGGAAACCGGCCGCCGCGACAGCGCCACCGGCGCGCGCATCGAAACCGTGACCGTGCGCAACGTGGTGACCGCAGCTGATCTCGATCTACGCTACGACCGCGACGTGCGCGAATTGCGCCGCCGCATCGAAGCCAGCGCCGCCGACGCCTGCAGCGAAGCGGAATACGAAGGCCGCGGCGTTTCTATCACCACCCGCCGCCAGTGCGTGCGCGAAGCCACGCGCGACGCCATGGTGCAAGCCGACGACTTGATCGCCTACATGCGCGGCTAACGCCGCGTTGCTTTTGAGGTAAGACTGCGCGAAGCGTGACCGCCATGATCCCGCTTCGCTGCGTTTGCGCCATTTTCACCGCCGGTCCGGCGTGAGCGAACCTGCGCCCGCCTGGATCGGCGCGCCGCCGCGTCCGCCGCAAGTGGTCGCGCTCATGCTCTGCGGCGTCACCGGCCTCATGATGGCCGGCCTGCAGCCGCTCTTGCTGGGCGCACTCGCCGGGGAAGGTCGCCTTGCGGCGTCCGAACTCGGGCAAGTGGCGACGGCCGAACTTCTTTGCATGGGCCTGACTGCAGGCATCGCCGGCGCACTGCTGCCTGCGCAGCGACTGCGCCTTGTCGCTCTCTTCGCCCTCCTCACGCTTGCCGTCGCGGATGTACTGACGCCGTTCACCCGCGGCAGCGCAACGCTGGCGCTGCGCGCCGCCGCCGGCGTGCCGAGCGGGCTGCTGGTCTGGATCACCATCTCGCTGATCGCGCGCACACCTACGCCGGAGCGCTGGGCAGGCGCCTTTGTCACCGCGCAGACGCTGGGCCAATTGCTGATGTCGTTCGTGATCGCCGCGCTGCTGCCGCGCGCCGGCGCGGACGGCGGCTTTCTCACGCTGGCGATTCTCTGCGCCGTCAACGCCGCCGCCGCGCTCTTGCTGCCGCCGTCGCTGGCGCCGCTGCCGAAATCCGCCACGGGCGGGCTGCCCGATTTGCGCGGCTGGGCGGCGCTCTCGGTGTCGTTCTTCCTGCTGGGCGCCACGAGTGCAGCCTGGGTCTATCTCGAGCGCTTCTCGGCGCAAGCGCACCATGACGCCGCCGTTGCGGGCCAAGCGGTTTCGCTCTCGCTCGCCTTTCAGGTGGCCGGCGGGCTCGCCGCCACCGTGCTCGCCGGCCGCGTCAGCTGGTTTCGCGTGCTGCTCGCCTGCGCCGCCGGCGATCTCGCCGTGTTCGCTGGTCTCCTGCTGATGCCGCCGGCCGCAGCATTCTTTCCGCTTGCGGCGCTGATGGGCTTCATCTGGCTGTTCGCGACGCCGTTTCTGGTGCCGATGACGATCGAGGCCGATCCGACCCGCCGCGCGGCGCTGCTCATCGGCGGCGCCCAGCTTGTGGGCGGGAGCCTAGGGCCGCTCTGCGCGTCCTTCTTCGTCACCGACGCCGATGCGCGCGGCGCTCTGGGGTTCAGTCTTGTCTATGTCGCCGCCGCCACCGTCATTCTCCTCGCGGTCCACCTCGCGCGGCCGCGTTCAGTCTAGACGCGACAGCGGGCGCCGCTATGGTTCGCGCAGGAATCGGGGAGACATCATGAAGCGCGTTCTCGCCGCACTTGCATTCGCCGCTCTCGCCGCCTGCACGCCGGCGCCGAACACGGGCGGGGCGGATGGCGCCAAGGCCGCCGTCGAAAGCGTCTACGCCACCGCCCAGCGCAATCTGGGCCATGTCGTCACGTCTTTCGACGAAATTCCGTTCACGGATGATATGAAAGGTCTTCTTGCGCGCGCCGAGGCCGCCGCCACACAACGCGGCGAGCCCTTCATCGAAGGCGACGTGGCGTTGAATTGCCAGGACTGCTTCACGGTCACCGATCTGGTCATCGGCCCGCAGACCGGCCCTCAGCGGGAGCCGGCAATCGACGGACACACCTGGGTGGAGGCCAAGTTCAAGCTCAACGACGACGAAGAGCGCACCGTGCTCTGGGACATGGTCGAGACGCCGCAAGGCTGGCGCGTCGACAACGTTCTATCAGACGGGCTGAATCTGCGCACCGAGGCGCAATCCTATCTCACCGACACGAACCCGCCGCCGCCGTGACCCGGCGGCGCGATTGCGCTTGCGAGGCGCTAGCCGAAAGTTCGATACTGGCGGCGAAACTGGGTTCGCCATCTGATGCGTAATGTCACCGGCCGGCGCGACGCGTTCCGTATATTCGCGCGTCAGACGGCCATCCTGGCCTTCGTGGCCACCATCGTGTTCTGGGCGCTGTACGCCGCCGACTACGTCTTGCGGCCGGATACGCGTGGGCACGACCCGATCAGCCGCTATTTCGATTTCGACGCCGGCAGTCTGAGCGACACCTTCTCGTCCCTGTCGGGCGTGAACGCGGCCGTGTTCGCGATCGTCATCACCGTTGTCAGCATCATCGTGCAATTGACCGCCGATCGCTACACCGGCGTCGCGCGCATGTTCCTGCAGGACCGCACCAACGTGCTGGTCGCGGCCTATTACGTCGTGGTTTGCGTGGTCAGCGTCTGGCTGGCAGGCTCGCTCCACGGTGATTATGTGCCGGCCTCGACCCTGGTTGCGGTGCTGTCGCTCACCACCGGCGGGCTCGTGCTCATTCTTCCCTATTTCGGCTACGTGTTCTGGTTTCTTGAGCCGCAGAACATCATCCGCCGCATTCGCCAGCAGGCCATCGACCGCGCCAGCGACGTCGCGCGCCAAAACGACGACGCGAAGAGCGCGGCCGGTCAGGCGCAGCTGCTCTCCGCCACCGAAGAACTTACCGACATCACCAACAGTTCGATCTCCGGCAAGGACAAGATCATCGCCAGCGCCGCCGTCGACGCGCTGAAAGACCTGGCCATCGAATACCTGAAGGTGAAGCCGCACGAGCGTCCGTCCTGGTTCCTGATCGGCCCCGAGATCCGGCTCAACCCCGACTTCGTCTCAATGGACCAGGAATCGCTTTCCGACCTCGAAACCCGGCGCACCTGGGTCGAGTGGAAGGTGATGCGTCAGTATCTCAGCATCTACAACGATGCGCTGACGACGATGCGCGACATCAATTACGTAATCGCCATCGACACGCGCTATATCGGCGAAGCTGCCGCCAAGACCAACGACGTCGAACTCGTGTCGCTCGTGTTCCGCTTCCTCAATTCCTACATACGCTCCGCGCTCAACGCCAAGGACGTGCGCACCACCTACAACGTGCTGAACCAGTATCGCATGCTGGTCGAAGCCATGGTCGTGCACGGCCAACCGAAGGCGGCGGTCAGCGGCGTCAAGCACATGAAGTATTACGGCCTCGTCGCGCTCGATATGAACTTGCCGTTCGTCACCGAGACGGTCGCCTACGACGTCGCCACCGTCGCCCAGATCGCGAACGAGCGCGCCTCGCCTGCCGAGCATGAAATCCTGGCGGAATTCCTTGAGCTCGACCGTCCGCCCTTCGTACGCGGCCAAGAGCGCGCGCTGATGGGCGTGCGCAAGGCGCAGGTGAAGCTCGCCGCCTACTACATCATGAGTAAGCAGGAAGAGCGCGCCCGCTCGATCGCGCGCGACATGCGCGATGAACCGGCGGACCGCCTGAAAACCATCCGCCACCAGCTGGAAGCGGTCGAGAACAAGGATTTCTGGGAGATCATCGACCGCGGCCGCAACTTCGAATACATGCCCGCCGATCAGCGCGCTTGCCTGCCCGCCTTCTTCGAGTGGCTGGAAGTCCCCGCCCCCGTCAATGCAGGCGGAAACTAGATCTCGCAGTGTCCGCTGTGAAACCGCCGTGTCGCCGTGGTTATTCTTTCACCACAGCGGCACGGAGAAGGCGCCGCGAACACAGCGGATCAACCGCCGCAGCGGACGCGCAGGCGTTCCAATTCCCAAAGATCGTTGCGGCTGAAATTGAGCCGCGTCGCCATCGCCGCCAGCAACGACCTGCCGAGCTTTTTCTCCAGCGCCGCCAGGTCCGCAAATTTCGTGCGTTCCGCCTCGCCCGGCTGCGCTGACTCCCCGGCCTGGCTCGCGTGGATCAATTCCTCGGCGCGCAACACCAGCTCCGTCTTCAGTTCCACATAAGCCAGCGCATCGGCATAAGCGCCGGCGCGCACGCGGTTCGCCATCTGGCGGATCGCCAATCCGGCATCCGTTTCGGCAAAGGTACCCGCGCGAATATCGGCGAGCGCCTGACGATGCGTCGCCTCATCCGCCTTCAGCCATTTCTGCGTCGCCCGTTCGCTGCGCGTCAGCGTGAGGAAGATCATCGCCGGCGCCAGCAGCAGGGTCGCGCCCATCACCAGCACCGGCTGATTGGGGAACTGATTGAAAACGCCGTGAATCAGGATGGCGGCCAAGAGCCCCGGCATGAACAGGAAGGGGTTGAAACGATAGCGCGCTGCCGCGTCCTCGGCTTGGTTCTCGGTCATTTCGTGGGAGATGATCGCAAACATCGCCGTGGCGCTGCCGTGCATCACCGCTGTGCCGAAGCCGCGCACCAGCCACGCGCTTACGTTGGCTTCGCCCAGCTGCTGCAGGTACCAGAGATTCTCCACCATCGAGAACCCGGCCCCGATCGCGAAGCCGGAGATCGCCGCATCCAGCTTGAAGCCGATCCGGTTGAGCCCGAACAGCGCCACAACCGGGATCGCCTTCAGGCTCTCCTCCAGCACCGGCGCCACGTATTTGCTGAAATTGCTGAACCCCATCGGGAAGCCGTCGAGAACGCGCACGTTGGCGACGAACGTCAGCCCCGCGACCACCCCGCCGACACCGAGAAGCAGCAGGATCGTGCGCATCGGAATCAGGTTGAACACGTCCAGCCGGTCGAACACGAACAGCAGGACGACCACCGGTCCCAGCGCGATCGCGGCCTTCAGCAGCAGGTCCTGATCCATCACATGATCTTTAGCGAGATCAGGCTTTCTTCGCCAACTTCTTCGCCGTCCTCGAAGCCCCAGGCATGGCCGATCGAGATCACCATCGGCAGCCGGTGCGCCACGGTGAAATTCCAGTCCAGCTGCACGCCCGCGCTCTGCAAGCTGCGCTGCGCGCCGGCGCTGGTCTCAAGTTCCAGATCGCCGGCGAAGAAGGCCGGCCGCATCGAGCTCAGATAGAAGCTCGGAATGCCGAGGTCTTCGAAGCGCACCGGCGGCAGATTTAGTTCGCCCATGACACGGACGAAGCTGTTGGCGTCGATCTCGTTGATGTCGAAGCCCGGGAAGCTGTCATACTCGCGGTAACGCTTGATCTCGCGGTCATCGACATAATTGTTGCCGAAAGCGCCCATGTAGAAGCTGTTGAGCGGGCTGGCGTCGTTGGGCCCGTCGATCACGCCGGCGGCGGTGTAGAGCCAGACCGACGAATTGTGGACCGGCAGCGGCACGCCGACATCGAGGCCCGCGCGCAGGCTCGGATAGGCCTCGTCGTTGGCGTAGTCGACATTGAAGTCGACGTTCCAGCGCAGCCCCTTCTCGTGGTCCACTGCGCCCAGCGAGCGGACCGTATGCGTGTAGTTCAGCCCCGTGCTGAACGACGCCAGCGTGTCGAAGCCAGTGCTGACTTCCTGCGCGCCCGGCAACGTGTCGAGCCCGGTGTAATAGGCGGCCTCGACATTGAGATCGAGCTGGCGCGGCGGATCGTAGATGAGCGAGCGGTGATAGCCGACGATGCCCGCATCGCCCGCCCGCGCGCGTTCGGTCGGCCCGAACAGATCGTAGAAATCCGCATCGTTGTGCCAGTAGCGGAAATTCCAGCGCAGCGTGTGATAGGAGACGTCGAGGTGCCAGTCCTGATCGTCGAACGGCGAGTTCGGCAGATATGAAAGCGTCGCCTGCAGCTGATTGAACTGCAGCGGATCTTCGTAGGTGACGTGATAGCCGAACGTGGTCCGGCCGCGATATCCCTCAAGCACCGGATACGCCGCGCCGATCCGCATCTCACTGCTCGGATTGTACGGCCCCTGCGCCGTGATCATGCTGTCGAGCGGCACGCGGCTGGGCGAGCCCACCGCCCAGGTCTGCACCACCGGATGCTGCTCGGCGATCTGGGCGCCGAGGAAGGTGATGTTGCCGAGGTTCTCCAGCGGCGTCGGCTGAATGCGGCCCGGGCGGAAGCCTTGGCCGGTATATTCGTAGACAATGAGCGAGCCGTCCGCCTGCGGGATCGGGCGGAAAAAGCCGGTCGATGCGTTCGACACCGCCTGCAGATCCTGCGTCGCGATCTCGAAGCGATAGATATTGGAGACGCCGGTGTAATAGGCGCTGCCATAGAGGTAGCGCCCGTCCGGCGAGAACACGAAGCCCTCCGGCGTCGACGTCCCCATGGTGAAGCGCGCCATCGGTTCGCTGCCGCCCGCCAGCAGATCGGCGGTTGAGAACACCTGCACCGATTGCTCGCCGTTCACTTCGCCGACCGAGGCCGACAGCATCGTGCCATCTGCCGACACATCCAGATCAAATGGGATGCGTCCGAACGGGAAGGTGTGAACCTGGCTCCAGCTCGTATAGGGCGCCGGGATGTGCACCAGGGTCGCGTAGCCGTTGAGGTGGCGTATGCCCCAGAGCGAGCGATCGGCTGGATCGAAGACGATGTCGCCGATGCGGCTATCATGCAGTACTTCGGTCTGGCGTCCGGTGGCGACGTCGAGCTGCATGATGTCGCGATAGGCGTAATTGTCGGTCGTGTACCAGGCCGTGTTGCTTTGCGGATCGTAGGCCAGCGACGTGACCTTATAGAGCATCGCGCCTTCGATATCGGTCAGCCGATCGATTTCGCCGCTCGATGGCGCCAGCACGCCGATGTGCGGGAGAACGCCCGGATAGCGGAACGCGCCGACAATATCGCCCGTGCTCGGCTGTACGTAGGTGCGCGACACCGAACCCAATGCGCGTTCGGTGATCGGCCGGAATTCCGTCAGCGGATACTGATGCACGGAAGCGAGGTTGGCCGCCTGGAACTGGTGTTCCCATGCGATCCAGTCGCGCCAGGCCTGGTTCAGCGGCGTGCCGAACACCTGTTCGAAGGCGCTTTGATAATAGGCTTCGCTGCCCGGATCGCGGCGCAACCACTGCACCACCTGCTCGGGCGAGTAGTGATAGGCCAGATAGCTGAAGAAGCGCGTGCCGTAGAGGTAGTCGTTCACGCCGACCTGGAAATCGACGAAGATGCCCTGCGACTCCAGTCCCACCGGGGAATAGAAGTGCGCGTCGTCGCGCACCATGGCGCGGAACACCATCTCGTCGTAGGCGCCCTGCGCACGCCCGAAGCCGCCCGCCATCCATGTCTCCATGAACACGGCGCTGCCTTCCAGATACCAGCGCGGCACATTCACGCGCGGCGCAGCCAGATAATTGTAGAGGATCGATTCAGGGTGCTCCTGCACCGGCATCGGCTTGCCGAAGAACACTTCGCGCCAGAACGCGTCGCGCCCGTTCCACACATCCATCAGCGCCACGTGCGTGAGCTCGTGATTGGTGAGCGTGAAGAAGCGCTCGCCCGGGCTGAAGGTTTCGTAGGCGAGGCTGAGCGGCGCGATGTCGAGGATCATCGCGTTGTTGGGCGAGGCGCGCGCGGCGGCGTTGCCGTAGTCGGAGAAATCTTTCAGCAGAACCGTGGTGGTTTCCCACGGCTGCCACGCGAACATCCGCTGCTCATAGGCGAACGCATTCTCGAAACTGCGGCCGACATAGGGAGTCAAATAGGTTTCCGCCGGACCGAAATAGAGGAGCCGCATGTGCTCCGTTTCGATCTGGCTGAGGCCGAGAACGTGAAATGAGTCGGGCGCCTGGCTCGGCGGCGCTTGCGGCTGCGTCGTCTCAGGCTGCGGCGGCAGCGGCGCGTCCGGCGGCGGCTGAGTCTGGGCGGGTTCGGCGGGCGGGGTTGCGGGGCTTGGCGGGGTTTGCGCGTGCGCGTCCAACGTCGTTACGGACGCTGACGCCAACAACGCCAGGCAATAGAGGAGCCCCCGCATTCTCACCCTTCCGGATAGAGCATGCCCCGTAGGGCATGCTCTTCCGTTTTCCCCCCGCAGTGGCCAGCGACCGCTCTAGTTCGCGCGGACCGCGGCGGCAAAGCTTGCGTCACGCGCCATGGCGGCGAACGCCGGCTCGCGCGCCAGCGCCGCGAACGCGGGTTGCCGCGCCAGCGCTGTGAAGGCTTGCGCATTGGACGCGAGCGCCTGCAGCGCCTGCGGACTGCGGGCCAGAGCCGCGAACGCCTGCGGGTTCTGCGCCATCGCCGCAAACGCTTGCGGATGTTGGCTCATCGCCTGGAACGCTTGGGCGCTCATGCCCTGCGCGCTGGCGCGCGCGGCCGCGGCTTGCGCCTGGAACGCTTGCGCACTGCGCGCCATCGACGCCAGACCCTGCGCATCACGCGACAACGCCTGGAAGGCCTGCGCATTTGCGGCGAGCGCCTGGAAGGCTTGCGCGTTCGACGCAAGCGCCTGGAAGGCCTGGGCATCGGCGGCAAGCGCCTGGAACGCTTGAGCGTTCGAGGCCAGCGCCTGGAAGGCCTGTGCGTCGGCGGCGAGTGCGCTCATCGCTTGCGCATCATTGGCCAGGGCCTGGAACGCTTGCGCGTCGCGCGCCATGGCGACGTTGGCTTGTGGGTTACGCGCCGCGGCGGCGAAGTTGGCGCCGCGGGCGAAAGCGGCGAAGGCCTGCGGATTGCGCGCCATGGCCGCGAACGCCTGCGGCTGACGGGCCATCGCCGCAAACGCCTGCGGGTGCTGCGCCATGGCCGCGAACGCTTGCGGCTGCTGCGCCAGCGCCGAGAAGGCCTGGGCATTTTGCGCGAAAGCGGCGGCGGCCTGGGCGTCGAGCCCTTGCGCGGCGCGGCCTTGTGAAGAGAACGCTTGCGCGCTGCGCGCCATGGCCGCGAGGCCCTGCGCGTCACGGCCCAGCGCCTGGAACGCCTGCGCGTTGGCGGCCAAAGCTTGGAACGCTTGTGCATTGCCAGCGAGCGCCTGGAACGCGTTTGCGTCACGGGCCAGAGCTTGGAACGCCTGCGCGTTGGAGGCCAGCGCCGTGAACGCTTGCGCGTCGGCGGCGAGCGCGCTCATCGCTTGCGAGTCGGCGGCCAAAGCCTGGAACGCCTGCGCGTCACGCGCCATGGCGGCGTTGGCGTTGGCTTGCGGTGCGCGCGCGGCGGCGGCGAAGTTGGCGCCGCGGCCGAAGGCGGCGAACGCCTGCGGATCGCGCGCCATCGCCGCAAACGCCTGCGGGTGACGGGCGAGCGCTGCGAACGCCTGCGGATGCTGCGCCATCGCCGCGAACGCTTGCGGCTGAGCCGCGAGTTGCGCGAAGGCTTGTGGATTGGCCGCCATGGCGGCGAAGGCTTGCGCGTTGGACGCTTGCGCTTGTTGAGATTGCGCGGCGGTGGCTTGTGCGCTTTGCGCCATTGCGGCGAAGGCCTGCGGATCGCGTGCGAGCGCTGCGAACGCTTGCGGATCTTGCGCCATCGCGATGATCGCCTGCGGGTTCTGCGCCAGCGCCGCGAAGTTCGGATCGCGCGCCAGGGCGCGGAAGGACGGATCGTTGACCATCAGTTCGAACGCGTCCGTCTGCATCAGCAGCGGCACGGCGTTATCGCCGAGCGTCACGTCGTTCTCGCCGACTTGCGCAGACCGATAGCGCTCCGCTGGCGCGATCGTGCCGGCGCTTTGGCCATTTCTTGGAGGATTTACGGTGGCGACCGTGATCGCCGCGACTGCCAGGACTGCAACTAACCCAGTGCTCGCCAGAGCTAATTTGCTCTGGTTGGACAGAGAGGATGCCATTTCACCATTTCCCGCTCACTCACTCGCGGGCCCAGGTTCTGCCTTTGATTACAGCCGGTCAATAAAAACTTGCCCCTGGGGGAGGCAAAAGGGACGGAAACTCGCGCAGGCGGAGGCGTAGTCGCCGTTTTGTTCGCCTTGCTGCGGTGCAGCGCCGCTCACATCGCCACCAGTTCACAGAACTTCTGCAAGTCAATGTTGCCTCCGGAGACCACACAAACGATCGGTCCCGGACCCAGGTCGCCGCGCAGCGCGGCGGCCAGCGGCAAGGCGCCTGCGCCTTCGGAAATGATGCGCGCCTTCTCCGCCATCAGCCGCATGGCTTTGCGCGTCTCTTCCAAACTCACCACGATGGCGCCGTCGCTCACCGGACGCATCCGCTCCCACATGCGCTGGATCACGCTGCGCCCGCCGGCGCCGTCGACGAACGACGTCTGCCAGGCGGAAAACTCCATCGCGTGGCCTTCCTTCAGCGACAGCGCATAAGGCGCCGCGGTCTCCGGCTCGGCGCCCAGCATCTTTACATCCGGCCGCTTGGCCTTGATCGCGCTGCCGACGCCCGCAATCAGCCCGCCGCCGCCGACCGAGGCGATCACGTGCGTCACCGCCGGGCAATCCTCCAGAATCTCCAGCCCCATTGAGCCGTGACCGGTGATGAAATTCTGATCGTCGAACGGATGCACCAATGTGCCGTCCATGCCGGGAAACGCGTGCTCCTCCAGCGCCTGCCAGCAGCGCTCGAACGGCGTCAGCAAAAGTTCGGCGCCCAGTGCGCGCATGCGGTCGATCTTGGTCTGCGGCGCAGTGTCGATCACCACGATCTTGCACGGCACGCCTGCCGCCCGCGCCGCGAACGCGACGCCCTGCCCGGCATTGCCCGCGCTGATCGTCCACACGCCCTTGTTGCGCGCCGCGTCGTCCAGCATCGCCACCGCATTGACTGCGCCACGGATCTTGTAAGCGTTGGTCGGCTGCAGGTTCTCGAGCTTCAGCCGCACATCCGGCGCGCCCGGCCCAAGATCGAGCTTCACCAGCGGCGTCCGCAACACCACCCCGGCGATCCGCTCCCGCGCCGCTTCGATCTCGGCAAGCGTGACGGGGCGGATGGGAGGCAAGGACATGCGCCGTCTTATGGACCGCCGGCGCCTCGCCGGCAAACACCGGCGCTGGCGGGCGAGGCGGCGGCGGTCCATACAGCACCATGCGCCTCATCGACCGCGACGAAGTCCGCCGCCGCCTGAGCTACGAGCTCTGCATCCCGATCGTGCGCGACGCCATGATCGCGTTCTCGAAGGGCGAGACCAAACAGACGCTGCGCACCATCATCCCGCTCGCCGATGGCCGCCTTTTTGGCGTCATGCCCGGCGCCATGGGCGCGCGCGCCGTGTTCGGCGCCAAGCTCATCAGCGTCTTTCCGGACAACTTCGCCAAGGGCGTGCAATCACACCAGGGCGTCGTCGTCCTCTTCGATCCCGACAATGGCGCGCCCATCTGCATCGCCCATGCCGGCGAGATCACCGCCATCCGCACCGCCGCCGCCAGCGCCGTCGCCACCGATGCGCTCGCACGCAAAGACGCCAGCCGCCTCGCCCTGCTCGGCTACGGCGAACAGGCGCACACGCATGCGCGCGCCATCTCCAACGTGCGCAAGCTCTCCGCCATCACCGTCTGGGGCCGCGCGCCCGAGCGCGCTCAGCACTTCGCGGAGAAAGCCCAAGCCGAACTCGGCATTCCGGTCACGCCGGCGCCCTCAGCCCGCGTCGCCGCCGTCGACGCCGACATCATCTGCACCGTCAGTTCCGCCAAAGAGCCCATCCTCGAAGGCAAATGGCTGCGGCCGGGAACGCACGTGAACATCGTCGGCTCAAGCTATGCCGGCCCCACCGAAGTCGACCACGACGTCGTCACCCGCGCGCGCTTCTTCGCCGACAGCCGCGAAGGCGTCATCGCCCAAGGCGCGGAATTCCTCTACGCCAAACAAGCCGGCCTCATCGGCGACGACCACATCGCCGGCGAAATCGGCCAAGTGCTGGCAGGCGACGTCGACGGCCGCCAGAGCGCGGAACAGATCACCGCCTACAAATCCCTCGGTCACATCGTGCAAGACCTCGCTAGCGCTTGGGCTCTCTACAAAGAGCCCGCCTGACCCTGGCTTGCCGCTCACGCAAATCGAGACGGATGTGTTCGCCGTGCAAAACCTGCGCCCCTCCAACGCCTGTGCTTCGAGCGCGACGCCCGCGGCCGCATCGTGGCGCTGAAGCTCACCAGCGTGAACGGCGATGTCTTCCGCAACACGCAGGAGTAGAACCGCGCGACTTTTTGCCCCTAAGCTGGCGGGATGAAACGCCTTCTCACGGTCGCGGCGGTGCTGAGTCTTTCCGTCCTCTCGGCCTACGCGCAGGAAAACAGCGCGCCGCCACCGTCGGATGCGCCGTGGACCGACATGGCCCGGCTCTGTGCGCAGCGCGGCTCTGAGCGCTTCTATCCGCAACGGGCGCTGCAGCGCGGGCAGCCCGGTGACGTGGTTCTCGACTGCTCGTTCAACGAAGACGGCTCGCCGCACGCTTGCCAAGTCGTGAGCGAAGATCCCGCCCGCTACGACTTCGGCCGCGCTGCGCTGCGGATTGCGTGCCGCACCTCGCTCACAGGGCCCGCCTCCGAAACGCCGGATGCAAGCTATTACACGCCCGAAGGCGAAACGCTGACTCATCGACGTTGGACCGTGCGCTTCCGCTTGGGGTAACGCGACACGCACGCGTGACCTGTACAACACACTCGACGCGCGCCCGCGTGTGACTAGATTTGCGGGCGATGTCTGACGTCATCGCCCCCGCCAAAGAAAGCGCGACCGCGAAGCGGCCGGCGAAGCGGCCGGCGAAGCGCTGGCGCAATCTCTACTGGATCGACTACGCCGTGCAGGCGCCGCACCGCATGTACGGCCCCGGCTATTGGTGGGCGTCGATGACGTGGCCATCGCGCGACATCGCCGAAAGCATCGCGCAAGGCTTTCTCGAACGAAACGAGGACCTCGTGCGCGACGCGGGGCTGCGCTACGAGCACGCAGAAGAAGACCCCGACGCCTAAGCGCTTGCTTTATCGAGCTCGGCCACATCCGTCGCACTGAGCTTCACTTTCAGCGCGCCCATCAGCTCCGTGATCTGCGCCACGCTCGTCGCACTCGCGATCGGCGCCGCCATCGCGGGCTTCGCCATCAGCCACGCCAGCGCCACTTGTCCGGGCGTCGCGCCAAGCCGCGCGCCGATCGCATCGAGTGCCGCCAATACGGCTGGGCCCTTGCCCTGCATGTATTTGTCCATGCGCCCGCCGCGGATGCTTTTCGACTTGTCGGCTTCGGTCCGGTATTTGCCGGTGAGATAGCCGTTCGCCAGCCCGTAATAGGGAATGAGCGAAATCTCTTCTTTCACGCAGAGCGGTCCAAGGTCGGCCTCGATCTCGCGATTGAGCAGATTGTATTCCGGCTGCAGCGTCGCAAAGCGCGGCAGGCCCTGCTCGTTGCTCGCGCGCATCGCATCGCCCAAGCGTCCCGCCTTGAAGTTCGAAGCGCCGATGGCGCGGACCTTGCCGGCTTTCTGCAATTCGCCCAGCGCCGCCAGATATTCTTCCGCCGGCGTCGCTTCGTCGTCGCGATGCAGCTGATAGAGATCGATGGTCTCGATGCCCAGGCGGGAAAGCGAATCGTCGCAGGCATCCAAAATATTCTGCCGCTTCAATCCCAGCCGCTTCGGCCACATGCCGACCTTGGTCGCCACCACCACCTTGTTGCGCTTGCCGCTCTTCTTCAGCCACGCGCCGATGACGCGCTCGCTCTCGCCGCCCTCGTGGCCCGGCGCCCAAGCGGAATAGACGTCCGCCGTGTCGATGGCGTTGCCGCCCAGATCCACGAACGCATCCAGCACCGCATGCGAGGTCGCCTCGTCGGCGTTCCAACCCATCACGTTGGTGCCCAGCATCAGCGGCGTGATCGCCACATCGCTGCGGCCCAGTTTGCGCTTCTCCATCACCACACTCCCGGAATGAAGCGCTTCACGCGCTTGGCATAAGCGTCATATGCGTCGCCGAACGCGTTTCGCAACAGCCGCTCCTCGATGGCGACGCGCTGCAGCGTCCCCCAGACGTAAAGCGGGATCGCAACCACGAGATTGACCGGATGCCCGAAGGCGAGCGCCGTGGCCGTCATCAAGCCGAACAGCGCCACATAGATCGGGTGCCGCATCAGCGCGAACGGCCCGTCCTGCACCAGCTTGTGGTCGTCGCGTGTGCGCGCAATCAGGCTCCAATTGCGCCCCATGGTGGCCGCCGACCAGATGAACAGTATGAGCGACAAGGCCGCCACCGCGGCCACCGGCGCGCCCGCGATCCAGACCTCCGGCGCAAACGGCCAATCGGTGTGAATGCGGATCGGGGCCGCATAGGCCGCGCCGATGCCCAGCGACTGCAAGACGATCCCCAACGCGGAGCCCGCATCGCGCTTCGCCGCGCCTTCGCCGGCGCGCGGCCGCCGCGCGGTCAGCATCACCGCGCAAAGACCGATCCATCCGGCCACGACAGCAGCGGCCGCAACCGGGTTGCCTGCGCCGTTATGCAACATCCACATCCGCCTCTCCGTGCCGCTCTATGCACCGCTCCCGCGTGAGCGTCGAGATGCGGGCGACGGAGGTTCGGATGCGATGGATCAATGCGATTGCGGGCCTGAGCGGACTTGCAGCGATCGTCATGCTGGTGATCGCGGCGCATGCGCTGCACCCGGCGCCGGAGGATCTCGACCGTATCCGCACGGCTGCCTATCTGCAGCTCTTCAACGCAGCCGCAGGTCTGGCGCTCGCCAACCGCAGCGGACGCCTGGCGCTGATTTCGGCTGCGCTCATGTTGGCAGGCGCGACGCTGTTCGCAGGCGCGCTCTACACGCTGGCCGTCGCGCACACCCGCACAATCCTCATGCTGGCGCCGGTCGGCGGCATCGCGATGATTATCGGCTGGGGAATTTCCGCGTTCTCCAAACCCGCCGCCGCCGCGTGACATCTTTTCTCCTCTCGCGCGCTCGAAATCGCGCGAGAGCGGCCTAGTATCGGCTCACCGAGTCACGAGGCCGCATGTTCGTCACCACCCCGCCGCAAACGCCTGCTCCGCGCTTTTCCGAACTGGTGCAGAGCTTTCTCAACGGACTGCTCGCGCTCGATCCGACGCAAGCTGCGATCCGCGGCGGCCTTTCTATTCTCGTCTTCATCGGTGCGGCGCTTCTCATCTGGGGCATCCGTCTCGTCCTGAAGACGCTGTCCGAGCGCCTCATTCCGGCCGACCCCAACGCGCCGCCGCGCAAGCGCACCGGCATCGGCCGCTGGAGCATGCGCATCGCGCGCATCGCCATCGTTCTGGCCGCGCTGCTGATCGTGCTGCGCGTCTGGGGTTTCGATCTGGCGACGCTGTCCAAGGGACCCGTCGGCGCGGTGCTTGCAGCCGCGGGCCACATCGCGCTCATCATCGTGCTGGCGCTGGTCGCAATCGAAATCGCGTCGCTCGCCATCAATCAGGTGTTCACGCGCATCGCCAAGCGCTCCAAGAACGCCCGCCGCGCGTCTCAATTGCGGACGCTGGCGCCCGTGCTGACCGGCGTCACTACCACCACTTTCGTCGTCATCGCCACCATGATGACGCTCTCGGAGGTTGGCGTCGAAATCGGGCCGCTGCTCGCCGGCGCCGGCATTGTCGGCCTCGCCGTCGGTTTCGGCGCGCAGACCATCGTGAAGGATTTTCTGACCGGCATCTTCCTCATCCTGGAAGACACCGTTTCCATCGGCGACGCCGTCAAGATCGGCGAATTCGGCGGCGTGGTGGAAGACATGTCGCTGCGGACCATCAAGCTCAGAGACTATGACGGCACCCTGCATGTCTTCCCCTATTCGGAAGCGCAGGTGATCCACAACAGCACCAAGGGTTTCTCGTACTACGTCTTCGAGCTGACCATTTCCAAGTCGGACGACATTGAGCGCGCAACCGTGCTGATGCGTGAAGTCGGCGACGTCGTATGCAAGGACCCGCGTTTCGCAGGCGTCGCGCTGGCGCCGCTGGAAATCGCCGGCGTCGACAAGATCAGCGACGCCGGCATCGTGCTGAAGGGACGCATCCGCACCGCGCCGGGTCAACAATGGGCGCTCGGCCGCGAATTCCTCCGCCGCATCAAGATCGCCTTCGACGAAGGCGGCGTGGAAACGCCGACAGCAATGCTGAAAATGGTGGCGATGCAGTCGCCGCCGGGCGCGTCCTAGCTCACGGCTTCGGCAGCGCCCCGCCCGGCGTGAGATGATCCACCGCCTGCGGCAACACCTGCGCCAGTTTCTGTGAGAGCTCTTCAGGCGTCATGCCGACGCGGCGCGCCATGTCGGCCACAGCATTCGCGCCGAACACTTCGTGCAGACGCTCCGCAGTGATCGCCTGGTTCGGGCCGGTCGACACCCAGGACTTCACTGTGTCGCCGAGGCCCTTGCTCTGCATCTGGTTGACGATGCCCTGCACGCCGCCGTGCTCTTCGATGAATTTTGCGGTCACCGTCGCCACGCCTGCGCCGATGGCGCCGCCGATCAGTCCGTCCAACAGGCCCATCAATTGTTCTCCTCAAGATTGTTGTCGGGCGGATCGATGACGCCGGCCTGCCGCTTTAGCGCGTTGACGTCACGCTGCAGCGTCGTCAGCCGGTCGAGCACGGTCCAGATCAGCACGCCGATCACCACGAGCATGACAATGATGGTGTAATCCGCGGGCGAACCCATGCGCGTCTCTCCTCAGAGGCGGGTCATGATGGGCACAGGATTACGGCGCTTCAATGCGCCCGAGGGCCGCGGAACAGCTAGATGGCGAGCTTCACCGGCGCCTCAAGCGCCGCGAATTCGACGCCGGCGAGCGTCATCTCGAATTCGTTCAGCACCTCCATCGCCTCGTCCGCTTCCATGAGCGGCGTCACCGGCCCCGGAAAGCGGAAGCGCCAGAACGAGTCGATGTGCCTGATCACGCCGACCGCCTCCCCGATCGGGATGAACATCGACGGCGCTTTCAGCAGGAAGTTGCGGAACGCCGAGGGCTGGCCCGCGGTAAGCGCCGCGAACGCCGTGCCGTACTCCAGCAGCGTAGCGTCCACTTGATTGGCGGCCGCGGTCATCTGCCGGAGAATCTTGCGCCGCGACTCCGCCATGTCCTGGCGCTCCTGCGACGTGCATTGCGTGACGCGCAGACCCGCGAACCGCGGCTTGAACTCGGCGAGCTGCGGTTTGAATTCGCCCATCAGCCATTTGTAATAGAGGAAGCCCTTCCAGGCGAAGACGCCCTCGATGTACTCCGGGCCCGACAGGCGCAGCGTCTCGCGCAGCGGATCGAGGGTTTTCGCCGTCTCGTCCGTCATCAGTTTTTCGGCCATGCGCTGCGAGAGATCGCCCGCGTCGAAGCCGCCGGTGGCGAAGGCGAGACTGATGAGCTGCGCGATTTCCTTGCCGACGAAGAGGCGCATGCGCCCGACGTCGGCCTCGGCCAGGTCGAAATAGCAGCGCGCCGGCTCCATGCCCAGCGTGCGCAAACGCTCGCGCAGCAGAAAGGGATCGAACGACGGCAGCTGGTTCAACACGCGCAGCATCTCAAGATCGGAGTGGAAGTCCGCGTCGCTCTTGTAGCCGCCGACGGCGTCTTTCAGGATGCGCTCGAAATTGCGTTCGCCGACCAGAAAGCTGGTGCCGCCGAGCCCCAGATCGCTCGCCGCGTACGGCAGGATGATCTTGGTGGCGCAGGACACCGGACGCTGAAACAGGTCGCGCTCATGCGGGCGCACCACGTGCTTCAGGATCAGCGTCTGGTTCAGACGCTTGTTCTTGAACAGCGGCTTGGCGTGGAATTCCTCCGTATGGCCAAAGCGTTCGAAGGCGAGCGCCAGATTGAGCACGCGCGCGGTCGATCCGCTCAAACGCAGCAAAGAGAGATCGCGACGGCCGTCTGTGGTGCGCACAAGTTGCCCCTTTCGAGGGATGCAACCACATCGGCGTAAACGCTCGCTTAACTTGTGGCAGCCGTTTCCGCCGCACCACCCTCCGGCGGCAGCGCACGGGCCGGGATCTGGTCGAGCGGCACGCCCCGCGGGATGACGCGCAGAATGCCGGCCCAGAACACCGGCAGCAATGCCAGCACCAGCGCGAACTTGGCCAGCGGCGCCCACTCGGCCATCGCCGGCGGCGTCGGCAGCGCCGCCAGCGCCAGCGCCAGCGCGCCCATGGCGAGAATGCCGAACAGCATCAGGAAAAAGTAGCGCTTCTGCGTCTCGGCCATGAGCGCGCGCGCCTTCGGGTTCTCGGCCGCCAGCTGCTTCAGCGCCGCGCGTACGAACGGCGTATAGCTGGCGGAGCGGTCCTCATAGTCGCCGCGTCCCACGGCGTGCGCGTTATCGATGGTGATCTTGCGCTTGTGCAGCGGCTGCAGCTCGAACACGTAGCGCCACGGCCGGTCGCGCGCCGGGTCGGCGTAGAGCCGGACGCTGACGATCTCGCGCCACGGCGTGCGCTTCTCATGCCCGGACGCGCTCCGGGTCACCAGGCAACGCTCCTCCACCCGCCACTCGCGCTCGCCTCCTGAGATGGTGCTGCGTCGTCTGCGGTAGATGGCTGGCATCGTGCCTTTTACGTTTCGCGTCCCTGCTGGAGTCCTGAGCGATAGCCGCGACAGGGTCAACAGCGGAAACCAACCATTAGCCGCCACACGGGATTCGGCGCTTGATCGCCAAACAGCGAAGGCCTCTACAGAGCGCTCTGGACGTGACCTGATGACCGGGCCTGCTGAAACGCCGCATTCTGCGCATCGTCGCTTGCGCGCCTTGCTCGATTGGACGAGCCGGGGCGGCGCGCTGGTGCCCGCCTTCTTGCGCCGTTTCGTGCGATCGCGGGAATTGGGGCTCGTCCTGTTTGCCGCCATCGTGGGCGTCGTGGCGGCGGCCTTTGTGGCGCTCATGGGCGCGCTCGCCGCACAGGCCCATATCCTGTTTTTCCGGCTTCAGCCTGGCGGGCGCCTAAGCGATCTCACTCATTTCGACAACCCGTTTGTCCCCGCCCTGGGCGGCCTGCTGCTGTGCGCAATGACCTGGCTCGGCGCCCGGGTCGGCCGCACCTCCGTCGTCGACCCGATCGAGGCCAACGCCCTGCGGGGCGGCCGGATGTCGTTTCGCGACAGCGCGCTGCTGGCGCTGCAGACGCTGATTTCGAACGGCTTCGGCGCCTCGGTCGGCCTGGAAGCCGGCTATACCCAAATCGGCGCCGGCGCAGGCTCGCGCATGGGCGCTTGGATGCGGCTGCGGCGCGAGGACATGCGCATCATTCTGGCGAGCGGCGCCGCCGGCGCCATCGCCGCGGCGTTCAACGGGCCGCTGACCGGCGCCTTCTACGCCTTCGAACTGGTGCTCGCCCAATATGCGATCGCCTATGTAGCGCCGGTGATGGCGGCGTCCATCAGCGCATCGCTCGCCATGAACGCGCTTGGCGGCGCGCCCTTCGCGCTCGCCATCAACGCCGAGCGGCCGGTGGTCGCCTGGGATTTTCCATGGTTCATCCTGCTCGGCCTGGTGTGCGGCGTGATCGGCATCCTGTGGATGCGCACGCTGCCCATCGCCGAACGCCTGTTCGCGGCCACGCGCGCGCCGCGCATGACCCATCCCATCATCGGCGGCCTCATCATCGGCGAAATGGCGACGCTCAACCCGCAAATTTTGTCAGCCGGCCATGGCGCGCTGGAGTTCGCGCTGTTCGTGGGCATAGGCGTCGGCGCCGCCCTGCTCCTGGCCGGACTCAAGATGCTCGCCTCCACCCTGTCGCTCGGCGCGGGATTTCGCGGCGGACTGTTCTTCTCGTCGCTGCTGGTGGGCGCGTTGATCGGCCGCGCGCTGGCGCTCGAAGTCAGCGCCTTATGGCCTCAAGTGACGCCCGATCCCGTCGCCTTTGCGCTGGCCGGCATGGGCGCGCTCGCCGCGGCCGTTATCGGCACGCCGCTCACAATGTCCTTCCTCGTCCTCGAAACCACGTCCGACTACGGCCTCACCGGCGCGGTGCTCGCTGCGGCTGTGACCAGCAACCTCGTCGCCCGCGAACTGTTCGGCTATTCGTTCTCGACTTGGCGCTTCCACCTGCGCGGCGAAACCGTCCGCAGTGCGCGCGACGTCGGCTGGGTGCGCGAACTCACGGTCGCGCGCCTCATGCGTACTGACCCAGCCACCGCGCCGCACGGCACGACGATCGGCGCCTTCCAGCGGCTGTTTCCGCTGGGGTCGCGCCAACGCGTTGTGCTCGTCGACGCCGACCGGCGCACCCACGGCATCGTGCTGGTGGCGCAGGCCCACGCCGATGGCTTGGACGAAGCAGCGCCCGTCCTTTCGCTCGCACATACCGAAGACGCCCTGCTGGTGCCCGCCATGTCGATCAAAGACGCCATGCGCGCCTTCGACGAAACCGAAAGCGACACCCTCGTGGTGGTCGACAACATGACCGACCGGCGCCTGGTCGGCAGCCTCAACGAGACCTACGCCACGCGCCGCTACGCAGAAGAAATGGAACGCGCGCAAGCGCTGTGAACTGGCTGCCGACGCGGCCGCGGGACTGGCGCACCCGAAGGGATTCGAACCCCTGACCTCTGCCTTCGGAGGGCAGCGCTCTATCCAGCTGAGCTACGGGTGCTGGTCGCATGCGGCCTTGAAGCTGGCGCGCGGCGGGCCGAACGTCTAGCCGAGGTTCGCAGCGAAGGCGAGGCCCCCAGGGACAACAAGCATGAGGCTCATGCACGGATTGAGACGGGATTTTCTGGCGGCGCTGGCGGGCCTGGCGCTGGCGGCGTGCGCGCCGGCCCCGGCCCCGGCGCAGCAAGCCGCCGCCGAGCCCGCGCTTTGGCGCATCCATGACGGCGACAGCGAGATCTGGCTCTTCGGTACGGCCCACGTGCTGGGCGAGGACGTGCGCTGGCAGGGTCCGCGTTTGCAGGCGGCCCTGGCCGCGGCCGACGAGATCGTCACCGAGATGGATACCGGCCCAGAGGCCACGGCGGAGTTTCAGCGCGTCGCCACGGAGCTCGGGACGCTCCCTGCCGGGCAAACCGTTTTCGACGGCCTCACCCCACAAGAGCGCGCGCGCTTCGAGCGCGTCGTGCAGCGCGCCGGGCTCCAACCCGCCCAATTCACCCAAGTGCGCCCGTGGCTGGCGACGCTGCAGATTTCCTACGCCGCCCTCTCGCGCCAGGGCGAAACCCGCGAGCATGGGGCCGAGACCGTGCTGCTCGCGCAGGGCGCCGGCAAGCGCCACAGCTATTTCGAAACGCCCTCCGAGCAGGTGCACATCCTGGCTGACCTGCCGCTCGCCGATCAGCGCCGCTTCATGATGGCGACACTCCGGCAGATCGAAGAAGACACCGCCCTCACCGAAGCGCTCGACGCCGCCTGGGCGCGCGGCGACGTCGCCGCCATGGACCGCCAGTTTAACCGCGACGCGCACGAAGCCGGCCCCGCGGTCTACGAAGCCCTGATCGCGCGGCGCAACCGCGCCTGGACGGAGCGCATCGTCGAACGCCTCAACGGCTCGGGCCACATCTTCATCGCCGTCGGCGCCGCCCACTTGGTCGGCGACGACGGCGTGGTGGCGCAGCTCCGGCGGCGCGGCATCGAGGTGGAAGGGCCCTAGCCCCCCGCAAACGGATGAGCGTTCAGCTTCCCGGCGGCGGCGCGCGCACGATGCGGCTTTGCAGGTTCGCCTGCACTTCGCGCGCGTCGTAGGCATCTGCGTTGTCCGCCGGCTTTTGGCCATTGAACATCGCGATCTCGGCGATCGCCTCGTAGCGCGTCACTTCGCGATAGCGCTCCGGCTCATTCCAGAACGGATCGTAGAACCGTGACCAGCCGAAGCCAGGCCGGTAGCCCCAGTAGCGGAACGGCCGGTCCGGGAAGCTCGTGCCTTCCAGGCGCGAGTGCTCCTCGGTGTCGCGCGTCACCAGCACGAAATAGTCCTTGCCGTGCTCGAGCGTCACTTCGGCGGCGCGGTAGAGCAGGTAGGATTCGACCGTCTCGCGGTCGGTGATCGAGTTGCCGCGGAAGGTAATCCGGACGCGGTTCGCTTCAATCTGTTGTTCTTCAAAGCCGTAGCGGCCGTCACTGGCCGGCTGGTACGGGGTCGATGTCGCACAGGCGGCAAGGCCGAGCGCGGCGACAGCGAGCAATAGGCTCCGCATGAGCGTCATTCCTCCAAGTCCCCACCACAGAAGTCCTCGCCAGGGGAATATGGAACGCGCGGGCGCCCGCCGCCACTCGCAATCGAGTGATGCGGGGCCAGATTTTTCGACGCAGGGGTCAGTGGTGCAAGTGCGTCGCGGTATGGACGGGCGCCGGGGCCAGCGTCTCGCCGGTGGCCAGCCGGACCGAGTGGATGACCGCGTCGATCTCCTTGCGCCAGTAATTCAGGAAGCGGTGGATGCGCGGATATTTCGGGGCCAGGTCCAGCGTCTGCCAAACGAAGCTCTGCAGGAGCGAGGGATGATCGGGCATGTAGTAGAGCACCTCCGCCGTCGCCATGCGCCAGCCTCTGAGGCGAAGTTCAAGCTCGTTCGTCTGCATCCTTAGCTCCGACGCGTACAACGTCGCGCCAACGCACGCGGTTGCACAGCCAACACAGGCTGCAGGCGAATTGTTTACCAAGACAACAACGCTGTGCAGCTAGCAGTGCGGATGCACGGCTGCCAGATGTTGGGCGTCGGCTGTCACCAAACATTCGGGGGTGACATACACTCATGCCTCGCAGGTCCGCTGACTTGGTGAGAACCGCGCTATGAGTGTGTCACCCCTGATGAGTGCAGTCGGATCACACTTCCTCGAGCGTCTTCGCCTTAACCATGCGCGCGGAGGCGAAGTGGCAGGCAAGGTAGCCCAGCAGCAGCGGCGGTGCGCCAAGCGCGATCGGCAAAATGGGCGAAACGGCGCCGGTCGAGATCGCGATCGCCGCAAGCCCTAGCGTCATCGGAAACCCGATCGCCAACAGGATGAGGCCAGCGAGGCTCAACAGCCGCGCCTCCGCTCTCAAACTTGTGACCGAGGAAACAGCACTCGCCATGAAACCGGCGATGCGAAAATCGCGCCACGCGAGAACAAGCGGCGCGCGCATGGTTTACGCGGCTGACGCGCAACACGCTCACGAACTTGTGGTGCATACAAATCACGGTTTGGATCATCTGACGTTAAGCCGAAGGAACTATATGTAGCCGTGAAACGTCCCTCTCCGCAGAAGCGTAAGGGATGGAGTGCTGCCGGTTCAGTGGACGCCCGCCTAAGCTAACGCCTCCTGTTGCTCGAACGCAATTGGGCTGAGATAGCCCAGCGTCGAGTGACGCCGCTGAGGATTGTACCACCGCTCGACATAATCGAACACATCCGCCTTGGCCTGGTCGCGTGTTCGATAAGTTTTGCGCGCGACGCGCTCCGCTTTAAGCGACGCGAAGAAGCTCTCAGTTGCTGCATTGTCCCAGCAATTGCCGGCCCGGCTCATCGAGCAGGCGACGCCGTGCTCGGCCAACAGGCGTTGAAACTGATCGCTGGTGTACTGGCTGCCACGATCTGAGTGGTGCATCAGCGCGGCGGGCCGGCCGCGCCGGTAGAGCGCCATCGTCAGCGCTTCACCGACGAGCTCGGCTGTCATCGCCGAGCGCATCGACCAACCGACAACGCGGCGCGAATAAAGATCGATCACCACCGCCACGTAGAGCCAGCCTTCGGCCGTCCAGATGTACGTGAAGTCCGCAGCCCACTTTTGGTTGGGCGCTGTCGCCACGAAACGCCGATCGAGAACGTTGGGCGCGATGGCGCCGTTGCTACGATCGCCCGTGTCGGGCGGCAGGCGTCGCCGGCGAGGCCGCGCCTTTAAGGCTTGAATGCGCATCAAGCGCTCAATGCGATGCAAGCCGCAGGAGAACCCTTCTTCGAGCACATCACGCCAGACGCGCCGCGCACCATAGGTACGGTCGCTCCGGATGAAACTCTCGCGCACTTTCGCTCCGATTGCTTCGTCGCTTTTGGCCCGAGCGGCCTGAGGCCGCGTCAGCCAGGCGAAGAAACCGCTCCGCGATACACCGAGCGCATCGCACATCCACGCCAGCGGCCAGATCCCCCGGTGCTTCGCAATGAAACCAAACATTACGCTTGGTCCTTCGCGAAGTAGGCCGCGGCTTTTTTTAGGATGTCGCGCTCGGCTTTGAGCTTGGTCACTTCCTTGCGCAGCCGCTCGATCTCGGCCTGCTCGGGCTTCATTTGCCCCTGGCCCGGAAACGCTTGCTTCGGATCGTCCTCGAAATCTCGCACCCACTTGCGCAGCACGTTGACGTGAACCCCGAGATCACGCGACGCCTGCGCGAAGCTGACGCCGCGCTCCAGCACCAATCGAACCGCCTCTAACTTGAACTCACGCGTGAACTGCCGCCGCTGCTTCTGGGCCATCGCCCACCTCCGATCTCACCTTAAACACCTTAACTCGGTGTCCGTGAAACCGGCAGCACTCCAGGATCGAGAGAAAAACAGAATGTCGCTTGCTGACCTCCTGGCGCCGGATGAGATCGAACTCGCCGAGCACTACCCGAACAAGCGGGAGCACGCCGCCGACGGCATCGTGCACCTGATCGGGATCATCGGCGCTCTGGTAGGTGGCGGCCTTCTGATCGCGGTGGCGCTGATGCACCGCGGCGTATCGATGGGCGCAGCGAGCGCCATCTACGCGCTCTGCCTTATGGCGATGCTGGCCGCCTCCGCCGTCTACAATCTCACTCGTCCCAGCAAGCATCGCCGCATTCTGCGGCGCTTGGACGAAGCCGCAATCTTCCTGATGATCGCCGGCAGCTACACGCCGTTCACCATCAAGCTGCTGCCGCCTGAGTTCGCGGTCGGCGTGACGGTGGCGATCTGGATCGCCGCGCTGGCGGGCGCCGCCGGCAAGGTGTTCTACACCAACCTCTCCGACCGGGCCTGGTGCGTGATCTACCTCGCCTTCGGCTGGCTCGCGGTTCTGGTGCTCGGCCCGATCGTGACGACGCTGCCGACACTGGCGCTCATCCTGCTGGGCGTCGCCGGCGCCATCTATTCGGGCGGCGTACTACTCTATCTGAACCACGCGCTCCCCTATCGCCGCGCGCTTTGGCACGCCTGCGTGATTATCGGCGCAGCCGGCCACTACGGCGCGGTGCTGATCGGCCTGGTGCTTTCCTAAGTTACTCCGGACGTCTGACTGACGCCCGCCGCAAGGCGGGCGTTTTCGTATGCGGCGTCTCCCGCTAGTGTGCCGTCGGCGGGAGGACGGCATGAGCGGCTGGCGCGACGTGGACGGACGGACGGCCTCCGAACGCCGTCAACACGCCGGCGATGTCGAGCGCACCCGGCTTCTGGATACGCTCCGCCACCGTCCGCTCAGTCTGGTGAAGCCGGCGCTAGCCGGCGTCTTCGTTCTCCTGCTGATCGCGGCGCTGCTGAACTACTTCATGTGAATTCGGCGGATAGCGAACGCGTCTATCCCACACCCAAGGGCCGCCGGTGCATCAGCCAGCATCTCTGTGTCCGCTGTGAACCCGCCGTGTCGCCGTGGTTTTCTTTCACCACAGCGGCACAGCGAAGACACGACGATCACGGCGAGAGCGGAATCTATCCGACCGGGTCCGTGACGCGTCATGCTCAGCGCCAAACCATGCATCTCCCGCCCAAACCCCGTCTCAGCCGCCAGCGCCTCGCGAGGATTCTCGCCTGGACGCTGGCGTTGCTGCTGTGGCTGGCGCGAGCACTCGATTCCAACAAACCCGCCCGGCGCCGCCACCTCCGCCAACGCTACATCTTCTTCGATCTCGACTGGCTGGTCCGGCACGTGGCCGTGGTCATCGTGCTGCACGCGGCTCGCCTGGCGCCCGCGCCGCGCCGCAGACGGCTGGTCTTCTTTCATCGCGGACGCGACCTCAAGCGCACAGGCTTTCGGCGCTCCGCCTTCGGATCGCGTTTGCGCCGCGCGCTCAAAGGACGTGGCGACGCCGGCCGCATCGGAGCGCTAATCGATGCGCTGCGCCGCATCGATATCTTGGCCGCCATCTATGCTGCGCGCCTGCGCCGCCGCTTCACCAGGCTCTGGCCCCTGATCGCGGCGCCCGATGCCGCTGCGCCGCTGCCGGCGCTGGCTGGCGCCGCAGTGCGCGCCGCCGACACCTCGTAGGCGCGTCGCTCCAACGCACAAATGTTTGCGCCGCGATGAAGCTCGCTTCTTCGCGGGCGCCGGTGTGCGCGGAACCGGCGCGCCTCACGCGATGTTGAACAGGCTCCCCAAACCAGACGAGGAGGAGCGATCATGCCCACAGCCAGCGGCCACACCACCGCCATCCGCGCCAAGAAGGTCATTGGCACGACCGTCAAGGACACATCCGGCGACAAAATCGGAACGGTCGAAGATCTCGTTCTCGACAAGCAGACCAACACCATCCTGTTTGCGGTCGTCGGCTTCGGCGGCGTGCTCGGCGTGGGTGAGAAATTTCACCCGCTGCCGTGGGCGGTGTTGAACTACGACGAGGACGAAGACGCCTATGTCGTGCCCTACACGCAGGAAGAGCTCAAAGCGGCGCCTGCCGACAAGATTTCCGAACTCACCGCCAATGACGGCGTACCGTACCGCGATCAGAGCTACGCCTTCTATCGCGTCGAGCAATATTGGACCTGACGCGCACAGAACGCGCACCGCAACGCGCCCGCCGTGATGCGGGCGCGTCTTTTTTTGGGGGCGCAAATCCTGACACCGGCTGTCAGGTGCGACCGCGTAAGAGCATCGGCATGACAGATCCCGTCAGCCGCCGCGCCGTCTCCCTTGCGGTCCTCGCCGCCGGCGCAGTCGTCCTCGCGCCAGCCGGAGCCCAAGCCATGCAAACCGCCCTCGATCAGCACCGCCACGATTGGGATTGGCTCGCCGGCAGCTGGAACGTGCAGCACCACCGCCTGAACTCGCGTCTCACCGGCGAGACGCAGTGGACGGATTTTCGCGGTACGTGCGCCATGGTCCCGACGCTCAACGGCTTCGGCAACATGGATGACAACTGGCTCGATCTCCCCGCGGGCGCCTACCGCGCCATGGGCATCCGCGCCTTCAATCCGGAAACCCGGCAATGGTCGATCTGGTGGTTCGACGAACGCTCGCAGACGATCGATCCGCCCGTCCGCGGCGGCTTCGAAAACGGCGTCGGCACGTTTACGGGCGAGGACACCTTGCGCGGCCAGCCCATCATCGTCCGCTTCCGCTGGACCGACATCGCCACGCCCCACCCGCACTGGGAGCAAGCCTTCTCGCCAGACGGCGGCGCGACCTGGGAAGTGAATTGGCGGATGGAGTTTTCGCGGGCGTGAGCCTCACAGCATCAGCAAGCGCACGCCGAAGACGATGAAGTTGCCGATGATGGCGCCGAGGACGCCGCCGAGAATTCGGCGGCGTTTCCAAAGCAGCGCGCCCAACACGCCGCCCGCAATCAATCCCGGCCACCCCAGCACCGGCGAGAACACGATGAGCTCAAGCGGCGTGAAGTGAAACGAGATGTCGGACATTACTCGTTCTTCCCACGCTTCTTATCGCGTTCGGCGAGGATGCGCAGGCGAAGCGCATTGAGCTTGATGAACCCCTCGGCGTCGGTCTGGTCGTAGCCGCCGGCTTCGTCGAAGCCGACGAGCTTCTTGGAATAGAGCGAATACGGAGACGCGCGGCCGACGGTGCGGACGCCGCCTTTATAGAGCTTCAGCTTCACATCTCCGGTGACGCTGGCTTGGCTCGCATCGATCGCCGCTTGCAGCATCAAGCGCTCGGGCGTCCACCAGAAGCCGTTATAGATCAGCCCCGCATATTTCGGCATCAGCTCGTCTTTGAGATGCATGGCGCCGCGATCCAGCGTGATCGACTCGATGGCGCGGTGGCCGTGCCAAAGAATGGTGCCGCCCGGCGTTTCGTAATAGCCGCGCGACTTCATGCCGACATAGCGGTTCTCGACCAGATCGAGTCCGCCGATGCCGTGCTTGGCGCCGAGGGTGTTGAGCTCGGCCAACAGCTCATGCGCCTTCATCTTCTTACCGTCGATCGAAACCAGATCGCCGCGCTCGAAGCCGAGCGTCACGACGTCGGCCTTATCCGGCGCCTCTTCCGGCGTGATGGTGCGGCGATCGGCGCGCTTGGTGACGACATCCGGCGCTTCGACGTCCGGATCTTCCAGCACCAACCCTTCGCTCGACGTGTGCAGCAAGTTCGCATCGATCGAGAACGGCGCTTCTTGCTCTTTGCCCTTGGCGATCTGGATGCCGTGCTTCTTCGCGTAAGCAATGAGATCGGGACGGCCCTGAAAGTCCCACTCGCGCCAAGGCGCGATCACCTTCACGTCCGGCTTCAGCGCATAGTAGGCGACTTCGAAACGGACCTGATCGTTGCCCTTCCCCGTCGCGCCGTGGCAGACGGCGTCGGCGCCCACGAGGTTTGCAATTTCGATCTGGCGCTTGGCGATCAGCGGCCGCGCGATCGAGGTGCCCAGCAGGTACTGCCCTTCATAAAGCGTGTTGGCGCGGAACATGGGGAAGACGAAATCGCGCACGAACTCTTCGCGCAGATCGTCGATGAAGATGTTCTCGGGCTTCACACGCGCGGCCAACGCCTTTTCTCGCGCCGGCGCCAGCTCCTCGCCCTGTCCCAGGTCGGCGGTGAAGGTCACCACTTCGCACCCGTAGACCTCTTGGAGCCATTTCAGAATGATAGAGGTGTCGAGGCCGCCGGAATAGGCGAGCACGACTTTCTTGACGGAGCCGGATTTGGCCATGGCGCAGCGAGTCCTTTGGGGATTTCGCTTCACCCTTCGCGGACTAGCGTCTCCAATGCAAGACCGTCGCCTGGCCTGGTCGCGAACGCCGCAGGCGCGGGCCCGCCCATGACGTTGATGCAAAGCGTCAGCTGATCGCCTTCGATGGCATAGAGCGCGTGATTGACACGGCCGCCTTCGGGTCCGGCGGAAAAGGTGAGCGCAAAGGTGCGCGCCGCTTCGTTCAGGGTCATGTCGCCCTCATAGACCGCGCCCATGCCCAGCGACTGGAGGCGGGCGCCCTTGATGACGACACGGGCTGCAGGCGGCACGGGCATGCCCGCGCCGTTCATTTCCAGCGACACCACGCGCCACGCGCCTTGCAGCTTAGTGAGATCGCTCACGCGCCTATCCTAACGGCACGGGCTTTTGCCGAATCCACTTCGACAAAAGCCACTTTTCGCCGCGCGTCACCGCTGTTCCGGCGTGCAGCGAGTCCATTTCGCGCCCGCCCTGTGCGTTCAGGTTCCAGAAGATCAGCGCGTCGCCGACTTCGCCGCGGAAGCGGAAATCGAGCTTCGGGAATTCGGTGAAGCCGCCTTCGTAGCCGTCATTGAGATAGACCAGCACCGTGCAGATGCGCTGACCGATCGCGCCCAGCTCGCGCGCGAAGCCCTGCTCCTCAGCCTCGGTGAAAAAGTCATAGTGCGGCCGGTATTCCTGGTTGCGCGCGTAGTGCAGGAAGTTCGTCGGCTCCTGATGCTCCAGCGGTACGCCGATGGCGTGCGCGATCTTCAGATTGGTGAGCTGCAGGACGAGGTCCGGCTGCAGCGGATTTGAGCCGGCGACGGAGTTCGAGCGCGCGCTGTCGACGCTGAAGGCGCCGCCTTGCGCGGCCGTCTGCACGGGCGCGCGCTGCAGATTCTTGCGCGCTTGCTTGATCAACCAGGAGCAAACCGGCTTCGGCAGAAAATTACGAACCGTGAACACCCGCGGCGCGGCGTGATGCTGCTGGGCGTCCACTGCCCCGAACCAGGCATCGCGATCGAACTTGCCGCCGAGCGCCATGAGTTGGCCCTTGGCGCGGGTGTCGCCCCCGGCCGCGGCCTGAGCGACGAAAGAAAAGGCATCCTCGAAATTCTGCGGCCGTCCGTGCCCGCGCGCCGCCAGCGCCGCTTGATAAAGAAAGGCCTCGCTGTGCTTGGCCGCGCACGCCGCCTCGACCAGCCCCAGCGCCGCGCTCGCCGGCTGCGGCCCGAGCTTGCCGGTCAGGATCAAATGCGCCAACCGCAATTGCGCTTGGGGATTGCCCGATGCGGCCTGCTGTCGAAGGACGGCGAGTTCGTTCATCACACCACCGGAAACGGCTTTTCCCGGACCCATTGCGAGAAGAGCCATTTCTCGCCCCTGGTCACCGGCGTGCCGGCATGCAGCGAGTCGCGTTCGAGCACGCCATCGGCCGACATGTTCCAGAAGATGAGCGCATCGCCGGTCTTGCCCTTGAAGCGCCAATCGAGACGCAGAAAGTCGGTCTCGCCGCCCTCGTAATCGTCGTTGAGATAGATCAGGAACGTGCAGATGCGCTGGCCGATGCGCGCGAGCTCGCTTTGGAAGCCATGCGCTTCCTGCTCGGTGATGAAGTCGAAATGCGCCTTGTACTCCTGGCCCTTCTCGTAGTGCAGGATGTTGGTCGGCTCCAATTGCGCGAGCGGCAGCTGGATCGTATTGGCGATCTTCATGCGCGTCATCTGCAAAACAAGATCAGATTCGATGATCGAAAAGCCGGTGCCGGTGTTGGTGCGGATCTTGTCGACAGCCGAGCCGCCGCGGTCGGGATCCTTCACCCGCGCCGCCTGCAGGTTCTTCGATGCCTCGCTGGCCAGCCACGCGCAGGCCGGCTTGGAGAGAAAGTTTGGCACCGTATAAGCGCGCGGCGCAGTCTGACGCTGGATCATCTCGACCGGCGCGAACCACGCCTTCGGGTCGTAGCCCTCGACCCCGCCGAGCGCCGCCAATTGTCCCTGTGCGCGCGCATCGCCGGTCGCCGCCGCTTCCGCCACGAGCCCGATCGCATCGGAAAAACTCTGCGGCCGGCCGAACCCGAGCGCCGCCAGTGTCGCGTGGAACAGGAGCGCCTGCGGATACTTCTGGGCGCAGGCCGCGTTGACCCAGCGCATCGCCTGCTCCGGGTTGTAGCGCGCCTCGCGCCCGACCAGCAGCAGCCGCGCCAGCTGGAATTGCGCGCGGGGATCGCCGCTCGAGGCCGCCAGGTTGAGTGAAATGAGGTCTGCCACGAAGTCCCTCTTCGCCGGGCCGTAATGCTAGAGTTTTCCTTATGGGTCGCAACTTGGATCGGCTGCTGCGTGACATGATCGCGCCCCCGCAGGGCATGGCGGTTGATTTCGCCAGCCCGCCGGGCGCGGCGGCCCTGTTTGCGCCCGCCTCGCTAACCTGGCGGGTGATGAAGAACCCGGTCGCGCTGATGGTCGGCGGCATCGCCGCGGTGATCCTGGAATTGGCCGAGCCGCGCGTGCGCACCGGGGTGTGGGAGCACACCAGTTTCCGGCGCGACCCGGTAACGCGCATGCGCCGGACTGGCTACGCGGCCTGGACCACGGTCTATGCGCCGGCGGCGACCGCACGCGCCATGATCGCCGGCGTCGTGCGCGCACACGGACGCGTAGAAGGCCGTACGCCCGCGGGGCTCGCCTACCGCGCCAACGACGAAGAATTGCTCAACTGGGTGCAGGCAACGGCGGGCTACGGCTTTTTCGAGGCTTATCGCCGCTTTGTACGCCCAATGTCGGATGCGGAGATGGACGGCGTCTATGGCGAAGGCGCGGACGCGGCGGCGCTCTATGGCGCGCTCGGCGTGCCGCGCTCATTGCGTGAGACGGAAGCGTACTTCGAGATGATGCGGCCCAAACTCGAAGCGTCCGAGATCATCGATGAGTTTCTCACCATCGTGCGCGCCGCGCCGATCCTGCCTCTAAAGGGCGTACAGCGGCTCATGGTGCGTGCGGCGGTGGAGATCACGCCGCGGTGGGCGCGCGATATCCTGGGGCTTGGCCGTGACTACGGATTCAGAGCAGGCCACGAAACGATCACACGCACCCTCGGCGCACTCGCCGATCGCATCGTCATCGAAAGCGCGCCGCCGGCGCAAAGCTGCAAACGGCTCGGCCTGCCCGTGGACTATCTCTACCGTTAGGCTTTCGGCCTGGGTCGCATCGTGGTTGCGATGAGGCCCGCGGTAACGCCGCCCGAGACGCCGCCGATGAGCGCGCCGCTCATGTGAAAGTAAGAGCCGATCAGCGCGGCAATCACGCCGATGACGATGCCGATGACGAGCGCCAGCCCGACCCGCGTCCAGTTGTTCATCTGACCCTCCCTTCCCGAACCGTCGGTTCGGGTGGGGCGGAGTGTCAATCTCTATTCGACCTACACCATTACCTGGTTGCCCAGCTCCACCGCGCGGCCGGACGGGATGTGGAAGAAGTCGGTCGCGTTGGTAGCGTTGCGGGCGAGGTAGATGAAGAGATGATCCTGCCAGAGCGGCATGCCGCTCTTTTCGCTGGGCACGATGGTGCGGCGCGACAGGAAGAAGCTCGTCTTCATGATGTCGAACTTGAGCCCGTGCTTGCGGGCTTCGGTCAGCGCCTTCACGACGTTCGGTGTTTCCATGAAGCCGAAGGTGAGCGTCACCCGCTTCACGTCGGGCAGAAAGTCCTCGACCCTCACACGTTCGCTGTCCGGCGCGCGCGGCGTCTGCAGCGTCTTCACCGTCAGAATGATGATCTGCTCGTGCAGCACCTGATTGTGTTTCAGATTGTGCATGAGCGCGGCGGGCGCCGCATCGGGGTCGCCGGTGAGGAAGATCGCCGTCCCGCGCACCCGGTGCGGCGGGTGATGCGACATGGTCTCGAACAATTTCGCCAGCGGCTCGTCGCGGCGCACCACGTCAGCCAGCATGCGCGTGCCCCTGACCCAGGTCCACATCACCAGCATCAGACCCGCGGCCAGCACCAGCGGCACGAAGCCGCCGAGCAGGACGCGCTGCAGGTTCGACGACAGGAAGATGAGTTCGATGATCAGGAACGGCGTGGTCACCGCCATGGCCACCCAGATCGGCTTTTTCCAAAGTTTCCAGATCACGATGAACACCATGCAGGTGCTCATCAGCATCTCGCCGGTGATGGAAATGCCGTAGGCGGCCGCGAGCCGCGTCGAGGAGCCGAACGCCAGCGTCAGTATCAGCACGCCCGCGAGCAGCAGCCAGTTCACCTGCGGCATGTAGATCTGGCCCGACTGCGTCTCGCTCGTACGTTGGATTTCCAGGCGCGGCAGCAGGCCAAGTTGGATCGCCTGCTGCGTCAAAGAGAACGCGCCCGTAATGACGGCCTGGCTGGCGATGACGGTCGCCGCGGTGGCCAGAATGACGAGCGGCAGGCGGATCATGTCGCCGCCCGGCGCCATCTCGAAGAACGGACTGAACTCGAACTGAATCTCGTCGACGTTCGCCAGGAGCGCGGCGTTGCGCGCCTCGGTGTAAGCGGTGTTGATCACATCGAGCTGACCCAGCACGAATGCGCCCTGCCCGAGATAGTTCAAGGTCAGCGCCGGCAAGACCAGCATAACCCAGGCAAACCGGATTGGGCGGCGGCCGAAGTGACCCATGTCCGCGTAGAGCGCTTCGGCTCCGGTGACGGCCAGGAACACCGAACCGAGCACCACGAACGTCAAGGCGCCGTGCTCGAACATGAAACCGAGCGCATGCGTCGGCAGCAACGCCTGTATGATGCTGGGATCGGCCATCAATTGCGTGGCCCCCAGGACGCCCATGGTGATGAACCACACCGCCGTGATCGGTCCAAAGAAGGCGCCCACCTTGCCGGTGCCGCGCGACTGTACCGCGAACAGGCCGACGAGAATGCCGATGCCGATGGGCAGAATGAACGGGTCGACCCGGTCGACCAGAGCCGGCACAGCGCGCAGACCCTCGACTGCGGACAAGACCGAGATCGCCGGCGTGATCAGTGCATCGCCGTAAAACATGGAGGCGCCGGCGACGCCGATCAGAAACAGAAGCGGCGTGCGCCGACCAAGCGCGCGCTGCGCCAGCGCCATCAGCGAGAGCGTGCCGCCCTCGCCCTTGTTGTCCATCTGCATGACAACGACGACGTATTTGAGCATCACGACGATGATGAGCGCCCAGAAGATGAGCGAGACGAGCCCGAACACTTCTTCGCGGATGATGGGCGTGCCGTCCTGCAGGACGTGCTTCAGCGATTCCTTGAACGCGTAGAGCGGGCTGGTGCCGATGTCGCCGTAGACGACGCCGATCGATCCGAGCACCAACGTCCAGAATCCGGCGTGCGCGGCGGCGCCGGTTCTGCGACCGGAGCCGTTCGGATCACCTTTGGCGGCGTCTGGGTTGGGCGCGTCGGCTTGGGCCTGCGCCATGATGGACTTCCCCTGCGGGCGGATCAGGCCCGGCCCAGGGCCGCGCCTTTAGACCTTTTGACTTGGCCCGGCAAATCTCTGCGCCCAGGGAATGGAGGTTTCGTTAGCGGTGCGGCGCTTTGTCTTAAGTCTTAACGGCAGCCGCAGCCGTGGCCGCGGCTGCCGCCGAAACCGCGTCCGCGCGCACTGGCGGACGCTGACGCAGAGGCAAACGCGAACGCGGAGGCGCGCGCGCCGGAGCCGACAATCACGGTGGTGTGGCTGGAGACAAAGTCGCCGCCGATATCGGCGCCGACCCCGCCCGACGTGGCGCCGAAGAAGGAACTGTTCAGCGTCACCTCTTCAGGCCCGCGGCGTTCGATCACCGGCGGGGGCGCCGCCACTACCGGCGGCGGCGGACGGCGCGGGCGCCGCGGATGCGGCCGTTGGCGCGGCCGCTCGATGCCGTCGGCATGGGCGACGCCCGGCGCGACCGCAAGAGGCGCCGCAACCAGCATCACCGCAGCAATCATCGCCAACGCACGCATGACGTCCACTCCAGTAAAGTGCGCGAGTTTCGCGCGCTCCGGTTGGGATGCAAGGCGCTTCGCCGCCAGCGCGTTTTCAGCGAAAGCGGCCGCCGGTTTTGCGCCCGAAAACGCGCTAATTAAACACGTCGCGCGAACTTCGCCGCTCGCGCGGAACGTTAACTTGCAACGTCAGAAGTCTGAGACGATGCCCTTGCGCTCCCAGTCGCCGTAGCGCGTCGGTTCGGGGCCGGCCGGGCCGCCCTGCTCCGGCGGAAGATTCTGCTCCTTGGCGGCCTTGCGGCGCGCCGCCGCCTCTGCGAGCGCCCGCTCGGCTTCCGGCGTTAAGGGTTTGCGCGGCGCATCGCTCAACTTGAACCTCGTTCGAACGCTCTCGATATCACGGCTAGAGTTAGGTGAGGAGCACGATGAACCATCTCAAGACCTACGCCCTGTTGGCCGGCCTAACCGCCCTGTTCGGGGCGGTCGGTTTCATGATCGGCGGCACGGGCGGGATGCTGATCGCGCTGGCCGTTGCGGCGGTGATGAACCTGTTTGCCTACTGGAATGCTGACAAAATGGTGCTGTCGCACTTCCGCGCGCAGCCGGCGGAGTCAGTCCGCGATCCCCGCGTCCAGGCCTACGTCGCCGACACGCTGGCGCTGGCGCAGCGCGCCGGCCTGCCTGCGCCCAAGGTTTACGTGATCGACAACCCGCAACCGAACGCCTTCGCCACGGGCCGCAATCCGGAAAACGCCGCGGTGGCCGCCACCACGGGTCTGCTCGCCATGCTGACGCGAGAAGAAATTCGCGGCGTCATGGCGCACGAACTGGCGCACGTGAAGAACCGCGACACGCTGACCATGACCGTCACCGCCACGATCGCGGGCGCCGTCGCCATGCTTGCGAACTTCGCATTCTTCTTCGGCGGCAACCGCAACCCGATCGGCGGGCTGCTCATCATGCTGATCGCGCCGCTGGCGGCGTCGCTGGTGCAAATGGCCATCAGCCGCGCGCGCGAGTACGAGGCGGACCGTATCGGCGCCGAAATCGGCGGCGACCCCGAAGCGCTCGCTCGCGCTTTGCAGAAGATTGAAGCGGCGGCGCATCAGCGCGTGAACATGGACGCCGAGCGCAATCCGGCAATGGCGCATCTTTTCATCATCAACCCGCTTGCCGGACAAGGCGCGGACAACCTCTTCTCGACCCACCCCAGCACGCGGAACCGCATCGCTCAATTGATGCAACTCGCGGGTGGAACTGGCCGCGCGCCGCAGCCAGCGGCGGCGCCGGGGCCTTGGGGCGCGCCGCCGCGCCAGCCGGGGCCTTGGGGTTAGGCGCATCGCATTGCGCGCGGCGCCTTGATCGGCGCCGGAATTATTGCATTTCCGCTGTGGGTGGGGCGTCACAGCTCGGCCCCAGATGGTTGATGAAGCCTTAACCAGCACAACGCGAGCTTCGTGGGTCAGGCTTCTTAGACTCGCGATGCGCATTCTTCCCGTCTCCGCCGCCGCGCTCTGCGCAGCGATCGGCCTCGCGGCCGGCCCGGGGCCGGCGCGCGCGGATTCGCCGGTTGTCATCGAAGGCGCTGACGAAGACACCCGCAAAGCCATCCTCGATCTGCTGCCCGATCGCGACAGGCCGGCGACGCTGTTCGAGGCCGAGCGCATCGCCGAGGAAGCCGCCGCGCGGGCGACGGCGTGGTTGCGCTCGGAAGGTTATTACGCGTCGGAGGTGACGCCGGAGACGACGGAAGATCCGGTTTCGGCGCGTCTCGTCATTGCGCCGGGACCGCGCTTCCTCTTCGATCCGCCGCAGGTGATCTATACGGGCGCGGCGCCCGACGGCGACGCGCAGCACGCGGTAACCCGCGCATTGGAAACGGTGCGCGCCGGCGCGCCGGCGCGGTCGGCCGACGTGCTCTCTACGGAAGCGGCGGTGCTCACCGCATTGCGCGAGCAGGGCTTTGCCGACGTCGCCGCCGGCGACCGGCGTGTCGTGGTCGATCACGCCACCGGCCGCGTCAGCGCGGAATTTCACATCGATGCCGGCGCCTACGCCACTTTGGGTGAAGTGCGCGCCGCCCCCGACACGCTGTTCCGGCCGAGCTTCGTCCGCAGTCTGCAGAACTGGGAGACCGGCGCTCAGTACACGCCGGAGCGTCTCTCTCAGCTCCGCCGCGATATCACTTCCACCGGCGCAGTCAGCGTCGCCACCACGCGGCTGGCGGCGCCCAATGAAGCCGGCGTCCGCGACGTCATCCTCGAAGTCGAACCGGCGCGGCGAAACGCCTATGAACTCGGCCTCGGCTATTCGACGACAGAGGGCGTGGGCATCGAAGGCGAGTGGACTCGTCGGAACCTCACGCGGCGCGCCGACTCACTCGTCCTGGCGCTGTCCTATGGCGAACTGCTGCAGAGCGCGAGCCTGCAGCTCAACCGGCCGCACGCCGCGGGTCTCAATCACACCCGCAGCTACGGCGTCTCGGTCACGCACGAAGACACGACCGCCTACGAACGCCAGGGCGTCGCCCTCTTCACTTCGGTCGACGCCGCGCCGCGCCTGCATCAGGCGCGCAGCTACGGGTTGCGGCTTTCAGCGGACGAGTACGACAATGTCGGCAGCGGCGTCTCCAGCGCCTATGTTCTGTCGGGCTTCGCCGACTGGCGCCACGACACCACCGAATTGACGCTCGATCCGCGGGAAGGCTCGATCACCGAGTTCCGGCTCGAGCCGTCGGTATCGACGGGCGATGCGACGCTTGGCTTCGTGCGCGCCATGGCGGAAGGCCGCCTCTACGAGAGCTTCGGCGACAACGATCGGCTGACGCTGGCGGCGCGTCTGCGCGTGGGTTGGCTGGAAGCGGTCGCGGGCGACGTGAACGATGTGCCGCCGGATCGGCGCTTCTACGCCGGCGGCGGCGGCTCGGTGCGCGGGTACGCCTACAATTCCATCTATCCGCCCGAGCGCGATGCGCTCGGTCTTGCGCCCGGCGGCCAGGGCCTGCTCGAAACCTCGCTGGAGGCGCGCTGGCGTTTCAACGAGCGCATCGGCGCGGCGGCCTTCATCGACGGCGGCACGGCGTTCGACGATTGGGGCGAGGCAGCGGACCTTTCGTGGGGCGTGGGCGTCGGCGCGCGCTACAATCTGGGTTTTGCACCGCTGCGCGTCGACCTCGCCGTGCCGCTCGACGACAGCCAAAGCGACGAAGACTTCGCCGTCTATATCAGCATCGGGCAGGCGTTCTGATGAGCGAGCCCGAAGCGCCCGCGGGCGAAGAGCAGAATCAGAAAAGGAAACGCCGCTGGCGCAAGCGCACGGTCGCCGCGTTCGCCGCGGGCGTTGCGACCGCAGGCGGTCTCGTCGCAACCATCGGCCCGCTCGCACCATGGGTGGTCGACAACTTCGCCGACAATCAGCGTGTCTGGCGTCTCGGCCAGATCAGGGTCGATGGCGTCAGCGGCGGGTGGCTGGGCGCGCTGCAAGCAGACCACATCAGTATAGAAGACAAGGACGGCGTCTGGTTCGAAGCGGAAAACGTCGACCTCACGTGGCGTCCGCAGGACGCCATATTCGGCCGCTTCTGGCTTGATGCCGCACACGCGCGCCTCGTCACGGTGCATCGCCAGCCTTCGCTCGCCGAATCCCGCCCCTCCACTGGCGCAACGCCTGACCTCCACATCGGCGAGTTGCGTATCGACAGGCTCATCGTCGGCCAGCAAGTGGTCGAGCAGGCCGCAGAGTTCCAGGCCTCGCTGCAACTGGACCTGAAGAACGAAGAACTGCGGACTCTCGATCTCAATCTGCGCCGCACCGACTCCGACGCCGATCATGTTCGCGCCATTTATCGCAGCGGCGTCGATTACGATCTGAACATCGATGCATCCAGCGCACGCGGCGGCGTGCTGGCCCGCCTCCTGGGCGTGAGTGAAGAAGGCGTGCGCTTCACGGCTGCTGGAGACGGCGACGCGACAACCGGCGGCGCGCGCTTTCAGGGCGCGGTCGGCGAAGTCGAACTGCTTGCCGCCACGGCGCAGTGGACGGCGCAAACATGGTCGACCGAAGGCAGGCTCCGCATGGATCTGCTGCCCGGGCTTGCGCTTGTCACGCGGCGCATCGGCCCCACCTTGGCCTTCAATGGCGAAGGCGCGCGCGTCGGCGAATTCCGCGCCCACTTTGAGACACCCTTCCTCGCCGTCGACACGACCGGCGCGTTGAGCGAAGCGCGCGAACTCGAAGGTCCCGCGCACTTCGTCGCCGTCTCCAACCGCGTCTCCGACATTGCGCGCGAGTCGCCCTTCGATCTCGGCCGCGCGCGGCTCGAAGGCGATCTACGCATCGCCAACGGCACAACCGCCATCCAGGCCGTGCTCGACGCACAGGACATGGACATCCTCGGCCGGCGCGCGCATTTCACCGGTCCGGTGCGCGCCGCGCTGACGCCACAGCGTTTCACGCTCACCGGCGATCTCGCCGCCGCGCCGGACGCCGCCGCCCTCTTCGCACAAGGCCGCATCCGCACCGAACTCGCCTACGATCGCCGCCGCGCGCGTTTCACTTTGGATCACGCCAGCATCGACGGCGCGGCGCTGAGCGGCGACGCGCACGGCTGGTACAATGACGGCGACGGCGAATTCGCCGGCGCCTGGCGGATCAAGACACTCGCAACGCTGGCAGGCGGCGTCACCGGCGCGGCCAGCGGCCGCTACCGCGCCTACGCCGCGCCGGTCGAGGGCCAAACCGCGCGGGTATGGACGACCAGCGTCGATGGCGCCGGCGCCAATATCGGCGGAACGCCGGAAGTCGTTCCGCAACTGCTCGGCCGCGCGTCGCAGCTGGAAGGGCTTTTCACCTACGAGAACGGCGGCATCACCGTCTCACACTTGCGCGTGATGGGTCAGCAGCTGCGTGCAGCCGCCAACGGCCGCATCGTGCGCGGCGACGCCAATCTTGCGCTCGAAGCCAGTGCGCGCGGACCGCTCAGTATCGGCGACGCCCAAATCGCCGGCGCCGTCGACCTCACCGGCCGCATCACCGGCCGCATCGCCCGCCCCACGCTGCGCGCCAGCGCGCAATTGTCGAGCTTCACGGCAGGCGGCGTCGTGGTGGCGCAGCCGCAAGTGGATTTCTCCATCGCGCCAGTGGGCGCCGGCTATCGCGGCCACGCCGACGTGCTGGGCACGGTGAGCGAAAAGCCGATGACCGCCTCGGCCGACATCGGCATCCAGGGCGCCTCGCTGACGATGACCTCGCTCGTCGCCCAGGTGGCGGCGCTGGAGGCGCAGGGTTCCGCATCGATCACGCCGCGCGGCGCAAGCGCCAACCTCGATGTCCACGGCGCGCTCGATGGTCTCATCGAGGGCCTCACCGGGCGTGTCCTTGGCCACGTTCAACTTACGCCGCAAACCTTGGTCGCCGACGTGCAGCTGTCCGACGCCCGCGCCGGCGAGCTGCGCATCCGCGCCGCCACCATCTCCGCCGCCGGCCCGCTCGACGCCATCCCGGCGCGCTTCGATCTGCGCGGGCGCCTGCGGCAGGCCCCGCTCGATTTCGCCGGCACGGCGACCATCGATGCGACCGGCGACGACGCCAATGCGCGCATCGAAGGCGCGGGCGAACTCGCCGGCGCTGCGATCGCTACGCGCAGCCCCATCATTGCGCGCTGGAATCGCGGCGGGCTGGACGCGCAGGTCGACGTGACGGTGGCTGACGGCGCACTGCGCGCGAACTGGCAGGAGCGCGGGCGCGCCCTCTCCGGTTCGGCCGAAATCGAAAATGCGCCGCTGGCGCCGTTGGCGGCGATCTGGGGCGAACGCGCAACGGGCCGCATCGGCGGCCGCTTCAACCTGAGCAACGCCGCCGGCGGCCTCGACGGCGCCGCCGACATCACCTTTACCGACGCGCGCTTCGCCGGGCGCCAGCGCGGCACGCTGAACGCCCATATCATCGCCGACCTCGATCCCTCGCGACTCACTGCGAATATCGACGCCACGTCCAGCGACGGCCTGGTGGCGCATTTCGAGGCCGACGCGCCGGTCACCACCAGCGCCGCGCCGATCCGCATCGCGCTGGCGCGCGAACGACGCGGGCGGGCGACCTGGTCGCTGCACGGGCCGGCGGAGACGCTGTGGGCCGCAGCCCGGCTGCAGGACCAGTCGCTGCAAGGCAATCTCGAGGGCGACGGCACGCTCGAATTCGGCGCCGGCTATCTCTCCGGCAGCGGCCAGATCGAGATCGCCGACGGCCGCTTCGAAGACAAATTGAGCGGCGTCACGCTGGTGGATCTCGACGCGCTGGTCTCCATCTCCGAGCGCGGCGTGAATATCGAGCGCTTCAGCGCCGCCGGCCCGCGCGGCGGGCGCCTCACCGCCACCGGCGGCAGCGCCAACGATCGCGAAGGCCGTATCGCGGTGACGCTCAACGACATGCGCATCGCCGATCGTCCCGACGCGCGCGCCACCGCCAGCGGCGAACTCACGCTGGCGTGGCAGGGCCTGCAGTCTTCGCTGACCGGGCAATTGCATATCTCCGACGCGGAAGTGGACGTCGCCGCGCACGCGGAAGCGGGCATCCCGACCATTGAAGTCGTCGAAATCAATCGGCCTGGCGAAGAAGACGAACCGGAAGACGAACGCGCGCCGTCGCCGCGTTACGCTGCGACCACGCTCGACGTGCGCATCGATGCGCCGGGTCGCGTCTTCACGCGCGGACGCGGCCTCGAGGCGGAATGGGCGCTCGATCTCCGCCTCGCCGGCACGGCGGCCGAGCCGCGTCTTTTCGGCCAAGCCCGTTCCATCCGCGGCCAGCTCGCCATATCGGGCCAGCCCTTCGAACTGGAAGAATCGCGCATCTTCTTCAACGGCGATCCGCTCGATGCGCGCATCGACCTTTCCGCCACCCGGGACACCGCCGATCTCTCCGCCCGCATCCGCCTCACCGGTACGGCGCGCGATCCCGACATCACCTTCTCCAGCGATCCGGCGCTGCCCGAAGACGAAATCCTGCCGCAGATCCTGTTCGGCCACTCGGTCGAAGACCTGAACGGCTTTGAGGCCGCGCAGCTCGCGGCGAGCTTGGCGACGCTCTCGGGGCGCGCTTCCTTCGATCTCGTCGACGCCGCGCGCGCGGCTGCCGGCCTCGACCGTTTCAATGTGCGCCAGGATGCAGCCGGCGGCTTCCTGGTGGCGGGCGGCGTCTATCTCACACGGCAGGTTTACGTCGAAGTCGCGCGCACCGGCCTCGGCCAGGCGCAAACCAGCGTCGAATGGACCATCCGCCCGCGCTTGGTGATGATCACCAGCTTCCTCGCCAACGGCGACCAGCGCGTATCACTGCGTTGGCGGCGCGAAAGCGATTGAAGAATAAGGCCGTAGGCAATAGGCAGTAGGCAGTGGGAGCGCGCGCTTTCCCTACTGCCCACTCCCAACTGCCTACTGCCTCAGCAATGAAATTCCTGGACCAGACCAAGATCTACATCCGCTCCGGCAATGGCGGCGGCGGGGCGGTCTCGTTCCGGCGCGAGAAGTTCATCCCCTTCGGCGGGCCCGACGGCGGCGACGGCGGCAAAGGCGGCGACGTCTGGATGGAAGCGGTCGATGGCCTGAACACGCTGATCGACTATCGCTTCCAGCAGCACTTCAAAGCCAAGACCGGCGGCCACGGCATGGGCCAGAACCGCCACGGCGCCGACGGCGAAAGCCTCTATCTCAAAGTGCCGACCGGCACGCAGGTGCTGGACGAAGACAAAGAGACGGTGATCGCCGATCTCGACAAGGCCGGCATGCGCATCTTGCTCGCGCGCGGCGGCAATGGCGGCTTTGGCAACGCGCAGTTCAAGTCGAGCGTGAATCAGGCGCCGCGGCATGCGAACCCGGGGCTCGAAGGCGAAGAGCGGACTCTGTGGCTGCGTTTGAAGCTGATCGCCGACGCGGGGCTGGTGGGTTTGCCAAACGCCGGCAAGTCAACCTTCCTGCGCGCGGTGAGTTCGGCGACGCCGAAAGTGGCCGACTATCCCTTCACGACTCTGCACCCGCACTTGGGTGTCGTCAGCATCGGCGAGAGCGAGCGCTTCGTGATGGCGGACTTGCCGGGCCTGATCGAGGGCGCGGCGGAAGGCACAGGCCTCGGCACCCGCTTCCTCGGGCACGTCGAGCGCTGCGTGGCGCTGGTGCACTTGATTGACGCCACGCAGGACGGCGCAACCGAAGCGTACCGCACCGTGCGCGCAGAACTCGAAGCCTATGGCGAAGGCATCGCCGAAAAGCCCGAAATCGTGGCGCTCAACAAAATCGACGCGATGACGCCGGCGGAAGCCAACCGCAAGCGCGCCGCGCTGTCGCGCGCGATCGGCAAAGACGTGCGGCTGGTGTCGGGCGTCTCCGGCGCCGGCGTGCGCGAACTCTGCAACGAGATCGCCGCTTTGCTGCGGGAACGGCGGGTGGACGAAGCGAAAGAAGAGGCGCCGGAGTCGGACTGGACTCCGTAGCTCTTGAACCCCGGGCGGCCTCGCCGGCGCCTCTGTGTCCGCTGTGAAGCCGCCGTGTCGCTGTGGTTTTCTTTCACCACGGCGACACAGCGAAGGCACGGCGGTCACAGCGAAGGAAGACGCGGGCGAGAGCGTCGGCGGTTCAAGAGATCACATCAGCCGCGACAGAAAATCGAACGTGGTTTCCTCGCGCCAATAATCGCCGCGGCCTTCAGCGCCGCGCATCATGCCGACCGACCGTCCCAGTTCGAGCCCATCGCCGCCGATCAGAAGCACGGCCGGCAGCACGGCGCGGACGCGCGGATCGCGCGACGTGCCGAACACGTCGCGGAATGCGGTCTCCGCCGCCGGCGTTGCGCGCGCGGCAGGCAAGCCGCCCGCGCCCATTTCGTTCAGCATCCAGCAGCCGTCATCGAAACTGACGTCGAAATCGTCGAACGCCTGCAGCGCAAAAACGCGCGTCGCCGCGCCTGCGCGAGCGAGCCGGCGCGACAGGCTCGCCTGTGGCGGTTTTTCCAGTAGACACGGCGCACACCACGTCGCCCACAGCGCCACCACAGCCGGCCGGCGGCCGATCAATTCCGACAAACTCATTTCGCCGGTCGACGTCTGCACGCGCGCCTGCAGCGGCAAGCGCGTTGCGCCGCTCGGCGCCGTCCAGGCGCGATAGCCCGGATGCTGCCGGAGGTCTGTCGGAATATCTGCGCCCGCCCCCGTCGGCGCGGCGGCCGCCGCCGCCAAGCCGCCGACAAGCGCACTTCGCCGTGTAAAGCTCGCCATGGCTCACCCCCCGTCGGCGCGCGAGCGTACGCGCGAGACTGAGTCGTCCAGAGGGCGGCTCTGCATTTGTAATGAAGTTCTGGCGGTACTCAGCTCTCGCCGGCGAGCTGGCGCATCAACGCAAACGCCTCCTGCGTGCGCCAATACGAACGGCCGCTCTCCGACACCATCATGCCGATCGACTGGCCAAGCAGGTTGCCGTCAGAGTCGAAGAGGAGCGTGAACGGCAGCGCCGTGCGCAAGTAAGCGAATTGCTGATCGTCGCGCAGGACTGAGTTGCGGTTGCGGCGGAAACCGAAAATCTGCAGCAGCGCCTGTTCGGCGCTCTCGAGCGCGCGTCCGTTGGCGAGCCCCGCAGCGCCGAGCGACTGCAGCCGCTGCTGCGCTTCCGGCAACCGCGTCGAGTCGTACGCCAGCAGAGCGCGGAGCTGCGCGCGCGAGCCGGCGTTCTCCAGCCGCTGGCTGAACTCCGCTTCCGGCCGCTTTTCGGCGATGCAAGGCGGGCACCACGTCGCCCAGACCGCGACGATCGTCGGGCGCCCTCCCAGCCATTCCCGCACTGTGACGTTGGCGTTGCTCTCGGGGCCGGGCTGCAGACGCGTATTCAGGAAGCGCGCGCCGGAGATGGTCGGCGTATCCCACCAATTGCGGACGCCCGGATGCGCGGCAAGCCAGCCCGGCCGCGCATCCTGCGCGACCGCCGGCGACGCGACTGCGGCGGCCGCGGCTGCGGCCAGGACGGCGCGGCGTGTCGTGCTCATGCTCCCCCCCTCATGCGCTACCCTGGGTTTATAGGCTCGTTTTCCCGCGGCGCCGAGGTAAGCTTCGGGCGATGCACGACCTGCCGTTGGCCTACCCCGGAATGCGCGTCGGCCTGTTCGGCGGCAGCTTCGACCCCGCCCATGAGGGCCATGCGCACGTCGCCGAGACGGCGCTGAAGCGCCTCCAGCTCGACCGCGTGTGGTGGATGGTGACGCCGCAAAATCCCCTGAAGCCGCAATCGGGCGCGTTCGCGAAGCGGATGAAGTCCGCCAAGGCCATGGCGCACGGGCCGAAAATGGTGGTGAGCGATATCGAGAAGCGGCTGGGGTGCCGCTTCACCTACGAGACGCTGCGCCAGCTCCACCGGCTCTATCCCGGCGTGGACTTCTATCTGGTGATGGGCGCCGACAACCTCGCCAATTTCCGCAGATGGCGGAACTGGCGCGAAGTCGCGGCTGCAGTTCCCGTGGTGGTCGTGTCGCGCCCCGGCACGGGTGCGCGGGAACGCCTAAATGCACCAAAGAATTGGATTTTTCTCGCAGCGCGCGATCACCCGCAATCCTCCACAGCCATCCGCAAACGTAAGCGAGCGCCGGTGGCGAAGGCTTCCCGGAAGTGATAGCCTTTCCCATATCAGAGGGCCGCAGAAGGAAGCGAACCTGTCACCTGAAATGAAACGCGCGCCGGCCGCGTCCACCGCCGGAGAGCCCGTACGCGCCCCCTCTCTCAGGGAAAATGGCCGGCCGCAGTCCGTCATTGATGTCGACGCCGCCACGCGCGTGGTCCTCACCTCTCTCGAGGATGATAAGGCTGAGGACATCCTCGCCCTGGACATTAAGGGCCGCTCCTCGTTCGCGGACATGCTGATCGTGGCGTCCGGGCGCTCCGCCCGCCATGTGAGTGCGCTCGCCGATCACGTCATGCGCAAGCTGAAGGACGCCGGCGTGAAGGACGTGCGCATCGAAGGCATGCCGCAGGCGGACTGGGTGCTGGTCGACGCGGGCGATGTGATCGTCCACCTCTTCCGGCCGGAAGTGCGCAGCTTCTACAACATCGAAAAAATTTGGGGCGCGACCAGCCCGCTGCCGAGCTGAGATGAAGCTCGTCGTTGCCGCGGTTGGGCGGCTTCGGGGCGGACCTGAAGCGGACCTTACCGCCGACTATCTCGCCCGCGCCGCGGCCGCTGGGCGTTCGCTCGGCTTCAAATCCGTCGATCTCGTCGAAGTCGAAGCTAAGCCGCCGGGCGATCCCCGGCTCGAAGCCGCCGCGCTCTATAAAGCGACGCCCGACGGGGCGAAGAAGATCCTCCTGGACGAGCGCGGCGCTGAGTGGAGCTCGCGTCAACTCGCCGAAAAACTCGCCCGTTGGCGCGACGATGGACAGGGCCACACGGTTTTTTGGATCGGCGGCGCAGACGGCGTTTCACAGAGCGTTAAGGACGAAGCTGACGAAAAGCTCGCATTCGGGCGACAAACTTGGCCGCACCGGCTCGTAAGAGTGATGATTGCCGAGCAGATTTACCGGGCTGTGACCATTTTGAGCGGTAATCCCTATCACCGGGACTGACGAACAAGTTCCGGAGGTATGGGTGGTAGAACATGGCCTCTGGCGCAGTACGCGCCGGCGTCCTGGTCGCGTGCGCGGCGGGGGCGCTTGCGATTTTCCTGGGCGCCGCAAACGCGCAGCCCGCACAGCGAACGCAAACGCAGGTCGAGCGCGAACGCCGCGCCGAGCAGACCCGCGCCGAACGCCTGCGCCGACAGGCGGAAGCCGCCCGCACTGAGATCCGCGCGCTCGACCGGCGGTTGGTCGAGTCTGGCCGGCGCCGCGCCGAGGCCGAGGCCGCCGCAGCCGACGCCGAAGACCGCCTCGCCGCCCTTCGTGATCAGGTGCAAACCGACACCCAGCGCTTCGGGAACGAGCGCGACGCCTTCGAAGCGGCGATCATCGCCGCCGCCATGGCCGAACATCGGCTCGACTTCACCTCCAGCCGGCGCGCCACCTTTGCGCGCGCGGCAGCGCCCCAATTGTATCGCCAGCAACGCGACACCGCGCTCGCGCTTCGCCGGGCGCAGCAACTTGATCTCGCCATCACCCGCGAACAGCAAGTGATCGCGGACGCGCAGGCCCAGATCGATATGGAGCGCGCCGAACTCGTCACCCTCGTCGCCCGCCGCCGCGCCGTGCAAACCACGCTGGTGAGCGACGCGGCTGCCGCCGACGCCCGCGTACGCCGGCTCGCTGCTGAATCCAGGACCCTGCGCGAACTGGCCGAACGCGTGCAGGCAAGCGCGCGCCGCGGTTCCCAAACGGGACCCCGCGGCGGCGGCGCCGGTACAATTCCAGCCGCTTGGCTTGCACCCGCCGAAGGCCGTGTGATCCGGAACTTTGGCGCGCGCGAAGCCGGCGGTCCCGCCGCACAAGGCGCGACAGTGCGCACACGTGGGTCAGCGCAGGTCGTTTCTCCCGCCGCAGGCGAAGTCGCCTACGCAGGACTGTTTAGAAGCTACGGGCAAGTCTTGATCCTTAACCTCGACGGAGGGTACGCTCTGGTCCTCACAGGGCTGGAAAACGTGCGCGCGCAGGTCGGCGATCGGGTGCAAAGCGGGCAGCCGATCGGTGAAATGCCCAGTTCGGACACTCCGGCGCCGGAATTGTATGTAGAAGTAAGACGCAACGGTCAGCCGATCGATCCAGCCCGTTGGCTCAACAACCGCGGGCTCGCTGCAGAACAGGCGACTGAAAGAAACGGTTAAGGGCGAGCGGGTTCTGGTCGACCCGCCACAAAACGAGACGCCGATGGCGTCATGGGGAGTGCGAGGATGCGGGTAGCTTGGATTGCGGCGCCGGTCGTCGGATTGGCAGCGTGCCTTGGTGCGCTGGCGTGGTCGGCGCCGGATGACGGCGGTCGGGGCGACGTTTACCAGCAACTCGAATTGTTCGCCGACGTGCTGGGCCGCGTCGAGCACGACTACGTCACCGAGATCGACGAAAAGCAGGCGATCGAAGCGGCCATCCAGGGCATGCTCTCGTCGCTCGATCCGCACTCGTCATACATGGACGCACAAGAATACCGCGAGATGCAGACGCAGACGCGCGGCGAGTACGGCGGTCTGGGCATCGAAGTCACCAGCGAAGACGGCATCGTGAAGGTGGTCTCGCCCATCGACGGCACGCCTGCCGCACGCGCCGGCATCCAGGCTGGCGACTATCTCACCGCCATCAACGGCCAGAGCATCGTCGGCCTGACACTCAATGAGGCCGTCCGCCAGATGCGCGGCGACGTCGGCAGCGCCATCACCGTGACGGTAGCGCGCCAGGGTCAGGACCCTTTCGACGTCGAACTGCAGCGTGAGATCATCAACGTCCGCGCGGTGACCGCGCGCGTCGACGGCGATATCGGCATCATCCGCATCTCCACCTTCAACGAGCGCACCAGCGCCATGCTGCAGGACGCCATCCGCACCGTTCGCCGCGACACCGGCGGTCGCCTGCGCGGCATCGTCGTCGACTTGCGCAACAATCCGGGCGGCCTGTTGGACCAGGCCATCGAAGTTTCGGACGCCTTCCTAGACGGCGGCGAAGTGGTCTCCACGCGCGGCCGCCAGCAAGGCGACGTGCAGCGCTACAACGCCCGCCGCGGCGACGACCTCGCCGGCGTGCCGGTGGTTGTGCTGATCAACGGCGCCTCTGCCTCGGCGGCGGAAATCGTCGCGGGCGCCCTGCAGGACCGCAACCGCGCGCTCATCGTCGGCACGACCTCTTTCGGCAAGGGCTCGGTGCAGACCGTGATCCCGCTGCAAGGCGGCCGTGACGGCGCGCTCCGGCTCACCACGGCGCGCTACTACACGCCGGCTGGCCGTTCGATCCAAGGCGCGGGCATCGAGCCTGACATGGAAGTCGCGGCTCGCCGCGTCGATCCGGAACGCCTGCGCCGCATCGGCATCACCGAAGCCGATCTGCCGAACGCGCTCGAGAATGAGGGCGGTGCGCAACGTCGCGGCCTGCACGTCCCCGCCGACCAGCCGCCGGAAAACTGGAACGAAGGCGACGACTACCAAATGCGCCGCGCGGAAGAGTTCCTCCGCTCCGGTACGGTCGCGGAGCGTCTGCGCCAGCGCGCCGGCTGATCCGGCTGCACAACGAGACAAGCGCCGCCGCGAGCCCTGTTCGCGGCGGCGTTTTCTTTCCGGCGGGCCAACGCGCGTTAACGCATTGGTGACACTGGTTAATCGCAACGCATCGGTAGTGACGCGGTAAGCGAATTCAGGGATGTTGCAGCGCATCTGATTCGACGCATGTTGCGTCGCGTTTTGCGCGCGCAATGAAGCGTCAAGCGGAAGGCCCGCAATGCCGCTTCGGCTGCCCAAGATCACACTGCCCAAGATCAACCACAAGCTCGCCGCCGTCGGCGCGTTCGTGCTGCTGGGCGCAGGCGCCATCGCCGCCATCCAGGTGTTCGGCGATCCGGGCGCCGCCGGCCCACGCCGCATCGTCTCGCTGGAGCCTTCGCAAGCGTCCGCGGAAGCTGCGCCGCGCATGTCGTTCTCCGACGCCGCCGCCGAAGGTTCCGAGATGGACCCGGTTGCGCTTGAGGATCTGCCGCACGCGGATGGCGCCCAGATCGGCGAGGTCGGCGAAGACGGACAGCTGCGCGTCACCGTGGTCGAATCCGGAGAGACGCCCGGCGGACGGCCCGCGGTTTCGCCGCTGCCGCGCGCGCCGTTCGCCGGCTTGACCGAACAGGGCCCCGGCGGCCCGCTGCCGATCGTCGCCGCCAACGGACGCACATCCGCACAAGCCTATGCACGTCCCTTCACCCGCGACGGCAGCAAGCCGATGATCGCGATCGTGATCGGCGGCCTCGGCTTCAACGCGCGCGCCACCACGCAGGCGATCGACGAACTGCCGCCGGAGGTGACGCTCTCCTTTGTGCCGTACGCGCAGAACCTGCAAAGCTGGATCGACCGCGCGCGCGCGCGCGGCCACGAAGTCATGCTCGAACTGCCGATGGAGCCCTTCGATCCGGACGCCGACGACACGGGGCCGCAGACGCTGCTCGCCTCGGCGCCGTCGGCGCAGAACGTGCAGCGGCTCGAACAATTGCTGTCCCGCGGCGCCGGCTATTTCGGCGTCACCAATTATCAGGGCGCGCGCTTCGCAACCTCGGCGCAAGCCTCGCAGCCGGTGGTGCAGCAACTGCGCCGCCGCGGCCTGGTGTTCATCTCCTCCGGAATCGGCCAGCGTTCGGCGCTCTCGGTCGAAGCGCAGCGCGCCGGCCTCAACAACACCGCCGCCGACCGCATCATCGATGCGCGCCGCGAAGCCGACGCCATCGACGAACAATTACTCAATCTTGAGGCGCTCGCGCTGCAAAATCAGAGCGCCATCGGCGCCGGTTTCGCCTATCCCGTGACCATGGAACAAGTCGGCCATTGGGCCCGGGACATCGGATCGCGCGGCTATCAACTTGCGCCCGCGTCGGCCGTGCTCGCAGCACGCGCCGCGCGCCGATGAACGCACCGAAAGATCCCGATCTTTACCGTCCGAACGTTGGCCTCGCGCTGTTCCATCGCGACGGCCCCGTCTTCCTCGGCAAGCGCAAGAACGCCGAGGGGCCTTATCAATGGCAGATGCCGCAGGGCGGCGTCGATAAGGGCGAGACCGCGCAGGAAGCGGCCTATCGCGAACTGGAGGAAGAAGTCGGAGTCAAACCTCACCTAGCGGAACTGCTCGAGGAGACGACTGACTGGCTTTATTACGAATTCCCCATCGAGTTGCGCAAACGCATGAAACAGCGCGGCCGCTATTTGGGGCAAAAGCAGAAATGGTTCGCCTTCCGGTTCAAAGGCCGTGACGCAGACATCAGACTCGATACACATTCTCCAGAGTTCAGCGACTGGCGATGGGCGTCCCTCGAAAGTTCACCGGACCTTGTGATACCGTTCAAGAAAGCCACCTACGTAGAAGTGGCCAAGCGGTTCGCAAAATACAGCGTGGGGATAGGCCAATGAAATTCGTCGTCAGCCCTAAGGGCGCCGCAAGGGCGCGCGCGTTGTGAAGCGCGCTTCCGTCGTCACGCCAGTTGTGTTCGTCCATGGCGCCTTTTGCGGCGGCTGGGCGTTCGAAAGCTTTCGCGAGCCCTTCGAGGAAGCCGGCTTCGAAACGCACGCGCCCAATCTTCCCCATCACGAGCGCGGCGCCGATCTCGAACGGCTGGCCGAGTGCGGGATAAAAGAATACGCGCAGTCGATCGCGCATTATGTGCGCACCCTGCGCGCGCCGCCGGTGCTCGTCGGCCATTCGCTGGGCGGGCTGGTTTCACAGTTGGCGGCGATGCACGCGCCGGTCGCCGGCCTCGTGCTGCTGGCGCCGTCGGCGCCGTGGGGCGTGATGCCGACGACGCTGGAAGAGCACGGCAACAATTTCGGCCTCTCGCTCCTGGGCGATTATTGGCGCCGTCCGATCCCGCCGGACTATCGCGTTGCGCGCAACACCACGCTCGACCGCTTGGCGCGCGAGGATGCGCGCAAGGCGTTTGCGCGCTTCGTGCCCGAGAGCGGCCGCGCCGTGCGCGAAGCGGTGCAGTGGTGGTCGGACCATTCGATGTCGAGCCAGGCGCCGGTCTACAAGATCGCCGCGCCGGTGCTGGCCGTGGCCGGCGGCAAGGACCGCGTCAACCCATCCTCCACCGTGCGCCGCGTGGTCGGCCGCTTTCCGAAAGGCCAGGCGCACTTCCACGAATTTACGGAGATGAGCCACTGGCTGGTCGGCGAGCCGGAAGCCCCGGCTGTGTCGACCCTGGTGCTGCAATGGTTCGAGGCGCGCGGGATTTTGCCGAAGCCCACGAAGAAGAAGAGCCCGCTCTCGCTCTTCGGTTGGGCCGAGCGCGCCGGCGCCTAACCCTGCATCGGCGGCTCAGGCGCCGCACTGCGCAGCGTGACAAGCACGATCTCGGGCGGATTGAGGAAGCGCACGGGCACGATGCTCGTGCCGATGCCCGCGCTCACGTACATCTGCTTGCCGCCTTCGCTCACCATGTGACAGCCATAGTTGCGATTGCGCAGAGGCAGGATCGGGCGTCCGACGAACGGGATCGTCACCTGCCCACAGTGTCCGTGCCCCGCCAGCATCAGCGCCGGCCCGCGAGGCATCTGCGCGAATGGATCGGGTGAGTGACTTAGCACAATCGTGTCCTGACCTTCCGCGCCATCGAGCGCGGCGGTGAAATCCGGTTGATCGGTGTCGGCGTCGGCAATACCCGCGACGACGAAGTCGCCGCCCTCGCGGCCAATGGTGACGTTGCGATTGCGCAGCACCGCGATGCCTGCTTGCTCCATGGCTTGCGTGATCGAGGTGCGATTGTACCAACTGTCGTGATTGCCGAGCACGCCGACGACGCCGTAACGCGGCGTGAGGGCGGCGAACGTCGCTATGCCGCCGGTGATCTCCTGCTGCTCGGCGCCGGAGCGCTGTTCTTCGCGCTGATGGCCGCCGGCATAATCCCCGAGCAGCACGACCAGATCGGGATGGAGACGATTCACGCGCCGCACGATGCTGCCCATGCGCGCCGCATTCACATGCGGGCTGCCGACATGCGTGTCGGCGATGGCCGCGATGGTGAGCGGCGCGCCCTGCCATTGCTCACTCACGATCGTAACGCGGCGCACGACCAGCGTGTTTGGCTCGATCAGCCACGCATAGACGTTGATCCAGTAGAAAATCTGGAAAAGCCCAAACGCGACGCCGACGATCCACTTCTTGCGGCCCGGATAGCCGCTCCAGCGGGACGACAAATGCCAGCCCGTCCATAGCATGGCGGCAAAGCCCAGCACGGCGCCGATGATGGCGGGCAAAAGTTCAGGTGACGGCATCGCTATTCCTCTTGCCGCGCCTGTATCGCCGGACACTGCGTCACCGGCGCGAGGATTTCACGAGACGCCGTCGCGGCGAACGAGTCACCGCCGTAGGTCGAGATGGTGAGCGTACCCGTGACAACGTCCGTAGACCCGCGACGCTGCACATAGAACGGCGGCAGCGTGAGGTCGAACATCGCGGCATGCGGGCGCGGCGGCGGCGGTGGGTCGCCGCGGCGACGCGGCTCGCGGCCCGACACGTTGATCTCCTCGCGGATGCGTGTCGCGACCGCCAACGCAGCGGTTACGCCTTCGCATTCCAACGCCGTCACCTGCTTGAGACCAGCGTACGGGAGCGGGCCGTTCGCGAGCGGATCGGGCAAGCCGAAGGATTGGGGGGCAAAGCGTGGGTTCGGTTCAACACCGTTCGTGCGCAGATATTCCGCAGCATGCGCGACGTCGAAATTGGCGCGCACGAATGTGAGCGCCGCATCCCAGCGCGTCCCTGTCGCGTAGCGAAACACCCATACGCACTCACCCGCGCCGGGCGAATGCGGGCATTGACGATCAAAGCTGAAATTCGCGCCGCTTTGCACACCGCCTGTATCGACATCGTAGGCGCGCCCGCGGGGACCCAGCATCGAGAAGCCGTAGCCCTGCAAAGTCGGCGGCGGCCGAACGTCCTCAAGCGCCAGTGCGCGGCTATCGGCGATGCGTCGCTGCACCCACGCATAATAAGCGTCCCAAATCCGCGCGGACTCGTAGCCGTCATACATCGCGGGGATTTCACCCGGCGCCGGCGGCGGCGGCGGTGGCGGCGCGGCAAGCGCCGCCCCATCCAGGAGCGCGCATAGCGCGAAGGCGACGAGCCAGGATCGCGACGACGGCATGCGCCATTTGTGGCGCGGTGGTGTGGCGAAGCCAAGGACGTATCGCCGGCTTCAGCCGGTTCGGCCGGGCGGTTTAGCGCGCCAGCGCGGCGCGCATGCTTTCCAGGCGTGCGACGGCGCGCAGAGCGATCATGCGCTTGTCTTCGCCACCGGCGTCACGGACGTCTTCCTGCGCGTCCTTCAGTTCCTGTTCGAGCTTGGCCGGATCGATCTCGGCCAGGTCGACCGCCTCTTCGGCCAGAACCGTCAGGCCCTCCGGCGTCACGTCGGCAAAGCCGCCATTGACGAAGATCTTGCGGGTCGCGCCGTCGGTCATCACCTTCAGCGCGCCGGGCTTGATCACCGCCATCACCGGCGCGTGGTTGGGCGAGACGCCGAACTCACCCTCGGAGCCCGGCACCACCACGTGATCGACTTCGCCATTGAACAATTCGCGTTCCGGCGAAACGAGAGCGAAATGCAGTTTGTCGGCCATCAATGTTCTCAGTTCTTGCGCTGTTGCGCGGTGACCCGCGCGATGAAGTTGCGCGGGCCCTTTGCCGGGTAATGAAGCTCGACAAGGCCCAGCCGCGAATTGCCGAAATCGACCTGATAGCTGCGCTTGCGCAGGAATTTGTCGTGCTCGTCTACGTCGTCACCGAGCTGCTTGGTATTCGGGTAGGCGCGCTTCATGGCCGCTTCGACCTTCTGCAGCGCCTTGTCGGAATCGCCGGCGGCGAACCAAACGGTTGCGATCGCGCCGGCCATATCGAAGAACACGCCGGAAGGCGGCAGCGGATAGAACACGGTCGGCGTCGCTTGCGCGAGACCGAGGTCGGCCCGCTGCAGCTCGGTCAGCGGCTCCGGCTTCATCGGCATTTCGCCCTGTGCGTTGCCGGCGATGGCGGCGAGGCAGCCTTCCACGAACAGCTTGGTCGTCAGATCGCTCAGTGTCATCCCGGCCATGGCGCCCTCAATTCTTTCGCTGCATGGGGATGACGCTGACGAGAAAGCGGTTGGCGTTCCTGTTCGCCGGATAGTGCGTTTCCACCACTGCCATGCGGCCATTGCCGAGCGCGACGTCATAGGTGCGCGCGCGGAAGTTCGCGTCCATCTTGTTGGGCTCGTCCTTGACCTGCTTGGTCGTCGGATACATGCGCTTAAGCGCCTGATCGAGCATCGCGATGGCCTTGTCGTTGTCGCCGCCGTGAAACCACAGCATCGTGGCCGCATCCATCAGCTCGCAAAACACGCCGTCCATCTCGCCCTTCACCGGGTAGAAAACGGTGTTGCCTTCTTCGGGCCGCCCGACTTCGGCGCGTTGTGCAGGCGTGAGCACGACCGGCTGTATCGGCAATTGGCCCTTCACCTGTCCGGCGATGGCTGCGATCGCGCCTTCGGTCACGATCTTGACGACGAGCTGGGCGTGCGTAATCGCCATGGCGTTTACGCCGCCTCCGCCGCGAGACGCTGCGCCTTCGCGATCGCGTCGTCGATGGTGCCGACCATGTAGAAGGCCGGCTCCGGCAGGTGATCGTAGTCGCCGTTCACGAGGCCTCTGAAACCGCGGATGGTTTCTTTGAGGTCGCAGAGCACGCCCTTTTGGCCGGTGAAGGCTTCGGCGACGTGGAACGGTTGGCTGAGGAAGCGCTCGATCTTGCGGGCGCGGGCGACGACGAGTTTGTCGTCTTCCGAGAGTTCGTCCATGCCGAGGATGGCGATGATGTCCTGCAGCGCCTTATAGCGTTGCAGCGTCTCTTGGACCTGACGCGCCGTATCGTAGTGCTCTTGGCCGACGACGTTCGCGTCCAAAATGCGCGACGTGGAGTCGAGCGGGTCGACCGCCGGATAGATGCCCTTGGCGGCGATGTCGCGCGAGAGCACGGTGGTGGCGTCCAAGTGCGCGAACGACGCGGCCGGCGCGGGGTCGGTCAAGTCGTCGGCGGGAACGTAGATGGCTTGCACCGAGGTGATGGAGCCCTTGGTGGTCGAGGTGATGCGCTCCTGCATGGCGCCCATTTCCGTCGCCAGCGTCGGCTGATAGCCGACCGCCGAAGGGATACGGCCGAGCAGCGCCGACACTTCCGAGCCCGCTTGCGTGAAGCGGAAGACGTTGTCGACGAAGAAGAGAATGTCCTTGCCCTGATCGCGGAAGTGCTCGGCGATGGTGAGACCCGAGAGCGCGACGCGGGCGCGCGCGCCCGGCGGTTCGTTCATCTGGCCGAACACCAGCGCGCAACGCGAGCCTTGACCGCCGCCGGCCTTGTTCACGTTGGACTCGATCATCTCGTGATAGAGGTCGTTGCCTTCCCGCGTGCGCTCGCCGACGCCGGCGAACACCGAATAGCCGCCATAGGCCTTCGCGATGTTGTTGATCAGCTCTTGGATCAGCACCGTCTTGCCGACGCCCGCGCCGCCGAACAGGCCGATCTTGCCGCCCTTCGAATACGGGCAAAGCAGATCGACGACCTTGATGCCGGTGACGAGAACTTCCGGGACCGGCTTTTGATCGACGAAGGCCGGCGCCGGCTGGTGAATGGCGCGACGCGTCGTCGTCTTCACCGGGCCCGCTTCATCCACCGGCTCACCGATGACGTTCAGAATGCGCCCGAGCGTTTCTTCGCCGACCGGCACCGAGATCGGGGCGCCCGTGTCGGAGACTTCCTGGCCGCGGACGAGGCCGTCGGTGGCGTCCATGGCGATCGTACGCACGGAAGATTCGCCGAGGTGGGTCGCCACTTCGAGCACCAGGCGGTTGCCGCGATTGGTGGTCTCGAGCGCGTTGTAGATATCCGGCAACGGGCCGTCGAACTCGACGTCGACAACGGCGCCGATCACCTGCGACACACGGCCTTTCATGGGTTTCGTCATCTCTCTTCCTCGTCCAATTCCTTCGAGCCGCAGCGTGCGGCTAATGCGATAACCTCGCGAAGATCACACCCGCCGCCACCGCCAAGAATGGCGCGATGATCAGCGCGATGCGGCCTAAGCGTTTCAACCTTCGACCACCAATTCGACCGGAACGTTGTTCCGCGTCGCCTTCGAATACGGGCACACCTGGTGCGCCGCTTCGATGAGTTCCTGTACTTGTGCGCGCTCCATGCCCGGCACGGAGAGCGTGAGCTTCGCGCTCAGACCGAGGCCGCTATCGTCGCGGCCGATCGAGACGGCGCACTTCACGGTCGCCTTCGAGGCGTCGATCTTCTTCTGGCCGGCGACGAACGCCACGGCAGAATTGAAGCAATTGGCCCAGCCGAGCGCGAACAGTTGCTCGGGGTTCGAGCCTTCGCCCGAGCCGCCGAGGCCCTTCGAGTGCTCCATGTGAAAATAGAGACCGCCCTCCGCGAGCGCGACCTTGCCGCCGGCGCGGCCGCCCTGCGAAACCGCCGTCGTCGTATAAAGAGCAGACATCAGAGCGCCTCCGCACCGGAGATGATTTCGATCAGCTCCTTGGTGATGTTCGCCTGCCGCTGACGGTTGTAGCGGGTGGTCAGCTTCTTGATCAGATCGCCGGCATTGCGCGTGGCGTTGTCGGTCGCCGTCATCTGCGCGCCGTAGAAGCCGGCTTGGTTCTCCAGCAGCGCCTGCAGAATCTGGCCGTTCAGATAGAGCGGCAGCAGCGCTTCGAGGATTTCCTCTTCGCTCGGCTCGTATTCGTAGACCGACCCCTTAAGATCCGGCGGCGTGACGCCATCCGGCGCGCGTGCGGGAATGAGCTGCAGCGCCGTCGGCACCTGGCTGATCACCGACTTGAACTGCGAGAAGAAGAGCGTCGCGACGTCGAACTCGCCGGCGTTGAAACGTTCGAGGATCGCGGCGCGGACGATGTTGGAGGCTTCAGCGTTGATGTTGCGGAAGCTGGAGAGATCGACGTAGCCGACGATCTTGTCGCCGTGCTGGCGCTTCAGCTGGTCGCGGCCCTTCTTGCCGACGGCGAGGATCTTCACGGTCTTGCCGGCCTTCAGCAGCGTGTCGATCCGCTCCTTGGCGGCACGGACGATCTGCGTGTTGAAGCCGCCGCACAGGCCGCGTTCGCTCGTCATGACGACAACGAGGTGAACTTGGTCGGCGCCAGTGCCGCGCAGCAGCAGCGGCGCGCTTTCGCCGGAGACAGCCGCGGCCAGGTTCGCAATCACGCGCGCCATGCGCTGTGCGTACGGGCGCGCTGCTTCGGCTTGGCTCTGCGCGCGCTTCAGCTTCGCCGCGGCGACCATCTGCAGCGCCTTGGTGATCTTCTGCGTGCTCTTCACGCTGGCGATGCGGTTACGGAACTCTTTTAAGCTCGGCATGAATTAAGCCCGTTCAACTGCGAGGCGCCCGGCGAGCGCCAGAAACGCCGCACCGACTGCGCCTTCGATCCAGCGCGCGAACGCGCTGGCGCGAAACATGTGCCCGACGCGGGACGCTGCGAGGGCGATACCGGAAAGCCAGGCCGCGCCGATCGCATAGCTGACGGCGATCAACACAGCGCCGATCAAAGGCGCGTCGGGTCCGGCTTGGACGAATTGCGGCAGCGCCGCGAGGAAGAAGAGCGCCACCTTCGGGTTCAGCGCATTGCAGAGGAAACCCTGCCGCCACGGATGCGCCGCGTTTGCAGACGCGACCGCCGCTTGCGTTTCGGTCTTCGGCTTCAGCGCGCTGCGGATGAGCTGCACGCCGAGGAACGCCAGATAGATCGCGCCGGCCGTTTTCACGACCATGAACAGCACCGGGGTCGCCGCGATGATGCGCAGCAAGCCGAAGCCGAACAGCGCCGTGTAGAACGCCCCACCCGTCACGATGCCAGCGATCGTGCGCAGACCCGCGCCGACGCCGGCGCGCGCGGCGTTGGTCGCCACGAGCGCGGTGTCGGCGCCCGGCGTGACCGCGAGGCCAACCGAAAGCGCCGACCAGGCCAGGAGGGTCGTTGCGGAGATCACGCCGCGAACGTCGCCGAGAATTCGTCGAGCGCCGCTTTGATCTTGTCCTCGATGCCGTCCTTGCCGATGTCCTTCTTGTCGACGATCGCCTTCAAGAGGTCGGCCTTCTTGGCGCGCAGGAACGAGACCAGTTCCTTCTCGAAGCGGCCGATGTTCGACACGTCGACCTTGTCGAGATAGCCGCGCGTGCCGGCATAGATGAGCACGATCTGCTCTTCGACCGGCACCGGCGAGAATTGCGGCTGCTTCAGCAGTTCGGTCAGACGCGCGCCGCGGTTCAACAGGCGCTGGGTGGCTGCGTCGAGGTCGGAGCCGAACTTCGCGAAGGCCGCCATTTCGCGGTATTGCGCGAGTTCGCCCTTCAGCGGACCGGCGACCTGCTTCATCGCCTTGATCTGAGCGTTGCCGCCGACGCGCGACACCGAGATGCCGACGTTCAGCGCCGGACGGATGCCCGAGAAGAAGAGATCGGTTTCAAGGAAGATCTGGCCGTCGGTGATCGAGATCACGTTGGTCGGGATGTAGGCCGACACGTCGTTGGCCTGGGTTTCGATGATCGGCAGCGCCGTCAGCGAGCCCGACTTATTGTCCTCGTTCAGCTTCGCCGCGCGCTCGAGCAGACGGCTGTGCAGATAGAAGACGTCGCCCGGATAAGCTTCGCGGCCCGGCGGGCGGCGCAGCAAGAGCGACATCTGGCGGTAGGCGACGGCCTGCTTGGACAAGTCATCATAGATGATGAGCGCGTGCATGCCGTTGTCGCGGAAGTACTCGCCCATGGCGCAGCCCGACATCGGCGCGAGATATTGCAGCGGCGCCGGATCCGAGGCGGTGGCGGCGACGATGATCGAGTAGCCGAGCGCGCCCTTGTCTTCGAGCGTCTTCACCAGCTGCGCCACGGTGGAGCGCTTTTGGCCGACGACGACGTAGACGCAGTAGAGCTTCTCGGTCTCGCTGGCTTTGCGGTCGTGCGCGTCGCGCTGATAGATGATGGTGTCGAGCGCGACGGCGGTCTTGCCGGTCTGGCGGTCGCCGATGATGAGCTCGCGCTGGCCGCGGCCGATCGGGATCAGCGCGTCGATCGCCTTGATGCCCGTCTGCATCGGCTCGTGCACCGATTTGCGCGGAATGATGCCGGGCGCCTTCACGTCGACGCGGGCGCGGCCTTCGGCCTTGATCGGGCCCTTGCCGTCGATCGGCTCGCCCAGTGCGTTGACGACGCGGCCAAGCAGCGCCTTGCCCACCGGCACGTCGACGATCTCGCCGAGGCGCTTAACGGTGTCGCCTTCCTTCAGGCCGCGGTCTTCGCCGAAGATAACGACGCCGACATTGTCGCGTTCGAGGTTGAGGGCCATGCCCTTCACGCCGCCCGGGAACTCGACCATCTCACCGGCCTGCACGTTCTCGAGGCCGTAGACGCGGGCGATGCCGTCGCCGACAGAGAGCACGCGGCCGATCTCGGCGACCTTGGCTTCAGCGCCGAAGCCCTTGATCTGCTCTTTGAGGATTGCGGAAATTTCTGCGGCGCGGACGTCCATGGTGCTCGTTCCTCTTAGGCGGATTTCAGGGCCAGACGCAGGGCGTCCAGCTTGGCTTTGACGGATGCATCGAATTGGCGCGAGCCGACGCGGACGACGAAGCCGCCGATGAGGCTTTCATCGACGCTCGTTTCGGCTTCGACCTTGGCGCCGAGCTGTTTGCCCAGGGCTTCGACGATTTGGCTCTTTTCAGCCTCGCCCAGCGGGCGGGCCGAGACGATTTCAACCTGACGCGATCCGCGGTCACGGGCGACCAGCGTGCGGTAGGCGGCGGCGATGGCCGGCAGTTCGGCGGCGCGGCGGTTTTGGGCGGCGACGCCGATGGCTTTGCGGCCGAGGTCACTTATCCCCAGCTTGGCGGCGACCGCGGTGAGCGCGGCGGCCTTTTCGGAGGGCTCGATCAGCGGCGAGCGGGCGGCTTCGCGCAGATCGGCGCTCTCTTTCCAGGCGGCGGCGAACTTCGAGAAGTCCTGCTCCACTGCCTCTAACTGCTTGGCTTCCTTGGCTAAATCGAACACAGCCTGGGCATACCGCCCCGCCGCTTCGGAGGTTTCGCCATCGAAGGTGTCGGCCACTCTGGTCTCGCTAATCTCGCGGCTGACGGTCACCCGGACCGCCCGCTGCTGGGATGACGCCGCTTGGGGAAAACCCAAACGCCAAAGGCCGGCTGCGACGCAATCCGCGCGAGCCCCTGACGCGCGCGCGAAGTAACACGCTGCCTTCCGCCTTGACAACAGCGCCGGAGCCCGGCGCATCAGCGACAAAAGCGCCGGAAACGGCGGGGGGAAAACAGACCATGTCCGACGCCAGCGCAACAGCGCAGACCAGCCCTGAAATCTCGCCGGAGAAAATGCGCCAGGTGGTGGCCGCGTCCGCCGCCGGGACGGTGTTCGAGTGGTACGACTTCTTCGTCTACGGCGCGCTCGCGACGGTCATCACGCCGATTTTCTTCGCCAATCTGCCTGACGCCCAAGCCTTTGTTTTCACACTGCTCACCTTCGCCGTCGGCTTCATCGTACGGCCGTTCGGCGCGCTCGTGTTCGGCAAGATCGGCGACTCCGCCGGCCGCAAGGGCGCCTTCCTCATCACCATCACCATCATGGGTGTGGCGACCTTCGCCATCGGCCTGCTGCCGACCTTCGAGCAAGTCGGCGTCTGGGCGCCGATCCTCCTGGTCGCCTGCCGGGTGCTGCAAGGCTTCGCCTTGGGCGGCGAGTATGGCGGCGCGGCGATCTACGTGGCCGAACACGCCAATCCCAAGAGCCGCGGTCTGTCGACCGGCTGGATTCAAACCTCCGCCGCGTTCGGACTGGTGGGCGCGCTATTGGTGGTCGCGATCACGCGCGGCATCGTCGGCGAAGAGGCGATGAAGGCCTGGGCTTGGCGTATCCCCTTCCTGCTCTCGGTCTGCCTGCTCGCTATCTCGGTGTGGATCCGGCTCCAGCTTGAGGAGAGTCCGGCGTTTCAAAAGCTCAAGGACGAAGGCCGCGTTTCAAAAGCGGCCTATCACGAGAGCTTCCTGCAGTGGCGCAATCTGAAGATCGTGCTGCTGGCGTTCTTCACGGTTTGCATGGCGCAGGGCGTCGTCTGGTACACGGGCTCGTTCTACACGCAGTTCTTCCTTGAGAAGACGCTGAAGATCGACTCGCTCACCGTGAACCTGCTGATGATCGCCGCTGTGGCGCTCTCGGCCCCGCTCTACGTTTTCTTCGCCTGGCTCTCGGACAAGGTCGGCCGCAAGCCGGTGATGCTGTTCGGCATCGTGATGATGCTCTTCCTCTATTTCCCGGGCTATCACTTCATCATGCGCCAGGGGAATCCGCCGCTTGCGCACGCGTCGGAGACGGTGCCGATCGTCGTCGTCGCCGATCCCGAGGAATGCACGTTCCAGCTCGATCTGACCGGGGGCGCCGCCCAGTTCGCCACCTCTTGCGACATCGCCAAGAGCACGCTGTCGAGCGCCGGCATCTCCTATGTGACGGAGGCCGCACCCGCGGGCGCGACGGCGCGCGTGCGCGTCGGCGCGACGGAAGTGGAAAGCGTGAGCGCGGTGGGCGAAAGCGTCGCCAACATTCGCAAGGCGCGCACGCAATTCGCCGATCGCCTCCACCGTGCTCTAGGCGACGCCGGCTTTCCCACCCGCGAGGTGACGGACCCGGTGACGCACCAGACACATGTCGTCATGACCTCCCCCGGCCCGATGCGAAACTGGAGCATCGGCGAGATCCTGCGCGTGTTCGGCGAGAAGATTGGCGTCTATTTCATGATGGCGCTGTTCGTCGTCGCCGCTACCGCGCTCTACGGCCCCCAAGCTGCGGCGCTGGTGGAGCTATTTCCGACCCGCATCCGCTACACGGCGCTCTCGGTGCCTTATCATATCGGCGTCGGCTGGTTGGGCGGTCTGCTGCCGGCGATCGTGTTCGCAATAAACACCGCGACCGGCTCGATCTATGCCGGCCTCTGGTTTCCAGCCATCATCACTGCGATTGCGGCGCTGATGACGTTCTTCTTCCTGCCGGAGACCAAGAACGTCGACATCCACGCCTGAGGACACGCTGCGCAAAAATCGTGGTTGCCGCGGGCTTCACTCAATTTCTGAACGAGACCTTAAACGTGGTCACGTAGACTCCTTTGCATGACGGCGATCCCCCACGCCGCAGAGGCCCTGACCAGCGCCCTCAGCCGCTTCGGGCATGCATCCTCGCGCATGCTCGGAGCGGCCAATGGCGCAACCGACGACACCGATCAGGCTGCCGCGGTGATCGACATGATGGAAGCGAAAACGCAGGTGAAAGCCGCGGTCGCCGTCGTGCGGTTCTCAGACGAGATGTACCAGGCGCTCCTGGATATCGGCAGACCGACTCAAGGCCGGTAGGTTGAGTTCGCGAGCGCAGCGATTGCGTTGTTGAGCGTCGTGTAGAGCTGCTCGGACGTGCGATTGTAGTCCGCCTCAAGCTCGGGGCAGGGTCCGACATCGTTCCACGAACCCATGCCTCCGAACACTGAACCACCCGTCGCCGCTGCGAGCAGACCCTGCTGCACCGGGCCGAACCCTGCATAGCGCTCGAAGTCCCGATAGAAAAAATGATCCCCCGGCGCGGACAGGGACGCGCGTGCGGCGGCGAAGACATCGCTCCAATTTCCGTACTGCATACGCGCCGCAACGGCTCCGATCTCAAGAAGAGCGTGATCGAGATCGGCGCAGGCCTCCGCCAGAGGCTGCGCTGCATATTCCTGCGGTTCGGTTTCGCCGACGCGCAGATAGGTGTTGAGCCAGATCTTGCGCTCCGGATCGTTGCGATCGCCCAGGCGGTCGAAACCCTGCCAAAGCATGGACCGGCCTTCGCCAACCACTTCGATCAGCCACGCCGGCCCGCCGCCGACGAAACCCGCCATCATGCGCTCCTCCACGGCGAGCGTTTGTCCCGGCGCCCGCGGACGCGGCGCGTGATGAAGATGCAACCCGCGCACGCCGCGGAGTGTCTCGAACCACGCCAGAGGATCGGGTGCGAGAAGCCGATCGGCGTCGCCGTCGACGACCCGAAAGTCGCAGCTTCTGGAAAACTTGAAAACGACGCTGTCCGGCCAGAAGCCGGTGAGGTCGCGGCCCGACAGAAACGCATTGCCGGCGCACGCGAGCAGCAAAGCCTGCGCGACCGGCCCTTGCACTAATGCGCCTTCCCCGCCGTCAGCTCCGCCTTCGTACGCGCGCGTATGTTCAAGAGTTCCACCACCAGCGAGAACGCGATGGCGAAGTAGAGATAGCCGCGCGGAATGTGGAAGCCCAAGCCATCCGCCACCAGCGCGACGCCCACGAGCAGAATAAACGCCAGCGCGAGCATCTTCATGGTCGGGTGCTTGTCGATATAATCCGCCAGCGGTTTCGACGCGAACGCCATCACGAAGGTGGAGAGCACCACAGCAGCGATCATCACGATCAGAATATCGGTCATGCCGACGGCGGTAATGACGCTGTCGAGAGAGAACACGATATTGATGACGCCCAGCTGCACGATGACGTCGGCGAACTTGTTCTTGGCCTCCGCCTCTTCGTGGGCGGCCCCTTGCACGGCGGAGTGAATCTCCTGCGTGCCCTTCACGAGCAGGAAGAGGCCGCCGCCCAGCAGCACCAAGTCCTTCAACGTGAAGGCGACGAACTCGTGTGCGTGTTCCGCATCGATGCCGATGAGGCCCGGCCAGCTTTCCGGCAGCGTCAGCAGCGGATGCTCGTCCAGCCGGATGATCCAGAAAATGCCGGCGAGCATGACGATCCGAAGAATCATGGCGCCCCAGATGCCGATGCGGCGCGCGCGGTTCTGCTGGTCGCCCTTGAGCCTGCCCACCGCGATCGAGACGAACAGCAGGTTGTCGATGCCCAAGACGATCTCGAGGAAGGTGAGCGCGGTAAGGCTGACCCAGAACGCGGGCGTGACAATTTCTTCGAACATGGTGCAGGACGCTCTCTACTTCTGGCCGCGTAAACGCCCGAAGCGTGCGCCGCCGTCAAGCGGGGGTGATCTTCAGCCGCAGACGTGCTTGAGTAGGCTCGGGATTTCCGGCGGAGCGGTGCATATGCGTTTGGCTTTGATGACGGCGTGTGTTGGTCTCGCTCTGGGGCTTGCAGCCTGTGCGGCGCCACAGGGAACGAGCGAGCGGCTGACGCCCGGCGATTCCGCCACGCAGCTCGCCACCGGCGGACCGCTGACCATGACAGTCGTGTCGCAGCGCCCGACGCAAGAGGGCATGGATCCCCTGGTCACGCTGACGGTGACGACGGCCGACGGCCGCGCGCTCGTGTTTCAGGAGGCAAACCACACCAACACCGACCTCGCTGCGCAACGGCCAGGCGGCCCGCTCGCCAACGTGATGGGGTTCTTCGGCGAGGAGGCGCCGACGCTCTATCAGCGTGTCGAGGGCGGCGCCGGCGCACCCTTCATTTGCGCGCCAGACGGCCCGCTCTACCTCGGCGTCCATCGTGCCGACAATGGCGAGGTCACCGTCGTCGGCCTGAAGAGCGCGTTCGAATTCGAGGATGGCGGCACGGCCGAGCCGTCGGCGCTGCCCTACAGCCCCGATCATGTTTGCGCCCGCATGAAATTCCGGACCGGCCGATGACGGTCTACGCGCTCGCCCAGCTCAAGATCCACGACCGCCCGACCTATGAGCGCTACATGGCGGGCTTCATGCCGGTGCTGCTGAAATACAAGGGCCGCCTGCTCGCCGCCGATGAACATCCGCGCGTGCTTGAGGGTCAGTGGGATCGCGACAAGGTGGTGCTGATGGCGTTCGAAGATGCAGCGGCTTTCCGCGCCTGGGCCACCTCTCCGGAATATACCGAGATCGCCAAGGACCGCACCGCGAGCGCCGACGCCATCGTGCTGCTGCTGCAAGGCGCGGCCTGACGCCCGTCGCACCGGCATGTGCGCCGGTCGCGCTGAAACACAGCTGCAACAATCGCCGCCCAGCGTCAGACGGGGATAACCGCACATGCATCGACGCACATTGATCACCGCGCTTGCGCTTTCGCCGCTGCTGGCGGCGACACGCGCCTTCGCCGCCACCGGTTCAACGCCGCTGAGTTACGATGCGCGCGGCCGCCCGCTCGCCGGCGTCCGCATCAATGACGCCGCCACTTTCCCGCTGGTGATCGACACCGCCGCCGGCGGCACGTTGCTCAGCACCGCAACTATCGGCGCACTGGCGTTGCAGCCCACCGGCCGGCGCGCGCGCATGCAGGGCGCCTCGGGTGCGGTCGAGGCGGATCTTTACAATCTCGACTCCGTGGAGATCGCCGGCGTGCGCCGCCGCGACCTGATTGCGGTGCAGACGCCCGACAATTCCGCCTCCGCCGCGGAACATGCGGGCGTGCTGGGCGCGGGCGTCTTTGCCGGCGCGCGCCTCCGCTTCGACTTCGCCGGCGGCCAGCTGGTGGTCGACGCCGCGCCCAACCGCGCGCCGCTGGCGGGCGCGATAGACGTCAACTTCCGCCGCATCTTCGCCTTCGCGCCCGTCCGCATCGGCGGCGTCGATGCGACCGCGGTGATCGACACCGGCGCACGCCGCACCGTCGGCAATGCCGGCCTGCGCCAGGCCCTGGGTTTCGCCGATAACGACCCGCGCCTGCGCGAGGCCGAAGCGGTCGGCGGCGCCACCGCTGACCGCACACCTGCCGTCGCCGCCGAAGTGACGCCGCTCGTCTTCGCGGGCCACGATTACGGCGCGCTCGATCTGGCCTTCTCCGATCTGCCGGTGTTTGCGCCGCTGCAGCTCACCGGACGGCCCGCGGTCATCCTCGGCATGGACGTCTTCCGCCGCGCAGACGCGCTCACGCTCGACTACACCTCAAACCAGGTCGCGCTTTCACCCTAGCATCCGCTCAGTGCGGATGCGGCGGCGGGCTTTCGCTGCGCATGGCTTCGCAATGGGCCCGGAATTCTTCGTAGCTCATACCGCCATGGTGGGCGGGATCGTAATGCGCGGGCGCCTGGGCGCCGTGATGCTCGGCCATCATCTGACAATGGCGCATCATCTCTTCCTGGCTCATCGCGCCATGGTCCATGCCGTGGTGCGTGCATCCCGCCAGCAGGCCCACGCCCAGCACCGCCGCCAACATACTCAACCGCATCGCAAGACTCCTTGGTAACCGCTGGCGCAGCTTCTAGCGCAGCGCGGCGGCGCGCGCGGGCGGCATTGTGACGCGAGCCGGCGCAGCTAGAAGCCGCTCAGCCCGCGCCGCAGCGGCGCATCGCCCAGCACGCGGATGCGCGGGCCTTCGCCGCGCGGCGCCTCCATCAGCGCCGTCAGCGCCCACACCAAAGCATCGGCGCGATCCAGCAAGCCTTCGCTCTCGCTCACCCCCAGCGCCATCAGCTCTTCCTCCAAAGCCGGGAACGCGTCGCAATGCGTCACCCGCCCCTGCTCGTAGAGAAGCGCGATCGGCTCGGCGCGCACGCGCTTGGCATGCACCGCATGCACCAGCTTCACCGCACACGGCGCGCCCGCCTGCGCCAAGGTCGCGCGCACCATGTCGCCGCCCTGATTGGCTTCGGCGACGATCTCGCTTGCGCCAAATTCCCGCGCCGCCTCCGCCACGCGCGTCGCCCAGCCGAGCGGCGACAAGCCCAAACCCGAGCGATCCGCCAGCACGTACGCGCGCCCCGCGCGCCGTCCCGCCACCACGATCCCGCACGCCGCGCCGTTTGCGCCCGCCGGCGGATCGACGCCCACCACCACGCGCTCCAGCGACTCCGGCCGCGCGCCTCGAGCCCGCGCCACATCCTCCGCGCGCCACAACGCGCCGTCGCCATCGAGCAGCAAGCCCTCCAGCTCCTGCGCCGCCAACCGCGTGCCGCCGTACAGCGCGCTCAGCCCATCCAGAAACGACGGCGCCAGATGCGCCGCGTTCGACGCCGTCGCCGCCTGCGTCATCACGCACGAGGGCTCCCCGCGCAGCGACCGCAAAGCCGGGATCGGCTTCGGCGTCGTCGTCACCACCAGCTGCGGCGCAACTCCACGCCGCAATCCCATGCGCAAAATCGCCAGCGTCTCGCTCGGACGCGGCCAGATGCAGAACTCATCCGCCCACGCCGCCTCGAATTGCGGCCCGCGCAAGCGCTCCGGCTCCTCCGCCGAAAACGCGTACGCCACCGATCCGTTCGGCCACAACAGCCGCCGCCGCGAGCGCTCATAATAAGGCCGCGCCCGCCCCGGCAGATGCCGCAAGCCCGACGGCCCATCGACCATCACTTCGCGCACATCGTGCTGCGTCGGACCGACCAGCGCAAAAATCCCCGGCGCAGCTTCCGCACGCGCCGCCAGCCACTCCGCCCCCGCGCGCGTCTTGCCCGCACCCCGCCCGCCCTGAAACAGCCACGTCGCCCATGATCCTTCCGGCGCCAGCTGCGCGTCATGCGCGATCTCGCGCCACGCGCTCACCACCGCGCCATCGACCAACGCGACGTCATCCGCATCAGGCTCCGCAAGCAGCGGCGCCGGCGCCGGCGCGCGCACCAGCTTCGACCAGCCCTCGACCAGCGCCCGCTTCTTCACCGCATGCTGCGTCGCCCCATACCAGGACGCGATGACGGGCGCGGTAAACCCGCCCTCCTCATAATCGCGCCGCATCTGCGCCCACAACGCCGCCGCATGATGGCGCCGCACCCGCACCCCCGCGTGCGCCTCCAAAAACGCGCGAACAGCCGCGCCGCCATCGACCAAGGAACCCCGCTCCCCCTCGACGGGGGAGCTGTCCGGCGTAGCGTCAGCGAAGCCGGACTGAGGGGGCGCGCCCGCGACGTCCAAAGAACGCGCACGAAAGGCGCCGCTCTCAGCCGACCGCGCCTCCCGCGCCTCATCGTCCCCAACCGCGGGCGCACCCCCTCCGGCCGCTTCGCGGCCACCTCCCCCATCGAGGGGGAGGCGTTGCGCACGAACAGCTTTCTTCCCCGTCCCGCTCGCCCGCGCATACACCGAGCTCACCGACACGCCATAGCGCGCCGCCACCTCCGCCGCCGTCGCGCCGGCCATGTATTCATCCAACAGCCGCGCCCACGTCTCTTTCGACAGCGGCGGACTGCGCACGCGAAACCGCGCGGGCTCTAGAGCAGATGGAATTTTGGACATCCCCCCAGGCTACGCCCGCGCCGCACCCGGTCGGATAGACGAGGCTCTATCCCCGCATTTTCGCGTGAGCGACTCGCAGCGCCGCTCATGCGCGGAGCCTTTGCGGCTGCGGCATACCCGGTCGGATCAGCGGCGATCTGGTCCCTCTATCGGCAGGTTGGAGCGCGCGGCGTCCCCGCCGCGCAATCGACGCCACGCTCACTCATCGCGGAGTTCACGCCTCCAAGCATTTCCGCTGCAATGCAGGCAGAACTCAATCATGCAGATCGAAACGCCCGCCCGACGGCGAGCACGCGCTGCTGATCTGATTTTCGACGCGGGTCAGGCGATCGAGCATGTCGTCATAGCTGTCGTCCGGTCCGCGCTGCTGGGTCAGGTGTTCATGCAGGAAGGTTTGATAGGCTTCATCCGCGCTCGGGCCCGGATACATCACGCGCCGCTCGATCAAGGGCATGACAAACGCCAGGTCCTCCAGCGACAACGCCTCGGCAAAGCAGGCGCATGTGTTCTCCGCCGGCAGCGCATCACGGCTCGGCATGCGACTCATGGCTTCGGACCATTTGCTGACGCAACGCTGCGTGAGCGATTCCAAACTGGGCGCCGGCTCACTGCACGCGACGAGTCCAAGCACGGCAAGTCCAATGAATGGAATGATGTAAGAAGCCTTCACAACCGCCTCCGCCGGTAACCCGCTACAGCCTCGCACATCACTCCGGCAGTGGCAACGTAACGGCGTCCGCCGCGCCAAGTTCAACGCGACTCCCAATTTCACAGGTTGGAGCGCGCGCGTCCCGCCGCGCATCGAAGCTACGCGTTCCATCCACGGAGTTCGCGCCAACAAGCGCGGCGCGGACGCGGCGCGCTCCCTTCTTGCAACGCCACAGCCGAGCAATCACGATACTCTCATGGGCACGAAGGGCTGGCACGCGCGCGGCTATCTCCCCCACTTCGACGGCTGGGACGTCACCCAGCACGTCGTCTTCCGTCTCTTCGACTCCGTCCCGCCATCCGAACAGGAAGGCGACGACGTCCCCGATCGTCATCTCGGCTCATCCGTACTGCGCGACGCTGCATGTGCGCGCATCGTCGCGAACGCGCTTCTGCACCACGACCGCCAGCGCTACACGCTGCAGGTCTGGTGCATCATGCCCAACCACGTGCACGTCTTGCTCGCGACCCAGAAAGCGGTCGAACTCGGCAGCATCGTGCGGCTCTGGAAGGCCTACAGCGCCGCACAAATCAACAAGCTGCTTGGCCGCAAAGGCCGCCTCTGGGCCAAGGACTATTTCGACCGCTACATCCGGGACCAAAACCAATTCGACTTCGCCAAGCGCTACATCGAGATGAACCCCGTCGCCGCCGGCCTCTGCGACTCACCGGAAGACTGGCCCTTCAGCTCCGCCACGCGTTGAGCGGTGGACCGCGAAGAAACACCAACCCAACAAGTTGGAGCGCGCGCCTTCAGGCGCGCAACAAGCCCCGCGCACCAACGCTAGAAACCCCAGCTCCCAGCCCGCATCCACAAAGCGCGCCTGAAGGCGCGCGCTCCAACCTCCAAGCATCCCGCTTCGCCTGCGCCCACAGCTCAGCGCTGTGATGACGGCGGATGGTGACGGTGCGTGTGGGTGTGGGTCGTCTCGCATGCGGACATTTTACGTCCGCGCCGCACCCGGTCGGAAATGAGCGCTGTCTATCCACGGAATGCGCGGCCACCGAATCGACCGCTGATCACCCACCGCGGCCAATCGCCCGCTTTCAACACAGTTCCAGACGATCAGTGTCTACTATTCGCAGAAGGGCATGAAGCGAACTAATAGCGAACTAATGCCGCCGACGAGAACGGGCTTGGTTGCAGCGCACATCAATGAGACGAGTGAGGTACGGCTCGCCAATAATCCGTTGCGCTGCGGCCGCACAGCCTTGTTCTTCAAGCGCAGCGGCGATCTCTCGCCAGCCTTGGAACTCCCCAGCATCGGCGAGCGCGCACGCGCGGTCTCTTAATTCTTCTAGGCTCAACGAATAGCTCAAGGACCCTCCGTGCGATTAGTTTAGCTGGGCATCGTTCACAACAACTCTTACCGTTCGGCCGACCGCGTCGAGCGCGTGGCTCGCATCGTTCACGCCTTCCATTGCATCGCTCTTCGATCGGTAATCGCCAAAAAATGCGCCATCCAAAGTGACGCGCCATATCCGACGACGGAAGGTCAAACAGAAGGTGGAGATCGGCGCGAGCGTCAAGACGATGCACGGCCTTCAATTTCGCGGTTTGGAGCGTTTTGCGCGAGCAACTCAGCTTTGGCGGTCGGCATCGGTGATATGGTCTGCTTGTCGCGAAAGAGGCGGGTCAGCAGACCATACTCCTTCCACACCTCGATGATCGCGCGCTGCGGCAACTGCGCGATTGCAAAGCGCGCGGCGGCGGCGTCGCCTGCGAGCGGCATCACCTCAGAGCGCACAGTCCTCCCGGAGGCGTCGAGAAAGCAGATTGAATATTTCATCGGCGGGCCCGCTCTCAGGCTTGCAGCGGACCACGGCCCTTTATGACGGGTCGGCTCGCTGAACACTGGTCAGTATCGCGTGCGCCAGCGTCACCTGCAGGTGGTCTCTCTCCAACCCACTTACAACCACGCAATTGAAACGCGTGAGTAATATTGCGCGGTGTGTTCCGCGAACACCTTTGCGAAAGACACTCCATGCTAGGTCGCGCGTCACAACGCTGATACACTCGTGCTCACATGGCCGACGAGCGCTTTATTGCAGTGCGAGATCGGGCCTACGATCTCGCGGAAACAGGCCACTTTAAGCAGTGGGCTCACGTCGCCAAGGCTCTGCGGAACGAAGGCTATCGCGCCGATTTGATTGATCAATTGGACAGGGACAAGCTCGCGGTGATGATGATCACGCGATGCTGTGTGCAAGCAATTGAGCGCCTGCGTTAGTAAGAGTGCGATTTTCCCCCGCGGGTCGGCAAGCCTGTTATGCTGCCGCCTACCAGCAAAAACGACAATGTCGCGAAGCGGTCCGCAAGGACCGCCGAATGCGCGTGGAAGGACACCATGAGGGCGGAACAAATTCTTGCAGCGATTGCGATCGCGTTAGCTACGCTGGGCTCAGCCGCGGCGCAGACGTCGCCGCGGCCAGAGCATACCCACGCGAGCCCGTACGGCAATCGCTATGAATGCGACTACGGCTATGTGCAGAACGCCGCGCAATGCACGCAGGTCGGTGTTCCCGAGAACGGCCGGTTGACCGCCCGAGGCGATCGCTGGGAATGCGTCCGCGGTTTCCGCTCGACCGGGCTCACGTGCGAGCGCATTGCGCTTCCCGCTCACGGATTTCTCAGTGATCGAGCAGACGGAAGAGGCTGGGAATGTGAACGCGGGTTTGTAGCGCGCGGCGACACGTGCGCGGCCCTTCTTATTCCGGAGAATGGCTACCTGAACGATCGCGGCGATAACTGGGATTGTCTGCGTGGCTTCCGGCGTGTCGATCAAACGTGCGCGGCGATTGCGCTGCCGGTGAATGCTTTTCTCACGACCAGCACAGGCGGCGGACGTGGTTGGGCATGTGATCGCGGGTTCTCCGCAACCGTCGACGCCTGCCTCGCGATCGCCGTTCCAGCGAACGCGTCGCTGAGCATCCGGGGAGATGACTGGAACTGTGATTACGCGTTCCGGCGCGTCGGCAGCGCATGCGTAGGCGTCACCCCGCCTGCGAACGCGCATCTGGACGCTTCCGGTCATGGCTGGGAGTGCAACGCGCCTTACAGACGAGCCGCTGAAAGCTGCGCTCTGCCTTGATGGGGGGCGATGGAAATCATGTGCGATGTCGGATCGAATACTTGAGCGGCTGTCCTAGGAAACGAGACGGTTTGAGAGTCTGATCCAGCCTTTCAGCGTCGCATGATCTTCGCTGAGTCCATGCGCGAAGCGACGAAGGTCGCTTGAGCGGGCGCGCCTTCGATATCGGCGCCTCTTTCGGCGCTAACGGTTTTCAGATCCGTTCCGCAAACGACGCAGCGACGATCCTAACTGCCGAAAAATTCAAAGTCGCTGGCTCGTAAGAGCTGTGCGCCGGACGAAGGCTTCCCGCCCGGCGCTCAACGCTAATCCTTCTTGGGTTGCTCAGTCGGCGGCGCCTCTGTCTTCGGCGTGTTCGGCGCGTCCGCTTTCGCGGTTTCTTGCGGAGTCTTTTGCGCAGGCGTTTCGGGTGCCATCTTGGGTTGGCTCGTCATGCTCAAATCTCTCGGGGAACGTCAGAGAACTTCTGACTCAACGTACGTGGTCGCGCGCGATCGGCATTACAATGGGGCCGCTTCCGTGACTTGTCTGTTTGTTATTGTTTGGAGCACACCTTCCCGGGTGGCGCGTCAGTCTGCGCCAAGCACGCATGAATTGGAGCTGCAATGGCGCTTCTGCGCTTCCACGATGGCCAGCGCGTTTTGGTGACTCAGGCCGGTCGCGACGCAATGGCAGGTTCGTTCCGGATCGTTCGCGCTCTGCCGTCCGACGCCGGCCCGCAGCAATACCGCATCAAAAGCGACGCCGAGGCGTTCGAGCGCGTGACCGACGAGTCGCGATTGCTCGAGGCGGAGGCTCTCTAGTTGGCAGGCGATCGTGCGCCTATACCGGCGACGCCCTCGGCTGGGGCGTGGTGCGGCTAAAGCCGTGGCGCCTCCCGTCGGCGTCTTCACATCGAGCATCAACGCGGAAGCGCTGGCGCAGCAATTGGGAAGCGCCTACACCATGAGGTATGGCGGGAGCGCTCGCGGCTCGCCGGACTTTGTGTCTTTGAAGGTTCCAAGCGCTTGATCGCGTGAATCCAGTGGCGGGAGAGGCGACATGAAAGAGCGCGCGTTCAGCAAGCTGAGGCTTCTGCAAGCATCGACCGCGGCCGATAAGGCCTGGATGGCCGAAGTCGTCGCGGTGTTCGGCGTGCGCGACGCGGGGATTGCGCGCTTCCAGGACCGCGCCAACGGCGAACCCGGCACCCTCTTGCGCCAGCTCTATGATGTCTACATCGCCACCCGAAACGCGTATCTGGCGTCTCAGGGGGATCACTGAAAGATTCGCGTGCCGGCGGCGGGCGAGCGGCGGTTCGCCGAAGAATGCCGCAAGTGTCCTGGACCGTTAGTCACCCAATGAAGGCCGGATTGGTCCTTGCACCAGCCTGAAACGGCTCAGAGCCGTAATCTCGCGCCTTAAGCGTCCACGTCCGCTTCCAGCGCATTATCCTGAATAAACTCGCGCCGCGGTTCGACCACATCGCCCATCAGCTTGGAGAACAAATCGTCCGCATCGTCGGCGTGATCGACTTTCACTTGCGGCAATGTGCGCGCATCGTCGCGAACGCGCTGCGCACCACGACCGCCAGCGCTACACGCTGCAGGCCTGGTGCATCATGCCCAACCACGTGCATGTCTTGCTCGCGACCCAGAAGACGGTCGAACTCGGAAGCATCGTGCGCCTCTGGAAGGCCTACAGCGCCGCACAAATCAACAAACTGCTCGGGCGCAAAGGCCGCCTCTGGGCCAAGGACTATTTCGACCGCTACATCCGCGACCAAAGGCAATTCGACTTCGCCAAGCACTACATCGAGATGAACCCGGTCGCCGCCGGCCTCTGCGACTCACCGGAAGCCTGGCCCTTCAGCTCCGCCGCGCGTTGAAAGTTGGAGCGCGCGAAGAGACAAAGCACCAACCCAACAGGTTGGAGCGCGCGCCTTCAGGCGCGCAAAGCCCCACGCACCAGCGCTCAAAGAAACCCAGCTCCCAGCCCGCATCCACCAAGCGCAGGTTGGAGCGCGCGCCTTCAGGCGCGCAAAGCCCCACGCACCAGCGCTCAAAGAAACCCAGCTCCCAGCCCGCATCCACCAAGCGCGCCTGAAGGCGCGCGCTCCAACCTCCAACCACCGCACAAGCCCCCAAGAGTTGGAGCGCGCGCCTTCAGGCGCGCAACAAGCCCCAATCACCCCGCTTCGCCTGCGCCCCAGGCGCTGCGCTGTGATGACGGCGGATGGTGATGGTGCGTGTGGGTTTGGTCTCGTCTGACATGCGCGCAGTTCATGGCCGCACGGAGGGCGGTCGGATTGAGCGCGATCTATCCTCAAGCTGCCGGCGAATAGTCGCCGAGTTCGCACGCTCTTCCATGCAGCTCTACGCGCCAGGCCGGGCTTGCAGGCGTGACATCGAGCGTCGCGGTTATCCGCCCAACCTCGCTCGGGTGAGCGCGAAGACCGGCGTTCATGGACCTAATCTTGCCCTCGACCACTGATGCCATTCGCTGCGGCTTTCGAAGCGGATTCCTAGTTGTAACGTAAGCTCGCGACGTCAGCGCCTGGATGCGCCTGCAATCAGCTTCGGTCGGGATTGCTTTTCCGCCTTTGGTCCAGGGCGCAATTGTCGCAACAGGATCAGTTACGCACAGTTCACTCCACACGCGTTGAGAATGTCCGGACTTCGCCCCGTGATGGGCGATCTTATAGTACCCGGCTTGCTCACCCAGAGGCGCTAAGCGAGCGAGGACGTTATTCCACCCCCGATCTGCTTGCTTGCGCTCTTCCAGGTCCGCACCCAGCAGAAAAAACTGGCCGCTTATGCGTCCCCATGCGGCCATAGAGATATCATTTTCGGTAAATTCCGGAATCCTGAAAGCGTCATTGCTTGGTGCCAGAGTCTGAGCTGCTACGTGTAGAAGAAATGCATCCACGTCCTTCTTCGACGGCGACAACGCCTCAAGCTCGAACCGATGTGCGCGACCTGCAAGGCTGAACACAGTTCGGTGGATAATCTGTCCTTCGGTGACCCAGTTAGGCACCCGATCACTGCCTTTGATGACGCGCAACGACGCTAACAACTCAGCGGCACCCGACGAAGTTTCGTTTGTGCCAACGCGCGCCGCTTCGTATGCAATCGCTCTGAACTGTTTTCCCTGCAGCGCAATCGGCAAGGAAAACTGCGCTGCTCGACAGTTTTTCAAAAGATCAGAAATGCCTTGGATGTGATCGTCGTGCCAATGCGTCGCGACAATTCCAACTACTTGGTCCAGATCACCGCCTTGACTCTTGATATACTCCAGAGCCGCTGGCGATCCGGCTTCAGTCAAAAAACTGTCGACTACGATCCAACCGAGCGCCGGAACGTGCAGCACGATGCTCTCGCCGTAACCTCGGCCCAGCACACTTATTTCTAAGCAATCGCTTGCGGTCATCACTCGAACAGCGAGTCAATCTCCGCTCGCTCATCTTTGGTTAGCTCGCGAGCGAAGCTCTTTCGAAAATAGATCATTGAGACGTTCTTCTTCGTCCCCCAAGGTTCGCGGAGATGTCCGATAAGCCATCGAAATATTAGTCCGTCTCGCAAGTTTTTTCGATCTTCGTCGGAGAGTTCTTGAAGCGGCAATCTTAGAGCAAATTCGCGATCGCCACCGGGCGGGGCAGAGAGCCGCTTAAGATCGGCATGCATAGCCTTCGAATCCACCTTCGTAACGACGCCCTCCCATTCCTCCATAGCGGCAAACGTCTGCCCCGCCATGTCATTGATAGGGACAAACCGAGGAAACGAGATCAGTGCAGCAACCCTGTCGGATCCCTCATTGTATGGAAGGTCCATGGTCTGGTCTGTAGGCTTCAGCCGGTCGCCAATCGCAAAGCGACGCGCTCTCTGCTCGGCGAGGCCTGCGGTGCTCACTGCAATATCTGGCCCTGTAGTTCTTTCGTCCAGAGCGGGCGCGAGTGCCGTTGCCATCTACTGCGTCCCCAGCTTGTACATGTGATTGATGATGTGTCTTGAGCGATTCATCGAGTATTCGAAGTGCTGCGCGATGAACTCTACGGCTTCACGAGCGCCATCTTCATCGTGAAAATCTTCGATCTCAAAGTGATCGTTCACACTTACAGATACCGTGCGAAGCGGATCGGGCTCACTTACAGGCTCGACACGAGCTTGTATAAATCCGAGCTTCCGATCCGAGATGTTGTTCCGTTGCATAATAAGGCGCGCCAATCCGGTAACTTTCTTCGGATCACTCGAGTCGGCATTTAGACCGAGCGGCCCCCATGGTTCGACTGGAGCTAATTCGCGTCCCATTCTCTGTCGATGCTCCCAGGTGGGCAGCAAGAAATTTGCGCCGAGGTTCAGGCCAAATTTGTTAATCGGCGTGTGGGTCAGCAGACGACCAAACGTCTCAGCGAATACCTCCATGATCGGCAAGAAGGGTTCCGACGTCGTCTGAATCGCGAACGACGACTGCTTTACGGTAATGACCGAATTTTCGAACCCAAACTGCGCGAGCTCATCCTGAAGCACGACGGGCTTGGCCTCGCGCTCCGATCGCTCAGAGATAATGCCATGCTTGCTGAACCAAGCGGGTGTAAATATCGCTGGATTGAACTTGCCGATCGCCACAATCGAGCAATTAATTTTCTCCGGCTCAAAGCAGAACTTTGGCTCCGTCGGCTCGTTTCTTGTGGCAGGCGTTGACTTCATACCAAGACCCTAGGTGGCGGGTCATAGTATTGGTCTGGCGGTTGAGCAATAACTAACCCCCGTGACCCTAAGCGTCCACGTCCGCTTCCAGCGCATTGTCCTGGATGAACTCCCGCCGCGGCTCGACCACATCCCCCATCAGCTTGGAGAACAGATCGTCCGCGTCGTCGGCGTGATCGACCTTCACCTGCAGGAGGGTGCGCGCGTCCGCATCCAAAGTGGTTTCCCAGAGCTGTTCGGCGTTCATTTCGCCCAAGCCTTTGTAGCGCTGGATCGAGACGCCCTTGCGGCCGGCGGCTTCGATCGAGGCCAGGAGCGAAAGCGGGCCGTAGACGTCGGTCAGATCGCTGCCACGGCGCAGGCTGGCGCGGCCCGTGTAGGTTTCGCGCAGCGCGGCCGAACGGTCGGCGAGGCGGCGCGCGTCGGTGGAGGCGAGCAGCACTTTGTCCATGGTGACGCGCTCGACCACGCCGCGCACGGTGCGCTCGAGCACCAGCGCGCCGTCGGGATCGAAGCGGCCGCTCCAATTGGCTTCGCCTTCTTCGGCGACAGCGTTCAGCCGCGCGGCGGCGGCTTCGGCTTCGGTATTGGTCGCGCCCGGCGCGAAGGCGCCGGCGATGGCGGCTTGTTCCAGGACGCTGTCGGGCACGCGCTGGTGTAGGCGCTTGATCAAGGTCTCGACCGCGACGGCTTCGCGGGCGAGGCGCTTTAAGTCTTCGCCGGCGATCTGCACGCCGCCGGCGGCTTCCAGCACCGCGCCGTTGGTCCCCTCTTCGATCAGGAAGGATTCGAACTCGGCTTCGTCTTTGAGATAGCGGCCGCTCTTGCCCTTGCTGGCTTTGTAGAGCGGCGGCTGGGCGATGTAGATGTAGCCGCCATCGATCAGCTCCGGCATTTGCCGGTAGAAGAACGTCAACAGGAGCGTGCGGATGTGGGCGCCGTCGACGTCGGCGTCGGTCATGATGATGATCTTGTGGTAGCGCAGCTTGTTGAGGTCGATATCGCCCTCGCCGCGGCCGATGCCGGCGCCGAGCGCCGTGATCAGCGTGCCGACTTGCTCGCTGGTCAGCATCTTGTCGAAGCGCGCGCGCTCGACGTTCAGGATCTTGCCCCGGAGCGGCAGCACCGCCTGATTGTCGCGGTTGCGGCCCTGCTTGGCGGAGCCGCCGGCCGAGTCACCCTCGACGATGAAGAGTTCGGACTTGGCCGGGTCTTTCTCCTGGCAATCGGCGAGCTTGCCGGGGAGCGAGGAAATATCGAGCGTCGACTTGCGGCGCATTTCGCGCGCTTTGCGCGCCGCTTCGCGCGCGGCGGCGGCCTGCACGATCTTGCCCATCACGTTCTTGGCGTGGGTGGGGTTTTCCTCGAACCAGGCGGTGAGCGCGTCGGCCATCAGGCTTTCGACGACGGGGCGCACTTCCGAGGAGACCAGTTTTTCCTTGGTCTGCGAGGAGAATTTGGGGTCCGGCACTTTGACGGAGAGCACGCAGGTGAGGCCTTCGCGGGCGTCGTCGCCGGTGATCTCGACTTTTTCCTTTTTGGCGATGCCGGAGGTCTGCATGTAATTGTTCACCACGCGCGTCAGCGCGCCGCGGAAGCCGGCCAGGTGGGTGCCGCCGTCCTTCTGCGGGATGTTGTTGGTGAAGCAGAGCGTGTTCTCGTGATAGCCGTCGTTCCATTGCATGGAGGCTTCGACGGTGATGCCGTCCTTTTCGCCGATGACGTAGATGGCGTCGGGGATGAGCGCGGTGCGCGAGCGGTCGAGGTGGTTGACGTAGGCTTTGACGCCGCCCTCGTAGAAGAGGGTTTCCTCGTAGGCTTCGGGGCCGCGCAGGTCCTTGAAGATGATCTTCACGCCGGAATTGAGGAAGGCGAGCTCGCGGAGGCGGTGCTCGATGGTTTTGCGATCGTACTCCGTCATGGTGAAGGTCTTGGGGGAGGCGAGGAAGCGGACGGAGGTGCCGCGCTTATCGGCAGGCGCTGCGCCCACTTCCTTCAGCGGCGCTTCGGCGTCGCCCATGCGGAACCGCATGTAATGCTCTTTGCCGGCGCGCCAGATGCGCAGGTCGAGCCATTCGGAGAGCGCGTTGACGACTGAGACGCCGACGCCGTGCAGGCCGCCGGAGACCTTGTAGGAGTTCTGGTCGAACTTACCGCCCGCATGCAGCTGGGTCATGATGACCTCCGCGGCCGAGACGCCCTCCTCCTTGTGGATATCCGTCGGAATCCCCCGCCCGTCGTCGGTAATTTCGGCCGACCCGTCGGGGTGCAAAATCACCTCAACGTTCTTGGCATGTCCCGCCAAAGCCTCGTCGATCGCATTATCGACGACCTCGTAGATCATATGATGGAGACCGGACCCATCGTCCGTATCCCCAATATACATCCCCGGCCGCTTCCTTACGGCGTCTAAGCCTTTGAGAACTTTGATGGATTCCGCGCCGTATTCAGGCGCGGCCGCCGGTGCGTTTTGGGGCGCGTTCATGCTGCTCGAATCGGGTTGGAAATCATCCCCCAATATAGGGTTTGGAGCCTGAAATGTCGCTGTTTTCGGCGCCGCAGCAGGTCAAAAAATTAGCGCCCGAAAGAGCCAAGACGCGCCGCCTAGAATCATCGCGCCGAAGCCCAGCCAGAGTCCATCGCGGGCCACCATGCCAAGCCCGAAAAATGCGACCGCAAGGCCGGGCGCAAGCGGCGCCAACGGGATGAGGCCGAGCGGAAAGGTGACGAGCGCGGCGGCGATGACCAGCAGCGCGATCAGGTTCACGAACGGCGGCTTGGTGAGAAACGTGAGCCGCGGACGCAGCAGTACGCTGAGGCGCGACGACCAGCTGCGCGCCTCGCGCACGCCGCCGCGCACGAGCGCGCGCGGCGCCTTGGCGCGCAGGACCCAGCCCGGAAGCCAAATGTGCTTCAGGCCAAGCGCCATCTGGCCGGCCACAATGAGCGTGAGCGCCGCAGCGAACCAGGTCATCCCCGGCAGCACGGTCGCCGGCGAAATGGCGAAGAGGCCGATCAGCAGCAGCAACGGCCCGTAGGATTGGCGTCCAACCGAGGAGAGCAGATCTCCCATAGTCATGGTTGGGGGCGTAGCGCCCTCCGCGCCGATGGAATGTTCCACCTCGTCCAGTACGCCGTCGAGCGTACTGGGACCGTCGTCTTCTGCGCCAAGCTTTGTCATGGGGCTCTATCTAGGACGACATCGCGTAATCGCATCGGGGCCGTGCAAGCGTCGTGCTGGCGAAGCCGGTTCCCGCGCTTACGCCGCAACCCGCACCGGCAGATACTCATACCCCTTCACGAACGACGAATAGACCCGTCTGGGTTCGTCCATCACCTCGATCTTGTCGAAGCGTTTCAGGATTTCTTCCCAGACGATGCGGAGCTGCATTTCGCCCAGACGGTTGCCGACACAGCGGTGGATTCCAAATCCGAACGACAGATGGTGCCGCACGTTCTCGCGTTCGATGTCGAACTTGTTCGGCTCGCGGATGACCTCGTCGTCGCGATTGCCCGATACGTACCACATGACGACCTTGTCCCCCTTCCTGATCGTCTTGCCACGGATCTCGACGTCCTCAAGTGCGGTGCGGCGCATGTAGGCGAGCGGCGTCTGCCAGCGGATGGTTTCGGAGACGAGATTGGGGACGAGCGCTGGATTGGCCTTCAGCTTCGCATACTGATCGGGAAACTTGTTCAGTGCGTAGACGCTGCCGGAAATGGAATTCCGCGTGGTGTCGTTACCGCCCACGATCAAGAGGATGAGGTTTCCGAGGAATTCCTGACTCGGCATGTTCTTCGTGCTGTCGCCGTGCGCGAGCATCGAGATGAGATCGTTGCGCGGCGGCGCGGCGGCGCGCTCCTGCCAGAGGTTCATGAAGTATTGCAGGCACTCCATGAGCTCGGCGCGCCGCTGTTCATCGCTTTCAACCACGCCCTGCCCGGGAGCGGCTGTGGCGACATCGGACCACCGCGTCAGCTTGCGGCGATCTTCCCACGGAAAATCGAACAGCGTCGCCAGCATTTGCGTCGTCAGTTCGATGGAAATCTTGTCGACCCAATTGAACACCTCGCCACGCGGCACGCTGTCCAGCAGCTTGCCGGCGCGTTCGCGGATGACAGGCTCAAGCAGCGCCAAATGGTTCGGCGCGACGATGGGAGAGACCGTCTTGCGCTGCACGTCATGCTTGGGCGAGTCCATGGCTATGAACATCGGCAGCGGGAAGTCCTCTTCGGGATCGAACAGCACGATCGACGGCTCCGACGAGAACTGCCTGTGATTGGTGTCCACCGCCATGATGTCGTTGAACTTGGTGATCGACCAATACGGGCCGTTGAGGCTGTCCGGGCAGTAGTGCACCGGATCCTCTTTGCGCATCCGTTCGAACAGGGGTTCGAACTTGTTGTCGCGGAATCGCTCGCCCCGGCTCATGTCGAGGGTCTTGAGATCGACCTTCGCCGGATCCTCGTTGGGATCGTAATTGAAGACGAATTCCTCGTTGTGGCGCGGAATGTAATCGGGATTGGCCATGGCGTTCCTCGTGGTCCGCTATCGCACCAAATTTCGGCGCGCTTGTCACGCGCGTCTGCTTTACGCAGCGTGCACCGCGCCATCGTGCACTTCGAACATCTGTGCGCGCGCGCCAAAAGCCTCAAACAGGTTCCGGTCCGTGCCGGTGAGCCAAGCTTGGCCGTCGTTGGCGAGTAACTCGTCGAATAAAGCTGCGCGGCGGACGGCGTCCAGATGAGCCGCAGCCTCATCGATCAGGATCAAGGAGGCGCCCGCGCCCGGATCGCTGGCGAGTGCGCGCGCCTGCGCGAGCGACAGTCCCACAAGCAGAGCCTTCTGCTCGCCGGTGGAGCATTGATCGGCAGGCATGTTCTTGGCGGCGTGCGTGGCCAGGAGGTCGCTGCGGTGCGGCCCATCGAGCGCCCGACCCGCCCCGGCGTCGCGAGGACGCACGTCGCGCAGGAGCTCTGCAAAATCTTCCTCCACGTCTGCGCTCGCCGCGCCCCGCTGGAAGCGCGCTTCCAGCAACCCCTCGATCGCCAGCAGCGCTTTGGGAAAGGCGCCTTCCGGGCGTGCGTCGATGGCCTGCTGCAGGCGCGCCAGAGTCTCGACACGGGCCGCCGCGATCGCCGCTCCGTGCGCGGCCATCTCGCGTTCGAGGCCAGAAAGCCAGCTGTCGTCCGTCACACGGTCGGCGAGAAGCCGCTGCCGCTCACGCATGGCGCGTTCGTACTGCGCCGCCGCCGTGCCATGTTCCGGCGCGCGCGCCAGGGTCAGCCGGTCGAAGAATCGCCGGCGGTCGCCGGCGGCGCCGGACCACAGGCGGTCCATGGCCGGCGTCAGCCAAGTCATGCGCGCCGCGGCGGCGAGGTCGGCGGACGTGGCAGGCGCGCCGTCGCGACGGGCGATGCGCTTGACGCCTCCCTCCGGCGTCCGCTCGGCGCCAACGCCGATCATCGTCTCTTCGCCGTCCTGTGACACCCGCGCCGACACGGCCCATGGCTGCACGCGCAGAGGATCTGCGTCGCTGCGGCCGAGATCGGTTATCCCGGCGCTGCGCAGGCCGCGGCCTGGCGCGAGCATGGTGAGCGCCTCGAGAATATTGGTCTTGCCCGCGCCGTTAGCGCCGAAGAGGCAAACCGGGCGCGAGTCCAGTGCGAGGTCGAGAACGGCATGATTGCGGAAATCACGAAGCGTCAGATGCGAGACGTAAAGGGAGTGGCTCATGGCGCATGCACGGCAGAGCGCGTGCGCCGCGGCGCAGAAAGCCGACGGTTCTCCATGCCCGGCGTGGCGGCGCGACTCATGGCCTGCGGCGCTCCGCGGCCAGCGGGCCCACGACCTCGATCCGATCCGTCGCCACGCCGCCCAGCCAGCCCCGGGGAACATGGGCAAACGAAGCTGCATCGTCCACGCCGCCGACGCCTGGGGTTTCGCCGCGTTTGATGGCGTCGACGATAACGACGTCGGTGTTGGCGTTCTGCATGCGCTCCAGGAACCGGTTCGGCCATCCCCACGCCACCCAACCGTAATTGTGGGGCACGAAGACAATGGTGTTGCGGCACGGCTCGGCCACACGCCCGAACCATCCGGTCAACATATAGGACTTCGCGCAGGCGATGAGACGATGGCGCGAAAGAGTCCGCAGTGCGGGACGCAGTTCATGCAGGCGGTTCGCGGGCGCTGCGCCGTAGAAGGCGAGCCGCGCGTAGTTCACATCCGGCGTTGCGTCGAGATAGGCGAGCAACAGGTCGGCTTCGCCGGCTTCACCGCCTTTAAAGTTGATGAGAAACTTCTTGGCCGGGAACGCCGCCAGCACCTCACGGAGCGTGCGCATCATGCCCACACCCTGCCCGCGCAAAGGGTATGTGCGGCCGCCGTCAGCGGTATAACCATAGCCGACGTCGAGACCGCGCAGCTCGCTCATCGTGCGCCCGCGGGTCACGCCGTGACCGTCCGTGCGGCAGTCCAGCGTCCAATCGTGGAACACAGCGAACTCGCCGTCGGTGGTCGGATGAATGTCGATTTCGACTGTATCAGCGCCGGCGTCGAAAGCGGCCTGCATCGAGGGGAGCGTGTTTTCTATGTAGCTGTGCGTCGGCGGGTAGATGCGCGTTGCCGTGCAATCGTCGTTGTCGAGGTTTTCCCGCGAAAAATCCTGATGCACCCCCCGATGCGAGAGCAGCGAGAGCTGACCCGTCGGCTTCGCCAGCAGCGATGTGTTGAGCAGGAATAACGCAACCGCGATCAGCGCGAACGCGCCGAGTACGATCCCGCGCCTCTTCATGACGCGTCTAGACCCGCAACGGCATCAGCACGTACAGCGCATCCACGTCCGCCTCATCGCGCACCAGGGTCGGCGAACCGGAATCGGCCAGCTCGAACGTCGCCTGCTCGCCGCCGATCTGGCCAGCGACATCCAGCAGATAGCGGGCGTTGAAGCCGATTTCCATGGAATCGTCGCCATAATCGGCGGCGATGTCCTCGGTGGCGACGCCGGCGTCGGGATTGTTCACGGTGAGCGTGACCTTGTCCTTCTCCAGCGCCAAGCGCACCGAGCGCGACCGCTCTGCGGAGACGGTTTGCACGCGATCGACGGCCTCAGCGAACGCCTTGGTGTCGAGCTTAAGCTTCTTGGCGTTCGATTTCGGAATGACGCGCGCGTATTCGGGGAACGAGCCATCGATGAGCTTCGAGGTCAGCACGGCGTCGGCCAATGCGAAGCGGATCTTTTGCGGCGAGACAGAGACTTCCACCAGATCGCTCGCATCGTCGAGCAGACGCTTCAGTTCGTTGATGGTTTTGCGCGGCACGATGACGCCCGGCATGCCGACCGCTCCCTTGGGCGCCTTGGTATCGGCGAGCGCCAAACGGTGCCCGTCGGTGGCGACGGCGCGCAGTTTCGCGGCGCCGCTTTCCGAGACGGCGTGAAAGAAGATGCCGTTCAGATAATAGCGGGTCTCTTCGGTCGAGATCGCGAAGCGGGTTTTGTCGATCAGACGCGCAAGCTCGGTGGGTTCGATTTCAAACTTGGTCTCGAAGCCGTCGGACGGCATCGACGGGAAATCGCCGGCCGGCAGGATCGGCAGATGCAAACGCGACTTGCCGGCCGAGATAAACAAGCGCGGGTCGTCGCCCGGGACGTCGAGCTTTACCGGCGTGTTCTCCGGCAGCTTGCGGACGAAGTCATAGAGGTAATTCGCCGGCGCTGTGGTCTGCCCGGCGCGCTCGACTTCGGCAGGCGCGGACTCGGAAATTTCGATGTCGAGATCGGTGGCGGTGAGGCGGAGCGAGTCGCCTTGCGCAGCGACGAGCACGTTGGACAGGATCGGAATCGTGTTGCGCCGTTCGACGACACTCTGCACGTGGTTGAGTGCTTTCAGGAGCGCCGAGCGCTCGATGGTCAGCCGCATTGCGATCTCAATCCCTTTGGACTCTGCGCTTCGGCCGCCATGATCAGGGGCCGGAATCAAACACCCCCCGCAGGGGGCCTGAGTCGGCCTCCCGCAGGGGGTGAGAAACTAGCAAAATCCGGCCGATCCCCAAGCCAAAAGATACAAGCTGTTGGGGTCGTTGCAGCGGCGCGCCCGATATCCGGATCGGGATCAGGGCTCGCGGCGCACGGCGCGGGCGAGGCCTTCAATTTCGGCCTTCAGTTTCGCGTCGGTTTCCATCAGTTGGGCGATGCGATCACGTGCGTACATGATGGTGGTGTGGTCGAAGCCGCCGAAGCGCTGGCCGATATCCGGCAGCGAGGCTTGCGTCATCCGCGAGGCCAGGAACATCGCGATCTGGCGCGGACGCGCGATGGCGTGGCGGCGGGTGCGTTCGAGAAGTTGCTGGACCGTCATGTTGTACGATCGAGCCACCACCTTCTGCACGAGTTGCACGGTGATGCGGCGCTCCGCTGCGTCGGTCAGCTTGTTTTGCAGAGCGTTCGCGGTGGCTTCGAGTGTCACTACGGATCCTCCCGAGATCTTGGATTCAATAACGAGCTGAGAGATGGCGCCGTCGAGCTCGCGCCCACTAACGTGCATTCTCTCGGCGATGAAGTCGAGCGCTTCGGGCGCAACGGCAAAGCCTGGCGTCACGCGTGCATAATGCGCAACACGCGCATCGAGTATGCGGCGCCGCAGCGCAGTGTCGGGCTCAAGAATTTCGCATGCGGCCGCGCCTTTGAGTTTTGCGCGCAGCGCATCGTCCAAACCGGCTAGGCCATCGGCGCCATGATTGGCGGCGAGTACGACTTGTCCGCCGCGGCGGGTCAGATCGTGCATCGTGTCGAAGGCTTCTTCTTCCGTCGCCTTCTTCCCGCAAATGCGTTGAAAATCATCGATCAACAGCAGGTTCGGCGCGCGCACGGATTCCTTGAACACGGACGAGTCGCGCTTCTTGTGCAGCGCCGACTGGAATTGCTCCAAGAACTCCTGGCCCGTCATCATCAGCACCTTGCGCTCTGGCGTACGGATCGCGGCCTCTTGCGCAATCGCAGACAAGAGGTGCGTTTTTCCGCAGCCGGGCGGTGAGTGCAGCAACCAGATCGGAAAGGCAGCGCCTGCATTGATCGCGATCATTTGTGCGACGGTGAAGGCGCGATGATTGCTGTCGTCGACACAGAAATTGTCGAAGCTGTAGGAAGACGCGGGCGCTGGCGAAGGATGCGCGCGCAACAGCGCGTCCTCGATGCGCGCGTCGACCAGGGCGCGGACATCGTTGGGGAATTCGTGTTCGAGCAGAATCTCGACCGGACCCAACTGCGGCGCATAGGCCCGCATGCGCGCTTCCAGGCGGTGCAGCACCTGCTGCTTCAGCCGCTCCTGGGCGACCTGGGAGCCAGCCCGGAAGAGGACCGAGCCGTTCCATTCCGCCACCAAGCGGAGCGGGTCGATATAGGAGCGGAAGAAATCCGCCCCGAACTCACTGAGAAGCTCTTTGCGGACGAACTCATACGCCCGCGCCGCACCCAGGCCCGCCGTATCCCGGCGGGCGCCCTCGTCTTGCGGTTCCATTGCAACCCCCTGCCCTAGAACTCTTGTTTCAGCCGCCCCGTCAGACGCACCTTCCCCGTCCGAGCCAAAATGATTTTTTTGGCCCGATGCCCGCGCATCGGTTTCACTGGAATTTCGGACGGCGACGTTCTCGCCGGACAAGCGAAACGATGATCGTTTCAGCCGCGCCGGTCAACCAGAAACGGGCTTCCAAATCGTTAAATGCGCGCAATATCCACATAAATTAGGGCGTTGAATTTATTAGATTTTTTGGGCATACGACGGGTCTATCCCGAACGCACAGTTCATCCGTACACGGATGAATATTCACCGTTTTTCAACATAACTGTCGTGGATATGAAACGAAGGGAACCCGAGCGCCTATTAGGCCCGGACGGCCCTCAGTGGGCGTCTTCAGCCGCGCGATTTCGCGCCGGAAATCGCCTTCACGCGCTGCGCCAAGCGCGAAACTTTGCGGCTGCCGGAGTTCTTGTGAAAGACGCCGTTGGAGACGGCGCGCATGGTCGCCGACTCGGCTTGCTTCAGCGCGGCTTCCGCAGTCTTGGCGTCGCCGGAGGCGATCGCTTCTTCCACCTTGCGCCACGAGCCACGCACGAGCGAACGACGCGCCTTATTGACCGCCGTACGGCGGGCGATCTTGCGGGTCGCTTTCTTTGCGGACTTCGTATTCGCCATGACGTGATCTATTCCAGTGGAAGTTTCGGACGCGAAGCGCGGGGTCTTAGCGGTCTGTCACCCCGGCGTCAAATACAGATGAGAAGAGCACAGGCATAGGTCACCGATTCTGGAAGTTAGGCGGCCGCTTTTCGATGAACGCGGCCATGCCTTCCTTCTGATCTTCCGTGGCGAAAAGGCTGTAAAACAGCCGTCTTTCGAGCCGCAGGCCCTCATTCATGGGGGTCTCGAACGCAGCGTTCACCGCCTCCTTGTTGGCCACTGCGGCGAGGCGTCCCATCGCGGCGATTTTCTTCGCCGCGGCGAGCGTTTCTTCCATCAACTTGTCGGCTGTGACCACACGCGCGACGAGCCCTGCGCGCTCGGCTTCGGCGGCGTCCATCATGCGCCCGGTGAGACAGAGATCCATCGCCTTGGCCTTGCCGACGCTGCGGGTGAGCCGCTGCGAACCGCCCCAGGCCGGCATGACGCCCAAAGTGATTTCCGGCTGGCCGAACTTCGCGGTGTCGGCGGCGATAATGAAGTCGCACATCATGGCGAGTTCGCAGCCGCCGCCCAGCGCGTAGCCCGCAACGGCGGCGATCAGCGGTTTGCGGGTGCGCGGCACCCGTTCGAGGTTCGCGAACGGATCGCGCGCGTAGAAATCGGCGAACCGGCCGTCCGCCATCTGCTTGATGTCGGCGCCGGCGGCGAAGGCTTTTTCCGAACCGGTAATGACGATGCAGCCGATCGCATCATCGGCCTCGAACGCATCGAGGGCGCGTCCAAGCTCGGCGATGAGATCGTTGTTGAGCGCGTTCAGCGCCTTCGGGCGATTGAGCCGGATGAGGCCCACGCCGCCATCGGTTTCAGCGAGAATGTTTTCATATGCCATGGCGCTCACTAGCGCCGGGCGCGTGCGAAAATCAATCCGCGTTCATCGACGCCGGGCGCGTGAAAAGGCGCACGTCGAGCGCCGCGCCCTGCCCGTCGCGGCGGATCGAAAACGCCAGGCGTTCTCGGCCGCGCAGGAAGACGAGTTCATCTGCGCCGGTGGGACTGAGCGACCAGCCGAGTGAGGGAAGGGTGTCTGCGTAGAAGGCGCGAACTGCCTCAGGCGTTGCGCGTCCAGTGGCGGTGGCGCCGATGATGCGCCCGCCGGCTTCCTCGAACTGAAACCCCGCGCCTTCGCTGAGGCCGGGCGCCAACGGCACATCGTCCAGCGCCGCGAAGAAGCGCGTGTCCGCGAACGCAGGCGACGCAATCAGGATGGCGGCGAGAAAGAGCGAGCGACTCACCCGGCCGATTATGGACCGTCGGCGCCGCGCGGGCCAGCGCTGCGCTAAGCAAGAGAGTGCATGCTGCAACGACCGAGCCACCCGGCGGGACGCCGGCGGTCCATAACGACTAACGCTGACACCGCGGACACCAGAACGTGCTGCGGCCGCTGTGCACCGCGCGCACGATTGTGCCGCCGCAATCCTTCGTCAGACACGGCTCGCCTTCGCGGTCATAGACGCGGAAGCGATGCTGAAAGCCGCCTTGAGCGCCATCGACGCCGGCATAGTCGCTGAGCGTTGAGCCGCCGGCTTCGATGGCTTCTTCGAGCACGGCGCGGATGGCGTGGAAGAGCCGTTCAAGCCGCACCGCTGCGATGCGGCCCGCCGGTTTCGTCGGCGCGATGCCGGCGCGGTAGAGTGCTTCGACGACGTAGATGTTGCCGAGCCCGGCGACGACGCGTTGATCCAACAGCGCCGCTTTCACAGGCGCCTTCTTGTGCGCGAAGGCCTTCTTCAGATACGGCAGATTGAATGCGTTGCCGAGCGGCTCGGGCCCCATGCCCTTGAACCACGGATGCGCTTCGAGCGCATCCTCGGGGATCAGATCCATGTAGCCGAAGCGGCGCGGATCGTTGAACTCAAGCCGCGCGCCGGACTCCATGTCGATGACGACGTGCGTGTGCGTGGGGTCGGGCGGTTCGGCGTAGTAGAAATCGCCGGGCTGTTTCTTCGAGCCGAGAATGCTCCAGCGTCCGGTCATGCCCAGATGCGTGACCCAAACGTTGCCGTCATCGAGATGCGCCAGCAGATATTTCGCGCGCCGCTCGAGCGAGTCCACGCGCCGGCCCCTGAGCCGCGCGGCGAAGCGAGTGGGGAATGGGAAGCGCAAGTCCGCGCGCCGCGTCTTCGCTTTTGCGATGCGCTTGCCCACCAGCGCCGGCGCGAGCCCGCGGCGCACAGTTTCGACTTCCGGCAGCTCAGGCATGCGGCGAAACGCCTGCGCATCTGGCGGAAATGAAACGGGAAACCATCGGCTCCGATATAGCCCCGCCCTGCCCCCGCCGCTATGGTCGCGGCATGACGAAAGACGCTTCGACTGAAACCGCCTCCTTCGGGTTCCAGGAGGTGCCGAAGGCCGAGAAGGCCTCGAAGGTGCGCGAAGTGTTTTCGTCGGTGGCGTCGAAATACGACCTTATGAACGACGCCATGTCCGGCGGCATGCACCGGCTCTGGAAGGACGCGGCGGCGGCGAAGCTGAACCCGCAGCCGGGCGAACTCATTCTCGATGTTGCGGGCGGCACCGGCGACATCGCGCGGCGGCTGAAGAAGCTGGCCGATGGCGCCGCCAAGCGGCGCGGTCTGGAGTCGGCGGAAATCCACGTCATCGACATCAACACCGAGATGCTCGAAGCCGGGCGCGCGCGCGGCGAGGGCGGGCTCTTCTGGCACGAGGGCGACGCGGAGAATCTGCCCGTCGATGATGCAGCGGCCGACGCCTACATCATCAGCTTCGGCATCCGTAACTGCACCAATATCGACGCCGTACTGCGCGAGGCGCGGCGGGTGCTGAAGCCTGGGGGGCGCTTCTTCTGCCTGGAGTTTTCGCGCCTCGCGGTGGGCGGGCTCGAGCCGGTTTATGATTTCTATTCCTTTAACGCGATCCCGGCGCTGGGGAAATTGCTGGCGAACGATGCGGATTCCTACCGATATCTGGTCGAATCCATCCGCCGGTTTCCAGATCAGGAACGGTTCCTGGGTATGATCCGCGACGCAGGCTTCGCCCGAACGGCCTATCGAAACATGGCCGGAGGCGTTTGCGCCCTGCATTGGGGTTGGGCGGTTTAGTGTTCTGGTTCCTTCTGCTCGCGTCCATCGTACTGGCGGTGCTGGTCGGTCTCGCCTTCGGCGTGATCGGCCACATCTGGCGGCTGCTGCGCGTGGCGCTGACGCTGGCGCGCTACGACGTGTTGCTGCCGTCGGAATATTACGACCGCTATCCGGTCGGCCTGCAGGCGACGCACACCCTGCTCTCGGTGCTGGCCAAGCGCCGCCGCAACCGCACGGTCGGCGCGCGTCTGGCGCAGGCGCTGGAACGGTTGGGTCCGGCCTATGTGAAGGTCGGGCAATTCCTGGCGACCCGGCCGGACATGATCGGCGTCACCGTCGCCCAGGAGCTGGGGCGGCTCAAGGATCGGCTACCGCCGTTTTCGCGCACGGCCGCACTCGACACTATCAACGCTGAACTGGGCGCCACCGAACAATTGTTCGGGGCGATATCGGAGGCCGTCGGCGCCGCTTCTATCGCGCAGGTGCACCAAGCCATCATTCCGCGCCGCGGCGTGGTGGCGATCAAGGTTCTGCGCCCGCGCATCGAAAAGAAGATGGCGCGCGAAATGGCGGCGCTGCGCTTCCTGGCGCAGGGCATCGAATTCTTCTCGGTGCGTTCGCGCCGGCTGGAGCCGGTGCAATTCATCGACACGGTCGCCGCCGCCACCGAGCGCGAACTGGATCTGCGTCTGGAAGCCGGCGCTGCTGCGGAATTCCGCGAAGTCGCGGTGAAGGACGGCTACCTCACCGTGCCGGAGATCGACTGGTCGCGCTCGGCCAAGCGGGTGATGACGCTCGACTGGATCGACGGCATTGCGCTCACCGACGCCAAGGCGCTCGACCGCGCCGGCGCCGATCGCAGTCAGCTCGCCATCGCCGTCACCCGCGGCTTTCTCGCCGCCGCGCTCGACTACGGCTTCTTCCACGCCGACATGCACGAGGGAAACCTCCTCTACGGCAAGGACGGCAAGCTCTGGGTCGTCGACTTCGGCATCATGGGCCGCATCGGCCACAAGGAGCGCCGCTACCTGGCTGAGATTCTCTACGGCTTCCTGCGCCGCGACTATCGCCGGGTGGCCGAGGTGCACCAGGAAGCGGGCTACGTGCCGGAGCGATTCACGGTCGACGAGTTCGCGCAGGCGCTGCGCGCCATCGGCGAACCGATCTTCGGCAAGACCGCCGACGGCATATCCATGAGCCGTCTGCTGCTGCAGCTGTTCGACGTCACGCACATGTTCGGCATGCACCTGCGGCCCGAGCTGGTGCTGCTGCAGAAAACCATGGTGCAGGTCGAAGGCGTGGCGCGCGGCCTCGATCCGCAGCACGACATGTGGACCGCTTCGCGTCCGATCGTGGAGCGCTGGGTGCAGCGCGAACTCGGACCGGAAGCCGTGACCAAGCGCGCCGTCGACGAAGCGGCGTTGGGCTTCCAGGCGCTGCGCCGGCTTCCGCAGGCGCTGATCGCGATCGAGGCGGCGGCGCGCAAAGTCAGCGCGGAGGCGCCGCGCGAAGAACGCAAATGGTTCGAGATGCCGGCAGTCTGGATCGCCCTGCTCGGCGGCGCGGTGCTGGCGTTGCTGCTGACCGGCGGCGACCGGCAACGCCCGCCGCAGTCGGCGCAGCCGGAGATCGTGCAGCCGCTCGAACGCGAGCCGGTCAACCGCCGCCCGTCCAACGCCACCAACGCCGATGCGACTGTAAACGACCCCACTCCCCCGGGCGCACATGAGCACACGCCCGACAGCGATGCGGAAAAGGCCGCGCCGAGTCCATGAGCCAGCGCGTCCTTCTCATCATCGGCGGCGGCATCGCCGCCTATAAGAGCCTCGATCTCATCCGACGCTTGAAAGAGCGCGGCGCCGCCGTGCGCGTGGTGATGACGGAAGCGGCGCAGCGTTTCGTGACTCCGCTGGCGGCCGGCGCGCTCGTCGGCGAACGCGTGTTCACGGATCTTTTCGATCAGGCGCAGGAATTCGACGTCGGCCACATCCGGCTGGCGCGCGAGTGCGATCTCATCGTCGTCGCGCCTGCGACCGCCGACCTTATGGCGAAGGCCGCGAACGGTCTGGCCAACGACTTGGCCTCCGCCGTGCTGCTCGCTACCGACAGGCCCGTCCTGATGGCGCCGGCGATGAACCCGCACATGTGGGCGCACCGGGCGACGCAGCGCAATTTCGCACGGCTGCAAGCGGACGGCATTCGTTTCGTCGGGCCCAATGTCGGCGAGATGGCGGAAAAGGGCGAGCGCGGGCTCGGCCGCATGGCGGAGCCCAACGAAATTCGCGACGCCGCACTGGCGCTGCTGAGCGATGGACCGCTCAAAGGCAAGAAAGCGCTGGTGACGGCCGGCCCGACGGTCGAAGCCATCGATCCGGTGCGCTTCATCTCCAATCGCTCGAGCGGCAAGCAAGGCTACGCCATTGCGGCGGCATTGGCGGAACTGGGCGCCAAGGTGACGCTGGTCTCCGGCCCGACCGATCTTGCCGCCCCGCCCGGCGTGAAATTCAAGCGCGTGGAGAGCGCGCGCGACATGCTGGCCGAAAGCGAGGACGCGCTGCCGGTCGACGTGGCCATCATGGTCGCCGCGGTGGCGGACTGGCGCCCGACCCAGCCCGCTCGGGAAAAGATCAAGAAAGACAAGAGCGGCGCTCCGCCCGCCATCGCGCTCGAAGAGAATCCGGACATCCTCGCCACCATCGCGAAGGCGTCGAAGAAGCGCCCCGAACTGGTGATCGGCTTTGCGGCCGAGACCGAGAAAGTCGAAGAGCACGCGCGCGCCAAGATCGCCAAGAAGGGCTGCGACTGGATCGTCGCCAACGACGTCTCGGGCGATGTCATGGGCGGCGCCGAAAACGAGGTGCTGCTGATCAAGCGCGACGGCGCGGAAAAGTGGCCGCGCATGGCGAAGGAGGCCGTCGCACACAAGCTCGCGGCCGAAATCGCCGCCGCACTCGCGGGAAAGAAGACGCCGAAAAAGTAGCGTAGCTCAGGCCGGCTGCGCGCCGTATTCGTTTTCGCCTTCGTCGCCGGGCGCGAACAGCAGCCAGAGTCCCTGCACGAAGCTGGCGAGCGGCACGAGCGCCAACAGCACCCACCAGCCGCTCCAGCCTAGGTCGTGGCAGCGCCGGATCGCGGCGGCGAGGCTTATCCATGCAAACGCCACCAGCAACAGGCAGGTCACAGTCATCTGCGGGCCGGTCATGGATTCGAGATCGCCTTCGAAGTCGGCGTCGCCGCCGACCGCGGCGAACACGACAATGCCGCCGATCAGAACCACCCAGGCCAGCAACGTGAAACCCAAATAGGCGAGCCGCCCGGAGCGCCCGTAGAAGTCGAACATCGCACCCTCCCCGCGCGTCCGAGACTACCGGAGCAACCGGAGGTGACAAGGGTGGCGGCAACGGGACGCGCCTCGGTTGCACCCGGATTGCGCTCTGGGGGGCTTGAGCCCGGCGCAAACCACGCTATTTAGAGCGCCTCAACCACACCGATGAAGAACCTGCCGCCGCGCAGCCGCGCGCGCGTCCCGAGAAGGACCGCATGAGCATTCCGAACCACAACGAACGTCGCGACGCCGCACTCGCCGCCAAGAAGGCGATGCTGGAGAAATTCAAGAACAAGCCGGCCATCGATCCCGCGATCGCCGCCGAGCGGGCCGAAGCCGCAAAAGCGCGCGACGATCGCCGCGCCGAAGCTGAAGCGCGCCGCAAGCAGCGCATCGAAGAAGAAAAGCTGCAGCGCCAGCTGGAAGCCGAAGCCAAGGCCAAAGCCGAAGCCGAAGCCGCCAAGCGCGCGGCGGTGGAAGCCGAAGCCAAGCGCCTCGCCGATATCGAAGCGGCCGAGCAATTGGCGGCCGAACAAAAGGCGCGGCGCGATCTCAAGTACGCCGCGCGCAAGGCGCGCCAGGGCAAGTGAAAATGGAAAGGCCGGTCGCGAGACCGGCCTCTTCTTTTAGGCGCCGCGCTGTGTCATCGGCACCAGTCTCGATTCCGCCAGCGCCGCAGTGCGGTGGCCAACGCCCTTCTGGTATTCGGGGTCGCTGGCGAATTTCATGAAGTCTTCAAGGCTGGGATAGCGGACCAGGATCACTGAATCCCAGTGCTCTTCGGTCGGGCCGATCAGCGCCGCGCCGGCTTCGCCGGCAAACACCAGCTGTCCGCCGATCTTTTGAACGAACGGCGTCGCGTGAGCCATGTAGATCTTGTAGGCTTCCGCGCCCGACATCGGCTTTGGCGGCGCCAAATCGGGCGAGCCGGAATAGTCGGCGACGTCGCGGAAGCGCAGCAGATTGAGCATGACGATCGGGCCCTTGAGCCCGCGCGCGAACACCGCCTTCACATTGTCCGGCGTCGGCTCGATGAATTTCTCGCTCATGGCGTCTCCTCCTGATTATTGGCACGCATAATGCCAACACCCGGGAGGAGCGCAATAGTGCTTCGGTAAGGGCGCGTCGCCTCTTCGCTCAGCCGCGCCAGCGCGCGCAGCGCCCGTTGCGATAATACCGGACGCACTCGCGGTGCGGCGTGGTGGCTGCACCGACCGCTGCGCCGGCGACGCCGCCGACGATGGCGCCGCTGGTGCGCCCGGTGACCGCAGCGCCGCCGGCGGCGCCGATCAGCGCGCCGGACGCCGCGCGCTGTTCCGTGGTGGTGCCGCAAGCGGCGCCGAGCAGCGAGAGCGACATCGCTGCGCCCAACGCCAGGGTACGAACATTCATCATTTCAGCCTCATCGCATTCACGAATGGCCCCCTCTGCGGACGCAACGCGGTAGCGGCGAATTAGGTTCGAAGCGCGCAGGCGGAACCCGCGGCGCTGAACCGGCCTTTATCCCCCGAAACGCGAAACCGGGGCGATCCTCACGGAGTTTTGAGCAAGCGCGAATCGGGTCTATGCGGGAGGCATGAGCAACGCGCCCGTTCCCATCGACGTCGTCACGCTGCCGCACTTCGAGGGGCTCTCCTTGCCAGCCTACGAAACGGCGCTCTCGGCCGGCATGGATCTTCGCGCCGCGGTGCCGGAAGACGCGCCGCTGGTGCTTGCGCCTGGCGCGCGCACGGCGGCGCCCACCGGTCTCGCGATCGCGCTGCCGTCCGGTTACGAAGCGCAGGTGCGGCCGCGTTCCGGTCTGGCGCTGAAGAACGGCGTCACCTGTCTCAATACGCCTGGCACTATCGACGCCGACTATCGCGGCGAAGTGAAAGTCATCCTGATCAATCTGGGGCAGGAGCCCTTCACCATCCGCCGCGGCGACCGCATCGCGCAGATGGTGATCGCGCCGGTGACGCAGGGCGCCTGGAAGCAGGTCGATGCCCTCAACGAAACCGCGCGCGGCGCAGGCGGCTTCGGCTCGACCGGCAAGCGCTGATCAGCCAAACAGGCTGATGAAGCGCTTCTTGCGCCGGGGCTTCAGGTCTCGTCCCTCCGCCGGCGGCGCGGGCCGCCCTCTCAGCGCATCGCGATCCTCCTGCGCCAAGCGCAGTTCGTGCGCTTCGCTGCGCGCCGTCTCGATGGCGCGGCGGAATACGACCGGGTTCGCCATGGCCGGGAAGCGGATGATCGCCTCGCCGGTGCCGGTGACGATCACGTTGCCGTAGCCGAAAAGGCGAGCCCAGATCGATTGGTGCAGGGTGACGCCCTCGACGCTCTCCACAGCGAGTTCGTAGGTCTGGCGATTGAGCCAGCCCTTCTTCAGGATCACGCGGCGATCGGTGACCGCGAAGTCCGTCGTCTTCATGACGATGACGTTGCGGACGAAGAGGAATATCCCGACGACGATCACGCCCAGGACGATGAGCGCGAGCCACGTCATCACCCACATGATCGCGGGAAATCGGCCACGCGCGAGCACGGTCTCGCCGGGCGCCAGGCTTTCATCGATATAGCGCATGGCGGAGCAACGTTCGCGCCTGCAGGAGCGTTCCCCGATCCCGCGCTTGTGAGCCCGGCGCACGCGCCTAATATCCCGCCATGACCACGTTTTCGGCCGACGAGCGCGAACGCTACGCGCGCCATATCCTGCTGAAGGAGATCGGCGGCCCCGGCCAGCAGCGGCTGAAGGCCGCGACCGTGGCCATTGTCGGAGCCGGCGGGCTAGGTGCGCCGGCCGCGCTCTATCTGGCGGCGGCCGGCGTCGGACGCTTGCGGCTGATCGACGACGATGCGGTGTCGCTGTCGAACCTGCAGCGCCAAATCGTCTATCGCGGCGCGGACGTGGGACAGTCGAAAGTCGAACGCGCGCGCGCGGTGCTTGCAGAACTCAACGCGCATGTCGAGGTCGAGTCGATGCGCCAGCGCCTCGACGACGCGAATGCGGCGTATCTGCTCAAGGGCGCCGACCTCGTGCTCGACGGCACGGATGACTTCACCACGCGCTTCGCTGTCAACGCGGCGTGCCACGAGCTCGGCGTGACGCTGACTTCGGGCGCCGTCGGCCGCTGGCACGGTCAGATCGCGACATTCAAGTCAGGGCCCACGAAGACGCTGCCGGTTGATCAGCGCCTGCCCTGCTATCGCTGCTTCGTGCCGAGCGCGCCACCTGATGCTGAAACGTGCGCACAAGTCGGCGTCGTCGGCGCGCTCACCGGCGTCATTGGTTCGATGATGGCGCTTGAGGCGATCAAGGAGCTTGCGGAGGCCGGCGAGAGCCTAGCTGGCCGCGTGCTGTTCTACGATGGGCTGGATGCGACCAGCCGCAGTGTGAAACTCACGCGCGATCCTGCTTGCCCGGTGTGCGGCCATGACTGACTGGAGCGCCAAGCTGATCGCCGCGGCGACACACGACGTTGAAACACGCACGCGCCTTGCGCAAACCGGCGCGCTGTTCGACGGTTACAATCCCGAGATGGAGGCAGTGCATCTGGAGAACGCCGCGCTGCTTGAGGACGCTATCGCTGCACTCGGCTGGCCGGGACGCGGCAAAGTCGGCGAAGACGGCGCAGCGTCGGCGTTCCTGATTCTGCAGCACGCCATCAGCCGTCCGGACCTGCAGCGGCGCGGACTCGCACTCATCCTCGACGCCATCGCCGAAGGCGAGGCGAACGCGCTCGACGCGGCGTATCTCTCGGATCGCATCGATACTTTCGAAGACCGTCCGCAAACCTTTGGCACGCAATTCGACTGGGATGAGAGCGGCCTCTTGTCGCCGCGTCCGGTGCGCGAGCCGGCGGGTCTCGACGAGCGGCGCGCCAGCGTCGGACTGCCGCCAATGGCCGAAACTATTGCGACGATGCGCGCGCGCGCCGCTGCGGAAGGCGACCGGCCACCTGGCGATCTCGCTACGCGCCGCGCCAGATTCGAAGAATGGGCGCGACGCGTCGGCTGGCGCGCTTGACGCAAGCCCTGGGGCGCCGAGACTAGGGCTCGCGGAGGGTGGACGATGAAATGGCTGTTAGGCGCGCTGCTGGCCCTGGTCGGCCTCGCTGCGATCATCGGCGCGGGCGGCTACTTCGCCCTGAAGCGCGACGATATCCCGTACGAGACGCTGGCGGCGAGATACGAGAGCGCGGACTCGCGCTATATGGATCTGCCCAGCGGCATTCGCATGCACTATCGCGACCAGGGCGCCGTGCAGGCGCCGGGTGCGCCGCCCGTACCGACGATTTTGCTCATTCACGGCTATTCGGCCTCGCTGCACACCTGGGAGCCCTGGGTCGCGCGCCTGAGCGAAAATTATCGCGTCATCTCGATCGATCTTCCGGGCCACGGTCTTACGCGCGCGCCTGCGGGCTATCACGCCAACATCGAGAACTTCCGCGACGCAGTCGGCGAATTTGTGCAGGCCGCCGGCCTCACCCGCTTCGCCATCGCGGGAAATTCCATGGGCGGCAACGTCGCCTGGTCCTACGCGCTTGCGCATCCCGACCAGCTCGATGCGCTCATTCTCGTCGACGCCGCCGGCTGGCCGCATGCCGAAGAAACTCGGGCCAATGACAGCCTGACGCTGAAGCTCCTGCGCAACCCGATGCTGATGCCGCTGTTGCGCGACATCGACAGCACGCGCCTCTTCCGCCGCGGACTAGAGGCTTCCTTCGCCAATCCCGCGCTGGCGACCGACGCGATGGTCACACGCTATACCGAGCTATCGCGCGCGCCGGGCCATCGCGACATCCTGATCCAGCTGCAAACCGGCTATGCGCAACGCACGCACGCCTCGAATGAAATGCTCGCCGGCATTCACACACCGACGCTCATTCTCTGGGGCCGGCACGACAACCTCATTCCCGTGGCCGACGCCGAGCTGTTCCACGCCGCCATTCCCGGCAGTGAGGTCAAGATCTTTGAGGAGTCCGGCCACATTCTCCAAGAAGATGATGCCGATGGCTCCGCCACCGCTGCGGAAGAGTTCCTCTATCGCATTTATGAAGGCGGCGCGCTGGCGCCGGCCGGCGCCGAAGAATAGCCGGTAACGCGGGCCTTGATAAAAACCGCGGCTGCGCTCATGCCCTGCGCATGAGCGATTGGCTGCGCAGCGCGGTGTTCTACCAGATCTATCCGCGCTCGTTCCGCGACAGCGACGGCGACGGCGTGGGCGACCTCAAAGGCGTCACCGACAAGCTCGACTATGTGGCGAAACTCGGCGTCGACGCGATCTGGTTGTCGCCCTTCTTTCGCTCACCGATGAAAGATTACGGTTACGATGTCAGCGACTATCGCGGCGTCGATCCGCTGTTCGGGTCCCTGGCCGACATCGATGCGCTGGTCGCGCGCGCACATGCGCTCGGGCTCAAGGTGATGATCGACCAGGTGTGGTCGCATTCGTCCGATCAGCATCCCTGGTTCGCAGAAAGCCGTTCGAGCCGCGACAACCAAAAGGCCGACTGGTACGTGTGGGCCGATGCGAAGCCGGACGGGGCGCCGCCCAACAATTGGCAAGCCATGTTCGGCGGCGGCGCATGGACATGGGATGCGCGGCGGCGGCAATACTATCTGCACAATTTCTTGCCGGAGCAGCCGGACCTCAACATCCGCAATCGCGACGTTCAGGACGCGCTGTTGGATTCGGCCCGCTTCTGGCTGGAGCGCGGCGTCGACGGCTTCCGCTTCGACGTGGTCAACTTTTTCATCCACGACGCACAGCTGCGTGACAACCCGGCGCTGGCGCTCAACAAGACGCCGCCGCGGCCGCATCAATTCCAGCGCCAGCTCTACACCCGCACGCAGCCCGAGACGCTCGACTTCATCGCCCGCATCCGCGCGCTCACGGACGAATACGGCGCGGTGTCGCTGGGCGAGATCGAGGACGAAGAGCCGCTCAAGGTGCAGCGCGAGTACACGGACGGACCTGCGCGTCTGCACACGGCGTACTCGTTCTACCTGCTGCGCCAACGCGCATTGACGCCTCAAGTGGTGCGCGAGGCGTTGTCGGGCTGGGAGGGCGCGAAAGGTTGGCCCGCCTGGAGTTTGTCCAACCACGACGTCATCCGCTTTCCGACCCGACTCGCCGGGGACGACCCGGCGCGCATAAAGCAGATGCTGGCGATTCTGTTCAGCCTGCGCGGCACGCCGTTCCTCTATCAGGGCGACGAACTGGGGTTGCCGCACGGCGATGTCCCCTTCGAACGGCTGCGCGATCCCGAGGCCATCGCCTTCTGGCCGCATGGCGTCGGTCGCGACGGCGCGCGCACCCCGATGCCCTGGGTGCGCGATGCGATGATGGCCGACTTCACCAGCGCAGGCGACGCATGGCTGCCGCTCGATGCGCGGCACGCATCACTGGCGGTCGATTGGCAAGAAGGCGACCCGCATTCGGTGCTCGCATTCACGCGCAACGCGCTGGCGACGCGGCGCGGCAGTGCGGCGCTGCGCGAGGGCGAGTACGTGGCGCTCGACACGGATTATCTCGCTTACGAGCGCCGGCACGGCGGCGAGCGCGTGTTCTGCGCATACAATCTAAGCGAGGCGCCGATTTCGCTGAACCTGCCGGCGCCAATCAAGAGCGTGTTGCTCGGGCTCGGCGTCAGCGACGACAGCGCAACGCTCTTGCCGCACGGAGCGCTTTGGGCGGCGCTCTGAGGTTAGGGAACAAACCGCCCATCCCGGGATTGAGCCGCTGGCGCTCCGGGAACCTCGATGACCATCCAACAGATGCTGGCGTTCGGATTGATGGGCGTCACCGTCGCGTGCTTCGTGTGGGGCAAGCTGCGCTACGACCTCATTGCACTCGCGGCGCTCGTCGCGGGCGCACTGCTCGGCGTTATTCCGGTGGATCAGATGTTCACCGGCTTCGCCAACGAACTCATCTGGATCATTGCCTCTGCGCTCCTGCTCAGCGCCGCCATCGCGCGCTCGGGCCTGATCGAACGCTGGCTTGGCGCGATCCTGGCCTCGCTGCACTCGCCCTCCCTCCAAATCCCCGCGTTCACGGCGGTCACCATGGTGCTTTCCATGGTCACCAAGAACATCGGCGCGCTGGCGATCGTGATGCCCGTCGCCATGCAGCATGCGCGCAAGACCAATGTCGCGGTCTCACGGCTGCTGATGCCGATGGCGTTCGCATCACTGCTGGGCGGGCTGGTGACCTTGGTCGGGACATCTCCGAACGTCATCGTTTCGAGCGTGCGCCAATCGCTTCTTGGCGAACCGTTCCACATGTTCGACTTCACGCCCGTCGGCCTCGGCGTCTGCGCCGCCGGCTTTATCTTCCTGGCCATCGCGCCGCATTTCATCCGGATCGAGCGGCAGCCCGCGCCCGGCGTCGACGCGGCGCTCGCCGAAACACGCTACGTCACCGAATTCGAACTTGGCGAGGAGTGCGCGGAGACTGTCGGCGAGTTGATCGAAGCCGGAAAGAACGAGGCGCGTGTTGTGGCGGTCGTGACCAAATCCGGCCGGGCGCCGGCCAACAAGGCGACCAAGCTTAGGGCGGGCGATCACATCATCGTGGAGGGGGAGGAAGACGCGCTTGAGCGGCTGGCCGCCGCCTGCAAGCTGAAGCTCGTGGGAGAGCGACACCGCGATGACGCCGAGCCGGGCGATGAGATTCGCACCGTCGAAGGCGTGTTGCGTCAAGAATCGCCGCTGGTGGGGCAAAGCGTTGCGCAGGCCCGCCTGCACGACCGCTACGGTCTGAGCCTTCTCGCCGTGGCGCGCGAAGGCCGCCGCACAAGCCAGGAATTGCGGGCGATGAAGCTCCGCGCCGGCGACGTCCTTATTCTAAAATCGGAAGAGGAGCGCATCGGCGAAACGTTGGCCGATCTGCAGATCCTGCCGCTGTCGGAACGCGAAGTCGCGCTTGGCCAGAAGCGGTTCGGCTATTTCCCGGTGCTGGCGCTTGCCGCGGCAGTGATCGCCGTGGGGCTGGGCTGGGCCCCCATCGTCTTGGCGTTCAGCGCGGCAGCCATCGCGGTGCTGTTGCTGCGCGTAATGAGCATGAGCGAAGCCTATCGCGCGGTCGAAGGACCGATGCTGGTGCTGCTGGCGGCGCTGATCCCGATCAGCGAATCGATCAGCCGCACCGGCGGCGATGTACTCATCGCCAATGCTCTGTCGCACTTGCTGGGGCCAATGCCGCCGTTCGTCGCGGTCGCCATGCTGATCGTCACCGGCATGGCGGTTACGCCGTTTCTCAACAACGCCGCCACGGTATTGATCATGGCGCCGATCGCCGGGGCGATTGCGCGCGCGTTGGACGTGAATCCAGACCCCTACCTGATGGCGGTCGCGATCGGTGCGGCGTGCGATTTCCTCACCCCAATCGGCCACCAGTGCAATACGCTGGTGATGGGGCCCGGCGGCTATCGCTTCTTCGATTATTGGAAGCTGGGCTTGCCGCTTTCGATCATCGTGGTGCTCGTGGCCACGCCGTTGATCCTGATTTTCTGGCCCGTCGCGCCACGGTGAGCGCTACTGATCCGGGTGGCTGTAGCCCAGGCTGATCTCGCTCACGTGCGCGTTCGCGGCGCGCACGGCGGGCGCATCGGACATGAAGGCGCTGTCGCCATTCGCGCCGGCCGCATCATTGCCGGGGTCGAAGCGCACGCGGACGCGGCATGCCGGGTCGTCCAGCGCGCCGCCCTTCCAGTCGGAAACGTAGCCGCCATAGTCCCAGCCGAAGCCCCAGAGCTGAAATGGACGGCCGTTGGCGGTTTCGACCTCGGCAAGCGCCGCGCCCAGCCGCAAATCGCGCGCGCCGATCCAATCGCTGGCGTCGCCGCCAACCGTCACCGACATCGGCACGGCGCGGGCTTCCAGGTCGCGCCAGACGATCTCAACGCGCTTCGCTGGATCGTTCGGGTAAACCACCGTCGCCATATAGGTCTCGCCTTCCGGACCCGGCAAAGATGCTTCCGTAACGTTGGCGGCGCCGAAGCGCTGCTCAAGTGACGCGCCGGTGACGCTGGTCCAGGCGGCACAGGTCAATTCAAGCGGCGCCTCTGCAGCAACTGTCGCGGTCGCCTGCTTGCCGGCGTTGTCGCCGCACGCCGCGAGTAAGCAAAGCGTCGCGAGCGCTGCGAAGCGCATCACAGCATCGCCGGAATGACGCGATCCGGCGGCTTGTGGCCGTCGGCGAAGGTCTTGATGTTGATGATGACCTTCTCGCCCATATCGATGCGGCCTTCGAGCGTGGCCGAGCCCATGTGCGGCAGCAGCACCACGTTGGCGAGTTTCTTGAGTTTCGGATTGATCGCCGGTTCGTGCTCGAACACGTCGAGGCCCGCGCCCGCGAGCTCACCCTTCTCCAGCATGCGCGCCAGCGCCCCTTCGTCGATGATTTCGCCGCGCGCCGTGTTTACGACATAGGCGTGCGGCTTCAGCAGCGCCAAGCGGCGCGACGAGAGCAAGTGGTAGGTCGCCGGCGTGTGCGGGCAGTTCACCGACACGATGTCCATGCGCGAGAGCATCTGATCGAGGCTGTCCCAGTACGTGGCCTCAAGTTCCTGTTCCACGTGCGCGGCGGCCTTGCGGCGGTTGTGATAGTGGATCTGCAGGCCGAAGGCTTTGGCGCGCCGCGCCACCGCCTGACCGATGCGGCCCATGCCGATAATGCCTAGCCGCTTGCCCCAGATGCGGCGGCCGATCATCCAGGTTGGCGACCAGCCGGTGAACTTGTCGGCCTCCACCACTTTGACGCCTTCGACGATGCGGCGCGGCACCGCGAGGATGAGCGCCATGGTCATGTCGGCGGTGTCTTCAGTCAGAACGCCCGGCGTGTTGGTGACGGTGATGCCGCGCTGCACGGCGGTCTGGACGTCGATATTGTCGACGCCGGCGCCGAACTGCGCAATCAGCCGGAGCTGTTCGCCGGCGCGCGAGAGGATGCGGCCGTCGACCTTGTCGGTCACCGTTGGCACCAGCACGTCGGCGGTCGCCACCGCGTGCGCCAGCTCTTCGGGGGTGAACGGGTGATCGTCATGGTTAAGATCGGCGTCGAACAATTCACGCATGCGCGTCTCGACCGGATCGGGCAAACGGCGGGTGACGACGACTTTGAGCTTCTTCCCAGGCATGGGCTGACATAACCCGGCAAAAGCGCCGCTCCAAGCGCGGAGCGTTAAATCCGCCTTCACGCCGCGCGCGCATTCTCCTTGACCTCGCGCCCTCCCGACGACGTGGAGGGGCAAAGACGTTGGGTTGGTACGATGCGCCGTGGGTCTCTCGCCGCGTTGGCGGCTCTATCCTTGCTCTCGCTCAGTTTCACCGCCGCCGCCGACGCCCCGGCGATGGGGACCGACTCGAATTTGCCGGTTCCGCGCTACGTCAGCTTGCGCACGGAAGGCGCCAATGGGCGCCATGGCCCCGGCCTGGAGCATCGCATCGATTGGATTTACGAGCGGGCGGGCTTGCCGCTGCAGGTGACCGCCGAAAGCGGGCCCTGGCGGCGCGTTCGCGACCCCGACAACACCGAAGTGTGGATGCACGCGCAGAACCTCGATCCCCGCCGCACCGTCTACGTCCGTCAAGAAGCGGCGTTGCGCCGAGGCGCCAGCGACAGCGGCCGCGTTCTCGCCTATCTCCAGCCGGGCGTGGTCGGCGCGCTGACCGGTTGCGAAGGCGGCTATCGCCGCGTCGCCATTGGCGGCCGCGTGGGCTGGGTGAAAGCCGACACGCTCTGGGGCGCGGAGAGCTGCACCGGGCTCTGATCGGACACAAGATATGGGCGCGGTCGGACTTTGGTCCCGCTGCGCCAGCCCCCAGTTCACAATCCCTAGTCTTCTGTACCTAGCCTTGCCCCTGCCCCGTCCGGCCTGTAAGCCGGGCGGCAAATCCCCCTTTTCGCAGAGACAAGCATGGCGGAACGGCCTTCCACCCTTTCCTATGAAGACCTGATCGCCTCCGGCGAAGGCAAGATGTTCGGGCCGGGCAATGCGCAGCTGCCGCTGCCGCCGATGCTCATGTTCGACCGCATCACCAGCATCACCAAGGAGGGCGGCCCGCACGGCAAGGGCCAGGTGATCGCCGAATACGACATCAATCCGGAACGCTGGTTCTTCGAATGCCACTTCCGCGGCGATCCGGTCATGCCCGGCTGCCTGGGCCTCGACGCCATGTGGCAGCTTGTGGGCTTCTTCATGTGCTGGGCGGGCTCGCCCGGGCGCGGCCGGGCGCTCGGCGTCGGGGAAGTCCAGTTCCGCGGCCAGATCACGCCGAAGACCAAGCTCGTTACCTACGAGATCGACATGAAGCGCGTCATCCAGCGCTCGCTGCACATGGGCATCGGCGACGGCGTCGTGAAAGCCGACGGCGTGCCTATCTATAGCGCCAAGGACCTGAAGGTCGGCCTGTTCAGCGCCGAGCAGCTCGAAGCGCAGATGAAATAGGGAGTAGGCATGCGTCGCGTCGTCGTCACGGGCATGGGGATCGTATCCTCGATCGGCAACAACACGCAGGAAGTGCTGGCGAGCCTCCGCGAAGCCAAGAGCGGCATTCGCGCCGAGCCGGATTACGCGCAGCGCGGATTCCGCTCCCAGGTCGCCGGCGCGCCGCAGCTCAATCCGGAAGACGTCGTCGACAAGCGCGTGATGCGTTTCATGGGCGAAGGCTCGGGCTGGAATTACGTCGCCATGGAGCAAGCCATCACCGACGCCGGGCTCTCCAAGGAAGACATCTCCAACGAGCGCACCGGCATCATCATGGGATCCGGCGGACCTTCCGCGCGCGCTATCGTCACCGCGGCGGATACGGCGCGGGAAAAAGGCGCCAAGCGGGTTGGCCCGTTCGCCGTGCCGAAGGCGATGAGTTCCACCGCCAGCGCCACATTGGCGACGCCGTTCGAAATTCGCGGCATCAATTATTCGATCAGCTCGGCATGCGCGACCAGCGCACATTGCATCGGCGATTCTTACGAACACATCGCGGCCGGCCGCCAGGACATCATGTTTGCGGGCGGTTCCGAAGAACTCGATTGGACGCTCTCAGTTCTCTTCGACGCCATGGGCGCCATGAGCTCGAAATACAACGACACGCCGGAGAAAGCCTCGCGCGCCTACGACAAGAACCGCGACGGCTTCGTTATCGCCGGCGGCGCGGGCGTCCTGGTGCTGGAAGAGTATCAGCGCGCCAAGAAACGCGGCGCCAAGATCTATGGCGAAGTCGCCGGCTACGGCGCCAACAGCGACGGCCACGACATGGTGGCCCCCTCCGGCGAAGGTGCGGCGCGCTGCATGAAAATGGCGATGAAGTACCTGGATCGCCCGGTCGATTATCTGAACACCCACGGCACCTCGACGCCGGTCGGCGATCTCAAGGAGATGGAGGCGGTGCGCGCCGTGTTCGGCGCCAAGCCGCCGCTGATCTCAAGCACCAAGTCGCTCACCGGCCACTCGCTGGGCGCCGCCGGCGCGCAGGAAGCGATCTATTCGCTGCTGATGATGAACAACGGCTTCGCCGCCGAGAGCGCGCACATCGAAGAGCTGGATCCGGCGTTCGAGGACTTGCCGATCCTCCGCAAGCGCGAGGACCGGGAGCTGAACTGCGTGCTGTCGAACTCGTTCGGGTTCGGCGGCACCAACGCGACCCTCGCTTTCACGCGCGTCGCCGCCTGATCTGGTGACGCCGCTCCCCGGGCGCTCCTGCGACGGCTGCACAACGTGTTGCAGCGTTCCGGCCATCGAAGCCGCCGGTTTTTCCAAGCCGCCGAGCGTGGCCTGTGCGCATTGCACCGGGAGCGGCTGCGCGATTTACGACCTGCGCCCCGCCCCATGCCGCGCGTTCGAGTGCGGCTGGCAGGTGTTGCCGATCATCCCGGAAGCGTTGAAACCGGATCGAAGCGGCGTGCTGGTGGTGGCGGACGAGGCCGCCCCGCCCGGCTACGCGTCGGCGACCGCGATCAAGTTCATCTTTATAACCGATGCATCGATCGCCAGCCTGCCGCTGCTCGAATGCATCGCCGGTCTCGTCCATGCACGTGCGGCGGTCTTCGCAGCGGCGCCTGGCCCGGCGGGGCATCATTCCCTGAAAACACTGCTCAACCCGCGCATTGAGCACGCGGTGGAGCAGCGCGACGCCGCGGGCATCGCGCTCACCCTCGCGAGCATCGTTGCGAAACTGCGTGACGGCCCGTTCGAGCGGGCGTCATAGACGCCGATCGCTACGCCCGCACCGCTTCGAGCCGGCGAATTTCAGCAAGCAACGCATCTTCGTTGGACGTGCGCTTGCCGTCTTCTCGCGCGAGCCCGCTCAGGAATGCGACCTCCGTCAACGTGAGCTCTGCGTCTTCTTCTGCGTTCTCGTTGGCCGCTTCGTAATAGGTCTCAAGGCGGCTTGTATCGTCGAGGCTGCGTACGCCGGCCAGGTATTTGCTCCAGCCGCCGCCGAGCATGTCGACGAGATTGCCGACGGGCCGGGCCTTATGTTCGTTGTTGAGCCAAGCCTGGCGGGCCAGCATGCCCTCGGCGTCCAGCAGCGCCGGCGCACGGCGGCCCATGACATGGTTCAGCAGGCACTTCACGAACAGGTCCTGCCAGCCCGCGGCGTTGCCGAAATGGTCGTGGGCGGCGTCGATGGTGAACAGCCAGTGCGCCTCCGCCTCGGTGACGGCCGCATCGCCGGCGTAGAGCGCGCGCCGCATGAGTTCGACATCCCCAGCAGTGATGGCGCGACCGTCGACGTAAGCGGCGATCCGCGCACGGGCGTAGTCACACAGAGATGTCGGCGCGCTTTGGCAGCGCTCCAGGACTTTCAGCACGGTTTCGATTTCCGTCTCGTGCGCGCCCGTCTCGCCGAACCGGCTCATCAGCCACTGTGCCGACTCGGCGCTGACGTGTCCGGGGTTAAGCGCCGTCTCCAGCATGTGATCGACGATCGCGTCGACGAACGCGCCGGACCAGGCGGCGTTGGCGTCTGAGACGCGCGCTTCCAAGGCGATTAGGGCTTCGGCTTCATCACGTGAAACAACGCCGTCGGGAAACACGTGCTGGCGCAGGCGCATGGCTTCGTCGGCGCTGATGCGCCGGTCACGGGCCAGGTCATCGACTAGAGCGGCAAGCGCAGCGTTGCTCATGAATGCTCCCGAAAATTCGGAAACAGGCTAGCAAACCCGAATTAAGCCCGCGCAAAGCAGGACGCTTAACGCTTTCTTGCCCGCAAACAACGAACGCCGGCCCGCGGAACGGGCCGGCGCTCAAAGCGACAGGCGGCGAAGCTCAGTTCGTCGCCGTATCGCTGGACTGGCTATCAGCAGGCGCGGTGTTGTCGTTAAGCGCCTGCTGGGTTGAATCTACCGTCTCGCCGACCTGCTCTTGGGCGACTTGTGTCGCGACATCGGCCTGGCGGCCGGCGGTCTGGAACGAGCCCTGACTGAAAGCGAACAGGGTGATGGCGCCAGCCACGAGAATCACGCCGAAGAAAAGACCCCATCCAAAGCCGCCGCCGCCCCGCTTCGGGCGCTCGATGATGTGCTCGGTGCGGCCGACTTCGTGGCCGTCTTCATCCACTCGAACTTCGGTCTCGCGAATCTTGGCCATTTACCAATCTCCTGAATGTCAGGGAGGCAAACGCTCCTTCACGAGACCGGTTCCTGCGTCACGCGCGCTCGATGGTTTGCGCAGCGGCATCCAACGCCGCGGCGATCGCCTGTGCTTGCTCTTCATTGATGCCGCGCTCCGCACGCAGCCGTAGAGCGGTGCGCAGGTTCTCCATGGCGCGTACGATTTGCGGCGCGCGTCCGCCGCTCATGCGTTCTTTCACGGCGGCGAGACGTTCGAGCAGGTTGTCCGCATCGACTCGCTTCTGAGCGAGTTCTGCCAAGCCTTGCTCGGTCAGCGCGTAGAGCTTCTTCGAACCCTCGCTCGAATCCAGGCGCGCGAGACCCATCTCCTCGAGCATGGTCAGCAGCGGGTAGATGACGCCGGGGCTTGGCGCATAGAGACCGCCGGACAGCCCCTCGATCTCTTTGATGAGGTCGTAGCCGTGGCGCGGCTGCTGGGCGAGCAGCCCCATGACCACGAGGCGGAGGTCGCCCTGGTCGAACATCCGCCGCATGCCGCCCCCGTGACGGCCCCGGCCATGCCAGCCGTGGCCATGGTCGTGGCCCCAGCCCTCGCCGCGGCGACCGCGCATGAAGCGGGCCCGCATTTTGTGGTGGTGGTGCATACATTCTCCGTCTGTATTTAGATATATCGAACTCTAAGATATATCGAAACTCTATCGAGTCAAGCCCCGTGAGTGGTCTTGACCCCGGCCCCCCGGCGCCCGCAGGTGCCCGCCATCGAATTCAGGAGCTGGCGCATGGCCGACGAGTGGACGTTTCCGAAGGGCGAGCTGATGCGCGGCAGGCGCGGCCTGGTGATGGGGGTCGCCAACGACAAATCGATTGCCTGGGGCATCGCCAAGCAGCTCGCCGATCAGGGCGCGGAACTGGCGTTCACCTACCAGGGCGAAGCGCTTGAGAAGCGTGTGCGACCGCTGGTGGAGTCGATCGGCGCCGAGACCATGCTCGAGTGCGACGCCACCAATGACGCGCAGCTCGACGCGGTGTTCGACCAGCTCGGCAAGCAATGGGGCAAGCTCGACTTCCTCGTTCACTCCATCGCATTCTCCGACAAGAATGAGCTCAAAGGCTCGTTCATCGAGAACACCTCGCGCGAGAACTTCCTGCGTTCGATGGATATCTCCGCCTTTTCGTTCGTTGCCGCCGGCAAACGCGCATCGAAACTGATGGGCCGCGGCGGCTCGATGCTGACGCTTACTTATCTCGGCGCCGAACGCGTGCTGCCGAGCTACAACGTCATGGGCGTGGCGAAGGCGGCGCTCGAAGCCTCGATGCGCTACATGGCGCGCGATCTCGGCCCCGAAGGCATCCGCGTCAACGCGATCAGCGCCGGCGCCATGCGCACGCTCGCCATCGCCGGCATCCAGGGCGGTCGCGGTCTCATCGCCACCGGCCGCGAATGGTCGGTGATGAAGGAAGACACCAGCATGGAAGGCATCGGCGGCTGCGCACTGTGGCTCTTGTCCGATCTCGGCCGCTCCACCACCGGCGAAGTGATCCACGTCGACGCCGGCTTCCACATCGTCGGCGTGCCGGACACGGGCGGCGAGTGAGCGCGGGCGTGCGCCAAGGCACGCAGGGCTACAGCGCCGAAGCGCCGGCGCTGCTGATTGAGTACGAGCGGCGGAGGTTTGAAGAATCGCACGCAGAGATATTCGATCTCATTCCGCCGGCGCCGGTCCGCGTGCTCGACATCGGCGCCGGCACGGGACGCGATGCAGCATGGTTTGCGGCGCGCGGCGATCTGGTGACGGCGATCGAGCCGACGCGCGAGATGCGCGAAGGCGGCATGGCGCTGCACCGTGCGCCGAACATCACATGGATCGACGACGGCCTGCCTGAGCTTTCGCGCGTCCTCGGGTGCGCATTCGAACTGGTTTGGCTGTCAGCCGTTTGGATGCATTTCGACAAGATCGAACGGGCCGGGGCCTTTCCCTCGGTCGCTGCGCTCGTGGCGCCTGGCGGCGCGATGATGCTTTCGCTCCGTCACGGGCCGGTTCCCGACGGACGGCGCATGTTCGAGGTCGAAGCCGACGAGACGGTCGCGCTGGCGGCGCACGCGGGCCTCACGCTGCTGCGCAACATCAACACTGCATCGGCGCGGCAGGCCGGCGTCCGCTGGACCCGGCTCTGGTTTATGAGGCCGGCTTAAGCTCCATGTCACATTCGGGCCTCGTCCCTCGTCTTGAGGGCGTGACAAGGAGAGCGTCATGTGGCGTCGCTGGCTCGCAGGTGTCTTGGGCGCGTTCAACGCCCTGAACGGCGTTGTGATGCTGGCGGACGGACGGCGCTGGTACGACAGCGTACCGGGCGTCGTGCTCACCGGCCCCTACAATCCTCACTTCGTGCAAGACATCGGCGCGGCGTTCCTGGCTGCAGGGCTTGGGCTCCTGGCGCGCGCCTGGCGGCCGCGTTACTGGCCGGCGGCGGTTGCGGGTGCGGCCTTCATAGGCGCGCACGCGATCATCCACGTCGCCATGCTCTTCGGCATGATGCTTGGGCTTTGCAGCGACGAAGCCTGGGCTTCGGACATTGCGCTGGTGATCGTACCCGCCGGTCTCGCTCTCCTTGCCGCCTTCCCTGACAAAGGAGAACAGCGTGCTTAAGACCATCGCCCGCAACCGGCTCGCCGCCCTGCGCTCGCGCTACGATTACGACACGAGCTACATGAACTGGCTGTTGGACGCAGCGCCCGCGGCCTTCTTCAAGTTCGCCAAGCTCCTCGAGGCCGCAAGCCATCGCGAGGCCGCGCCGGTCAACGCCTACTTCGCAGCCAAGCTCGTCGCCGGCATGACGGAGGATTGCGGGCCTTGCACGCAACTCGTCGTCAACATGGCCCGTGACGCGGGCATGCCGGCCGATCAGATCGAAGCCGTACTTCGCCACGACCTCGGCGCGATGCTGGAGGACACCGCGCTGGGGCTCCGCTTTGCCGAGGCGGTCGCGGCGCGCTCGGAAGAAGAAGACGATTTGCGCGATCAGGTGCGCCACGCCTGGGGCGACAAGGGTGTTGTCGATCTCACCTTCGCGCTCCAGATCGGACGCATGTTTCCGATGATCAAGGCGGGCCTCGGCTTTGCAGGAGAATGCCGCCGCGTGCTTGTGGGCGACAAACCCGTCGATGTGCAGAGACGGGCGGCGTGAGCGAGGCGCTCACCTTCGAACCGCATCGCGGCCGCCTGACCGGGCTCGCCTACCGCATGCTCGGCAGCCGGGCCGACGCCGAAGACGTCGTGCAGGACGCTTTCCTGCGCTGGTCGCACGCTCCGCGCGATGACGTAGCCAATCCGGAAGCTTACCTCACCCGCATCACGACGCGGCTTTGCATCGACCGGCTGAAGAGCGCGCAGGCGCGGCGTGAGGTTTATGTCGGGCCCTGGCTGCCGGAGCCTGTGCTCGACGCGGACGCGCTCTCCCCGCACAGCCACGCGGAACTCGCAGACGATCTTTCATTTGCGCTGCTGCTGGCGCTTGATCGGCTCACGCCGGCGGAGCGCGCGGCGTTTCTGCTGCACGACGTGTTCGACGCGCCGTTCAGCGAAGTGGCGGAAACACTGGAGAAGAGCGAGGCGGCGTGCCGCCAACTTGCTGCACGGGCGCGCAAGGCGGTGCGTGGAGCGCACGGCGAACCGCGTCCGCCGCAGGGCGAGCACGAACGCCTGCTCGCCGCCTTCGCGCAGGCGGCGTCGAGCGGCGATCTTTCCGATCTCAAGGCGTTGCTCGCCGAGCATGTCGTAACGCTGTCCGACGGCGGCGGCCGCAAGAGCGCCGCGCTCAATCCGATTTTCGGCGCGGACAAGACCGCACGATTCATCCTGGGCATTCGGCGCAAGATCGCCGAGAGCGAGGTGACGGTCAGCGTCGCGTGCATCAACGGTGCGCCCGGCCTGCTGGTCTATCTCGACGGCGCGCTGGATCAGGCTCAGACCATTGCGGTCGAAAACGGCCGCATCGCCGCGCTCTACATCGTGCGCAATCCGGACAAGCTGGCGGCGCTGACCGCCGGCCTGTCATTGCAGCCCGACAAGGTGGAACGCCCAAGCTGACGCGACCGTTGACTCCGCATGACCTTCGCCCTGTGGATCGCCGTCGGAATCGCAATTGGCGCAGCAATCGGCGCCATGATCGGGAACGGCGTCTTGGGCATCGTGATCGGGGTGGCGCTGGGCGCCTTGATGGGCGCCGCTGACCGTGCGACCGACCGCAAGAAATCGCAATCGGACCAGGGACGCAGCTAGTCGGGGTCGCGCGCAGCCTCCGCCTGGGCGTCCCGCAAAATCCGCTCGATCCGTGCGGCGTCATCCGCTCGCCCCAGCAGACGCCAGCCGTGTTCCATCATGGAGGGATCGTAGTCCGCCATCAGCACGTTGAAATCCGGCATCAGTGTCTCGATGCCCTCCGCGCTGAGCAGAGATTGCGCGATGATGCATTCGGGACGCGACGCAAAACGCGCGACGATGACGAGATCGGCCATGGCGAGAGACTAGCGCCTCGGGGGCGGCGCGCTACCCACTGAGCGCACCTACCGCGGCTCGTCCGCGTCCTCCTCGCTCGCATCGACCCACGAATGCGACCGGTACGGCATGAAAAATATCCAACCTCCGAACAGAAAGGTCAGTATGCCCGCGAGTGGAAAGGCCAAATGGTGGTGCGTGACGAGCTTTCCACCTTCGAGCACACGCTGGGCGCGCGCGTCACAAACTTCCTGCACCGCAGCGGTCATGTCTTCTTCGCGGACCATGACGCGGTAGCCGCCCAGCGTGAACTCATTCCAAGGCTGGACGGCCGTGTGAAATACGCCATGCACAAAGTTCGCAATGCCGCTCTCGTCGAGCAAAGCGCTGACGATGAGCGCCTCGTTGCGATCAAAGTAGTGCGCCAGCAGCCGCAGCCCCATTTGGCGACGCTAGCAGCGCAACCCGAAGACGCAAACAAAAAGCCCGCCGCTTGCGCGACGGGCTTTCCGCTTTGCGTTTGGCGCTGGCGCTTAGTCGCCTGAGGCTTCCCGGCGCGGACGATCCCCGCGGTCGCGGCCGCCACCACCGCGGCGCGGGCCGCGATCACCGCGGTCGCCGCCGCCGCCACGGCGCGGGCCGTGATCTTCGGCTTCCTCGCCCATTTCAGCGGAGAGATCGGCGCCGGTGGCCTGATCGACGACCTTCATCGAAAGCCGCGTCTTGCCGCGATCGTCGAAGCCCAGCAGCTTCACCTTCACGATGTCGCCTTCCTTGACGACGTCTGAAGGCTTCTCCACGCGCTCGCGCGCGAGTTGGCTGACGTGAACCAGGCCATCCTTGGCGCCGAAGTAATTAACGAAGGCGCCGAAATCCATGACCTTCACGATCTTGCCTTCGTAGATCTGGCCGACTTCCGGTTCGGAGGTGAGACCCTTGATCCACTTGATCGCCGCTTCGATGGACTCGGCGTTGGCGGAAGCCACCTTCACGGTGCCGTCGTCCTCGACATTGATCTTCGCGCCCGTCTTTTCGACGATCTCGCGGATGACCTTGCCGCCGGTGCCGATCACATCGCGGATCTTGTCGGTGGGGATTTGGATTTGGACGATGCGCGGCGCGTTGGCGCCGACGCTTTCGCGCGGAGCGGTCAGCGCCTTGTTCATCTCACCCAGGATGTGCATGCGCCCGGCGTGCGCGCGGTCGAGCGCCACCTGCATGATCTCGGTGGTGATGCCCGCAACCTTGATGTCCATCTGCAGCGAGGTGATGCCCTTCTCGGTGCCGGCGACCTTGAAGTCCATGTCGCCGAGATGATCTTCGTCACCCAGGATGTCGGTCAGCACTTCGAAGCCGTAGTCCTCGAGAATGAGGCCCATGGCGACGCCCGCCACCGGCGCCGTGATCGGCACGCCCGCATCCATCAGCGCTAGCGACGAACCGCACACCGTGGCCATGGACGAGGAGCCGTTGGACTCGGTGATCTCGGAGACGAGGCGCACCGTGTACGGGAAGTTCTCCGCCGTCGGCAGAACCGCCTTCATCGCACGCCACGCCAGCTTGCCGTGGCCGATTTCGCGGCGCCCGGCGCCGCCCATGCGGCCGGTTTCGCCGACGCTGTAGGGCGGGAAGTTGTAGTGGAGCATGAAGCGCTCCTTGGTCGTGCCCGAGAGCGCGTCGATGAATTGCTCGTCTTCGGCGGTGCCGAGCGTCGCGACGACGATGGCTTGGGTTTCACCGCGGGTGAAGAGCGCCGAGCCGTGCGTGCGCGGCAGGAAGCCGACCATGCTTTCGATCGGACGCACCTTGTCGACGGCGCGGCCATCGATGCGGCCCTTTTCCTTGACGATACGAGTGCGGACGACGTCGCTTTCGACTTCCTTGAACACTTCCTTCAGGACATTCGGTTCGGCGCCGTTCGGATTGGCGTCCGACTTGCCGAGTTCGGCCTTGGCCTTGTCGCGGAGCGCGCCGACGGCGGCGTAGCGTTCGTCCTTCTTGGTGATCTTGTAGGCGGCGGCGAGATCGGTTCCGACCAGCGCCTTGATCTTTTCCTTGAGCGCCGAATTGTCGGCCGGTTCGAATTCGAACGGCTCTTTGCCGGCCTTCTCCGCGAGTTCGATGATCGAGTCGATCACCGGCTGCATGCCCTTGTGCGCCAGGTTGAGGCACTCGAGCATTTGCGCTTCGGTGAGCTCCTTCACTTCCGACTCGACCATCATGATCGCGTTGGCGGTGCCGGCGACGACGAGATCGAGGTCCGACGTCTTCATCTGCTCGATGGTCGGATTCAGCATCGGCTTGCCGTCTATCCAGCCCACCCGGCTGGCGGCGATCGGGCCCATGAACGGCACGCCGGAGATCGTCAGCGCGGCGGAAGCAGCCACCATGGCGAGCAAATCGGACTCGTTTTCGTTGTCCCAGCTCAGCACCGTGATGATGACTTGCACTTCGTTCTTGAAGCCATCGACGAAGAGCGGACGGATCGGGCGGTCGATCAGGCGCGACAGCAGCGTTTCACGCTCAGTCGGACGGCCTTCGCGCTTGAAGAAGCCGCCGGGGATGCGGCCCGAAGCGAAATACTTTTCTTGGTAGTTGACCGTGAGCGGGAAGAAATCCTGTCCCGGCTTCGGCTCCTTTGCATAGACAACGGTCGCGAGCAGAGCGGTTTCGCCCCAGGTCGCGAACACGGCGCCGTCGGCTTGACGCGCGACGCGGCCGGTTTCGAGCGTCAGCTTGCGCCCCGCCCAGTCCATGGAAACGGATTTGGTATCAAACATTCATCTTACTCCAAGGCGGCCGAGCCGGTGCCCGGGCGCCCATTTGGCGAGCGGCGTATCCGCTGCGCCGATTGCCCCCGTCCCGGATGGACGGAGGGTCGTCATCGTATGAGGGGTACGTGCGTGAGGTTTGAAGCCGAAGCGCCAACACCCCTCCGCGAGCGTGCATCTGCCCGCCCGCGTTCGCGTCGCTTTAGCGGCGCAGTCCCAGCTTTTCGATCAGCGAGTTGTAGCGCTTCTCGTCGCGGGCCTTCAGGTAGTCGAGCAACCGGCGGCGCTGGGAGACCATCTTCAGGAGGCCTTGGCGCGAGTGGTTGTCCTTCTTGTGCGATTTGAAATGCTCGGTGAGGTTGGCGATGCGCTCGGAGAGGATCGCAACTTGCACTTCAGGCGAGCCGGTGTCGGCTTTGCTCTGAGCATTCTCTTTAATGAGCGCGCTCTTGCGCTCAGCGGTAATCGACATCGTCACTCCTATTCGTCTGAGATGTGAAACACGCGCGTCGGCTTGAACTTGCCGGCGCGCACGTCACCCAGAGCGACCGCCTTGCCTTGAAACAAGGCCAACGCCGCGCGGGATGCATCCTGCCCGGCGATGGTGCGGTCTCGGAATTTCGGCTTCAGGGCCTCCATCACATGCGGAAGGAGGACGATAGGCCGACCCTGTCTGAGCTTGAACGCATCCTCCCCGTTTATGGCCAGCGCCGGGATGTCGGCCAGCGCGGTCTCCACGGGGTTCAGGCGTTCTAACGCGGCGCCCTTTTGGCCCAAAAGCTTCAGATCGTCCAGAGTAACGCTCTGGCTTTCGCTGAATGGCCCCACTGCGGTTCTGCGCAGGCGCCAAACGTGCCCTTCCGCGCCAAGTTTTGCCGCCAAATCCCGGACCAGGGCGCGAATGTAGAAGCCTTTACCGGAGCGGACGCGGAAGTGGGCCAGATCTGCGCCCTCGGTTCCGACCAATTCGGCCTCGTAGACCACGACCTGGCGCGCTTCGAGTTCGACAGCCTCCCCGGCGCGGGCGATGTCGTAGGCGCGTTCGCCGTCGACCTTAACGGCGCTGAACTGGGGCGGGACCTGTTCGATCTCGCCGATGAAGCCCGGCAGCGCGGCGCGGATGGCCTCCGGGCTCGGACGTACGGCGCTCTCGGCGATCGCCTTGCCTTCCCGATCCTGGGTGTCGGTCGAGACGCCCCATTTGATGGTGAAGAGGTACGTCTTCTCGGCTTCCATCAGCCAGGGGACGGTCTTTGTGGCCTCCCCAAGCGCGATCGGGAGGATGCCGGACGCCAGCGGATCGAGCGTGCCGGAGTGGCCGGCCTTGTTGGCGTTGAAGATGCGCCGGACGGCCGAGACGGCCTGGGTCGAGGTCAGATCTTCGGGCTTGTCCAGTACGACCCAGCCGGAGACATCCTCGCCCTTCTTGCGGCGGCTCACGGCTCGTCCCCGTCGCGCTTCAGATCGCGCGCAACTTCAGGCGTGGCGAGCAGTTCGTCGATATGACGCGCCTCGTCATACGAGGCGTCGGCGATGAAGTGCAGCTCCGGCGTAAAGCGAAGGTCGACGTGACGGCCGAGTTTGCCGCGCAGGAATGGCGCACAGCGTCCCATCGCCGCCGCCAGCCGCTCACCGTCATGGGCGCCGAGCGACGAGACGAAAACCGTCATGTGTTTCAGGTCCGGCGACGCGCGCACTTCGCCGACGGTGATCGAAACGCCCTTCAGGTCCGGATCGCGCAGATCCTCACGCGCCAGCACATCGACCAGGGCGTGCCGGACCAGTTCGGCGGCGCGCAATTGCCGTTGCGAAGGCCCGGTCCCGTGGCCGCCAGAGCGGGCGTTGCGTTTCATCTTATTGCGAGGAATAGGCGTAGGCGCCGCAAAGCTCGGGGGCGCCGCCACCGCCGCCGCCCGGCGCATGGTCGCCACGGAAGGTCGCGACCTTGAACACCCAGCGGCCGCTGCCGTCGACGAACTCGCTTACCGCCATAAAGCGCGTCGGGGCGTCGCCGCAAAGGCCGCGCGAAGCGCTGGAGGCGACGTTCTCGTCGAGTACGCGGTAAAGCCAGGCGTCGACGCGCGGATCGCCGCCCAGAACCGCCGCGAAGCTGCGCCCTTCAACGCCAGAACGTGAAGACGACTGCACCTGCGCATAGGGCTGGGCGCGGATGGTTACACCGTTGGCGAACGCAAACACCACCGGCCCGCCGCGTACGCTTTCCAGACTGACGCGCAGATTGCCAGAGCCGGTGCGCGCGGTCTCGTTGGCTGCGCGCCATTGCGAGCGCGCCACCGCAGGTTCTTCCTGCGGCACAGCGTCCACGGGCGTGTTCTCCGGCGCGACGATCGTCGAGGAGCGCACCGCCGGCGCATCCTCGTTGCGATCCCGCCGGTTGCAGCCGCCCAGGGCGGCCAACACCATCATGGCGATTACGACACTGCGCATGGCCCCGCCTCAGAGCGTGCGTTGCACCACTTCGACATTGAAGCACTCGATGAAATCGCCCTGCTTAATGTCCTGAAACTGACCGAAGCTCATGCCGCACTCTTGGCCCATGATCACCTGGTCCACCTCCTCCTTGAAGCGCTTCAAGGTGGTGAGCGTGCCCATTTCCTGAATCACGACGTTGTCGCGCAGGATGCGGACTTTCGCGCCCTTGCGGACGACGCCTTCGGTCACCTTCACGCCGGCGACTTTGCCGACCTTGGAGATGTTGAACACCTCCAGCACTTCAGCGTTGCCGAGGAAGGTTTCGCGCGTGAGCGGCGCGAGCATGCCCGACATGACGCCTTTGATGTCGTCGATCAGGTCATAGATGATGTTGTAGTAGCGGATCTCGACGCCTTCGCGCTCAGCCAGATCGCGCGCTTCCTTCGAGGCGCGGACGTTAAAGCCGATGATCGGCGCGCCGGAGCCCTTCGCGAGCTGGACGTCCGACTCGTTGATGGCGCCGACGCCGGACAGAACGACACGCGCGCGGACTTCCTCGTGCGCAAGCTTTTCAAGCGAGCCGACGATCGCTTCCGCCGAGCCCTGCACATCCGCTTTGATCAGCAGCGGCAATTCCTTGGCGGTCGAATCCTTGAACTTCGCCATCATGGATTCGAGCGAGGTGCCGGTCGACTTGCCGCCGCCGACGCTGCGGTTCTTCTTGGCGCGGGCGCGATAGTTTGCGACTTCGCGGGCGCGGTTTTCATTTTCGACGACGTTCAGCACGTCGCCCGGCTCCGGCACGCCCTCAAGACCCATGATCTCGACCGGCTCGGACGGACCGGCCGACGGCAATTGCTGGCCGCGTTCGTTGGTGATGGCGCGAATTCGGCCGATCTGTGCGCCCACGACGACGATGTCGCCGCGCTTCAGCGTGCCCTTCTGGACCAGCACGGTCGCGACCGTGCCACGTCCCTTGTCGAGCTTCGATTCGATCACCGTGGCTTCGGCCGGACGATCCGGGTTCGCCTTCAGGTCCATCACCTCGGCTTGCAGCAGGATGGTTTCGACCAGCTTGTCGAGACCGGTCTTCTTCAGCGCCGAAACCTCGACGGCAAGCGTGTCGCCGCCGTGTGCTTCAGTGACGATTTCGTGCTGCAAAAGGTCGGTAAGCGCACGCGTCGGATTCGCGTCCGGCTTATCGATCTTGTTGATCGCGACGATGATCGGCGCACCGGAAGCGCGGGCGTGATGGATGGCTTCCACCGTTTGCGGCATGACCCCGTCGTCGGCTGCAACGACAAGTACGACGATGTCCGTGACCTGCGCGCCGCGCGCGCGCATGGCGCTGAACGCGGCGTGGCCCGGCGTGTCGAGGAAAGTGACGCGCTGGCCGTCCTTCAGGCGCACCTGATAGGCGCCGATGTGCTGGGTGATGCCGCCATGTTCGCCGGAGACCACGTCGGTCTCGCGCAGCGCATCGAGCAGCGAGGTCTTGCCGTGGTCGACGTGGCCCATGACCGTCACGACCGGCGGTCGCGGCTCCAGGTGCTCGTCACTGTCGGCTTCGCCGGACAGACCTTCTTCAACGTCCGATTCCGCCACGCGCTTGACCGTGTGGCCCATTTCCGTCGCGATCAGTTCGGCCGTGTCCGCATCGAGCTCGTCGCTCTGCTTCAGCATCTGGCCCTGGCGCATCATGAACTTGATGATGTCGGCGACGCGCACCGCCATGCGGTTCGAGAGTTCTTGAACCGTGATGGATTCCGGAATGATGACTTCGCGCTTGATCTGATCGCGCTCACCGCCGCCCATCATCTTGGCGCGGCGTTCTTTTTCCTTCTGCTGCGCACGGCGATAGGCCGCGAGCGAGCGGACGCGGTCGTCGTCGCCGGCGACTTCACGCTCGACCATGTCGAGCGTCAGTCGGCCCTCACGACGCTTCGGTTCACCCTTCTTGGTAGGCTTCACCGGCGCCACGGGCAGCGGCTTGCGCGCCGACTTCACGCGGCCGCCAAGCTCACTCAGCACGTCGGCTTGATTGCGCTGCTGCTGCTGCTGCGGCTGCTCCTCGCGCGCAGCGGCGCTGGGCGCAGCGCGCTGCTGCACCGGTTCGCGCGCCGGCGCTTGCTCGGCGGCGGTCGCTTCGGCTTCTTCCTGCTCGGCGCGGCGGCGCGCTTCGGCGGCGGCCTCGACGGCCTCCTGCTCGGCCGCCACCTTGCGTTGCGCTTCTTCCAGTGCGCGGCGCTGATCTTCCTCGGCGCGCAAACGTTGCTCGCGTGCTTCACGCTCCGCCATCGCGCGCCGGACGGCGTCTTCACGGCGGCGGGTTTCAGCGTCGGTAATCTCGGCGCCGCGGCCGTCGGCCGGCGCGCGCTTCGCTTCCGGCGCGGGTGCAGCCGGCGCGGGCGCTGCGGCCTTCTTCTGAATTGGCGGCGGCACGCCGGGTCCCGGCGCACTCGGTTGCGCAGGCGAACCCGGGGTGCGGATCGAGCGCTTCTCGCGCACTTCGACTGCAACCTGCTTGGTGCGGCCGTGGCTGAAGCTCTGACGCACCGTGCCGGCGCTCGCCGTACGAGTCAGCGTCAGCGGCTTGCGGCCGCCGGCAGGCGTTTCTTTGGTTTCGTTGTTGCCGTCACTCATGCAGTCGGGTTCGTTCCTAAACTCGTTTTCACGTCGTCACATATCGTCGGCGCTCGCCGCGTCAGCCGGGGTTCCGGCGTCAGCGCCGCCCAGTCCCCACAGCACAGAGCGCCAGGAATCGGGCCAAGAGCCTGGGACGATGGTGCGAAAGCCAGCCAAACGGCCGATTTCCGCCGCATACGCCAACGCCAAGCGCTCTTGAAGCAGGCAAGCGTGTATCACACGATCCCGGCCCAGCGCCACGCCCAAATCCTGGCTGGAAAAGCAGGCGGCGGCAGGCGGCGGCTTGCCCCAGAGCCCTATATGGAGGCTCATCAGCTTTTCGCGACCCTCCGCGGCGCCATCCTCTGCTTCGATCAGCAAAAACGTGGGTTTACTGCGGATCGCCGCCTCGACCTGCGTGGCCCCGATCGCGATGGCGCCGGCGCGGCGCGCCATTCCCAAAAGATCGAGACAGCGGCGCGCGAGCAACGCCTCTGTGAGCGCCGCCAAATCGTCCGGAACTTTGACCGGCGCCTTGAGGGCGTAGCCGAAGCCGCCCTTTTTTATTGCGCGCTCCAGGCTCCGGCGGTCGGCGCGCACCCACGCGCCGCGGCCCGGCAATTTCGCCGCCACATCCGGAACCAAGACGTCGCCGGGGCCGAGCGCAAAACGGATGAGCTTTGCCTTGGGAAGAACCTCGCCCGAAGCTACGCAGCGCCGCTCGCGCTCTTTGCGGCCGCGCTCATCGTTCTGGGAAGACGCCGGAGAGATCATCCGCGCCTCCTTGCTCTTCGGGCGCTGCTTCCTCTTCCGGCGGCGCGTCGATCCAGCCGGCGGCGATGCGTGCGTTCAGGACCAGGGCGTCCGCCTGCTCCTGCGTGAGATTGAACGACTCCAGCACGCCGGGCTCCCGCACGCGCTCGCCGCCCTTGGTCTCGAAATAGCCGCGCAGATCGTCGCCGATGAGGCCGGCGAAATCGTCGAGCGTCTTCACGCCTTTCTCGCCCAGCGCGACCAGCATTTGCGCGGTAAGGCCAGGCGACTGCGCCAGCGCGTCCTCGACGCCCAGCTCCTTGCGCTTGGCTTCCAGTTCTGCAGCGAGCTTATCGAGATATTCCTTGGCTCGCGCCTGCAGTTCGTCGGCGATTTCTTCGTTCAGGCCTTCGATTGACGCGAGTTCGTTCTGGTCGACATAAGCGATGTCCTCGACCGTCTCGAACCCTTCCGACGCGAGCAGCTGGGCGAACATTTCGTCCACCTCCAGCGCCTTGATGAAGAGTTCGGTGCGTGTCGCGAACTCCTTCTGGCGACGCTCGGATTCTTCGGCTTCGGTGAGGATATCGATCGACCAGCCGGTGAGTTGCGAGGCCAGGCGCACGTTCTGGCCGCGGCGGCCGATGGCGAGCGAAAGCTGCGCTTCGCCGACCACGACTTCCACGCGCGCGTCTTCCGGATCGAGCACGACCTTGGTCACTTCCGCCGGCTGCAGCGCGTTGACGATGAAGGTCGCCGGATCGGGCGACCACGGGATGATGTCGATCTTCTCGCCCTGCATTTCGCCGACCACCGCCTGCACGCGCGCACCACGCATGCCGACGCAGGCGCCGACCGGATCGATCGAGCTGTCGTGTGAAAGCACCGCGATCTTCGCCCGCGAACCCGGGTCGCGGGCGGCGGCTTTGATCTCGATCACGCCTTCGTAGACTTCCGGCACTTCCTGGGCGAACAGGCGGGCCATGAATTCCGGCTTGGCGCGCGACAGGAAGATCTGCGGGCCCTTGGTTTCGCGGCGGACGTCGTAGATGTAGGCGCGCGTGCGATCGCCGGTGCGCAGGTTTTCGCGCGGGATCGCTTCCGAGCGTCGGATGACGCCTTCGGCGCGGCCGAGATCGACGATCACGTTGTAGAATTCGACGCGCTTCACCACGCCGTTGACGATCTCGCCGACGCGATCCTTGTACTCGCCGTACTGGCGCTCACGCTCGGCTTCGCGGACTTCGTGATTGATCACCTGCTTCGCGGTTTGAGCGGCGACGCGGCCGAACTCGATCGGCGGCAGCAGTTCGACGTATTCCTTGCCGAGCACCGCTTCCGGGTCCGACTTCTTGGCCACGTCCAGCATGATGTCGGTCGACGGATTGAACGGCCGGGTTTCCGGGTCGAGGACGCTGTCGTCCACCACCGTCATCACCCGCTTCAGCTCCATCTCGCCGGTGCGCTGGTCGATGGTGGCGCGAATATCGTGCTCGGCGCCGTAACGAGAGCGGGCGGCCTTTTGCAGCGCGTGCTCCATCGCCTGAATGACGATGTCCTTCTCGATCGACTTCTCGCGCGCAACCGCGTCGGCGATCTGCAGAATTTCCATCCGGTTTGCGGAAATGCCGGTGCTCATAACGTCCTACCCTTATTGTTCATTGGCCGCCTCGGCGGCCGCTTTCGCTCGCTTCAAATCTTCCTGGATCAGCCGGTCGGTCAGCACGAGCCGCGCATCCGACAGCGCCGCGATCTTGAACCGCACCTCATCGCCTTCCGGCATGGTCAGACGGATTTCTTCGCCGTCGACGCCTGCGATCACGCCCTTGAAGCGTTTGCGCCCCTCGATCAGGGCCGCGGCCTCGACCTTGGCCTCGTGGCCGACGAAGCGCGCGAAATCTTCCACCCGCATCAGCGGCCGGTCGATGCCGGGCGACGACACTTCGAGATCGTACTCGTCCGGGATCGGATCGTCGAGATCGAGCGCCGACGACACCGCGCGCGAAAGCCGCCCGCAATCGTCGACATTCATGTCGCCGTCGGCGATGCGCTCGGCCATGATCTGCAAACGCTTGCGGCGGTTGCCGGACACGCGCACGCGCACCAGACGGTAGCCGAGGTCCGTGGCCGTCGGCTCGATGAGCGTGATGATCCGCTCTTCCAAAGGGTTCGAGGCGCGCGTGGCCCGTCTCCGAGTAACAAAAAAGCGGCGGGCTTTTGGCCCGCCGCCGATACCCTCATCGAGGGCAATCAGCGATGTGTTGGCGTTCATATAGCGGGCCTGGGAGGCAAAGCCAAGCCCCGATAGACAAGTTCAGCTTGGGCGCCGGGGGAGACCCCGCTGCGTACGCGTGAAGATCATCGTCGCGAAGTCGGCCTCGGAGCCGTGCGTCGGTTGCAGCCGGTAGCGGTTTTCGACCGTCACCACCACGCGAGTCCTCGCCCCGCTCAACGGCGTAACGACGACGCGCCCAATCTCACCCCAATTGTAGGCCCCCGTCGGACGACTGAATTCGGTTACACGGTTCGGTCCTAGCATCACCGGGTCAGACAGGTTGACCGGCAACGTCTCCATCGCGGCGTCGAGGGCCGCCGCAACCTGCTCAAAATCGGCGGCATAAATCCGCGTAGCGCCTGCATCGAGCGGCCGGTCGGCAAGCGTGTTCGACACAAGGCAGCCGCTTAACGACAGTGCGCTCAACACTACTATTATTAGGCGACGCGAGCGCATGGCGCACTCCAAACACGCGCAACGCTCTTGGTTACGCATCCAGCAACACGTCGCCAGCCCCGCAAGTTCCACCCGTCCCGCAGCCGCATTGATTTGGATCAAAGCGAACTGCGTTCAGCTGGCACATGGGCTCCGTCGGGAGAGTACGCTTGGCGACGCAATTATTGGCTCATTGCGAGGCGGCCCGGCGACGCGGCGACGACTTCCCGACGATCTGGCACTCCATCCTGAGAGGCCATCCTTTGGTGCGCGGTCTGCCCACGCATCAAATCCAGGATGGCGAGGCGGTGATCGTCGTCCGGCTGATGAACGGGCAAAGCCTGCACTCTTCCTTGCGCGGATTTTGGCTTGCCTGATGCTCAGGCAAGTCGCGCAAATCTGAGCCAGACCGGCGCGCAATCGCCCAGCCGCTTCTGTTCATAGCGCGTGGTGACGTGCCCAGGCCACGGCGTGCGCCAGTCGGCGGCGCGCTCGGCCGTCCAGGCAAAGTACGGCGCACGCGCGAACACTTCCAACGTCCAAGCCGCGTAGTTCGCCCAATCGGTCGCAAAGTGAACCTCGCCCCCGGGTTTCACGGCGCGCGCAAGTTCGCTGACGAATTCCGGCTGGATCAGCCGGCGCTTCCAATGGCGCTTCTTCGGCCACGGATCGGGAAAGAGAATATCGACGCGGTCCAAGCTCGCGTCCGGCAGGCGCGCCAGCACATCGCGCGCATCGCCGTGGTGCAGGCGCACGTTGGTGACGCCGCTTTCCTCGATATGTCGCAGGCACGAGGCGACGCCGTTGAGAAACGGCTCGACGCCGATGAAGTGGGCATGCGGTTGGGCGGCAGCTTGCGCGACCAGGTGTTCGCCGCCGCCGAAACCGATTTCGAGAACAAGCGGTGAGGCGTCAAGCGACTCTCCTCCCCCTTGCGGGGCGGAGTCGGAGATGGGGGTACGGGCGGCAGGTTCCCCGGAAAGATCACCGCCGCTACCCCCACCCCCAGCCCCGCCCCGCAAGGGGGCGGGGAGTCGAACGTCGATCTCTTTCGACAAGTCCAAAGCCAGGTGCGGCAGCAGCGTCTCCACCAGCCCGGCCTGGCGCGGCTTTAGCGTGCGGGCTTTGGTGCGGCCGTAGCTGCGGAGGGGACGGTGCTCGCTCATCAGGCGCATCCCATACCGCAGCCCTGCCCCCGCGCGAACTCGCGGCCCGCGCCTATATCTGCTACCTGACGTCCCAGAAGACGGCCCCCAAACCATCCCGGAGGAAGCACCCATGCGCGAGCAGCTCAATTTCTACATCGACGGCAAATGGGTTCCGCCGGTGAAGCCGCGCACACATGATGTGATCAACCCGTCGAACGAAGAGCCGATCGGCCGCATTTCGCTCGGCTCGGCCGCCGACGTCGACAAAGCGGTCGCCGCCGCGCGCAAAGCGTTCGAGACCTTCTCGCAAACCAGCGTCGACACGCGCAAGGCGCTGCTCGACAAGGTCATCGCTATCTATCAGCGCCGCATGCCGGAAATGGCCGAGGCCATCTCCAGCGAGATGGGCGCGCCGCTGCCGCTCGCCAACGCCGCCCAGGCGCCGGCAGGGCTGGGCTACCTGATGGATGCGCGCAAACAGCTCGACACCTTCGAATTCGAGTCCGACTACGGCAAGGGCCGCCGCATCCTGCGCGAGCCGATCGGCGTCATCGGCATGATCACGCCGTGGAATTGGCCGATGAACCAGATCTGCGCCAAGGTCGGCCCCGCCCTCGCCGCCGGCTGCACCATGGTGCTGAAGCCGTCCGAACTGGCGCCGCTCAACGCCATCGTGTTCGCGGAAATCCTCGACGAAGCCGGCGTGCCGGCAGGCGTGTTCAACCTCGTCAACGGCGACGGGCCGGGCGTGGGCGAAGCCCTCTCCAAGCATCCCGACGTCGATATGATGAGCTTCACCGGCTCCACCCGCGCCGGCACCGCCGTGATGAAGAACGCCGCCGACGGCATCAAGCGCGTGGCGCTCGAACTCGGCGGCAAGAGCCCCAACATCATTCTCGAAGACGCCGACCTGAAGAAGGCCGTCGCCGGCGGCATGATGCACATGGCCAACAATACCGGGCAAAGCTGCAACGCGCCCTCGCGCATGCTGGCGCCGCGCTCAAAGTACGCGGAAATTGTCGCCATCGCCGCGGCCACCGCCAACGCCATCAAGGTGCAGGCGCCGTCCACCGCCGAACAGGGCGCCATCGGGCCGCTCGCCAACGCCAATCAGTTCGCCAAGGTGCAGGGCCTCATCCAGAAGGGCATCGACGAAGGGGCCAAGGTGGCGGCCGGCGGCGTCGGCCGTCCCGAGGGCTTCAACCGCGGCTATTACGTGAAGCCGACCGTGTTCGCCGACGTGAACAACAAGATGACCATTGCGCAGGAGGAAATCTTCGGCCCGGTGCTCGTCATCATCCCCTACGACACGGAAGAAGAAGCCATCGCCATCGCCAATGACACGCCGTACGGCCTCGCCGCCTACGTGCAGGGTCCGCAGGAGAAAGCGCGCACCGTCGCCAAGAAGCTCCGCGCCGGCAATGTGCATATCAACGGCGCCTTCGGCGGCATGGGCACGCCCTTCGGCGGCTACAAGCAATCGGGCCTCGGCCGCGAGGGCGGCCATTTCGGGCTTGAGGAATTCACTGAGGTGAAGGCCGCTATCGGCTGGGGCGAGTAAACCCACCTCCAACGTTTGAAGCTTCAACACAGCCCGCCGGCGACGGCGGGCTGTTCGTTATGGCTAACGCTTTGCAAACGACACTTACACGTCCCGTTAGCCACGATCTGCGACAACGTCCCAATGACCTCGTCGCTCGACAATTTCGCGCTCTCGTTCGACTCCATCAAAGTCGACCGCGCCACCGCGCCCAAGACGGACGCGTTCGACCACGCCATGGCGATCGCGGCGCCGCCGGCCGCGCTCGACATAGACATCGCGCCATCGGCCGCCCCGCAAGCTGAAGCGCCCGGCTTTTACCTGATCGACGACGCGCAAGGCCGCTTCGTCATCGACCAGACCTCGGGCGTGATCACGCTCAAGGACGAAGCCGTTCTTGCAAGTGAATTCGGCGCGGTGCATGAGGCGCACATCAAGGTCGTGGAGATTTCCGGCGCCTTCTACGACATGAAATTCCGCCTCCGGCTGACCGGCCGCGTGCCGCAGATGCAGGGTTCGGAGGAAAACGACGCACTGGCCGCGCTCGCCTCGGCGCCGATCGCGCTTCTGGAAACGGCAACGCCTGAGATCGTCACGCCATCGGCGCCGATGATCGTGCCCGAGACGCCGGCTCTGGCGTGGCAGTCTTTCAGCGCCGCCGCTGGCGTGACCCGCAAGGCGCCACTGCACGGTGAAACTGCGCCGTTCGGCACGCTTTTCGCCGGCCCGCTGTTGCCGGAGTGCGATGTGGACGCCGCCTTGGACGTCGAGGACACGATCCCGGCGCCGGCCAGCGCGATCGCGGGCTGGAGCCTCGAGGCCCGGGCTTAGCTCAGCGCTGCTGTGCAGGCTGCTGCGGCTGCTGCACCGAACGCAAATAGGCGATCAGCGCATCGACGCCCTGCGGATTGAATTGAAAAGCCGGCATTGGGTGCGCGACACGGATGCCGTTGATCAGTTCTTCTTCCAACACGTCGGCATGGTATTGCGACAGGAGCGACCGGAACGGCGGCGCCGCGGCGTTCGGGCTTTCGCCGTAGGGTCCGACCGCGTGGCAGCCGGAACACTGCGCTTCGGCGATATCGCGGCCGTCCTCGGCCAGCGCCGCTTGTTCATCGACAGCCGGCGCGCTGGGCGCTGGTTGGCTCACGCAAGCCGTTAACAGCAGGGCCGCCATCGCAGCCGCCAGAACTCGAACCATGCGCGCGCCTCCTTGTGCGCCGCCTAGCTTAGCGCCGTCTCGAACGATTCTATATAGAGGGGGCATGTCGATTCTCCCGCGCGCACCCGATCCAGCCGTCGCAGCCGCGCGCATTGCGCTGGACGATCGCACCCCCGTGGTCATGGTCGTGGGCCGGGCCGGCACCGGCAAAAGCCATTTCATCCGCGCGCTGGTCGAAGCCGACCCGGGCTATCCGCAGGCGGTGCTGGCCCCCACGGGGCTCGCCGCCATGAATATCGGCGGCCAGACGGTGCACTCGTTCTTCGGCTTTCCGCCACGGCCGCTGATCGGCAATCACGAAAAGCCGAACTGGTTTTTCACGCGTAATGCCCGTGCACTGAAGCGGCTCATCATCGACGAAGTCTCCATGCTGCGCGCCGATGTTCTGGACGCCATGGACCAGCACCTGAAAGTGGCGCGAAAATCGGCGCGGCCGTTCGGCGGCGTGCAGATGCTGCTGGTGGGCGACTTCTACCAGCTGCCGCCGGTGGTGCGCGGCGACGAGGGCCGCTTGCTCGAAGACGCCGGCTACGCCACGCCCTACGCCTTTTCCGCGCACTGCCTGCGCGACGCGCCGCTGACCGGCGTCGAGCTCACGGAAGTGCATCGCCAAACCAATCAGGATTTCATCACGCTGCTTTCTTCGATCCGCGAACGGCGCGGCGTCGAGGAAGCGGTGACGATCCTGAACACGGTTTGCCTGGAACGTTCGCTGCCAAAGCGGCCGGTGCTGCTCTGCGCGACCAATGCGGTTGCGGACGGTTACAACACGCGAGGCCTCGCCGCGCTGCCGGGCGCCGCCGCCAAGTATTCCGGCGGCTTCGAAGGCGATGCGCCCAAGCAGCAGGGCGATCGGTTTCCGGCGCCGCTCGAACTGGTGCTGAAGCCCGGCGCGCGCGTGATCTTCACGCAGAACGATCCGGAGGGGCGCTGGGTGAACGGGTCGCTCGGCACCGTGAAGGAGCTCGACGAAACGGTGATCACCGTCGCCATGGATTCCGGCGGCGAAGAAGAGGTCGAGCGCGCAATGTGGCCGCAGGCGCGCTGGAGCTGGAACGCCACCGAAAACAAGATGGAAGTGAAAGAGGAATTCAAATACGTGCAATTCCCGCTCGCACCGGCGTGGGCGCTGACCATCCACAAGGCGCAGGGCATGACGCTGGACAGCGTGGAGATCGACTTGGGCCGCGGCGCCTTCGCGCCGGGTCAGACGTACGTGGCGCTCTCTCGTGCGCGCAGTATGGAGACGCTGCGGCTGACGCGGCCGATTTCCGCCCGCGACGTGCAGGTTGATCCGGCAATCGCGGAGGGGCTGGAACGGCTGGGAATTTGAGCGGCGCGCACAAGCGACGCTCAACCTGACGGCAGCCGCCGCGCTTGGCCTTATGCATGCGCTCCTCTTCGGCGTGCAGGCGGTTCCGTAGCGTCTGACTGACGGCGGGACGACGCCTGGAGGAGCAGCATTATCGAGCCTTCGTGCCCGTAATCGCCGTTCCATCTCGTTCGTTGCGCCAAATCAATGTTGGTTCATCACGGCGGGTCTGAGCTTCCAGCAAGATTGGAGGCGATCATGCCCTACGTCAGCATTGGTTACGGTTGGGAGACTCAGGTCTACGGGCCAGCGACGACGGCCACCTCGACGAGCTACGTGGTTCCGCAATCCGATGGCCTTAGCTCGCTGCGTATTACCGGAACGGGATTCACTTACGACGTAAACGGTGTGCCCACCGGCGGCACGATCACCTCCGTAGAGATGATCATCAACAGCGGCGGCGGCGCGCTTTGGACGATGTCCAACATGCATGTCAGCATGGCCGACTACGGCGCCCTGCTATCCGATATTCTCAGCGTTCAAACACAGCTGACCTGGCTGGACACATCTCCGCCTGACACTCTTGCATCGGCGACAACGACCCTCATCCGCATTCTGAACGCGGACGGGACGTTCATGGACGTGCACGGCCCGGCGTTCGACATTTCGAATCCGCCGTGGTTCACCGGAACGGTTACTTCGGTCGACTACGTCGCCGCCGACGGCACGACGATCTTGGACACAGTTTCGGGCCTCAGCGTCGAGTTTCATCAGTTCGCCGCGTCGTTCTCGGAGCCCAACGCCGCCGACGAAATGCTCACGCTGCTGCACACCGGCGACAACAGCGTCGTCTATAACGGCGGCGTGGTCGTGGGCGATACGACCTACACGAGCGGCCTGATCGACGGACCTGGCGACGACACTTTCAACGGCGGATTTGTGGGCTTCTACAACGCCGACGCGGCGGTGACCGCCGATTTGTCCACCGCGATTGCAACACACGGCAGCGACACCGACACACTGACGGGCTTGGCCGGTCTCGGTGGTTCGCACTTCGGCGACACGCTTACAGGAGACGGCAACGCTAATGCGCTCGAAGGCTGGTTTGGCGATGACTCCCTGTCTGGCGGCGGCGGCGGCGACACGCTCAATGGCGGAGCCGGCGCCGACACGCTTGACGGAGGCACGGGCAGCGACACGGCGGATTATTCCGATCCGGGCGAAGATCAATTGACCACTGGGGTCACCGTTTCACTCGCTATCGCCGGGGCGCAAAACACCGGCGGCGCGGGAACGGATACGCTCATCAGTATCGAGAATCTGCAGGGTTCACGTTTCAATGACTCGCTGACCGGGGACGGCGCGGCCAATACGATCCACGGCGGCAACGGCGCTGACTCGCTCGCCGGCGGAGGCGGCGCCGACATTCTCATCGGCGGCGATGGAATCGACTACGCCAGTTTCTCCGTCGCCTCCACCGCCGCAACCTGGGTGCGCCACCCCGATGGCACCTGGACCGTGACCGCAGGGGCGGACGGCGTCGATACGCTGAGCGTCGTCGAATACCTGCACTTTACCGATCGCGACGTTCACCTCGACGCCGCAGCGCGCTCGTTCTCGGGCAATGGCACATCCGACGTTCTGTTCCGCCGCAATGACGGCATCATGGCGAGTTGGGATGTCACCGGCACGACGATCAACACCGCCACCTTCTTGCCGGCGGCAGGCGCCGAGTGGACCGCGCTCGGCACGGGCGACATCGGCGGCGATGGCCGCGCCGACATCATTTGGCAACGCAATGACGGCTTGGTCTACGCGTGGAACATGAATGCGAGCGGCGGCTTCGGCTCCGCCTCAGCATTGGCCGGCATCGGCGCCGAATGGTCCTTCCTCGGGGCGGGAGATTTCAACGGCGACGGCACCGACGATCTCGCTTGGCAACGCAACGACGGCATCGTCTACCTCTGGAATATGAGCGGCTCTGCGATCTCCTCCCCGGCGCTCGTCACGGCGCTGCCCTCGGAATGGCAGATGGCAGGCGTGGGCGACTTCAACGGCGACGGGCGCGACGACTTCCTGTGGCGGAGCGGCGACACCGGCGCGATGGTGATCTGGCAAATGAACGGCGCGACCATCGCCGATGCAAGCTACACCAGCGTCGCCATCGGACTGGACTGGATGGTCGAAGGGATCGGCGACACCAACGGCGACGGCCGGGATGACATCATCCTGCAACGCCCCAGCAATGGGACCGTGCGGGTATGGAGCATGGACGGCGCAACAGTCACGGCCTCCGCCAATGTCGGCGCCGCCAGCCCGTCACAATGGGAGCTTCACAACATAGGCGATTACAACGGCGATGGACGCGACGACATCCTCTGGCAGCGTAGTGACGGCACGGTCTACGTCTGGCTGCTGGACGGGACGAGCATCATCGGCTCGGGCGGCCTCTCCGGCATCGGCGCGGAGTGGGACATCATCGGCGGCGGGTGATATCCGCTCAGCCGACGTACGAATTCCGAACGTGCTCGCAAGTCCCGCAGCTTCGGCGTAACCGTGTCGCACGCGGGAGATCGCCATGGTTCGAAATTTGTGTCTGACGATTGCGGCTCTGGCGCTCGCCGGATGCGCTCAGACGGTTGCAACGCGACCGCCATCCGAGGTCACCGCCTCGGTGCATGAGGATTTGCTCGGCCGAATAGTTGGAAGCTGGGTGCTGACTGGCGTCATTGCGGGGCGACAAACGACGCATGACGTCGAAGCAATCCGTGTTCTCGGACGCAATTATGTGCGCCTGGACGAGGTGTCGCGCGAGCTCGGTGAGGACGGCCGGCCGGCTTACGAAGCGACGATCTACGTGGGCTGGCTGGAAAGCCGCAATCAGTATGTCTGCATATGGCTCGACAACACCGAGGTCGCGACGGGCGATGTGACCTGCGTCGCCGGTGAAGCCGTGGATGCGATCCCGTTCGAATTCCGCGACCGGGACGGCGCACTTCTCTTCACCAACACGTTCACGTTCAACCGCGGCGACGACAGCTGGGAATGGCGAATGGTCAACGTTCGAGGTGATCAGCGCGACACATTCGGCGTCGTCACATTGCGCCGGCGCTAGCGCGCCGACCCGAGGTCAGGCGAAAAGCCGCCGCGGCTGAGCTGTGTGCTCGCCCAGCACGTCCCCGTTCTCGTCGATCTCGGAGAGCTTCACATCGTAACCCCAGAGGTCGGCGACGTGCTGCAGCACTCTGGCCGTATCGTTCTCTTCCAGCAGCACGCCGTCCAGCACGCGGTGCTGCAGGATGAGTTTCCGGTCCCCCGCGAGATCGACGTCGATGACGTTGATGTCGGGATCGCGGTAGGCGACGTCATAATGCTTCGACAGCGCGCGGCGGATCTCGCGATAGCCGCGCTCGTTGTGAATGGCCGACACTTCCATCTCGTCCACGTCCTCGTCGTCGACGACGCGGAAGAAGCCAAAGTCGCGGATGCAGGCGGGCGAGAGGTATTGCGAGACGAAGCTCTCATCGCGATAATTGGCCCAAATGTCGCGCAATGTGCCGTATGGATCGCCGTTGCCCGCGATGTCCGGCATCCATTCGCGATCTTCTTCGGTGGGCTTGGTGCAGATGCGCTCGATGTCGCAGCACATGGCGAAGCCCAGCGCATACGGGTTGATGCCGGAATAGCGGCGATCGTCGAAGTCGGGCTGCATCACCACGCCCGTGTGCGAATGGATGAATTCCAGGAACGAGCCGTCGTCGATCTGCCCCTTCTCGTGCAGGCGGTTCATGATGCGATGGTGCACGAATGTGGCGCAGCCCTCGTTCATCACCTTGGTCTGCCGCTGCGGATAGAAATACTGATTGATAAGCCGCACGATGCGCAGGATTTCGCGGTGCCAGCCTTGCAGGCGCGGCGCGGTCTTCTCCAGAAAATAGAGCAGGTTCTCTTCCGGCAGGCCCAAGATGGCGCGGCGGCGTTCGTCCTCGTCCTTGCCCGGCTTCGGCTTCTTGCCTTCTGGCACGGTGCGCCACAGGTCGTTGAACAGCTGCTCGCCATGCAGGCGGCGTTCCTCCGCACGGCGCTCCTCAGAACGCAAATCCGGCATACGCTTCCGGGGAAAGCGATGAATGCCGTGGCTTTGCAGCGCGTGCGCGGCGTCGAGCACGCGCTCGACCTCTTCCTGGCCGAAGCGGTCCTCGCACTTGGCGATGAAACCGCGCGCGAATTCGAGATAGTCCAAGATGCCGTCGGCGTCGGTCCACTGCTTGAAGACGTAATTGTTCTTGAAGAAGTGGCTATGGCCGTAGCCCGCGTGCGCCAGCACCAAGGTCTGCATCGTGGCGGAGTTTTCCTCCATGATGTAGACGAGGCATGGGTTGGAGTTGATGACGATCTCGTAGGCGAGACCCTGATAACCCTTGCGGTACATGGCTTCGTTACGCGCGAAGTGCTTGCCGAAGCTCCAGTGGCGATAGAAGAGCGGCATGCCGGTCGACGCATAGGCGTCCAGCATCTGCTCCGTGGTGATCACCTCGATCTGATTGGGATAGGGATCGAGCCCCATCTCCTTGATGCCGATCTCGCCGCAGGCGTCGTGGACGCGGCGGATGAGATCGAAATCCCAGTCGGGTCCGGTGAACAGCAGTTCGGATTTGGGCTGAACGATCGCGCTCATGCGCCCACTCCTTCCGCGCTCGCCCCTTCTGGCCGGCGCGAGAACAATTCACGGAACACGGGATAGATGTCGCGACGGTGACGCACCTTGCGCATCGCGAACGGCGCATCGGCAGAGACGCGCCGGTACGCGCGCCAGAGATTGGTGCTGGGCTCGCCGCCGGAATGGCTGTCGTCTTCGTCGTCCATGCCGACTTCGACATAGGCGTAATATTGGCAGATCGGCAGGATCACGTCTCTGAGCTGCCCCAGAACCACGGCGTTGTCGCTCGACGTGTTGTCGCCGTCCGAAGCCTGCGCGGCGTAGATGTTCCATTCGCTGACCGGGAAGCGGTCGCGGATGATCTCGGCCATCTTGAAGAGCGCGGTCGAGACGACAGTGCCGCCGGTTTCGCGCGAATAGAAGAACGTCTGCTCATCCACTTCCGACGCTTCGTGCGTATGGCGGATGAACACGACTTCGACGTGCTCGTAACGGCGCGTGAGGAAAAGGTAGAGCAGCGAATAGAAGCGCTTCGCCAGATCCTTCATGTGCTCGTTCATCGAGCCGGAGACGTCCATCAGGCAGAACATCACCGCGCGCGCGATCGGCTTCGGCGTCGCTTCAAGACGGCGATAACGAACGTCAACCGGATCGATGTACGGGATGCGCTTGGATTTCAGAATGAGCGCTTCCAACTGCGCACGCAGCGGCGCCAGTTCGTCGAAATGACCGCCCTCGCGCTCGAGCCGCTCGATTTCTTCGCGCAGCGCGTTGATCTCGTCCGACTTCGGCCGCTTCAGCGCGATGCGGCGCGACATCGAATGCTTCAGAGTGCGCGGCACTGAAATCCGCGACGGCGGGCCGGCGGTCGAGTAGCCCGCTTGCCGCCATTGAAGAGATTCAACGCCGGCGACCTGGCGCTTGGCCAGATCGGGCAACTCAAGATCTTCAAGGTAGAGATCGAGATACTCCTCGTCCGACAGCGCGAAGCGGAATTCGTCTTCGCCATCACCCGAGTCGCTCGCCTTCGAACCTTGGCCGCCCTGCTGCTCGGGCCGCGGGATGGTGTCGCGTTCGACGTATTTCTTGTTGCCCGGCAGGAGATAGTCGCGCACGCCGCCGCGGTTGGATTTGTGCAGGAACGGCTCGTGCACGCCGCCGGCGGGTATCGAGACCTCGCCGCCTTTGCCGGCATCCTTGATCGAGCGCGAACTGGAGGCTTCCCGCACCGCCTTGCGCACCTGCGCGCGGGCGCGGCGCAGGAAGCGCTGGCGGTTGGCGAAACTCTTCCCCCCGGGATTCAGGCGCCGGTCGATGATCTGCATGGGCGCCTTTATCCGGCTTGCTTCACTCGCATGTACCACTCGACGAGACGGCGTACCTGCCGCTCGGTGTAGCCGCGCTCGGTCATGCGAGAGACGAACTCATCGTGCTTCTTCTCGGACTCGGTGTCCTTCTTGGAGCCGAAGCTGATCACCGGCAGCAGATCTTCCACCTGCGAGAACATGCGCCGTTCGATGACTTCGCGGATCTTCTCATACGACGTCCAGGACGGATTCTTGCCGCCATGGCCCGCACGCGCGCGCAGCGTGAACTTCACCACCTCGTTGCGGAAATCCTTCGGATTGGCGATGCCGGCCGGCTTTTCGATCTTCGAGAGCTCTTGGTTGAGCAGTTCGCGATTGAGCAGCTGACCGGTGTCCGGATCCTTGAAGTCGATGTCTTCGATCCAGGCGTCGGCATAGTCGACGTAACGGTCGAACAGGTTCTGCCCGTAGTCGTGATAGCTCTCCAGATACGCCTTCTGGATTTCGTGACCGATGAACTCCGCATAGCGCGGCCCGAGCTCCGCCTTGATCGCCTCCAGCAGCCGGTTCTCGGTCTCCTGCGGATATTGCTCGCGCCGGATGTTCTGCTCGAGCACGTACATCAGGTGCACCGGATCGGCGGCGACTTCAGTGGTGTCGTGGTTGAAGGTGGCCGCCAGCACCTTGAACGCGAAGCGCGTCGAGATCCCGTCCATGCCCTCATCGACGCCGGCGGCGTCCTTGTATTCCTGCAGCGTGCGCGCCTTGGGATCGACTTCCTTCAGGCTCTCGCCGTTATAGACGCGCATTTTCGCGAACAAATTGGAGTTCTCGTGCTCCTTCAGGCGCGACAGCACCGAGAAGCGCGCCAGCATTTCCAGCGTGCCCGGCGCGCACGGCGCTTCGGCCAGTTCGGAGCCGCGGATCAGCTTCTCGTAGATTTTCTGCTCCTCCTGCACGCGCAGGCAGTACGGCACCTTGATCACGAAGATGCGGTCGATGAAGGCTTCGTTGTTCTTGTTGTTCTTGAACGTTTGCCACTCTGCTTCGTTCGAGTGCGCCATGATGATCCCTTGATACGGGATCGCGCCGATATTCTCGGTGCCGACGTAATTCTGCTCCTGCGTCGCGGTCAGCAACGGGTGCAGCATCTTGATCGGCGCTTTGAACATCTCGACGAATTCGAGGATGCCCTGGTTGGCGCGGTTCAGGCCGCCTGAATACGAGTAAGCGTCCGGGTCGTTCTGCGCGTGCAGTTCGAGCTTGCGGATGTCGACTTTGCCGACCAGCGAGGAGACGTCCTGATTGTTGTCGTCGCCCGGCTCGGTCTTGGCGATGCCGATCTGGCGCAGGCGCGAGGGCATCACCTTGCAGACCCGGAATCGGGTGATGTCGCCGCCGAACTCGTCCAGGCGCTTCACGCACCACGGGCTCATGAGGCCCGAGAGACGGCGCGACGGGATGCCATACTCGTCTTCGAGACGCTGGCCCCAGACCGTCGGATCGAACAGTCCGAGCGGGTGCTCGAACACCGGGCTCATCTCGTCGCCGGCCTTCAGCACATAGATGGGCTCCACCTCCATGAGCGCCTTCAGGCGCTCGGCGAGAGAGGATTTGCCGCCGCCGACCGGACCGAGCAGGTAGAGAATCTGTTTGCGCTCTTCCAAGCCCTGGGCGGCGTGGCGAAAGAAGGCGACGATCCGCTCGATCGTCTCTTCCATGCCGTAAAACTCGGCGAACGCCGGATAGAACCGCACCGTGCGGTTCATGAAGATGCGGCCGAGACGCGCGTCCTTCGCAGTGTCGACCATTTTCGGCTCGCCGATCGCCTTCAGCAGACGTTCGTGCGCGCTCGCGTACGCCATCGGATCGTCCCGGCAGAGCGCGAGAAAATCCTGGACCGACATTTCCGCTTCGCGCCGCTGCTCGAAGGAGCGCGCATAGGTGCGAAAGATATCCTCAGACATCGTACCTCCGTCAGCGCCCCCGCCTGCTCGCCCTCGTGAGAACGGCGGCGCTCGACGCTTACCAAAACGCCATGCAAATCAGGCGCTCGTAAGAGTGTTCCAAGGCGGAGTGTAGCGCATGTTCCGCCCCGGCGCGCGCGAGCATGCCATGATTTGGCTGCGTGTTCCGAGAGCAAAAGTGCGCGCGGTCGAAACAAGTTCCGGCTCGTTGCACAATTTCATACCGTCATGGAATTGGCGCCCGCGATGGCGCGCGGCTACCGCCGCCAGCGCGGCGAAGCCGCCGCACACGCACGCACAGGGTCCGGAAGCACTTGAAAGCGCGGCGCTTTCGGTGCGCCGTGTGCGTCTTTACGAGTTGGTGACGATTCCACCTGCCTTCTCATCCCATGGCGACTGCGCGTTCATGGGAAATTCCGTTCGTTGTCAAAGCACTCGGGATCGGTCTGGCGATCGCGGCGCTGCTTTTCCTGGCGCCCCGGCCAAGCGCGCACGCCGACTCTGAACTGAGCGTGCTCACCAGCGCGATCCGCGTGATCGACGGCGACACCATCGAAGATCAGGCCGCCGACGTCACCTATCGCCTTGAGAACATCGACACGCCGGAAACCGGGCCGCGCGCCCGCTGCACCGCCGAGCGCGACGCCGGCGCGCGCGCCACCGCACGCGTGCGCATGCTCATCGCCAGCGCGCAGTCATTCGACATCCGCCCGACCGGACGCATCGATCGCTACGGCCGCACCATCGCCTTCGTGCGCGTGGACGGGGCAGATTTGGGCGAAACCCTCATCTCGCAGGGTTTGGCGCGCCCGTGGCGCGGCCGGCGCGAGCCTTGGTGCGCCGCTGACGGGTCGCTCCTTCCCTAAGCGCCGCCATCCGCCCAAGGCTGCTTTGCCAATGCGCGCCTTGTGCACTGCGGCGCCGCGCAATATCCCGTGACCATGTCTTCGATCATGGACGAACTCATCGCCACGCTGACGCTCGAGCAAATCGAGGTGAACCTCTTTCGCGGCGTGTCGCCCCCCGAGGAACGGCAGCGCATCTTCGGCGGCCAGGTCGTGGCGCAGGCGCTGACGGCCGCCTACCGCACCGTCGAAGGCCGCATCTGTCACTCGCTGCAGAGCTATTTCATTCGCCCCGGCGATCCGACCCTGCCCGTGCTCTACCAGGTCGAGCGGTCTCGGGACGGCAAGAGCTTCACCACGCGGCGGGTCATCGCGATCCAGAAGGGCGAGCAGATTTTCAATATGGCCTGCTCCTTCCAGATCCAGGAGGACGGCTACGAGCACCAAAGCGCGATGCCGGCCGCAACCCCGCCGGACGAGCTTCCCGACGACTTCATGCGCGTCACCGAAGAGCTGGCGAACGTCCCCGAGCAACATAAACGCTGGCTGCGCCGCCGCCCGATCGAGATGCGCGCCATCGATCCGCTCGCGTATATGAAGCCGGGACGAGCGGCCCCCGATCAGATGGTCTGGCTCCGCGCCCGCGAGGACGCCGGCGACGATATCTCGTTGAACCAGGCGCTGCTCGCCTATGCCTCAGATTATTCCCTGCTCGGCACGGCCATGCGTCCGCATGCGGTCTCGTGGATGTCCGGCGCGCAGACCGCGAGCCTCGATCACATTCTCTGGTTCCACCGGCCCACCAACTTTTCGCGCTGGCACCTCTACGTGCAGGACAGCCCGTTCGCCGGTGGCGCACGCGGCTTCAACCGCGGCGCGATTTATCGCGAGGACGGCGTGCTGGTTGCAAGCGCAGCGCAGGAAGGCCTCATCCGCCCGCCTGCGAAATAGCGCGGCGGATCGCGGTGCCGCATCGCTAACGCCGCATTAGCCGTCTTGTGAGTTACGTTCAGATACGATGAGTTCGAAGTGGGTCGATAACCCGGACTACATTGGACCCGACCGCCGAACGCGGCCGGGCCCGAAACGCTGGAAGGAACGCCGCCATCTGGACGAAACGTCGGGGCAGCGCCCGGCGCTCGGCGCGCTGATGCGCCGGCTGCGCGTCGTGCTGACCGGCCTCGCGCTCCAGGACGACCGCCGCAAGGCGCTGCAACTCATTTCCGCGGCGGTGCTGGAGGCGGAGCGCCAGCATTTCTACCAATGCGCCGATCATCTCAAAGCCGCCGAGAAAATGCTGCGCGCGGGCGAGGATTTCGCGACCGTCGACACCCGCGTTGTTGAAGCGGTCGACCGCGCAGCCGCAGGCCAATAACCGCGCACCGCCCCCCCGGCCACCCGGTAAGGCGCTTTCCAATGCAATCCCAGCGGCACGTTTAGCTCGACTTCCGCCGCAAGCCGCGCTCTGCTGTCTCAGGGAGTGGCGATCATGCGGGGGCATGTCCTGGCGGCGGCGATGCTGGTGCTGTGCGTGGAAAGCGCCCACGCGCAGGCCGACGACCCCGATTTCGCCGCTTGGCGCGACCGCTTCAGCCAGCGCGCTATCGCACAGGGACGCACCGAGCACACCCTGGCCGCCCTGTTCGAGGGCGTGACGCCCGACGCCGATGTGCTCGCCATCGATCGCCGCACCTCCAGCGGCTACACCCCCGCCATCTGGGACTATCTCGACGCACAGGTTTCCGAGGCGCGCATCACCTCCGGCCGGACGTTGCTGCGCGAAGCCGGGCCGCTGCTGCAGCCGATCAGCGCCGCCTATGGCGTCGAACCCGCAATCATTGTCGCCGTATGGGGCATGGAATCGCGCTACGGCGCGGTCGATCTCCGCTACGACGCGCGCCGTTCGCTGGCGACGCTCGCTTATGCCGGGCGCCCCAGCCGCAAGGCCTATTTCGAGCGCCAGCTCGGCGCGCTGGCGGAGATGCTCGAAAGCGGCCACGTGCGCGCCGGCGTCGTCCCGGCGTCCTGGGACGGCGGCCTCGGGCAAGCGCAATTCATGCCCGACTCGTTTCTCGAAAGCGCCGTCGACTGGGATCGTGACGGTCTGATCGACATCTGGGGCAATCGCGGCGACGTGCTGGCCTCCATCGCGCACTATCTGCAAGTGCACGGCTACGTCGCGGGCGCGCCGACCTTGATCGAAGCGCGCGTCGATCGTCGTTTGAGCGCGGACGTCGCTGAAAGCGTGCGCACGACAACGCAATGGGAGAGCGCCGGCGTGCATGCGCTGGAAGGCCCGGTGAACGACGCCAGCGCACGCCTCTATCGCCCCGCCGGCGCCGGTGGACCTGCGTTCCTGATCTACGACAACTTCGCGGCGCTGAAGAGCTATAACGGCGTGCAACGCTACGCGCTGGCGGCGGCAATGCTCGCGCACGCCATCGAGGGCCGCCCACGCGCCCTCGACTGGCCCCGCCCCGCCGACGGCCTGACGCGCGAAGAGTTGATGGAGTTTCAGGGCCTGCTCGCCGCCAACGGCTACAACGCCGGCAATGCCGACGGCGTCATGGGCGAACGCACCTGGCTCGCGGCGCGGGCGTTTGCAGCGGATGTGGGGGTGGCGCCGCCGAACTATCCGACGAAGGCGTTGCTGGAAGCGCTGCGGGCGCGGCGCACGACGCCATAACAAACGGCGGGAGCTTTCGCTCCCGCCTTCGAAGTTTTGACGGCGCTTAGCGTTTGCGCACCACCATCACGCTCCGGCGCCGGAAACCCAGCGCGCCCATCGTGAGCAACAGCACCAGCAGCGCATAGAAGCCAGGCTCCGGCGCGCTCGCGCCGCCGAACTGCGCAACCTCCTGCCCGTAGGCGCTTTCCGGCACGCCTTCCGGCATCGGCAGCGGGACGTTGGCGTCGCGCGCTTCGCCGGGACGTTGGTTCACGACGCGGCGCGAGACGGCGACGAACGAGGTCCATTGCGTCACCAGCGCGTAGTCGAGCCCGAGCTGCGTGACGCGCCCCTCGATCTCGTTTTCGCTGAGCGGCGCTGAGCGCAGTTCGGCGGGGCTCGTATAGTCGCGCATCAGATCGGAGACCTGGCTGCGCGCCCACACGATCGGGATCGCCGAGTTGGTCGCGTTGGTCGTCGACGGCTGATCCGAAAGTGTGACACGCACAGGCAGCGTCGCCGCCCGGCCATTGATGCGCCCACGCACGGTGACAGTCGCCGTGCGCGTGCCGGTGAAGCGGCCCATGAGCCGAAGCGATTCACCCGCGAACAAGTCGGGGATGATCGCCGGCGTCACGCCCGTGGGATTCAAGCCGCCCCAATCGATGCTGATGTCGGTCAGCACCGGGCTTCCCAGATGGTCCGCCAGATCGGTCGCGGCCTGGAACGCGGTTTCGGTCGGGTCGATGTAGCGCGCGAAGCCGCGGCCGCGGCGCGCCATCTCGCTCAACAGATACCGGTTCACCGAGGTTCCGACGCCGAATGCGTACACACGCGCCTGCCCCAACCGCGGCGCCATGTACGACAGCACTTCGGCCTCGTTGCCGATGTAACCGTCGCTCAGGAAGACGACGAGGCGGAGCGTGTTGGGCTGTTGCGCGATCGAGAACGCCTGCTGCATCGCCGGCACGATCTCCGTGCCGCCATCCGCAGTGAGCCCACGCACATAAGCCTGGCCGCGCGCGACGTTCTCCCGTGTCGCCGGCACGGGTCCCGCGCTGAACTCGCGCGGCGTCGAGCCGAACGAGACGATGCGGAAGTAATCGCCCGGACGCATGTTCTCGAGCGCGCGCATCATGAACGCCTTGCTGGCTTCGATCGGCTCGCCCGCCATCGAACCGGACGTATCGAGCACGAATACCATTTCGCGCGGCGCGATCTGGCTTTCGGCCGGTGAAGCCGGCGGTTCGAGCACGAGGCTGAAGAAACCCCCGCGCTCATCGGCGTGGGTGACGACACCCGCCTGCACTGCTGCACCAGAGAGCGTGTAGCGCAGGATGAAGTCGCGATTGTCGATCACGCGGCCCCGCGTGAGCACCACGTTGCGCTCGCGTCCGCTGCCGGTGACCGTCACGTCGTGCGTGGGGCTGACGACCTGGCCAATGGCCATGCCCGCTTCCAGGTTGACCGCGATCGACACGCGCTCCGGCGCGATCTCACGCGGCAACGTCAAGCCGAACACGCCCTGCGGCTGCGGCGGCGGTGGACCGATATTCCACTGGCCGCTCTCGCGCGGCGTCGCGGTTTGCGCTTCGCCCCCGTCATTCACCAGCAGAGCCGGCGAACGCTCCGGCGGATTGTAGCGCGGCCCGACGACCAGCGGCAGCACCAGCTCATATTGCCCATCCACGCGCGGCACCGTCTGCGCGTAACGCAGCGTGACGCGGATACGCTGGTGCGGCATCAGGTTAGCCACGTTCTGCGTGAACATGTTCGGCCGGTGCTGCGTCAACAGCGCCGCGGCGCGGCCTTCGCGTTGCGCTTGCTGGAATTCGGCTTGCGCTTGCTCGCGCCGGCGGATGCGCGCTTCCACAACTTCGTCACCGACTTCCATGGTCATGCCATAGACGGCGGCTGCTTCGTTGAGCGGGAAGAGATAGGTCGCGTTGAGCGGCGTATCGGTCGGGTTCTCGAACGTCTGCACCAGGGTGACGGTGGCCAGATCGCCATCGACGCTGACAGTGAAGTCGCTGTTGGCGAGCGGCAGTTGCAGCGTCTCGCCATTGACGACGGCCCGCATTTGGCCGCCGAGCATCTCTTCTCCTTGCGGCGTGTTGGTCGTCTGCGCGCGCGCTGCCGCGCTGCTCAGAAGCGCGAAGCTCCCGAGCAATAGAATGACGAATCGTCTAGCGAACATTCCCTCCTCCTGCTGCAAATTGGGCGGGCCGCATCTGCGGCTGGTCGAGCGCGGCGAAAACGCCGGCTTCGAATGCGGCTTGGTCGGAGGCGCTCGCACCCTCGGGCGCGATGCGCTGAATGGCGGTCCAGACGGTGGAGCGGTCTGTGAGCCAAAGCCACACGGCTTCAGACACGCTCGCTACCGTGTGGCCGGAGCTGGATTGGAAAGAGACCTCGACGCGGTACGCGCGCCCATCGGGCGCCACCGCGCGGTAGATGGCGCTCGGCGCCGGCTCATAGCGCATGCCGAGGTAGGTGACGTCGTAGCCCAGCCCGCGCAGGCATTCGTCGGGCGCATGCAGGTGGCGGAGCGGCGATGATGTGCGGGCAAGCATCAACGCGTAGGGGCCGTACGCGGATTTCACCGCCGCCCCGCCGTACTGTTCGAAATAGGCGCGTTCGCGCGCCGTGAGCGGCAGCGGCGCGCCGCGATAAGCGCCGATACGCTCGGGCGCTGCGATGGAGATATCGCGCGCGACCACGTCGATGGGACGCCGCGGCGCGGTGACGATGGCGGCGGCGATGAGGATGCACGCTGCGCCGGTCCAAAGACGCGGGCGTGATGCGCGGGCCGCCTTCGGGGCGACAACCGGCGGCGCGACATCAGAGCGCGTGGAAGCGTGGCGCGCCCAAAGGACGACGATCGGCGCAACTAGGCCCAGGGCAACTAGGTCGACGATGTCGTGCCAAGGCTGCGCCATGACGTCAAAGCCGAGCGCGTCCGGCCCGATCGCGACGCCGCTTGCGAGCAGGCTGATTCGGATCACGTTGCCGATCAGCGCCGCCGCCAGCGCCAGCGCGCCGCCGAGTAGCGCTATGCCGAAGCGCGGCCGCGCCAGAGCCGCGGCGATCGTGAACAGAAAGCCGAAGACGATGATGGCCCGCGCGCCGGAGCACGGCAGATCCACCAACACGTCCGCGCCCTGCACACTGATGCGCACGCCGGCGCACTGCACGTCGCCGAACGCGGCCGAAAGCACCCCGCATGCGCCGCGCGCGGAGATGTCTTGCAGTCCATAGCCGATCAGCCGCTGGACGATCCGCTCCAGTGGCAGCGCGAAGGCGAACGCGGCGGCCAGGAAAAACGGCGACACGGCGCGCACCCGGCGGTGCAGACCTGCGAGTCGGGCCAGCGCGTAAACGTCGATCACCAGCGCCAGCGCGCCGATCGTGTCAATCGCGAGTACTTGCCCAGCGAGCCGCACCAGTGCAGTGGCGGCCAGCAAGCCAAACGCGACGCGTTTGTCGCTCTCCGTCGCGCCGTGGCTCAGCGGACTGGTGAAACTCCAACCTGCCAGCACCACCATAACTGCGAAGTACGCAAACCCGTGCGAGTCGAACGCCGGGTCGAGCCAGGTGTTGATCAGCCAGAGCACCGGATGCGCCGCCAAAATCGCGACGGCGACCGCGAACGCGATGCGGCTCCAATCCAAGTCACGGGGCAACGCTAAACCAAGCACACCGCGACGCTAAGCGCGCGCCGTGCATCGCCTTACGCGCGTAAGCGCATCGGCTCAGGAACTTGTGTGCAGGACTTGTGCAACCGGCAGCGTCAGCACGAACGCCGCGCCGTGGTCGCTGTTTTCCAGCGCGATATCGCCGCCATGCGCGCGCAGCAAGGCGCGAACGATGCCCAGCCCCATGCCGGTGCCGCCCTCGGCGCGGCGGGTGGTGAAGAACGGATCGAATATGCGCGCGCGGTTGCCTTCCGAAACGCCGGCGCCATTGTCGCGGACACTCACCCGCAAGCGTCCGCCCTCGTCGCGCGCCGTGATCGCCACATCGGTCGCGCCGTGGCGCACGGAATTATCGACCAGGTGGCCGAATACGATCGACGCATTCTCCGCCGACATGGCGAGCGGCGGCGTGCCTTCGGCGTCCAGGCTGATCGGCGTTTCCTCGAAACGCTCGCGCAGCGTCTGCACCACCGCCGCGAGTTCGACGGCGCCGCCGAGCTCCGGATTATCGGCCCGCGCCATTTCCCGCAGCCGATCCAGCAACACGCTGATCCGCTCGGAATCCTTCAGCACGTTGGAAAGAAAGCGCTCGCGCTCTTCCGCCGTCATGGCGCTCTGCGCGTCGCGCATCAGTTCGGCCGCACCCCGAATGGCCGTCAGCGGCGTCTTCAACTCGTGCGAGACGTGATTGGCGAAGCCGGACAGATAGTCCGAACGGTCCGACAACCGCTTGGCCATGGTCATGAAGCTCTGCGTCAGGCTCGCGAGTTCGCGCGTGCCGTGCCGCTTCAGCGGCCCGATGGCTTCCGATCGCCCATAGGTAATCTCCTCCGCTTTCGCCGCCAGCTCGCGCATCGGCCGGGCGATGGTGCGGACGAACACCAGTCCGATGGCGATCGCCGCAGCCAGCACCAGCAGCACCGCCGCCGCCACTTTGCTGCGTTCGCGATAGAGATTGCGGAGGATGTTGTCCGGCGTGCGTGAGACATAGACCACGCCGCGGACGTGATCGTCGACGAACACCGGAAACGCCACGAAGACGCGAATCTTGGTGCCGCGGCTGATCGAGTAGATCGGCGGCGGCGGCGTATCCTCGTCGCGCATGCGCATGACCGCACTGAAGCGGCCTGTCATCGCCGCGCGCACCTCCGCGAGCTGCGCGAAAGAGAGACCCAGGTCTTCGCGCCCGCCGATGGCGACGCCGTCCGCGTTCAGGAGACGGAAGCCTGCGAGAGTCGTTCGCTGCGCGCTCGCACTGATCGCCGTCAGTTTCTCCCCCACGCGGAGCGCGCCCGCCGTCGCCGGCCGCGCCGCCGCCACCGGGGCCGGACGCCCCGGCAGGATCGAGGACGACGCCAGGTCGAGCGCCGGCAGGATTGGCGCATAGCGTTCATCCACCTCCACCGCCGGGTCCCGCGCAGGCCGCGGCGCGCCGATCGGAAACGCATTCGCCGGCGCCTCCTCGATCTCCTGGGCATAAACCGCAGCGAGCATCGCCGCCTGCGCGATCAACTCGGACTCCGTCTGCCGCACCAGCTGATTTTCGTAGAGCCGGAAGAAGAGCAGCCCCACCAGCGGCAGCAGAAGCGCGCTCACGATCACCGCGGCGGTGATCATGCCGATGCTGGGCCGCCACTTGTCTGGAAACATCAATCCTTGCCGCCGAGGTCGCCCAGCCGGAAGCCGACGCCATGGACGGTGTCTATCACGGATGGGCAGCCGGCGGCTGCAAACTTCGCGCGGATATTGCGAACGTGACTGTCGATGGTGCGATCCGAGACGTGCACGTTATCGGCGTAGGCCACGTCCATGATCCGGTCGCGGCTGAACACGATGCCCGGCCGCGCGGCCAGCATGCGCATGATCGCGAACTCCAGCGCCGTCAGCGGCACCGGCGCGCCGGCGTACTCGGCCTGAAAGCGCGGCCCATCGAGCGACAGCGGCCCGCGCCGCAGCACCGCCTCGCCTTCCTCGGCCGGAGGCGGCGACGCTTTCGCCCGCTTCAGGATCGCCGTCACCCGCGCCACCAGTTCGCGCGGACTGAACGGCTTGGTGACGTAGTCGTCGCCGCCGAGCTCCAGCCCGATCACGCGGTCGATCTCGTCGCTGCGGGCGGACAGAAACAGAATGGGCGTGTCGCCGCGCTTGCGGATGCGGCGGCAGACTTCGAGCCCGTCCATCTCCGGCATGCCGATATCGAGGATAACAAGGTCCGGCGTATCGCTGTCGATGCGGGTCAGAGCCTTGGCGCCGTCTTCGGCCGTCAGCGCCGTCATGCCCGCCTTCTCAAGCGCAAAGCAGATCACGTCGCGGATGTGGGGGTCGTCGTCCACGACCAGGATGCGGTGGTTCATGCGCGGGTTCCGGTCACGACTATAGGCGCCAGATTCTGCGCCGTCACCGCCCCGCACCCGCGCGGCCCACGGATCAGAATACGTCATCGAAGCGACCCACACGCCCGCCCCGCCATTCGCGTCCGTCGTCGGCGGGACGCCGGTGGGCGGGGTCCCGATCTCGTTTCTCCGGGCGCCGGGCTGCGGCCTTGGCCGCCACGGCCGCCGCCGTTTCGTCTCGATCTGAGTTCTGCATAAGCCGAGACTATGCCCGCGCCCCATGCAGAGCGCTTGTCGACGCGGTGCAGTCGGGTGCGAGCTATCGTGCAGATATTGTGCAGACGCTGCATCGGGCGCCGCAACGGCCTAGGTCAGCCGCAGCACACGCCGCCAGCCGCCGGCGGACACGCCCAGCACTACGGCGGCGGCGAGCAAGCCGAGCGGCGGCGCGCTCAGATGAAATGTGGCGCCCGCAGGGGCGATGATGAGAATAAGCGTCAGCGCTGTGAGCAACGCCGTCGCGATATACCAGAAGATGCGACGAGAAGGGTCGAGCAGACGGCCCTCGGCGCCCGCTGCGTCGACGAGCGCCAGCGTCAGGTTGGCCATGATCAGCGTGGCAAAAGCCGCGCCCCTGGCCTGCTCGACGGGCGCCGTCGCAACCGCGAACGCATAGACGCAGAGCACGCAAATCAGGATCACTGCGCCCTGCCGAACCGCCTCAAGCAGTTCCCGCCGGCCGAATAAAGGCTCGTCGCCGCGGCGCGGCGGCCGCTTCATGGCGGCCTCATCGCTGCGTTCGCTCTCAAACACCAAAGCGCAGATCGGATCAATCGCCAGTTCGAGCAACACGACATGCATGGGAAAAAGCAATTGCGGCAAGCCGAGTAATATCGGGGCCAGAGCGAGCCCCGCGATCGGGACGTGAATGGCGCTGACGTAAATCAGCGCCTTGCGCAAATTTGCGAAAATGCGCCGCCCGAGGCGCACCCCGCCGACAATCGAAGCGAACCCATCGTCGAGCAGAACGAGGTCGGCAGTCTCGCGCGCGACATCGGTTCCTTTTTTGCCCATGGCGATGCCGATATGCGCGGCGCGCAGCGCCGGCGCGTCGTTCACGCCGTCGCCGGTCATCGCAACGATCTCGCCGTTCGCCTTCAGCGCTTCGACAATTGCCAGCTTCTGTTCCGGCGCCACCCGTGCGAACACGCGCTGGCGCTTCAAGACCTCCTGCAACGCCCGCGGCGCGGTTTGCGCCAGGTCATCGCCGACCATCACGCCGCCGCCATCGATGCCGGCCTCGCGCGCGATCGCCGCCGCGGTGGCGGGATGGTCGCCGGTGATCATGATCACCTCGATTCCAGCCGCGCGGGCGCTGCTCAGCGCGGCTGGGACGTCCTCGCGCAACGGATCAAGGAAGCCGATGAGCCCGACGAACTGAAAGACCGTCGTTTCGAGAGGTTCGACGAGCGGCGTCTCACCCCGCCAGCCTGCGACCGCGAGCACGCGAAGCCCGTCGTGCGCGAAGGCCTCCAGGTCCCGTTGCAACACGGCCGCGGCGCGAGCGTCCATCCGGCACAGCCGAATGACCGCTTCCGGCGCGCCTTTCACGGCTGCGATGAAGCCGCCCTCGAATCGCCACTCCTGCGTCACCGCCGGCAAATCGGCGCGCAGCGGCCAGCTTCGCTCGATAACCGCCGGTTCATCGCCGAGACCGAGCGCGGCGGCCGCTTCGTGGATGGCGCGGTCCATCGGATCGACGGGATGAACGCTCGAGGCGCGGCGCGCCCACAGAACAAGGTCACGCGCCTCAGCGCTGGCTTCTCCCCCGACCGGTTCGACTCCGGAGGACGTGCGCGCGCGCGCCAGGCGCATGCGGTTTTGAGTGAGCGTGCCGGTCTTGTCGACGCACAGCACGGTTGCGCCGCCCAAGGTTTCGACCACCGCGCTGCGCCGCACTAAAACGTTATGGTTTGCGAGCCGCCAGGCGCCGAGCGCGACAAACACCGCAAGCACCATCGGGAATTCCTCCGGCACGAGCGCGATGGCGGTGGTTATGCCGGCGAGCGCGCCGGCGACCCAGTCGCCTCTGAGCATACCGAAGGCGAGCGCGACCACGACGCAGAACGCCAGCGCAAAGAGGCCGAGCAGTCCCACCAGCCGCCTGGCCTTCAGCTGCAACGGCGTCGGCCCCTGGTCGATTTCGCCGAGCGAGCGGCCTATGCGGCCCATCGCCGATTGCGCGCCGGTGCGCAGCACCCGCGCCGCGCCTTGCCCGCGAACCACCAAGGTCCCCGCAAAGAGCAGCGGCGAAGCCTCGGCGGAAGGCGAAGCCTCGGCGTCGACCAGCTCACCGTCGCGGAGCAGTCGCTTGTTCACCGGCGCCGACTCTCCGGTGAGCGCGCTTTCGTCGACCGAGAGCAAATCGCCCGCCAGCAATCCGGCGTCGGCGCAGATGCGGTCGCCTTCGCCGACCAGCAGCACATCGCCCGGCACGACCTCGCGCGCGGCGATCCTCATGTGGACGCCGCCGCGGATCACCCGTGCATCCGGCTGCGCCAATTCGCGAAGTGCGGCCAGCGCGCGTTCGCTGCGCGCCTCCTGCAGCACCACCAGACCGACCGTCGCGCAAGCCGCCGCGAGCAGAAACGCGCCTTCGCCCAGGTCGCCGACGAAGAGGTAAAGCGCGGCCGCCGCGAGCATCAGACCGAACATCGGCTCCCGCAGCGTCTCAAGCGCGATGTCGCGAAACCCGCGCAGGCCCGGGCGCGGCAATGCGTTGGGCCCATGCCGCAGCAAGGCCTCGCGCGCAGCCGCTTCGCTGAGGCCGGTGAGCGTCTTGGTGTTCACGGGCCGCCACTCTGCACCAAGAGCGGCGGCATTTCGACAGCCACGCTAGTCGTCGTCCTCCCAGGCCTCGGACTCATGCTCGCCGCTCTCGGTTGCGTGCGGCGTGAACGCCAGCGGATCGATGCGGACCGCCAGGTAAGCCGTCGCCGCCACGGCGAGCGCCGCGAGTGGCAGCGCCAGCGGCAGCGGCGGACGCGCATCACGGACGCCCGGCAGCCGATCGGCGCGCTTGCGGCCGGTGACCATCGCGCGCACCAGATTGTCGCGCGTGAGCAGCGACATCGCCACCACCGCCGCGACGTGCACGGCGACGAGCGCCAGCAGCGCGTAAGCGATGGTCTCATGCCCGTCTTCGCCGCCGGCGATCCCCGTCAGGATCGTGCCGGCGAGCAAGCCGAGCAATCCCAGCACCGCCAATGCGCCCAGCGGATTGTGGCCGGCGCTCGCATGCGCGCGTCCAGCAAGCAGGCCGGCGACGTGAGCGCCGATGCCGGCGGGACGAATGAAATTCCAGAACCGGGCGTGCTCGCCGCCGACGAAACCCCACACCAGCCGGAACGCGATCAGCACCGCGGCCAGCCAGCCCGCAGGAATGTGCCAGAGATTGAGAGCGCTCTCTTCTTCGGAAGACAAGAACGCGACCGCCACCACGATCACCAGCAGCCAGTGAAACAGGCGCACGCCTCCGTCCCACACCTTGATCGAACCAGGTTGAGACAAGTTGGCGGTGGACATGGCGCGGACGCTCCCTCGATTTCAGGGCTGATGCAGCAGTTGGCGTCCTGCGGCGCGCACTTGCCTTTGCGCGAGATCAATCGCGGTCGCCGCCCTGCAGGCGCTTGCTGTCGCAGTTCGGTTCCTCTTGGCTGATAACGTGCGTGGCGGCGCCCCCGGCTTCGCGCTAAAGGCGCCGCATGAAGCCGACGATCGCTGCCCTCTGGTTTCTCCTTGCCGGAATCGCCGCTGCGCCCGCGTTTGCGGCGTGTGAGCCCGGGGCTTATGGCGACGGCCGGGGCGACGCGGTCGTGCTCGCCCCCAACCCGCGCATCCCGGCGCCCGATCTGCGCTACATGTTCCTCGACGGCCGCATCGGCAGCACCGCCGACAACGATCCTTTGGTCGCCTGCGTCGACGGCGGCGTGCGCGTCGGCGGAGCGGCGGGCGCCGTCTGGCGCGCGCTGCCGTTCACCCGGACCGACACCGCGTTCACCAGCGTCGGAACCCGCCTCGTGGGGCGTCTGATCGAACCGGCCGGCAACGATCCGCAACGGCCGCTCGTGGTGATGGTGCACGGATCGGAGCGGACATCGCCCCTCAACAGCGCCTACGCCTACGCGCTCGCCGCGCAGGGCATCGCCGTTTTCGTCTACGACAAGCGCGGCACGGGCGGCTCGGCAGGCGAGTACACGCAGAATTTCGAACTGCTGGCCGCTGACGCCGCAGCAGCGCTGACACATGCGCGAGAGCTGGCGCGCGGCCGCTTTGCGCGCAGCGGTTTCTTCGGCGGCAGCCAGGGCGGATGGGTGGCGCCGCTCGCCGCCACGCGCACGCCAGCGGACTTCGTCGCCGTTGGATTTGGCCTGGTGGCGTCGCCGATCGAAGAGGATCGCGAACAGATGATCTCTGAGGCGCGCGCCCTCCATCTCGACCCCGGCGCGACGGCGCTCATCAATCAGCTGTCGGCCGCCACCGCGCGGCTGCTGCTCAGCGACTTCCACGACGGCTACCGCGATCTCGCCCGCGTGCGCCAGCGGATCGCCGGCCAGCCGTGGGCGCACGACATCCACGGCGAATATAGCGGCGAAATGCTGTGGCTCGACGAAAGCGAACTCCGCCGCCTCGGGGCCGCGCGCTTCGACAATGTTGAACTGATCTGGGATTACGACGCGGTCGCGGTGCTGCAGCGACTGGACACGCCGCTGCTTTGGGTCCTGGCCGAGCAGGATCGCGAGGCGCCCATCGAGACCACGCGGCGCGCGCTGACCGGCCTCATCCGCGCCGGCAAGCCGGTCGATCTCTATCTCTTTCCCGACACCGATCACGGCATGTTCGAGTTCGTGCAAAATCCGGACGGCTCGCGCACCAGCACGCGCATCACCGACGGCTACCTGCGTCTGCTGGCAGACTGGATCAGAGCCGACGCGCACGGCGCCTACGGCCGCGCACAGCGGCTGAGCGGAGAATGACCGGAAACAAACTGGAGCGGGCGATGAGATTCGAACTCACGACCCCAACCTTGGCAAGGAAAGCACCTCAGGCAAGAAAGCTTTTCGAATCAAGCACTTTCGGTGGCTGCGTTACTTGCTTCCCAACTTCTTCCCAATGACCGAAATCGGTGATGCGTCTTCTCGCATCGTCCAACCGTGAGCTTGAACAACCGCACCCAGGTCCCTGGTGCCACTGTGCATGTACCGATGCACGAGATCGACGGATGTCCACCCGCCTTGCTCCTTCACCCAGGTGATGTCCCGAGTCACAGCATAAGCCCACGTCGCCCAGGTGTGCCGTAAGGCGTGCAGATGCAGACGCGGCACATTCTTTTCGACGGCCACACGCAGCACCAGTGCCTGATATTCCTTGTGTGGTCGCTGCTCGGGCGGAAGGGTTCGGCAAAGCCGCTTTAATTCCTTCAACTCGGCATGGTCTGCCCGGTCAGCAGAAATCCGCACTTCGCGTTCCGTTACACGCCAGAGAAAGGTGTTGATCGTGCGGTAATCACCCCACGGCGATCCACCAGAATTCAGAAAAACTCGCCCTATTCCCCGTTCAGGCCATACGGCTCGAACACGCTGCTGAAGGACTACACTCCGAGCGGCCTCCGACTTGGTGTCTTCCTCCCATAATGTCACCGACCGCCGATCTACCGATACGTCGTTCCATTCCAAGTTAATTAGCTCGCTCGCCCGGCAACCTGTTCCGACGTAGGCCGTGAGAATGCTACGCAGGTGTCGGGATCGCTCCAGCCACCACTCTACATCCTCCGGGTTCAAGTATCCCGGTCGCCCTCTCACGACCTTCGGACGGCGAACGCTTAGGCCAAAATATCGAAACTTCGCACGCTGATGTTTTGCGTAATTCAGAACGCTCATTACCGGAGTAAACACCGCACGATTCAGTGTGGCTGGGCTTACGCCGGGCTTCACAACCTTCGCGAGTTGATTGAGCACAGATTGGTCGATGTCATCCAACAACATCTCCCCAAAGCAAACCTTGTGACCCTCCACAAGGAGCCACGCTACCAAGATGGGCTCCAAGTAGCGGCACTCTCCACCGCTCTGCATGTAGTCGATGGCCGCTTCGGCAAATGAGTGCCGTCGTGCGATCCCTAAGACAATTTGCTCGAAGATTTCTCGTTCGCGTTTTTCGCGGATCGCGTCCGCGTCTGACCGGACGCGAGTGTGAGTGCTTTCGTCAACGCGGATTCCGTGGTGCGTGCCACGGAGGTGGAATATACCCGACGGTCTTTGGTAGATTTTGAGGGCCATGGACTTGCATTCAGAAGGTTCAGAAGTTGGGCTTGGTGGGACGCTGTAAGGCGACGCCGTCTCTTAAGCCTCAAGCACAGCCCATGTTGGTCGATGAGCCGCCGGATTTGACGGATCGGGAAGCCAACAGCACGTGCAAACTCGATATCGGATATGGTCTCGATCATGGTGTCGTGTCATTCCCGTGCCTGCTGATTGCTCGAAACGCCGCGTCCCTTGCTGCTTTGGCTTCACGCTTCAGTTCTCGCCAACTTTCCTCGTGCTCATCTCGGGCAAGACCGAGGTAGACGTCCAAGGCCTCAACCTTCTCGGCCATGTGCGGATCGAGATGCCTCTTCTTCAGTTCGGCGATGGCCTCGCCTAGCATCTCAACTTGCACCCGATTGGGCGGCGGCGACTTCTTGCCAAGGCTTTGCAGATAGTCCCACGCGTCTCCTTCAAGATTGAGTTCCTCGGAAATTTCCCTCGCGATGCTCCACAGGGCTATCGCAGCTTCAGTGTTTTCCGTCGGGACTAAGAGCCGATCTGTGGCGTCGCTGATGGCTGCTCTAAGCAGGCACTCGATCAGCACCAAACGGGCGTTGCCTCCTACGTCGGGCTCAATTCGGTCGAGGGCCGACAATCTCGGGGCAACGATCGACAATGCGATCGAGGCAGTCTCACGAGCAGCCGGGTCAAGCTTCAATGCCCGCATCTGCAATGCTTCTTCGATCAACTGGACAACCATGTCATTGAATGTGCTCTGCTCACCGATCGCCAGTTGCTCGACGGTGGCGCCAAGCTCAGGGGTCATCCGAATAGTGCGGGGCGTCCGATCTCGAACGGCAGTCTGACGAGGCAAGGTGATGCTCCTTGGCATCCACTAACTGGATAACCGGCATCTAAACGGAATCCGCTTACCCTGCAACAGAAATTTGCGGTGCCGAGAGTGATTTCCGGGTCCATTGCACAAACGTTCGTTTTGGCCCTCTCAAAACCCGTGCTGGCCGCGAGGTCCCATTATCCTGCGAATTAATCTCTCTAAACACTCTCTTGAAACATAGGCAGCGTGTTACTACCTCCAGGGACGTATTTGCGATGGAGGTCGGATGGCTTTGGTGGGGTACGCCCGGTGCTCGACGGCGACACAGGACACGGGGCTCCAGGTCGATGCGTTGCGAAAAGCCGGCTGCAAGAAGATATTCCAAGAGACCGCCTCAGGTGCCCAACGTGATCGGCCAGAACTCACGAAAGCATTGGACTATCTGCGGGAGGGCGACGTGCTTCTGGTTTGGAAGCTCGACCGCTGGAGTGCTGCCGGTTCAGTGGACGCCCGCCTAAGCTAACGCCTCCTGTTGCTCGAACGCAATTGGGCTGAGATAGCCCAGCGTCGAGTGACGCCGCTGAGGATTGTACCACCGCTCGACATAATCGAACACATCCGCCT
>JBGAJJ010000004.1:0-572064 GCA_044224985.1 Terricaulis sp.
ACTCGCAATTCCATCGCCGCTTGCTCGCCGGCTGTTTAAGGCCAGCGCAAATCCGCCGCGCCGATCGCACCAACACACCTCTCAAAGTTTCGGAGCTCTTCGAAATCTCCCGTGTGCGTGGCGAGGCGATGATGCGCGGGGGCGGAGCCGGTCGGATAGATTTGCACCGGTGTTCGCCAGTTGGAGCGCGGCGCGCCGCGCCGCAACGGCACGAGCGCTTGAAACGACGGCGCTAATGCGCGGCGGCGCCGCGCGCTCCAACCTGCAGGCGTCTGCGTGTGGGTGTGGGATAGCGCGGGGTTCTATCCGCCTATTCGCTCGCCCAAAAACAAATCGGGCGCCTCTTTCGAGACGCCCGATCCAAAATCTCTGCTCTGACCCGGGTTAGCGGCCGGCGAGCCGATCCAACTTGGCGACCGCCGCGTCGGTTTCCGCGCGGCTCGCTTCCATCGCGCGGTCGGCTTCCGCGAGCTGCGCCTCGATCGCCTGCACGTCGAGCGGCGTGATCAGCGGCTGCTCTTGCTGGACCGTCGCGGCCATGGCTTCACGAATGTTCAGTCCGCCCTGCGCGATCATCGGCACAACCAGACCAGCCATCACCATAGCGCCCATTCCCAGCAGGAACGAACCGGTGACGATGCGAGCGGTTTGCTTCTTGGCTTCGCGATCGGCTGCGGCGGACATTTGTGAATAACTCCTTAAGGGCGCGGCTGATAACAGATGGGGTGTCGCGGTGCAATTACGAGTTTGCGGCGCCGCAAAACATTTTGTCCGTGACGGGGGTCACCCGAGACTCACTCCACCTGCCGTCTGACGCGGCTCTTGCATGGCTTTATACGCAACGAACCTGAATATTGGCCGAATCGCGCCGCCTGCGGCGGTTGCGCACAGGCCGACGAAAGACCACTAACCCAGGCGCAAACCAACGTGTTTGCAGCCGCAGCAAACGGGACCCTCAATGACTAGTGCGTCGACAGCGCGCCGCCCCCTACGGAAAGCGGTCCTTCCGGTGGCAGGATTTGGGACACGGGTGCTGCCGGCGACGAAAGCGATCCCGAAAGAATTGCTGCCCGTCTTCGATAAGCCGGCGATCCAATACGTGGTCGACGAGGCGCTGGCGGCCGGGATCGAACATATCATTTTCGTAACGGGACGCGGGAAGGGCGCCATCGAGGACTATTTCGACCGCGCTTACGAACTTGAGGACAGCCTCAAGCAGAAAAACAAGACCAGCCTGCTTAACGAACTGGCCGCGGGTCTGCGTCCGGCCGGCACCATGAGCTTCGTGCGCCAGCAGGCGGCGCTGGGTCTCGGTCACGCGGTCTGGTGTGCGCGCGACATCATCGGCGACGAGCCGTTCGCAGTAATGCTGCCGGACATGATCATGATGGCGCAGCCATCGTGCCTGGCGCAGATGGCGGCGGCCTACGAACAAGTCGGCGGCAACATTATCGCGGTGGAGCCGACCGATACGCCCGAGCAATACGGCGTCATCGACCCCGAAAGCCGTGACGGTCGCCTGCTCAAGATGAAGGGCATGGTCGAGAAGCCGAAGCGCGAAGCGGCGCCGTCTAACCTCTTCATCAGCGGCCGCTACATCCTGCAGCCGGAAATCTTCGGCTTGCTCGCAGACCAGGGCCCAGGCGCCGGCAACGAGATTCAGCTCACCGACTCTATGGCGCGCCTCATGAAGGTGCAGCCGTTCCACGCGCTGGAATACGAAGGTACGACCTACGACTGCGGCGACAAGCTGGGTTATCTCCGCGCCTTCGCCGCCCACGCGCTGGCGCATGGCGAACTGGGCGGCAAAGCCGCCGACACGTTGCGCGCGACGCTCGAAAAGAAATGACGCTTAGAATCGAGACGTTCCCGGATCGCGACAGCCTCATGCAGGCGGCGGCCGAGCGTCTCGCGGATGCGTTGCGGGCAGGCATCAGCGCACGCGGGCATGCGGTGGCCGCATTGTCGGGCGGCTCGACGCCCGCTCCGGCCTACGAGCGCTTGGCGCTCATTGAGTTCGACTGGTCCAAGACCACCTTCGCACTTGTCGACGAGCGCCTGGTGGCGCCCGGCGACCCGGCTTCGAACGAAGGCCTGTTGCGCACCTCGCTTGCACCCGCCCTCGCCGCGGGCGCGGCGTTGGCGCCCATGTATGCGCCGGGTCCGCTCGCGGACGCTGCAAGCCGCGCGGACGCCCTTTACGCACCGCTTGCGATCGATATCGCGCTTATGGGCATGGGTTTGGACGGCCACACAGCCTCGTGGTTTGCGGCCGCGGATGGATTGCAGGACGCGCTCGCTTCCTCGCGAACCGTCGTTGCGGTCCGAGCGCATGGCGCAGCCGGGGCGGCGGCGCGGCTGACGCTCACGCGTGCGGCGGTCGCGCGCGCAGGGTGCGTTGTGCTGCTCATCACCGGCGCGGACAAGCGTTCGAGATTGGATCAGGCGCTGCGCACCGGAGACGCGCCTGTCGCCGCCTTGTTCGACGGCCAGGGCGCGCCACCGGAGGTGCTTTACGCGGACTGAGCCGACGCCTCTTCGGCAAAGCGTTCGGTGATGCGATGAAGGCCGGCGAGCACGGCGCGACGGTTCGCAGCGTTGCCGCAAATGCCAGGATTTCGCAACGCCAACAGCGTATCGGCATGCACCCGGAAGGCGGCGCCATTCCTGGCGCCCTCTTCTGAAGACAACAGCTTGCACAGACTGCTGGCGGCTTGACTCAGTTCGACCAGGCCGAAAACGCCGGCTTCATTGAAGATCTCGTTTGCGAGTCGGTAGGCTTCCTCGGTTTCGGCGCCGGTGCGCGCGCATTGAGCAATGCGGCCGATCTTCTCGTCGATGGCGGCGACGCCGGACTCGCGCAGGCTCTCAACGCCCTCTTCGGCGCGATCCAGCGCCGTGTCGACGCTGATGCCGCCGGGCATCTTGAGCAACTTCTTCAGCCGGATTTCCGGACGGAACACCTTCATAGCGACACTTTCTGTGGCTTCAGCAGCGCGTCGATTTCGCTCTGCGACATGTTGGGCTCGCTGGCGTCGGTGATCGGATCCTTCAGATCCGATCCGCGTCGGCCGTCGCTGCCGATCGGGGGACCGGCGAACTTGAAACGCCGGTCAGGGCCTTGATAGCCGTCATCCATCGCGACGAACGGGCGGTTGTCGCGAGCGATCCAAAGGATGCGCTCCAGCAGCACCTTCGGCGATACCGGCTTCACGATGAAAAAGTTGGCGCCGCTGTCGCGCGCGGCGCCGACCTTGGACGCCGGCGCAAAGCCTGAGATCAGGATGATGGGCACGAAGCGATTGGGCTCCTTGCCCTCGGCCCGCAGCGTGCGGATGAAGCCGACGCCGTCTTCATCCTTCAGGGCGGGGTCGATGAGGATGAGATCTACGTTCGTGCGCCGAAGCACACGCTCCGCCTCGGTCAGCGTTTGCGCGCGATGGATGTCCTGGGCGCCGAAGCCCTTGACGATCTGCACCATGATTTCGAGACTGTGCGCGCTGGCGTCGATGATAAGGACGCTCGCGAGCGACAGGTTGACCTTCTGGTCGCGGTCGATGGCGCTCATGCGGCTTCGGAGTCGTCGAAGAAGTCGACTCCCCCCGATGCGTCGGCCACCACGAGTTCACCGAGGAGCCGCGTCTTCAAATCCTTGAGGCCGATGGTGTCGATCACGGCGGCCACATCGAGCAGCGCGTCGGCGCCGGGCTGCCTGGCCATGCCAGCGAGGATATCGCGGATGGCGGCAAGCTGCTGCAGCAGGAAATCCATCTGCTGCAGATCCTCGATATATTCTCCGGAGAGTCCGAGCGGACCCGCCAGCGTGCAGATCGAGTTCTCGACGCGCATGCCGATCGTTCGCATGCGTTCCAGCTCCGCGGCGCAACCCTCGAACAAGGTCGACACGTGCACGCCCTTGAAATCTTCGCTGTCGATGGGTGTGGTCATGGTCCTACCTCAAAACAGTTCCAAGGCGCCGGTCTCGACCGGCGGCTCAACGGGTGCGCGCTTCTCTGCGCCGAATACTTCCGCCCGCTCAAGCAGGAGCTGGCTCGCTCGCCCGGTCGTGGGCCAATAGCGGATGCGGCGCGCCTGCACGCCGCCGAGACTTTCCCCGACCACCGGAATGGCTTCAACCTGGAGAAAGCGCCGGGCAAACGCTGCGTTTTGCGCGCCGATGTCGGAGAGGTTGTTGATGACATGCCCGCCGCCGAACAGCTTGGCCTGCAGCCGCGAGCGCAGCGCGCCGCGCTGCAGGAGGCCGTTGATCAGCAGCTCCATGGCGTTGACGCCGTACTTCTGCCCTTCGCCGCCGGCGTTTCCGTCGCCCGGCAGAAGGAAGTGGTTCATGCCGCCGACGCCGGCGACCGGGTCGCAAAGGCAGGTCGCGACGCACGAGCCCAGGATCGTCGACAGCACCACGTCGGGGTCGTCGACGATCGCGTGATGGCCCTGCACCACGTGCACGATGCGCTCGGTTGGGCGCCGGAGGGCAGCTGCAGACGTCACGTCAGCGCGCCGAACACCTGCTCGATTTTTTCCTTCAGCATCGCAGGCGAGAACGGCTTCATGATGTAGTTGTTGACGCCGTACTGCATGGCGCGCTGCACAAGTTCCTTATCGGCGCGGCCGGTCAGCATGATGAACGCGGTCTTGCTCGACTGCTGGTGCGCACGGACCGCGCGCAGGAAGCCTAGGCCGTCGAGTTTCGGCATGTTGAAGTCGGAGATGACCAAGTGAGCAGGCTTCGCGATTAGAGCGGCAAAGCCCTCCTCACCGTCTCCGGCGTCGATGATGTCGCGGAAACCGATCTCCTGCAGCGCGGAGCGCACGAGCGCGCGCATGGTCAGCTGATCGTCGACGACGAGCACGCGCATGGTTGCGGCGGCGGGCATCAGGCGATCCTCCGGGCGACCGCACTGCACAACTCGAGGGCCGCGGCGCCGATATGCGAAAGCGAGACTTGATGCTCGACTGCGCCGATCTCAAACGCGACGCGCGGCATGCCGTAAACGACGCAACTGGCTTCGTCCTCGCCGAGCGTGCGCGCGCCTTGCTCACGCATGACCCGGAGGCCCGACGCGCCGTCGCGACCCATGCCGGTCAGGATGACCCCGACGGCGCGCGCGCCGAACGCAGCGGCGACGGACTCGAACAGAACATCCACCGACGGCCGATGGCCGTTCACAGGATCGCCCTCGGTCAAAACGCACTGCGGGTGCGACCCGCCTTGCACGGTCAGATGCGCGACGCCGCCCGGGGCCACGTAAACCCGCCCTTCGTCAAGCGGCGCGCCGTGTCTGGCCTCTTCCACGGTGGGCTTGCACAGGCGGTTGAGACGGGCCGCAAAGCTCGGGGTGAACGTCGCCGGCATGTGCTGGGTGATGACCGTCGGCGGGCAGTTCGCCGGGAAACACGAGAGCATGGTGATCAGCGCTTCGACGCCGCCAGTGGAGGAGCCGATCGCCAGCAGCTTGCCGCCGGGACGGTAATTCTCCGCAGGCCGCGCCACGCTGCGCTCTGTGAGCGGGCGCACGCGCGCCTGGGAGGCGCCGCGGATCTTCTCGGGGAGAGAGTCGAAATCAGGCTTACCGATGCAATCGACGGCGCCCAGTTCGAGCGCCTGCATCGTTATCGCGGCGCCGGATTGGGTAAGCGTCGAGAGCATGATCACCGGCATCGGACGGAGCCGCATGATCTTCTCGAGGAACTCGATGCCGTTCATGTTCGGCATCTCGACATCGAGCGTGATCACGTCCGGATTGAGGGTCTTGATCGCGGCGCGCGCCTCCAGCGGATCGCCGGCTTCGCCGACGACCTCGATTTCCGGATCGCGCGCAAGCGAGATGCGGATGAGACTGCGTATGGTCGCAGAATCGTCGACGATGAGGACGCGGATGCTCATGCGCGCGCGCCCGCCTTCCTGTAGATGGTGAGCCCATCGCTCTCGAACGCCGGCGAGTCGATGCGCTCCGAATGGCCGACGTACAGCCGCCCGTTCGGCGCCAGCGTCTGATTGAAGCGCGCCCAGAGACGGTCCTGGGTGGCCGCCTCGAAATAGATGACGACGTTGCGGCAGAAGATGATGTCGAAGACGCCCTTCATCGGCCATTGACCGATGAGATTCAGCTCGTTGAAGCGGATGATCTGGCGCAATTCGTCGTTCACGCGCCAGCGGTCTGCATGCCGCGTCATCCAGCGGTCTTTGGCGGCCGCCGGAATGGGCTCAACTGCGGCGTTGCTGTAAATGCCTGCGCGCGCAGTCGCGACCACGTTGGGGTCGATGTCGGTCGCGAGAATCCGGATATCGTATTGCGCGGCGTCCGGCATCATGGCGAAGAGCGTCAGCGCGATCGAGTACGGCTCTTCTCCGGTGGAGCATGCAGACGACCAGATGCGCACGCGGCCGCCGCCGCGCGCCGCTGCGATCAGGGGCGGAAGAGCCCTCTCGTGCAGGTGATCGAAATGGTGCGGCTCGCGGAAGAAGCGCGTGACGTTGGTGGTCAGCGCCGCCAGCGCGCGGCTGCGCTCGGCCTCGCCCTCGGGCGTTTCGAGCAGCTTGCAGTAGGCGTCGAAGCTGGGGATCCCAAGCGTACGCAGCCGCTTGGCCAGGCGCGAATAGACAAGCGTCGCCTTGGCCTCCACAAGGTGGATTCCCGACACTTCCCGGACCATCGTCGCGATGCGGTGAAAGTCGCGTTCGGTGAACGCGAACTCGCCTTCGACGATGTTTTCCTTGAATGCGAGCGCCGCTGTCATGCCGCTTCACCCAGTTGTTCGTCTGGGATGATGCCGTCGAGCGCGACCCACGAAATCATGCGCCCGTCGACGGGAAGAATGCCGCGGAGAAACCGGCTCACGACGTCGCAGCCCACGGCTGGCATCGGCTGCACGGTGCTGATGTCGGCCGCGAGGATCTCGGAGACGGCGTCAACCAGCAAGCCGACGAGACGCCGGCCGATATTGACCACGATGATCACGCTGCGCGCGGAGGGCTGCGCTTCGCCAAGGCCGAGGCGCGCCTTCAAGTCGATGATCGGCAGAACCGCGCCACGCAGGTTGATGACGCCACGCACGAAGGGCGGCGAATGGGGCAACGGCGTCGCCACGGTCCAGCCGCGAATTTCGCGCACCGCCATGATGTCGAGACAGAATTCCTGGTCTCCGATGCGGAAGGAGATGAGTTCGAGGGTCTGGTCGTGGTGTTCGGTTTCCATGGATCAGCTCGCACGGGCCAAGGGGAGAACTTCGGGCCGGTCCTTGCGACCGGATTCGATCAGAGCGTCGACATCGAGAATGAGGGCCACGCGGCCGTCGCCAAGGATGGTCGCGGCGGCGACCGCGTCGACGCGCTGGTAGTTGGCTTCCAGACTCTTGATGACGACTTGGCGCTGGCCCTGGATGGCGTCGACGACGAGCGCGGCGCGCCCGCCCACTTCGCTTTCCACCAGCAGTACGACCCCGCCCTCCGGGGTCTCGTTCTCGCTCCGCCAGCCGAGCGCCGCCGCGACATCGATCAGCGGCACGTAGGCGCCGCGCACGGAGAGAACCGAAGCATGCGGTCCGAGGCGGCGCACTTCACCGGGCTTCGGCTGCAGGGTTTCGACGATCGCCGTCAGCGGCGCGACCAGGGTGTGCTCCGCGGCGCTCACCACCATGCCGTCCAGGACGGCGAGCGTCAGCGGCAGCGACAGGGTGAAGGTAGAGCCCTTGCCCGGAATCGACGCGATAGAGATGCGGCCGCCCAGGGATTGGATGGAGCGCTTCACGACATCCATACCGACGCCGCGTCCCGAAATGTTGGAGACGGTCGTCGCCGTGGAGAACCCCGGCAGGAAGATGAGATTGTCGATCTCTTCGTCGGTCAGCACCGCGTCGGCGGCGATCAGACCCTTATTGACGGCGATCTCGCGCACACGCGGTCTATTGATGCCGCGTCCGTCGTCGGACACTTCAATGACGATTCTTCCGGAGCGGTGCAGCGCCGCGAGCCGAACTGTGCCCTCGGGGTTCTTATTCGCCGCGGCGCGGTCGGCCGGCGTCTCAAGGCCGTGGTCGATCGCATTGCGCAGCATGTGCGTGATCGGGTCCGAAAGGCGCTCGATCACCGTCTTGTCGACCTCGGTGCCCTCGCCTTCCGTCACCAGGCGCACCTGCTTGCCGGTGCTGGCGGCGATTTCGCGCACCAAGCGCGGCATGCGCTGGAAGACCGACTTCACCGGCTGCGCGCGGATCGCCATCACGCTATCTTGAATTTCGCGCGTCAGCTGTTCGAGTTCGTCGAGACCGATGGCGACGGTCGAAGAACGCGCCAGCTCACTCTCGCCGACGCGCTGCGCGAGCATCGCCTGATTGATCACCAGTTCGCCGACCAGATCGATCAAACGATCGACACGCTCGAGATTCACGCGGATGGTGGCGGCAGCCTCCGCCTTTTGCGCTTTCGCTTCGCCGGGTGCGGCCTGGGTCGGGGCCGCCGTTTCCGGCGCGCGGACGGATTGCAGCAATGCCGCGACGTCGAGCGGGGGCGCGTCAAACACCTCGGCCGCGGGGGCGTCGTCGCGGGAAAGCGTGATCGGACAATCGTCACCGACGAAATCGAACACGTCCCGGATCGCCGCCTCGGAAGCCTCCGCCGGGATGCGGACGCGCCAGGTCAGGTACGTCGCCTCGGCCTGCATCGCCTCAAGCGCAGGCAAGGCGCTCGCGTCGCATTCGACCTCGACGTCGCCAAGCCGCGCCAATTCACGCAGCAGGATCGGCGCGTCGTGGCCTTTGGCGTACATGGCCGGGGCGGGCGTCATCGTGAGGGTCCAGCCGCCGCCTGGCTTCACCTCTTCGATATCCATGCGGACGGGCGTGAAGCCCCAATCATCGCTTGCAGGCGCCAACGGCGCCGCCGCTTCCGATGGACTGTCGGGCGCGGCGGCGCCGGCGCAAAGCGCGGCGAGCGCGGTGGACATCGCACTCGCACGCGCCTCATCCACATGACCTTCGCCCTTGGCCGCCTGCACATGGTCGGCCAGCACGTCGGAAGCGCGCAGCATCACCTTGATGGCTTCGGGATCAGCTTCGATCTTACCCGAGCGCATGTCGTCGAGAGTTGTTTCGAAGACGTGCGCGAACGCCACCAGGGCTTCGAAACCGAAGGCGCCGGCGCCGCCTTTGACGGAGTGGACGGCGCGGAAGACGGCGTTGATGGTCTCGCCGTCGCCTTCGCCTGCTTCCAAGGCAAGCAGACCCTGCTCCAGGTCAGCGAGTAGCTCCTCGCATTCCTGGAAGTAGGTGATCTTGATGGCGTCCATCGCGTCCATGGCGCGGCCTCCTAGGCGGAAACGCGCCGGATCGCTTCAATCAGCGCTTCCGACTTGAACGGCTTCACGATCCAGCCCGTCGCGCCGGCGGCGCGGGCGCGCTGCTTCTTCTCCGGCGCGCTCTCGGTGGAAAGAACCAGGATCGGCACGGCGCGGTAGCGCGCATCGCTGCGCACCCCATTGATGAAGCCGTAGCCGTCCATGCGCGGCATGTTGATGTCGGTGATGATCACGTCCGGATTGGCTCCGGCGAGCGCGTCGAGCCCGGCCATCCCGTCATCAGCCTGGATGACGTTGAAGCCTGCCTCGCAGAGCACCTTCATGAGCATTTCGCGCATCACGCGCGAGTCATCGACGGTGAGAACGGTCTTGCTCACGCGGCTTCTCCCAGGCCCAGTTTCTCGCCCGCTCCCATGAGCCTTACGGCGCTCAAGAATCCCGCCGACGGATTGACGATGGCGAAGTCCTGGCCGTCCTTGAACCAGGCGGCGTTCGCGGCGAGCAGCACTTGCAGACAAACGCCGCCAATCCGCTCAACGCCGCTGGCGTCAATTTCGATGGCTTCGCCACGATGGGCCGTCACACCCGCCAGCAGCGGTGCGGCAGCGCTTAGATCGAGGATCGCAGGCAAGCGCATGGCTCAGAACTCCTGCCAGTCGTCTTCGGCCTTCGCGGTGGCGGCGGCGGCGCGCGTGGCGGCGAACTTGGCGACACGCTGACGCTGGGCGGCGACCGGCTGGACCGGAGTGCGGGCAGCCCCGACCGGCGCTGCGTGCTCACCGGTCTTGAAGCGCGCCACCAATTCACCGAGTTCGTTGGCTTCCTGCGTGAGCGAATGGCTCGCCGCCGTCGACTCTTCGACCATGGCGGCGTTCTGCTGCGTCACCTGGTCCATCTGGTTGATGGCGGTGTTCACCTCGGCCAGCGCCGTCGCTTGCTCTTGTGCAGAAGCGGCAATCTCGCCGACGAGACCGCTGATCTCGCCAACCTTGTTGACGATCACTTCCAGCGCCTTCCCGGCCTCGCCGACCAGTTCGACGCCGGTTTCGACGTGCTGCGAACTGGTGGAGATGAGGGCTTTGATCTCCTTCGCCGCTTCCGACGAACGCTGCGCCAGCGCCCGCACTTCCGAGGCGACGACCGCGAACCCGCGGCCGGCTTCGCCGGCGCGCGCCGCTTCGACGCCCGCGTTCAGCGCCAGCAGGTTGGTCTGGAAGGCGATCTCGTCGATGACGCCGATGATCTGCGAGATTTGCTTCGCAGACTTTTCGATCTCGCCCATCGCGGCGACCGTCTCGCGCACGACTTGGCCGCTGGCTTCAGCGTCCGAGCGGGTCGCGGCAACGACGCCATTGGCCTGCTTTGCGCCTTCCGCGGTCTTGCGCACCGTGGCGGTGATCTCGTCGAGCGCCGCAGCGGTCTCTTCGAGACTGGCCGCCTGCTGTTCGGTCCGGCGCGACAGATCGTCGGCGGCCTGGCTGATTTCGCCGGCGCCGGTGCGGATGCCGCCGGCATTGGTGACGATCGTGCCCATGGCCAGCTGCAACTTCTCGAGCGCCGCGTTGAAGTCGGTCCGCAGCTGCTCGTAGTCGGCCTGGAAGGGCGTGCTCAACCGCGCCGTGAGGTCGCCGTCCGAAAGCGCGTTCAGTCCGTTCGCCAGCGACTCGACCACAAGCGCCTGCGCCTTCGACTTGACTGCGCGCTCTTCTTCGGCGCGCACGCGCTCATGCTCGACCTGCGTTACGTCGGTCGCGAACTTGACCACTTTGAACGGCTTGCCGTTGCCATCGAGGATCGGATTGTAGGAAGCCTGGATCCAAACCTCGCGGCCGCCCTTGGCGATGCGCCGGTACTTGTCGGCTTGGTACTCTCCGCGTGCGAGACGGTCCCAGAACGCGCGATATTCCGGCGAGGCCCGATAGACGGGATCGACGAAGATGCTGTGGTGCTGGCCGCGGACTTCCTCCATCGTGTAGCCCAGGGTGTCGAGGAAGTTTTTGTTGGCCTTCAGGATCCTGCCGTCGAGCGAGAACTCGATGACCGCCTGCGAGCGATCAAGCGCGTTCAGCATGCCGGCGTTGACACGGGTTTCTGTGACGTTGTCCCATTCCAAAACGTTGCCGACGTAGTTGCGCTTCGCGTCGAAGACCGCACTCACGTTCAGCGAGATCTTGAGGTCGCCGACATTGATGTCGGTGCGGTACGGCAACCGGCTGGGATCGGACAGCAGCTGGCGCTGGTGCGCCGGGTTCTTATGGAACATGTCGATGCAGGTGCCGATGATCGCTTCAGGGTTGAAGCTCGGCCACAGCTGGCGGAACGCGGTCAGGTTGTCGGTGAAGAGTTTCTTGGTGGCGTCGTTGGCGTAGGTGACCTTGAAGTCGCGGTCGATGACCATCATCGCGACGGAAGAACCGGTGAACGCCGAGCCCTTCGCGTTGGACTCACTGGCGAGCGACTGCTGAGCCGCAAGGCCTTCACGCATTGACTTCAGGGTCGACGCGATTTTTCCGGTTTCGTGGAGATCGGCGCCGAAGGGGATCTCGACATCGGTCTTGCCGTTGACCAAGTCATCCATCGTGTATCCCAGCGCCTTGAAGCGCTGGCCGAGCCCGCGGCTTGTCGCGTACGCCAGCCCGCAGGAAAGAAGGATGCCGCCAAGCGACAGCAAGAGTGACAGGGCGAGCGCCCGCTCCTGGCTGTGAATGCGATCGTCCATCAGGCGCGTGAAGTTGTCGGCGCCGCTCATCGCGATGTCATGCGCGATGCGCGGGAAGTCCGCCTCCGTCGTACTTTGGTTGGGGCCGCCGCCTGCGCGCTCCTCCTGCATCATGCGTTCGGTGACGCCGGACAGAGCGGTGATCTTCTCGGCCAAGCCATCGAGCGGATCGCCGCCCGCGTTGTTTAAGGCCGCCTGAAGAGTCTCTTCGGCTTGCTCGAGCGTGTCATCCAAGCGGGTGAGGCTGACCGACAACTCGACAGGCGAGGCGCCGGACACCGCGTCGAGCTCGGCTTCACGCACCAGCAGTTCAGGCAAGCGCGCGCTCAGCGCATCGCCCAAATAATAGGTCGTGTATTCGGCATCCAGGGTAATGCCTGAGCCCGCGGCGACCTGCGTCAACAGGGCGTCTGCCGCCTGGAGGCGGGCAAGCCCCGGCTCGCTGGCCGCGAACGCCGCATATTGAGAGCTGCTGCCGAAGCGCGCGTCCCACGCCTCGTGCTCGGCGATCTGCACGGCCGGAGCGTCCAGCGTTGACCAGATCGCCTTCAAATACTCGCCGCCGTCACGCTCGTCGTGCGCGACGTTGAGTTGATTGACCTGCCCCATGCCGATGACGGTCGCCAAGCTCGCGGCGGTGACGACGAACACGCCAGACATGATCGACAATCGCGTGCCGATCGAGAGATGCGAATTGAACTTCTTCAGCATGGGTCCCTGCCCCTGGGTCAGTGCGCGAATGGCGTCACGGCGAAACGGAGACCGACGGTCCAGACATCTTCCCGATCCCGGTCTCCGGCCGGATCGAGCACGAATTGAAGGTCCGGCTGCAGGCGCAGCCAGGACGTGAGTTGATCGGAATAAGTAAGTTCGAGGCCGGTCTCGGCGCGCGCGGCGCGCACGCCGGCGTCGAGAAGGTTGTCTCGAAACTTTTCGCCAAGGACGCCCTGGTAGGCGCCGAAGGAAAGCTGGCTATCGGCGCGCCCTGCGGCGACGCCGGTGATCAGGACGCCGGCTTGCCATCCACCGACATAGGGCGTGGTGTCTCCATCCGAGACGCCGACGCGGGCGAAGCCGGTGGCGCGGTCCGAGAGCGCGCGCTCGACGGTGGCGTAGACGCCGGCGGCACGGCGCTGCAGTGGAACGCCCAGCACAGTCTCGCGGATGTCGTCCTGCTTGTCGGTATATAGCCAGCCGCCAATGCTCAGGCGGGTCGCGCCCGCCCAGGCCCACTCGCCGACCAAAAGCGCGCCGCGATCGAATTCGGTATCGACGCCGCCGGGATCGCCGAGCACGCCTGCATTGGCGTTGAGCGCCGCGAACCGCACGGCGCTGTGCTCTCCCAGCGGGGCTGCGATGCGCAGCGCCAGTGCGGTGGAAGGAAATATCGACGGTCCGTTCGGGCCGGTGGCCGCAAGCTCGGAGCCGATGCCGAAGGCGGGCGCGAGTAGCAGCCCGGCAGAGTCGTTGGCGTAGAACTCGCTGTTCAGATCGTAGAGGCCGCCCCGGAGATTGACGCCGCCGACCTCCGTCTCCAGCCACATCTCGTAAAGACGCGCGCGATGGCGGCTGACCTCGATATTATCGACGCCCTGGAGCGTGCCGGCCGCCTCGTTGGGCATGCCGCCGGCATTGCTGAGCGCGTGAACGAAGAAGGTGGTGTTTCGCCAACCCGCCAATTGGTCCAGATCAAGCGAAACGGCGATATCGAGATTGTCCAGGTAGGTGGCGTCGTCATCGGCGCCGCCCGACGTCACCGCAAAAATATCGCCGGTGTATTCCGCCTCGAGTTCGACGCCCGGTTGCGCGTACGCCGCATCACCGATCGCGCAGGCGAGCATAGGCGCAGCCAGCGTTGTGGCCGTCCAAACCGATATCGTGTGCGAACCATTGCACCGCGCCATGCGCGGCAAATAACGTCGCGCAAGTAAAGCCTTCCTTTTAGGCACTGTACGTGCCGATATTTCTTAAGCGCTAGTCGACGCACTATGCCGTCCGGCCTATGCAAGACGACCGATCGCGGCGCACCGCGTTCAGCTGCGGACCAAGACGTCGTACGCCTTCAGCACACTCTCTGCAGCGGCCAGCCGCGCCTTTCTGCCCTTGCCGAAGTGGTCGTCGAGTTTGCCTTCGAGCAGCAGCGTCGCAAGTCCGTGCGCGAGCGACCATGACGTAAGCGCCAAAGCGAAATCTTCACGCCCGTACTTTTCCCGCGCAAGCTCGTTCACAACCTCAACGAGCGTGTCGAACGCACTGCCTGCGCTCGCCTTCGCGTCGTCATGCTTGTCTTCGCGCACGTGTTCGGAGCGAAACATCAGCTTGAAGTGTGCGGGATTGCTCAGCGCGAAACTGATGTAAGTGCGTCCGAGCGAGCTGTGCCGGTCATAGGGATCGTGCAGGCCTTCGAGGCCGGCGCGCATGGCCTCGCGCAGCATCGCAAATCCCTCGACGACGATCGCCGCCAGGATCGCCTCCCGATCCGGAAAATGATGATACGGCGCCTGGTGGCTTACACCGGCGCGGCGCGCCACCTCGCGCATGGAAAACGCCTCCAGACCTTCGGTCTCGATGAGATCGAGACTGGCGTCCAAAAGCGTGCGGCGGAGGTCGTCGGCGACTTTCACAAAAACCTCATCGTCCCCGCACTTGACAGTGTCAAGCTTGAGCTAGACATTGTCAAGCTGATAGATGGGAGCGCCTCGATGCGCGGCAGAAGCCTTATTTTGTTGGCCGCATTGGCGCTCGCCGCCTGCGGGGCGGGCGGCCAGTCGAAGCAACAGCAGGCGCCCGAGACGCCCATCGTTGAAATCGTAGAGGCCGCGCCCCTCTCTGCGGCCGGTGCGGTGCGCGCGAGCGGCCTCATCGGCTATCGCCGCGAACCGCCCCTCGCCTTCACCTCTCCGGGCATCGTCGCGACCATCAATGTCGACGCCGGCGATGTCGTGCATCGCGGCCAGCGCCTGGCGACGCTCCGGCGCACCAGCGTCGGCGCGAGCGCCGGTGAAGCTGCGCTTGCGCGCGAGAACGCCGAGCGCGAGCTGGCGCGCACGCAGACCTTGTTCGAGCGTGGCTTCGTTTCGCAGGCGCGGCTCGATGAAGCGCGGCTCGCGGTTGAGCGCACGACGGATTCGGCGGCGATCACCGCGCCGTCGGACGGCGTCATTCTGCGACGCGTCGCCGAACCTGCCCAGATGATCGCGGCCGGCGCACCTGTCCTGGTGCTGGGTGAAACGCGTTCGGGCCTGGTGGTGCGCGCGCCGGTCTCCGGCGGCGACGCGGCGCGCATTCGTACCGGCGATACGGCTGCCGTGCGCGTGAGCGGTGAAGCAGACGCGCGCGCCGGCCGCGTGACCCGCGTCGGCGCCAAGGGCGATAGCGGCACCGGCGCCTTCGAAGTCGAGGTGGAAATCGCCGCGACGGAAAATCTGCGCAGCGGAATGGTGGCGGAAGTGGAAATCGCCGCCGCGCCCACCGCAGCCGCAAGCGCCCCGCCGATCATCGTGCCGACGCTCTCGCTGCTCGATGCGCGCGCCGATCAGGGCATCGTCTATGTCGTCGACGCCGAGAACATTGCGCGCCGGCGCGCGGTGCGCACGGCAGGCGTCACGCAAGCCGGCGTGCTGATCGTGGAGGGCCTTTCCCCCGGCGAACGCGTGGTCGCGGCCGGCGCCGCCTACATTCGCGACGGCGAAACCGTGCGTATCGCGGCCGCCAGCTGATGCAGGCGATCACACGCTTCTTCGTCGACCGTTGGCAGTTCAGCCTCGTCCTGTTCGTGCTGCTGGCCGCGCTCGGCGCCGGCGCGATCTTCTCGATCCCGAAGTCCGAAGACCCGGTGACCGAATTCCCCGGCGTCGCCATCGCCGTGGTGCTGCCGGGCGCCGACGCGGAGCAGATGGAACGGCTGGTGGCCATTCCGGTCGAAGATCAACTCAACGCCATCGAGGACATCCAGCAAATCCGCTCCTCCAGCCGCGCCGGCCTCGCGGTCATCTCCGTAGAGTTCGTGTGGGGCGTCGATCCGCAGGAGAAGTTCGGCGAAGTGGTGCGCGAACTGAACGTGCTGCGCCCGCGCCTGCCGCAAGGCATCATCGACATCCGCACGCGCCGCTTCAATCCGGCGCAGTCGGCCGTGGTTCAGCTGGCGCTCACCAGCGACGACGCCTCGTTCCGCCAGCTCGAAGCATACGCCAAGAGCCTGCGCGACACCGTCGAGCGCGCACCGGGCGTGCAGCAGGCCGACATTTGGGGCGCGCCGCCGGCGGAAGTTCGCGTCGCCGCAAACCTCGATCGACTTGCGGCCTATCGCATGCCGCTCTCCGCCGTTGCAGACGCGCTCCAGCGCGAAGGCGTGGATTCGCCGATCGGCGCGGTCGAAGCCGGCGGGCGGCGCTTCAACCTGCAGGCTTCCGGTTCGTTCGACTCGCTGGAGGAGATCGCCAGTGTGGCGCTGCGCGCGGCGGACGGCTCGCTGATGACGGTCGGCGACGTCGCCGACGTTTCCTGGTCGAACGACGAACGGGCGCACATCACCCGCTTCAACGGCCAGCGCGCCATTTTCGTCAGCGCTCGCGCAAGACTGGGCGAGAGCATTTTCGACGTGATCGAGGGGATCCGGCCGCGCCTCGACGCCTTCCAAAGCTCGCTGCCGGCGAACATCCATCTGCAGCGCGGCTTCGATCAATCCGAGACGGTGAAACATCGGCTCGGCAATCTTGGACGCGACTTCGCCATAGCGCTCGCGCTCGTATTGCTGACGCTGCTGCCGCTTGGGTTCCGGGCCTCGATCGTGGTGATGGTGTCGATCCCGCTCTCGCTCGCCATCGGCGTCGTGGCGATCCAGGAACTCGGCTACACGCTGAACCAGCTTTCGATCGCGGGGTTCGTGTTGGCGCTGGGCCTTCTGGTCGACGATTCGATCGTCGTCACCGAAAATATTGCGCGCCACTTGCGGCAGGGGATGGCGCCGCGCGACGCGGCCATCGCCGGCGTAAGCGAGATCAATGTGGCTGTGCTCGGCTGCACGGCCACGTTGTTGCTCGCCTTCGTCCCGCTCATGTCCCTGCCGGAAGGCGCGGGCGCCTTCACCCGATCGCTGCCGGTGGCGGTGGTGACGACGATTTCCGCGTCACTGCTCATCGCACTCACCATCATCCCCTTTCTCGCCAGCCGGTTGTTGCCGCGCACCGAAAGCGGCAAGAGCAACGCCTTCCTCGATGTGGTGATGGGGGCCATTCACAACATCTATCGGCCCGCCCTGCACATCGCGCTCGCCAACCCACGCAAGACGGTGATCATCGGCCTCGCGGCCTTCGTGCTTTCGCTGGGGCTAATTCCCAAACTGGGCTTCTCGCTCTTTCCGGAGAACGACAGCCCTTATTTCCTGGTCGATATCGAGACGCCGCAAGGCACCGCCGTCAGCGAGACCGACCGCGCCGTCGCCTATGCGGAAAGCGTTTTGGCAGAGCACCCCGAGATCGAGTGGCGCTTCGCCAACAGCGGCCGCGGCAATCCGCAAATCTATTACAACGAAATTCCGCCCGAGCAGGTCTCGAACGTCGGTCAGATTTATGCACGCTTTCATGAGTGGGAGCCGCGGGAGGGAACGCGCATCATTGAAGCGATGCGGGCGAAACTCGACCTTTATCCCGGGGCGCGCATCAATCTGAAGCGCTTCTCGAACGGCCCGCCCATCGAGGCGCCGATCGCGGTGCGCATCCGCGGCGCCGACCTTGCGGCGCTGACGGAGATCGCCTCCTCAGTCGAGCGCATCGTGCGCGCGACGCCGGGCACGCGCGACGTCTCCAATCCCATGGCCGAACGGCTGATCGACCTCGACCTCAATGTCGACGACGCCGCCGCTGCGCTGCGCGGCGTGCCGGCCGGCGCAATCGATCAGACGCTGCGCATCGCGGTCGGCGGCCTGCCGGTTGCGCAGTTTCGCGATCCGGCGGGCGATGCGTTCCCGGTCGTGCTGCGCGCGCCACGCGACGACGTCATGCCGGTGTCCTCGCTGGATCGGCTCTACGTCTGGAACAACCAGGGTGGCGCGACTCCGTTGAACGAGATCGCACACCCGCAGCTTGAGAGCGGGCCCGCCTCCATCGACCGCGTGCAGCGCGAGCGCACCGCCACGGTGCGCGCCTATACCCAGACCGGCTACCTGATCAGCGGCGTCACCAGCGATGTCGCTGCGCGACTGGAGCAGTTGCGGCTGCCTCCAGGCTACTCGATCTCGTTCGGCGGCGAGGCGGAGGCGTCGCGACGCAGTTTCAGCGGCCTGGGTCCGGCCATCCTCATCGCCATCTTCGGCGTGCTCGCAGTGCTGCTGCTGGAGTTCGGCTCGTTCGCCGTGACTGGGGTCGTCGCTTTTGTGATCCCGTTCGGCATCATGGGCGGACTCATCGCGCTTTTTCTCGGCGGTGAACCGCTTTCCTACACAGCGGTGATCGGCTTCGTCGCTCTGATCGGCATCGAGATCAAAAACTCGATCCTGCTGGTGGAATTCGCCAACCAGATGCGGGCCAAGGGCGCGCCGCTGCGCGACGCGATCGAAGCTGCAGGCGAGGTCCGCTTCTTGCCGGTGCTCTTGACCAGCGCCACCGCCATCGGCGGCATGATTCCCCTGCTCCTGGAAAATTCGCCGCTCTTCTCGCCCATCGCCATGGTGCTGATCGGCGGGCTGATCAGCTCCACGCTGATCGCCCGCATCGTCACGCCCGCGATGTACCTGCTGCTCGCGCCGAAGGACAAGGGCGAAGCAGCGGCCTAGCCGCCGCCAATTTCGTGCTAGGCCGCAGCGGCCTCTATCTCGGGCATGACCTGCTCGAGCATTTCCACGATCGCCTCATAGTCGGTGCGCTGGTTGAGGTCTTCAACCAACGCCGTCAGCCGCAACGCGACATCGACTTTCCCGTAGGCCTCCGCCAGTTGCATCACGCCGAGCGCGCGGACACAGAATGCGGACAAACCCTCCGCATCTTGCGTGTCCAAGCAGCGCAAACGCAGCTGCCGCAACGCCGTCGCAAGCGAAGGCGGCGCGCCGCCTGTCGCGCGGCCGCGCCGATCGAAAATGCGGAAGCCGCTGCCGCCGCCGCGGCGGTCGAGCCCGATATAGGATTTCACATCAACCCAGCGCATCGCCGCCTCCCGTTCTGAGTTCTGCGCCGATCAATACGGCGGTTACGTTGTCGGGCGCGCCACGCGAGAGCGCCTTGGTGAGCAAACGATCGGCCGCGCCTTGAAGCGGCGGGCGGATCAGCAGTTCCGCGATCTCGCGGTCGTCGACAACGGTGGTGAGACCGTCGGAGCAGAGCAGAAAGCGATCACCCGGCTGGATGCCGCCATGCACGCTGTCGAGCTCAAGCGCCTTGTGCGCCCCGACCGCGCGCGTGATCACGTTGGACCTTGCATGCGCGCGCGCCTGGTCCTGGCGCACCTGACCGGAATCGACGAGCGCCTGCACAACGCTGTGATCGCGCGTGAGACGACGCAGCTGGCCGCCGCGATAAAGATAGGCGCGGCTGTCGCCGGCCCAGACACAGGCATAGTGCCCCTGGTGCACCAGCAAAGCCACGACCGTCGCCCCAATCGCGCCGGACATGCGCTCGGCCGCCATCGCCTGGAGCGTATCGTTGGCGCGCATGAGCGCGTCGCAGACACCGTGGCGGAAGGCGTAGGCGGAGCCGAAAGCGGAGACCTTGCCGAGCTCTTCCACCACGAGCGCGCTTGCGACCTCGCCGCTGTCATGGCCGCCCATGCCGTCGGCGACCGCCCACAGGCCGATATCGGCGCGATTAAGGAACGCATCTTCGTTGAGCGTCCGCACGCCCCCGGCGTGGCTTACGCCGAGCGAAAGAAACTTGAAGGCGCCGAGATGCTTCGCCTCGGCGAGGCGGCGCGGTCGGGGCGCGAAGAGTGCCTGTGCCTGCGCCATCATGACAGCGTCCCCATTTCGTCAAGCGCGCGCAGCTGAGCCTCGTATCCGCGCTTGAAGGCGCGGTTCACGGCGCTGTCCGGATTGGCGCGCGCGTCGGCGGCCAGTTCCTCATGGTGGCGCTGATAGGCGCGCCAAAGCGCCTCGCCTTTGCCGACCAGCGGCAGCGGCTTGGCGGCCTCCTCGACTTTGGGAGGGCCGAGGTTTTCGAACGCGGCGTTCACCGCCGCGCGCGAGCCGGCCAGCAGGCAAAGCAGGTGCTTCTTGAGATCCTCGAAAGAGGCCCGCAGCGCAGCCGGACCGGCGAGAAAATTGTCGTCGCGTCCGCACAGCAGATCGACGGCGACGCGCTGCGGCGCCGCCCACTTGAACGGATTGTTGTCGACGGCGCCGACTGTGGTCCGGTCCATGCGGTACTCGGCCTTCACCGAAGTGCGCTCGGTCATCAGATCGTTGATGCCCAGCACCATCTGGCGATACATGGCGCCCGCGCGGCGCAGCACTTCGACCGGATCGTGTCCCGCGAACGAAGAGGCGTCGAGATGCGCGCCGGCGCAGAAGGCGTCGAGCAAAGCGGCGTTGGTCAACGGCGCGCTGGCGGCGGACGGCGACGGCGATGCCGGCGCAGCGCCCGCGCACCATTCTGACGGCACCGCGAAATCCGCGCTCTTCAGCGCCTGATCCTGCAACAGCGGCGCATGGAAGGGCGCGTCGAGAACGGAGCCGTCGCCGGCCGCCTCAGAATCGGAAACATCGTTGACGTTCGACACAGCCAGCGAGGCGTCGATCACGATCATAAACTGGCCCAGATGAATCGTGTCGCCAGCGCTGACCTCGGTTTCGCTGTCGCGTGCGACGCGCAGACGCTCGTCGCCCAGATAGACGCCGTTGGCGCTGGTGTCGCGCAGCACGATGCGGCCGTCCTTCGAGGCCAGTACGCAATGGCGGCGGGAGATCTCCGCACTGGCGTCGTTGACGACCCAGTCGACGCCCGGATCGCGGCCGACGACGATGCTGCTGTCCGCGAGTGCGCGGCTCTCCAGCTCCTTGAACGGATCGGCCGCGTTGAAGAGTCGTAGCGTGATCATGCGGCGGCCCCCTCTTCACGCGGCTGCGCCGGAGCGGACGCGATCATGGTTGCATCGAGATTGGCCGGCGCCTGGCTCGGGCCGGACCGAACGTCCATCAGTGCGTTGAACGCGTCGAACAGCTCGCCGAACTCATCGTGGCGGCGATGCGAGATGCGGAAGTCGTGCTTCCCGGAGGCGGCGTCCAGCATTGCCGTCTTCAGCGACCGCACGGGATTGAGCACCAGCCTCGCGGCCGCAATGCTGAGAAACCCGACGAGGCCGACCATCAGCACGCCGAGCCCCACAAGCAGCCCCTGAGACAGCGTTGCAGCGCTCTGCAGTCCGGTCTTGCGCACGCTCACGTCGACAAAGCCGACGGGATGGCCGGCGTACATGATCGGCTGCGAGAAGCGGAAGCTCTGCGTCCCGTTGGCGGCGCGGACCGACGCGACCGCCACGCCGCTGTCGGTATGGATGATGCGCCGCGCGCGCGGCGGAAAATAGCGGGCGCCGACGAGCTGCGGATCACTGGCGGCGCGCACCACGCCCTCGTGATCGACGACCTGCATGTTGGCGACGTTCACGTCATTTGAGGCGCTGTTGATGAAAGCCTGCACAGGCAGCCAATCACGCTCCTGCTCCGGCAGCACCGAATTCTCCGCTGCCGGCAGCGCCGCATTGCTCGCGACGAACGACACGATGGAGGAGCCGGATGTGATCGCGACCTGCTCCATCGCCTTGTACTGGCGATCGAGCACCGCGCCGATTCCGGCCGCAAGCGCCACAGCCGTGATCGTCGTGATGGCCAGCCCGACGCGCACTGGCAGCGAGAAGCGCCGCTTGCCGGCCTCCGCGGCCGCTTCCAATACGAGGCGCTCGCGGTTCAGCGCGTCGAACAGCGCCGCGCCGCTGGCGAAACGCTGTTCCGGCCGCTTCGACAATAGCTTCGAGACGATGAATTTCAGCCCCTTTGGGCATTCCGGCGTCACGTCGATCGGCGCGGGGTCGAGCTGCGTGATCTGCAGCGCCAGCGTCGCGGCGCTGGAACCGTTGAAAGCGGCGCGTCCGGTGATGAGCTCGTAAAGCACGACGCCCACCGAGAAGAGATCGGAGCGACCGTCCATGGCCCGGCCGAGCGCCTGTTCGGGGCTCATATAACGCGGCGTGCCAAGCACCTGGCCGACATGCGTCTTCAACACTTCCTCGCCCTGCCCCTCGGCGTCCGCGACTCGCGCGATGCCGAAGTCGAGGATTTTGACCGAGCGGCCGTCCTTGGAAATCATGATGTTCGACGGCTTGATATCGCGGTGCACGATGCCAAGTCCGTGCGCATAGCGGAGTGCTTCGGCGAGCTGAGCGCCGATGTTCATCACGTCCGCGACCGCAAACTGGCCGCGCTCGTGAGCCGCCTTGTCGAGCGGCTTGCCGTCGAGCAATTCCATGGCGATGTAGGGAAAACCCTGGATTTCGCCCACGTCGTAGATGGTGACGATGTTGGGATGCGAGAGCGCGCCGGCGGCGCGCGCCTCGCGCAGGAAGCGGGCCGCGAATTCCGGATTCCGGCAGTATTCGCGCTTCAGCACCTTAATCGCGAGCTCGCGATTGATGCTGGGATCGTAGGCGCGATAGACGTTCGCCATCGCGCCTTGGCCGATGCGGGCCTGAATTTGATATCGTCCGACGAGCTTCATGACTGCCTCAGTTCGTGCGGAGCTGCGGCGCAGACGGCGTCTGGAGCGACGCCTGCATGCGCAGCGCGCGATCGAGATCGCGCTGAATGGCGGGATTGTCGGCGTCCAGCGTCTGCGCTTGGCGCAGCAGCGATACGGCGCCGTTGACGTCGCCGCCGTTCAGGCGCTGAAGACCCTGCAGACGCAGCTGTCCGGCGCGCGCTGGATCGATGCCGGCGCGGCGCTGCACTGCGGCCGGCGGCGGCGCAGGCATCGATGCTTCCTGCGTGGGTGACGGCGGCGTCGTTGACTGCGGCGGGAGGGCGACGATCGCTGCGCCGGCGCGCTGGGGAATCTGCAACACGCGGCCGGCCGTGAGTTGGTTCGGGGCCTCGAGGCCATTGAATCGCGCCAGAGCATAGAAAAGCAGCGGATCGCCGAGATAACGCTGCGCCAGCTCGGACATGGTCTCGCCCGAACGCACCGTGTAGGCGAACGTCCGACCGCGCAGCAACTCGCGCGGGTCGGTCTCGATCTGATCCATCAGGCGGCGTGCGGCGCTGTTATTGGGCTGCGCATCGAGCGCCGCGCGCAGTTCGGCGCGCGCCTGACGCTCCTCGCCCGCGTCGAGCAAGCCGACGGCGACGCGCACGTGTTCGCGCGGCGTGCGCTCAGGCGCGGCGGCGGGCTGCTCGCTTTCAGCGATCGGCGCCGGATGGGTGAGATCGTGGACGCTCGGCATGCTCGCGCAGGCGGCGAGCGCGCTCACCAGCGAGAGCGCGAGCACGGGCTGGAGCAGATGTCTCACAGAAAGCGTCTCCTGATTTCGGCTTGCTCACGATGCACGTGAGAGCCGACCAATCTCAGCCACTCGCCGTCGAGGACGCGCTCTTCGAATGCGTCCGGCGCCAGCGGTGGTGCGAAAAAATATCCCTGGAAGGTGGAGCAGCCGAGCCGATGGAGCGCTTCGACTTCGTCGAGCCGCTCGACGCCTTCCGCGAGCACGGAAATACCGAGACCGGCCGACAGCTCGATCAGTGCGCGGCAGATGGCGCGGCTGTCGGCGCGCTCATCGACGCGGGTGACGAATTCGCGGTCGATCTTGAGTTTGTTGAATGGCAGGCGCTTGAGATACCCGAGGCTCGAATAGCCGCTGCCGAAGTCGTCGATGGCGAGCGAGAATCCGAGCTGCTTCAACTCCTGAAAGAGCTGCAGCGTCCGCTCCGCGTCTTCCATAGCCACCGTTTCGGTGAGTTCCAGCTCCAGCTGCTGCGGGTCCAGGCAGTGAGACGTCAGCGTGCGCTGCAACGCCGCCTTCAGCGACTGGTCGCGCAGCTGGTGCGCGGAAAGATTGATCGCAATCTTCACGTTCGCCAGCGGCGTGTTGCGCCAGGCGCTCAGCTGACGGCATGCGGTGTTGAGCGTCCAGAGGCCGATTTCGTGAACGAGGCCGGACTTTTCCAGCAAGCCGACGAATTCTCCCGGCGGCACTTCGCCCAGTTCTCTATGCCGCCAGCGCAGCAGCGCTTCGGCGCCGCAGACTTCGCCGGTGGTGACATCGACGCAGGGTTGGTAGGCCAACGCCAGTTCGCCGCGGCGCACGGCCTGGCGGAGGTCCTGCTCCAGCGCAAACGAGCGGCGTGCGTCCTGCGCGGACGGCGGCGCGAAAAACGCAATGCGACCCTCCGCTGTCCGCTGCGGACGCGCGAGCGAGACGAAGGCGCGGCTCAAAAGACTTGCGCCGTCATCAGCGTCGATGGGGTAGATCGCGAAGCCGATCTGCACATCCGGCGCGAGCGTGAGGTCCGGGTGGATGATCTCCTGGGCAAGCACATAGGCAAGCGCGCGAAGCTCGGCGACCGCCCTCTTGCGATCGACGCCGCTGAACCAGATGGCGAAGCTGTCGCGGTCGACGTGGCCGACCCGCCGCGCCGGGTGCACAGCATCGCGCAAGCGCGCCGCGAAAGCCGCGAGCACGCTCTTCCCTGCGGCGGCGTCGAAGGCGGCGACCCGCTCATAATTGGCGAAACGCACAATGCCCATGAGCGACTCGCCGCGGCCGCGGCTCAGGTCGCCCGTGACCCCGTGCAGGAACTCTTCCCGCACCGCGAGGCCGGAGACCGGATCGCGCGTGCCGTGACGCTCCATCGTCTCGATTTTCGCGACGACGGCGCGGAGGTTGGATTGCAGCCGGTGAAAGTGATCGGCGCCGGGTGCGCCCGACGGGTCGCCAGCGCAGTCGGCCAGCGCCGCCGCGACACCCCGAATTGGCGCCGCAGCCTGGACGGCCCCATAGAGCAGAAGCGTTGCGGGCACGAGCGCAAGCGACGCGATGATCAAGGTAGCGGCGACGCTGGCTTGCATGGCGAAGCACAGCGCGATCACGGCGAGCGCAGGGCAAGCCACTGCGAACACCGCGAACACGTTGATGCGTGCTTGCATGCTCGCAGGCAGCAGGCGCGTGACCGCGCGTTGCATTTTCTTGCCGAAGCCAGACACCGCCAGCCTTTCCATACCCAGGCCTGACGATGCGGCACGTGCTGCTATTTTCGCGTGAATTTTTATGATTAAGGCGCGTGAACCCGCGAGGAAATGCGGTCTAACAAGGGAACAAACTTTCCAATGTCTTGCCAAAACTGGCGTGCGTTACCGCTACGACATCGTTTGAGGGGTTGAGTTTGCGGGCGCCTGCGCAGCGTCACGCATGCAGTGGAGCCGACGCAAGCTGACGGTGATCGACCAAAGCCGTCCAACGCGTCGCGCTATACAATAACAGCGACGCGGCATATGCTGGTTCCCGTCATGGCCAAGAGCCGCCACCGCCCGCCGAGTTTTCGCTTGCGAAGCGAAGGGTTGAGCGCGTTCGTACGCACGGTCGCGGTTCTGGCGCTGGCGATCCAATGCCTCGTCATTCAGACCCACGTCGACTTCGCCGCGCGCGACACCGCCGTTCAAACTGCGGCGGTCGCGGCGCAAAGCGTCGTCGTCGCCAGCCAGGATAGCGGCGCCCCAGTCCACCGGGCGAAGAGCGATTGCGTCATCTGCCAGGCGGCGGCCACCACGCGCACCAGTCTCTCGACGCCCGCCTTCGCCCTGCCTCTGGACGCGGGCGCGGCCCTGCCCGTCGCGCTGCAAACCGTAGCGGAACGTGCGCCGCGCATCGCGGCGCACACTTGGCAGAGCCGAGCGCCACCCGCCCAAATCTGACTCGGATTCAGCGCGCGGAATCCCGCTTGTAGCGGGCCGTTGCGCGTGCGCAGCCGCGCCCGTCGGCGCCTGTGCGCAATCACCGCGATTCAGATTTGGAGAACCATCGTGCAGTTCACTCGTACTGCGGCAGCCGCGATCGGCGCCGCGACACTCCTGGCGGCGCCGGCGGCGCATGCGCAAGCGTCTGACGACATCGCCGCACTCCGCCGCGATATGGAAACGCTAAGGCAAGACTACGAAGCCCGGGTCGCGGCCCTGGAGCAGCGCCTCGCTCAGGCGGAGGCCGACGCCGCCGCCGCTCAGGCCGCCGCCGAAGCGGCGCAGGCCTCCCCGCCTGCGGACCAGGTGCAGACCGTCGAAGCGCCGCCGCCCCAGGGCGGCGTGTCGGCCGCCAACACCAATCCGAACATCTACAATCCCGGCATTTCCGTCGCCTTGAACGGCTTCTATTCAGTTTCGCGCAACGAAACCGGCGACGAGACCATCGCCGGCTTCGCGACCGGCGATGAAATCGGGCGCCCCGGCGAAGGCTTCTCGCTCGGCGAATCCGAGATTTCGTTCGCGGCGAACATCGATCCGTCGCTCGCCGGCTTCCTGGCCCTTTCTGTTGATTCCGAAAACCAGATTGGAGTCGAGGAAGCCTATGTGCGAACCACCGCCCTGCCTTACGGCTTCACCCTGAAGCTCGGCCGCTTCCTATCCGGCGTCGGCTATCTCAACGAACGGCATGCGCACGATTGGAGCTTCTCCGACGCGCCGCTGCCCTACCGCGCCTTCCTCAACACGCAGCTCGGTGACGATGGGGTGCAGGTGCGCTGGATTGCGCCGACGGACTTCTATCTGGAGTTCGGCGCCGAAGCACTGCGCGGAGACGGCTATCCCGCCGCCAATTCCGACAACGGCGCCGGAACCTACGCCGGCTTCGTGCGCACCGGCGGCGATCTCGGCGTGTCGAGTTCCTACCTCGCCGGCCTTTCCTATCTGCACGCGAGCGCGACCGATCGCGAAGACGCCGCCGGGGACCTTTTCACGGGCGATACCGATCTCGGCATCCTGACGCTCATTTACAAATGGGCGCCGGGCGGCAACCCGATCGTGCGCAACCTCACGCTCGCCGGCGAGTACTTCTGGGGCTCGGACGACGGCGAATTCAACGGTCTTCCGCTGCAGCAGGATCACACTGGCTGGTACGTGCAAGGCGTCTACCAGTTCATGCCGCGCTGGAGCGCCGGGCTTCGCTATTCCGCCGTCGACTCCGACAATCCAGGCGCCGCCTTCGCGGGCACGCCGCTGGATGAGGCCGGCGTCAACCCGTTCGAGATCACCGGCTTGCTCGAATACGACACCAGCGAATTCGGCCGCTTCCGCGTCCAGTATTCACGCGACGAATCCGGCGCCGACGCCAACGATATCATGCTGCTGCAATACACCGTGATCTACGGCCCGCACGGCGCACACCGCTATTGAGGATGACAACCATGAAACGCACGCTCATTGCGGCCGCGCTGTTCGCCGCCGCTTCCACCGTTCTCGCGACGCCCGCCTACGCCAATCTCAACGTCTTCGCCTGCGAGCCCGAATGGGGCGCATTGGCGACGGAGATCGGCGGCGACCGGGTCAATGTCTACGCCGCCACGCTCGGGGGCCAGGACCCACACCAGGTGCAGGCCCGCCCGAGTCTCATCGCGCGCGCGCGCGCGGCCAACGTGACCGTCTGCACCGGCGCCGAACTGGAAGTCGCCTGGCTGCCGCTCATCATCCAGCAATCGGGCAACAGCCGCCTTGCCCCCAGCCAGCCCGGCGCATTCAGCGCGACCAGCGCCGTGCGTCTGCTTGAGCGCCCGGCCAGCGTCGACCGCTCGCAGGGCGACATCCATGCGGCTGGCAATCCGCACGTGCAGACCGATCCGCGCAACATGATCCCGATCTCGCGCGCCATGGCGCAGCGCTTCGCGCAGCTCGATCCTGCGAACGCACAGGTCTACACCGCGCGGCAGGCGGACTTCGAACGGCGTTGGACGACCGCGCTCGCGCGCTGGCAGACCCGCGCTGCGCCGCTGCGCGGCGTCGCCGTCGCGGTTCAGCATCGCACCTGGCCCTATATGCTGAACTGGCTCGGCATGACCGAGGTCGTGGCGCTTGAACCGCAGCCCGGCGTGCCGCCTTCCGCCGGATATCTGGCGCAGACGCTGCAACGCTTGCGCACCACGCCGGCCCGCTTCGTGATCCGCGCCGCTTACGAGGATTCCCGTCCTTCCGAGTTCATCGCGCAGCGCGCAAACATACCGGCGGTCGTGCTGCCGTTCACCGTCGGCGGCACGCCGGCGGCGACCAACCTTTTCACGCTCTACGACGACACCATTACGCGCCTGCTGGCAGGGATCGGCCAATGAACTTCGCCAACCTCGAAATCAGCATCCTCATCCCCGCCTTCCTGGCGGGGATGTTGGTGCTCGCCACGCACGTGCCGCTCGGCCAGCAAGTGCTGAACCGCGGCATCGTTTTCATCGACCTCGCCATTGCGCAAGTGGCGGGGCTGGGCGTCACCGCCGCGAGCTTCTTCGGGTTCGACGCCGAAGGGTGGCGCGTACAGGTGGCGGCGGTCGGCGCGGCGCTCATCGGCGCCCTCTTGCTCACCTGGACGGAGAAAATCTGGCCGGAAGTTCAGGAAGCGCTGATCGGGGTGCTCTTTGTGGTCGCAGCTTGCGTGGAGCTGCTGCTGCTCGCAAACAATCCGCACGGCGGCGAGCACTTGAAGGATCTGCTTGTCGGGCAGATCCTGTGGGTGCAGCCGCAGGCGCTGATCCCGGTGGCGATCCTCTACGTGATCGCGCTGCTGGCCTGGTTCACCGTGCGCCGCTTCATCGGCCAGATCGGATTCTACGTGCTGTTCGCGCTGGTGGTGACGCAATCGGTGCAGCTCGTGGGCGTCTATCTCGTGTTCGCGAGCCTCATCATCCCGGCGCTCGCCGCCAAGCGCTTTGCCGAACCGCTGCGGCTCGTGGTGGGTTATGCCGTCGGTATCACGGGTTATGTGGCAGGCCTCGTCGCGTCTTCGCTGTTCGACCTGCCGACGGGCGCGGTGATTGTCGTGGCGCTTCTGGGCGTGATGATCCTCGCAGCGCTCGCAGCGTCGGTCGCGCCGCGCAGCCTGCGCGCCGGACCCGCGCCGGCGCTTCCCTAGAGATCACTCCTCGATGCGCCGGTCGCGCCCTGCTCTGCAGGGCGCTTCGCCCGCCGCAGGCTTCTGTCAGCTTGCGCCTGAGGAGTCTCCGCCGCACCAATCCGCGATGAAGAGCGCGATCGTCTTGGTGATGCGGCGTACCGATTCCAGTTCCACATATTCGTCAATGCCGTGCGCGCCGACACAAGTGGGGCCATAGACGAGGCTAGGGATCTTGCCGAACACGCCGAGGATGCGCGCATCCGTGGAGGCGGTTGACGCCAGCGCCTGCAGGGTTTCCCCGCACGCCGCCTCGTGCGCCGCCTGCAGCGCCAGTTCTGCCGGGCTTCCCGGCTCGAGCACATAGCCGCCATTGTGGAAACCGTGATAGCAAATCGCGGGCGCGGGCAGATGCGCATCTTCGGCAGCGACTTCGGCGATCGCCGCTTCGATCTCGGCCTTCCCGCGTTCGATCGTCCATTCCGGATAGAGTCCGGCGCGCACTTCGATCGTGCACTCCGCAGGCACGCTCGACACCCACTCCCCGCCTTTGATCTTGCCGAGATTGAAGCGGATCGGATGCGGATGATCCGCATAGTGCGGATGCGCGCCGCGATCGGCGTTCCATTGCGCTTCGAGTGCTTCAAGCCGCTGCCAGATCTTCCAGGCGCGCTTAATGGCGTTGAGCCCGGCCGAGTATGCACCCGACGCATGTGCGGGGTCTCCCGCAACGCTGGCCTTAAACCACAGCAGGCCCATGTTCGCGCGCAGGAGGTGCTCGTCCACCGGCTCAGGAATGATCGCCGCGTCCGCGGTGTAGCCACGCAACAGGCACGCAAGCGCGCCGTTGCCCGTGCATTCTTCCTCGACGACGGATTGGAAATGAATGCGGCCTTTCGGCCTTACGCCGGCAGCGCGCACGGCATCGTATGCGAAGAGATTGGCAGCCAGACCTGCCTTCATATCGCCCGCGCCACGCCCATAGAGACGCCCCTCGCGAACGCTCGGCTGGAACGGCGGCGTACGCCAGCGCTCCTCCGGTCCGGTCGGCACGACATCGATGTGGCCATTCAAGATGAGACTGCGCCCTTCGTTTGAATCTGCACGATAGGTGCCGACAACGTTGAAGGCCTCGGCATAAGGCGAGGCCACGGGCGACGCGCCCGGATGCCGCTTCAGTTCTTCAACGTCGATCTTCCAGCGGTCGATCTCGAGGCTCCGCTCGCGGAACGCCTCGGCCATGAAGTCCTGGGCGCTCGCTTCGCGTTCCCGCAACGACGGCAACCGCACCAGCGCCTTGGTGAACTCGATCTGAGCATCGAACTGCGCATCGACCGCTGCTGTGATGCGTTGGGCCAGATCGGCGTTAAGCTTCATGCTGTCCCCGCGCGGCGGCGGCGATCAGAGAGCACCGCTGGCCAGAACATGGCCAGCGCGCTTAGTACGAGCACGACAGCCGAGCCATAGACCAGCACGCTGTACGGCTGCGTCTCCAAGAGCGCACCGGCGAGAAAGGGACCCGACGCCAAGCCCATCTTGGACACAAAGCCTGCAGCAGCAGCCGTGCGCCCGCCTCGGTCGAACTCCGCGGCCATGCCAAGCAGATACGCAATGATGAAGGCCCAAGCGACACCGGTGATGCAATTGGCGGCGATATACACGATTGGATCCGCACTCCGAAGGAAGGCGATGGTTCCGACCACAGCGAGTACGGAGCCCACCAGCAGCGGAATCCATCGTCCCATGCGCGTGCCGATCGCAACGACGAGAAGGGCGCCTGCGATGGAAATCCATGACGCGCCGCCCACGGCGGCGCTGGAGAAATCGGTACTGAGCCCGAAGTGGCGCCCGAGCTCGATCATGTAAGCGGCGAGGCCCATATTGCCGAGTTGGAACAGAAACACCGCCGCGAGCGACAACACCAGCGGCGCGGCTTCGATCTTCTGCGCCTCGCCCTTGGCGCCACGCTCGACGCGATATTCCGCCAAGAACGGCACCATCGCCAAGGCGATCACACTGAACGCGGCGAGCGCAAAGAAGAGCGCCGATGCGCCATAGATCGGCACCAACCGCGGCAACAGCATCGTCCCAAGTCCACCGAGCCCAAACTGCACGGCCAGTAGCATGCCGAAGACGCGGTCCGGCGACTTGGTGCGCGAGAAAACGCCGTAGGAAATGCCGACGAGGCCGCCGCCGACAAGACCGTGAACGAAGCGAACGCCGATCAGCACGTTGAGCTCGGTCAGGAACGATGAGGCGACATCGATGCAGATCATCGTGCAAAGTGCGGCAATCGCAAACGGCCGCCACGGAACGTGCCGCACCAGCGCCACTGCACAGAGCGCGCCGGCAGCCGCGCCATACACGTTGGCGGACGCGATGAACCCCGCCTGTCGCTCACTGAAGTGCAACGCATCGATCAGCCCGGTGACGATCGCAGCCATGATGTTCACGTAGAACAGACCTGCCGTCGCCAGGAACGCCAGCATGAAGCTCGCAAGCAGGCTGTCCGGCGCGGCCCGAAAGCCAGCGGGCGACGCGAATTCAGTTGTGTTCGTCATTGACGCGCCTCGCACAGCGGAGCGACGCGATCGGCGGCGCGCACAGCACGCGCCCAGCGGTACTCACCTCCATCGCTCCAATAATAATAGGTGAGCCCGTTCGGCATCATCGCCACGACGATGCCGCCAAAGCCCGACATGAAGGGAATCCACACCGGATGCGCACATTGCAGCGACGCTTGGGCGTTCCACGCCCAGAGGCCGTTGTTGTAGCGGAACTGCGCCCCGCCGGCTTCAAGCCCGGTATCGCCGGGTGCTCGCTGCATTGCCGCCTCGAGCTGCGCTTGTGCAATCAGCGCTTGTCCGTCGGGTGGGTGCTGCAGGAAGGACGCGACCTTGGCGATGTCGTCGGGGACGAGTGTGAGGCCCCATCCCGTGAAGGGCTGCTGCGCGGCATCCGCAGTGCGCCGCGTAGCGGCGATGACCGGGCTGAGATGCAGCGGCGCGTAGACTCCATCGACCAGCACATCGTCAAAGAAATCGCGCTGCGGCCCATGCTGCGCGCGCCAGTACGCAGCCATGCCAGCGCCGAGCAGGAACGTGTCCGGCGTGTGATACACCCAGCGCTGCCCCGGCGCCTCGCGGCGCGGATAGAGGCCGCAGGCGATGTTGAGCTTTTCGGCCAAGGTGGTGGAAAGGAAGAAACGGCTCGTTGTGAGCGCCGCCTCGTCGGCTTCGCTGACGGTCGAGTTGTAGCGTCCCGTCCCCATGTCGAGCGCATTGCCGAGAGTCACTTCGCCCCATGTTGCGCATTGCGCAATTTGCGCCGCGATACGCTCGTTCATTGCGCCCGGATGCAGCTGTTCCAAACGCATGAGACCCAACCCGCCGACCAACGTCTTCGCCAGCGAGTACGACGGCGCCAGTATGCCTTCGCAGAATGGGTACGGCCCTGCGCGGGTATCGCAGCCGCCGCGATAGTGCACGCCGTTGTAAATCACGCCGAAGGTGGTGAGCGCATCGGGGCGTACATCCCCGGGCGAACCGAAGGCCGCGACATCGAAGCCAGCGGCGGCGAGTTGGCTGATCGGCTGGACCGGCACACGACCGGCGCGCTCCGCGTGGAACGCAGCAATCAGCGCCGCGCCGTTCGCGACCACGCTCTGCTCGTAGCGCGCTGCCGAAAGGCCCCAGAAATCGGCTTGGAAGTATGCGCACGTCTCGGAGGCGATCTCCCAGGCGACACGGGAAATCTCACCGTCGCGAAAGAGGAAACTGAGGACGCCATTGTGCGTGCAGTTGGCGTTGGCCTCGATAAGCGCGAACGGCAACGCAGCGCGGGTCCAGCCGTCGTCACCTGGCTCGCTCCAGGCGCGCCCGGGTTCGATCGCGATGTCCCAGTTCGGGTGGCCGACGGCAATCGGTCCGCGCTGCGCGGGGATGAGCGTGGCGCCATCCTGCACCAACGTTATATCAAATGCGGGGAATACATCGACGCGAAGCGCGCGCTGCGCGCGTATGCCGAAGCTGTCGACGATAACGCGCATCTGCCCGTCGCGCGCTTGCGGCGTGACATGGAGGACGCCGGCGAAGCTATGGCCGGGCGCACCGGCGTCGGCAGCCGGCGCGAAGGCTTGCATCGGCGCGAGCCGGTTCAACGCGGAGCTTCCGCGCAACGTCTGTGGCGTCAGCTCGGTGCGCGGGCCGGCGACGATCACACGCGTTCCGGAAACGGTTACGTCATCGAGCCAGCATTGATCATTCTCGGCATTACCAGAGATACGCGCGCCGATGAGCAGACGCTCGACGTCGTCGAAGCGCTGGTCTCGCACGGCGCTGCGGTGCATGACGACGCCATCGTCCTCGCCGTCGCGAACACGCAAGACTTCGACCCAAGTCCGGCCGCCGTCGCCTGAGGCTTCGACGAGACAGTAATCGTCCCCCTCGAGATCCAGTGCTGCGAACGACGCCGCGACCGTCACCTCGGAGAAACCGCGCGTCGAAACTCCGGCGACGGCGGCGGCGCGCCGCGTGAACCGCATTGAGACATTGGTCGCGTACGTTGTCAGCCGGACGTCGCCGCCGGAGGGCGACCAACCGCCGGCGTCGCCGTCCTGGAACGTCTCAGAGAAGATCGGCTCCGCCGATGCCGGCGCGGCGCCAAGCGCAACGAGCGCGGCGAGTGCGACAAGCAAGCGCTTCACAGCAGACCGCCGTCTTTCAGCGCGCGCTCCAGCGGCGCCAATCGCGGTTCGATCCGCCGCCAATGCTCCAGGGAGTCGCGATAGAGCGGGCGGCGCACTTGCGCGGCGCTGGCCGTGGCGCTGGGGCTCTTGTTCTCGTGGAAGGCGACGCAAGCAGGTTCGAACGCAAGACCGCAATGATCGAGCAAACGCCGCGTCTGCCCCTCGATGTCGTCCACCACGTCTTCGTACGCCACATCGAGCACGCGGCCGGGCAGCACCGCGCGCCAATGCTGCATCAGCCGTGAGTACGCAACGAGATAGCGGGCGATCTCCTCAAGGTCGTAGGAGAACGGGTAGCCCATGCGGAAATAGGTTTTGAACATCGCGTAGCCAGAGGCCATCGGATGACGCGTCACGTGCACGATTCGCGCGTTCGGCAGCGCTCTAGCGATGAGGCCGATATAGAGGAAGTTGAGCGGCGCCTTATCGATCAGATGCACAGGCCCCGCGCCCCAGCCGCGCAATGAGCGCGCATAGGCTTCGCCCAGCGCGCGTGGCTCGATCTCCGCCGCCGCCGCGATGCGGCGCGACTTGTTGTTCGCGCTGGGCGTCGCGCGCGTGATCGCCAGCGCCAAGTCGTTGAGCTCGCCCCGGCTCTCCACTTTGCTGTGCTGGCTCAGGATGCGATCCACGAGCGTCGTGCCGCTACGGGGCATGCCGACGATGAAGATCGGCGCTTCGTCTTCGAAGCCCTCCAGCGGGCGCGAACAATACACGGCATTGAACGCGGCGGTGATCTCCGCCATCGCGCCCTCGTCCATCTCGACCTTGTAGGCCATGCGCTTACGGCGCGCGGCGGCGGCAAGCGCCAGGAAGCCGAACGCCTCCTCGATACGGCCAATATCTTCAAGCTCTTTGCCGAGCGCGTAACCCACCGCTGTTTCCGCCCTGGGATCGCCGCGGCCACGCGCGAGCGCGGCTTCAAGCACCGCGATGTGATTGTTCTCCGGCGTCTGTTTTCGCAGCGTGGCGCGCAGATAGTGCGCCTCCCAGTCGTCAGGCCGAAGCGCCAGGACGCGGTCGAGCGCGCCTTCGGCCTCGTCCAGGCGCCCAACCGCCAGCGATGGCGGCGCGAGATTGAAGAGCGTGTCCGGATCGTCCGGCCTCAGCGCCGCCGCCGCGCGGGCGGCGCGACCGGCGCCCTCGAACATGCCGCATTGGGTGTAGAGATCCGTCAGCCGCCGCAGCGTCGGGTAGTCGTTCGCCGCGCCCTGCTCGATTGCATCAAGCACGGTCAGAGCGCGCGTGCTGTCGCCGGAGATGAGACACGCCTCCGCCAGCACGAAGCCCGTCTTGGGGCCCGCCGCGAGCGCGCAGGCCTTCTCCGCTGCATCGCGCATTGTCTCAAGCGCGCCCACCGCTTGGCTCGCGCGCGCATGAATCAGCCAGCCATCAACGAGCCGCGGCTGCGCGGCGACAAGCCTTGCGCTCGCCGCCGCAGCCTCGGCTCCGCTCTTGTTCGCGATCAGACCGCCGATGCGGCGCACTTCGGCGGCAAGATCGGGCGGCGTCGCGTCTTGTGCCTTGCCCGATCCGTCCGCCATTCCCGTACTCCCAATCGCGGCTCGCCTAGAAGCGAACCGCAAGGGTAGCGCCGAAGGTGCGCGGCAGCGAGATCAACTCCTTCGACCCGTTGCCATAGTAACGCGACGCCGGGTCGGTGCCCATATAAGCCTCTGTATAGACGCCGGTGGCGCCCTCCTCGTTGCCGATATTCTTCACCCAGAGTGAGAAATCCCAGTTGTCGCGCGAAACCGAGGTGACGGCGTTGAAGATGGCGAAGCCATCGAGATCGACGTCAAAGAACGGCGAGATAGACACCGCATTGCGGGTCTCGGACTGATAGAAGCCGTCGAGACGCGCCGAGAACAGATAATTCCCGACCGGCCGCGTGTAATCGATCATGCCGTTCAGCATGTGCTCGGGCGCTCCCGGCAAGCGCGCGCCGGAATTGTCGAACAGACCGACGCCGGGGCATGCCCGCGTCGGGCTTGGATCGCAGAAGTTGCTGTCGAGTTCGGCGTCGAGATAGGTGTAGCCGATCTGGTAGCTCCACTCGCTGTTCAGATCGCCCTCAAGTGACAGCTCGATACCTGCGGCGTGCGCTTCGCCGGCGTTTGCGACGAAGAAGAAGCCCCAGACCGGCGTCGCTGTGTTGAGCTGTGCGTCCTGCCAATCGACGTAGAAGATGCTGGCGTCGTAGCGCGGGCCGCCGGCAATGCGGCCCTTGATGCCGAACTCGTAGTTGGTGACGCGGTCGGGATCGTATTCCTGCCGGTCGACGTTGGCGACTTCGCAGAAATTCGAGGGGCACAATGGCAGTGCGTTGGCGCCGCCGCGGCGGAAGCCTTCCGAAACGGTCGCATACAGAAGATCGTCGTCGCTGAACGAGTACGCCACGTTGAGCTTAAAGAGCGTGTCTTCCTCCTCGGTGTGGAATTGACGCGTCGCCGTGGCGAAATAGGCGGCATAGAGACCAACCTGGAAGAACGAGTTGTTGTCCGACTCGTTCTGGAACGCGCGGAAGCCGCCGGTGATGTCCAGACGGTCCGTTGCGTGCCAGGTGAGTTCGCCGAACAGCGCCTTCTGAGTGAAGTTCTCGACGGCGCGGTACGCAAAGTCGTTGTCGCTCAGCACGTCGCTGGTGCAGCACGGGAAAGCCGCATTGTACCATTGCTGATAGCCGCGCAGATAGGATTGCTGCGCCGCCAGGCGTTCCTGGTCCTGGTAGAAGAAGCCGACGACATAGTCGAAATCGCCGCCGTCATCGCTGACGAGGCGGAATTCCTGCACGAAGGCTTCATCGCCGAATTGGCGCACCGCTGACGCCATCGGGCGCGGGTACGATACGTAATAGAGGCTCAAGAAGCCGATTTGCGCGTAGAAGCCGGTGTTTTCGCTGATGCTGCCGCCAGATTGGTCATAGCTCGACGTGCTCGACGTCAGCGTTGCGAAGCCCAAGTCCCAATTCGCTTCGAGCGAATAGATGTCGAGGCTGCGGTCGGCGGGCTCGAGCTGCACCGAACCGCTTTCGTATTCGCCGTACGGACGTCCGAAGCCGTCCGCGCCGAGCGTCTGCCCGCGGCGGCCGCCATATTCGTCGTCCTGGCTGAAATAGTTGAAGGTGATGTCGAAGTGATCGTTCGGCTGCCAGCGCGCGCTGGCGCGGTAGAACCAAGTGTCGACCGTGTCCGCGTCTTTCTGCGTACGATACTGCGCGCCGTTGACGGGATCGGTGCTCAGGACGCCAAGCGGCGCGGTCGGGATGCCGCTGCTGTCGAGCACGTAGAGGTTCACGTAGTCGGTGATGCCGGGATAATCGGCGCGCGCGACGGAGAAGCGCAGCGCGAACTGATCGCCGATCGGGATGTTGACGGTTGCGTCGCCGCCCCAGCCCACGCTCTCCGAGCCGTTCACCTGCGAGCCCGAGAGCTGTGCGTGACCGCCGAACTCACCCAGTTCGGGCTGGTTCATGATATAGCGCACGGTGCCGCCCAAGGCGCCGGAGCCGTAAAGTGTGCCCTGCGGACCCCGCAGGACTTCCACTTGCTGAAGGTCGTTCAATAGGAAGTTGGCGTAGATCGGCGTGTCGTTGACGTAGGCCGAAACGGTGCCGACAGCCGAGGTGGCGTAGTCGCCGAGCGCGCTCGAGTCGGTGTTGAGACCGCGAATACGGATGCCGCTGACGACGGTGGAGTTGCGCTGGCCACGATCGACGACGCTGACGCCCGGTACGGTCCGCAGGAGTTCGCTCGAGTCGAACGTCCGCGCCTGCTCGATCTGCGCCCCCGTCACGGCGGTGATGTTGTAGGGGACATCGAGAATGTCCTCGCTACGGCGTGTCGCCGTAACAGTGATCGTCTCCTCTTCAGCCGGCGCGGCCTCCTGCGCGAAAGCCGGCGTCGCCAGCACGCACGCGAGCGAGGCGCCCGTCAGCAACACATGCGCAAACCGCGAGCGCTGACGTTCTTGAGTCCTGGTCTGCATTCTTCACTCCCCCGGTCGTTCCGACCTCTCGAAGGCCCCGCAATGCCTTCAGCTCTTTTTCCGCAGCTTCTCTACGTTGCCGCCCGGCGCGGGCGGCTCGCCGGGGCGCACCAGCGGCCCCAGCCCTTCCAAAGTTTCGGATCGTTGCGCACCGTCGTAAGGCGCGAATGTGCGCGGCCCGTCGCGAAAACTCTTCAGCGGCTGGCCAAGGCCATGCCATCCCGTTCGCCGGACGCGACGCACATAGTCAAAATCAAGATCAATCGGAATGATCTCGCGCCCGTCACCGGCTTGATGAATGACCTCGCCACCCGGCCCCACAACCACGGAACGGCCATAGCCCAGATCGCCAGCGACGTTGACGTCAAGGAAATAGCATTGGTTCTGCGCCGCACTCGCGCGCGCGATCGACAGTTCAACGTCGCGGTCGATGGTGTTCGTCATGCTCGGATGCAGGATGACCTCCGCGCCCATCCAGGCGAGTGTGCGCGTCGTTTCCGCAAACCACATGTCGTAGCAGATCGACAAACCGAAGCGGCCCACTTCCGGCACGTCGAACACCGCGCACTTGGCGCCGGGAGCGACACCGCGCTCATACGGCGCGAACGGATACATTTTGCTGTAGCGTGCGATCACGGCGCCCGCCGGATCAATCACCGGCATGGTGTTGTAGACCTCGTCACCGCGGCGTTCGTAGAGCGAGCCCGGAATAAGCCAGAGGCCAGTCTCGCGCGCGAGCGCACAGAAGAATGCTTCCGCCGGCCCCGGCATCGGCTGCGCATGGTCGAGATTGGTTCCGTAGGCGGCCAGTTCGCCGAGGAGCACCATGCGCACCCAAGGGAAACGGCGTTTCAGCCGACGAATCTCGTCGGCGATTTCCGCGCAATTATCTTTCGGCGACAGCGCCAACTGGAGCGCCGCGATGGCGAATGTCGTCACGCGAACTCCTTGCCCATTGCCGAACGCTATGGAGCGCTTCGCCCAGGGCATAGGTCCAGCTCTGACGGATTCGTGGCGCCAGACTCAGGCGCGGCGGCCCTGCGTTGGCGCCAGTTGCGCGCCGGCCTGCGACGCGCCGGGGACGAGGACGCCGCGATTAAAGAGAACGAGGTCGTCCTTGTACCATTTGACTTGGTCGCCTTCGACGACGGTGAAGTAGCGCGCGGTTTCTCCGTACGACCACGCCTTCCAGCGGCGGCACCATTTGTCGTCTTCCACCCACCACTCGCCCTCGTCGCAGTCTTCGTGCGCGTAGCCGGCCTTGCCGATGAGCGTGCCGTCGGCGCGTACCTCCACGGAGTACGGATCGCCGTACACGGTGTGGCAGAGCAATGTTGCGCCGCGCATCAGGTCCGTGATCCTGCGGCCATCCAGCCAGGTGCGCCGTTTCGGATCGAGGCGATCCAACGACGGATCGGTGAGTTCATGGATCACTTGCGCCAAGATCGCCACGCCCGAGCGGATGCGATCGGCAGTCAAGCTCGACACGCCCATGCGGAAAGCGGACGCCCCCTCTCCGTCGCGCGCATAGAAACGCGCCGAGGGTTCAATCAGCAGGCCGCGCTTCGCCGCTTCGCTCGCCAGCAAGCGTGCATCCAGTCCGGGCGGGCCGGTGACCCAGATCGAGGAGCCGGAAAGCTTCGGATCGATCAGCACCAAATGCGGCAGGTGATAATTGAGCGCGTCGCGCAGCGCCGTCAGCCGTTCCGTGATCGCCTTGCGCACGCGCAGGCACGCCGCATCGTAGTGCCCGAGCGCCATCAGGAGCGCGCCGATGCGTTGCGCCGCGCGCGGCGCTGGGCCGGCGACCAGACTGCGGACCTGCCGCATCTCGCGGATGACGGCCGCCGGCGCGACGACGAAGCCTAGCCTCAAACCGGGTCCAAACACTTCGCAGAGGTCGGAGACGTAGATCACGCGCTCCAGCGCGTCCGCGCTCTTGAGCGCGGGTGGCAAACGCCGTTCGCCCGATCCGCTCATGCCGAAGTCGATCTCGACGATCAGCGCGTTTTCCGCTTCCACCTTGCGCAGCAGCGCCTTCTGGCGGGCGCGCGACATCTGCGCGCCGGTCGGCGCTTGCCGGGTCGGTGTCGCGAAGATCACAGAGCGGCCATCGAGGCGGCTGTCGATAACAAGCCCATCGTGATCCACCGGCTGGGTGAGGACATCAGCGCCCTGCAGACGCAGCAACTCGCGCAATTCCGGCAGACCAGGGTCCTCGATCGCCACGCGGGACTTTGCCTCAACGAAAAGTTGCGCGACCAAATCGATCGCCTGCTTCCAGCCTTCGGTGATGAGGACTTCGTCCGGACCCGCCTGAATGCCCCGGCGCGGCAGTATCTTGGTACGGATTTCGTTGATGAGCTTGTCGTCGTCGCCCTCGGAGAAGTTCATCGACCATTCGCTGAACTCCCGGGCGCCAAGCGCGCCGCGCGCGGCCTCGCGCCACTCCGTGACCGAGGAGAGTTCCTTATCGAGGCAGCCCTCAAGAAACGGATGCGGATAGAGCGCCCAGTCGGGCGGAATCTGGCGTGTCCAGTCGATCTTGCTGCGCCGCTTCATCAAGGCGCGCCACGCGCGCGGCGGCTTCGCCGCTTCTGGCGCGGTGCGCTGCAAATGCCGTGAGGCCACCTCGCTCAAATCCTCGCAGACATAAAGTCCGCTACGCTCCTTGCCGGCGAGATACCCGTCGGCGACGAGCTGCTGATAAACCAGCAGCACCGTGTTGCGCGCGACACCGATGCGCTTGGCGAGCGTGCGGGACGAGGGCGCGCGGCTGCCGGGTTCGAGCACGCCGCTGGCGATCGCATGGATCAGCCGTTCACGGATTTGCTGCTGCAGGGAGAGCCCGCTTTCCTCGTCCAGAGTGAAGGTCAATCCGTCTCGCATGGCCAAACGCCCAACTGGCGCCATCTCGCACGCCGCCCTGGCACTATTCGAGCGCGTCTGCTTCTATACGTAAAGAGTGGAGAGGCAGCAGATGGCGACAAATTCCGAACTAAATGCGCGGCGTGGGGCAGCCGTGCCGCGCGGTGTCGCGACAGCCGCGCCGATCGTCGCCGCACGCGCGGAAAATGCACGTCTCTGGGACGTCGAAGGCCGCGAATACATCGATTTCGCCGGCGGCATCGCCGTGCTCAACACCGGCCATCGCCACCCGAAGGTGATCGCCGCCGTGCGCGAGCAGCTCGATCGGCTTACGCACACCGCGTTTCAGGTCACCGCCTATGAGCCTTACATTGAACTTGCCGAAAAGCTGAACGCGCGCGCGCCAATCGAAGGCTTAGCGAAAACGATCCTATTCACTACCGGTGCGGAAGCGGTCGAGAACGCCGTAAAGATCGCGCGCGCCGCGACCGGGCGCTCGGGCGTCATTTGTTTCAGCGGCGCATTCCACGGCCGCTCCGCGCTCACCATGGCGATGACCGGTAAGGTCGCGCCCTACAAGGCGCAGTTCGGCCCCTCGCCCCCGGACGTCTTCCATGCGCCCTTTCCGCTCGCGCGCTACGGCGTCGACGTCGACACCTCGCTCTTGGTGCTCAATCACATTCTGCGTGCTGATATTAGCGCTGACCGGGTCGCCGCCATTGTGCTTGAGCCGGTGCAGGGCGAAGGTGGCTTCCATCAAGCGCCGCCGGAGCTGATGCGGGCGCTACGCAAAATCTGCGACGCCAACGGCATATTGCTGGTCGCCGACGAAGTGCAAACCGGTTTCGGCCGCACCGGCAAGTTGTTCGCGATGGAGCACTATGATGTGCGCGCGGACTTGATCACCGTGGCCAAGTCGCTTGCCGGCGGCTTCCCGCTCTCCGGCGTCATCGGCCGCGCGGATGTGATGGACAAAGTCGATCCGGGCGGACTTGGCGGCACCTATGGCGGCTCGCCCATCGGCTGCGCCGCCGCGCTCGCCGTACTTGATGTCATCGAGAGCGAAGGCCTGCTCGCGCGCGCAGATGCACTTGGTGCGCGCGCCAAGGCGCATCTGCTCGAACTACAAACGCGCAACGACATGGCGCCGATCGACGATATCCGCGGCCTTGGTTCAATGATCGCATTTGACCTTGTGACCGCTCGTGGCGCCGGGACGCCTGACGGCGCCGCCGCCAAACGCACGACGACGCGTGCGCTGGAGCACGGCCTCATCCTCCTGTCGTGCGGCGTCTCGGGAGAAACTGTGCGTCTGCTCTACCCGCTTACCATCGAGGACGACCTGTTCGAACGGGGTTTGGAACGGCTCACGACCGCACTTCGCGAAGGCTGACGGCCCTCCGCCGAAGCTGTGAAAGGATTCCGCTCCGCCGAACCTTTCGGTTGACGGTGGCGCTGCACGCCGGCCCGGCCGGGACTGCTTCAGTGTCGGCTAGACGGCCCGCGCAGCGCCCCAATAATTGTATCCCGCCCATTTTGGCGCACGCGGCAGATACATCGTGTCGAGGCTCTCCAGCGCAAAGCCGGCGGACTTGATCATCGCCGGGATGTCGCGGGCGAGATGGCAGCCGCCGGCGATCCTGCGCCAGACGGGTTCGATCCGGCGTTGCCAGCGCCGCACGCCTTCGTCGGGCGCTAGGCCATGCTCGCAAAAAATGAGGCGACCGTCTGGCTTCAGCGCCGCGCGCGCCGCCCGCAGCGCCGTCACTGCATCCGGGATAGTGCATAAGGCATAGGTGACGAGCACGGTGTCGACGCTCTCCGCCGGCAGCGACGCGCGTTCGGCCGTTTCGGTCAACAATTCGACCTCGAACGGCGCAGTGCGCACGGCCCGGCGCGCGAGCTTGAGCATGCCCTCTTCCGGCTCGAGCGCGTATAGCTTTTGCACCTTGAATGCATCGTAGTGGCTCAGGTTCAGCCCCGAACCGAAGCCGAGTTCGAGCACCACGCCGCGCGCCAAGGGCACGACTTTCTGGCGCTGTCGTGCGATCGGCGCGCAGCCGCACGCGGCGTTGATCAGCGTCGGCAGAACAAACCGATCATAGAGGTTCACGCGCTTTTCCTCGCCGCTACGTCAGCGACAGCGCGCCACATTGGCGCGGCGCCTCGTTGTGTCAGGAACGCGTAATGGACCGGGGAACGCGACGCAAAGGGACAATCTGGTCCCGCCTGCTTGCGGCGTTCGCTTTTGTTGCGATCGCGGCGCATGCGCTGCTGCCGCCCGGCTACATGCTCAGCGCGCCCCAGCAGGGCCAGTGGGTGAGCATTACGCTTTGCGGCGGCGATGACGCCGAAGCGCAGCTGCTGGACGTTTCGACCGGCGCCGTCATCCCCGCCCATCAGGCGCCCGATCACGGCGACAAGGGCGCAAAAAGCAACGGGCCTTGCGTCTTCGCGGCGTCGCCCGCTTGGGCAGCGCCGCCCAGCGCCGCCGCGCCTGCGACGCTCGCCGCGCCGGTGCGCGATATTGCGCCTAGGTTCGTCGACGCGACCTTTCTATCGGGCCGCGGCCTGGCGGCCCCGCCGCCGTGGTCAACCGGCCCTCCGTTCGCCTGACGAAGCGAGACGCGGTCGCGCCGGAGGGCGTCGATCGACGCCTTCGCACCGCCAGCCGCACCGCATGGTCGCGCGCAAGAGCGCCGCCGTGCGCTCCCGCTCCTTTTGCGAACGAGATCCAAGATGAACCTACGACTTTTGCTGAGCGCCAGCGTGCTCTGCGCCTTGCCGTCGCTGGCCTCTGCCCAGCAGGCCCGCGAACTTCCGCCCATCGTCGCCGAAAGCGACGAGGTCCAGCTTCTTGGGCAAACCGATATCGACGAGGCCGCTATCGCCGCACGGCGCAACGCCTCCCCCAATGCGCTTGGTGCGCTCAATGGCGCGCCCGGCTATGCGAGCCAATCCAACGGCGGCATCTCGAGTCTGCCCGTTGTGCGCGGCCTCGCCGACGACCGCATCCTCACCACGATCGACGGCGCGGTCGCCACGGCGTTCTGTCCCAACCACATGAATCCGACGAGTTCATATATTCAGGCGGGCCGCCTCGCGCGCGTCACCTTAATGCCGACCCTGGCGCCGGTCAGCGCTGGCGGCGACAATATCGGCGGCGTCATTGCGCTGGATTCCGCACCGCCCGCATTCACGACATCGGGCGTCGACAGGTTCGGCCGAGCCGGGGTCAACTATCGCAGCGTCGCACAAGGCTGGGGCGCCAATCTCTCCGCCGGCGTCGCCAATGAGCAACTTTCCCTCGGCTATGATGCGGCCTACGCCTACGCCGAAAACTATCGCCGCGGCGACGGCGCCCAGGTCCGCTCGACGCAGTTCGAATCCTACGACCAGGCGCTCACACTGGGCGCACGCAGCGCGCAAGGCGATCTGCTGACGCTGCGCGTAGGGCGAGCCTTCGTTCCGTATGAAGGCTTTCCTACTCAGCGCATGGACATGACACAGAACACAAGTGTCTTTGCCGGCCTCGCCTATGAGCGCGAATTGAGTTGGGGCGAAATCCGCGCCGCACTCAATTGGCGCGACGTCGATCATGAAATGAACTTTCTCCGCGACAAGGGCGGCGGATCCGGCGCGAACATGCCGATGATCAGCGAGGGTCAGGACCTGAGCGCGCTGTTCTCGGTGCGCAACCTGACGATTGAGGGCCTCGGCGTCGTCGCCGCCGGCGCCGAGGTGTTTCAAACTCGCCTCGACGATTACTGGCCTCCGGTCGCCGGCAGCATGATGATGGGACCCAATACCTACATCAATATCAACGACGGCGAACGCGATCGCTATGCGGTCTGGGGCGAGTGGACGGCGCGGCCTGCGCCGCAATGGACGACATCGGCGGGCTTCCGCTACGAGCATGTCGAGACGAATGCGGGCGACGTACAAGCCTACAGCCCAATGCTGTCGATGATGAATCCCGACGCCAACGCCGCGAGCGCGTTCAACGCGCTCGAACACGCGCGCCAGGACGACAACATCGACGTCAACCTCACCGCACAGTGGCGTCCCAACGAAGACGCCGTTTACGAATTCGGCATTACGCGAAAGACGCGTTCTCCCAATCTCTACGAGCGCTACACTTGGGGCGTCGGCGACATGTCGAGCTCGATGACAAGTTTCGCCGGGGACGCCAACGCCTATGTAGGCGACATCGGCCTCGACCCGGAAGTGGCCCACAGCATCGCCGCCAGCGCCGAGTTTACAGGCGCGAACCGGCGAAGCAGCCTGCTGGTGAGCATCTACCACACGTGGGTGACGGACTATATCGACGCCGACTTTGTTCGCGGTCTGCCCAACGGCTTCGTGCAGCTGCGCTTCGCCAACCACGACGCCGCGCTCTACGGCTTTGAAATGAGCGGGCGAAGCGAACTTGGCGACGCGGGCAATCTCGGTCAGTTCGCGCTCGCGGGCGCGATCGCCTATACACACGGCGAGAACCAGGACACGGGCGACGCCCTCTATCACATCGCGCCGATCACCGGCCGCGTGACGCTTGAGCAGAGGGTCGGCCGCTGGAGCAATTCGCTCGAGCTTGAGTTCGTCGGCGAGAAGGACCGCATCAACGACTTGCGCCACGAACCGCAAACCGGCGCCTACACGCTCGCGCACCTGCGCACCAACGCGCAATTCGGATCGATGCGCCTAGACCTCGGCGTCGATAATCTCTTCGATGCCGACTACGCATCGCCATTAGGCGGGGTTTCGTTCGGCGACTACCGGCATGCCGGCGGCGGTGCGCAGCCCATCTATCCACTGCCGGGACCGGGACGCTCCTTCAACATCGGCTTGAGCGTCGAGTTCTAGAGTGCCGGCGCCGGGCCAGTTGCGTGTCAGACTTCTGGCGAGCCTTGGCTCGCTGGTGCTGCACGCGCTTGCGCTCGGCGCCGTTATTCTGGGAGTTCGCGTACCGCTGGCCGCCGACGACGCGCCACCTGCAATCGTCATGATCGAGATGGCGCCGGCGAACCCGCGGCACGCGCCCCGCGCGCGCGAAGGTGCGCCTCGCGCAGCCGCCGCGCCGCCAACGCAGGATGCGCCACAGCCGATGGCGACGGCGACGCTCATGCCGATCAGCGATGCGCTAGCGGTCAACGCGCAAACGACGCCGCCTTCCCAAGCCGAGCAGGACGCCTACGTCCGCGCGGTCTGGCGCCATCTCGCGGCGCACCGACCGCGCGGATCGGGCGCACAGCGCACGGCGCGCATCGTCTTCGCGCTGAATCGGGACGGCGGGCTGCGGTATGCCTTCATTGATCGGTCGAGCGGATCGGCCGCGTTCGACTCCGCCTGCTTGCGCACGGTGCGCATTGCAGCGCCGTATCCGTCGGCGCCGGCGGGGGCGAGCGAGCACCTGCTTGTGTTCGCCGTGCCCTACTCGACGCAGCCGTGAACATCCAAAACCGCGCCCACGCCGCACCGAAGGAATGGTGGACCCTAGCGGGATCGAACCGCTGACCTCCTGCATGCCATGCAGGCGCTCTCCCAGCTGAGCTAAGGGCCCGTCAACGCGGGACGATGAAAGTCTCGCCCGGTTTGGGAGGGGCGAACCTAGGCGCGCCCCGGAACTTGTTCAAGCGCAGCTAGCGCTCGGATTCGTCGTCTTCAGACGAAATCTCGCCGATCTCGTCCTCGGGAAACTCTTCTTCGTCCTCAAGCAGAGGCACCGAGTCGTCGTCGCCTTCGGTCTCGAGATCGGCTTCCTCTTCGGAGAAGCCTTCCGGCAACTCGTCGCCCGACGGCGCCGGCGATTCCTCGTCCTCGTCGTCGCTCACGATCGGCTCGGCCTCGGCCTCGGCGTCGATCTCGGCGGTCTCTTCCGCCGCCTCTTCCTCATCCTCGTCGTCGCCGCCGGCCTTTTTGGCCTTCACTTCGGCATCTTCATCCTCGTCGTCATAGGCGGGATCGTGCGCAGCGACGCGGCCGCGGCCACGCTTGGCGCGCACGCCTTCCTCGGACGGATCAAAAGCGGTTGTGCACTTGGGACACACCGCCGGGCGCCGGCGGAGGTCGTAAAATCGTGCTCCGCAATTCGGACAGACCTGCTTGTCGCCCAAATCGGTCTTGGCCAAACCGCTCTCCTTAGCGCTTCCGGGAGGCAGGCCTCCCTTGCGGGGCGCTCGCTTGCCACCAACCGGCCCCCCTGTCAAAAGCTTTGTCTCTTCTTATTCCAGCCGTTTGGAACACAGGCCCATGCGTCTCAAGGCACGCAATTCGGGAGCGCTGAAGGGCCGCGTCCGGCCACCCGGCGACAAGTCAATCTCCCACCGGGCCGTGATCCTGGGCGCCCTGGCGGAAGGCGAAACCGTCATCGAGGGGCTGCTCGGGGCCGAAGACGTCAAATGCACCATGGCCGCCGCCGCGCTGTTCGGCGCCGGCGTTGAGCAGCGGTCGGACGGGCGCTGGACGGTGGCGGGCGCCGGCGGATTCAGTCAGCCCACGGAGACCATCGATTGCGGGAACTCCGGCACGGCGGTGCGCCTGCTGATGGGCGCGGCGTCCGGCTATAAACTGTCGGCGCGCTTCGACGGCGACCAGTCCCTCAGGCGCCGGCCGATGAACCGGGTGATCGCGCCGCTCTCGCAAATGGGGGCGCGCTTCGATTCCACCCAGAACCGGCTTCCCGTCATTGTGCACGGGGCGCAGCTCAAAGGCATCACCTACCGCTCGCCCGTCTCCTCGGCGCAGGTCAAATCGGCGGTGCTGCTCGCGGGTCTGCAGGCGGAAGGCGAGACGGTCGTGGTCGAGCCGGAGCGCTCGCGTGACCACACCGAACGCATGCTGGAGGTGTTCGGTGCAGACATCGACACGGTCGAGGTCGACGGCGCGCAACACCCGCGCGTACGAGCAAGCAAGTTGAAGAGCGCGTCCATTTACGTCCCCGCGGATCCCTCCTCGGCGGCGTTCCCGGCCGCGGCGGCGCTGATTTGCCCAAAGTCGGAGGTGCGGCTTTCCGACGTGCTGGTGAACCCGCTGCGCCTGGGCCTGTTCGAAACGCTACTTGAAATGGGCGCGACGCTCAGCTTTGAGGAGCGGCGCGATCCGATCGGCGAGCCGATCGCCGATCTCGTGGTGAGATCCGGGCCGCTGGTGGGCGTAACCCCTCCCATCAAACGCGCGCCGGCGATGATCGACGAGTTTCCGATCCTTGCCGTGGTGGCTGCTTTCGCAAAGGGCGAAACGCGCATCACCGGGGCCTCCGAGCTACGGGTTAAGGAAAGCGACCGCATCACCCAGATGGTCGAGGGGCTCAAAGCCTGCGGCGTCGAAGCTGAAGAACTCCCGGACGGCATGATCGTGCACGGCGACGGACCCAAGAGCGTCAAGGGCGGCGCCCATATCCGCACCAATGGCGATCACCGCGTGGCGATGTCGTTCCTGGTCCTGGGACTGGCGTCAAAGGAACCGGTAACCGTCGACGACGCCGACATGATCGCCACCTCGTTTCCGGGCTTCGCGGATCTCATGCGCAGTCTTGGCGCCGACATCACCGCGCTCTGAGCCCAACAGAGTAAATCTAGCGCTCACCACATTCCTTCGCCTGATCTCAACGCTCCGCCGGTAAGGATCGTAAAAAAACAGGTGGGGCACATGCGTGCATCGATTTGGGCGGCGCTGATCGCAAGCGTCTGCGCCCTTGTGGCCGTACCGGCCTCGGCGCAAACCGCGCCGGCGGCGAGCAGAGGCGATTGGGTCGTCCGGGGCGAGGCGCTGGCGCGCCGGATTCAGGCGGGCAACCTCATCCTCACCGCAAACGTCCGTGCCGAGCGCGAAGAAGCGGCCGCCCGCGCCACCGGCGAACAGCGCCTGCAAGCGCTCTACGATCTCGCTTCCGATGACTATATCGGTTCGGATGCGCAAGCGGCGGCGATCTCGCTGGCGGCGCTCGAACGCGAAGCCAACGCTCAGCACAGCGCGCGCTTCCTGGCCATGGTCAGCGTGCTGCGCGCCTACGCGCCGGCGCTCGAGGGCGATTACGTCGCCGCGCAACGCAATCTCGCGGCCATCCTTACCGGCGTCGACGATCCGATCGTGCGCGCCGCCGGCGCACGTCTGCACGCCTATGCGCTCACCGATCTCGGCATGTTCGCAAACTCGCTTGAAGCGGCGCGCTCGGGTCTGGTGCACCTGCCCGACACGGCCCTCACCCGTTCGCTGCGCTCCGGCCTCCACGACGCCATGGCCTACAACGCCGTACGCATCGGCGACTACAACGCCGCCTTGGAACATCTGGAGCGCACCGTCGAACTCGACACTGCCGCCGGCAAGCCGGTCGACGGCGTCGTCATCGTTCACAACGTCGCGTCCATGATGGCGCAGGCGGGGGCACGCGAAGAGTCGCTGCGTCTTGTGGCCATTCACAGCGAACTCGCGGCGCGCACCGGGCTGCCGGTAATGCGCTTCTTCGGTAGCTTCCTCTGCGCCAAAGTGCACTTCCTGGCCCAGGACTACGCCGCCGCCGTACGCTGCGCCGACGAAGGCCGCGCTATCGATGAAGCGCCGCCCGAATACATGACGCGCCTGCTTGTCTTCCGGCTGCACGCGCTGGCGCGCCTCAACCGCGGCACGGAAGCGCGCGCGGCGCTGAGCGAGCTGCGCACGCTCGCCGCCGAGCGCGGCGATCCAGGCCTCAGCGAAAAGCTCGACGCCATCGAACCCGAAGTGCTGAACGCCGAAGGCCGCTTCCAGGAAGCCTTCGCCGCGATGCGCGGCGCGCACGAAGCCGCAGAACGGAACCAGACGCTGCGCTTCAACGACGGCGTCAAGGAGCTGCGCGCCACCATGGAGAGCGAAGTCGCGCAGGCCGAAGAACGCGCCCAGGCTGAGGCCATGCGCTCCGAACTGCAGGCCCGCACACTGGAGAAGATGACGCTGGCGATCCTGCTGGCCGGCGCGTGCCTCATCGGCCTGGTGGCCGTAGCCTACCTGATTTATCGCAGCCGCCGCGCCATGCTTCAGGCGGTCGGCCGCGCGGAAGAAGTGCTCGCCCGCCGCGGCGCCGATGTTGAAGAGGTCGCCTCGCCGAAGAAGGCGAGGCCCACCGAGCGCCTGCGCCACATCCTCGACGAGATCGAGCGGCGCGACGTCGAACTTGAGGCGGCGTTCATGGCGCTCGAATCCGCGCGCATGGCGGCGGAAGACGCGAACGTCGCCAAGTCGCAATTCCTGACCACGATGAGCCACGAACTGCGCACGCCATTGAACGCCATCATCGGCTATTGCGAGATCCTGCAGGAGACGGTTGAAGGCCAGCTCGAGCAGCAGGACCTTTCCCGCATTCACGCCGCCGGCCATCGCCTGCTCGCGATGATCAACGACGTGCTTGACCTCTCCAAGATCGAGGCGGGACGCATGACGCCGGATTCGGCGCACGTCGAGCTGGAAGCCATGCTCGAAGAAGTCGTCGCCACCGTGACCCCGGCTGCCGCCGCCAACGGCAACACCGTCGTGCTTGATCGCCAGACACTGCTCGGCGGCGCCGACACGGACGGCTTCAAGTTGAGCCAGTGCCTGCTGAATCTTATGAGCAACGCGGCGAAGTTCACGCGCGACGGCCAGATCAAGCTGCGTGCGCGACGGGAAGCTGGCGCCTTCGGCGATACACTCGTGTTCGACGTGGTCGACACCGGCATCGGCATTGCGCCCGACGCGCAGGCGCGCTTGTTCCAGCCATTCGTACAAGCGGACGCGACCACCACACGCGCCTATGGCGGCACCGGCCTGGGTCTGGCCATCACCCGCCGTCTCGCGCAACTCCTGGGCGGCGACGTCACGGTGAAGAGCGCGCTGGGCCAAGGCGCGTGCTTCACACTGAAGGTTCCAGCGAAACTCGCACACGCCCCGATTCCGGCGAACGACGATACAAAGTCGCTCACCGCGGCGTGATCTCCTACATTTGAGGCAACTCATGGCGAAAGCGCGCGTTGTCGGCGCAAAGCCAGGAGTACGCTCATGCGTAAAATGATTACGGCTGCGCTCATGCTCGGCGCAGCGTCGTTCGCAACCTATGCCGTCGCTCAATCCGACATGAAGCCCGGCGAGAAACCTGCCGTCACTGTGCAGGATGCACAGCTAGCCGCACCGATGCCGGGGCCGGAATCCGCGCCGGACGCGCAGAGCCTTGCAAGCACCCAACAGGTCGGCGAGGCGCGGCGCTACTACCGTGCACAATGCGAACGCTACGAAGCCGCCGGGTTCTGCGACTGCGTCACGGCCGGCATGGCGCAGGCGCTAATGCCAGAAGAGCTCCGTATCGCCGGCCGCACCATCGGCGAGCGCATCAATGCACAGGGCGACTCATACTCGTCCGAAGGCACCGACCTCGCGCCCGCGGGCGCCAGTTCGGCCATGCGCATCGAACAAGCCGAAGCGCACTACGCCGATACTTGCCAGCAGTTCCGGCGCTAGGCGGAGGCTTCGTCCGACCTCGGTTCGGCGCGCATCGTCTCGCGCTCGCCGCCGGCCAGGATTGAGGCTGCCGCGACGTCGCCGGTGACGTTGCCGGTGGTGCGGAAGAGATCCGGGATCACTTCCACCGCGATGAAGATGCCGAGCAGTTCGATCGGCACGCCGAGCGCCATGCAGATCGGCGCGATCGAACTGATGTAGCTTACCTGCCCCGGCAAACCGACGGCGCCGATACTCATCGCATAGGCGACGGCAACGCCGCCGACGAGGTGCAGGAAGGTCGGCTGAATGCCGTAGAGGTGCGCGATGAAGAAGCACACCGCGAGATTGCCGACGGGGCTGGTGAAGCGGAACACCGCCACCGCGAGCGGCAGCGTGACATCGACCACACGCTCAGGCAGCCGCAAGCCTTCGCGTGCTGCGGTGATCATCGCCGGCAGAGAGGCGAGCGACGATTGCGTCGAGAGCGCAATCACCCAAACCGGTGTGATCGCCGCCGTGAAGCGGCCGATCGGCTGGCGCCCGAAAGTGATGGCGATCAGCCAGCCGATCACCGTCATGGTCGCCAGCACGCCGGTGACGACCGCGACGTAATGAAAGATCGTGCCGGCGGCGCCGAAGCCGGCGGTGACGCCCACGCCCAGCGCCAAGCAGAAGACGCCGATCGGCCCGGCCAGCAGCACCCAGTGCACGATCACGATCATCGCTTCCGAGACAGCGCGGAAGAGCGTGACGATCTGGCCATGCATATGCGCCGGCAGTCGCGTCGCGGCGAAGCCGAAGAAAAGCGCGAACACGACCAGCGGCACCATCTTCTCGTCGGCGGCGGCGCCGACGGGATTGGACGGCGCAAGCCCCGCAAGCCATTCCGCAAACGTCGGCGGCGCGCTCACCTCCGGCGCCGATGCGCCGGCGCCCGCAATCAACGCTTGCGCGGATTCACGATCGACGGGGAAGAAGTCCAGCACGCCGTTCGTCAGCGCAATGGCGTATATCGCGGCCAGCACCAGCAACAACGTGAACAGAAGCACCGCCCGCAGCACCAGGCCGCCGGTCTTCGCTGCGTCGGAAACCGAAGCGACGCCGACCACCAGCAGCGAGAACACCAGCGGCACCACCGTCATGCGCAAGGCGTTGAGCCAGAGATCGCCGAACGCCTTCAGCACGCCCGCGGCGGCGACGAAATCGGCGTTGCCGCTCTGCTGTACGAAGGCGCCGAGGGCGAGGCCGGCGACGAGCGAGATGAGAACGAGAATGCTGAGCGGCTTGATCATGCCGCGTTGTTAGCGCGGCTTGTTGCGGCGCACAAACTTCTGCAGTCATTCCAGACGGCCGGAGGCCGATCTGGAATCCAGGGCGACGACCTGTGTGCCGGCCCTGGATTCCAGATCACGCTCCGCGTGTCTGGAATGACTGAGTTAGGCGTCGACGCGCTCACGCTTCACCGCGCTTGCCGGCGCAGCCGTCCCCGCCTCAGGCTTCTTCTTCCACTCGAGCACGCCGTCTTCCATTGGGCTGAAGCGCATATCCATAATGTCGTGGCCGTAGGACTGGTTCTGCTTCCAGGGCGCGACGTTGGTCTGCTTCGGCAGCAGGTGCTCGGCGCGGGCGAAATAGCCGGACGAGAAATCCGCGAACGGCTTCGGCTCGAGGTGCGCATCGCCGACGCGCGGGGTCACCTGATCGAGGTGGTAGAGATTCAGGTAGTTGATGATGCGGCAGCTGTACTCGGAAATAAGGTCAGCGCGGAGCGTCCAGGAGGCGTTGGTGTAGCCGAACACGAACGTCATATTCGGCACGTCCGACAGCATGCAGCCCTTGTAGGTGATCTTGTCCTTCATCTCGACCTTCTGGCCGTCGACGATAATCTCGGCGCCACCGAGCATGCGCAGATTGAGGCCGGTCGCCGTGATGATGATGTCGGCTTCGAGCTCCTTGCCGGAGCTGAGCTTGATGCCCTTCTCAGTGAAGGTGTCGATGGTGTCAGTGACGACGCTGGCTTTGCCTTCCTTGATCGCCAGGAACATGTCGTTGTCCGGCACCAGGCAGAGCCGCTGCTCCCACGGATTATAGCGTGGCGTGAAGTGGGTCTCCATGTCGTAGTCGGGGCCCAATTGCTCGCGGATGAGTCCGAGCAGGCGCTCTTTCGTTTGCTCCGGGCGGTTGCGCGCGAGCCGGAAGAAGATCTGCTGGAAGACCACCTTGCGCAGGCGGGTGAGATGATAGGCCAGCCCCTGCGGCAGCACCTTGCGCATGCCGTTGGCGAGTGCGTCCTCGGCCGGCATCGAGACCATGTAGGTCGGCGAGCGCTGCAGCATGGTAACGTGCGCGGCCTTGTCAGTCATGGCCGGCACCAGCGTCACCGCGGTCGCGCCTGAGCCGATCACGACGACGCGCTTGCCGGTGTAGTCGAGATCTTCCGGCCAATGCTGCGGATGGATGAGCTTGCCCTTGTAGTTCTCCTCGCCCTTGAATTTCGGGCGATAGCCTTCCTCGTAATTGTAATAGCCAGCCGCCATCAGCACGAACTTGGCGGTGTAGGTGACTTGCTTGCCTTCGTGCTCGGCGGTCACGGTCCAGCGCGCCTTGTCGGTGGACCACTCCGATTTCACCACGCGGTGCTTGAAGCGGATGTGCTTGTCGATGCCGTATTCCTTGGCGGTCTCATTCACGTACTTGCGGATCGAGGGGCCGTCGGCGATCGCCTTCTCTTCCTTCCAGGGTTTGAAGGCATAGCCCAACGTATACATGTCGCTGTCGGAGCGGATGCCGGGATAGCGGAACAGGTCCCAGGTGCCGCCGATGGCGTCGCGGTTTTCGAGGATGACGAAGCTCGTCCCTGCACTGTCGCGCTTCAGGTAATAGCCTGCGCCGATGCCCGAGAGGCCCGCGCCGACGATCAGAACGTCGAATTCATTGCTCATATCCGGAATCCGCACTTCGCTGACGCTGAAGTCAAGTTTCGACGTTAGGGAACGCCAGCAGAGGCATGCGCCGGCGCCCGCGGCGAAGCGGACTTCGTCGCGGCTGGCGGTCGGAGGGGCTGGAGCGGCGAGCTAAGAGGTATCGGCGGACGCTGCCGTGGTGCGCAGAGGCGCAACGCGCAGAAGTTCCGCGGGGCAGGCGCCGGGAAGGATGGGCCAGAGCCTGGTCACGCGCCGGCGCATGCGAAGCGCGAAAGCCTCCGCCAGCACCTCGATGCCGCGCAACGCGCGGATCAACAATGCAAGGCGGACGTCGATGTCGCGGTGCTTCAGCGCACGGCGCAGGCGCGAACCGATGACGGAGCGGCGCAGATGGCGCGGCTCCCGATCGGCCCCGCGGTCGCGGAAGAGCCGTCGGCGCGGGCCGCGATTGCCGGCGATTTCACCGGCGCGGATGATGATGAGATTGGTGATGAAGCGCGCCAGACGGTCGAGCTGGAAGAGACCCCCGCGCTGCCGAATACGGCGGCGCGACATGATGGCGCCGCCGCTCAGAACCGACCGCAGCCACAGCAGCATCGCCAGCGACCAGGCGATGAGCCTGGCGCGGCGATGCGGGCTGAGACGGGGTTTGGGCTGTGCGTGCATGGGACGGCCATGGTGGCGCACGTCGGAAGCCGGTCGGATAGATTTTCTCGCACCGCGAACCTTCAGGCTCGCTTGTGTTTGATTGCAAACGAAGTGCGGGCCGGCGCCCGCGGTCCAAGTGTGGGAGAGAGGCTCGGTCTATCCTCCCTTTCAGTCATTCCAGACGACCGAAGGCCGATCTGGAATCCAGGGATCGTAGAGATGCGTGTCGGCCTGATTCCAGATCACGCGCCGCGTGTCTGAAATGACTGTGAGAGCGCGGCATCCGTATTCGCACCTCTGAGTCCGGGTGCGTGCGGTTGCCGCGCCGCGCGGCGCTCTCTACACCCCGCCCCATGATCATCGCCGTTGACGGCCCGACTGCTTCCGGCAAGGGCACCATCGCCCAGCGCCTGGCCGACCATTACGGGCTGAAGCGGCTCGACACCGGCTCGCTCTACCGGGCCGTGGGGCTGGCGGTGGTCGACGCCGGGGGCGACCCGGGCGACGAGGACGCCGCGGTGGCGGCGGCCGAAAAGCTCGATCTGGGCGCCATCGACCAGTACCGCATCCGCTCCTCGGCGGCGGGGCTGGCCGCCTCGAAAGTGGCGGCGATGCCGAAGGTGCGGGTGGTGCTGCGCCGCGCGCAGCGCGTGTTCGCCAACGACCCGCAGGGTGCGGTGCTCGATGGCCGCGACATCGGCACCGTCATCTGTCCGGACGCGCAGGTGAAACTCTTCGTCACCGCCGACCTCGACGTCCGCACCGAGCGGCGTTTGAAGGAATTACGCGGGCGGGGCGAGACCATTGAATTCGAGGAGCTGAAAGCCCAGATCGCGGAGCGGGACCGGAGGGATATGGAGCGGGCGGATTCGCCGCTCTATCAGGCCCCAGACGCGCACTTGCTGGACACCACCGGCCTCTCTATAGAGGCCGCAGTGGAGGCCGCTTGTCGCATCGTCGACGCGGCGCTCGCGCGTCCTGGGACCTGACGGTCGCCGGGCGTTCAGGCGTTTCTAGACGTCCTTCACTAAGCCAAATCGGACGGCGCCATGGTGGCGCCGAGACCGCCGGAGCCAACCGGTCGGCCCGTATGTATTGGAGTGTAAATGAGTATGGCTGCAGCAGCCCAAAACCCGAGCCGCGATGATTTCGCGGCCCTCCTCAACGAAAGCTTCGAGACGCGCGGCATGGTCGAAGGCCGTGTCATCGCCGCGACCGTGCTTGCCGTCGAACACGACTTTGTCGTCGTCGACATTGGCCTGAAGACCGAAGGTCGTATTCCGCTTCGTGAATTCCTCGTCGACGACGGCGCGGGCCAGCCCAAGGCCGGCGACATTGTCGAAGTCTATCTCGACCGCATCGAGAACGCGCTGGGCGACGCCGTCGTCAGCCGCGAGAAGGCGCGCCGCGAAGAAGCCTGGACGCGCCTGGAGAAGAGCTTCGCCGCGCAGGAAGCTGTGCAAGGCGCGCTGGTCGGCCGTGTGAAGGGCGGCTTCACAGTCGACCTCGGCGGCGCCTCGGCGTTCCTCCCCGGCAGCCAAGTCGACATCCGCCCGGTGCGCGACGTCGGCCCGCTGATGAACATCGTGCAGCCGTTCGCGATCCTGAAAATGGACCGTCAGCGCGGCAACATCGTCGTTTCGCGCCGTGCCGTGCTTGAAGAGAGCCGCGCCTCGGAACGTGCGGAAATCGTCGGCCAGCTGAAGGAAGGCGAAGTGCGCGAAGGTGTTGTGAAGAACATCACCGATTACGGCGCGTTCGTGGACCTGGGCGGCATCGACGGCCTGCTGCACGTCACCGACATGAGCTGGAAGCGCGTCAGCCACCCGAGCCAAGTGCTCAACGTGGGCGACACGGTGAAAGTCCAGATCGTGAAGATCAATCCGGACACCCAGCGCATTTCGCTCGGCATGAAGCAGCTGATGAGCGATCCGTGGGATGGCGTCGAAGCGAAGTACCCGGTGAACGGCAAGTTCTCCGGCCGCGTCACGAACATCACCGACTACGGCGCTTTCGTTGAACTCGAGCCGGGCGTCGAAGGCCTGGTGCACGTCAGCGAAATGAGCTGGACCAAGAAGAACCTGCACCCGTCGAAGATCCTGAGCACGTCTCAGGAAGTCGACGTGCAAGTGCTCGACGTGGACGGCGAAAAGCGCCGCATCTCGCTCGGCATCAAGCAAGTGCAGAACAATCCGTGGGACGCCTTCCTGGCCGACCACCCGGTTGGTTCGGAAGTCGAAGGCGAAGTAAAGAACATCACCGAGTTCGGTCTGTTCGTCGGCCTGACGCCGGAAATCGACGGCATGGTCCACCTCTCCGACATCGCCTGGGACGCGCAAGGCGAAGAAGCCCTGAAGCGTTACAACAAGGGCGACATGGTGAAGGCGAAGGTTCTCGACGTCGACGTCGAGAAGGAACGCATCTCGCTCGGCATCAAGCAGGCGGGCGCCGCGGGTGAAGCCGTGGCCGGCGCGGAATTCCGCAAGGGCCAGGTCATCACCGTGGAAGTCGTCGAAGTCGCCACCGGCGGCATCGAGGTCGCCTTCGGCGAAGGCAACGTCATGCGCAGCTTCATCCGCAAGTCGGATCTCTCGCGCGACCGTTCGGAGCAGCGCCCCGACCGCTTCGCGGTGGGCGATCGCATCGATGCGATGGTCACGCAGTTCGACAAGGCCAGTAAGCGCGTTTCGCTCTCGGTGAAGGCGATGGAAATGGCCGAAGAGAAGGAAGCGATCGCGCAGTTCGGCTCGTCCGACTCGGGCGCCTCGCTGGGCGACATCCTGGGCGCAGCCCTGAAGGGCGGCGACAAGAAGTAGGCGTCGCTACCCTGCTACCACAGTCAAAGGCCCGGCGCGGATCCCCGCTCCGGGCCTTTTCTGTTCTTTTCTTTCCAAGTTTCAAACAAATAGCCGTTGACGAGAGGCCGCTGCGGGCGCCTCTTATCAGACAGGTCGTCGATGGAGCGCTTTCTAATGCTGCGGTCTGAGCTTGTGGCCCGCCTTCAGGAAGAGTTTGCGCCGCTGCGCGCATCCGAGGTTGAGCACGCGGTCGACATCGTGCTGGACGAAATCGCCGTCGCGCTTGCCGCCGGCGGGCGCGTGGAGCTGCGCGGCTTCGGCGCCTTTTCCGTGCGCAAGCGCGACGCCCGCACTGGGCGCAATCCGCGCACCGGTGCTGCGGTGAAGGTCGCCGCCAAGCGCGTGCCGTTCTTCAAGCCGGGCAAGGAGCTGCGGCTCAAGGTCAATGGCGGCGAAGAACCGTAGCTCGGTCGCCTAGCCTCGCCTGGCGGGAAGACCTCCAAAAACGTCTTGGCTCTTTAAGGCGCGTCAATCGCCTGAGCGCGGCAAACCAGCACCGACGGCCGACGCTGCGCCTCTTTTGTCAAATGCGTGGAACCGCGGAAATCCTCCGGCGTTATCAGGGGTTGGGGAGAGCGATCCTGGAATGACGCACGCGCATGAGGACGTCCTCGAGGCCCTGCCGGTGGCGATTTACCGGACGGATGCCGAAGGACGGCTGACCTTCTTCAACGACGCCGCCGCAGACCTCTGGGGCTTTCGGCCCGCGCTCGGCGCCAAGACCTGGTATGGCGAGCTCAAGGCGCTGACGATCGAGGGGAAACCCTTGACGCCGGAGGAGACGCCGATCGGCATTTCCCTTCGCACCGGCCGGCCGGTGCGCGGCATGGAAGTGGTGCTCGTTCGCCCCGATGGCGAACGCATCCCGACCATGCCCTATCCGACGCCGCTCAAAGACAGCGATGGAAAGATTATCGGCGCGGTGATCCTCGTCATCGATCTGCGCGACCAGCAGCGTGCGCGCGCCGACACCGAGCGGCTCGCCGCCATCGTCTCCTCCTCCGACGACGCCATCGTCTCGAAGACCCTCGGCGGCGTGATCACGTCGTGGAACGCCAGCGCGGAGAGAATCTTCGGCTACACGGCGGAGGAGATGATCGGCCAGTCGATCCTGAAACTCATCCCGCCGGACCTGCACGACGAGGAAAAGGTCATTATCGCGAAGATTTCCGCCGGCGAGCGGATGGACCACTTCGAGACGGTGCGGGTGGGGAAGGATGGCCGCCGCATCGATGTCTCGCTCACGGTTTCGCCGCTGCGCGATCCGGGCGGCGCCATCGTCGGCGCGTCGAAGGTGGCGCGCGACGTTTCCGATCGCAAGCGCGCCGAGGAGATGCAGCGCCTGCTGCTCGATGAGCTGAACCACCGCATCAAGAATACGCTCGCAACCGTGCAGGCGATTGCGGGACAAACGCTGCGCCGCTCCTCAACGCCGGCGGAATTCGTCACCTCGTTCAACGGACGCATCCAGGCGCTCTCGCGCGCGCATCGCTTGCTGACCGGAAGCTCCTTCCAGGGCGCGGAGGTGGATCAGCTCGTGCGCGATCAGCTGCTGCTCGGCGGCGCCGACGACCAGCGCATCACCGCCTCCGGCCCCTCGCTGATGCTGGAGGCCCAGGCCGCGCTCCACCTCGCGCTCGTGCTGCACGAGCTCGGCACCAATGCGCGCAAGCACGGCGCACTTTCCGCGCCGACAGGAAACGTCGTGGTGCGCTGGGAGGTGCACACCAATGGCGGGCGCACGCTGCTGCTGAAATGGACCGAAAGCGGCGGCCCACCGGTGAAGGCTCCTTCATCGCGCGGCTTCGGGACCATGTTGATCGAACAAAGCCTGCAGGCGCATTCCGGCGAGGTCACCATGAGCTACGCCGAAACAGGCGTGTCCTGCTCGATCCGGTTGCCGCTGCCCGAACTTCCACAAGCTGCGCTGGGTCCGTTCGCCCGCCCGGCCGGCCCGCTTTCGATGGTGCAACCGCCGGAGCAGCCGCACGTGCTCTCCGGCAAGCGCATACTCGTGGTTGAGGATGAACCGCTGATCGGCATGGTCCTCGTCGACTATCTTGAAGAAGCCGGCTGCAAAGTGATCGGTCCGGCGCAGAGTTTGGAGAAAGCCAAGCAGCTGGTGGCGAGCGAAGCGTTCGACGCGGCGTTGGTCGACGGCAATCTGGCCGGCCGCGCGGTGGATGACGTGGCCGTCGGGCTTACGCAGAAGGGCGTGCCGTTTGCGTTCGTCACCGGCTACGGACGCGAAGCGCTGCCGGCGGCGTTCCAGGACGGCATCATTGTCGAGAAGCCGTTCACGCAGGAGCAGGTTGTATCGGCGCTGGAGCGGTTGTTGCTTGAAGACCGCGACGACAACGTGGTGAAGCTGCGACCCCAGGGACAATCCTGATCGCTTGACATCACAGACGAAGGCCGCGAAGTGCGCGCATCAAGGTAGCGGAGCGCGCACGATGTCCATGCTGAAAGAGTTTCGGGAATTCGCTCTCAAGGGCAGCGTGGTCGATCTCGCCGTCGGCGTGATCATCGGCGCAGCGTTCGGCACGATCGTTTCATCTCTGGTGGATGACATCATCATGCCGCCGATCGGGCTTCTGCTCGCGGGCATCGACTTCAGCACATTGAAACTCATTCTCAAGGCCGGCGCGCCGGCGGTGGGCGACATCCCCGCCGTGCCGGAAGTGGCGATCAACTACGGCAAGTTCATCAACGCCGCGATCAAGTTCGTCATCGTCGCCTGGGTGCTGTTCATGATCATCCGCGCCATGAACACGCTGAAGCGCAAGGAAGAAGCCAAGCCGGCGCCGGTCGCGGAAACGCCCGCCGACATCAAGCTGCTCACCGAAATCCGCGATCTGCTGAAGAAGTAAGGGACAACGCCGCTGCACGGCGGGCACGAAAAAGGGGAGCGCCTGAGCGCTCCCCTCACAACCAATATGTAGTGCCGAACCCTCTTGCTTCAAGAACCCCACCCTCGCGTAGAAGCGCCGTCCCAAACGACAGCTCTGGAGGGACAGCATGCGGGTTCTGCTTTCGACTTACGGGTCGCGCGGTGACGTTCAGCCGGTCGTCGCGCTCGGCGTAGCGCTCAACGCACTGGGCGCCGAGGCGGTGGTGTGCGCGCCGGACGACCAGGAATTCGTAGACCTTGCCGCTTATGCGGGCGTGACGCTCGCGCCGGCTTTCTCGCCTGTGCGCGCCTGGGTCACGGAAGCGCTGACCAAAAAGAACGTCGATGTGCGCCAGCGCGCCGCCGAAATCGTCCCAGCGCAATACAAGGCGATCCGCGCCGCCGCTGCAGGCTGCGACCTGATCCTGGCGACGAGCCTTTTTCCATCCACCGCCGCCGCCAAGGTGGTCGCGGACGAGATGGGCCTCCCCTACGTGTACGCCGCCTACTGCCCCTATTTCGTGCCCTCGCATCTGACGCGGCCGCACAGCTTCCCGGGTTTCACCTATCCGCCGGAGGTCAGCGACAACCGCGAACTCTGGCGGCTCAATGTCGACGTCATGAACCAGGTGTTCGGGGCCGGCGTGAATGCGTTGCGGGAGTCCATCGGCCTCGCGCGCGTCGACAACGTGCGCGACGACGTGTTCACCGACCGCATCTGGCTCGCCGCCGATCCGACGCTGGCGCCATGGACGCCGACCGATCTGCGCGACGTGGTGCAGACCGGCGCCTGGCTGCTGCCGGACAATCGTCCATTGCCGGGCGACCTGCTCGATTTTTTGAACGCCGGCCCGCCACCGGTTTATGTCAGCTTCGGCAGCGTTCCCGCGCCGAAGGATGCGGCGCAGATATTTACGGCGGCGATCCGCGCGCAGGGGCGGCGCGTGCTGTTCGCGCGCGGCTGGGCCGATCTGGCGGCCGTCGATGAGGGCGGCGATTGCTTCGCGATCGGAGAGGTGAACCAGCAAGCGCTGTTTCCGCGCGTCGCCGCCGTCATCCATCACGGCGGCGCGGGTACGACGCATGCGGCTACACTTTCGGGAACGCCGCAAATCGTCGTGCCGCAGATCGCAGATCAGCCCTATTGGGCTGGGCGTGTGGCGCAGCTGGGCATCGGCGCGGCGGTGGAGAGTGCGCCGACGCTTCAGTCGCTGAGTGCGGCGCTGAACGTGGCGCTCGCCCCGGAGACGGCGGCGCGCGCTGGTGCGGTGGCGCGACAGGTTCGTACGGATGGCGCTGATGTGGCGGCGCGTATGCTCATTGACCTGGCGACCTAACCCTCAGTCATTCCAGACGGCCGGAGGTCGATCTGGAATCCAGGGCCAACACCCAGGTTGTCGCCCTGGATTCCAGATCACGCTCCGCGTGTCTGGAATGACTGAGAGAATTCCCCTACCTCAGCTCCCATGGCCGACGTCAAAATTTGCGGCATTCGAGATAGCGCGGCGCTGGATGCTGCGCTGAGCGGCGGCGCGCGCTTTGTTGGCTTTGTGCAGTTCGAGAAGAGCCCGCGCCATGTCAGCATCGAGCAGGCCGCGTCGCTCTTCGCCAAAGCGCGCGGCCGCGCCGACATCGTGCTTGTCACGGTCAACGCCAGTGACGAGCAGCTCTATCGGGCGAGCGTCAATCTGAGGCCCGACTACATTCAGCTGCACGGCTCGGAATCTCCCGTCCGCGCAGCCGAGGTTCGCAAGTTCGCGGGCAAAGGCGTCATCAAGGCGATCGGGGTTTCTCGCCATGGGGACTTGGCCCAGGCGGCCGCGTTCGGCCCGGTGGCGGACTTCTTCCTGTTCGACGCTAAACCGCCCCCCGGGGGCCTGCCGGGCGGCAACGCCCTGGCTTTCGACTGGCCTATCCTGGCAGGGGTCAGCCTGCCCAGGCCCTGGTTCTTGTCTGGGGGGCTCAACCCGTTGAACATAAAGGAGGCGATCACTGCCTCCGGGGCCGCCCTGGTGGACGTCTCCTCTGGCGTGGAAACCGCCCCGGGCCTAAAGGACCCCCTGGCGATTGCCCAATTTTTGGCGGCGGCTAAATCCGCCTCTTTCTAGGCGTACACACCCTCCCGATGGACGCACGGCGCAACTGGCAGGACCTCCCGGACGACAAGGGCCGGTTTGGCGCCTATGGCGGGCGCTACGTCGCCGAGACGCTGATGCCGCTCATCCTCGACCTGGAGAAGGCCTACCGGGCCGCCCAGGCCGATCCGGCCTTCAAAGCGCAGATGGACGACCTCTGGACCCATTATGTGGGCCGCCCGTCCCCGCTCTATTTCGCCGAGCGCCTCACCGAGCACTTTGCCAAAGAAGCCGAGGCCGAAGGCCTCGGAGGGGCGGCGAAAATCTATTTCAAACGCGACGAGCTCAATCACACCGGCGCGCATAAGATCAACAATTGTCTGGGCCAGGTGCTGCTGGCGATGCGCATGGGCAAGACGCGCATCATCGCCGAAACCGGCGCCGGCCAGCACGGGGTCGCCACGGCGACCGTCTGTGCGCGCTTCGGCTTGCCGTGCGTGGTTTTCATGGGCGCGACCGACATCGAGCGCCAGAAGCCCAATGTCTTCCGCATGAAGCTGCTGGGCGCCGAAGTGCGCCCCGTCACGTCCGGCGCCGCGACCCTCAAAGACGCCATGAACGAAGCGCTGCGCGATTGGGTCACCAACGTCGACGACACCTTCTATTGCATCGGCACCGTCGCTGGCCCGCACCCCTATCCGGAAATGGTGCGCGACTTTCAAAGCGTGATCGGGCGTGAAGCGCGCGCGCAAATCCTCGAACGCGAAGGACGTCTGCCGGACGCGATCATGGCCTGCGTCGGCGGCGGCTCCAACGCCATCGGCTTGTTCCACCCGTTCCTCGACGACGAAGACGTCGCCATCTACGGCGTCGAAGCAGCGGGGCACGGCATCGATGAACGCGTGCAGCATTCAGCGGCCATCACCGGCGGCCGGCCTGGGGTCCTGCACGGGAACCGTACGTACCTGCTGCAAAATGCGGACGGGCAAATCCTCGAAGGCCATTCCATCAGCGCGGGCCTCGATTATCCGGGCGTCGGACCGGAACATGCGTATCTGCATGACATAGGCCGTGCGACCTATCTGAGCGCCACGGACAAAGAAGCGCTCGCTGCATTTCAACTGTGCGCGCGGCTTGAAGGAATATTGCCCGCGCTCGAACCTTCGCACGCGCTCGCACGCGTGGGAGACATCGCTCGCAAGCTTGGGCGCGAGGGCCTAATCATCATGAACTTGTGTGGGCGCGGCGACAAAGACGTTTTCACCGTCGCCGATGCTTTGGGAGTGAAACTCTAATGCGATTGATCCTGACTGCGCTTGCCGCTGCTCTTGCCGTGCCGACGCTGGCGTTCGCGCAGCCGAAGACCGAGCCGACTCAAACTGAAGCCACGGTGCAGCACACGAGCCAAAGCACGCTGTTGCCAGGGCGCCTGGACCTGCCGGTGGTCGAGGGCTCGAGCGTTCCCGACGATTGCCACTTTCCGACGAGCCTGAGCGGTCCCGGCCATTACGACCTCGCTTGCGTGGTGATGTCGCGCGATCCGGAGTCGGACGAAGTCGGCGCGCAGTATTTCGGGCTTCTGGGCCAGCGCGGCTGGCACGCCGGCGACATGGTCGTCGGCGGCTTCTCCGCCACACGCGCCGGCGACAATAATTGCGAGCAAGTGCTCGGCATCTATCCCAGCGTCTATCCACCGGGCGCCGACGAAGACAGCGCGACCGAGTCGGTGATCTGGTTCGCGCTCGATCGTAACCAACGCTGCGGCGCGCAAACCACGACGCAATGAGCGCACGTCTCGACCAGAGGTTCGCAGGGACTAAACGCGACGGGCGCGCAGCGCTCGTCGCGTACGTCATGGCGACCGATCCTGATCAGGAGACGTGCTTCGAGATTTTGCGGGGGCTGCCGAAGGCCGGCGCCGACATCATCGAGCTTGGCTTTCCGTTTACCGATCCGATGGCGGATGGGCCGTCGATCCAAAAGGCTGCGGAGCGTTCGCTCAAGGCCGGCGGATCGTTGCGCAACACGCTCGATCTGGTTGCACGCTTCCGCAAGGAAGATTCGACGACGCCCGTGATCCTCATGGGCTATGCCAATCCCGTCGAGCAGATGGGCGTTGAGCTGTTCGCGGCCGCGATGGCGAAAGCGGGCGCGGACGGCGTGATCGTCGTCGATCTGCCGCCCGAGGAAGACGCGCCGCTGAGGGCCGCGTTATCAGCGCACGACCTGTCCTTGATCCGCCTCGCGACGCCAACGACGCACGACGAACGGCTCAAAACAGTGCTCGAAGGCGTCTCCGGGTTTCTTTACTATGTCTCGGTCGCCGGGGTCACCGGCGCCAAATCTGCAGGCAGTGACGCCGTCCGCGCTGCTGTGGAACGCTTGAAGCGGGCCACGAGTTTGCCGGTCGCAGTAGGCTTCGGCGTGCGCGAACCGGAAGCCGCGCACGCGATAGCGTTAACCGCCGACGCCGTCGTCGTCGGGTCGGCGTTCGTCGACGAAATCCCCGCCGGGGCGAAAGACGGCGCCGTCGATCGTGTCTTGCGTAAGGTGAAGCTTTTGGGCGATGCTGTGCGCACAGCGCGCCAACTTGAAGGTGTGAGCCAATGAACTGGCTGTCGAATTTCGCGCGGCCTGGCTTGAAGAAGCAAGGCACGGAAGAAAAGCGCGAGACGCCGGACAATCTCTGGATCAAGGATCCGCTGAGCGGTGAGCTGATCTATCGTTCGGAATTGGAAGCGGCCGATTGGGTGACGCCGTCGGGCTTCCACATGCGCATCGGTCCGGAGCCGCGCTTCAAGCAATTGTTCGACGATCACGCCTGGCAAAAAGTATCGATGCCGAAGGTCGCGACCGACCCGCTGAAGTTCAAGGACGACAAGAAGTACGTCGATCGCCTGAAAGCCGCGCGCGGCAAGGTCGGCCGCGACGACTGCATGGCGGCGGGCTACGGCCGCATCGGCGGCGCGCCGGTTGTCGTGCTGGTGCAGGATTTCGATTTCATGGGCGGCTCGCTCGGCATGGCCGCGGGCGAAGCCTTCATCACCGCAGCCGAATGCGCGGTGCGCCGCAAAGCGGCGCTGGTGGTCGTCACCGCTTCGGGCGGCGCGCGCATGCAGGAAGGCATTCTCTCGCTGATGCAGTTGCCGCGTACGACACTGGCGGTGCAGATGCTGAAGGACGCGGGCCTGCCCTACATTGTCATCTTGGCCGATCCGACCACGGGCGGCGTGACCGCGTCCTATGCGATGCTGGGCGACATTCACATCGCCGAACCCGGCGCGCTCATCGGCTTCGCCGGCCCGCGCGTGATCGAGCAGACCATTCGTCAGAAACTGCCGGAAGGCTTCCAGCGCTCGGAATACCTGCACGACAAGGGCATGGTCGATTTGGTCGTCGACCGCCGCCAGATGAAAGCGACGCTGTCGACGCTGCTGTCGGTTCTGATGCACAAGTGCGTCGCGACGAGCGGCGGGTCGGAGCCCGTGGATCTGATCGAAGAGCTCGAGGCGCAAGAAGAGCCGGCGCCAAGCGGCAAGAAGAAGAACGCGAAAGCCCCGCGCGCGAAGGCGGCGGAGTAATCCTCAGTCATTCCAGACGGCTGGGGCCGATCTGGAATCCACGGATCGCAGAGCTGTGCGCTGGCCCTGGATTTCAGATCACGCTCCGCGTGTCTGGAATGACTGTGATAAGCAAGCCGCGTGAACGACCCCGCCCTCTTCGCGTTTGAGCGCCTCTTTGGCCCCGAGTTCGGACACGGGAAGCCGTTTGACCTTGCGCGCCTGCGCGCGGTGCTCGATGCGCTCGGCAATCCCGAGAAGCGGTTGCCGCGGGTCATTCACGTCGCCGGCACCAACGGCAAGGGCTCGACCATCGCCTTCATGCGCGCGATCGCCGAAGCCGGCGGGCTGCGCGTGCACGCCTTCACCAAGCCGCATCTGCTGAAGCTGAACGAACGCTTCGTGGTCGCAAGCGAACCGGCGTCCGACGACGCACTCATTGCGACCGGCGAGCGCATCGCGGCCGTCTCATCCGAGATCAGCCAATTCGACGCGCAGGTCGCTGCGGCCATGCTGCTGTTCGCGGAGACGCCTGCAGACCTCACTCTGATCGAAGTCGGTATGGGCGGGCGGCTGGATTCCACCGCCGTCGTCTGGTCGGCGCTCAGCGTCATCACACCGATTGCGCTCGATCACGTCGATGCTCTCGGAACCACAATCGCGGACATCGCGGCGCATAAGGCCGGCATCATCCGCCACCGCGTTCCTGTCGTCATCACGCGGCAGAGCGCCGAAGCGCGACAAGTGATCGAGGCGCGCGCCGCGGAGATGCAAGCGCCGCTGTTCAGCGAGGGCGTGGAATGGGACGCGTTCGCCAACGCCGGCCGGCTCGTGGTGCAAACGGAAGCCGAAACCTTCGATTTACCGCTGCCCGCGCTCGCTGGCGCGCACCAGATCGCCAATGCTGGCTTGGCTGTCGCGGCGCTTGCGGTCGCCGACATCGCGCTGCCCAATGAGGCGTTCGCGGACGGTGTCGCCAAGGCGCGCTGGCCGGCGCGGCTGCAGGCGCTGACGCGCGGCCCGTTCTCCGCGGCGATCCGCGGAGCCGGCGGCGAAGTCTGGGTCGACGCCGGGCACAATGCGCACGCCGCCGCGGCGCTGGCGCGCGCGCTGACGGAGATGCGCGCGAGGCGCGGCGGAACGAACGTCGCCGTGATCGGCCTGCGCCGCCGTAAGGACGCTCCCGAGTTCATCACCGCGCTCGCGCGCGCCGTAGATCACATTATCGCCGTGCCGCTCGCAGAAGAGCACATCGAACCGCAGCGGATCGCCGGACTGGCGCTGGATATCGACGTTTCCGCGGAAGCTGCGCCCTCGCTCGCCGCCGCCATGCAAAACGCGGCGCAGTTTCCTGCGCCGCGTGTTCTGATCTGCGGATCGTTCCTGCTGGCGGGCGAAACGCTCGCCGCCGAAAGCGCCTAGACGCTCTCGTTCAGCCACTCGACGATCTTCGACTTCGGCTTGGCGCCGACGCTGGTCGAGGCGAGCTTGCCGTCCTTGAACACCATGAGCGTCGGGATGCCGCGCACATTGTAGCGGCCGGGCGTCATCGGGTTCTCGTCAATGTTGAGCTTCGCGATGGTGACGCGTCCGCCCATCTCGGCGGCGATCTCTTCCAGCGCAGGGCCGATCTGCTTGCAGGGGCCGCACCACTCCGCCCAGAAATCCACCAGCACCGGCGTGCCGGACTTCAGCACGTCTTTTTCGAACGAATCGTCGGTGATCTTGATGCTGGCCAAAGGGGGTTCTCCCAGGAAAATCGGAGGGAATCAGGTCGCTTTGTGAGTTCGTGATGTAGGCGCGAAAGGTTACCGATTCAACCTGCCGCGAAGGCGTTGAAAACAGTGTCCAAACGGGCCTCCGGCAGCTCCATCAGGACGGGCGCCTCGGTCCACAGCAGCGCGCACGACACAATCTTTCCGGGAAAGATTTTGCGCATGACTTCGCGGTAGAGCGCCATTTGCAACACGTACGCGTCGGGCGTCGCATCGGGCGTTGTCGGCGCCGGGCGATCGGTCTTGAAGTCCAAGACCATCACACGTTTGTCATCGACGGCCAGGCGATCGACAACGCCGCGTACGAACTTCCCGTTGGCCTCGCCCACAACCGGCGCCTCAGCTCGACTGGATGGGCCGAAGTACGCCGCAAAGTGCGGCTCGTTCAGCACCGCAAGCGCTTCGCGCGCGAACAGAGCGGCATCCTGTTCGGACACGCCCTGCCGCGCCAGCCAGAATGCGGCGACCGCCTCGCGCCGCGCAGGCGCCACTTCCGGCAGGCGCTCGAGCAGACCGTGAATCATCCGTCCACGGTGGAAACGCTTCTGTCCGTCGCCGCGGGGCGAGAACAGCGCCGGATCGATCTTGTGCATGCGCGAAGGCGTAGCGGCTTCGGTGCGGACGGCGACAGGCGCCGCCGCCTTCGCCCAATGCGGAAGCGCAGAGCGCGAGGCGGCGGCGGCGATGCTTTCGGCTTCCGCCTGCAGCGGCGCGCCCAGGCGAAAGCCTTCGCCGAACGGCGTTTCTATCGCCGTCGCGCCAAGGCTGCGCAAAGCCTGCTCCACCGCCGCGCGCCAACTCTCCGGCGTTTCGCCCTCTTTCGAATTCCCGTGCTGCGCGCCGCAAACGACCAGCCGGTCGCGCGCCCGCGTCATTGCGACGTAAAGCAAACGGCGATGCTCCAAGAGCATCAGCTCCTTGTACGCGGCGCGCGCATCGCGGCCGGCGGCGTCGTCATCCTTTTCGCGCTGCGAGAAATACGGGCCGGCGGCGTCGAAGATGAGATTGTCGTCGGGCTTGTCGTTCACGGGGCCGGTGCAGTCGGGCAGGATCACCACCGGTGCTTCCAGACCCTTGGCGCCGTGCACCGTCATCACGCGCACTGCGCCGGTTTCGGCTTCCAGCTCACGCTTCACCTGCCCGGCATCGATCTCGATCTCGTGCAGGAAACGCTGCAATGTCGGCGCGGCATAGGCCGAAGGACGCAGCGCGCGTTGCAAGAGTTCTTCCAGCGGATCGCGGGTTTCGAGTCCGAGGCGCGCGAACACAAGCTGCCAGCCGGACTCGGTTCCGCCGTGCGTCGACTCCAGCGCCCAGCTGAGGAATGAGAATGGATCATCCCCGGCGCGCGCGCTCAGCTCGGACACGAAGAGTTTAGCGGCGGCGTATTTGGCGTCGGTGCTCGCCATCAAGCGCGCGTGCAGCGTTTCGTTCTTAACGCGCCCATAGGCCAGCGGGAACAGGTCCGTATCGTCGTCGTCGAGCCCGCACCACGGACCCTTGAGCACGCACGCGAGCGCCAGATCGTCCGCAGGATCGAGCGCCACGCGCATCAGCGCCAAGCAATCCTCGACCGCGAGTTCGTCGCGCAAAGTCATGCGGTCGGCGCCGGCGACGGGGAAGCCTTCCTTCTTGAACGCCTTGATCAGTTCGCGGAACAGCGCGCCGCGCGTGCGCACCAGCGCCAAAAGATCCCCGGGCCGCATCGGGCGGAGCTTCTTGGCGTCCTTGTCCCACACCGCTTCGCCAGCCGCGATCCACGCCTTTGCGCGGCGCGCAATGGCGAGCGCGAGCTGTGCGTGCACGCTGGTTTCGGTCTGCACGTCCACCGGCGCGTCCCACGCCACCGCCGGCGGCGCGACCGGGCGCATGGCGAGCGGCCACACCTCGACCAGCCCCGCTTCCCTGTCGCGCGACGCGAGGTGGCGGGTCTCATCCGACTTGCCCGGCTCCGCCGCGATCAACGGCCGGCCCTTGAACACGGCGTCAACGACCTGGAGCACTTCGGGGGAGGAACGGAACGATGTCTCCAGCACCGGCGCCTTGAAGGTCGCGCCTGCGCGCTTGGCGCGCTTCGACAGGTGCTGCGACTCCGCCAGGAAGCGGCGCGGATCGGCGCCCTGGAACGCGTAGATGCTCTGCTTCGGATCGCCGACCGCGAACACCGTGCGCTCGATTGCGCGCGCCCCCTTGCCGGCGAAGAACTCTTCCTGCAGCGGCGCGATCAGATCCCATTGCGCGGGGCTGGTGTCCTGGCCTTCGTCGATGAGGATGTGATCCAAGCCGCCATCGAGCTTGTAGAGCACCCACGGCGCCGCTTCGGAGCGCTGCAGCAAGGTTTGCGCGTGTTCGATGAGGTCGTCGAAGTCGAGCACGCTGGAGCCAGTCTTCGCGCGCTCGTAGGCGTCGTCCAGCTTCAGCGCCAAGGCTAGCGTCGCGACGGCGTCTTCCGCGCGTTCGATCGCGTTCAGCGTATCGCGCGCATCGGCCGCCGCTTCGGCAAAGCGGCGCACGACAGGTTCGAGCCAGCCGTGGTTCTTTGCCGTCGTCTTAGTGACGAAGTTGGCGCGGAGTTCGCCCTCCCCGGTGAGAGCGAACGTGAAGCACGCCTTCATCGCCTCGCCATGCGCGCCGCGCTCGATGCACGCGAGCACCGCCATCAGGCGATCCGCGGTGTTCTTGTCCTGCGTGCTGCCCTCGGCGAGGAAGCCTGCGGCTTCGCGTAGCCCCTGCACGTCGTGCTGGGCCAGGAAGGCGCGGCAGAACGACTCTGAGTCTTGCCGCACCTTGTGGCGGCTCTTAATCGCGGCTTCCGCGAAGATCTGGCCCTGGTGTTTGGCGGAGAATGCGCGGAAGTCGGCGCGGCGCAGCGCCAGGCGATCCAGCAGACCATCGAGCGCTTCGCTATGCAGCTTGGCGGCGAAGCGGCGGAAAGCGCCGGCGGGGGCGTCGGGCGCGAGGGCGGCATCGGCGCGGGCGCGGCTGAGCAAGGCGGCGGCGCGCTGCTCGTCGGCGATGTCGAAACCCGGCGGCACGCCGGCTTCGAGCGGAAAGCGCGCGAGCAGGCGTTCGCAGAAGGCGTGAATGGTTTGGATCTTCAAACCGCCCGGCGTCTCCAGCGCCTGCGCGAACAGCGCACGGGCGCGGCCGAGATCGGCGTCGCCGGCGCCGAGCTTATCGAGTTCAGCGCGCAGGGTCGCATCGTCGGCGACGCACCACTTGCCGAGCCGGTCGAACAATCGGCTCTGCATCTCGGCGGCGGCGGCCTTGGTGTAGGTGATGCAGAGGAACGAAGACGGCTTCGAGCCGCGCAGCAGCAAGCGCGCAATGCGGTCGACCAGCACCTTCGTCTTGCCCGATCCCGCGTTCGCGGTGACGAACACCGAGACGCCAGGATCGGCGGCGATGCGCTGGTTGTCCTCGGCGGCTTTGAGCGCGCGGGCGGTCATTCGTCGTCCTCCGCGTCCGCCCATTCCTTGCGCCGCGCGAGCTGATCGTAATCGTCGTAGATGCGCACCTTGAGCACGCGCGGCTTCGACAGGAACGGCTGATCCGCTTGCGCGTAGCGATGCAGCAGGCCCGTGAGCGCGGTCAGCGCTTTATCGGCTTCCGCCATGGCGTCGAGCGCGAGCGGCTTCGGCGTCGGATCGGCGTTGCCGAAACGCCAGTAGACGAGCTCCGTCGTCTCCGCTTGCGGCACGTCTTCGAACACGCCGCGCGCCAGCATGGCGGCTTCGAGCGGCAACTGCGGCGAGAGGCCGGACTCGACCTGCGCCTTTGTCGCGGGCGCGCCGGTCTTGAAGTCGAGAATTGCGACGTGGCCGGGGCCGATCTCGATGCGGTCGGCGATGCCGGACAGCTCGACGCCATCGATGGGCAGCACGCCCTTCTTCTCGCGATAGACGGTGGCGTTGAGCGCCCGGCGCTCGGCCAACCAGGCGATCAGCGTATTGATCGACACCTGCAGCCGCGCGCGTTCGGCGACGCGGCGTTCCGGCGGAATGCCCGCATGGCGCAGTTCTTCGTCCAGCAATTGCGCCAGCAGCGCGTGATCATCGCCCTCCTCGAAAAGCTCGATGGCCTTGTGCACCGCGCTGCCGCGTTCGGCGGGACCGGCCGGCGCGTTGAGCGGCTTCAGCGCCTCAAGACCCAGAATGCGGCGCGCATAGATGGCGTAGGGATCGCGGATGAGCGTTTCGACGGCGGTGACGCTGATGCGTTTGAGGCGCTTGTCCGCCGGGGGCTTCGGACGCGGGATTTTCGTGGTGCGCGACTGCGCCGGCTGATCGAGCGCGCGGGCCCAATGCAGCACCTCGTCGGCCGTCGCGATCGAGGCCTGGGCGCCCTTCACCAGGGTCTGCAGCCGCCAGAGCCAGCGTGAAGCCAATGTCGGCGAGCCTTCGCGGCGCTGCGCGCGCGTCAGCACCACTTCCGGGGCGTTGGCGAGCTGGGCGAAATCGTGGGCGGCGAGGCCGATGCGTTGATCGAGAGACGGCAGGCCGAGCTTGGCGCGCATCGGCCGCGACAGGAACGGGTCCTCCGCCGGCGGCGCAGGCCACTGCCCTTCGTTCAAGCCGCCGAGGATCATCAAATCGCGCCGCTGCAGGCGCGCTTCGAGCAGGCCCCAGATCGCAATGCGCGGATCGCCGCCGGGCTGGCGCTTCTCTTCCACGCCTTCGAGCAGCTTCATCAGCACGCGCGGCGCCGCGTCGGCGCGCATGGGGCGCAGCATTTCGCCGTGTTCGATAATCTGCTGGATGGTGCGGCCGAGCTGCTCCCCGTCGGCGTAGCTCCACGCCGTCTTTGCAGTGGCGATGTCGGCGGCTTCGACCAGCTTGTCCGAAAATTCGCCGAGCGTGATCAGTTCGGCGTCCATCACCGCGATCAGCGGCGCGAGCACTTCACGCGTGCGCGCAACGATGCGGCGGCATCCTTCGAGCTTCTCGAGTTTGTCGAGCGCCTCCAGTTCTTCGAGCGTGTCGTAGCGGCGAGGGCCGCGGAAGGCCTGGTGCTCCAGCTCCGCGAGTGCTTGCGTGTCGCGGGCGATGAGCACGCGCGGATGCTTCAGGAACGCCGCCAACGCCACCGGGTCGCCCGGATCGCGCGCGAGATCGCACAGCAAGGCCACCAGCGCTCCCGGCGGCGACTCCAGCAGGGGGCGTCCGTGCGAAACTTGCGGACTGACGCCCCAGCGCGCGAGCTTGGCTTCAACGCGCCGCGCCAGTGCGGCATCGGGCGTCGCCAACGCAGCGGTGCGATCGGGATGCTCCAGCGCTTCGCGCAGCAACAGTGCGATTGCGGTCGCTTCTTCATCCTCGGTCTGCGCTTCGATCAGGCGCATGCCCTGCGCGCCGGCTTGCACGAAAGCCGCGCCGCCAGCGTCGCTGAGCCGCTGCAGCCAGTCTGCAGTCTTCTCCGCCGGCGCCAAGGCTTCGCGCACCAGCACGCGTCGGGCGCGGCCGTGGGCCGTTTCCTCACCGAGCAATGGAATATCGCGCCGCGCGACGCCCAGCGCTTTCAGCGTTTCCTTCAACGCAAATTGCGGGTGCTGGTCGCTGACCGCTTCCCAGGATTCTTCGTCGAGATCGACATCGACGCCGGGCAGCACCACCACGCCGCAGGGCAGCGCCGCCACGACTCGCATCAGTTCGCGCGTGCTTGCGATCGATCCGGTCGAACCGGCGATGACGACGGGCCGGTCCGGCGGGTTTTTCGCCCACTGCGCTGCGAGCGCACGGCGAATGGCGGAACCGCGGGCTGCGGGGTCGGTGAGGCCCTGCTCCGCCAGATGCTGCGGCCAGAACTCAGTGACGATGGAGAGGAACGCCGCGCTGTTCGCCCAATGGCGGGCGAGGTCGATCTCTTCCACCAGGCGCGGCAACAGCTTCCAATCGACATTGTCGACGGTCGCCGCACTCTGCAGCAGCTTGCTCAATTCATCCGCCAGCGCGATCGCTCGCACGGGATCTTCGACGCCGTTGGCCGCCACGTCGCGCGCGCGGATGAGCGAGGCCAATTCCATGCGCTGGCGCATTGGCGCGATGCCTGGCGGCGAATCTAGGTTTGACGGATCGGCGCCCCAGACTTCCGGGTCGTCGTCGGCCTGCGGGTCGCCGAGAAAGCGGATGGCCGGCAGAAGCGCCGTACCGCCGAGGCGTTTGGCGAAGGCGTCGATCAGGCCTTTCACGGCGCGACGGTTCGGCAGCAGCACGAGCGCGTCGGAAAGCGCGAACGGATCGTCCGGCTTGTAGAGCGCGTCAGCCATCGCGCCGGCGAGCAGATCGAGAAACGGCGCGCTTGCCGGCGCGGCGCGGAGACGGGGCGCCGGGCCGTCAAATAGCCCGTGCGCCGGGCCGCTCATGCGGCTGCCGCCAGTCGTTGCTCCGCCGCCTCCTTGGCCGCCGGGTCGCCGACATGCATCCAGAAGCCGCCGAGCGGCGCACCATAAAGCCGGCTCGCGCGCATCAAGCGCTGCCACACGCGCATGAAGCCGAACGGCTCCAGCGGTTCTTCGTCGACGATGCGCGGATCGATCACCTGCGCACCCATATAGGCCCACGGCGTATGCGGCATCATTCCGCGATGGGTGAGCAGGCCATGCTCGTCCATGAAGAAGTCGCCCTCGCCGTCATAGCCGAGTTGCTGGTCCATGGCCGCGAGCGACAACCGCGCGCTCATGCGCGCCGGATCGAACCCCTCCGCCAAGCGCTTCAGCGCGCTGCCGTGCGGCTCTTCCCAGACCGAGTCGATATTGGAGACGATGATCGGCTTGTCGCCCAGAAGCGGGCGCGCCTGGCGGATGCCGCCGCCGGTCTCCATCAGCTGCGCGCGCTCGTCGGAGATCACGATCTCGATGTCGGTGCGGCGCTTCACGTGCGCTTCCAGCATGTCGGCGAACGCGTGCACGTTGACGACAGCGCGCTTCACGCCCGCGTCAACGCAGCGATCGAGCACGTGATCGATAAGGCAGCGCCCGTGCACCTGCACCAGCGCCTTGGGCTTGTCGTTGGTGAGCGGGCGCATGCGGGTGCCGAGACCCGCGGCCAGGATCATGGCGGTGTCGATCGTCACGCCGCTTGCTCCAGACGCTGGCGCGCGACGCTTTCGACGAAGGCGCGGGTTTCGGCGAGCGCCGGGTGTTTCAGCGTACGGCCGAGATGAGCCCACATGCGCGGCATGAATTCGAGATAGCGCATCTTGCCGTCGCGCCCGGTGAGGCGCGAGAAGATGCCGAGGATGCGCATCGTGTTGATCGCGCCCAGCACCGCGAGCTCGCGCTCGAACTCGGCTTCGCTGCCGCCGGTCGCATCGAGATAGGTGCGCACCGCGGCGGCATGCGCGGCCGGCGAGACGTCGCGGCGCGCGTCGTGCAGCAGCATGGAAAAGTCCCAGCCGCGCCAGCCGCGCACGGCGTCCTGGAAATCGAGCAAGCCGACGCGCTTCAAGCCCTGGCGTTCGGGCAGCCAGAGCAGGTTTTCAGCGTGATAATCGCGGATGGTGAACGCACGCGGAAAGCCCAGCGCCTTGACGATCAGGCTATCACGCACCCTTTCCCAGCGCGCGCGCGCCGCATCGTCGATGACGACGTCGGGATTGGCGCGCGGCAGCCATTCCACGAAGAGATCGGCATTCACTTCGAGCGCGAGCGCGTCGTAATCGAGCAAAGGCCAGTTCGCGCCCGCCTTCCCTTCAAGCCGCGGCGGCGCCTGGGGTGCAGCATGCACGTGCGCCAGTACCTTGGCGGCTTCCTGATAAAGCGTGATCTCGTCTTCGCCCTTCGGGATGACCTGGGCGTAGAGATCGTCGCCCAGATCCTCGATCACGGCGTAGCCGGCCGCGCAATCGGCGCCGTAAATTTCCGGGGGCGCGAGGCCGAGGCTTTCGAGATAATTCGCGACCGCGACAAACGCTTCCACACGCGACGCCGCGAGCCGCGCGACAGCGTTCCAGCCCATGGTGCGGCGTTCGGCGGGTGTTGCGCCCGGCGGACAAGGTGCGGACTCGGCGCTCTTCGGCGCGTCCATCAGCATCGCGCGGCGGCCGCTCTTCTCGAGCCGCTCGTAGCGGCGCGTGGACGCGTCGCCCGCCAGCGGCGTGCGCACGGCGCCATCAAAGCCGGTCTCGGCCAATAAGCGCTCGAGCGCTTCAGATCTGCTCAAGCTTCTCCCTCCAGGCGCCGATGCCGATCAGCGTTGCGCGCCGTCCTTCTCCCAAGGGCGCAAGCGCCACATCCAACCGGTTATGCGGGAGCAACGCCCCCGCCCGCTCCGGCCACTCGATCAGGCATGCGGCCGACTCGAAGGCGTCGACAAGGCCAATCTCGAAGGCCTCGTCGGGACTCTTCAAGCGGTAGAGATCGCAATGCCAGAGTTCGCCGCGCGGGCCCTCGTAGGTTTGAACCAAGGTGTAAGTTGGGCTGGGCGCCTCTTCCGGCTGCCCCGTCCAGGCCTCGATGGCCCCCCGCGCCAGCGTGGTCTTGCCCGCACCAAGTCCGCCGTGGAGGCAGACGACATCACCCAGCGTCAAGCGCGCGCCGATGCGCGCCCCCAGCGCAAGCGTCGCCACGGCGTCGGGCAGGTCGATTTCCCGCGAATCGAGAAGGGTTTGCGCGGTCACTCGCGCGGATGCTGCCTTCCGGCGCCCCGGTCTTCAAGGGCCGCTTGCGCCGCGTAGGCAGGCGCCGCAAACACGGAACCGCTGTGACCACGGGCGACATCCACCGCATCATCATTATCGGGGCCGGCCAAGCCGGCGCCGAGACCGCACAACGGCTGCGGCAGGGCGGTTTCGCTGGCGAAATTACTTTGATCGGCGAGGAGCCCCAGGCCCCCTACCAGCGTCCGCCGCTGTCCAAGGCCTATCTCAAGGGCGAATACGGCATCGAGCGGCTGCTGTTGCGGCCGGCGTCGGTCTACGCCGAAGAGCAGGTCTCACTGCTGACCCCCTGCCGCGCGGTCTGGGTCGATCGCACCAACAAGAAGGTCCGCGTCGAAGGCGGCCGCGAGCTGCCGTACGACGCGCTGGTGCTGGCCACCGGCGCGCGCCCCCGCAAGCTCACGCTCGCCGGGGCCGATCTCGACGGCGTCTTCCTGTTCCGCACCGCCGCTGATGTCGACGCCGTGCGCCCGCGCTTTATCAAAGGCGCGAAGCTGGTGGTGATCGGCGCGGGCTATATCGGGCTTGAAGTCGCGGCCGTCGCACGCACGCTGGGGCTCGACGTCACGGTGATCGAGAGCGCAGTTCGCCCGCTCGCGCGCGTCACCAGCCCGGAAGTCGCCGGCTTTTTTCTCGATGAACATACCCGCCAGGGCGTGCGCTTCGTGCTCGGCGGCCAGCCGGCTTTGATCAAGGGCAATGACGCTGTCACCGGCGTCAGTTTGGCTGACGGCATGGAAATCCCAGCCGACATCGTGATCGCCGGCATCGGCGTCACGCCGGAAACAACGTTGGCGCAGCAATGCGGCCTGACGGTCGAGAACGGCATCCTCACTGATCGGCACTGCCGCACCGCCGATCCCAGCATCTTCGCGATCGGCGACTGCGCGTCGCGTCCGATTCAACACTATGAGGATCGCGTCTGCCGCCTCGAGAGCGTGCACAATGCGGTCGAAGGCGGGCGCATGGTCGCCGCCGCGATCACCGGCAAGGATTACCCAGAGGAAACGCCGTGGTTCTGGTCCGACCAGTACGATTTGAAGCTGCAAATCGCCGGGCTTTTCCAGGGATATGACAAAATCGTCCTCCGCGGCGCTTTGGAGGATCGCGCTTTTGCGGCGTTCTATTATCAAGGCCCGCGGCTGATCGCGGTGGATGCGGTCAACCGGCCGGGCGAGTTCCTGGGCGCGAAGATGCTGATCCAGAAGGGCAAGACCATCTCGCCCGACGTGTTGACGGATTTGTCGCGTCCGATGAAAGAACTTGTCGCGGCGGCGAACTGAGGTTGAAGGGCTGATGCCGAAGATCACCTACATCGAAGCGAACGGCAAAGAGCACGTCGTGGACGCCCCGGTCGGGCAGACCGTGATGGAAGCGGCGGTGAAGCACGCGGTTCCGGGCATCGACGCCGATTGCGGCGGCGCCTGCGCCTGCGCCACCTGCCACGTCTATGTCGACGAAGCCTGGCGCGAAAAAACCGGCGAGCAGAGCGGCATGGAGCAGTCCATGCTCGACTTCGCCAACGACGTGGAAGCGAATTCGCGCCTGTCGTGCCAGATCAAAGTGACGGCGGAGCTGGACGGGCTCGTGGTGCGGCTGCCGAAGAGCCAGCATTAGTGCGCAATGTGCCGCCCCCTTTGTGGGCGCTGTTGCTGCTGGCCGCGACCTGGAGTCTGAGCCTGCTCCCGGAGTTTGGCTGGACGTTCCCGGTGAACACCCGCCCCGCTGGGCTCATCGTCATCGTGCTCGCGCTGGGCTTCATGGGATGCGCGATCGCACAGTTCCGGCTCGCGAACACGCAGCTGCTGCCCAACTCGCCGACCAACAATAGCCTGGTAACCGGCGGCCTCTTCGCGCTCACGCGCAATCCGATGTACCTGGGAATGGTCGTCTTCTGCATCGGCGGCGCGCTCTGGATGGGCCGGGCCGTGATGCTCGCGGCGCCCGTTGTGATGTTCGCGGTCGCGAACTGGGTGTTCATCCCGTTCGAGGAAGCCAAGATGCGCCGCCAGTTCGGCGAGGCGTTCGACGGATATTGCAGGCGGGTGCGGCGCTGGGTTTGAGACGCCAGCCAGCGCAGATCACCCAGTTTTAGCTCCACGGAAGGTGTTGCACCGCCCTCCCTTGTCGCCTTTGATGCGGCCTCAACTCTCAGGGGGACGGCATGCGGGCGATTTTGGCGGCGACGGCGGCGCTGGCCGTGTTGGCGACCGGCGCGAGTGCGCAGCAGGCGCAAGCGGTTCGCCCAGATCAGCAGGCGTTCCGCGCCATCTACGAAGAGCTCGTCGAGATCGACACGTCGCAGGCGTCCGGCTCATGCACGCGCGCCGCCAACGCCATGGCCGCGCACCTGCGCGAAGCGGGCTTCCCGGCCAGTGACGTGCAGGTCGTCATTCCGCCCAACGCGCCCGACGACGGCAACCTCGTCGCGGTGCTGCGCGGCTCGTCGCGCAACCGCGCCATGCTGCTGCTGGCGCACATTGATGTGGTCGACGCACGGCGCGAGGACTGGGAGCGCGATCCCTACACGCTCGTGGAAGAAAACGGCTATTTCTACGGCCGCGGGTCGGCTGACGACAAAGCCATGGCTGCGGTCTGGGTCGATCTCATGGTGCGCCTGCGCCGCGAGAACTTCCGGCCGCGCCGCGACATCCGCATGGCGCTCACCTGCGGCGAGGAGACGTCAAACCGCGTCAACGGCGTCGACTATCTGATCCAGAACCACCGCGAATGGGTGCAGGCGCAGTTCGCGCTGAATGAAGGCGCGGGCGGCATGCTGGCGGAAGACGGCCGCTACGTCGCGCTGAACGTGCAAGCGGGCGAGAAAATCCACCAAGTCTATACGCTGGAGGTCACCAATCCCGGCGGGCACTCCTCGCGGCCGCGCCCGGACAACGCCATCTACCAGCTCGCCCGCGCGCTCGACCGGGTGGGAGAATACCAGTTCCCGGTGGAACTCAATCCCGTGACGCGCGCCTATTTCGAGCGCATGGCGCCCATCGTCGGCGGCGAGCTCGGACGCAACATGGCGGCGATCGCACGCAATCCCAACGACACGGCGGCGCAAGCGGCGCTGGCGGCCGATCCGTCCAATAATTCGATCATGCGCACCACCTGCGTTGCGACGCAGCTGGAAGGCGGGCATGCGCCCAACGCGCTGCCGCAACGGGCGCGCGCCACACTGTCATGCCGCGTGCTGCAGGGGCATACGCCGGAAGAAGTGCAAGCCGCGCTACAAGCGGCGATCGGCGATCCGGATGTGCACGTGAACATCGTGCGCCGCCGCGAGGGCTCGCAGGCGCCGCAGCTGACGCGCCAGATCATGGGCCCGATCGAGCGCACCGCCGCGCGCATGTGGCCCGGCACGCCGATCATCCCGACCATGACGCCGGGCGCGACGGACGGGCGGTTCTTGAACACGGCAGGTATCCCGACCTACGGCGTCAGCGGCATGTTCTCGACGGCAGGCGAAACCAACGCGCACGGCTTGAACGAAAAGATCCGCGTGCGTTCGCTGTATGAGGGGCGGGATTTCCTGGAAGCGATCGTTCGGGAGTACGCGCGGCGGTAACGCCTGGCGCCTAAGCCGCCTTCTGCGGCGGCGGCGGGCCCATCAGCGGCGGCGTCGCGGGCAGGTGGCAGGTCACGGTCGCGCCACGGCCCGGTTCGCTCGAGAGCGCCACCCAGCCGCCGTGCATTTCGATGAAGCTGCGCACCAGCGCCAAGCCCAGCCCTGCGCCGCGGCGGTCGCCGGAGGAGAAGCTGTCGAACGCATGCGCCTGCGCGTCGAACGGCATGCCCTTGCCGGTGTCCTGCACGGAAATGCGCACGACGCCGTCGAGGCGTTCGGCGCCGACGGTGATGGTGTCGCCGCGTTCGGTGTGACGCAGCGAATTGGACAAGAGGTTCACAACCACTTGCGTCAGGCGCTTCTGGTCGGCGCTGATTTCGCCAATCTTCGGATCGCACTTGATGCGGATCGGCACTTCGGTGTCGCGCGCCTTCGAAGCCGCCATCTGCACGCTTTCGGCCAGCGTTTCGTAGATATCGACCGGCGCGAGATCTAGCTGCACATTGCCGGCTTCGACCATGGCGACGTCGAGGATGTTGTCGATCAGCTTCGAGAGCGAGCCCGAGGCTTCGATGATCGACGCCACCTGCTCGACCTGGCGGTCGTTCAACGGACCGAACAGCTTGTGCGAGAGCATTTCCGCGTTGCCGTGGATGGCTTGCAGCGGATTGCGCAGCTGGTAGCTGACATTCTCGACGAACTGCGTCTTCAGTCGATCGGCGACTTCGAACGCTTCGGCGCGATCGCGCAACGCTTCTTCGACGCGGCGATCGGCGGTGATGTCCTGGAACGCGACCAGCGTTGCGCCGTCCGGCAGCGGACGGGTGAGGAACTTCAGCACCGTCTCGTCGCTGCGGCGCATCTCGCCGCGATATTCCGTGCGCGCTTCGGGCGAGGGATCGGTGATGCGGGCGCGCACCTGGCTCCACACCGCGCGGTCGTGGAAGAGCGGCTGGCAGGCCTCGACGACCTTGTCGAAAGCCATGTCGTTCTCAAGCTTCTCGGCTTCGATCTTCCACATCGCCGCGAAGGCGGCGTTGGAAAGCTTCAGGCGGCCGTCGAGACCGAACACGGCGACGGCTTCATGCAGCTTGTCGAGCGCGGCTTTCTGCTGATTCAAGAGCGCGTGGTACTGGCTCTTCAGCGTGAGTTCGTTGGTCATGTCGGAGAACACGAGCAACAGGCCGCCGCCCGGGTGACGCTGACGCGCCACGCGCAGCATGCGCCCGTCGGGGAGCGCCCAGAGCGTCTCCGGCAATTCCGCCACTTCCTGATAGAGCGCCAGTTCGCCGGCGCGCCATTCGGCGTAATTGGCGTGCGCCGGCAGCTTGCGCTTCTCCTTCAGGTGATCGAGCCACGCGGCGTGGCTCGGATGATCCTGCAGGAACGCCGGATCGAGGCCCCAGGCCTTCTCGAACGCGTTGTTGTAGAAGACCAGCCGCTTCTGCGCGTCGAACACGGCGACGCCTTCGGAGAGGTGGTTCAGCGTTTCGTCGTGCGCCCGCTGTTGCTTGACGATCTGCTCGCGCGCGGCGTCGGCGTCGGTGACGTCGATGGCGATGCCCGCCGCGCCGCCGGCGACCGGGTTCATTAGGATGCGCAGCGTGCGGAGCTGCCCGCCGACCACGGCGCTGCGCGTTTCTTCAACGCTCTCACCGGTTTCGATGGCCTTGCGCGCGAGTTCGATAGCGCCCTGGTCGAGCTGCAGATTGCGCTGCAGCGCTTGATCCAGCGCCTTGGCTTCGAGCGCCTGCAGATAGACCGGATTGGCCCATTCGAGCTTCAGCGCACCGTTGACGCGCCACGCCATGAACGGCGCGTGCTGCCACATTTCCAGGAACGCGGCCGGATCGCGCGCGATGACTTGGCGCGCTTCTTCGATGCGCCCGCGCGCGCCGCCCTCTTCGACGCCGCGTACGCTGGCGTCCATGATCCACGCCACGGCGCGGGCGCCGGCGGTGCGGCCGTCGACTTCCACGAACACGCCATCCGGCGTCGAGATGGTGAGCGAAAACGCAGCGCCTTCCCGGCGCAGACGCGTGAGCGCCGGCGCCAGGCGCGTCATGCCGCCGGTGGCGTCGGTAGCGTCGAAAATCGAGAGGCCTTGCAGGATGCGTACGGCGGGTTCGGCCGCGATGGCGGCGTCCGAGAAGCGCAGCAGGCTCGCGAGCGCCAGCGGCGAACCGTAGATGCGCGGGCTGCCCCATTCGCTGCCTTCGCCGATCTGGTTGATCTCATCCCAGATCAGCACAACGCCCGGATGCGCGCCGAAAATGGCGTCGGCCCAGGCGATCTTGTCTTCCAGGTCGCGCGCGCGCTTCTTCCACGCTTCGACGCCGCCGCGCGCGCCATCAGTGACGCGCAGCGCCCAGATAAGCGCGGCGACCGCGATCGCAGCCGCGCCGGCTGCAACAAGCAGGCTTGCGTTTCCGCCGTCCAAAGCCGACCCCAATTCAATCCATCGACGAAACGAATCGCCGTAACCCCAGCGCCCATTCTTAGCTGCTTCGCAGCGAAAGAAACGGCGCGGCTGAGCCTAAGCGTTAAGAACGGCTTAAATAGATTGATGGCCGGTTAAGTTAAGAAAGATCAATGCGTTAACGCTAACGGACCTTAACTTGCTCACAGCTGTGCGACCAGCGTGCGGGTTTCGCATCACGCGCTTCTGCGCACATTCTCCACAGCCTCGACAGCGGCCTTCAGCTGCGAACGAACTTTGCCGCTATGCCGGGCGCGCCATTTGAGGTTTGCCGCACCTGCAATGCGGAACACGAACGACATCTGGTAGCTCGCGCCAAAGCGCGGATGTTCGTCGGCCACGTGCTCGAACTTGGCTTTCGCCAGGGCGTCACGCGCAGCTTCGTAGAAGACGTCCGACGGCCACGCGTCGACGCACGCCATGTTCTTGGCGGTCCCCTGCGCGCTCACTTCAAAATCCACGACAGCGAACCCCTCAACCCCAAGTCGCCGCGCCAGCTTGGGATAACGCGCGCGGATGGGACCGATGATCTTCCAGGGGATATTGTTGTCTTCCGCATCCGGCCGGACCACGCAGGTCGGGCCGCTGGGGAGGCCTTGGCGCATGCGTTCCATTTCGCGCGCCGCCGCACGGCGTTCGCGCACCCACTCAGACAGATTCACCAGCAGAAGCACGAGCCCAAGCACGACTGCGCCGGAGACGAACAGCGACGCGCCGCCGTTCCAACCTTGCTGCCGCAGCGCACCCGTCAGCGCCACGTGCACAATCACAACGACAAGGAAAAGCGCGCCATAGAACAGCCCGCGCATCGTCAATGCGGAAAGCGTGCGTGTGGCCCGAACGAGCATTCTGTCCCCAGGGTAGCGGCTGTTTCTACCCCCGCCGCACCGGCGCGCGCAATGCGGCGAACACAGCGTTACTCACGTCTGAGATCGGTCAGACGCGAACAGAGCCGCATGAGATGACGAACGAGCGACGGGGCCACGAAATTCCGGTGACGTCGGGCCGCGGGGCCTCGGTCACTCAGCGCCAGAACGCGCTTGTCGCATAGGTGCAGCGCGTGTTCTCGGGCGCGTTGCAGCCATACATCACGATGCGCAGAGAATAGCGATGCTCCTGCTGCGCCTGGAAACTGACATAGGGGTGAGTGTCGACCGCGTCGTCCTGGGCGACGACATTGTCGTTTTCGTCGAGGACGTACAAATCGAGGTCGGTGCAATTGCCGTCGCAAATGCCGATCGCCACGATCGTGCCGCCGCCCCATCCCTCGACCAACGGCGTGTAGCGCTGCTCGCCCCGGAAGAGTCGCCCGATCTCGGACTGATAGACTTCGGTGCCGTCGCTGATGGCGCGGCGCGCCGCCTCGTCGCGCAGCCTGCCCATCATCGCGAGGTGTTCGTCAGTGCTCTGCGCCGCAGCCGGCGCTGCGAAGAGCAAAGAAACAGCCGTTACCGCAATAGCGAGAATACGCATGGCGTCGCTCCCCTCCCAAAGACAAGGGAGCGTAAGCGACGCCCGCGTATTCCACAACGCCTTAGTAGCGGTAGTGATCCGGCTTGAACGGGCCCGCCGGCGTCACGCCGATATAGTCGGCCTGCTCTCTTGAAAGCTTCGTCAACCTCACCCCGAGCTTTTCGAGGTGCAGCGTCGCGACCTTTTCATCGAGGTGCTTCGGCAGCGTGTAGACCTCGTTCTTGTAGGCCTTGCCATTGGTCCAAAGCTCGATCTGCGCCAGCGTCTGGTTGGTGAAGGACGCCGACATGACGAAGCTCGGGTGGCCGGTGGCGTTGCCGAGGTTCACGAGGCGGCCTTCCGACAGCACGATGATCTTCTTGCCGTCCGGGAATTCCACGTGGTGGACTTGGTCCTTGATCTTGTCCCACTTGAAGTTCTTGAGACCGGCGATTTGGATCTCGCTGTCGAAGTGGCCGATGTTCGCAACGATGGCGTTGTTCTTCATCGCGCGCATGTGCTCGACGGTGAGCACGTCCTTATTGCCGGTGGCGGTGACGAAGATGTCGGCGTGCGGGGCGGCGTCTTCCATGGTCACGACCTGATAGCCTTCCATCGCCGCCTGCAGCGCGCAGATCGGGTCGACTTCCGTCACCATCACGCGCGCACCGCCTTGACGGAGCGAGGCGGCCGAGCCCTTGCCGACATCGCCGTAGCCGGCGACGACGGCGACCTTGCCGGAGAGCATCACATCGGTGCCGCGGCGGATCGCATCCACCAGCGATTCACGGCAGCCGTAGAGGTTGTCGAACTTCGACTTGGTGACGCTGTCGTTGACGTTGATGGCCGGGAACGGCAGCTCGCCCTTCTTGGCCATTTCGTAGAGGCGGTGCACGCCTGTCGTAGTTTCTTCCGACACGCCCTTCACGTTTTCGCGGATGTCTTTGTAGAAGCCCGGCTTCTCCGCCAGATATTTGCGGATCGTGCCATGGAGCGCCTCTTCCTCGTCATTGGAGTGATGCGCGATGAATTCCGGGTCGGCCTCCGCCTTCGGCCCCAGAACGCAGAGCAGCGTCGCGTCGCCGCCGTCGTCGAGGATCATGTTGGCGTACTGGCCGTTCGGCCATTGGAAAATGCGGTGGGTGTAATCCCAGTATTCCGCGAGGCTCTCGCCCTTGACCGCGAACACCGGCGTGCCCTTGGCGGCGATCGCCGCGGCGGCATGATCCTGGGTCGAGAAGATGTTGCACGAGGCCCAGCGGACTTCGGCGCCCAGCGCCTGCAGCGTCTCGATCAGCACCGCGGTCTGGATGGTCATGTGCAACGAGCCCGCAATGCGCGCGCCCTTCAGCGGCTGCTTCGGGCCGTACTCTTTGCGCACGGCCATCAGGCCCGGCATTTCGGTTTCGGCGATTTCAATTTCCTTGCGGCCCCAGTCCGCCAGGCTCATGTCCTTTACGACGTAATCTTTAGCGCTCATCGCGCGCCCTCCTTCGAGAGTTCGCGAGCGTCGTTTCCAAACGTGGAAGCCCGTCGAGCCTGGCGGCAAACTGCCGTCGCAACGCTCCTCGGCGGGCGGGCGCTGCATAACAAAATCGCGTGACGCTTGCAAACCGTCCCGGCGCATGGCGGCCATGAAAAGAGCCGCCGGAGGTGCTCCGGCGGCTCAAGCTTTTCAGACTATTAGCGTCGTTCAGCCGCCGGACGTCCAGCGGTCGAGCAGGCGCTTGGCCGTATCGCGGCCGCCGACGCCGAAGGCGATGGCGACGGCAACCGCGACCGAGCCCAGGATGAGCGCGAACGCGATGGCGATGATGTTGTTGGCGAGGCCCATGAAGGAGAGCCCGACCGCCGCCGCGAGCGCGATGACGCCCCAGCGCACGGCCACAGCCATGATCTCCGACTGCGCGCGCCCGTCCTTCGCCGCCGCCGCCGCGAGGATGTTCGCAACCAGCACGCCCAAGGCGATGATGATGGCGCCGAAGAGCACGCGGCCCGCCAGCGAGACGACTTCCTGGAGCATGTCGGCCATGGCCTGGAAGCCCATCAGCTGCGCGGCTTGCACGCTGCCAAAGAGGACGATGCCGATCAGCACCGCGACGCCGATCAGACGCGACGGCGGGAACGCCTTCATGTCGATGGTGTCGACGCCCGGGGTCAGGTCCATTTTCTCACGGCCGATGCGGATCGGTTCGGCGTTCGAGATGGAGGCGATGATGTCGTCAAAGCCGATGCCGCGGAGACCTTCCTCGGTGAGCACCGCGACCCAGCGGCCGATCATGTAGGCGATGAACAGCACCAACGCTGCGCCGATGACGCGCGGGATGGTCGCCAGGATGTCGGTCAACATGCGCGTTGCGGGATCGGAGATGGCGCTGATGCCAAGCGCGCCCAGGGCGGCGATGCCGACCGGGATGATGATCAGCGTAAACACCAGGATGCCCAAGAGACGCGCAAGACCCGGACCGCGCGGCGTGGCCGTAAGGCCCGCGTCCACGAGGCGACGGTCGAGTTCGACCGCCTGCACCGTGGCTTCGACCATGCGCCGCACGATGGTGGCGAGAACGAAACCGATGAAGAAGATGAGCGCGGCCCCGACGACGCGCGGCAGATAGAGCAGGAAGCCCGCAATCATCTCGTTGAGCGGCCGCACGATCGGGTCCGCCCACGGGCCCATGGTCTGCAGCGCGGCCATGAGGCCCAGCAGCCACACTAGCCAGTAGCCGACTTCGCCGACGCGCTCGCCGACATCGACCATCGGCTTGGCGCTGCCGGGGCCCGTGCCGTCACGCCGCGAGAAGAACGGAATGCGATCGACGCCCTTGGCGATCGCCCACTTGACCGCCTTGGCGGCGAAGTGAGCCACGATGATGATGAGCAGGGCGACGAGGATTCTCCAGCCCCAGTCGTTGACCCACTGTTGGATCGAAACAGAATCAAACGTCATTGGAGCGCCTCCCTCCGCGCTTTGGTGTCACGTTTACCGTGCGCCATGTTTGCCGAAACACCAAGCAATCCAAAGGTTTTGCGCGCAATTAGGGTTTTCCCTCCATTCAGGAGGCCGCCGATTTTCGTTCTAACGGCGAAGCGCGGACCCCTAGTTCAACGGCTGCGGGAAATGCGGCAGCGCATCGAAGTCTTCCTGCACGTGCTGACGGATCACGCGCGCATTCGTCTCGGCGGCCAGCGCCTCGACCTTATCCATTGAGGCGAGTGTCTGCGCGCGGTCGGTGTTGAAACGCGGGACAAGTCGCCGCTCGCGGCTCTCGCGCAGGTGCCACATATCGCCGGTGAGCAGAACCGTGCCGGCGTTGCGGAGATTGACGCGCAGGACGGTGTGGCCCGGCGTATGGCCCGGCGCCTGGACGATGACGACGCTGCCATCGCCGAACACATCGTAATCGCCGTCACCCTCGATCGGCCGCGTTTGCGCGGCCTCCAGCTGATTGTAGTTGTTGAAGTCCTGCGGGTCGGCGCGGTGCTCGGCGTCGAACATGCGGGTCCGTTCGTCGGCATCGACGATCCAGGTCGAGTGGGCGAAGAGATTGCCGTTGCCGGTGTGATCCGAGTGCATGTGGGAGAACGACACGTACTCGATGTCGGCCGGCGTGAGATTCAATTGCGCCAGTTGCGCGCTGAGCTTCACCGGCACGGTGAAGCGCGCGGGATAGCCGGGCGGCGCAAGTCCGTCAGGCATGTCGGCGATGGCTTCGGGCAGGCCGGTATCCCAGATGAGATCGCCACTCGGATGACGAATGAGGTAGCACGGAACGACGAGGTCGCGCGCCTGACCCTTGACGCTGCCGTCATCGGCGAAACCATCGATGTCGCTGAACGCCGCGTGGCCGCAATCCATGGCATAGAGCGCGATTTCGGGCGCGCTGGTCTGCGTGGCAGGCGGGTTGCAGCCGCAGACGATGACGGCGGCCATCAACATCAGGGTCTGTTTCAGCATCGCGTCCCTCCTCGTGGCCGAAGGTTCAAGCCTGCCCTTCGCCAAAGCGCAAGCGCAGAACGAGGATCGTCACGGTCAGCACGATGCAGACGCCATTCGCGGCCGCGACCGGCCACGCGCTGCTCAAAATCCCATAGATGGTCCAGCAGCAGAAGCCGATAATGGTGATGATGTACATGCGCACGGAGACGCCGGTTGCGCAGCGCTCACGCCAGATTTTCACGATCTGCGGCACGAAGCTCGCCATCGAGCATAATCCCGCGGCGACGCCGAATGCATTGATGAGCCAAACCGGCGCCGTGCTGTCCATCGGCGCGGCAACGAGCGGCGGCGCCGGAAAGTTCCTTGCCGCGCGCGTCTATCGCGCCAACGCAGCTTGTCGGGCCTGAGGCTGCAGCCGATGACCGCTTGAGGCTTTTTCACCTCCATGCAAGGTTAGCCGCGCGAGGTGGGAGAGTAAGTATGCGCACTTTGCTGGCCGCAGCGGCCTTTGTGAGCGTCTTCGCGGGAAATGCACTGGCGGCGCCGATAGGATGCGCTAATGCGCCCGCCGCACCCAATGCGCCGATCCTCGGCACATGGACCGTGCGCTATCGCGATGACGGCGCCGACTGGAACACCGGCAACATCGCGCAGACCTTCTTGAGCAACGGGACATGGACCGAGAACGGGCGCAGCGCGGGACGTTGGTGCATGCTCGACGATCTGGTGCTGTGGTCCTGGGACGAAGACCCGTTCGCAACCTTCCGCGCCACCTATAACGCCAACAACCCTGATGTGCTGACCGGCACGGAATCCTGGAACGGCGCAGGCACCGGCATCATCGAGCTCACACGCCAGAGCGGCGGCGACAGCCGGAAGTAATCACGCACGGCGGCGCAACTTGAGCAGCAGAACCAGCGCCGCAAGCCCGGCCGCGACCAAGTTCCAGAGAATGATCGACGGCGCGGCGCGGAAGACGCCGTAGGCGAGCCATAACAGCGCGCCGGTGAGGATCATCGCGTAGCTCAGCGCCGAGACGTTGCTGGCGTCCCGATCACGCAGAATTTTCACCGCCTGCGGCGCAAACGCAAAGGCGCCGATGAAGCCCGCAACGAGCCCCAGCATTTCAACCGTATCGCTTTGCATTCAGCCCCCGAGCACGCGCACGCACTGCGCCAAAGCCTCCCCTTCCAGCGGCGACGCCAATTCCAGACGCTGCTCGGTGAAAGTGCCCGCGGTGCGCGGGATGTAGGTAATGCTGCGCTCGGCCTCGCCGTCGCGCACCACATAGGTGATCGGCTGGGTAGCGTCGCCGATCTCGCCTGCCGTGCGCCGTATCAGCACCATGCCGTCTCGCATGCCGGCGGCGTAAGCGGGGCCAGTGCGGATGACGCCGGCGATGATCATATCGTTGGCCTGGGTGGCGCTGATATCGAAGCCGCGGTGGAAATTCGGGACTTCACGCGTGACCACCCGGCCGCATGGACCGAATGCGGTTTCCGGCAGCAGCACCATTTCGCCGCGCGTCACGTGGCGGTCGAGCTCGTCGCCGAGCGCCAGTCCTACATCCGCCGCCGCCAGCGGAAACAATGCATCCGCATTGGCGGCGCTATCAGCGCGGTGGCGCGTGCGCATCGCCATCATCAAGTCGTCCATGTCTCGACCGGGCGCAGCCGCGCGCAGCCGCGCGTCCCACATCAACGCCAACAGACGGCCGCGCTGATACGGCAATTGACGCACATCGTTGTCGTTCCAGAAATCTTCGCCTATGCGCGTGTTCGGCGCCGTGCGCACGGGTGAGTGCGCGTAGGCGGAAAGCATATCGTTGAGATCGGCTGCGTATTGCTGCGGCGTCCATACGTGATCGCGCACCAAGAGCCGCGCTGTGTAAAAATCGGTGAAGCCCTCGGAAAGCCAGTACGCCAGCCGCTCCTCCGTCCCTTCGCTGGACATGCCGCCGATGGCGTCGGGAATCCAGGTGTGCAATCCTTCATGCGCCAACACGCGGGTGATGCGCGCGCTTTCGGCGTTCGGCGTTGCGTAGAACGCGAAGGCGTCGCCGAGGCCGGTGCCGCCGATGCTGATCGACTCCGGCGGCGCGGCAAGCTGCGTGACCGTGACCAGGAACGGCGTCGAGGCGTCGCCCCAGAAGCCGCGCTGTGCGTTAAGAATCTGCAGCGTCTCCGTCGCGATGGCGTCGTCTGCAAACAACCAGGCGCCGCGGATGGCGACGCGGATATTGGGATCCGTGGTGCGCACGATCCGATAATCGCCCCCGACGGTGACGCTGCGCTGCACTTCGCCAAGTGTGAGGTCGGCATGCTGGAGATCGCTCGCGAACGACCAGCCGCGCGGCAGGCGGGTGCGCAGGTTGGCAGGCGATTGCTCGTCCAGTTCGGGGATCGCAAGCGCCGCATAGCCAATGAACTGAAAATAGCCCGGCTGCACCATGGCTCGATAGGGATTTCGCCCTTGCGCGCGCGGCTCGCCGTCCCAATCCTGCACGATGCGGTAGCGCACATGCACGCGCGCATTCGGGCGATGCACCAGCACGCGTTGCGCCGCGCTCGCGCCATCGCGCAGAGATGCGCCGGTGACGGCCAACTCCTGCACGGTGCGATAGAGTTCTTCTTCGCCACCCCATGAGTCCGGCAGATCGAGCACGGTCTGGCCATTGCCCGCGCCGCGAAAATCAATGTCGACCTGCACTGCATGCAGCGCGCCGTTTTCGAGCAACGGCGTCAGCGTATAGGTCACGCGTGGCGCATTTGTAGCGCCCGCAGTCACAAGCGCGGCGAACGCGACCCACGCGCACACTACCGTCGTTCGTATAAACGTCATCGCAGCATTTCTCTTCGGCCTTGAATTCTCCCCACTCTGCCATAGGCTGAAAGCGAGAGGGCGGGAGGATTCTTGATGCTCCGTACAATGTTCTTGGCAGCGGCGGCAGCCGCGACCTTAGGCTTTGCGACACCGGCGGCGGCCGTACCGCAAGCCTGCGGCGGGCAACGCGCGCAGCCGAATTCACCCATGCTGGGCACTTGGTTCATGCGCGTGCGCGACGACGGTCAACAATGGCGCTCGGGCGTCGACATCACCTTCCAGGCGGACGGCACCTGGTGGGAGCAAGGTCAGCGCGCCGGCATCTATTGCATGGTCGGCGACGTCCTCCTGTTCGGGTACGACGAGAACACGCTCGGCGACACCGAAGATTCGGTTCTGCGTTTCCGCTACAATCCGACCTTCATGCAGGGCACGGAATCCTGGAACAGCGGCGGCACCGGCGACGCTGAACTCACGCGCCGCTAGGCGCTACTCGCCTTCGTTGAATTTCGCACGGATGAGCGCTTCGAGTTCGTCCAGCGCGGTCTCGGCCTGCGGGCCGTCGGCTTCCAGCTCGACCTCGGAACCGACGCCCGCGCCTAGCATCATCACGTCCATAAGCGAGCGGGCGTCCGCCTCCTCGTCCTCGCGCCGCACCACGATGCGTGTGCCGTCGTAGCGCAGCGCCAGCTCAGCGACTTTGCGCGAGGCGCGCGCGTGCAGGCCGCGAATATTGGTGATCGGTACAGTGCGCTTCAGCCCCATCGAGCGCGAGCCTAAGTCGAGCCGCCGGCCAATTCCACCGAGGCGACGCGGATATAACGCCGCCCGGCGTCCTGCGCCGCGAGCGCAGCTTCCGACAAGTTCATCTTGTCGCGCACTTCCGCCAGCTTGATCAGCATCGGCAGGTTTACCCCCGCGATGACTTCGGTCTTGACCTGGTTGATCACCGAGATGGCGAGATTCGAAGGAGTGCCGCCGAACATATCGGTGAGAATGACGACGCCGTCCCCGCGATCCACGCTCCGCACGGCCTCGATGATATCGGCGCGCCGCTCTTCCATATCGTCATAAGGGCCGATGGCCACGGGACGCATCTGGTCCTGGGGTCCGAGCACGTGCTCCGCCGCGGCGACGAACTCATCCGCCAAGCGGCCGTGGGACACCACCACGACGCCAATCATGCAAAGCCGCTCCCACACCCCCGCCGGGGCCCCGTCAAGGGCGGCACACCATATCCTTTCGCGGTTGCGAGAAAAGCCAAAGCTGCACGCCCCGCTCAGTTTTTTGCGGTCAGGCGCGGGGCTTGCGGCAGTTCAATCACCAGCCGCGCCCCGCCTCGCTCGCCGCCTTCGCCTGGCAGGTTCTGCGCAAATATCCGGCCGCGATGCGCCGTGATGATCTGACGGGCGATCGAAAGACCCAAGCCGGAATTGCCGCCGAACGCCGTGCCCTTCGGGCGCTGCGTATAAAAGCGTTGAAACACCGTCTCCAGGTTCTCGGGCGGGATGCCGGGCCCCTGGTCCTCAACCGTAGCGCGTACGATCCCCTTGTCCGCCGGCACATCGACGGTGACCGTGACCACCCCGCCCTCGGGGCTGAACGAGCGCGCATTGTCGATCAGATTGCGAAAAACCTGGCCCAGCGGTCCTTCCTGGCCAAGCACGATCGCGTTCTCCGGCAACTTGCCCTTGAACGCCACCCGCACGTGCGTGGCGTCTTCCTCGCTCGCGGGCGCATAGGCGCGGGCGATGTGCGAAACCAGCGCCGCCAAGTCGATCTCGCCCAAATCGCCGCGCGCGGTCTCCGCTTCGATACGGCTCGCACGCGCGATGTCGGTGACCAGGCGATCGAGCCGGCCGGCGTCCTGCGCGATGATTCCGAGCAGCTGCGACTGACGCTGCGGATCGGGCACCGCGCGGGCGGTGTCGACGGCCGAGCGGATGGAGGCGAGCGGGTTCTTGATCTCGTGGCTCACGTCCGCTGCAAAGCGCTCGTTGGCGTCGATGCGGTCGGCCAGCGCGCCGGTCATGGCTTCGAGCGATGAGCCCAAGGCGCCGATCTCATCCTTGCGGTGGGTGATGTCGGGCAAGCTCAGACGCGTCGCCCCGGTGAGACGCAGCCGGTCGGCCTCGTACGCAAGCCGCCGCAGCGGCCGCGCGATCAGCAGCGTCAGCAGCAGCGAAGACAGCGCGATCACCACTGCACCGACAAGCATGAACGGCAGCATGCTGGTGCGCTCGGCCACCAGGATGCGCTCCACGTCGGCGCTTTCGATCGTCACCGTGCCGAGCACGGCCTGAACGCGGCGGATCGGCAGGGTTACGGAAACGACGCGCTCACCGTTCTCGTTCTCGCGCTCACCGCGCGCGATCTCGCCCAGCATGGCCCGGCGCTGCTCTTCCTGCAGGGTGATGGTGGGCCGCCACGGGGTCAGACGCATATACTCGACGTTGCGCGCCGCGCGCGCCACCGATTGCGTGAGGTCCGGCCGCTGCGTCGGGTCGGACGGCAGCGGGGTTTCGTCCAGCTTGCCATAGATCACATCGCTGTCGACGATGGTGTGGCCGTCCGTGCCGAACACACGGACGCGCGGGCCGATGTCGCTCGGCCGTGCGCCCTCCGCCACCGGCGGCAGCAGGCGGCGGATCACTTCGCGCGCCGCCACCTCGTTGATGTAGGGATAGGGATCGCCTTGCACCGTTCCCGCTTCGATGAGCAGGTTGGTGATGAGTTCGCCCTGCGTGCGCAGGTTCCGGTACTGCGCATCGGTGAGGCCCACGCGCATCTCGGTGAGCAGCAGCACGCCGAGCACCAGTATGCCCAGACCGACGAAATTCCAGAAGAAGATCGTGCGTGCGATGCGGGAGCGCGCGAAAGCGCGCCAGCGGGCCTCAGGCCTCGTTGTAGCGGTAGCCGACGCCATAGAGCGTTTCGATCGCATCGAACGTGTCGTCGATGTCTCTGAACTTCTTGCGGAGCCGCTTGATGTGGCTGTCGATGGTTCTGTCGTCGACATAGACCTGATCATCATAGGCCGCGTCCATCAGCTGGTCGCGGCTCTTCACGTAACCCGGACGCTGGGCCAACGCCTGGAGGATGAGGAATTCCGTCACCGTGAGCCGCACCGGCTCGCCCTTCCAGGTGCAGGCGTGACGATTGGGATCGAGCGTCAGCTCGCCACGCACGATCGGCTTCTTGTCTCCCGTCTCCCCGCCAGGGGCGCCCGCGCGCGTCCGGCGCAGCAGCGCCTTCACGCGTTCGTTGAGCAGGCGTTGAGAGAATGGCTTTTTGATGTAGTCGTCGGCGCCGACATTGAAGCCGACGACCTCGTCCATCTCGTCGTCCTTCGAGGTCAGGAAGATGACCGGCAGGTTCGAGCCCTGGCGCAGGCGGCGCAGCACCTCGACACCGTCCATGCGCGGCATCTTGATGTCGAGGATGGCGATATCAGGCGGCGTCTCGGCCAGCGCCGTCAGCGCAGCGGCGCCGTCGGTATAGGTCCGCACGGTGTAGCCCTCGGCCTCGAAGAATATCTTCAGGGAGGCGAGGATGTTCTCGTCGTCGTCGACAAGGGCGATGGTGGGCATGCTCGGGAACCGGACTTTCGTGACGTGACTGTAATGAACTGGTGTGACCTGTCTTAGCGGTCAAGCGCCGCCATGGGAACTGCCTGAATAATGCGGTGGTTGGGGATGCAACGCCTAGCCACGGGAGTTGTGTCGCATGGCGCCCACCGTCTTTCACCGTGGCCGCCTCATTGATCACGTCCATTTGCGCGTCCGGGACCTCGAGGCGACCAAGCGCTTCTACAAGGCGGTGCTCGCCGTCCTCGGCCGTGAGCCGACTGTCGACGGCGATGGTTACATCGGCTTCGACGAGCTTTGGATCGATCAAGCCGACGCCGCCGGCCCCAGCCGTGTCCACCTCGCCTTCCAGGCACCCGACCGCGAGACGGTAGCGCGCTTCTACGAAGCCGGGCTCGCCGCCGGCGGGCGGGACAACGGCAAGCCGGGCGAGCGCGACTATCATCCCGGCTACTACGCCTGCTTCCTGTTCGATCCCGACGGTCACAATGTCGAGGCGGTGTTTCACGGCCCGTCGACGCGGAGTGCGGAGTCGGTCGAAATCGAGGTCGGCGGCTAGGCGCCGCTTGGCGCGACGCGCGCAAAGCCGCTAGCCTCGGCGCATGAGCTTCTGGCGGGGATTGTTCGCGTTCGCGGCGTTCGTGAATCTGGCGGTGGGCGGCGCGATGATGGCCGCCTCCGGTCAGGTCGCTGAGCGCCTGGGGGTAACCGGCACGGGTGCGCCCTACGCCATCGTGATGGTCGGCATGATGATCGCGGTGTTCGGCGTCGGCTATGCGATGGTCTCGCGCGACCCGACCCGCAACCGGCCCATCGTCTGGATCGGCATTGTCGGCAAGCTGGGCGCCGTCGTCATTGGCGCGGCGCAATACGCGGCTGGCGCGCTGCCGTTCAGCACGTTCGCGCTCTCCATGGGCGACGCGGTGTTTGCAGCATTGTTTGCGCTGTTCTTGTGGAAGGCGCCGCGGACCTAGACGCCGTCAGCGCGCGACTTTCGATACTTCGGCAGATCGTCACCAAACTTCACCCAGGCAATGTCGTGGCTGAGCCACGAATGATGCGACGGCGGAAACGGGTCCGGATCGTCGAGCGTCGTCGTGGTGATGTCGATGTAGCTGGCATCGTCCTCACGCGCGTATGTGAGCTGCGCACCGCAATCGCAGCAGAAGCTGCGCGCGACGCCGGGCGAGGACGAATACGGCTTCGGCTCACCCCTGGTGATCGCGAACGCGGCCGGATCGACCGTGATCCACGCCACCACCAGCCCGCCCGATACGCGCCGGCAGGTGCGGCAATGGCAGATCATGCTCTGCATCGGCTTGGCGGAGATGGCGTAGCGCACCGCGCCGCAATGGCAGCCGCCTTCGAGTTTCATCGCGATACTCCTTCTGGCCCAGTCATTCCAGACACGCGGAGCGTGATCTGGAATCCAGGGGTCACGACCTGAGAATCTGCCCTGGATTCCAGATCGGCCTCCGGCCGTCTGAAATGACTGAGAAACTAGTGCGCCGCGCCCCAGGTCGCGCCTGCCTTTGCTTCCACGGTTAGCGGCACGCTCAGCACGGCGGCCGGCTCCGGCGCGGCTTCCATCACCTCCTTCGCCAGCTTGCAAAGCGCGTCGGCTTCCGCCTTTGGCGCTTCGAACACGAGTTCGTCGTGCACCTGCAGCAGCATCTTCGCTTTAAGCCCGGACTTCGCCAGCGCCGGCGCGAGACGCACCATGGCGCGGCGGATGATGTCGGCGGCGGCGCCTTGCAGCGGCGCGTTGATGGCTTGGCGCTCGCCGAAGGCGCGTTCCTGGTGGTTTTTCGACTGCACGCCTTTGACCCAGATGCGGCGCCCGAAGATCGTCTTCACGTAGCCGTTGGCCTTCGCGAAGGCCTTGGTCGCTTCCATATAGTCGCGGATGCCGGGAAAGCGTTCGAAGTACTTCTTGATATAGGCGCCCGCCTCTTCGCGCTCGATGCCCAGATTGCGCGCCAGGCCGAAGGCGGAAATGCCGTAGATGATGCCAAAATTGATCGCCTTGGCGTTGGCGCGGATTTCCTTCGGCATGCCTTCCACCGGCACGCCGAACATTTCCGACGCGGTGCGGGCGTGAATGTCGATGCCGTCGGCGAACGCCTGCTTCAGCTGCGGAATATCGGCGACGTGCGCCAGCAAACGGAGCTCGATCTGCGAATAGTCCGCGCTGACCAGAACGTTGCCCTTCTCGGCGATGAACGCCTCGCGGATGCGGCGGCCCTCTTCGGTGCGGATCGGGATGTTCTGCAGGTTGGGATCGTTGGACGCTAGCCGGCCGGTTGTGCTGGCGGCGAGCGCGTAAGTCGTGTGCACGCGCTGGGTTTGCGGATTCACCGCGGCCTGCAGCGCTTCGGTGTAAGTGGAGCGCAGCTTGGAGAGCTGGCGCCAATCCAACAGCTTGCGCGGCAATTCGTGTTCTTCCGCGAGATCTTCGAGGATGCTTGCATCGGTGGACCAAGCGCCGGTCTTGGTCTTCGAGCCGCCGGGCAGCTTCATTTCGTCGAACAAGATTTCGCCGAGCTGTTTCGGCGAACCCATGTTGAACTCACGGCCGGCGAGCCCATACGCCTCCTGCTCGTATTGCAGCATGCGCTGGGCGAAATCGCCGGAGAGGCGCGAAAGCATTTGCGGGTCGATCTTGATCCCGTTCGCTTCCATGCCGGCCAACACGACGGGCAGCGGCCGCTCCAGCGTTTCGTAAACGGTGATCAGCCGGTGCGCCGCCAGTTCCGGCTTCAGCTTGCGCCAGAGCCGGAGCGCGGCGTCCGCGTATTCGCAAGAATAAGCCGAGGCGCGTTCAATCGGCACCAGGTTGAACGCCACTTGCGCCTTGCCCTTGCCGGCGACCTCAGACAACGGCGTCAACGCATGGCCGAGATGCTTTTCGATCAGCGACGCCTTGTCGTGTTCGTTTAGACCGCCATAGAGCGTGTAGGAGAGGAGGATCGGATCGTCGTAGGGCGCGAGCGTGATCTTATGCTTGGCGAAAAGCGCGATGTCCCACTTGATGTTGAGGCCGACCTTCAGGACGGCGGCGTCTTCGAACAGCGGCTGCAGCGCGGCCAGCGCGGATGTGAGCGGGATTTGGGGGCCAGTGTCGGGCGCCACGTCAGCCTTCGGTTCTTCAGACGCGAACAATTCGCCGGCGCGCGAATCGGCGCCGCGGTGCGCCAGCGGTACGTAGATCGCGTCGTTCGATCCCAGCGCCAGTGACAAGCCCACGATCTGCGCCCGCGCGCCATCGTGCGCGTCCGCTTCGGTATCGATACCGACCACCCCCGCTTTTCGGGCGCGCGCGATGAACTTCTCCAGCGTCTCGAGATCACGCACGCACTGGTACTTCTCGCGCAGGAAGACGCCGTCGACCACGGGTGCTTCCGCCGCCTGGGGCGCACCCGGTCCGGCCGCCGGCGCCACGGCGCCCGCCGCGTATTGAGCGACGATCTCTATGCCCTTTTCCTTGGCGTAGTATTCGCGCACGCGCCGCGAAAGCGTGCGAAATTCCATTGCATCCAGGAAGGTGATCAGCATGGAAGAGTCCGGCTCGCGCATGGCGAAGCTTTCCCACTTCTCCTCCACCGCGACGTCGTCGCGCAGCGTCACGAGCTGTTTCGAGATGCGGATCTGGTCGGCGAAGTTGATCAGCGTTTCGCGCCGCTTCGGCTGCTTCACTTCGTTGGCGCGTTCGAGGATCGCTTCCAGCGTTCCGAACATTCCGATCAGCTCGGCCGCGGTCTTCGGCCCGATGCCGGGTGCGCCAGGGACGTTGTCGGTGGAGTCGCCGATCAGCGCCTGCACGTCGATCACCTTGTCCGGGCCGACGCCGAACTTCTCCATCACCGCTTCCGGACCCAGTTCGCGGTTCTTCATAGGGTCGTAGAGTTCGATCTGCTGCTCGACGATGAGCTGCATCAGGTCCTTATCGGATGATACGATGCGCACCGTCGCGCCCGTCGCTGCGGCTTGGCGCGCATAGGTGGCGATGAGATCGTCCGCTTCGAAGCCGCCCATCTCGATGCACGGCAGATTGAACGCGCGCACCGCGTCGCGGATCAGGGGAAATTGCGGGACGAGATCCTCCGGCGCCGGCGGACGATGCGCCTTGTATTGCGGATAAAGCTCGTTGCGGAACGTCACCTCGCTCTTGTCGAAGATGACCGCGAGGTGCGTCGGCGCATCCGCCGCTTTCATCTCGACCAGGAACTTCCACAACATGTTGCAAAAGCCCGCCACCGCGCCGACGGGCGTGCCGTCGGAGGCGCGCGTCAGCGGCGGCAAAGCGTGGTATGCGCGGAAGATGTAGCCCGATCCGTCAATCAGAAATAGGCGCGGGGCGTTCTGCGTCTTGGCCATGCGCCTATCTAGGCGCTTCCGCAGGATTCGTCAGCCGCGTCGCGACAGGTTCAGTCGAATTCACCGCGCACCGCCGCGCGGAAAAGCGCGTCGCTTTTGGCGACCAGGACCGGATCGGGGGTCGGCGCCCGGCCCTTCGCCTCCATGCCCCATTGCGCCTGCGCCTCGATATAGTCATCGAGTTCGGCGATGCGCGGGCCTTCGCCAACCTCGGATGCGGCCTTTTTCGCCGCGCGCAAACGCTCCAGCGCTGCGAGCGCCGGCGCCTGCATTCGCACGCCCGCGAGCAGGCCCGGCAAATCCATCGGCGGCGGATCGCTGCGCTCGCGCAGCCATTGCAGCGCGAGCGCCGGCCGCACTGCATAGAAATACTTCTTCAGATTGACCAACTCGCGCCCTTCGATGTGACGGCCGCGCTGAGTGGCGAGCAACCCGTAATAGTGGTGCGCGTCGGCGTAAGTGGTGCGCCATTCGCGCGCCAACGGCGTGATCGCCGCCGCAAAACGCTCGTTCCGCATATAGATCAGTGGCGAGGCGAGCCATTCGTGGATGACGCTGTTGCCTTTGATGATGAGCCGCATCGCCTTGGCCAAGTCCCAGCCGTTCACATCGAACAGACCTTCGAGCGGCGTCTCGATCACGTCGCGCGGTGCGAACAGCGACAAATATTCGTCCTCGCGCCGCACGTAGAGAAAACGCGCATCGAAGTCGGAATCCGGCGAGTGGAAACCCCAGGCGCGGCTGCCGCTCTCCACGGCCAGTAGAATGCGCACGCGCTCGTCGCGTTCGATCGCGGCGAGGCGGCGCATCACTTCCGCGCGCGGTTCGTCAGGCAGTGCGTCTGGCACGGGCGCTGCAACCTAGAGACTCGAAGCGGCCGCGTCAGCCCTCAGCCGCCAAACAGCTTGTTGTAGTCCGGGGGCGAGCCGCGCCGTTGCCACAGAGTATCACTGTCGGCATCGGCCAGGAAATCCACGGCCGCTTCGCGGGCGCCCGCGAGCGCGGCGTTGAAGATCGATGTCGCGGCCGAGATGCGTTTGACGCCGAGCGACTTCAGTTCGGCCTTCTTCGGCACGCCTGGGCGCGCCATGACGTTGAGCGGCAAGCTTTGCCCGCGCACGATGGCTTCGATATCGGCAGCGGTGAATACGCCCGGGACGAACAATCCGCTGGCGCCTGCTTCCTTGATCGCTCTCGCGCGGCGCAAGGTCTCCTCGATCGCCTGCTCCGCGGGCACGAGCTGCTTCAGGTACACGTCAGTGCGCGCATTGATAAAGAGGTTCACGCCGACGCGTTCGGCGGCGTTGCGGATGGCTTCGATTTTCTTCAGATGCGTCTCGTGCGGCTCGCGGCCGTCTTCAAGATTGATGCCGACCGCACCCACGTCGATGAGCGCCGTCACATTCTTGGCCGCACCTGCGGCGTCGTCGGCGTAGCCGCCCTCAGCGTCGCAGGTCACCGGCACGCTCACCACACGCACGATGTCGTCCAGTGCGGTGGTCAGCTTCTCGATCGGAAAATGGTGGCCGTCGGCGAACCCGTGCGCCCAGGCGACGGCGGCGCTCGAGGTGGCGATCGCCTTCGCCCCCGCATCCTGGATCACGCGCGCGGAGGCAGCGTCCCAGGCGTTGGGCAGGATCAGCAGTTCGTCGTGCAGGGCATGCAAGGTTTTCGCGTCTGCGGGGCGTGCGGGCATGGTTCTCTCCCTCGAAATCTCCCCGTCTAAGTAGGAACCGCACCCGCCAACTGCACGCCGAAATCGGACTTCCGCCTCGCATTGTTGTGAGGGCCTTGCGGGTGGGCTAAGCCAAGGTTCTGGCGGCTTTTTCGAGGTCCGCCGGGCGGGGGACGTCAGTTTGGATCAAGATACCGCTCTTCGCGAGATCACGCCGGGCGCTTCCCGCGCGCCCGCGCCCGCGTGGGTGGACCTTGCGCCGTACGAGATTCCCGCAGTTCCCAACCCACACTTCATCGCCGGCGGCCTCTGCGCGCTTCTGGACGACACGCAGATCGATCTCTGCGGCCCGGCCCGCGCCTGGTACTGCCGCCGCGCCGACATGGTGACAGCGCCTGTCGGGGCCGAACGGGCGGCGCAGGTTTCGGTGAGTTTCGATCCCGCGTTCGAGCGCGTCGAAATCCACTCCATCGCCGTCATCCGCAACGGCCGGCGCATCGACCATACCGAAAGCGCGCAATTCGAAGTGCTGCGCCGCGAGCGGCAGATGGAGATGATGCTGTTCGACGGACGGCTGACGCTGCACGCGACCCTGCCCGACGTGCGTGAAGGCGATGTCGTCGAATCCTCCTACACGCTCTACGGCATGCGCAAGTCGCTGCAGAACAAGCACGCGGCATGGCTGGCGTTCGAGTGGCCGATCGGCGTGATCGAGGTGCGCGTGCGTCAGCGGGCGCCGTCGAGCCGGCGCATCCATGAAAAGGGTTTCTGCAATCCGCCGGAGGCGCGGCAGACGGAGGCCGACGGCGTCGTCGAACGCCGCTGGCGCTCGATCGAACGCAAGGGCGTGCGCTACGAGGCGCTGGCGCCCATGTGGGTGATGCAGAGCGCGGTGCTGCAGCTCTCGGAATGGCAAAGCTGGGGCGAAGTCGCCCAAGCGTTCACGCCCCTCTATGACGACGACGGCGCGCTCGACGCCGAAGTGGAAGCGGAAATTGCCCGCATCGCCGCCGAGGAGCCGACGCAAGCCGGACAAGCGGCCGCCATTCTGCGCTTCACCCAAAGTGCGGTGCGCTATCTCGCCATCTCCATGGGCGAAGGCGGCTACACGCCCCGTTCGCTCGCCGACATCTGCTCGACCCGCTACGGCGACTGCAAGGACAAGAGCAAGCTCTTCGTCCAGATGGCGCGCAAGCTCGGGCTTGAGGCCTGCCCCGCCCTGGTCAACACGCGCGATCAGTACGGGCTGGAAAACTGGCTGCCCAGCGCGCTGGCGTTCGATCATTGCATCGTGCGCGTGACCGTCGACGGGCGCGTCTACTACGTCGACCCGACGCGCAGCACGCAGCCCAGCCCCTTTTCCAGCATCAGTCTCTGCCATTTCGGCTGGGCGCTGCCGCTGCAGGCCGGAACGGCGGCGCTGGAGCGCATGCCGGACCCCACTCCGGCGCACACGCTTGAGACGGTTGAGCGCGTAAAGCTCGGCAAAACGCCCGATAAGCCCGTACGCTATGAATGGCAGATCACCTCGCGCCGCGGTCGCGCCGAATGGGTGCGCGAGCTGCTCGCACGCGAAGGCATTGTCGGCCTCTTCAAGCTCTATGCCGACGATATCGGCCGTCGCTATTCAGGTGCGGCGCCGATTCAGCAGGACGTGTTGAACGACGACCGCGCGCTCAATGAAGTGACGGCGCTCGAAATCTATGAGATCAGCGACGCCTGGACTAAGACACAAGACGGCATCACCGTTTTCGGCACCCACGATCTCTCGATCAAACCGCTGCTTTCGCCGCCCGACGCCGGCCCGCGCAAGCACCCCATCTATCTGGGCCAGGTCGGCAAGGTCACGCGGCGCGTCGAGATCGAGGCGCCCTTCACACTCAAATTCGGCGGCTGGTCGCGCGCGGTCGACAGTTCGGCGCTGTCATTCAAGAGCGACTTCCGCAAGGAAGGCGCGCGCCGTTTCGTGCTGGAGCAGTCGCTGGAGTTCCGCGCACTCACATTGCCGGCCGCGGAAGCGGACAAGTACCGCGCCATCGTCAGCGAAATCGATCGCGCCGACGTGATGGTGGTGAACACGCCCGGCCGGAAGGGCATGTTCATCGGCGCCGATGACAACGGCGACGACAAGGACCGCGGCTTCGTCGATCTGCTTGTGCGGGTGCTGCCGTTTGCGGCGCTGTTCGCCTATTGGGGCTGGCTCGCCTATCGCGGCCAGCTCACGCCTTAGTGGCCGTGATCTTCGGCGCCCTCCGCCAGCACGAAGCGGCGGTCGCAATAGAGGCACTCGACGAAATTCTCCTCGCCCATGTCGTAATAAACGACCGGGTGCCCGAGCGCGCCGCCAATGCCCTCGCACTTCACCTTGCGCGACGTGACCGTAACGATCTCCGGCGCGGGCAGCGCGTCCGGGTCGCCGGGCGTGGCGGCGTCGGTGCGCGGATTGTCGTGGAGTTTTGCCATTTCTGACCGGCTCGGGTTGAAGCTATTGGGCGCGGCACGTACCTAGAGCGCATCGCCGGGCCGCGCAATGCGGCGTGGCGTTCCCGAAAGCTTTCCCATGCTCGCACCTGCCTCTCCGCCGGACAACGCCATCGAGGCGCGCGGACTCGACAAGACCTATCGCGGCCAGGGCAAGGGCAAGCCGGTCCACGCATTGAAGAGCATCGACCTAGTGATCCCGCGCGGCTCGTTTTTTGGACTGCTGGGTCCCAACGGCGCCGGCAAGTCGACCTTCATCAACATTCTGGGCGGGCTTGTGGTGAAATCCGGAGGCACAGCGAAGATCTGGGGCCATGACATCGACACCGATACGATGAACGCCCGCGGCTCGATCGGCATCGTGCCGCAAGAGATCAACATCGACCCCTTCTTCAATCCACAGGAAGCGCTCGAAATCCAGGCCGGCTATTACGGGGTGCCCAAGAGCGAGCGGCAGACGGAGAAAATCCTCCGCGCCGTCGGCCTCTGGGAAAAACGCGACGCCTACGCGCGCACCCTCTCCGGCGGCATGAAGCGGCGTCTCTTGGTGGCGAAAGCCATGGTGCATTCGCCGCCGATCCTGGTGCTCGATGAACCCACCGCCGGCGTTGATGTCGATCTGCGCCGTCAGCTTTGGGATCATGTGCGCGAACTGCACGCGCAGGGCGTCACTATCGTGCTCACCACGCACTATCTCGAAGAAGCGCAGGAGCTCTGCGACACCATCGCCATCATCAACCACGGCAGCGTCATCGCCTGCGAACCGACCTCCAAGCTTATTTCGCGGCTCGATCAGAAGACGTTGGTGGTCACGCCGCAGGCGCCGCTGACGCCGCCGCTGGCGGGCTTCGAAGACATCACCTTCGCGATGCGTCCGACCGGCGCGTTCGCGCTCACCTACAAGACCAGCCAGCATTCCGTCGAGGAACTGCTCGATCGGATCCGCCGCGCCGGCATCGCGATCAAGGATCTGTCGATCGAAGAGCCGGACCTGGAAGACGTGTTCGTGGAGCTGACGGCGTAGCGCCATATTTGAGTGGCGCCCCCAAACCAGAGCGCTAACGTCCCCGTCCAGCGCACGGAGGGACCCATGGCGGACAACGAAGATCGTGATCACACTGCGAAGGACACCGGCAGCATGGCGGCGACGCGCCGTGGCCTGATGGGCGCGGCGGCGTTCGCGCCGATGGTGGCCATGGCCGGCGGCGCCGATGCCGCAACGCCGAACCGGCGCCAGCTGCAACGCGCGGTCGACGCCGGCAAAGATGAAAGCGTCGCGCGCATCCGCGACTGGATCGCGCTGCCGACGATCGCCGCCGAAGGCCGCAACATTCAGGAGGGCGCGCAATACATGGAACGGCTCGCGCGCGACGCGGGCTTCCAGCACACTGAGATCGTGCCGACGGACGGCAGCCCCGGCCTTTTCGCCACCTGGGATGTCGGCGCGCCGAAAACGCTCGGCGTCTATTTCATGTACGACGTGAAGCAGTTCGATCCGAGCGAATGGTCTTCGCCGCCGCTCGAAGCCCGCATTGTCGAAAAGGAGGGCTTCGGCCAGGTGATGGTCGGCCGCGGCGCCGTGAACCAGAAGGGTCCGGAAGGCGCCTTCCTCGCGGCATTGCATGCGCTCCGCGCCGCCGGCCGGACGCCGCCCGTGAACCTCGTGCTCGTCTGCGAGGGCGAAGAAGAAATCGGCAGCACCCATTTCAGCCAGATCGTGCAGAAGGAGAATGTCATGGCCGCGCTTCGGCGTGCGCAGGGCATCTTCATTCCATCCGCGTCGCAAGATCCGCGCGGGGCGGTTTCGCTCTCGCTCGGCGCCAAGGGAATCATCGAGTGCGAGATCATCTCCAGCGGCGAACGCTGGGGCCGCGGACCTACGCACGACGTGCACTCGAGCTTGAAGGCGATGATCGACTCGCCGGTGTGGCACTTGGTGTCGGCGCTGCGCACGCTCACCAGCGAAGACGGCAACACCGTTGCGATCGAAGGCTGGTACGAGAACGTGCGTCCAATCACGCCGCGCGAACGCGAACTGGTCGCGCAGAATGCACACCTGCAAAACGAAGAGGCGTTCAAGCGCAATCTCGGCGTCACCCACTTTATCGATGATCTGGCTTGGCAGCCGGCGCTTGAGCGGCTTGTATCGCAGCCGACGGCCAATATCGAAGGCCTGGTCGCGGGCTATACCGGGCCCGGCGGCAAAACCGTTTTGCCGAGCCGCGCGGTCGCCAAGATGGACTTCCGTCTCGTGCCCAACATGACGCGTGCGGAAGCGGAGCGGAAGCTGCGCGCGCACCTGAATGCGCGCGGCTTTTCCGACATCGAGGTCAATGTCACCGGCGGTTACGATCCGACCGAGACGCCGGAAAACTCACGCATCGTGCAGGCCGAGCTTGCGGTCTGCCGCGCGCTGCATGTGGACGCCTCGCTTAACCCGCGGTCCGCCGGCTCGTGGCCGGGCGCCACCTTCACCGCGGCGCCCCTCTCCTTGCCGGCCGCGCAGTTCGGCCTAGGTCACGGCAGCGGCGCGCATGCCCCCAACGAATATTTCGTCATCGACAGCTCGAACCCGCGCGTGCTCGGGCTCACGGGCGCGACCATGGCCTATATCGACTTCATGTATGAAATGGCGCGGTGAACATGGACTACGTCAATCTCGGATCGAGCGGGCTCAAAGTCTCCCGCATCTGTCTCGGCTGCATGTCGTATGGCGATCCATCCGATCCCATGCGCACCTGGGTGCTGACGGAAGACGCGAGCCGGCCCTTCTTCAAGCAGGCGCTCGATCTCGGAATCAATTTCTTCGACACCGCCAACGTCTATTCGGCTGGCGTCAGCGAAGAGATCACCGGTCGGGCGCTGAAGGATTTCGCCAAGCGCGATGAGATCGTTCTTGCGACGAAGGCGCACGGGCAGATGCGCGGCGATCCCAACGGCAAGGGATTGTCGCGCAAGGCGATCATGACCGAGATCGATCATTCGTTGCGGCGTCTCGGCACCGATTATATCGACCTCTACCAAATCCATCGCTGGGATCCCGAAACGCCGATCGAAGAAACGCTGGAAGCGCTCCACGACGTCGTGAAGGCGGGCAAGGCGCGCTATATCGGCGCTTCGTCGATGTGGGCGTGGCAATTTATGCAAGCGCTGGCGCTGCAGAAGGCGAACGGCTGGAGCCGCTTCATTTCGATGCAGAACCACATGAACCTGATCTATCGCGAGGAAGAGCGCGAAATGCTGCCGCTCTGCCGCGACCAGGGCATCGGCGTCATTCCCTGGAGCCCGCTGGCGCGCGGGCGCTTGGCGCGTACCTCTGATGTCGAGACCAAGCGCAGCGGCAGCGACCATTTCGGCAAGCATCTCTACAAGCGGAGTGAAGACGCCGACCGCCTGGTCATCGATCGCGTCGGCGAGATCGCCGCCGCGCGCGATGTCCCGCGCGCGCAAGTGGCGCTGGCGTGGCTGCTGGCAAAGCCCGGCGTCACTTCGCCGATCATCGGCGCAACGAAGCCGGAGCATTTGAGCGACGCGGTCGCGGCGCTCAAAGTGAAACTCAGCGCCGAAGAGATGAAGCAGCTGGAAGAGCCCTACGTGCCCCACACGGTAGCGGGATTTGCGTAATCCGGGAAACACCGATGCCCTACGTCAACATTAAGATCACCAAAACCGGCGCCACGACCGAACAAAAGGCGGAGCTGATCAAGGGCGCGACCGAGCTTCTGCAGCGGGTGCTCAATAAGAACCCGGCCACCACCGTCGTGGTCATCGACGAAGTCGACACCGACAATTGGGGCGTCGGCGGCGAAACCGTCACTGCGCGCAACGCCAAGCCAAAGCCGTGAGCGGCCAGCCTGTCGCCTTTTATGTGGCGCTCTCGCTCCTGGGCGGCGTGCTCATTCCGGTCACCGCAGCCCTGAGCGGCGTCATGGGCCGATCGCTCGGCAACCACAACCTTGCCGCACTCATCGTCATCACCGGATCTTTCCTGATGGTGCTGGCCTACACGCTTGCGACGGGCAGCGCCGCCTTTTCGCTGGAGACGCTGCGGCGCGTGCCCGCGCTGCAGCTCTGCGCCGGGCTCGGCATCGCCTTCTATCTCATCTCCATCACCTATGTCGGCCCGCGCTTCGGCGTCGGCAATGCGGTGATGTTCGTGCTCGCCGGGCAGATCATCTCTTCTGCGCTGATCGACCATTTCGGGCTTTTCGGCGCGCCTCAAAAGCCGATCGACCTTCTCCGCGCCGCCGGTCTCATCGTCATGATCACCGGCGTCGTGATCGCGCAGATCGCCGCCAACAACGCCAAGCCGGTGGCGCACTAGAGACCGATCAGCCGCATTAAGGTCCGCGTTGCGGGCCGTGTGACCGCGCCGCTGCGGCTGAAATCCAAGAGCCACACGAAGACGATCAGCGTGTAGGCGAGGTTGAGGGCGGTCACGCGCCGCCGGGGCGCCCGCACGCAGGCCAGCATCACGCCCGCGGTCCGCTGCATCCGGCCCAGCGCCTGCATGGGGTGCGTAACGTCAAACAGCATGACCCGGCGCACGAAGGGCTTCAGGTCGGCGTTTTGCGCCAAGCGCTCGGCGATCACCTGCTCCATGCCCGCTGCTGGCGCGGCGTCGAACGCGGCGCGCATGCTCGCGTCCGACACCTCGCTGATGAACCAGATCGCTTCACGCGAACGCTCCGGAAACACGCTGCGCCAGCGGTCCCGATCATGGAACGTCTGCATAGCGCCTTCGCGCAGCGCGCTCTCGCCCCAAAGGCGGCGCGAGGTCACCTGCACCAGCGCTTGCGCCAGTGCAATCTTCTCTGCCGGCGCGGACAACGCGTCCCAGCGCATCAGCGGGCGCCGATGAGCAACGTCACCGCGCGCCGCGTCGCGCGCTGATCGGCACGATCGTCCGCCAGCCAAACCAGCACGCAGAAGCTGTAGGCGAACACCAGGAGCCAGCGCTCGAGGAAGTGCCCAAGCGGCGGCGCGCTGCGATAACCCCCGGCGCACAGGATCATGCGCCGCGCCGTCTCCGCCGTGCGCGCGAGCGTATTGCAGGGATGCATGCTGTCGGAGCGCGCAAGCGTTCCGATCGAACGCTTCAATGCCGCATTGTCGGCGAAACGATGCAACACGATCTCGCGGAGACCAGGCGTCTCACCGCGCCAGCGGCGCTGCATCGCGCGATCGGCGCTTTTGTTCAGGTCCCACGCGACGCTGCGCGCACCGCGCGGCCATAGCGTTTTGCACTCGGCCACGCTGAGCCCCTGCTGCACCGCGAACTGCGCGACGGCGGCGTCGGTCCACGAGACGCCGCTTGCCGCGAATGCATGCGCCAGCGCGGCGCGATCGCGTCGAGGGAGCAAAGCATCCACATCGCGACGCTAGCGCCGCGCCGGACCGGCGCAAGCCATCACGACGCCGCGCTCATGGGGCATCGCTTCAGGCCTAAGTCACGCAGATCTGCTCGATCGCGCCCTCGGTGACCGGACCGCTCTCGGTACGGCGGAAATCCCACATGGTGACGATGCGCGTGTCGCATCCGCGCCGGCGCGGGTGGGTGTATTCGGCGCGCCGAAGCGGACTATGGCAAAGGCGCACCTCCCCAGCCTGCCCGGCAAACCAGAAAGCCGGGTCGTGCGACACACGCGCGTAGGCCTCGTCCTGGGCAAGCGCGTCGCGAAAGGCCTGCGCATCCGGCGGCGGGGGGATGGGCGTCCAGCCGTCGCGCGCGTCGCAGAAACTCCGCGCCACACTTGAGCGGACCGCAGACGTCAGTGCGCACGAGTTGGCGCAGAGCGCGCCCGCCAGCGCGAGCGCCGTCAGTATCAGCCGCATGCCGCCTCCTCCAGGCGCTCAGACTAGCGCGGCGCCGCTTCGGTGCACGCACGGCGCACGCGGTTCACGCAAACGTGCGCCCGGGCAAACGAAAACGGCCGGCGCTTCGTAGCACGCCGGCCGTCTCGACAACCCCGAGGGGTCATTGTTGCTTTGCGTCAGAGGTGACGCGGCTGCTGCTTAGCGGCCGCCCATCACTTGCGCCTTCATCACCGCCGATTGGCGGAAGGCGAGCTTCTTCGACGCCTTGATCTTCACCGGCTCACCCGTTTGCGGGTTGCGGCCCATGCGGGCCTTGCGGTGACGGATCATGATCATGCCGACGTCGCCGATCTTCACCTTGGCGCCCTTCATGACGTAGGCCTTCACGACGTCGAGGTAGCCCTCGACGAAAGCCTTCGCTTCCGACTTCTTCATGCCGCTGTGGTCGGCAACGGACTGGAGCAGCGCGCTCGCCGTAACCGCCTTACCGGGAACAGCCGTGACCTTCACGGCCTTCGGGGCCGGAGCCGCCGCCTTCTTCGCGGCCTTCTTCGCCGGCGCCTTCTTCGCTTTCTTCGCTACTTTGCGAGCCATCTGATTTTCCCCTCTTCAAAGGTTGTCTTGCGTTAAACTCAACGAACCGCCGGTGAATGCTTGGCTTTGCGCCTTGTTCTCACCGCCGGCGTGTTGAGTGATGCCATTCAATTCTTGATGGAGCGTGACCGCGCCTTTCGAGAAAATCGCCGAAAACCCGCTAAAAACGCCTGTTTTCGCGATATCGCGGCGAATCCCTCGCATTTCGCCGCGAGAGTCGCAACGCAAAAAAGCTGATTTGAAGCGGTTTCCGCGACAAAATGCACAGGGGCGCGTCTTTCGACACGCCCCTTTTCCTTCAAAACAGCCGATTTTCGGACCGGACGACCTAGCGCAGAGCCATCCGAATCGCGCCATCGATGCGCACATCCTCACCGTTGAAGTAAGGATTCCGAATCATCTCGATCGCCAGGGACGCATATTCCTCCGGCTTTCCGAGCCTTTTCGGGAACGGCACGCTGGCCGCCAGGCCCTCGCGCACCTTCTCGGACGCGGCCAGCATCAGCGGCGTTTCGAAGGTTCCAGGCAGGATGGTGTTGATGCGAATGCCCTCGCTGGCGAGGTCACGCGCGATCGGCAGGGTCATGCCGACGACGCCGCCCTTGGACGCCGAATAGGCCGCCTGCCCGATCTGCCCGTCTTCGGCGGCGACCGAGGCCGTCATCACCATGGCGCCGCGCTCGCCGCCCTCCCCGGGTTCCAGCGTCAGCATTCCGGCGGCCGATTTGGCCACGCAACGGAAGGTCCCGACCAGGTTGATCTGGATGGTCAGGTTGAAGATATCGAGCGGGAAATGCTTGATCGCGCCGGTGTCCTTGGCGCGGCTCGCCGTCTTCATGGCCGAACCGATGCCGGCGCAGTTCACCAGGATACGCTCCTGGCCGTTCAAGTTGCGCGCCGCCGCAAAGCCCGCGTCCACGCTCTCGTCGCTGGTGACGTCGACTTTGCAGAAAAGCGCTCCGAGGTCCTCGGCGGTGGCGCGTCCCCGATCCTCATCGCGATCGAAAATAGCGACCTTCACGCCGCTAGCGCGCAGCGCCTGCGCCGTGGCGCGGCCAAGTCCCGAGGCGCCGCCGGTGACCACTGCGGCGACATCCGCTGAAAGACGCATTGTTTCCTCCCGAGCCTAGCGCGCGCTCAGCGCGTGGCGATTTCATATCGCCCGCGCGCATGAACGCAAACGCTAGTCGGGATCGCGCTCGCGCCGTTCGCGCTGCGATTCCTCATCCGCCGCTGGCGGCGGCGGCGTCGCAGCTGGTGGCGGTGGCGGTGGCGCCGCAGCTGGCGGCGGCGGAGGTGGCGGCGAGCGCAGCGGGACGCCCAGCACGCCGCCGGGCGGCGGCGGAGGCGGAGGCGCAACCACCGGCGGCGGCGGTGGTGGCGGCGTTACTGGTCGTGGCGGGCGTGGCGTGAAGGGCGGCGGCGCCGGCGGCGTGACAACTGGCGGCGGTGGCGGTGGTGGCGGAGTCACCGGTGGCGGCGGCGGAGCTGGCGGGGTCACCGGCGGCGGCGGCACGGTCGGCGGGGGTGGCGGCGGATGCGGATGTGGTGGCGGGGTGTTCTGCGCATCGCGCAGTTCGCGGATGCGCCGCTCGGCCTGATCGCGATAACCGCCCCGCGTCGGGCCTCGAATATAGGCCTCGTACGCTTCGATCGTGTCCGCGCCGCGCGCCCGATCCCAGGCAAATTGATCTTCACGCATCAATTCGTTGATGCGGCGTTCCGCCTGGCGGCGGTGCTCGCTGTCCGGGAAGCGCTCCAGGAAACGCTGGTATTCGCGGACGTTGTCCTGCCGGCGCGTACTGGCCCATGCCTCGTCGTCGCGGCGGCGAATTTCTTCAAGCCTCTGACGCGCATCGAACGCGAACGGCGAGCCGGGATAGGCGCGCAGAAAATCGATATAACCGCCGCGCGAGTTCAGCTCTTGCGCCCGCAACCAGGCACCTTCGTCGGTATTCCACAAATAGTCCATGCGCCCGCGCGCATCTTCGGCGTAGAGCCCGTTGGGCCAGCGGTTGAGGAAGGCGCGATAGGACGGAATGTCGTCGCTCCGCCGCGCTGCATCCCAGTCGGCGCGTTCCTGCGCTTCCAGACGCGGCCGCGCCAGTTCATCACGGCGCGCGGCCGCTTCACGTGCATTCGGTCCCCAAGGGTAGAGCCGCGCGTAAGTGTCATAGGCCTCCTCGGTGTCGAGCCGATTGGCCAGGCGCCAGGCATCGTCTTCCGCGGCCAACAATTGCTCGATGCGCGCCGACGCTTCTGATGCGTGCGGTCCGCCCGCATAGACGCCGAGATAGGACTGATACGCGAGGGGGTTGTCCTGCTGCAGCGCGTTCGCCCATGCGCGCGCTTCGGCTTCTTGGGGGGTCGGCGGCGGGGCCGTCGCGCACGCCGCCAGCAGAGCGGCGGCCGAGACGGCCGCCATCATCTTTAAACGCCACAAGCGTGCGCCCATGAGACCTTCCCCTATCCGCCTCAACTTGCTGTAACACATTGACCTGAACGGCGGTGGAATCGGAAGGCAAAATCGATGGGGACACCCACCTTCTGGGCGCTGAGCGGATTGGGCGGCGCAGCGGCGGTCGCCTACGGCGTGTTCTTCCTCAACCGCAAGCCGGGCTTCCTGCGCGCCATCGTGAAGACCCTGTTCATGGGCGCGTTGGCGGCGGCGTTCGCCGTCGGCCACGGTCATCCTGTCCTGATCACGGCGCTCGCCGCGGCGGCGCTGGGCGACTTTTTCCTGGCCTTCGACAAGAAATGGCTGCTGCCGCTCGGCATCATCGCTTTTCTCATCGCGCAGCTTGGCTACCTGACCATTTTCTTCTTCAACTGGATGTTCGCAGGCGACAATGCGCCACTTTGGCCGCGCTATGCCGGCATGGCGCTGGTGCTGGCATGCCTCGCCGCGTTTCTCGCCTGGTTCTGGCGGATTCCGGAAATGAAGCGCGCGCCGTGGAGCGGCGCGGTTGCGGTTCTGGCGCCGCTCGCGATCGGCCTCGTGCTGCCGGCTTACCTCCTCTCCATCGTCACGCTGCTGGGCAAGGCGCAGGACAAGCCCGACCTCATCGCCGTGCTGCCGCTTGGGGCGCTGCTCGTCGCGGCGGCGGCGTTCACCTGGCTGCGGCGCGACCTCGGCGTCATTCGCCTCGCAGCAATGATCTATGCGGGCGTGATCACATTGATGGCCTGCGCCGCCATGTGGATTCCGTGGCCTGCCTGGGCTGCAATGCTGGGCGCGCTGTTCTTTCTGGTCAGCGATTTCGTGCTCGCCGCCGAACTCTTCCGCCTTCCCGCCGATGCAACCGTCAAGCGCTACACCACGCCGGCCGTGTGGTGGACATATGTGGCGGCGCAGGCTCTCATTATCATTGGCGTCACACAACTACGCTAGGGATCTGACGCATGCGCCTCTTCCTTTGCGCCGCCCTGCTCGCACTCGCGGCCTGCGGACAAAATCCGCCGCCGCCGCCGGCAGACGACAGCGCGGGCCAGCCTCCCCCGCTTGAGCAGGATCTGCTCACCGGCGCGATCGTCGCGGGCGGGGATGGCTGGCGTCTGGACGCAGATCCGAGCGCGCAAGCGATACAGCTCACGATGGTCAACGGCGATACCGCCTCCGCGCCTTATCAATCGCCCGAACGCACGCCGAGCGGCTACCGGCTTGCGGGCGACGGGTTGACGCTCGATCTTGAACTGGCGCCATGCACGACGGAGGGCGTCGACTATCCGATGCGCGCCACCGCGCAAGCGCGCGGACAAATGGCCGTGACGGGATGCGCCGTGGTCCGATGGGATGCGCAACTTTTGCGCCGCATGCCGCAGATCGATGCATGCATGGGGATTTCGCCGCAGACGCGGTACGTCACCTACGCTGGCGGCGAGGGCCGCGACACGCTGGTGCGGATGAACGGGCCCGCCGGCGCGGTCGATTGCAGCTTCGAAAATGGCGAACCGCGCGTGGGTCCACGCAACGAAAGCATGCGCCGCGCCAGCGACGGCGACGCCATTTTTGTGCGCGCACAGCCGGGGTCCGATCCCGGCCCGCAGCCGGGTGGCGAATGCTTCACAGCGCCGGAAGTGCGCGGCGAAGACGGGGTCCTGCTCGGCTGGATGGACGATCCGCAGGGATGCTGAACGCTACTCCAAGCTCGGCAGATCGAGCTTTTCTTCGCGCGCGCATTGGATCGCGTCTTCGTAGCCGGCGTCGGCGTGGCGCATGACGCCGGTGCCGGGATCGTTCCACAGCACGCGTGCGATGCGCTTGGCCGCCGCCTCGGTGCCGTCGCAGACGATGACCACGCCGGAATGCTGCGAATAGCCCATGCCGACGCCGCCGCCGTGGTGCAGCGACACCCAGGTCGCGCCGCTCGCCGTGTTGAGCAATGCGTTCAAGAGCGGCCAGTCGCTCACAGCGTCGCTACCGTCGCGCATCTTCTCGGTTTCGCGGTTGGGCGACGCCACCGAGCCTGAGTCCAAGTGATCGCGCCCGATCACGATAGGCCCGATCTCCCCTTTTGCGACCATTTCGTTGAAGGCGAGCCCGAGGCGATCCCGTTGACCAAGGCCCACCCAGCAAATGCGCGCAGGCAAGCCCTGGAAAGCGATGCGCTCCTTGGCCATATCGAGCCAGCGGTGAAGATGCGCATCATCCGGGATGAGTTCTTTCACTTTTGCGTCGGTCTTGGCGATGTCCTGCGGATCGCCGCGCAGAGAAACCCAGCGGAACGGGCCGACGCCGCGGCAGAAGAGCGGACGCACGTAAGCCGGCACGAAGCCTGGATACGCAAACGCATCCTCGACGCCCTCGTCCTTCGCGACTTGCCGCAGGTTGTTGCCGTAATCGACGACGGGGACGCCCTGCTTGTGAAAATCCAGCATCGCCTTGACGTGCGTCGCCATCGAGGCCCGCGCGGCTTCAGCGACCGCCTCCGGGTTTTGCTCGCGCGTCAGCACCCAGCGCTCGACGCTCCAGCCCGCAGGCAGATAACCGTTCATCGGATCGTGCGCCGAGGTTTGATCGGTCACCGCGTCCGGTCGAATGCCGCGCCGCACCAACTCGGGCAGGATCTCCGCGGCATTTCCGAGCAGACCGACGGAAATAACCTGCTTGCGCGCGCACGCTTCGAGAATGAGCTTCAGCGCTTCGTCCAGCGTCTCGGCGCGCTTGTCGAGATAGCGCGTCGCCAGCCGCTTCTCGATGCGGTCGCTCTGGCATTCGATCGCGAGGCAGCATGCGCCGGCCATCACCGCCGCCAGCGGCTGCGCGCCGCCCATGCCGCCGAGGCCCGCGGTCAAAATCCACTTGCCCGACCAGTCGCCGCCGAAATGCTTGCGCCCCATCTCCGCGAAGGTCTCGTAGGTGCCCTGCACGATGCCTTGCGTGCCGATATAGATCCATGAGCCGGCCGTCATCTGGCCGTACATCATGAGTCCCTTGCGATCGAGTTCGTCGAAATGCTCCCAGGTCGCCCACTTCGGCACCAGGTTGGAGTTCGCCAGTAACACCCGCGGCGCATCCGCATGCGTCTTGAACACGCCTACCGGCTTGCCGCTCTGGATCAGCAGCGTTTCGTCGGCTTCGAGCCGCTGCAGCGTCTCGACGATCTTGTCGAACGCCGTCCAGTCACGCGCCGCGCGGCCTATGCCGCCATACACAACCAATTCCTCCGGGTGCTCGGCGACGTCGGGATCGAGATTGTTCATGAGCATGCGCAGCGCAGCTTCGGTGAGCCACGACTTGCAGGTGCGCTGATCGCCTCGCGGCGCTCGAATGACGCGCGAGGTGTCGCGGCGCGAGTTCATCTTCCCTCCCGGAATTCGTCTTCGGTTGTAACCCGGCGGCCCGGCTCACACAACGCGGCCGCCCAGTACGCGCTCGCGAAGAAGCGGCGCGCCCAGCCAATAGCTGAGTTCCGCCGGCGACCGCACGTTCCATAGCGCGAGATCGGCGGCTTTGCCGACTTCCAGTGTGCCGAGATCGTCCTGAAGACCGAGCGCGCGGGCGCCTTCGCGGGTGAGTCCCGCGAGCGCTTCTTCGGGCGTCAGGCGAAACAAGGTGCACGCCATGTTGAGCGCCGCAAGCGGCGAGGTCATCGGCGATGTGCCTGGATTGCAGTCGCTCGCGACCGCCATGCCCACGCCTGCCGCGCGCAGCTTCTCCACCGGCGGCAATTGCTTCTCACGCAGAAAGTAGAACGCACCCGGCAGCAGCACCGCCACCGTACCGGACGCCGCCAGCGCCGCGATGCCGGCGTCGTCGAGATATTCGAGGTGATCGGCCGAGAGCGCCAGGTGGCGCGCCGCCAGCGCCGCGCCGTGCAGATTGCTGAGCTGTTCCGCGTGCAGCTTCACGGGCAGGCCGTTCTGGCGGGCGGCCGAGAAGACATAATCGACTTCTTCCGCCGTGAAGCCGATGCCTTCGCAGAATGCATCCACCGCATCCGCTGCGCCCACCGCCGCAATCGCCGGTATCATGACGTCGGCGACGAGCTGAACATAGGCTGCGCGGTCGTCCTTGAACTCCGGCGGCAGCGCGTGCAGGCCGAGAAAAGTGCGCTGCACACGAACCTGCGCCTGTGCACCGAGTTCGCCTGCCGCCTCCAGCATTTTCAATTCGGTCTCGAGGTCGAGCCCGTAGCCGGATTTGATCTCCACCGTCGTCACGCCTTCGCGCGTGAGGCCGGCCAGACGGCGGGCAGCGCTTTCAATCAGGTCCTCGCGCGAGGCTCGACGCGTCGCCGCCACCGTTGAGACGATGCCGCCGCCGGCGCGCGCGATCTCTTCGTAACTGGCGCCTTCCAGGCGCATCTCGAACTCACGCGCACGATCCCCGCCGAAAACGAGATGGGTATGGCAATCGACGAAACCCGGCGTGATCCAGGCGCCGTCGCACCGGCGCACCTTACGCGCCAGTTCATCCGCAGGCTTCGGCAAGTCCGCCGCAAAGCCGACCCACGCGATCTTGCCGTCCTTCGCAGCCACCGCACCGCGCTCGATGGCGCCATACGGCTTGCCGCCGGGCGTCATGGTAGCGAGGTGCCCGCCAGTCCAGATCGTGTCCCACATGCGAGGGTCTTAGCACCCCCTCCCCTCCGGGAAAGGGGGAGCGTATGAACGGGCATGTCCGACTCAGATTGCCGCTCCTGGTTTTCCGCCGCCGATCTGCTCACCAACGACGCCTCCGCACCGGTGGCGCTGCTGGGTGCGCCGCTGGGCCTGGGTTCGATCACGCCCGGGCGCTGTGATCTCGCGCCCGCAACCGTGCGCGCGGCGATGAAGCGGATGAGCGTCTACGACCTCGAAACCGAAACCGATCTTTCCGCCATGCGGGTGTTCGACGCCGGCGATGTCGCTGTGGAGACGCTTGAACCTGCAGACGCGCGCGACCCCATCGTCGAAGCGCTGGCGCCCCTGCTCCGAGCCCAAGACCTCGTCATCCTGCTTGGCGGGAACAATGCGGCGACGCGGCCCGCCGTGCATGCGCTTGAGGAAGCGCACGGCAGCGTGGGACTACTCACGCTCGACGCGCACTTCGACCTGCGCGACACCGATTGCGGGCTCACCAATGGCAACCCGATCCAAGCGCTGTTGGACGACGGCATGCCCGGCCGGCACATCGCGCAAGTCGGCCTTCTCCCATTCGCCAACACCCAGAAGGCGCACCAAAAGGCGAAGGACGCCGGCATTCACGTCGTGCCGATGAACATGTGCCGGCCGGGCCGCTTCGGCAGCGGCTTCACCACGCGCGCGATGGATGCGCTTGACGTGCTGGCGCGCCAATGCGCCTACATTCACGTCGACTTCGACATCGACGTTGTCGAACGCGCCCACATGCCCGGCGCGCCGGGCGCACGGCCCGGCGGCTGCTCGCCGCAGGACTTCTTCGAAGCCACTCGCGCCATCTGCGCGCATCCGCAAGTGCGCAGCGTCGATCTGACCGAGTTCGACCCCTCGCTCGACGTCGCCAGCATCTCCGCACTCACCGCCGCGCGCTGGACCTGCGAAGTGCTTGCCGGCTTCCTGCAGCGGTGAGCCCTGCGTTGCCGGCGCGTTTGGCGCTTCAGCCGGCGAGGAACGTGTTCACTTCGCTCATGAAGCGATCGAACTGGTCGATCATAATGAAGTGATAGCTGTCCTCGATCTTCACCAAGCGCGCGGACGGCCCGCTTGCGTACGACGCGCGCATATAGCCTTCGTATTGCTCCGCCGTGATCGGGAGGTTTGGGGGGATGACGTAGAGCACCGTGAGCGGCGCGCGGATATTGGCGAGTTCCGGCCGGAGGTCGGTGACGATCAGCTCGTAGAAGGCATTCGCCACCGTGATGTTGTTGCTCTCGCGCGACTGCCGTTCCAGCTCGGGGCGCGCGCTTTCGGTGCGGACCATGCCGGCGATCATCTGGGTGGTGAAGGACGAGCTCGCGCCCTGCGGCGCCCCGCGCATGCGTTCGCGCATTTGCTCGGCCACCGGACGCACGCTCTCCGCCGTCGCCCCGGGCGGGCCGAACATCGCGCCCATCCACGGGAACATGTCGACCACCATCAGCCGGCCGACGCTTTCGGGATGGCGCGCCGCCAGCATCATGCCGATCGTGCCGCCCATGGAATGGCCGATAACGGCCGGATGATCGAGATGCACGTGCTCAATATAGCGCGCGATCTCTTCGGCGACCGGCGCCGAGACATCGCCCGACGCATTGGCGACCGGCTCGGTTCCAGCGAAGCCGCGCACTTGCACGACATGCACGCGATAGCGGCCTGCAAGCGCATCCCGCGTCGTGTCCCACACGCTCGATGATGACGTGAGGCCGGGAATCAAAATCACATCCGGCCCGCTACCGGTGACCGTGATGGCGATGCGTTCGGACTGAAACGCCGAGGCCTCCGGCGTGGGTTGGCGCGTTTGCGCGCCCGCACATGCAGACAAGAGCGCCGCTGCCAGCAAGCCGCCCAATACACCGCGCCGGATCATACGTATCTCCCTCATTCGATGCTTTGAACCGCCGCCAGGCGGCGGTCCGGATGCAGCGTGCCTGCAAGACAATCTAGCAGAACTTAGCGCGCGCGGACGGTTGCTCAAACTTGAGGCCGAGGCGCCTTAAGGGCGCCGCAGTGTCAGGCCGCTTCGCGCGGCGGATTCTTCAGTCCCGGGATCAGCATCGGCACGCGGGCGCGATAGCGCGTGTAGTCGGCATCGCCCACATCGCGCCGCAAAATGCGCTCTTCCACCTTGGCCCGCATCGAGAGGCTCAGCGTCAGGAGGAGCGCGCCGACAACCGCCTCAATGCGGCCGGACTCGAGCGCCATCGCCAAGGCCGCCAACAACAGGCCGGCATATACCGGATGACGCACGATTCCGTAGGGGCCGGTGTCGACAATGCGATGCGCATCGGTTGGCGACGCTGTCGACGACCAGAGCGGGCCCAGATGAAGCCGGCCCCACCAGGCGAACGCAAAGCCGACGCAGGTGAGTGCGAACAGCGCCCAGCCAAACGTCTGCGGCGTCGTCCAGAGCACGCCCACGCCGATCGGCCAATAGGAGGCGATGATCATGACGATGGCTGCGAGCGTCAGCACGCGACTGGGCGAGGCAGCGCCCATGTCCTCGTGGGAAGCGGCGCGCGCGCTCCAGCCTGCGGTCATGATCCACACCACGAGCCACACCAGCCATGCAGCGGCGATCGCACTTGCTGGAGTGATCGGCATGGCGCGTCAGTCCATCGTAATGACGAGCTTGCCGGTCGCCGTGCGATCCGCCAGCGCACGGATCGCCTTGGCGCCGTCCTTCAGCGGATAGCGCGCGGAAATGCGTGGACGCACCTTGCCTTCGCCGTAGAGCTTGAACAGTTCGCGCACGTTCTGCTCGTGCAGCTTCGGTTCGCGAGCGACGCTGGCGCCCCAGAACACGCCGACGATGGAGCAGCTCTTCAGAAGCGTGAGGTTGAGCGGCGGCGCCGGGATGCCGGCGGGAAAACCGATCACCAGATAGCGGCCGTCCCAATTCATCGCGCGCAACGCCGGCTCGCAATAATCGCCGCCGACCGAATCGTAGATGACGTCGGCGCCGCCGCCGCACGCCTTCTTAAAGGCCTCCGCCAAGTCCTTGCTCTGCTGCTTGGACATGCCGGATGCCGGATAGATCACGGCGTCGTCAGCGCCTGCTTCGCGCGCAAACGCCGCCTTTTCCTCGCTCGACACCGCCGCGACCACGCGCGCGCCCATCGCCTTGCCGAGTTCGATCGCTGCAACGCCGACGCCGCCGGCGGCGCCGGTGACGAGCAGCGTCTCGCCGGCCTTCAGATGACCGCGGTCCTTCAGCGCATAAAAAGAGGTGCCGTAGGTGAGGATGAAGGCGCTGGCTTCGTCGAACGGCATCGCGTCCGGGATCGGCATCACGCGCGCAGCCTGCGTCTTCGCCTTGGTCGCAAAACCGTTCCAGCCGAGCGAGCCGATCACGCGCTGGCCGACTTTCACGTTGGTTACGCCCTCGCCGACGCTGTCGATGACGCCCGCGACTTCGCCGCCCGGCGCGAACGGGCGCGGCGGCTTGAACTGATACTTGTCCTCGATGATGAGCACGTCCGGGAAGTTCACGCCCGCGGCCTTCACCGCGATCACCACTTCGCCCGGCCCCGCTTCCGGGTCCGGCGCGTCGGCATATTCGAGCGTCTCCGGCGGGCCGACTTTGGTGCTGAGCAGCGCTTTCATGAACATCCTCCGGCGCCACCTGTAGCCGCTTCTCGTGCTCCGTCCAATTGCCGCCACGCCAAATGTGCGCGACAATTGCCCATGACCCGCAACGGCTATTTCCTGCGCCTCGCCTTCTCGATCGTGATCGACATTTTCGACTTCACGATCGGCCGCATCCCGGTGTTCGGCACCGCCACGGACGGCGTCGGAACCGCCGTCATGTATGCGATGTGGGGGCCGATCGGGCTGCTTAACATCCTGGAAGTCATCGACGTCACCGATCAGATCGACGGCTTCATTCCGACCTCGACGCTGGTCGCGCTCTATATGGGTTGGAAGCAGGGCTTCCTGTTCGGCAGAAGTTCTGCACAGGCGCAGGAGTCGCCGGAAGTCCTTCCGCCACGGTAGCGCCGCAAGCGAAGCAGTTTATAAGCGGCCGATGACCTGGGCTCTCGCACTCCATGGTGGCGCCGGCGCGATCGCTGAGCGCACGTATAAGGCCGAGGAAGCCCACATGATGGGGCTGATCGAGCAAGGCGCGGCGATGCTGGCGCGCGGCGAAAGCGCGCTCGATGTGGTGACCGCGATGGCGGAAGCACTGGAGGCCAGCGGGCTCCACGTCGCCGGCAAGGGCTCGGCCCCCAACGCCGCGGGCTTTGTCGAGCTCGATGCGTCGATTATGGACGGATCCAACCGCGACGCGGGCGCGGTGGCCGGCTTGCGCGGCTTTCTTTCGCCCGTGCGCGCCGCGCGTGCGGTTATGGAGAAGACGCATCACGTGCTGCTGGTCGGCGAAGGCGCCGCGGCGTTCTCGGCCGAACAAGGCTTGGCGCGTGTGGACGATCCGAAGAGCTATTACATTGCCGCCGAAAGCGGCCTGCCCGGCGCTGGCACCATCGGCGCGGTTGCGCTCGACACGTCGGGCCGCCTCGCCGCGGCCACCTCCACCGGCGGCCTGCACGGCAAGATGCCGGGTCGCGTCGGCGACACGCCGATCATCGGCGCCGGCTGCTGGGCCGACGAGCGCGCGGCCGTCTCCTGTACAGGCTTGGGCGAATACTTCATGCGTGTGAACGCGGCTGCGGACGTCTCCGCCCGCATTCGTTATGCGCACCAGACGCTCGAACAGGCCGCCGGCGGCGTCATCGAAGACGTGCGCCGCTTCGGCGGCTATGGCGGCCTCATCGCCGTTGACGCGCACGGCAACGTCGCGACGCCGTTCGCGAGTCAAGGCATGAAGCGCGGCTGGGCCACCAGCGCCGGCGCGCGCGAAGTCAAGACCTTTTGAGGAGACCGGGAATGAAAAAGCTTCTGCTCGCCGCCGCCGTGCTCACACTCGCCGCCTGCGCCTCCACGCCCGCCGCCGCGCCCGGCAACCGCGTCGACTGGCGCTGCGACGGCGGCGCCGCATTCAGCGCGCGCATCAACGGCTCGGGCAATGCGGAAGTCTTCGCCGGCGGACAAGTCTACACCCTGCCCGGCGTCGCGGCCGGCTCAGGGACCCGCTACACCAATGGCAGCGTTGAGTATTGGGAGCACGGCGGTGAAGCCACGCTCGGCGGCGCTGCAGGCGGGCCGTACAACAATTGCCGGCGCTAGAATGAGGTGAGCCGATGAAGACGCTCGTCATCCTCGCGGCCGCGCTTTCGCTTGCAGCCTGCGCGACCGAAAGCGGAAGCGGCGAAGCGGTCGGCGCGCCGCGCACGACGTGGCGCTGCGACGGCGGTTCGAGCTTCACGGTGAGCTACACCGACGGCAGCGCGCGCGTCCGCGCAGGCGGGCGCAGCTACAACCTTCCGCACGCGGTTTCCGGCTCTGGCGCGCGCTACGCTGGCGGCGGCGTGCAGTTCTGGGAGCATGCTGGCACGTCGACGCTCACCGGCGCGGCCGGCGGCCCCTACGCGAACTGCAGGCACTGATGCGGGGCTTCTTCGGCATTGGCTGCGAGGAAATGTCGAAGCCGATGAATCTCGGCGCGCTGATGCGTACCTCGCATGCGTTCGGCGCCAGCTTCTTCTTCACCATCAACGCGCACCCGAAAGTACGCGAGGCGTATAATTCCGACACGTCGCGCAGCTTTGATCACATGCCCTACTACGCCTGGGACACGCTCGCTGATTTGCGCCTGCCCCGCGGCTGCGTGCTCGTCGGCGTGGAGCTCACGGACGACGCGGTCGAGCTTCCGCGCTTCCAGCATCCGCAAGCGGCCGCCTACGTCATGGGCCGCGAGCGCGGCTCGCTCTCGCCGGAAATGCTCGCGCGCTGCAAGCACGTGGTGAAAATCCCGACCAAGTTCTGCCTCAACGTCGGCCTCGCCGGCGCGCTGGTGATGTATGACCGCGTGCTCGCGCTCGGAGGCTATCCCGCACGCCCGATCATGCCCGGCGGGCCGCGGCTTGAAATGACGGAAGCGGTTCGCCCGAAGGGCTAGGCGCTATTCTTCGTGGCGGGAGATCATCGCTTCGACGCGCGTGATGATCGAGATCGCGATCGCAGTCGTGAGCAGCCAGCCGATCACCTTCAGCACGGGCGCGGAACCGACGAAGAGCCACCACCACCACGAGCGCGGATAGCCCGGGATCGGCGACGCCATCGGGCGCCAATATTCTTCCTGTCCGAGGTCGAGACCGGGCACCATTACATCGAGTGCGAAAGTGAGAGAGGAGAACGCAGGGTAGGCGGTCACCCGTGACGCGGGGCGGCTGCCATCGGCGCGCGGCGTCGCCGAAGCGAACACCCTCGCCTCTCCGTCCCGCTCCGGCGGCGCCGGGTTCCCTTCGGCCAGTCGGGCGCCATCGCCGACCGCGGCCTCGTGCTCGGCCAGAACCGACATGAGATCGCCGGCGATCGGACGCACATAGCCATCGCGATCCGCCGCATGGAAGGCGCATGCGAACGCTGCGGCGCACACGATGGCGGCCGCCACCGTGCGCATCGGATCGAAGCCGTATTTCGTGACGCGGTCCGCCAGCCCAAGCAGAATGCGTGAGTGCCAGTTGTTGCGCCAGGAGAGCTGCTCATGGCGGCGGCGCAGGCGGTCCACCTCCACAGTATTGGCGGCGATGATCTGACCCGATGATCGCAGCACCTTGCCCGCATGCGAGTAAGGCTGCATCGGCAACGTGCGAAACAGCATCTTGTCCACGCTGAGGGCGGTTTTCTGCAAGCCCAACCAAAAGATGGCGCGCGGCCGTGACGCCGCCCTGGTTGGTTCACTTGCGCGCGCAATGATGAATTGCGCCCCCACAACCAGCAAAACGAGCAGGAACGCCAAAACGTTGAACCAACCGAAATGGAAGTCGATGGCCCTGCCCCACATGGCGAAGACAAACACCAGGATCGCCGCCGCGAAAACGGCAAGACCGCCGAACTGCACCCAGAAATGATATTCACGCCAGTCCTGAGCACCGGGCGCGACGCGCGCACGCGGCGCTAAAGGCCCGTAAGCGTTGGTCTGTTCGTAGGTGAAACCCTCCGCCTGCAGCCTGTCCGCCAACGGCCAAGCCGGTTCGGAATTGCCGAATTCGGCCGCGCGCGCCGAACGCAGATCGATTTCGGGCATGAGCTTCAGCGCATCTTCGTTGATCCTTTCACCAAGGTCGCGACGGCGAAAGTCGTGCAGGTCCCTCTCGCCGTCGCCCTCGATCTTCAACGACTTGGTCGGCAGGATATGCAGGCGCCCCTCGATGTGGCTCCGTCCCAGGAGCAGCGACGGCCCCTCCTCCTTGTGGAACAGAAACACCGCATCGCCGCCGATGCGGGAATCCGAGAACTGCAGCTTGCCGCTAGTGCCGATGGCGCGATTCTTATTGGTGTTCTCGCGCACCGAGTGGCGGGCGAAACGGATGCGCGAGGCGACCACCAGGTGCTGGGCGGAGATGCCGTGAATGCCGATCGCGCCGCGCACATCCATCTCGCCACGGATGGCCGCCTGCTCCATCAGCAGGAAGCTCTCCTTCGCCTTATGCACCAGCGGCCGCGGCCGCGGCTCGACATTGTGCAGATTGGCGAGGATGCCGTTCAGTTCGAAGTCGCCGTTGATGACCGCCCCCTCCATGGCGATCTGGCCGTTGGTGTAGACGGCGTGCTTGTGCGGTTCCTTTTTCGAGCCCGGCGCCCAGTCTTCGAGTACGTCAGGAGGCAAGTTCAGCGGTTCAAGAAAATCGGTGACGACCTTCTTGAGTTCGTCATCGAGGTCATGCGGCACGCCGCGACGCGTGTCCGGCACGAGATGCACGTGTCCCGTGACCTGAATCTCGCGCATGTCGAGCGCGTAGTCGTCATTCTCGGTCGATTCCATCTTCTCCGCATGCTTCCTGGTCACCGCAAGCAGGTGGCTCAAGCGCTTGGCGTATTCCTGGCTTATCGGACTGGCGCCGCCCTCTTGGAGCGTCGTGAGCACATTGCTCAGTCCCTCGTCGATATCCTTGGCGGAGCGCATGCGCGCGCCGTCGAGGTGGAGGCTGCCGCCGATCTTCGCGTACTTGAGCCGCAGCCGCCCGCTTGAGCGGATGCTGCGGGCGAAGACGCTGCCGTTGATGACGAGCCCGTCGGCGCGCAGACACGACGTGCGGGCGCGGACCGATTCAGCCATCAGGCGCCGCATCAGCCGATCGCGTCCCATCGCGCGCAGCGGCTGCGACAGGTCGAGCTTCTCCAGTGCGTCAAAACGGCAGCGTGTGCGGCGACGGCGCCATTTCGCCTCCGACAAGCCAGGCTGCTTGTAATTGCCGTGAACCTCCTTCGCGAGCTTCTTTTCGGCGCGCGCTGCGGTGCGGACGGCGAGCTTCAGCTTCGGAAACAGCTCGTCAGCCATGGCCACGTCCGCGCCAACGCGCTCGAGATAGGCAAGCGGTGCGCGCAGGATGGCGTCGTCAAGAAACATGGAGCGCTCGATGCGTGCGCCCTTCATCGTGAGCCCGCCATAGATGCGCGCCCTGATGAGCCGCATCTCGTTCGAGAGCGTCGCCAGCGAAAGATTCACGATGCCACGATCGCCGACGAAGGCTTCGCGATAGTGCGGGTCGTCCCAGGGGAACACCAGGATATCGCTTGCGTCGAATACGTCGGCGACCTTCACGCCGCCCAGGTCGATCACCCCCGTGCTGGTGAGGCGGCGCATACGCAGACTGCCTGATGTCTGCAAAAATGTACCGTGAATACCGCGCATCGCCGACCCGGAGAGGTCGAGCGTCGTCAGGCTTGCGCGCCCCAGCCGCAACGCGCCGTCGATCACGCACCCGGTAAGACGCACCGAAAACGGCAGATGCGCATTGCTGAGATCGAGCGATCCCTTGATGTAGGCGCCGGTAATGTCGACGCCGTGTTTGGTCAGGTCGCCGCTCGCGCGCAATTGAGCCGCGGCATCGAAGATAGCCTTCGACAAAGCTTCGGCGTCGATCTGCTGCATGTCCCTGAAATTGGCGGACCAGCCGGTCCCCTCCGGCGCCAGCTCGAGCAGGCGCGCGCGGGTGGCGAGGCTCAACTCCTCGAATTCGCGCAGCGAAAGGCAAAAGACGCCGCTCAGCCGGTTCTTTTTCCTGTCGCGCGGATATTCCTCGTTGCTCGATTTGACCGGCGGGGGCGCAGGCAAGCGCTCGCCGTCGCGATGGTCCAGCACGAGATGCGAATAGACCAGCGGCGTGTCGTACAGGATCGACTCGAGGATTTTCTCGTATGTCATTCCCCACCCGGCGGCTGCGATAGCACCGTCAAACGGCAGACTCAACTAAAGGGCGAATATTTTGCGGTTGCGAAAAGCTCCCTTGGCGCCCTTGAAGCGCAGCCGCATAACGCGGGTATGACCGCCTTTTCCCAGCTCAGCGCGGCGCACGCCCGCCTCTCGGCGAACGTGCGCGGCGCGCTCTGGATGCTGGCGGCCGCGGTGACGTTCACGGTCATGACGACGCTCGTGAAATTCCTGGGCGCCGATTACTCACCCGCGGTGCAGACGTTCTACCGTCAGGTCGCCGGTCTCGTCGTACTGCTGCCGCTGGTGCTGCGCGATCCCAAGGGCATGCTGCGGACCACGCGTCCGGGAATTCTGCTTTTCCGATCTCTGGCGGGCACACTTGGCATGATCCTGGCCTTCTGGGCGTACCAGGAAATGCCGCTTGCGGAAGCGAACGCGCTTTCGTTCACGCGCACGTTGTGGATCGTACCGCTGGCGATCTTCGTCCTGCATGAAACTGTCGGCCCCTGGCGCATCGGCGCGACCGTCGCTGGCTTTTTCGGCGTGCTGCTGATGCTGCAGCCGGCGATCGCCAATTCGGTCGGCTGGCCGGCCATCGCCGCGCTTTCCTCGGCGGCGCTGTTTGCGATGACGGTCACCGGCGTCAAGGTGATGACCCGCGATCACGGCGTCATGGTGCTCACAACCTGGAGCGCAATTCTGGGCTTCGTGCTGGCGTTGCCGATGGCGTTCATCGAGTGGCGCTGGCCCGCGCCGATGGACCTGCTGCTGCTCTCCATCATGGGCGTGTGCGGGCTGGTGACGCAGATGTTCTACATCAAGGGCATGTCGATCGGCGACGCGACCGCGATGGCGCCCATCGACTACACCCGCCTCCTGTTCGCGCTGGTGGTCGGCTTTCTCTGGTTTCGCGAAACGCCGAACCTCGTCGCCATGGCCGGCGCCGCCATCGTGATCGGCTCGACGCTCGTCATCACCGTGCGCGAAGCGCGCGCCAAGAAGCCGCCGCCGAAGCTTGACCCGGCGTAGCGGCTGGGCGTCGCGATGCGCCGGGTGTAGGCTCTTGCCCAGAAGGAGAGGCGCATGCCTGAGCGCAACGCGACAGTCGCCGTTATCGGCGCGGGCGACTTCATCGGCGCAGCCATCGCCAAGAAATTCGCCGCCGAAGGCTACACCGTGTTCGCCGGCCGCCGCACGGCCGACAAGCTGGCGGCGCTGGTGGAAGAGATCGAGGCCGCCGGCGGCAAATGCGCCGCGCGCGGCCTTGATGCGCGCAAGGAAGACGACATCACCGCGTTCCTAAACGAAGCGGATGCGCATGCGCCGCTAGAAGTCGTGATCTTCAATGTTGGCGCCAACGTGAACTTCCCGCTGCTGGAGACAACCGAGCGCGTCTTCTTCAAGGTTTGGGAAATGGCGACGAAAGCCGGTTTCCTCGCCGGCCGCGAAGGTGCGCGGATTCTCTTGAAGCACGGCCGCGGCTCGATCTTCTTCACCGGCGCCACCGCCAGCATGCGCGGCGGCAAGGGCTACGCCGCGTTCGCCGCCGCCAAGGGCGGACTCCGGCTTATGGCGCAGGCGATGGCGCGCGAACTGGGGCCGCAGAACATCCACGTCGCGCACTTGGTCATCGATTCCGGCGTCGACACCGCGTTCGTGCGCGACCGCATCGCGCAGGCGCGTGGCGCGGAAGTCGCCGCCAACCTGCCGCCGGACGTGCTCATGAATCCGGACTCCATCGCCAATGCCTACTGGGATTTGCACAAGCAGACGCGCGATGCCTGGACGTTCGAACTCGATCTTCGGCCCTATGGAGAAACTTGGTGATGGCGCGCGCAGAATTCCTGTTCGATTTCGGCAGCCCCAATGCCTATTGCGCCTACAAGGTCATCCCAGGGATCGAGGCGCGCACCGGCGTCAAATTCGACTTTACGCCGATCCTGCTCGGCGGCTTGTTCAAGCTTACCAACAATAGCTCGCCGGTGATCGCTTACGCCGGCGTGCCGAACAAGCTGCAGTACGAAATGCTGGAGATGCGGCGTTTCATAGAGCGCCACAAGCTGCCGTTCGTGATGAACCCCAACTTCCCTATCAACACGCTCCTGCTCATGCGCATGGCGACGGCGGCGCAGATGGACGACGCGCTGGCGCCGTTCGTGGACGCGGCGATGCGTTTCATGTGGGAGACGCCACGCAAGATGGACGATCCGGAGGTCGTGCTCATTGCGGCCAACGAGGCCGGCCTCGACGGCGCGGCGCTGGCGGCGCGGGCCCAGGCGCCGGAGGTGAAGGCGAAGCTCATGGCCAATACGGAAGACGCCGCCAAACGCGGCGCCTTCGGCGCGCCGACCTTCTTCATCGATGGCGAGATGTATTTCGGGAAGAATACGCTCTTTGAGATTGAAGAGCGTTTGAAGGCTTGAACTCAGTCATTCCAGACACGCGGAGCGTGATCTGGAATCCAGGGCCGCGACCTGAGTGTTTGCCCTGGATTCCAGATCGGCCTCCGGCCGTCTGGAATGACTGAAGTGGAAGCTACCGATAGACCGGCACGTAGCGCACTTCACGAGCTCCGGTGAAGGCCCAGATCAGCGCCACCCACCAGCCGATAATGGTCCAGCCCAGGAAGAAGTTGACCAGGAAGATGCCGAGCGCCGCCCGACCGCGCGCGATCGCCACGATCGTCGGGATGAAGAAGAGCGCGAGCATCGTCAGCATGGCCATCTCCGGGTTCCGTCCGGAATAGATATGCGGCGTCGCCGCCGTACACAATTACACCCGGGCCAAATCCGGCGCCGCACACCCGCTTTGCAGCGAAAGACATTGTCCGTTCACCGGCGCGCCCCCATAACCCGCCCGTGACCACCGCACCCTCCTCCAAGCCCTCGCTGGCCGGCCTTTCCAAGGCCGAGCTGGCCGAGAAACTCGTCGCCATCGGCGTCGAGGCGAAGAAGGCGAAGATGCGCGCCGAGCAGCTCTGGCGCTGGATCTACCATTACGGCGTGACCGAGTTCGCGGCGATGACAAACGTCGCTAAGGAACTGCGCGCGACTTTGGCGGAGCACTACACGCTGGCGCGCCCGGAAGTGGTGACGCAGCAAATCTCGACCGACGGCACCCGCAAGTGGCTCATCCGTCTGGGGCCCGGCACCGAAGCGGAAGCCGTGTTCATCCCCGGCGTCGGCCGCGCGGGGGCGCTTTGCGTTTCGAGCCAGGTCGGCTGCACGCTCAACTGCACCTTCTGCCACACAGGCACGCAGAAGCTCGTCCGCAATCTGACCGCGCAAGAGATCGTCACGCAGGTGATGATCGCGCGCGATGCACTCGGCGAATGGCCGACGCAGGAGCGCCCGCTCAATGACGGCGAACGCGAGCTCACCAACATCGTCTTCATGGGCATGGGCGAGCCGCTCTACAATCTCGACAATGTCGACACCGCCATCGGCATCATCTCCGATGGCGACGGCATCTCCATCGGCCGCCGCCGCATCACGGTCAGCACGGCGGGCGTCGCGCCACGCATTAAAGAACTGGGCGAACGCACCGGGGCCATGCTGGCGATCTCGCTGCACGCCACCAATGACGAGCTGCGCAATCAACTGGTGCCGCTCAACAAGAAGTACAATCTCGAAGAGCTGTTCGAGGCGATCCGCTCCTACCCTTCGCTCGGCAACGCCAAGCGGGTGACGTTCGAATACGTCATGCTGAAGGGCGTGAACGACTCGCTGCCTGAGGCGCGGGCGCTGGTGAAGCTGCTCTCCAAGATCCCGGCGAAGATCAATCTGATCCCGTTTAACCCATGGCCCGGTACGAACTATGAGTGCTCGGATTGGGAGACGATCGAGAAATTCGCCGAAGTGCTGAACCGCGCCGGCTATTCTTCGCCTATCCGAACCCCGCGCGGACGCGACATCCTCGCCGCCTGCGGCCAGCTGCGCAGCGAGAGCGTCAAGCAGCGTGCGAGCGAACGCGCCAAGGCGGCGGCCGAGTGACGCCGACGCTCGCCGGCGCCAGAATCGTCCTGCGCCCGCTGCTGATGGCCGACGCGAAGGCGCTGTTCGTGGCGCTGAGTGATCCCGAGGTTCAGCGCTACCGCAAGGATGCGCCGCATGCGGATGTCGCCGAAACGCGGGCCTATATCGAAAAGAGCCACGCCGCCGGCCTCGCTTGGGCGATCACCGAAGACGGCGGCGAGGCGCTGGGGCGCCTCGCGCTTCGCGTGAACGGCCGGTCAGGTGAGTTTGGCATCGTACTCCGGCGCAGCGCGCACCGGCGCGGCCTCGCGTTGAAGGCGCTGACGCTCGCGGAAGCGTATGCGTCCGACACGCTTGGCCTCACGCGTCTCACGGCCAACATCGACGCCGAGAACGCCGCCTCCATCGGCCTCTTCGAGCGCGCCGGATTCGCGCACGACGCGCCGCGCCGGCGTGTGTCACATCTGGGCGCGCGCGACGAAGTCGTGCTGACCAAGTCGCGCGCCTGAGGTTTCGGCTTGCGCGACGGCGGCGCTCGCGTCATCTCCACCGGCTCATGCCCGCACCCACTCTCTCCGCCGCTGGTCTCGTGCTGCGTCCACTCGACGCCAAGGGCGATGCGCCGGCCCTCTTCGCCGCGCACGGCGACGAGCGCACGCACCAATATTGGTCGGGGCCTGCGCACAAGAGCGTGGAAGAAACGGCCGCCTACGAGCAGGGCACCATCGACCTCCCGGGCGCGCATGTCTGGGCGATCACCGAAACCGGCGGCGAAGCGCTCGGGCGCATCGCGCTCTTCGTGCAGCGCGAAGGCGTCGGGGAAATCGGCATCATCATACGCCGCGACGCCACCGGGCGCGGGCTCGCTTCAAAAGCGCTGAAGCTCGTGGATGATTACGGCTTCGGCGAGCTCAAACTCCACCGCATCGCCGCCGACATCGATCCCGACAACAGCGCCTCGATCTCGCTCTTCCTGCGCGCCGGCTTCCAGCGCGAAGGCCTTCTGCGCGGCAATTGGAAAACCCACCTCGGCATCCGCGACAGCGTCATCATGGCGAAGCTGCGTGTGTGATGGTTTCCGCCGCCGCAAAGGCGCGGCGCAGACCAACATCACGGCGAGGTGATTCCAAGCGGCTTCACAAGCACGAGAGCCTCACCCCGAACCTCTTGCGCGCTTGAGCGACGTCACGGTTAGCTGACGCCGTGAACGCGGGAGCTTGGAGGCGGCAATGGCGATTTTTCCGAAGATTCAGAGTCCCTGCCCGTACAAGGGCAAGCTCAGCGACATCATGGATGGCGACACCTGTCGCTTGTGCAAGCGCGACGTGGTCGACCTCAACGGCTTCAGCGACGCCGAGCGCGTCGCCTTTCTGAAGGCGTGCGGCGACACCGAAGTTTGCGTCACTTACAAGTTTCCAGTGCGCGCGGCCGCAGCGGCGGTGCTCGCGGCGGCGGCGCTCGGCGCGCCGATGCAGGCGGCGGCGCAGGACAATACCGAGCTGGAAGAGGACTACATCATCGTCGGTGGCATCACCGATCCGGCCAACACAGTGTTCATCTCCGACAAGGAAGACGCCAGCGTGCCGGAATTGCCGGTGGTCTACGACGAGGTCACGGACGACGACGCGACGAAAACCGATGCCGCCTCAACGTCTACGGACTTCAACCATTCCGTCGAAACGCAATAGGCTCGCGAGCTGACCGGCGGCGGCGATGGTGCGTGCATCGCCGTCGCCCACGGTCAGCGCGATGTGCGTGCTGTCGAATTCGTTCAGCGCCAAGTCGAAACTGCGCCAGTGACCGTCGACATAGGCCAACGTCCACGAGTGCGGCATGAACGCATTGGCGACGCCGTGATAGCTGGCGCGCGAATAAACCAAGCCACTCACCACCCGCGTTGGAATGCCGGATGCGCGGCCAAAAGCGGCCAACAACACGGCGGCCTCGGTGCAATCGCCGGCGCGGCGGTTGATGGTGTCCAGCGCCGAGTAGTGACCGGCGAAATCGATGCGCTCAAGGTAGGGCCGCGCGCGCTCGATCAGCAGCTCCATCTTACGCGCGTCGGTGGTATCCATCCGGGCGACCGGCTCGACGATGGCGCGGATGCGTGGATCGTCGCTCTGCAGCCATGGCGTGGCGCGAAGCGCGTCGGCGAGCGAGGCTGGATCCGTGGCAAGGCCCGGCCCACAGCCTTCGCAGATATCGACCGTCGCTTCATCTCCCTCGCCGCTCATGCGCTGCTCGCCCGTTTGCGGCAAGGCGAAGTCGAGACCATCGTGAAACCTGAGCCGATAGCGGATGTGGCCGCGCGTGGCGCTGGTCGCGATACGAAACGGCGACGGGACCATCATGTTCGGCACCACCTGATATGGGGGATGGCGCCGCGTCGCTGTTTCGCGATCCGTTGCGCGGATATGGATCGTCGCGCCGAACATCGGCTGCGCCACTTCGACGACGCGTCCGCTGCGATCGATGGTGAGCCGCGAAATGCCAATTAGAGCGCCGTTCTGGTAGCGGCGGCGCAGCGCCGGAAAGCGCCCTTCCGCGTCGCGCGCGCCGGCGGCTTCCATCGTCACGTGCTCGACGGTCAGGGCATCAAGGCTGAAGCTCTCGAACGTCAGCCGCGGCGCGGCGGCCGGATCCCATGTACGCAACAGCGCTTCGCCTCCGTCGAGGCGCGCGGCCGGCGTCAGCGCCGCGGCCCCAGTCCAGCGTCCCGCTTGCGTCTCACGCACGACCTCTACGCTCAATCCATCGATACGCGCTTCAACGCGTGTGCGCGCACGGCCGGTCTGCGCGGTCTCGACAATCGACACCGTTCGCCCGGCCGCGTCCTCGGTTCGCACCGAGCGCGTGACGATGCGCGCTGGCTCACCGCCCTGCTCGCGCAGATAGACTTCCTGGCTGTCGATGAATGCGCGCCCACCTGCGCTCTGCTCAATTTCGGACGACGCGTGCCCCAGCACCGCGCCATCATCCGCGACGATGCTGAACCAGACCGCTTCATCCGCCGCCTGTGCGAACGCGGCGCTCGCCGCCAACGTGGCGATCAGCCCGATCGAGAGCGCCTTCAGCATTCGTCTCATGCATCGAGGCTAGCGAGAGGCGCCGCGCCCGCAACGCACACTCCCGTGCTTCACGCGAGCGTGAGCGATTAGAACGACGCCGGCCCTCGCGCCGAGACAACTCTGAGCTTCACCGGCAACGGACCCGAGCGCAGCATGATGGCGAGGTTGTTGACCGACTCGAGCGTGAAGTTGCCCGCGATCTGGCCGCTGCCGCCGCAGATCGGCTCATTGATGCGCGGCGCGGTCAGCACTTTGCCATCGAACAGAATGGCGAACCTCTGACCGGTGAGCTGACGCGTCAGACGACAAAACTGACTCGTGCCCCGCGCATCCAAGCCGAACGACAGCACCGGTTCGCCCGTCTGCTGGTCGTACGCAGGGTTCACGCGCGCAAGGCGTTCGCCGGTGAACTCCGGCCGCGTCCGCACCACCTCCGGCGGCACGCCTTCCATGCCGGGCGCGATCATGAAACCCGCTGGCACATATTCATCCGCCGCCGAGGCGGTCTCGTGCACGACATGGAAGGTGAGTTCGCCGCTGCTTTGCAGCGCGCCGGCGATGATCGCGGGATCATCGATCAAGGCTTCGATCTGCAAGCGCCCGTCCGGCAACCAGGTGATGCGGTTCGGCGCGAACGCGATGCGCCGGCGCACGACTTCCGCAGTCTGCGTGCGTTTCGCCGGCAGCGCACGCGCTTGGCTTTCGGGCGTCGGCTTCAGCGAGATCATGCCCGCGCCGTCGTCGGTCATGGTGTAGTCGTCGGCGACGAAGCGTTGTGCGAGCAGCGCACGGGCCGTCGCCAGATTCGCCGGCGTGGCGACGTGTACGCGGGCCGTTCCATCGAGAACACCGCGCCCGTCGACGCGCATGGCCGGCGAAGCGCTGTTCAATACGGCGGCCATGTCGTCGGCCAACGTTTCGAGCGCCATGCGGTCCGGGCCGCTCTCGTCAATTTCAGCAACTATTACCGACGGCGATCTGTGCAGGAGCTCGGCTTCGACCTTCCAGCGCAAATCGGGCGACGCGAAGCCGCGATAGCCGACGAACGCCGTCACCAAGAGCGCCGCCACGATCGCGAGCGCGCCACCGATCCAAGCCAGCCCCTTCATGAACCGCACCCTCCCCGCCGCCACTCTAGCGCGCGGGCCACAGCGCACAATCGCTCCGGAGCCGATCCGAAATTCCCCGCCCGACTCATGCTAAGCGCGCGGGATGTTCCAACAAGTCGCCCAAGTTTCCGCCATCGTTCTCGCCGGCGCCTCGCTCGGCTGGATCATGCTGTTTTCGTTCGTGGTCTCGCCGGTCGCGTTCAAGACGTTCGACCAAGGCCGCGCTGAGCGCATCGTCAAACACGTCATGAATGAAGGCCACGGCATCCTCGGCCTGATCGCGCTGGCGTCCGGTGTTGCGGCCTTGCTGTCGGGCGCGATCGCGGGCGCGGCGGTCGCCAGCGTGGCGGCGGCGTTTGCGTTTCTCTGCAAGTTCGCGCTGGCGCCGCGCGATGACAAGCCGCTGCGTGGCCACCGCGTCTTGAAGACCGCGCGCATCGTGGCGAGCGGCCTCACCGCCTTCATCATGCCAATCGTGATCGGATCGATCGTCCTGACGATGATGGGAATCTAAGCGACGCGGCTTAGGCCGCGACGTCTTCCGGTGCTTTCCCACCGCGCTTGGCGCGTTCGATCCAGGTCGCCACGTCGTCCGGCGTCGGCGCAGCCGCCGAGCCCCAGGCGCGGGCGCCGTCTTCGGACAATCCCCATTGCGCGATCTCTTCGCACAAATGCGTCGCGTCGCCCGCCGCGAGCTGCTGCGCGTCGCGCACATTGCACGCCACCAAAGCCTGCGCTTCACGCGACTTCAATCCAGGCACCGTGCACGCGAGCAGGGCCTGCGCCTGCCAGTCGCGGATCACCTGCGCGTTGATATGGCGTGCGCCGATCTCCTTCTGCGCATCGTCGGGCGAACAATTGAGCAGGTCGGCAATGGTCTTGACGCCCACGGCTTCCAAACGCTTCGCCGTCTTTGGCCCGATCGACGGCGCTTTCTCAACCGGCGCGTTGCCGTCGAGCATGAACTTCGGCGGAGCCTTGTCCTTCTTCGCGAGCGGCGCGCCTTCCGGCAATGCAGCGCGCGGCGTCTTCGGCTTCGGCAGCGCCTTGGGCTCTTCCTTCTTGCCCGCCTTGGCCCCGGTTTCGCGCGGCCATTTCGCGTCGAGCGACGAGAGCGGCGTCTTCATGACTTCCGCCGCATAGAGCGCACGCACCACCTTGTCGTCCTCGCCGAGAGTCGCGCGCACCTTACCGGTGCGGCGGAATTCCTCGAACTGCGCCTCCACTTCCTTGCGCGCCGCCGCGTCGTCGATGCCTTTCAGGACTGCCTGGATCGGCATTTCCATGCCAAGGAAGACCGCCTGCAGTGTGCCGCCGACTTTCGCGGGCTTCACCGCGGCTTCCTCGAAGGCGCGATCCAGGATGCGCGAGAGGCCGATAATGGCGTGGCCGACGAGAGGCGCGATCACATCGCGCAGCTGCTGGTCCAGACCCGCCGGCGGATCCTTCACGCCCTTGGCGAAATCGTAATGCTCGATGATGGTTTCGTAGTGCTGGTTCGAGGCGCAGGCGCCGGCGCGCACCATTTCCCCGACCCAGTTCGGCGTCGTCGGTGTTTCGACGTCCGGGTAGCCGGCCTGTTCCACCATTGCGATGAATGTCTTGTAGCTCTTGTTGAAGCTCCACTCGACCGCGCGGTGAATGACGCCCTCTTCCTCGGTCTGGTGCGTGTGGAAGGGCTGCAGCGGGTCGACGTAATAATGGGTCATCACGCCCGCGGACCACGCAGCCTGATCCCACTCCTTCTTCTTCAGCGCGCTGACCGTGCGTCGATACCATTCCTCGCAGGCTTCCGCCGCGCCGCCCCAGTCGCCGTCGCGCACATGCAGGACATGGTTCTTGAAATCCTTGAACTCGTCGTCCGGCGCCTTCGCGCCCTCTAGATATTCCTTGTGATAGTGCAGAATGAGGTCGCGCCAATCTTCGGCGTCGGGCGAGCGCAAATGCCGGAGCGCGTCAACCGCCAAGCGGTGATGGGTCGAGCGGCAACGGCTCGCAGACACCACCGTGAGAAGCAACGACATGGCCCGGCCCCAACTCTGAACGCGAAATTAAGAGGTGGGGCGAATTGCTTAGCGAGAGGTTAATCGGACGCGGGGCGGCAGCGATAGGGTGTCAGCAGCAGCCGGGCCTAGGCCGCCTGGCTCGCGCCGCCGCCGCGGATCATGTCCCAGTCGGTGCAAAGGATGCGCACCAATCGTTCCGTACGCGCTTCGATCGCATCCAGGGTCCAGTCATCGATATTGGCGATGTCCTTGGTGAGCGCGTGGATTGGCGCACCCGGCGTGTTGAAGAAAATCTTCCGCTTGGCGCCATAATCCTTCACGTCGGCGAGTTCGTTCTGATCGTGAGTCACAAGAATGAGGTTGCCCAGCACGTTGGCGGCGTCGTCGCGCAGGCGCTTGTCCGGAAAGCGGTCGTTCCACCATGCGCCGCCAGCTTTCGGCAGAATGTGCTCGACCGTCGCGTCGTCGGTCATGCCGATGAGCGAGCCGCCCGGCATCGCCGCCTCAAGCCGCATCAGCAGCAAGCGGCGCGAGCGGTCGCGCTTCGCCGACTTGTTCAGCCGCGCGATCATTTTCAGATGCTCGCCCTCGGTGAGTTCGAGCGCACCCTTGGAATTGGCGCTGCCGTAAAGCACGCGGTCGTCGCCGCCGAACTTGACGGCCTTCGCATAACGCCCCTCCTGCAGGCGGTTGTCGATGACCGAGAGTTCGCAGGCGAAGGTGAAGCGGTCGAGGGCCTGGAAGAAGCGGCGCGTGCGCTCATGCTGGCCTGAATGCTCGGCCAGGAACGTGATCGCAGCGGGCGCCCAATCCCATTCTTCGACCTGCTTCATCATCTTGATGCGGCGGTTGACGTCGGCGCTCGCAGGCCCCGCATCCACCGTACAGTTGAAGATCGAGCGCAGCGCGAAGGCGTAGCGCGGCAGCTGATCGAACAGGAACTTGCGCACGCCGCCGGCGCGGTTCACCTGGTCACGGAAGGTGACGAGATCGCCCGGCGACAGCAGCTGTTCGCCGGTCAACAGGAACGGCATCATCGCCAGCAATTTGGCGAACGCGGTGCGGCCGAGCTTGTCTTCGTGCTCCTCCCATTTGCGCGCCGCGGCATCGGCCTCTTCCGGCGTCAATCCGCTGCTTTCCAGCAGATCGCACTTCAAATTGTCGGCGGCGGACAGTTCGAGACCGCGATCGTTCACGGTGTTGTAGACGGTGGCCGCGCTGCCGCGCTCGTCGGCGTCGACGACGTTGAGCGTCGAGCAGCGAACGATGAAGGACAGGAAGTTGTCGAGTTCGCGATCGTCGGCGTTGCCGAGTTCGTCGGCGATCGTCTGAGCCGCGTTGGCGAGCATATCCTTCGAGTCGATGCCCGTCTCCGGCAGCTTCGCGAGCTCGGCCATTTGCCCGGGCTCCTGCACGTAGCCGCGATAGAAATTGGTGTCGTCGTCACGCAGATAGAGGCGCGGCTCGCCGTCGAGCATGATAAGCTGCTGGTAGTGCTTGGCGCGGTGCGGCAGCCGATCACGCACATAGGCGACGATCATGGTGAGCGTCGCCAGGCGCTGCTGGCCATCGGAGATTTCCAGACGGCCGCGGTTCTTCACCAGCACGATCTGGCCGATGAAATAGAACGCCGTCTTGCGCTCGTAAGCGCGTCGTAAATCCTGGATGAGCCGCCGCACTTCGCGCTCGGTCCATGTGTAGGGCCGCTGATAGCGCGGCACCTTGAGCGGCAGTTTGCGCGTCAGGATCGCGGCGAGGTTTTTGATTTCAGACGCGAGACCCAACGGGGTTTCGCCGAATGCCGAGGCCATACGTGTCTCCTCCCCCGCTCCAGCCGGCACGTTACCGGCGGGTCATGGCGAGGCAATCGTCCGCGGAGTTATGCTCAGCCGGGAGCGAACGACCGTTTCCAAAACGACACGTATCGTTCACACGCCGACCGCGGCGAAACCCGGCGCGGCCTGGATGGCGGCGAACTCTGTGAAGCCGCGGTCGGAGAAGGCCGGGAAGTGCCCGCGCGCGGCGGCAGGATCTGTGAAGCCGGCGCGGCGGCTGCGCGCGGTCCCCTCCTCAGCGATCAAAAGATTGGCCACGCGCCGGGCGATGGCCGCGCCGGAATCCAGCCATTCGGCTGGGCGCGGCGCAGCGACCGCAAGCTCCTTGGCGAGCAGCGGAAAATGCGTGCAGGCGAGCGCAACGACGTCGATCTCCGCCCCGCCCGGCGCGCCGAAGAGACCCTCGATCGCTTCTGTGATCGCAGCCTTACCGGGCGGCTCGCCGCGCAGCTTGCGCTCGGCGGCCTCCACCAGCGCCGAAGACCCGAACCGCACCACGCGCTTGTCGGCGGCGAACTGGGCTATGAGGTCGTTAGTATAGGTCCGGCGCACAGTGGCCGGCGTCGCCAGCAATCCGATCACACCGGTTTTGCTGAGCGCCGCAGCTGGTTTGATCGGCGGCACCACACCCACAACCGGCACGGCGAGCGCCGCGCGCACCTGATCGAGCGCGATGGTCGAGGCCGTATTGCAGGCAACAACAACGATCTGTGGACACCATTGCGCAACCAGACTGGTCAGCAGCGCCGGCACACGCGCCTGCAGCTCCGCATCCGACTTCAGACCGTACGGAAGCCATGCATTGTCAGCCACATAGTCCAACTCCAGCGCGTGCCCGGATGCTACGATCGCGTCCAGCACCGAGAGACCGCCGACGCCGGAATCGAACACCAGCACGCGCTTCATGGCGCGTTCTCCACAGCTATGTGCGAGTCTTCACAGCAACAGGGTTTCATTAACCAAGCTGATTCCAGCGGAATTAATTTCTGCCGGCCGCGAAGCAGGTAGCCTTCGCGAGTCGCCCGTGATTCGGCGGCGCTATCGGAACTCAGTGACACGCTCTGCAGCCTGCCGAACTTAGCTGTGGAAACCAATTGGTAAGATTCTTCCGAAGAATCGGACGCGGGTTTAGTGACGCTGGGATAGGGCAAAAATCAACGCGCGGCGTCGCGCGTTTGGACATAGCGGGGTCTCACTCATGAACGCGATCGGCAAATCCTCCGTCGTCTTCGTGACTCTGTCAGGGCTGTTTTGGGGCGGCTGGGTCGTCGGCTCGCAAACGCCAGAGGGACAGGAAGCTCTGGCGAAGGCCTACGAGGCCTATTCCCAACAGCGCGCCACCCAAAGCGAAGATTTGTTCGCGCCAACGGCGCTCCGGGCCATCGTCTGCGGCGCCGGCGGCGAAGGCATGGAACGCAGCGAGCCGAAGCCGTGCCTCGCGGTGGTGGCCGCGGGCCGCCTCTTTATTGTCGACGCTGGATCGGGCGCTGCGTCCGCGCTCGCGGATCGCAACATTCCGATGGCGCGCCTGGAAGCCGTGCTGCTGACCAGCGCCAGCCTGCCGCAGGCGGCGGACCTCGACGAGATGTTCGTCGAAAGCTCGCGCGGCCGTGGCGACACGCTGCTGCCGGTCTATGGCCCGGCCGAAACGCAGCGCATGGTCGATGGGTTGAATCAGGCCGCCGGCTTCGACGGCGCCGCGCGCGGTCTGCAGGCGTGGGGCCCCGCCCCTGAGCCGGGCCGCTCGGTCATCGTGTTCGAAGGCGACGGCCTCGTCGTGTCCGCTTTCACGACTCCGGAAGACGCCTTCCAGGGCCGCGTGGGCTACCGCTTCGATTATCGCGGCCGCTCGATCGTCGTCGGCGGCGACGGCCGCGTGGTCGGCGCGCAGGCTTCGGTCGACGCCGATGTCGTGCTGCAGAGCGCGCAATACGGTGCGAGCCTGATGGCGGCGCAAGCGGAGAGCTCGAATGCGGGCCTCGTCGTGCTCACCGGCGCCGAAAGCCAGGTGGAAGCGCAGCAGCAAGTCGCACAAGCCCGCGCCGCCGGCATGGACGACGTCATCGCTGGCCGCATGGGCACGTTGATCGAATTGCCGCTGGAAAACAGCCAGATCAACGTCCGCCCGCTTTAGGCGGCGCGTCACGTCTGAACGGATCAGGGGGAGCCTCCGGGCTCCCCTTCTTCTTTGCTCAAGAGAGGGTGACGTCAGCCTGCTTGAGTTCGGCGTCTATCTCCTTGCGGAGCTTCGGCCTTGAAACCGTGATCTCGTTGTAGAGCGTCAACGACGCGCTCCTCCGGAGTCGTGCAATCAAATCATCGTCGCCGTTCGACGTCAGCCGTAGCTGCTGGATAAGGCGCGCCCACACCTCACCTTGCTCCCTCACTGATCCGCCCACGTAGCCGTCGAGCGCTACATGCATACGCCGTGCGACATCACTTGCCCAATTGAGCAACGGTCCCTCTTGGATTGCGGGCGCGGCGGACCGAGAGGCCCGATGCACCAGCAATACGACCGCCCCGATGGAGGCCAGAACGGCGAGCGCCAGGAACGCGGCCGGTAGCGGTTGTTGCTCGATGAGGTCGGGAATAATTGCGATCGCGACGCCGGCCATCAGCAATATGCCAAGCGCCGCGAGTGTGAGCGGACCGGCGCCTGCGGCCTTTATGACCTTGTCGACGTACTTGAGATCCAGCCCATCCACGATGCCGACTAGCCGGACAACAACTGATCGAGCGTCTTGGATTCCTCGTCGGTCATTTTGAAATTCGTACCGATGGGAATTTGGAGTATCTGCAGGTCTTTCAGGAGCGGCTGGTCGCCAATATCGACGGACGTCACCGGCGTTGGCAGCACCTTGAGCACCTTTACGGGCACAACGTACTCACCATCATCGTCTTGTGTCGGCGCTGCTTCAATCTTGCCGACACCGTAGACGCCGCGTTTGTCCTTCTCACCTGCTTGCCAAAAAAAGACCTTGTCGCCCGGCGCCATATCCGCGCGATAGCGCGTCGCGAGCCAATCGTCTGTCTTGCCAACTTTGAGGTCTGTATCGAGCCGATATCGATCAGGCCGAGCTTGGAAAATCCAGGAACTCATATCCAGCCAAAGATATGCCATCTGCGGTTGTTTGCCAAGGTGGCGACGGACAAGGCCCTGCGCCGCGTTAGAATGCGCGACGGAGGCACAAGAGCTCCATGCCCGATCTCAGACTTGCCGCCATCGCCGCGCACCGCTTCGGCTTCGGACCGCGGCCTGGCGAACTCAGGACCATCGCCGGCGATCCGCGCGGCTGGGTGAAAAGCCAGCTCGGCCCACAGCGCACGTTACCTGCGCCGGTCGCCGCGTTGCCGGCGGCGGAAGAAGACTTGCTCGCCTTTGGCCGCTGGCTGGTGCAGCGCCGGCTCAACGGAAACAACGGCCAGCGCGTGGAGGATCGCGCCGAGCGACAAGGCATCACGCAGGAGGAGATGCGCGCGCTTTCGGTGGAAGAGGATTTCATCCAGACGTTCCGCGAACGCGTCGCCCGCGCGGTGGGAGCACGGCTCGAAGCCGCGATGACGAGCGAAACGCCCGTCCACGAGCGGCAGGTCCACTTCTGGAGCAACCATTTCACCGTCTCGGGCGCTAAGCCCGCGGCCATTGCGCTGCCGCCCTCGTTCGAGAAAGACGTGGTGCGCCCGAATGTGGGCGGCCGCTTCGCCGACATGCTGCTGGCCTCGTGCAAGCACCCGGGCATGATCGTCTATCTCGACAACTGGCTTTCAATCGGCCCGCATTCGATCGCCGCACAAAACCCGCAGCGCGCGCGGCGTTTGCCCGGCGGCGGGCGACCCACGGGGTTAAACGAGAACCTCGCGCGCGAAATCCTGGAGTTGCACACCCTGGGAGTCCACGGCGGCTACACCCAAGCCGACGTGCAAGCGCTCGCCGCCATCATCACCGGCTGGACCTACGAGCGCCCGCGTCTGCGCGAGATCGTGCGCGAGAGCGGCGGCGAACGGAGCGGCGCGCAGCTGTTCGAGTTCGACGAGGCCGCGCACGAGCCGGGTCCGAAGACGCTGCTGAACCGCACCTACAGCCAGACCGGTGTGGCGCAAGGCGAAGCTGCGCTTGGCGACCTTGCACGCCATCCTTCCACCGCCCGCTTCATCGCGACGAAACTCTGCCGCCACTATATCGCCGATGCGCCGCCGCCCGCCGCGGTCGCGCGCGTCGAGCAGGCCTTCGCGCGCAACCAAGGCGATCTGCATGCGACGATGGATGCGCTCGTCGATTGTCCCGAGGCTTGGGAAACGCCGCTCACCAAATTCAAGCGGCCGGAGGAATACGCGCTCACGCTGCTGCGCTGCGCCAATCTCACCACGCTGCCGCCCGGCGCGGGCATCGCCGCGATGCAGACGATGGGCCAGCCGGTCTATCGCGCGCCCGGACCGGACGGCTGGGCTGATATCGCCGACAGCTGGCTCACGGCCAATCTGGTCTGGAAACGGCTAGAGTGGGCGCAAGCATACGCGGCCCGCATCGCGCGCGCGGACCTTGATCCGCTGCAGCTGGGCGAAGCGTGTCTCGGCCCGTTGCTGAGCGACGAAACCCGCACAGCCGTCAGCCGCGCGGAAAGCCCCGCGCAGGGCTTGGCGCTTCTGTTCGGCGCGCCTGAAATGCAACGGAGGTAGAGATGTTGAACCGACGCCATCTTCTCGCCTGCGGCGCAGGGGCTGCAGCGCTCTCCTTCCCAGCGTTCGCCTTCGGCCAAGCGCAAGCCACGAGCAAGCGCCTGCTTGTGGTGATCCTGCGCGGCGGCATGGATGGCTTGTCCGCACTGCCGCCGGTCGGCGATCCGAATTATGCGAGCTTGCGCGGACGGCTTGCACTTCCACGCGTCGGCGACGGGGCGGTGCTGCCGCTCGACTCGACGTTCGCACTGCACAAGAATTTGGCGAAGTTCGCAGCGATGTATCGCGCCGGCGAACTCCTGCCGATCCATGCTTGCGCCACCGCCTATCGCGAGCGCTCGCACTTCGATGCGCAGAACGTGCTCGAAACCGGCGCCGGCGCGCCGTTCGCGCGCAGCGAAGGCTGGCTCAACCGGTCGCTGGGCGCGCTGCCGCAAGCGCGCCCGGAGATGGGGATCGCGCTTTCGGCCCAGGCGCCGCTCATCCTGCGCGGGCCGGCGAACGTCTCGACCTGGTCGCCCTCGGCCCTGCCGGATGTCGAGAACGATACGATGGCGCGGCTGCTCGCGCTTTATCGGTCCACCGATCCGGCGCTCGCGGGCGCGCTCGATAGCGCCATGAGCGCCAACAGCGTGGCGATGGAATCCGGCGCCGGCGACATGAATGCGCGCGGCTATCGCATCGCCCCACTGGCCCAAATCGCCGCGCGCTTCCTGAAGGACGAGCACGGGCCGATCGCCGCGGTAATGGAGATGGGCAACTGGGACACGCATGCGAACCAGGGCCTCGAACAGGGTCCGCTGGCGCGCAACTTGGCCGCGCTCGATGAGGGCCTGGATGCGTTCAAGACCGAGATGGGGCCGGCGTGGCGCGACACGGCGGTGATTATCGTCACCGAATTCGGCCGCACCGCCGCACCAAACGGCGCCAACGGCACAGACCATGGCATGGGCGCCGCGGCTTTCCTCGCCGGCGGCTCGGTCAATGGCGGACGCGTCCTGGCGGATTGGCCAGGGCTGGCGCAAAGCGCCTTGTATGAAGGCCGCGATCTACGCCCGACAACGGATCTGCGTGGCGTGTTCAAGGGCGTGCTGGCGGATCATTTACGCGTGCCGACGGCGGCGTTGGAGCGGGATGGGTTTCCAGAAAGCGGCGGCGTACGGGTTGTGCAGGGTTTGATCCGCGGATAGCGCGATTGTGGAGCGCCAGCGTCCTCGCCGGCGTCATTCCGGCAAGGCTGGCGAGCAATCATCGAAATCGCCGGCGAGGACGCCGGCGCTCCGTGGCTTAAGAGGTGTCCGCGCATAGCGGTGATGCAGTCGCGTCCACGAGCATCGCCGCCGCCTCTGCGCGTGCCGGCGCCGGCGCGCGGCGCGAGAGCCCGTGGCGGAGGCGATGCATGAGGCCCGCGACAAAGCGATCGATGTCGGCGAGCGCGGCGTTGAGCGCGGCGATCCGGTTCTCGATGCCGCGAGCGCGCAATGCGCGGCGGAGCGCCGAGCCGATGGCGGCGCGGCGCCAGCCATCCGGTCTTGCCGGCAGCCACGGCCGCGGACGCCGGCGCGGCCGCCACCGCTTGAGCGCCCGGATCAGGATCACGCCCTCAATGACGCGTCGCAATCTGCGCAGGTGCTTATCGATGATGTCGTCGAAGGCGCCGTTCTCGAAAGCGAACCAGCCCAGCAGCCGCATCAGCCACAAGCCCGCCCACAGAGTGAGCCGTGTGAGGGTGAGACTGGAGATGGGTACTGTGGGCGCGTGGCGCATGGCGAGGAGTATGCGGCCGCCGATGGAGGGGGCGGACGGATTTTCTTGCGCAGCCTGATGCGAAAGGAGATTTTGGCGCCGCGCTGTGGGATAGATTGCCGCTCAAGGGCGCCTGCACGGCTGGACAGTTTGCATCCCCCCTCTATTGTCCGCCTCCCATGCGGGCGGCTCTCCTTGCTTTTTTCTTCTGCGCGATCGCGACGCCCGCCGCGGCGGATCGCTTCGCCTTGACCTACGACGGTGCTGGTCTGGGGTTCGTACCGCTCGGAAGTCTCTCCGTGGACGCCGACGTATCGGAAGACACCTACCAGGTGCGCGCCACTTTGCGCTCAGGCGGCCTGCTCAACCTGTTTGAACGCACCAATCTGATCGCGGAGTCGAGCGGCGTCATTCACAACGGGGCGGTGCGCTGGCGTTCCTATTCGCTCGATCACCACTACAGCCGCAAACATCGCACCATCAACATGACCGCCGGCGAGGATGGCGCCATCGTCAGCGTCATTGAGCCGAACTACCGGCTCTGGGGCGAACCGCCCACCAGCGAAGAGCAGCGCCGCCGTTCGCGCGACCCGGTCTCAAGCATGGTGGCGATGTCGATCGACGTCGGCGAGACTCACCGCTGCGCCGGCTCCTACGCCACCTTCGACGGCCGCTTCCACTATCTGCTCGAACTCGCGGGCGGTGACATCGATCGCTATGACGGCGGCGGTTATCGCGGCCCGGTGCTCAAGTGCTCACTCGCGTACGTTGCTGTCGCCGGTTTCGAACAGCGCGACGCCGGCCGCCGGCGCGTGCCGCACGGCGAGGTGTGGTTCGCGCTGGTCCCGGATTCACGCTTCGCGCCGGTCGTGCACATCGAGACGCCGCTTTCGGCCGGCGGCGCCGTCATCCGGCTTGCGAGCTTCCGCCGCGCCCAAGTCGACGTACCCGGCGAGGTCGCGACCGCGCCTTGAACGCACGCCGCGCCGCCGCCGATCTCGTCGTCGCTGTGCTCGACGAACGCCGCGCTTTGGACGAAGCGCTCGCGGCGACGCCGAGCTTTGCTGCGCTGGAGGGTCGCGACCGCGCCTTTGCGCGCGCGCTGGCGACGGCGACATTGCGGCGGCTTGGCTCCATCGACGCGGTGTTGGCGCGCTTCCTCGAACGGCCCTTGCCAGACACAGCCTGGCATGGGCGCGCCATGCTGCGCATCGGGGCGGCGCAATTGCTCGTACTCGAAACGCCGCCGCATGCGGCCGTCGGCGAGACGGTGGAGACTGCGAACGGCATGCGCGAAGCGCGCGGATTCGCGAAGCTGATCAACGCCGTGCTCCGCAAGGTTTCGCGCGAAGGCGCCGAGATTTTCGCAGCGCAGGCGGACGGCGCCGACTTGCCGGCATGGCTCTACGCCCGCTGGCGCGCGAGCTACGGCGATGAAGCGGCCGCTAGCATCGCACGCATGCTGCGCGAGGAGCCGCCGCTCGATTTGAGTGTGAAGCAGGATGCGGCGGGCTGGGCGGAGCGGCTCGGCGGCGCGCTGACGCCGACCGGCAGCGTGCGGACCTCGGCGGCCGGCGTTGACTCGCTCCCCGGCTTCGCCGACGGCGCCTGGTGGGTGCAGGACGCCGCGGCCGCGCTGCCGGCGAAGCTGTTGGGCGATGTGCGCGGCAGGACGGTCGCCGACCTCTGCGCCGCGCCCGGCGGCAAGACGCTGCAGCTCGCCAACGCCGGCGCCATCGTGACCGCGGTGGACCGCGCGCCAGAACGGCTGGAACGCCTGCGCGAGAATTTGGCGCGGACGCAACTCGAGGCGACGGTGCGCGCGGCGGATGTTCTGAAGCTGCGGACCAAGACGCCCTTCGACGCCATCCTGCTCGATGCACCGTGCACCTCCACAGGCACGCTGCGACGTCACCCCGATGTCGCCTGGCTGCGCCGTCCGACCGATATCCGCGCGCTGGCGGAGCTGCAGACGCAATTGCTCGACGCCGCGGCGGGCATGGTCGGAACCGGCGGCACCCTCGTCTATGCTGTGTGCTCGCTCGAGCCCGAGGAAGGCCCGGGCGTCGTCGCCGATGCGCTGAGCTCCGGCGCATGGAAGCGGTCGCCGGTCGGGTTCGGCGAAATCGCGGGTGCGGATGCGTTCATTACCCCGGACGGCGACTTGCGCACGCTGCCCTCGCAATGGGCGGACAGCGGCGGACTCGACGGCTTCTACGCTGCGCGCTTAACTCGGCTTTGATGCTGAGAACGCTCGCCGCTGTCGCGCTTGCCTTGTTGTGGATGCTCACGCCCGCGCACGCACAGGACTGGCGCCCGGCCGCCAGCCAGGAACAAGCCGCGCGCGCCAGCTTCGATGCGCTTTGGGCCGCGGCCGACCGCAACGACGCGGATGCCGCCTACGCGCTGCTGGGGGACGGCTTTCGGGCGCTGATGGACAGGCCTGCATTCGGCGACAGTCTCGCGCGCTTCACCGCACTTTCCGGTCCGCTGCTCGAGCGGCGGGTGATGCGCACGACCTGGTACAAGGATCCGCCCAACAGCCCCGGCCCCGGCGTCTACGCCGCCTATGATATCGTCGCGCGCTACGCCAACATGGATCGGTTCTGCGGTTACGTGATCGTCTATCAACGCGACGACGCCGCGCCGTTCGTTATTTTGCGGATTGAACAGAACTACATCGACAACGCGACAGCGCAGCAGATCGCCGAGGGCGGTGGGTCGGTTGAGGACATGTGGCGCCACCTCGCGCACACGAGCTGTCCGGGCTGGGAGCCGTCATGGGCCATCCCCATTTCGGGTGCGGCGCAGCCACCAGCCTGATTCCACGATCTTTCCGCATCGCCGCTGCTGCTGCGCGCCTTGCCTCGCTCCGCCGTGACGGGTAGTCACGAAGCATGGCGAAAACGCTGATTGCTCCGTCGATCCTGGCTGCTGACTTTTCCAAACTGGGCGAGGAAGTCCGCGCGGTCGAAGCCGCCGGCGCCGACATGATCCATGTCGACGTCATGGACGGGCATTTCGTGCCGAACATCTCCATCGGCCCGGCGGTCGTGAAAGCGATCCGGCCCCACTCCAAGTTGCCGTTCGACGTGCATCTGATGATCGCCCCGGTCGATCCCTACATCCAGGGCTTCCGCGACGCGGGCGCCGACATCATCACGGTTCACCCGGAAGCGGGCCCGCACGTGCACCGCACCTTGCAGGCGATCAAGGCGACAGGCGCGAAGGCCGGGCTTTCGCTCAATCCGGGCACGCCGGCCGAGGCGCTCGATCCGGTGATCGACCTGGTGGACCTCGTGCTGATCATGAGCGTGAATCCGGGCTTCGGCGGCCAGAGCTTTATCGAGACGGCGCTGCCGAAAATCGAGGCGGCGCGCCGCAAGATCGATGCGAGCGGGCGCGACATCATCCTGGAAGTCGATGGCGGCGTGAACGCCAAGACCGCGCCGCGCGTGATCGCGGCGGGCGCGACCGCGCTCGTTGCAGGCACCGCCGTCTATGGCGGGGACCCTAAGGCGTATGCCGACAACATCGCGCGGTTGAGAGCGACGTAAGCTTGGCGGCGCCCGTAGCCCCTCCCCGCAAGCCAATCGCCGTCGCCGGCGAGAACTGGCGCGCCAATCCGTTCCACAAGCGCCGCCTCGGCGACGACGCGCCCGACCGCATCAGCGACTGGGGCCGCGATCCGCGCGCGGGCGACGCCGAGCGCGGGCGCGAGATCGGCCGCGGGGTCTGGCGGATCGCCGCCGAGAGGCTCTCCGGCGAACACGTCTCGCCCTGGAAGCGGCCGCACCCGTCGAAGCATTTCACGGCGCGCCTGCACGCGTTCTCCTGGCTGAACGATCTCGCTGCGGTTGGCCCCTCTGCCCACAAACGCATCGCCGAATTGATCGATGAATGGGTGCATGCCTTCGGCGATTGGGACGACATCGCCTGGGACCCAGAGCTGACGGCCGAGCGCCTGTTCGCATGGCTCTGCTGGGGCCGGCCGGCGTTTGAGTACGGCGCGCCGGAAAAACGCGCCGACCTGATGCGCTGCGTCGCGCGGCAGGCGCGCCTGCTCGTCCTCTCCGAAAGCGAACTCGGCGACCGCCATCTTGGTTTGATCAAAGCGGGTGCAGCGTTGGTGCTCGCGGCTTCGGCCGGCTTGCCCGACGCAGATCGGCTCTATGCGCATGGCGAGGAAATGCTGCTGGAAGCATGCGCGAAGCAGTTTTTCCCGGACGGCGGCCATCTTTCGCGTTCGCCGGAAGCGCTGGCGGAGGCGCTCTGCGATCTGGTCACGGCGCTCGATGCGCTGCCCGAGGCTTCACCGGTGCTGCGCGAATGGCTGGGCAAACAGGCCAACATGCTGCGCATGCTGCGCCTGGGCGACGGCGGTCTGGGCTGCTTCAATGGCGGATCGGAGGGTTCGGCCGCTTCGATCGACGCCGCGCTTGCGCGGGCGCCGGGAGATACGCGCTCGTTCCAGTTTGCGACCCACTCGGGCTATCAGCGGCTGGAGGCCAGCGCGCTTCGGGTGCTGATGGATGTCGGCGGCGCGCCGCCCCTCGCCTACTCGGAGCGCGCCCATGCTGGCGCGCTTGGGTTTGAGCTCTCGAGCGAGAGCGAGCGGCTGATCGTCAATGTCGGCGCGGCGCGCGAACTGGAGCCCGCCGGCCGGCAGGCCGCGCGCGCCACCAACGCGCATTCGACGCTGGTGCTGGCGGATGCGCTGTCGGCGAGTTTCGAAGAACGTCGCGGCAAGGGCGCGCCGCGGCTCGTCGGCCCAACGCTCGACGATGTGCGCCGCTCCTCCGACGACAGCGGCATCACGGTGCAGGGGCGCCATGACGGCTACCGCACCCAGTTCGGCCTGCTGCATCGGCGCTATCTTTTCATCGACCACGAAGGGCGCAATCTGCGCGGCATCGACGAACTCATCCGGCCGATGAAGCAAAAGACGCCGACCTCGAAAACGCCCATCCCGTTCGTGGCGCGCTTCCATCTGCATCCCGACGTGCGCGCCAAGGTGGTCGAGCATCAGATGGCGCTGCTGGAAACGCCCGGCGGCCAGCGCTGGCGCCTGCGTACGGATGCGACCGAGATCGAAATCCTGCGCTCGACCTATTGGGGCGGAAAAACCGTGCCGCGCGATACACTGCAGATCGTGCTTACGGGGGCGGCGGACCCCATGGGCCATGGGCTCGGGCCGCCGAATCGGGTGCGCTGGGCGCTGGCGCGTTCGAGCTGACGCGGACGATCAGCTGCTCCGGCGACACCGCGCCCCAGATGGTCAGGATGGTTCCGACAATGCCGCGCCGATATGGCCGCCGATGTCGCCGAAGGTCAGCAGTGAAGCCGCCGCCACCCAGGCCCACAGGAGGGCCAGCAACACGCTGGCGGCGGCCAGCAGAATGGTGAGGACGAGGCGCATCTTCGTTCCGCGGAACAGTGTATCAGCAGCGGAAATAGCCCACAAATCCGCGGAATCCAGCGCGCCGCATTGACCCGCGCCTGAGTCGGACCCAAGAGGTCGCCCCATGGCAGACATCATCCCGCTGAAGCGCGCGCTTATTTCGGTTTCCGACAAGACCGGGCTCATCGATCACGCCAAGGCGCTGGCCGGCCTGGGCGCGAAACTGGTCTCCACCGGCGGCACCAAGACCGCGATCGCCGATGCCGGGATTGCGGTCGAAGACGTCAGCGCCGTCACTGGATTTCCGGAAATGATGGATGGGCGCGTGAAGACACTGCACCCGAAAGTGCACGGCGGGCTGCTGGCGCTGCGCGAGGACAAGGAACACGCCAAGGCGATGAAGGAGCACGGCATCGAAGGTTTCGACGTGCTCTACGTGAATCTCTATCCGTTCGAAGCGACGGTGGCGCGCGGCGCCGACTTCGACACCTGCATCGAGAACATCGACATTGGCGGCCCGGCGATGATCCGGGCAGCGGCGAAGAATTACGGCTACGTCGCGGTCGCCACCGATGCGGACGACATGGCGGCCATCCTGGCGGAAGCGAAAGAGCACGGCGGCACGAGCTTGGCGCTGCGCAAGCGGCTCTCGGCCAAGGCGTTCGCGCGCACCGGCGCTTACGACGCGGCGATCTCGTCCTGGTACGCCGATCAGCTTGAGGACAAAGCGCCGACCTATCGCGCGCTGGGCGGCAAGCTTCGCCAGAGCCTGCGCTACGGCGAGAATCCGCACCAGGATGCGGCCTTCTACGTCACCGGCGAACAACGCTACGGCGTCGCGACCGCAAAGCAGCTGCAGGGCAAGGAGCTCTCCTACAACAATCTGAACGACACCGATGCCGCCTTCGAACTGGTCGCCGAGTTCGATCCGAAGCAGACGGCGGCCGTCGCCATCATCAAGCACGCCAATCCCTGCGGCGTCGCCGAGGGCGGCAATCTTCTGGAAGCCTACAAGCGCGCGCTGGAGTGCGATCCGACCTCGGCCTTCGGCGGCATCGTCGCGGTGAACCGGCGGCTGGACAAAGCCGCAGCAGAGGCGATGGCGGAGATTTTCACCGAAGTCGTCATCGCGCCGGAGGCGGATGAAGACGCGGTGGCCGTGTTCGCGAAGAAAAAGAACTTGCGCCTGCTGGTGACTGGCGGCCTGCCCAACCCGGGCGCACCGGGTCTCATGATCAAGACCGTCGCCGGCGGATTCCTGGCGCAGAACCGCGACAACGGCCGCATCGGCGCCGCGGATCTGAAGATCGTCACCAAGAAAAAACCGAGCGAGGCGCAAATCCGCGACCTCATCTTCGCGTTCAAGGTGGCCAAGCACGTGAAATCGAACGCCATCATCTACGCCAAGGACGGCGCCACGGTCGGCATCGGCGCAGGCCAGATGAGCCGCGTGGATTCAGCCCGCGTCGCGCGTCTGAAGGCCGAAGACATCGCCCACACCAATGGCTGGACCGATCCGAAGACAATCGGCAGCGTGTGCGCGTCGGACGCCTTCTTCCCGTTCGCGGACGGCCTCTTGCAGGCCGTGCAAGCCGGATCGACCGCAGTCATTCAGCCGGGCGGTTCGATCCGCGACGACGAAGTGATCAAGGCGGCCGACGAAGCCGAGATCGCCATGGTCTTCACCGGCATGCGTCACTTCAGGCACTAGCCGAGCTTGGCTCGGATCGCCGTCTCCAATTCGCGCAGCTTTGCATCGACGCTTGCAACCCCGGTCGCGTTGAACGCTTCAACGTAGGCGGCCCTCAGCTCCGGCGTCAGGAACTCGACCAGGAACGCGTTCTCGACCCATACTTTGATGAACTTGAAAAGCCCGGCGTCCGCCTGCTCGGCGCGCCAGCCTTCGCGGTCGGCCAGCGCGAACAGTTCATCCGCCTTGAGCGCCGTGCTCGCCAGCACATGCGCGCCCGAGCTTGGCCGCATTTCCGCATCGTAGCCGACGCCGCGCGGCGTCGACGCATCGCGCGTTTCGCCCCACGGCATGACTTCAATAAGCGAGCCGTTGGCGTCGCCGAAGCAGACGAACCAGGCCGCTTCCGGGAAGGGCGGCGCCGGTGCGCGGACACAGGTTGCGTCCAGCATTTCAGCAAGCGCGTGGGCGACGCCTTCGGGATCGCGGGCGTTGAAGGAGATGTGATGCAGCATGGCGGCCCCTTTGAGAGGCCGACGATGCCCTCAGGCAAATCAAAGCGACGTGACGTTCGTTACAGGCGCGCGTGGAACTCAGCGAGCACCGCGCGCACGCGACCGACGTCATTCAGCCCGGTGGATCAATCCGCGACGACGAAGTGATCAAGGCCGCGGACGAAGCCGAGATCGCGATGGTTTTCACGGGGGACGCGGCGCTTCCGGCAGACGCCGCAGGAACGGCGGGCGTCCCGCCAGCGCTCGCCCGCGCGACGTCTCGGAAATTCGGGCCGCCAGTCTTGTTCGCGCCCGAATTGCGCGTTTAGCCTCGCGCGCCCATGTTTCGGGGACATCCCCTCCTGGCGCTCTGCGCCCTCATCGCGAGCTTCTGCATGCCTGTCTTCGCGTCCGCCGAAACCGTGGCTGAGCGGATCGCGCGGCTGGAGCCCTCGATGAGCGTGGTGCGGCCAGAGGGCCCCGGCCCTTTTCCGGTGGTGATCATGCTGCACGGCTGCGGCGGGCGGCGTCCGTTTCACGATGACATCGCGGCGATGCTGGCGCGCGAGGGCGCGGCGGCGATCGTCGTCGACTCCTTTGCGCCACGCCGCATCAGCCGCATCCAGGCCTACTCCACCGTCTGCACCGGCGCGCGGTTGCAGGGGCGCGAACGGGCGGGCGATCTTTACGCGGCGCTTGAATATGCGAGACAGCAGCGCTGGGCCGATCCGGAGCGCTTGATCGCGGCCGGTTGGAGCCACGGCGGCTGGACTATTATTGACGGCATGGCGATGCGCTCCGGCGCCGAGATGACGCGGGCGACCGGGCTCACGGATTTGCCCGCCGAACCGATGACGGGCGTCACCAGCACGCTGCTCGCCTATCCCTACGCCGGCATCGGTTCGCTGGCGGCGCGGCGCGAATGGCGCATCCATCCCCATTCGGTCGCCATCCTGGCGGGACGCGATTATATTGTCGGCTGGAAGATGCCGCGCGAGGCGCTGGAGCGGCAACGCGCCCGCGGCGCCGATCTGGAAATCCTGTTTTTCGAGAACAGCACGCACGCCTTCGAGGACGATCAGGCGCGCGATCTGCGTGTCCGCTACGACGCCGACGCCACAGCGCGCGAGTACGACGTACTGCGCGCGCTTGTGGCTCACGCTAGCGTAGCGCCTGCACCAGCGCGTTGAGTTCGGCTGACATCAGCATCAGCTTCGCGAACGTCCAGGGGCCCTGCCCGTTGAGTTCGTTGAAGGAACTCGTGGCGCGCTGAGCGGTCGGCCCCAACGTCCCAATCCAGTCGCGCGCCGCATTGGAAGCCCAGTCGATATCCGCGCCTTTCGGCGGCTTGCCGATGGCGTTCGCGGCGGCTTCAGCGAGCTTCAGCTGGATGTCGCCGAAATCCTGCGCTGCGCGGCGCACCACCAGACGGTCCCAGTGGTGATCGAGCTTGATGGTGGCGGCGGCGTCGCGCAATGCGTCGACGCCGAACTCGGCGCCCAGGATGCAGTGGACCATCGAGGCCGGCTGCACCGGCCATTGCGCGCGGCGGGCAAGATCGGCGACGTCGAGTGACAGCGTAAGCGGCGAAAGCAGCGCTGCCTCCATCGCAAGATCGTCAGGCGCTCCCAGCTCCATCAGGGCCGCGTGGCGGGTATTGACACGCTCCTGTTCGATTGCGCTCAGATCGTCGGCGATCGTCTTGCGCTGCTCGATGACGGACTCCCGGTAGAGCTTCACCACGTCGAGAATCGAGGGCGGGGTTTCGCTATCAAAGCCTGCCTTGCGGGCCAGATAGGTGACCGCACGCCGGAACGCGCCACCCACACGCTGGTGCAACGCGGTCTGCGCGGCGGCCGGGACCCTGTTGTCGAGCCCATTGATCCGCGCGACCATGTCTTCAAGATCGAAGATGCGCCGGGCCGCTTCGAACGAACACGCGATCACGACGCCGTCGGCGCGCGAGATTTCGTTGATGCGGTCGATGAAGGACGGGCCGCAGCGGTTGACGAGATCGTTCGCAAGGTAGGTCGCGATGATGTCGCGGCGCAGCCTGTGGCCCGCCATCTGCGCCTCGAACTTCCAGAGCTCCTTCGGGAAGTAGTGCTTCAGGGGTTCGGCGAAGGCAGGGTCGTCTGGCGCCGCGCTCGCGACCAACGCGTCGGAGAGATCGAGCTTCGCGTAGGCGATCAGCTTGGAAAGCTCCGGGCGCGTCAGCCCGAGTTTGGCGGCGCGCAGCGACGCGAACTCGCCCGTCAACGGCAGGCCTTCGACGCGGCGTGAGAGCTTACCCGCGTGCTCAAGGCGCTGGATGAAGCGCTCGTGGCTGTCGAGATCGGTCATCGCACTCGCCTGCGAGACGGTCAGCGCCAGCGTCTGGTCGTAATTGTTCTCCAGCACCAGCGCGCCGACTTCGTCGGTCATCGATTCCAGCAGCTTGTCGCGCTTGTCGGCCTTCAGTGCGCCGGCGCGGATGACGTCGCCCAGCAAAATCTTGATGTTGACCTCATGGTCGGAGGTGTCGACGCCGGCGCTGTTGTCGATGGCGTCGGTGTTGATGCGGCCGCCGGCGCGCGCAAAGGCGATGCGGCCCTTCTGGGTGACGCCCAAATTGGCGCCCTCGCCCACCACCTGCGCACGCAATTCTTCAGCGTCGACGCGGATGGCGTCGTTCGCCTTGTCGCCGACTTCGAGGTTGGTTTCGCCCCGCGCCTTGATGTAGTTGCCGATGCCGCCGAACCACATGAGTTCGCACTGGCTCCTCAGCAGCGCGTGCATCAGCTCGCTCGGCGTCACTTGTGCTTTGTCCAGACCGGTGAGCGCCGCTATTTCCTTGCTGATCGGAATGGCCTTCAGGCTGCGCGAGAACACGCCGCCGCCCTTGGAGATGAGCGTTTTGTCGTAATCCTGCCAGCTCGAGCGTGGCTTGTCGAAGAGGCGCTTGCGTTCGACCCAGCTCTTTTCTTCGTCGCCCGGATTGGGATCGATGAAGATGTCGCGGTGATCGAAAGCGGCGAGCAGACGTATCTTGTGCGACAGCAGCATGCCGTTGCCGAACACGTCGCCGGACATGTCGCCGACGCCGATGACGGTGAACGGCGTGGTCTGGATGTCCTTACCGATTTCGCGGAAGTGGCGCTTCACCGCTTCCCACGCGCCCTTGGCGGTGATGCCCATGGCCTTGTGGTCGTAACCGACCGAACCGCCGGAGGCGAAGGCGTCGCCCAGCCAGTGGCCGTACTCGGCGCTGATGCCGTTGGCGATGTCGGAGAAAGTCGCCGTGCCCTTGTCGGCGGCGACGACGAGATACGGATCGTCATCGTCCCAGCGCACGACTTCCTTAGGCGCCACGACGCCGTCGCCGACGATGTTGTCGGTGATGTCGAGCAAGCCGCGCAGGAAAGTCTTGTAGGCTTCGATACCGGCGTCCTGATAATTGGGCGCGCCACGGGCAGGCAACCGTTTCGGGAAGAACCCGCCCTTGGCGCCGACCGGCACGATGATCGCGTTCTTCACCTGCTGCGCTTTAACCAGATCCAGCACCTCGGTGCGGAAGTCGTCGCGGCGATCGGACCAGCGCAGGCCGCCGCGCGCAACCGGCCCGAAGCGCAGGTGCACGCCCTCGACTTGCGGGCTCGCGACCCAGATTTCGCGATACGGCTTCGGCGCGGGCAGTTCGGCGACGGCGTTCGAGTCGATCTTGAACGACATGTAGGACTTGGGCTGTCCGTCCGCGCCGGGCTGATAATAATTGGTGCGGCGGATGGCGGTGATGAGTTGCGCCATGCGGCGGAGCGCACGGTCCTGATCGAGACTGTCGACTTCGTTCAGCGCCGCTTCGATCATCATCTCGAACTTGGATGAGCGCGCCTTGCGCAATTCCATCGACAATGGCGCCGTCGGACAGAAGCGCGCGCGGAAGAGCGTCAACATGAGCTCGGCGATCTTCGGGTAGGCCGCGAGCGCCTGCTCCTGCACCATCTGCGTCGGATCGAGGCCGGATTGCTGACGATAGCGGGCGAGCGCGCGGAACAGCGCCGCCTCGCGCCAGGTGCACGGCAGTGCGATGATGAGGCGGTTGAAGCCGTCGTTCTCCGCCCGGCCCGTCCACACTGCGGCGAATGCATCTTCAAACGCCGTCGCGGCTTTCGCCAGATCGATCGGCTTGCCGTCGGCGGAGCGGGTCTCGATGTCGTGGATGAAGATGCGCTGGCCGGTGGTGACCGCGCTGGCCTTCAGCTGCAGCTCGAAATTCTGCTCGCTGTCGACGAAGAGGCCCATGTTCTCGAGGATCGGCACCGTGGCCGAAAGCGCCAGCACGTCGCCGCGCGCATAGAACTTGCAGCGCATGATGTTCTCGGCGTCATCCGGCAGCCGATAGGCGCGCGCGCGGATGACGTCGCTGTCGTCAGCGGCGATAATCTGGGCGGCGTCGATCAACGCCTCGTCGACCCCGTAATTTTCCTGGTACGCGGCGGTGAATGCGTCGTCGAAGCGGTTCGCCGCATCTTCACGCGTGGGCGCATCGAACAGCGGCGAGCGCATCAAAGCGCCGTCAAAGCGGTCCTTCCAACTGCGCGAGAGCGCGCCGATGGTGAGGTCGAGCGCTTCCGGGCTGGGACCCGGCTTGGCGCGGTCGATTTCGCCGATCACGAACAGCACGCGCGCGAGCTGGCCTTCGCCCAGCTGCGGGGTGAAGCTTTCCACCTCGCCGCCATAGGCTTCGGCGATGGCGACCCCGACCCGTTCGCGGAGTTCGGTGTTGAAGCTGTCCTTGGGGATATAGACCAGCGCGGTGACGAAGCGATTGAAGCGGTCGCGGCGCATGAACACACGCGCGCGGGGTCGATCGAGCAGGTGCAGCACGCCTTTGGCGATTGCGAACAGCTCTTCGCGCGACATCTGCCAAAGCTCTTCGCGCGGATAATATTCGATGATCTTGCGCAGCGTCTTGGCGTTGTGGCCGCCGGCCGCGAAGTCGGCCTGATCCATCACCCACTGCGCCTTCTTGCGCAGCACCGGGATGTTGCGCGTCGGTTCGGTGAAGCTTTCGCTGGTGAAGAGACCGACGAAGCGCGTCTCGCCAACCGCCTCGCCGCCTTCGTTGTAGCGTTTGACCGCGACGTAATCGGCGGTGGCGCGACGGTGCACGCGGGCCCGGATGGTGGACTTGGCGACGATCAGCGGCGCCGGCTCGCTCAGCAGCCGCTTCAGCTCGGGCGTCAGCACCATGGGCTCGGCGCTGGTGCGCAGCACATAGAGTTCAAGGTCGCTCAATACGCCGAGACAGCTGTGGTCGATGATGTCCGGTTCGGTGGGAATGAACGAGCCGTCCGGATTGCGGCGGTACTGGTAGTCCCGCGCGCCGAGGAAGGTGAACTTGTTGTCGGCGAGCCATTTGAGCAGCTCGACCGCCTCCTCGACCTCCCCCTTGTCGGCGTTGGTCTTCGCGTTGGCGAGTTCTCCCGCGCAGTCGAGCATGCGCCGGCGCATCGCATCGTAATCGCGCACTGAAACACGCACGTCCTCGAGCGACTTGCGGACGCCCTCCTCCAGCGCCTTGGCGCGGGCGGCGGAGAGGCGGGGCATATGGATCTGAATGAGGGAGTCGCGGCCCTTGCCTGACGCGGACGGCGCGACGGGGTGGAACATGGCGAGCGGCGCGATGCCCTGATCTGCGAGTTCGCCCATGACCGAGTCCACCAGGAACGGCATGTCGGGACCGGCGATTTCCAGGATGTCGCGGTCGAGCTGTTTGGCGCCGACGCCGACGCCGTGGCGGATGCGGATGCAGCGTTCGTCATCGCAGGTCCGCTCGGTGCGCCAGATCCAGAAATCGTGCGCGAGCGCGGCGAAGTCGGTGACCGAGAGGTCGCCCAGTTCGTCGTCGGAGGCATCCTCGTAGAGACCACGGAGGAAAGTCTCGGCCGCCTTGTCGATGGCGCCATTGGCGCGAAAGGCGGGCCAGGGCCCGGACACCGCTGTTTCGACGAACTTTTCGGCGGTGTCGGGGAGCTCCGCGCGCGCGGCGGCGTCCATGGCGTTTCCTTGTTCTGAATTTTGGCGCGAACCTATCCTCCCCGACGGCAATCGCAACCGGCGGAATGCTTGGCGGGGCTCCAATTTTGCCGTGGCTGGCGCGCCGCCTTACCGCTAACGCCGCCGAAGCGGGAGGCAATGAATCCCCCAGGCAAGCAAGCGCCGCCTAGACGGCGGCGGTGGGCGCGGTGGGTTTCAGAAGGCGGCGCCGCCGAACGGGGACAAGCTGTCCGGCGGCGCCTGCAGGCCTCGCAGCAGGCTGGGTGGGGGACGCACGCGGAGGCCTGGTCCGGCTTGGACGCTCACGCCGCGAAATTCGGAAGCCCCCTCGGCCCCATGCACGCGACAAGACACGTCGAACTCTTGGTTCGAGCGCGCGCCGAAACGAGGTGCTGTTCTAGCAGGAAGCGTTTGTAGAAACGCCCCAAGCCCCGGCGACGTTCGTCATTTCAGCGATACATGTTCGTCACCGATTCGCAACATCAATTTGAATCCGAATCGGACTTACTCACTTTCGCTTTCGGAACGTCTTCTTTGGGGATCGGTTTGCCATCTGCGGAGAGCAGGATCGCGATCCACTTCGTCGAGGGAAATTGCGCCAATACAATCATGATCATCACCGTCATCGGCGCGGCGAGAAAGGCGCCGACGATGCCCCAGATGATGCCCCAGATCGCCAGCGCCAACAGCACGACGACGGAGGACAAGTTCAATGAATCTCCTGTCATGCGGGGCTGTACAAAATTGCCGATGACGAATTGCCAGACCCCCACGCCTGCCGCGACCGCCGCCACCGGACCCAGCGTCGGGAATTGAACAAGCGCGACGGCGGTGGTCAGCACCACGGCGACGATGGAGCCGATGGTGGGGATGTAGTTCAGGAAGAAGATGAGAAACGACCAGAACAGCGCGTTTTCGAGCCCGATGATCCGCAGGGTAATATAGGTGAGCGCGGTGATGACGAGGCTAGCCAGCGTCTGAACCCAAAGATAGCGCTCCATCGAGATGCGGATGCGGGCGATCACGTCGCGCGCCGCCGCGCGCTGTTCGCCTTTGAAAATCAGGTCGAACTTTTCGTTCATCACGCCAGCGGCGGGAAACAGGAAGCCGAGATAGATGAGCACGAATATCGCGGCCGAGATCAGGTTTTGCAGGCTGTTGCCGATCTCGGCAGCGAGGCGCGTCGGCTGCAGCTGGGCGATGAGATCGCGCACGGTGGCCGCCCTGCCCGGGCTGCCAACGCTGTAGTGAATCTGCGCGATCACCTCGTTGAGGCGCGCCTCGTAACGGCCTAGATCGCCGATGATGGCGCCGATATTGGTCGCCACCACGACGCCGATCAGCGAGACGATGCCGAGGACGATGATCACCGCCAACGGCAGCGCCACCCAGCGCGGCGTAAACGGGATGCGCTTGTCGAGCGTCTCCGCCAGCCCGTCGATGGCCAGATAAAGGATCAGGGCCAGAGCGAACTGGGTCAGCGGCTCGCGCAGGAAATAGAGCCCGGCGGCGATCACCCCGGCCGCAATGATCCACAAGGCACCGCGTTGCGATAAATCCATCTCACGTCCCTGCTGCGGCTCATGGCCCGGCTTGGCCGGAAAGCCCCAATGCGCCAAGCTGTTGCGCGAAGCAAGGAGACCGCTGGATGGCGACGAGCATTGAAATCGGCGGCAGCCCCGAAGGCATGCAGACCATGGCGCTGAAGCGCGCCAACCGGCACGGGCTCGTCGCGGGCGCCACGGGAACCGGCAAGACAGTGACGCTGCAGGTGCTGGCCGAAGCCTTCGCGCGCGAAGGCGTCAACGTCTTCGCCGCCGACATCAAAGGCGATCTCTCGGGCATCGCGCTCGCCGGGGAGCCGATACCGGACTGGGCCGCGGCGCGGGCGCAGGAAATCGGCGTGACGCTGACGCCCGCCGCCGCGAACGTCGTGTTCTGGGACGTCTATGGCGATCTGGGCCACCCGGTGCGCACCACGGTGACCGAGATGGGTCCGGTGCTGATGGGGCGCGTGCTTGAAGCGACCGACGCGCAGGAAGGTGCGCTCACCATCGCTTTCCGCTTGGCCGACGACTGGTTCAAGGCGGGAAAGAATGAAGGCCTGTTGCTCGACCTGAAGGATCTGCGCGCCCTGCTCACCTATATGAGCGAGAATTCCGAGGATGTCGGCAAGCAATACGGCCTCGTCACGCCGCAATCGATCGCGGCGCTGCAGCGGAAATTGCTGCAGCTGGAAATGGACGGGGCCGAGCGCTTCTTCGGCGAACCGGCGTTCAAGCTGGAAGAACTGCTCACGCAGCGCCCCGACGGCACAGGCACGGTGCATGTGCTGGCGGCGGAGCGGCTCATTCAGAGCCCGCGTCTCTATTCCGCGTTCCTGCTCTGGCTGATGAGCGAACTGTGGGAAGAGATGCCGGAAGTGGGCGACCAGGAGAAGCCGCGGCTCGTCTTCTTCTTCGACGAAGCGCACCTCCTCTTCCGCGACGCGCCGAAGGAGTTGATCGCCAAGGTCGAGCAAGTGGTGCGCCTCATCCGCTCCAAGGGCGTCGGCATCTATTTCGTGACCCAATCGCCGACCGACGTGCCGGAGATGGTGCTGGGTCAGCTCGGCAATCGCTTCCAGCACGCGCTGCGCGCTTACACACCGACGGATCAGAAGGCGGTGCGCGCGGCGGCGCAGAGCTTCCGCGCCAATGCCGGCGTCGATGTCGCCAAGGAAATTCAGGAGCTGAATGTCGGCGAGGCTTTGGTCTCGACGCTCGACGCGAAAGGCGCGCCGACGCCGGTGGCGCGCACCAAGATCCGCCCGCCGAACAGCCATGTCGGTCCGATCCAGCCGGCGCAGCGCGATGCGATCATCGCCGCGAACAAGGCCGGCCAAGCCTACACCAAGGCGGTCGACCGCCAGAGCGCGCACGAAATCCTCTCCGGCCGCGCCGAGGCGTCAGCCGCGGCGGCGGCGGCGGAGGAGGAACGCGAAGCCCGCGAGAAGGAAGCCGCGCGCGCCGCCAAGAGCGCCCCGCGCGCGAGCGGCGGGCGCAGTAGCGGCGGCGGCACGCGCGCGGCGCCGCGCAGTTCGTCGCGCACGACGCCCGCCGAGCGGGTCGGCGGGCGCGTGGCGACCGGCGTGTTCAACACCATCGCGCGCGAATTGATGCGGGGCATTCTGGGTACGCCGCGGAGAAGGCGCTGAGTCGGTGCTTGGGCCGGATCGGACAGCTTTAGCGGCGGCAGTTGTGAAACGCGGCTGGCTCCAGGACGCACTGAACACCGCGCGCTTCACCGTCAGCGTCGCGGAACTCAGCCCGCCAGAATTCCAACACGGCATCGAGTTTCTGACGCCGCTGTGCGCTGAGATTGGCTTGGCAGTTGGGGTAACTGAGGTTCCGGATAGTGCCGCCAACATCGTCAAGCGTCATGAGCATGCATTCGCTGTTGCGCCACGAGAGCCAAGCTTCCTGTGCCACCGAGATCGACGCCACGTAGCCACTTTCGCCTGAAAAGATTGGGCTTCGCGCCTGTTGTTCAGTCGCGTAGGGAATGAGGCGGTTGACCGACTGCTCCAGTAGCGCATCCTCTTGGTCACGCCAGAGCGCAAAACAAATCGACATGGCGCGAGTGCCGCCATTGGGTTCGCACGCTTCGCCGTTCAGGGTCTGTCCCGCGAACGCCTCATACGGTGGTGGGACCCGCTGTGCGTGCGCCACGGACGCGATGGTGAGTATGGCTATGACGGACAGCGTGGCGAGGCGCATGAGCTACTCCAAAGCGGCGTATCGCACGGTCACATGAACGGACGGTTCGTTTCGATGGTAAACTTCCGCTCTCGGCGAATATGACCTTGACCTCCGGCCGCCCTACTCCGCCGCGCGCAGCGTGGCGAAGTCGATGGGCGAGATATCTCCGCCCGTATCGATCGCAGCGACTTTCGTATCGGAGCCCGGCAGGCGGAAGAAATAGCGCGCGCCGCTTTCCGACGGGCCCAAGGCGCCGCACGGCATGGACGGGCCGTCGGCATTGCCGGCGATGAAAGCGTTGTAGCGCTCAAGCAGAGCGCCGGTAGGGCGCAGTCCCGCTTCAGTGGGTCAACACGCGACTAAGATGCGCTTGCATTGCTGCAGTCGCTACAACTCCAGTTCCGTGGTTTGACGCGCGAAAATCGATACAGCCCCAACGAAGACATCGAGGGGGTGCCATGAAAACGTTTGGGCGTGCTGCTGCAGCGGTGGCGATCATAGGTTTTTGCGTTGCAGGCCCCGCTCAGGCGCAGCGGCAAGGTCCAGCGCAATATCCCAACCAGTATCAGGGTCGGTACGATGGCCGCCAAATCGCGCCGCCTCAGTACGGCGGCGTGCGCATCGTCTTTGGCGAAGCGATGCTGGTGGCTGAACAGCAGGCACGCTGCGCCCGGCAGCAGGACATGCTTCAGCCCGGCATCTGCTTTACCAACGCGCTGCAAGCGATGCGCACCGCCGGTCTCAGCCAAGCGCCGGTCATCGCCATTCCCTTCGGCCAGGCTGACGGCCCGGTGTCCGGCGCGGTTTTCGATGTGTCGCTTGCCGGGGCCGCGGCGACGGCGGCGGCGCGGTCCATGACAGTTACGACCGTCGTGCTGCCGCGCTCCTGCGCCACGCTCGCAGGCGAGGCGCCGCGCTTCGTCCTCGAAAACCGTGGCGGGCTGCGGGTTGCGCAGGAGCAACAGCTTGTCGTGTGCGGAGGCGCTGCCCCGCCCGGTCCGCCCTACCAGATCACGCAAACGCCTATTCCCGCTGCGGCGCCGACGCCGGGCGCGCGGCCGGCGATCTCGGGTCCGACTTGGCCGCCGGCAGGTACCAAGGTGATATCCGGCACAAGCATGCCGCTTGCCAGCATCGTCGCCGATTGCCCGCCGGAAGCGGTCCTGCGCGACGAGATGTGTTTCGCCCATGCGGTCGCGCAGCTGAACGCCAATCCGAACTTGGAGCAGGTGGTGATGCTGGGCGTCCCTGCGCCCGCCAGCGCTGGCCAGTTTCTCGCGGATACGGCGCAGTATGAAATTCGGCGCCGGCGCGACAGATTCAACGTCCACCGGCGCATCTTCGAGCGCAGCTTGCTGAATGCCGAAGACGGCTGCGCGCCCACCGGACCGATGCGTTTCCTCGTCGCGTCTGCAGAGAGCGGCCTTTCGGCGACGCCGCAACTGGAGGAGCGCTGCGGCCCTCCGGAAGCGACGCTCGGTCTGGCGCTGTGGGAATTCTACGGTGAGAACGTCTTCCTTGCGACGCCCGGCAATTGTGCGGCGTCAGAGCGATTGCTAGGCGGAGGCGTCTGCTTCTCGCAGGCGATCGCCTATCTGCGCGAGAGCGGCGACAGTGCGGTCCAAGTCGTAATGATAGAGTCGGGCGCTGCACGTGGCGCATCGATCGGCTTCGGCCGCGCAAACAACCTGATGGTGCGCGCGGCCCCGGACTTTCAGAGTTTCACCACCGAGCAGGTTCAGAACTTTGAGGACGGCGTCAGACAACCGCCTGGCTGTCAGGCGGCGCCGTCGGGCAACGATTCGAGCCGAGGCGTGATCGTCGACAACAACCAGAGTGGACGCTTCTACCGTCGCTTCATGTGCCCGGTAAGGTAGTCGCTTTTCGCGAGGCGGCGGAGCCTTCGCTCCGCCGCCTTCATCGCGAAATCACGGATGCGGAAGGCGCGGATCGCCTCTGCGTGTCAAGCGGGCGTGAAGCGACACGAGAAGCCGGCGACTTGGTCGCCATTGGCCGGCGTATTTTGCGCCACGGCGTCATCGACTGTGCATTCCAGCGCGGTGAGCGCGCGCGTGACGTGGCCCATGCCGGCGTCGTCCTGGACGCCCGCCGCTGCAAGCGCGTCGAACAGCGCCGATGCGTCTTCGCCGGTGATCGCTACCGGCTCGGAGCCCGCTGCATAGGTCACCGAACAGTCAGGCGCGCCGGACGGCGGGTTGAGCGTGCGGCAGCGGACGTCCGCAGCAGTGATTTGGTGTTGCGCCGGCGGGGCGCTCAAAGGCGCGCCGTTGAAATCCTGCGATATCGCCGTACGCACGGCCTCGCCCAGCAACGGACTATGCTTCGAGACGTTGTAGGCAAGCGGCGCCATGTTGGCGACCGCGGGAGGCGGCGTCGCCGCCGTCTCGGTTTCGCTGGACGCGCCCTGCGGCGCTTGATTGCACGCCGCCAGTGCGAACATGGTGACGATGGCCGCAATGCTCTTCGAACGCTTCAACATGGGCGCCTCCGCGGTGATGGTTGAATGAGTAGCCGTTTCGATCAAGCCAAGCCTAACCGGGCCTGACCCGCGCCAACGCACGCTGAATCCGGCGGACCGCGTGGAGGCGCCGATCGCGCTTTCGTCCTCTGCTAGTGCGGCATCACTGCGTCGCGACCTGTGGACGAGTACACATCCGGCATCGCTTGCAGCGTCAGGGACATGAACAGCACGGCTTCACGCCCGTCGGTCTCAGCCGAGGGCAGCACGATCGTACTCTGGTTGGACGAATTGCCGTGAAACTCGATCCGTCCGACCGGATGACCGTCACGGCTGATTGCATAACCCGTGACGACCCGGCGCACGGCTATGGATTCTCGCGCAAAACCGATCGGTGACGCCTCGTAGGCGACGCCATTATAGACCATCCGTGCGTGCAGGATCGCCTGCATGCCCGCGTCGATGTCGCGCTCGGCGCTGACGCTGAAACCGCCGATGCTGAATCCGCCCTGGTTGAAGGCCGGCACCGCGACTTCCAGCGCATATTGCGCCGGCGCCTGGTCGCGCATTTCACACGTATAGAGCTGCGTCGTCCGTTGATTCCACTGCACGCCGAACATCGAGGTGCCTTCCGAACGCATGCGGCAGGCGCCGCGCAGCACGTTCGCTTCACCGCGATCGAAGTGAAACGTGGCGGTCGTCGTCTGCCGCTGGCGTCCGAAGACATTCGAACTCGCCGCTGAGCTGCGGCTGATCCACGAATAACCGCCGGCCGAAGACCCCGTCTCCATGAACCCGGCGCGTGCGCCACCCGACTGAATCGTCTCTGTGGGCACGGCATACGCGTTCGCCGGGGCGCCGTCCTGCGCAAATGCCTGCAACGGCGCAGACACACAAAGCGCAACAGCCAAAATCCATCCACGCATGCGCCATCTCCCCTAAGTCCGCACCGAGGACGTCGACCGCCGCTATCGCGCCCGCGCCCTCACTGCGCGCGATGTCAGGAAATCGATTTGTGAAAATCGCCCCGTGCCGATCCACCACTGCAGCAAAGTGAATCGCCGCGACACATTAGAGCAACCGGATACCGCGCTCGCAAGCACGCAGCGCGCGAGGTCATCCGCCGAGGGTGAGCGGTGGCCCTACCCGTCACCCTACTCCACCACGCCGCGCTTCCACTCCGCATCCCGCTGCGGCAAGGCCAGGTAACCTTCGCTACGCATTTCCATCAGGCGCGAGGCGGTGCGCTCAAATTCAAAACTCTGATCGCCGGCGGGATAGAGTGCTTCCGGTTGTGCGTCCGCGCTCGCCACCAGCTTCACCTTCGCTTCGTAGAGCGCGTCGATCAGGGTGCGGAATCGCGCGGCTTCCTCGCGCATGGCGGGGGTGAGCTTTGGAATGTTTTCGAGCAGCACGGTGTGGAAGCGCTCGGCGATTTCGAGATAATCCGCAGCGCCCAGCGGGCGGGCGCAGAGCTCTTCGAAGGTGAAACGCGCCACGCCGGCGGCCTCGCGTTCGATCCGCAGCACCCGGCCGTTGACGTCGAGCGTGCAAGCCTGCGGCGCCGCGTGGTGCGTGAGCCGCGACCAGGCGGCGTCCATTTTCTCCGCCGCAGCGGGGCCGAGCGGCGCATAGTACACCGGCGCCGCCATCAGCTGGCGCAGACGGAAATCGTGCGGCCCTCCGACTTCAACCAGATCGACGCGCGCTTTGATGAGATCGATAAAGGGCGTGAAGAGCTGACGATTGATGCCGTTCTTGTAGAGATCGTCGGGCCGCCGGTTCGAGGTGGCGACAATGACGACGTCGTCAGTGAACAATTGCTCGAACAGGCGCCCCAGGATCATGGCGTCGGCGATATCGGTGACCTGCACTTCGTCGAAGCAGAGGAGGTTCGCTTCGTCCGCCACCTGCTTGGCGGCCTGCACCATAAGCTGATCGGCGCCGACGCCTTTGGCGCGCAGGTCGCGCAGGTGCGCGTGGCGGGCCAGCATGAATTCGTGGAAGTGGGTGCGGCGCTTCTTCTTTACCGGCGCCGCTTCGAAGAAGAGATCGAGCAGCATCGACTTGCCGCGCCCGACCGGGCCCCAAAGGTAGAGCCCGCGCGGCGGCGCATGCTTGCCGAACCACGCCTCGGGCCGCCAGCGCGCCAGCGCCTGCGCGAGATCGTCCAGCTTTCGCGCGGCCTCTTCCTGCGCGGCGTCCGCCTCCAATTCGCCCGCCGCCAGGCGCTGATGGTAGGCGGCCAGGGGCGAGGTCATTGCGGCTCCGTTCACGAGAAGTGCGGAGGTAAGCCCGTTCGCGCTGGCGAAAGCAAGCGATGCGGCTTTGCGTCCGGGCGGAACCCATGCTTTAGCGGACTGAGTTTGGAGCTCTGAGTCTGCCGATGACGTCGATGGACGCCGCCGCCAATAACACCCCAGTGCCGCAGACCGGCGAGCCCGCCAAGCACATCGTCGATGTGCTGATCGAGGAGCGCGCGCCGCACCTGTCTAACGGACCCTGGTGGCCGATCCTCAGGCCCCTGCTCTACTCCGTGCTGAACTACGACAAGGCCGTCTACATGGCCGACCAGATCGCGCCGATGGGCGGGCGCGAGGCGCTGGAGTTCGTGTCGGCGCTGCTCAGCATCAAAACCGACGTGCGCGGACTGGAACGTATCCCGCCCACCGGCTCGTTCCTTGTGCTGGCCAACCATCCCACCGGCATCACCGACGGCATCGCGGTGTACGATGCTGTGAAGCAACCGCGTCCCGACGTGCTTTTCTACGCCAACTCCGACGCACACCGCGTTTCGCCCGGCTTCAGCGAGACGCTCATCCCGGTGGAATGGGTGCTGGGCAAGCGCACGCGCGAGCGCACGCGCCTAACGCTGAAGATGACCGAGGAAGCCGTCACCTTCGGCAAGCCGATCGTGATCTTCCCCGCCGGACGCCTCGCGCGCCAGCACAACGGCGTGCTGACCGATCCGGAATGGATGGCGACCGGCGTGTCGCTGGCGCGCAAGTACGAATTGCCGATCGTGCCATGCCATGTGGCGGGGCCGTATGCGTTCTGGTTTCACACCTTCGCGAAATTCTCGGCAGAGCTGCGCGACATCACCCTCTTTCACGAACTACTGAACAAGCGCGGCAAAACCTACAGCCTCCACTTCGGCCCGGTGATCCCGGCTGAACAGGTGACCGGCGACGCAACCAGCATCACGCGCAAGATCAAGCACTATGTGGAGCGCGTGCTGGGTGGCTCGCCCGACGCAACCTACGATCCTGCCGGCCCGGAGTGCGCCTACCGCGATCCGCCGAAAGCGGAGCCGAAGAAGTTAACGGGCTGAACGGCAGCTGAACGGCATCACGCGAAATCTATCGATCGTGAAAATTTGGCCATGGACGCCGCCCGCAACGCGGCGCAGGATCATCGATGCGAGGGGCGGGTATAGGAGGAGAGGTCTCCATGCGCGCCCGTATTGGACTGGCGTTAGCATTCTGGATCGGTCTGGCCGTGAGCGCGGCCGCGATCCCGTATATCCCCCCGCCCCAAGCCATTTATGAGGCGCCGATCGATCGCGCTCTCGAGAATGTCGCCGCTATGGCGGACGTGCCCGAAGCGCAGCGCGAAAGCACGCTCGCGCGCCTCAACCTTCTTGCTTACGCACGTGACAATTCGAACTTCACCTACATGCGCGAGAACGATCAACTCGCCATGGCCGGCAGCATCTTGTGCTCCGAAGTCCCTCCGACCCGCTATGGGCCCCCGCCGCCGGATGCGCCGACTTTCGGGCCGGACGACCGCTGCGCGGCGTTCTATTTCCATCTTGGGCCGGTCACCGAGATCTTCGACAGTAATTTCCCCGCGTCTCCGAGCGCGGCCGCGCTGGCGCGGCTCGAAGCGGCGCGCACGCATTACGTCCGTGCGCTGCAGTTGGAGCCGAACAATATCCGCGCGCGCTTGGGCTACGCCTACGTGCTCGACCGCATGGGCCGCTTGAATCAGGCGCGGCGCGAATTGCGCACCATCATTCGGCTGGGTCTGCCGCGCCTGGCAGGGCAAACATCGGAGTGGGAAGACCACGCCGTGCTCACCGAAGCGGCCGAGCACCTCTCGCATCTCGCCAAGAGCCACGGTGATCGCGCACGCGTCGCCCAACTACGTGCGCGGCTCGACGCCAGTCAGCCCCTGATCTACGTAACGCCGATCGTGGTGCCGCTGGCCGACCGGCCCTTCAATCGGATCGTCGACGTGAATTCGGACGTAGCGTTCGACTTCGCCGGCACCGGCGATACGCGCGCGCAAGGCTGGCTCACAGAAGACGCGGCCTGGCTGGTGTGGGATCCCGAGTGGCGCGGGCATGTGCGCTCGGGCTTCGACATGATCGGACAGCGCACGTGGAGCGTGTTTTGGAGCGACGGGTTCGAGGCGCTTCGTGCGCTCGACGACGATCGCGATGGCGAGCTCACCGGCGGCGAACTGGGCGGCCTGTCGCTGTGGCGCGACAGCAATCGCAACGGCGTTAGCGATCCGGGCGAAGTCATCCCCGCCAACGTACATGGCATCGTGGCGATCGCCGTACGCGGCGCGCCCACGCGGCCAGGCCTGATCACCGCGCCGGCGGGCGTTCGATTCGACGACGGCCGCACGCGCCCGTTGTACGACTGGACGCCAGGCTTGGACGCGCCAGTGAGCTGACACGAACCGCGACCTCACCCTCGGGCACAGCAATGTGACCGCGACGGCGTAACGCCGCATGCGCAGGGACGATGAAATCGTCGTCGCGGCATGCCACGTTCCGTGCCGCCAACTTTGCAGGGGATGCTCATGATCAATCGCCGTTTCGTCGCTGTCGCCGTGGCAGGGCTTGCGCTCGCATTCAGCAGCGCCGCCAACGCCCAGCCCGCCGCCGACGCCAGCGCCGCGCCCGCCGGAACCTATCGAATCGACCAGAACCACACCGCGGTCATCGCACGCGTGCCGCACGGCGGGTTCTCCTACGAAATCTTCCGTTTCGGCGCGGTGGCCGGCGAGCTCGCCTGGGATCCGGCGAACGCCGGCGCCAATCGGCTGAACGTGACGGTGCAGGTCGCCTCGATCGCCACGCCGGTGGACGGCTTCGCGGCCGAACTGCAAGAGCCGCGCTTTCTCAACGCCGCGCAGTTTCCGACTGCGACCTTCGTCTCGACCGCCTTCCGCCGCACCGACGCCAATCACGGCCAGATCGACGGCACACTGACCATCAAGGGTGTCGCCAAACCGGTTACGTTCGACGTCGAATTGATCGGCGCGGGCCAGAACCAGCGCGGCGCCGCCATCATCGGCTATCGGGCCACCACCAACATCAACCTGGCCGACTACAGCCTGCCCGGCTTCATCCAGGGTACGGCGCAAATCGTCATCGACGGCGAATTCCAGCGGCAGTAGAGCGCTAGTTCGAGCCGACGCCGACAGCAGCGCCAACGGCGGAGAGCGCGACATCGCTCTCCGCCGTTTGAACGTCCAGTGCATTGGCGCGGGCGATTTGGCCAAGCATCACGGCAGACGGTTTGATCGCGCGCGCCATGGTACGGCGGTCAACGCCGACGAGCCCGAACAACGGCGCGTAGCCGCTCATCCATTCGTAATTGTCCAGAAGCGTCCAATAGACGTAGCCGCGAATGTCAACGCCGTCCGCCATCGCAGCCGCGACGCCCTCAAGTGCTGCGCGAATGAAAGCGCGGCGGCGGCCGTCATCCTTGGTGGCGATGCCGCTTTCGGTGACGAGGATCGGGGTCTGGGTCGCGGACCACGCGTCGCGGCACGCGGCGGCAAGCGCTTGCGGGCGATATTCGTAACCCATCTGCGTGACTTCAGCGCCCTCGGGCGGGCGGCGGCTGGCTTTGCCATCGGCGCTGAACAGCGTGCGCGTGTAGGTTTGGACGCCGAGGAAGTCGTCGGATTTGGCGACGTCGTAGTACGGCGCATAGACCCGCGCCTTGTAGGCGCGGAGCGCAGCTTGCGCCGCATCGGCAGGCTCAGCCTCGCACTCCTGAATCGACATGGTCATGCCGACCGGCACGTGCGGCGCGGCGGTCTTGATCGCGTCGCGCGCAAGCATGTGGGCGCGGAGCGCGCGCTCCGTGTAGCCGTTGCCGCCGGCGAAGAGGTAAAACGCCTCGATGGGTGCGCCGAGCACTTGCTCCGCGGCGGCCTTGCGGTCCGGATGTTTAGCCTTCACGCGCTGCATCAATTCCGAGAGCGCGTCGGGAATATTGATCTCGTTGATGGTGCAGGCGTAGGCGAGCTCGCCACCGAGGACGCCGGCGGTGAATTCGCAATAGCGCGCGAAGCGTTCGGCGATGCGATCGTCAGCCCAGCCGCCGTCGCGCGCGACCCAGCGCGGATTGGTGAAATGGTGGAAGGTCGCCATCGGTCGCACGCCGCGCGACCAGCAGGCATCGATCACGCGCTTGTAGTGATCGAGCGCGGCCTGGGAGAACGCGCCCTCCTCAGGTTCCACGCGCGCCCATTCGATCGAGAAGCGGTAGGTGTTAAGCCCAAGCGCCGCGAGCACAGCGATGTCGTCGGCATAGCGCGCAGCATGGTCGCAGGCGTCGTTGGAGGGTTCGGCGAACAAGCTGGGCTTGGCATGCTCCAGCAGCCAGCAATCGCTGTTGGTGTTGCCGCCTTCGACTTGGTGCGCGGCGGTGGCCGCACCCCAGACGAAGTCGGCCGGAAAGCTCACACCTTGCGCTCCACCATCGCCTTCTTGATCTCGGCGATGGCCTTGGCGGGATTGAGCCCCTTCGGGCAAACCTGGGCGCAATTCATAATGGTGTGGCAGCGATAGAGCTTGAACGGATCTTCCAGCGCATCGAGCCGCTCGCCCTGATGTTCGTCGCGGCTGTCGGCGATCCAACGATAAGCCTGCAGCAACGCCGCCGGTCCCATGAAGCGCTCGCTGTTCCACCAATAGCTCGGACAAGAGGTCGAGCAGCAGGCGCAGAGGATGCACTCGTAGAGGCCGTCGAGCTTGGTGCGCTCCTCCGGGCTCTGCAGCCATTCCCGGTCCGGCGTCGGGGTTTCAGTTTGCAGGTATGGCTGTATCGCCGCGTACTGCGCCATGAAGTTGTTGAGGTCAGGCACCAGGTCCTTCATCACCGGCTGGTGCGGCAGCGGCGAGACCGTGATCGTGCCGCCCGGCAATTCATCCATGCCCTTGGTGCAGGCGAGCGTGTTGCGCCCGTCGATGTTCATCGCGCACGAGCCGCAGACCCCTTCCCGGCATGAGCGGCGGAACGTGAGCGTCGAATCCATGTCGTTCTTGATGGCGATGAGCGCGTCCAGCACCATCGGCCCGCAGCTGTCGAGATCGAGTTCGTAAGTATCCCAGCGCGGGTTTTCGCCACTGTCGGGGTCGTAACGGTAGATCTTGAAATTGCGCACTCTTTTCGCACCCTTGCGGGCGGCGTGGCGCTTGCCGGCGCGGACCTGCGAGTTCTTGGGCAGCGTAAGTTCGACCATGCGGACGTGATGGCGAGCGCCGCCGCAGAGGTCAAGCGACAGGCGGGCGCAGCGGCGTTATGATCCGGTGTTCCAGGCAGGCCGCCCAAGGGTGACTGGTCCGCTGAGGCCTTGGCGCGGATCATCGAGCGCCGAGGCGGCGGGCGCCGTCCCGATACGAGTCCTCGGGCGAAATCTACCGGCAGCGCGGCCTGACCGCCGCGCTGCCGGCAGCCAAATCATGCGGCTTCGGTGCTCGCATTTGGCGAGGAACTACGGCCGTACCAGTCGATCCTGCGGGTGGTGATGAGCGTCGCGGCGATCACGCCGAACGCAACCCAGGCGCCGACCAGCATGGCGAGGTCCTCCAGCGTCATCAGCACGTACATGGCGCCGTAGAGCACGGCGATGCCGATGAAAGCGCGCACGCCGATGGCCGCCGAGTTGAAGGACGCGCCGGCATAATAGCCGAGCAAGGCGACGGTGGCGCCTGTCGAGATCGCAAAGGCGACGGGAAAGCCGATGATTTCCGTCATCGAGAGCAGCAGCAGGTAGAAGACGCACTGCGCCAGGCCGACAAGGATGTACTGCGCTGGGTGCGCCTTGCGTCCACTCACCGCCTCGAAAATCAGCGTCGCCAGGAAAACGATGCCGATGAAGAGGATGCCGTAGCGCACCGCCCGCATGACGCCAGTGTAGATGTCGTCGGACGCAACGAAGCTGACCGCCATGTCGCGCTGCGACGCAAGTCCGATGTTGAAGGTGCTGAGATCGGCCGCCTTCTCCATGCCACGCGCGACGAACGGCACGCGCCAGGATGCGGTGAAGGCCCCGTCGGCGCCGTGCGCCAGCGGCTGCGCGGCCTGGAAGTAGCCTTCCTGCCGTGCGTCGCGGCGATCGCCGTGGATCGTCGCGGTGGTGTCCTGCGCAAACGCGGCGATTGAGAAGCGTTCGGCGCCGGTCAGTTCGAGCCGCGTCTGCACCGTGAAATCCGCCGGACCGCCTGTGAGCGGCGCCGGCGCGGCGAAAGCCTGCAGGCCGCTGGGGACGTCGTAACGCGGCGTCGAGCTGAGGTCGGGGCGCGAATAGATCTGATCGGGCGCAGGAGCCGCGACGCTCAGGTCGGATATCGGTTCAAGCGTTGCGGTGGCGCCGTCTGCGAAGCGCAGTTGCGCGGCGTCCGTGATCGCGCGGCTGTCGCGCACGAACATGACAATGCGCGCGCCGGTCCAATCGAACTGATACGAAGGATCGACGCCGCGCAACGCCGCTGCGGGCTTGAATGAGGCGTTGAAATCGGTCACCGCCCTGTAGATGGCGGCGCGATAGATGCCGACGCGCCGATCCTCCACACTGAGTTGGGTGTTGGCCGCGCCAGTCTCGGCGAAGACGACATACGACCCTCGCTCCGTGCGCGTCGTGACCGCGCCTGAATCGCTGGTTACGTTCACGCTGCGGACATAGGGGACAAGCAGCATCGGCCCGCCGACCACCTGCTGACCGCCGGCGGCGCCGCCGATTTCGGCGGTGACCTGCCCTGCCCGGCCCTGCCGCTCCGCGACGAGGCCGGCGACGATGAGCAGCGGAATGCCCATCGCCAGCACGAGCAAACAGACAAGCAGCAGCTTCAGGCCCAACGATCCCCTGGGGATCAGGCCCGCGATCGGATTCTGCGCCACTGGAATTTCCTCCGTCGCGAAACCGGCTCAAGGTCCGCGGCGCGGATGATGCTCACGATCAAGGCGCAATGTCGACGGAGACGGTCCCCGCCGGCGGCTCCCATGGCGGCGGCTCGGGCTCAGTCCAGGACATCATGAAGGCGGCAACGCCCGCAATTGCGCACGCAAGACCCCAAAGCAGCGCGAGCCAATCATAGGTGCGCGAAATCTGCTCATTCGCTGCATCAAGATTCCCAACTTCGTGAACGCTCGTTTGCGCGCGAGCGAGCGCTGCTTGCCGGCGCCAATCGATGAGGCCATAACCCGCGGCCCAGACGAACGGCATCGCCAAACCCCAAGGCGCAATGCCCAACATCCACGGGCGCGCGAATAGGCCAAGCGAGCCGACCACCATTCCGCCCAGCAGCACGAAGCCGGAGAGGCCTTCGCCCCAATCCCCAAGCGCTTCGCGCATGCGCTTCCGGCGCGGTCCGATTTCCGCGATCAACGCCGCCCAAAATCCGTTCATGCACCTGGGGATAGCGCAAGCTGCGCGCGCGGCAAAGTGCGCTGAACAATGTCTCGATTTCGGCGCGTGGCGGCACTAGGTTTCAGGCTGAATCGGGGGAGAGCGATGAAGCTCAACTGGAAAACCATCGGCATCGTCCTGGGCGGCGTCGTGGGCGTGGTCGTCGTGGCGGCCGTACTGTTCATCGCCTTCTTCCCCAAAGAGCTCGCCGCGCGCGAGGCGGAGCGCCGCATCGAGGAAGCGACGGGACGCGACCTCACGCTGGGCGGCAAGATCGACGTCACCTTTTTCCCAGCGCTCGGCTTCTCCGTAGAACAGGCGCAGCTTTCCAATCCGGACGGCTTCGACGCCGACAAGCCGTTCTTCGCCGCCGACAAGCTTGTCTTCGCGGTCGCGCTGATGCCGCTTCTGCGCGGCGACATCGAAGTCCGCCAGCTCATCCTCGAAGGCGGCGAGATCAATCTCGCGGCGAAGCGCGACGGCGCCGTCAATTGGACGTTCCCGACCGAGCAGACGTCGGACCAGCAGACGACCATCGAGGATCTAAGACTCGACGACGTTCGCCTCGCCAACAGCGTCATTACCTTCCAAGGGGCTGACGGCGATCCGATGACTCTGAGCGATGTCGACGCAAGTCTCTCGCTCGCGTCGCTCGATCAGCCTGGACGCATGGAAGCGCAGTTCGACTATCGCGGCGAGCGGATGAGCACGAGCGCCGATATCGGCTCGCCCCGCGCGGTGCTTGAGAAAGGTGAGACGCCGCTACGCGCCGAAATTTCCGGTCGCCCGCTGGAGGCCAGTTTCGACGGCGCCTTCAACGCCGCCAACGGCGCGCTCGCGGGACAGCTTGAGGCGCACGGCGCCAGCCTGCGTCAGCTGATGGCCTGGATCGGCTCGCCGATGGCCGAGGGCGGCGGCTTTGGCGCCTATCGCATCACCGGCGCGATGCGGCACGAAGGGGAAACGACGGCGCTGACCGACGCCGCGCTGACGCTCGACGCGATCAACGCGCGCGGGGCGCTTACCTTCATCAATCAGGAAAGCGGCCGGCTGCGCATCAACGGCGACCTCAACAGCGCGACGGTCGATCTCAATCCCTACCTGCCGGCGCCGGCGCAAGGCGCGCAGGCCGGCGGGGTTTCGACGAACACAGCCTGGAGCACAGACGCCATCGACTTGTCGGGCTTGCGCGCCTTCGACGCCGAGATCGCGCTCGCCGTCGGCACGCTCAAGTTCCAGCGCTTGACCTTCAGCAACGTGGCGATGGCGTTGCGGGTCGCGAACGGCGCGCTCGACGCGCGACTGACGCGGATCGCCCTCTATGGCGGCGCCGGAACGGCGCGCCTGATTGCCGACGGCTCACAGGCGACACCGCGCGTCGCCGTGGAACTCGATGCGCAGAACGTGGAGGCCGAGCCCCTGCTCACCGACGCGATCGGCTTCGACAAGATCGTCGGGCGCGGACGGTTGCGCGCCTCATTGGTTGGCGCCGGGCGCTCGCAGGCGGCGATCATGCGCACGCTGCGCGGCAGTTCGTCGTTCTCCTTCAACGACGGGCAGTGGAAGGGCGTGAACCTCGCGCAAGTGGCGCGCATGGTGACGGCGGCGGTCAGCGGCTCGCAGGTGGGCGCTGGCGGCGGCGACACCGATTTCGCCGAGCTGAGCGCCTCGTTCCAGGTCGCCGACGGCGTGGCGGCGACCAACAATCTGCGTCTGCTCAACCCCTATGTGAGGCTCGAGGGCGCCGGGCTCGTCGATATCGGCGCACAGACTCTGGACATGCGCATCGCGCCGCGCGCGGTGAACAATGCGCAAGGCCAAGGCGGCGACGCGGCGGTGCGGGGCATCGGCGTCCCCTTCCGGGTGTCGGGCCCTTGGTCACGCGTGCAATATCGCGTCGCGATCGAAGACGTCGCGCAAACGCAATTACAACAGATCCTGCGCCAACAGGACGGCGGCAGCCCGCTGTCGGCGCTGGGCGACGCCCTGTTCGGACGCGGCGCCGCGCCGACCACCGACACGGCCACGACGACGACCACCACAACGACGGAGCAGCAGCCGGCGCAACAACAGCAACCGGCGCAGCAGCCGCAGCAGCGACCGCGCAATCCGCTAGAAGAGGTGCTGCGCCGAGCGACACAAGGACAGGACGACGAGAAGCAGGCGCCGGCGCCCTCGCCTTAGGCGGCGACGGCGCGGCAACGCGCGCTACTGCTTCTGCTGCTGTTGGCGCGCGCTATAGAAGACCGCGAGCTTGTTGCCGTCGAGATCGCGGAAGTACGCGAACTCGCCGAAAGCGCCGCGCGGTCCGGGTTTGCCTTCGCACTGGCCGCCGAGCGCCAGAGCTTTCTCGTACACGCGCGCGACGTCATCCTGCGCATCGACATTGATGGCGACCATATTGCCGTTGCCCGCGGCCGCAGCGCCGCCGTCATAGGGGCGCGTCACCATCAGCATGCAGCCGGAGGCGAGGCGATAAAGCAGTCCCTGCGGCGTCGGCATCAGCGACTTGCCGCCGATCTCGCCCAGCAGCGCATCGTAGAACTTTGTGGCGCGATCGAAATCGCTGGTGCCGATACAGACGTAACCGATTGCGGCCATACGGTGTGCTCCCGTGAATGATTACGCGAAGTGTTCGGCCCGGCGGCGCGGAGCGTCAAGATGACGTGGCGCGAAGCCTCGGTTCGCCGCTATTTGGCGTCCGCAGTCCCGGTCAGCGCGGCGGCGTCCCGCTTCAGTACGCTCGCACCGATGCGCTCGGCCGTGGCGAAGGCGCAATGCGCTTCCACCAACGCCCCTGCCCGGTCGCCGGCGACAAGCATCACACGTGCGAGTTCGAGACGCAGACGCGCGGCTTGGTAGTCCGAACCGATGCTGGTCCAGAGCTGGCGCGCGAGATGGAGCTGCTGCAGAGCACTTGCCGCATCGCCATTGCGCGGCAAGTTCGCTTCCGCTTCCAGCGCCAGCGCACGGACCGCCGCGCTCGGCCAGTCGTCGTATGTCTCGGCGATCAGCTTAAGGCAGGCGCGTGCGTCCGGTTCGCGGCCAGCCAGCGCGCATATGCGCGCCTTGTTGGCAAGCAGCCAGCCGCGCCGCTGCAAGCCGAACCAATTGGCGTTGGCAAGCGCACGATCGAGCGCCGCGATGGCGCCATCGGTGTCGCCAGCTTCGTGCAGCAGCACCGCATTGCCAGGCTCGGCGTCCCAGCCGCATTTGTACGCCATCGCATAGTCTTCGCGCGCGGCGTCGAGATCACCGATCGCGGCGCGGATGTCGCCTTGTACGCGGTAGGCGTCGCCGATCGCCCACGGATCGGTGGCGGGCAAATGCTTGATCGAGCGGTGGATGCCCGCGAGCGCTTCCGCGAGGGTGCCCTTCACGCCCTGCACCTCGGCGCGATGAAGCTCGCATGAAGGGCTGGTCTTGGCGAAGTTCGCCTGGCACCAGGCCTCGAAGCCTTCGCTCCATTGGCCGGCGCGCGCCCAATCGCCCAGGCCGCGGCAGGACCAGAGAATGTTGCAGTAAATGATCGCGCCGGTGATGGGATCGACGGCGCTCGAAAGTGCAAGAGCGGCGGCGTGGTCCTGCTGTTCAAGTCCCTCGCGGGTGCGCCCAAGAGTGACGTTGTAGAAGCCCTTGTACACCAGCGCGAGCGCCTGCATGCGCAGCGAACCACAGGTGCGCGCAGCGGCGTGCGCTTGCTCGGCGAAGCTCAGCGCCTCCTCCGGCCGCCCCGCAAACACCAGCGCTCGGCTGCGCATCCAGAGCAAGTAGGCCTGCGTCTCGCAAAGCCCCGCGCCAGCCAGCAGCGGCGCTGCGCGCGCGAGCCAGCCATTGGCGACCGGGAGCTCCCCGCGCTCCAGGTGAATTTTAGCGACGGTGACTGCGCAATGGGCGGCGCGCTGATGTGCGCCGGCTGATTCGTAGCGCTCGAGTGCGGTGCGGTAGTGCGCAAGTGAATCCGACGGACTGCCATGGCACTCGATGGCGAAGGCCCAAAGTTCGTAATCCTCCGCCCCGAGCGTGGGCTCCGACGCCGCAAACAGCTCGGCCGCCTTCGACCAGTCGCGCTCTTCGATAGCGGCGCGCGCAGCGTCAATGCCCACGCCCAGCACTGGCTCCGGCAGGAGCGGCTTCAGGTCGGGCTGATCGACAGAGAAGCGATAGCCGTGACGCGGAAAACTCTTCAGTGCGGAATCCAGGCCGCCATCGCGCAGGACTGTGCGCAACAGGCTTGCGGCGCGCTGCAGCGAGGCTTCGGTGACGATCACGTCGGGCCAGATGGCGTCCATGATCTCGGCCTTGGAGACCACCCGCCCGGCATTGCGCGTGAGGAAGACCAAGAGATCAAAGATCTTTGGCTGCAGCTCGATCGCCTCACCGCGAAGCTTGAGGCTCCGGGCGGTCTCATCGAGTTCGAAGTTTCCGAAGCGCTGCACTGCCCGAAGATAAGCCATTGATCAGGCGCTGGTAAGGACCCTCGCGTCAGGCGGGCGTATCCCATGACCACGCCACGCGATGAGGCGCGGCGCTTAAGGGATACGAAAATGCAGCTTTATGTGATCCGCCGCCCCAGCGCCTGGGCCAATCTGAAGGAACTTGAAGCCGCCGGCGCCAAGTCCGCGCGCATCGGCGACGAGGAGATGCCCGACAAGGTGCGCTGGATCCGCAGCTATGTCGTGCACGAGCCAGACGGCCGCATCGGCGCCTTCTGCATCTACGAAGCCGCCGACGGCGAAGCCATCCGCGAACACGCGCGCCGCGTCGGCATGCCGGGTAACGAGTTCTACCCCGTCGCCACCACCGTCGTCGTGCGGACCGACCCGGTCGAAGCCCAACTGGAAAATGCCTGATCGGCGTGGGCCGGCGGCGTGAGGAGCACACGCCGCCGGCAGGCCGACATCAAGAGAGACAAATATCATGACCGCCCTCGCTCTTCGATTACTGACGTACGCTGTGTCGATGACGCTGCTCCTGCCCGTGGCGCTGCCGCTGCTTCGGCTCGCCTCATTCGTGGTGAGCCCATGCTGAGACTTGCTTGGCGCTTCACCTCGGTCGCCCTGACGACTTCTGTCATCGCCGCGGTCGTGCTTCCTGTCTTTTCGGGGGCGTTCTCGTCTTGACTTGGATCACGGCATACCCGCCGCGAGCGGCATTCAGTTGACGCTCAGATTGGGAACCCTAGTTTCGTCGGGTCATTTCGCGCCGAGACGAGGCGCAACGGAGATCGCATGAAGGTGTTCCCGCATTGGCTGACGGGTTGTTTCGCGGCGGCGCTGCTCAGCGTCGGCGCGTGTGCGACAAGCACCGCGCCACCGTCCGCGTCCGTCAGCCAAATCGTGTCAACGACTTCGTTCGGCATGTGCGTCGGCTATTGTTCGACGCGGCTGGAGATTTCGGAATCTGGTGCAGTGCTGGTTCGCTCGGCGCGTGGCGGGCGCGGCGGCGCCGAGCTGCCGGATCAGCGTTTCACCACGGCGCTCAACGCCGGTGAATGGCATGAGCTATCGCGTCTCGCCGCGAATGCGCGCATCGACAGCCTGCCTGAGAGAATTGGCTGTCCCGATTGCGCCGATGGCGGCGCGGAGTCGCTGAGCATTGGCGCGCGGACGATCACGTTCGATTATGGCGCGTCGATCGCAGAAGCGCAGCCGCTGCTGGAGCGCGTGCGCGCACTCAGGGCGCGTATGACGCCGACGGAATGAGGCGAACGGCGCGGGCTAACCCACCAGCGGAAGCGCGGCGAAATACAGCCCGATCGCCTGATGCACAAGCAACACAGCCGGCGCAACCACCTGCACCCAACGCCAACGGAGCAAAAGCGCAAGCAGCGTGACCGCCAGCGCCGCACCCTGGCTGACGAAGAAGTCATTGAGATGGAGCGCCGGATTGACCGCGGCGACATGCATCATGAACGCCAGCTGCGTCGCTAACGTCAGCAGGAACATGGCCATGTAGCTGCGGCCATTGCTCTGGTGAAAAGCCTGCAAGTCGAGCGTGTCCGCGCCGCCGGGCGCGACGAAAGCGCTTTGCAGAAAAAACAAGATGGGTTGCGCAATGACAAACGCGATGGCGGGGAAGGACGAATGCGCCACCCCACTGAACATGTAGGCGCCCAGCCAGAACGCGATCTGACCCGCAAAGATCACCAGCATCCACAGGAGGTGCGCCACCGAGAACCGCACCTCGCGCCGCCGTTGGAACAAGCTGGCTGCAAACGTAAGTATGGTTCCGATACCCAGAGCCAGGACGAAAGAGCCGAGAGTCAGGAGATGCTCGAAGACGCTCATATCACCGACATCCCCGATGCTGGCGAACTCAATAAACCCGCTTCTTCGGCGGGATCGGCTCGATTTCGTTGGTCATCGTGTTCGAATGCACTGGGCGATAGTCGAGCGTGGCTTTGCCGGTCTTCATGTCGAGCCAAGCGAGCGTGTGCTTCATCCAGTTGGCGTCGTCGCGCTCGGGGAAATCTTCGCGCGCGTGGGCGCCGCGGGACTCGGTGCGGTTGACCGCGCCGTCGACGGTGACGATCGCTTGCGCGATCAGATTGTCGAACTCAAGCGTCTCGACGAGATCGGTGTTCCAGATCATCGAGCGGTCGGTGACGCGCACGTCGTAGACGTTCGACCACACCTTCGCCATGCGCTCGACCCCCTCGGCCAGGACAGGTCCGGTGCGATAAACGGCGCAGGTTTCTTGCATGCCACGCTGCATCTGCTCGCGCAGCTTGGCGGTGGGCGTGGCGCCGGTGGCGTGGCGGAAGCGATCGAAGCGCGCGAGGTGCGCATCGCCCGCATCCTTCGGCAGCGACGGCTGCGAGGCGTTTGCTTCAAGCGTCGCGCCACAGCGCAGACCAACGGCGCGGCCGAAAACCACGAGGTCGATGAGCGAGTTCGAGCCGAGGCGATTGGCGCCATGAACGGAGACGCACGCGGCTTCGCCGACGGCCATGAGGCCCGGCACCACGGCGTCCGGATCGTCGCCCTTCTTGGTGACGACTTCGCCGTGATAGTTGGTGGGAATGCCGCCCATATTGTAGTGCACGGTCGGCAGCACCGGGATCGGCTGCTTGGTGACGTCGACGCCGGCGAAAATCTTGGCGCTCTCGGAAATGCCCGGCAGACGCTCGTGCAGGATCGCCGGGTCGAGGTGATCCAGGTGCAGGAAGATGTGATCCTTGTTCGGACCGACGCCGCGGCCTTCGCGGATTTCCAGCGTCATGGCGCGGCTCACCATGTCGCGTGGCGCGAGGTCCTTCACCGTCGGCGCATAGCGCTCCATGAAGCGCTCGCCGTTTGAGTTGGTGAGATAGCCGCCCTCCCCGCGCGCGCCTTCGGTGATGAGGCAGCCGGCGGGGAAGATGCCGGTCGGGTGGAATTGCACGAATTCCATATCCTGCAGCGGCAGCCCGGCGCGCAGCACCATGGCGTTGCCGTCGCCGGTGCAGGTGTGGGCGCTGGTGCAGCTGTAATACGCGCGGCCGTAGCCGCCGGTGGCGAGCACCACGGTTTGCGCGCGGAAGCGGTGCAGCGTGCCGTCGTCGAGTTTCCAGGCGGTGACGCCGCGGCAGCGCCCTTCCTCGTCCATAATCAGATCGAGGGCGAAGTACTCGATGAAGAAATCGACGCTGTGGCTGAGCGACTGGCCATAGAGCGTGTGCAGCATGGCGTGACCGGTGCGGTCGGCCGCGGCGCAGGTGCGCTGGATCGGGGCTTCGCCGAAATTCTTGGTCATGCCGCCGAAGGCGCGCTGATAGATCTTGCCTTCCTCGGTGCGCGAGAACGGCACGCCCCAGTGCTCAAGCTCGTAGACGGCGGCCGGCGCGTTCTTGGTGAGATATTCGATGGCGTCCTGGTCGCCCAGCCAGTCCGACCCCTTCACGGTGTCGAACATGTGCCACTGCCATTTGTCTTCGCCCATATTGCCGAGCGAAGCCGAAATGCCGCCCTGCGCGGCGACAGTGTGCGAGCGGGTCGGGAAGACCTTGGTGATGCAGGCGGTCTTCAGGCCAGCCTGCGCGCAGCCGAGCGCCGAACGCAGCCCCGAGCCGCCGGCGCCGACGACGACGACATCGAACGTGTGATCGATCCAGGTGTAAGCGGCCAAGAGATCAGACTCCGAAGTTCAGGCGCAGGAGCGCGTAAAGCGCCGCGGCGGCGAGCGCCATGGGTATGAGCGAGTTCAGCAGCAGCAGGATGATGCGCATCGCCGGCTTACCGATATAGTCGAGGATGACTTCCTGCATTCCGATGATCATGTGATAGAAGCCGACCACCAGCAGCAGCGCCGCCACCACCGCGTTCACCGGATTGGCTATGAAGGCGAGCGCCGAATCGTAGCCGGTGTCGCGCATGGCGAGCACAGCCGCGGCCGTAAACCATACCGCAAGGAAAGTCAGCGCGATCGAGGTGACGCGCATGGCGATGAAGTGGCGGGTGCCTTCGCGACCGGCGCCGTTGTGGCGCACGCGCCCGAGCGGCGTGCGCATGCTGCGTTCCGGGGCGCTCATTGGACACCTCCGAGATTGAGCGCCGCCCACAGGGCGATCGGTGTCGCGAAGCCTATGAAGATGCAGAACCAAGCGCTGCGGTTGGCGTTCTTCGGCACCAAACCGCTGCCGGTGTCGAACATGAGATGTCGCAGCCCGTTGGCCCCATGATAGGCAAGCGCCGCGACGATCAGATAGAGCGCTACCTGCCCATACCAGGCGGCGAGCACCTCGCCGAACAGGCGGTACGTCTCCGGCCCCATCGCCAGCGCGATCAGCCAGAGCGCAAAGCAGACGCCGCCCGCGTAAAGCCCAATGCCCGAGAAGCGGTGCAGGATCGAGCTCGCCATGGTGACGTGCCAGCGCCAGATCGAAAGATGCGGCGATAAGGGTCGGTCTTCCGGGCGGGATACGCCGGCCATGGGAGCGCCTTCTGGTGATTGATAGTGGGGCGGATTCTCGCGCGGCGGAGATTAGGCGCGCCGGTCCCCAAGTCAATGAACGCAATCGCCTTGCCTGCCCTCCGGGGACGGCTAGGTTCGGGTCAATCCGGGGGGACATCCACATGATCCGCAGGCTCATTACCGCCGCTGCGTTGGTGCTCATCGCTACGGCAGGCCCAGCACTCGCGCAGCCGCGCGGCGACGCGTCGCTGGCGCGCGTGGTCGCAGCCTACGAGCAGGTGGCGCGGCGCTACGATCCGATGACCTCGGCCTCGGAGGGCGACCGCGCCGCGCTTCGTCTGCTGCCGGACCCCTCGCGCGAAAGCGCCTTGCGTCAGCGCGCCGAACTGGTCGCCCTTAAGACGCAAGTGGAGCGGGTGCGGACACGCGGACTGTCCGACGAAGACGCGCTGAACCGGATGTATCTGCTGCGCGTCATCGACCAGAGTATCGAGGGCATCGACCTCGATTTCGGCCGCGCGCCAATCTCGAACGGCGACGGCTTCTTCAGCATCGGCCCCGCCCTCGCCTACAACACGCCGATCGGGTCTGCTGACGATGCGGAAGCCTGGATCACGCGGCTGTCGGCGATGCCGGACTACTACCGCCAGAGCATGATCAACGCCCGCCGCGGCATCGCCACCGGCTACACCCAACCGCGCATCGTAGTCGATCGCGCTCTGACCGCGGCGCGCGCGCAGACCGACAGCATGGAAACGACGCTGTTGCTGCCGTTCACGCAGATGCCGGCGTCCATGCCGGCCGCGCAGCAGGAGCAATTCCGGGCGCGGGCGCGGACCATCATCCGCGAGCAGGTCGTCCCCGTGCACCGCGAGGCGGTGCGCTTCATTGAGACGGAATACCTGCCCGCGGCGCGGCCAAGCATAGGCCTGCGTTCGGCGACCAATGGCGAGGCGCTCTATCGCTATCTGGTGCGCAGCTACACCACCACCGACATGACGCCGGAGCAGATCCATGAACTCGGTCTTTCCGAAGTAGCGCGCATCCGCGCCGCCATGGAGCGCGAAATCGCAGCCAGCGGCTTCCGTGGCTCGTTTGCCGACTTCCAGCGTTTCCTCCGCACCGATCCGCAATTCTACGCGCATTCGGAAGAAGAGCTGGTGCTCCGATACTCTGAAACGGCCAAGCGCGCCGACGGCCAGCTGCCGCGCCTGTTCGGCACGCTGCCGCGGCTGAGCTACGGCATCCGCGTCATTCCGGCGGAGGCCGCCGAAGGCTCGACCACAGCCTATTACACGCAAGGCTCGGCGGCGCAGGGCCAAAGCGGAACGTACTGGGTGAATGTAACCCACCTCGATCAGCGTCCGCTCTACGAAATGCCCGCGCTGACGCTGCATGAAGCGATGCCAGGCCACCACTTGCAGATTTCACGCGCGCAGGAGCTGGGCGAACTCCCCTACTTCCGCCGCAACGCGTTCGAGACGGCCTTCGTCGAAGGCTGGGGCCTATATGCGGAGTCGCTGGGTGAAGAGATGGGCATGTACCGGACGCCGTACGAGCGCTTCGGGCGCCTGAGCTACGAAATGTGGCGCGCGTGCCGGCTGGTGGCGGATACGGGCATTCACTGGATGGGCTGGGACATCGAACAGGCGCGCCGCTGTTTTGCGGAGAATAGCGCGCTCTCCCCGCACAACATCCAGACCGAGCTTGAGCGCTACATCGCCACGCCCGGCCAGGCGCTGGCTTATAAGATCGGCGAACTCACCATGCAGCGGCTGCGCCGCGAAGCGACGCAGGCCTTGGGCGACCGCTTCGACGTGCGCGCCTTCCATGACGAATTGCTGAGCGCCGGCGCGGTGCCAATGGACGTGCTGGAGGCGCGCATGCATGCCTGGACCGCGGCCCAACAACAGGCGGCGCACTGATGTATATCGATTTCAACCAGATCGCCCGCATCGCCAAGTTCGTCGCGCTGTTCGCATTTTTCCTGCCCTGGGTGACGGTGTCGTGCTCGGGCAACGAGATGCTGCAGGCCACCGGCTGGCAGCTGATGACGGGCGACCCGCAGCCGGTCGGCATGATGGAAAACGCGCGTGATCAGCTGAAGGACATCGAGCCATCGGCGGTTGTCATCGCGGCATTTGCGGTCATCCTGATCGGGCTGGTGACGAGCCTCTTCAATCGCGCGCAGGCGGCGGCGATCTGTCTGCTGGTTTCGGCGCTGCTGGGAACCGGCGTCACCTATTTCGGCATGCAGTCGCTGGAAACGCAGCTGAAAGAGCAGATCGCCGGCGCATCCGATCGCCAGCAACCGGACGAGAACGCGTTCATCAGTCCCGAGCAGCAACGGCAGCTGAGCCAGTCTGTGGCCGAGAACATCCACGTGCGGCCGGAAGAAGGCTACTGGCTGACGCTCGGCGCACTGGCGCTAGCGGCGTTGTTCTCGCTGCTGACGCTGATGCGCAGGCCGCAAGCGCAGGCGCCGCCGTCACCTTCGACCAGCTAGCGCGGTCACGTCCGTTCCCGTGCGGAAAAGGTGGCTCGTGCGAAGCGCGAGACGGAATGGGCGAAGCCACAGGCGCAGGCGTTGTGGTTCGCCGCGGCAACGCCTCTCAGTTGCGACGCTACGCGTGACGACAGCTCTCTCTCACGGGAGAGCACGTGTTCCATTTCGTTTCGGGATCGCCGCCCAGTAGTCGAAATCCAGCACCACCGGCTCGCAATACTCGCCGATCTCGGTCTTGTAATAGAAGCTCGATGACGGCTGGTTCTTGAGCGCCACGAGGCGCAAGCGCAGCGCGCCGACGTCGCCCAGATCTTCCTTCGCGATCACTTCGCTCCAGGCGTAAAGCGTGTCGCCGGCGAACAGCGGATTGACGTGGCGGCCGCCATTGATGCCCAGCATGATCTGCGCGTTGGCGAGGCCATTGAAAGATAATGCGCGCGCAATGGAAATGGCGACGCCGCCATAGATGAGCCGCTTGCCGAAGCGCGAATTGTGCTGGCCGAAAGCGTCGAAGTGCACTTTCGCGGTGTTCTGGTAGAGGCGCGTGGCGATCTGGTGCTCGGCCTCTTCCACCGTCATGCCATCGACGTGATCGATCTTCTCCCCGACTTCGTAATCCTCGAACGTGTGGGGCGAGCCGGCCAGCGTGAAGTCGTAATTGGAAAAATTGATGCCCATCGGCAGCACCAGCTGCACCGGCGGCACGAACGGCGACGGCGTCTGCGGCGGCGCGAACTCGACCGTTGCGGTCTCGTCACGCTTGTTGACCATCACCCAGCGCACATAGGTGAGCACCGGCAGGCCGTCCTGATTGAAGCCATCGGTGCGCACTGTGACGACACCGGTCTTGCCGTTGGAATTCTGCTTCACGCCGAGCACTTCGCTGACCGCATTCAGCGTGTCGCCCGGATAGACCGGCGCCAGGAAGCGGCCTTCCGCGTAGCCGAGATTTGCAACGGCGTTCAGAGAGATATCGGGCACCGTCTTGCCGAACACGGTATGGAAGACGAGCAACGGATCGATCGGCGCGCCGGGCAAGCCGCAATTCTGCGCGAAGCTGTCGGCGGAATAGAGCGCGTACCGTGAACCCGTCAGCGCGATGTTGAGCGCAGCGTCCGCCTCAGTGAGCGTGCGCGGCGTCGCATGGGCGATGGTCTGGCCGGGACGGAAATCTTCGAAGAAATTGCCGGGATTCGACTTGGTCATGCGCTCTCTCTTGCCGCCGGAGCGGCGTCCGCTTCAACCTCTTCCATGGCGAGATCGCCGGAATAGTGCGTGAGCCGGCCGAGAATGGGCGCGGCGATGGGCACGTCGAAGCCATAACCGCCAGGACCGTCGCCGGTTTCAATGGCGGTGGAACGCGGCGCCAGGAACGCAGGCAGAGGCAACGGGCCCAGCTTCCAGCCGACGACTTTCATGCGGAGACCTTCGGTGTTTGCGCTGACCGCCATTTCGAAATGGAACGGCCCGAAGCTCTCGCGCACGCGGCCCGGACCGAGCGCCCGGAGCCGGCTCTGCATGCGGCGGCCGCCGAAATCACGGGTCCAGGTCTCGACCTCCCCCAAGTGCCGCTTGGTGACCTGAAGTGCGACTTGATCGGCAGCGGGGGGCAAGCCGAAGAGGTTCGCCAGAATCTCGGCGAGCGGCGAGCTGGGACCTTCGACGCGCGCACAACCGCGAAGCCGTGTCACCGGGCCGCCGCGGTGCGCCGCCTGCACCGAGGCCGGCAGTGTCGCGAAGTCGGCGCCGAGCGCCGTTTCGAACGGTGAGACGAGCGGTGTGACGTCTATTTTGGTCTTGAAGTTGTGGCGCTTGAATTCCGGCTCGAAATCTTCGATCCGCAGCATGGCGACGCAGGCGTGCGCACCAACCGGCAGAGCGCCCTCCTTAACAAAACGACGCGCCAAGGCGAGCGCTGCGAACGTCGGCGTAAAGGGGCCGAGCCCGTCCGGCGCGAGCATGCTCCAGCGCGCCCGGACCGGGCGATCCTCGGCATCGCGGCCGAACGCTTCGACCACCATGCCGCCGGTGTCGCTGCCGAACGGCCCCAGCAGATCCCCGCAGAAGCGCAGGAATTCCGAAAAGCGCGCCGGTTCGCGCAGCACGCCCCAACGGCGCAAGGCGCTGACGGCCTCCATGCCGCGCTGCATCAGCCAGACTTCCATCCCCGCCATGAAGAGCGCCGCATCACGCGGCGCATAGCGAGTGAAGAGCAGATCGAGGTCGGGCGTCTCTGCCAAAGCGAAGCGGCGGCGGCCCAGCATCGGCACGTCGATCTTGCCGCAATCGTCCCAGCCTGACCGCTCGCGCCAGGCGCCGTCCTCGAACACGCGCACCGGCGCGCCGACCCAGGTCAAGATGGCTTTCATAACCGCCGGGCCGCGGTCCATCTGGTTGGCGGGCGCAATGCCGGCGCGGATGATGTCGAGGCGCTTCCAGCCGGCGCGGAGTTCGTCGAGCACGGCGTGCGTCAACGCCGGCGTCGAACTGGCCCCGCTGATAGCGGCGACGTTGTTCTGACGCGCGAGCGCGTCGAGCGAAGGGAAGGCGGCGACGAAATCGCGGGCGTCAGCAAGATCGAGATAATGCGCGCCGGCCTCGATAACGGCGCGGGAAAAGCGGAGATCCGCGCCTTGGAACGGGCCGGCGGCGTCGATCACGAGATCGACATTGAGCTTGCGGATATCGTCGGCTGTGGCGGTCATGCGATCCAGCACCACGGCCTCAAACGCGCGCACCGCCAGCGCCGCCGCCTCCGCCCGCGCGAGCGAGCGGCCGGCGATCACGAGTTCCGCATCGGTCGTGTCGCGCAAGCCTTCTGCGAGCCTGCGCCCAAACACGCCAGCGCCGCCGACAATCAGGATGCGCTTCATGGCGCACGCTCGACGATGCGTGCGGCAAGCGCCGGATCGCCGGCCCAGCAACGGTCGCGGCGGCCAAAGAGCCGGTACCGGTTGCGCGCGATGCGGTCGTATATCCAGTTGCGCGCGGGGCGCGGAAGCGCGTTGGCGATGCGAGCCCAGCGCCAACCCGGTAGCGCCGCCAACACGGACAAAGCCGCCTCGGCCTTGAAACAGGCGAGGCCGTCGACCACGGCGGCGTTCGTTTCGGGCGCGTCAGCGTCAATCCCGAAACGTGCGCCCAGCACACGTCCGTATCCGGATTGAATGGCGACAAACTTGAAGCGTTGCGCCCGATCGCGCTTGTGCACGAAATGCGCGGCGCCAGAGCACAAAACGCAATCGCCGTCGAACAGGATCAAGTCCCCCAAGTCCGGCGCAGCGACAGCGGCCCAACGCATGCGGCAATCCTAAGCTCGAAACCACCTTGCGGATATGAGACAAAGCGCGCGTGGAGTGGGTGATTTTTCTGCGCTGGCTGCATGTGCTGGGCGCGTGCGTGCTGCTGGGCACGGGCGCCGGCATCGCCTTCTTCATGCTGATGGCGCATCGGACCGGCGACGCGCGCCTGATCGCCGGCGTCGCGCGCATCGTGGTGATTGCGGACTGGGTGTTCACCGCGAGCGCGGTGCTGATCCAGCCGATCACCGGCGCCTTGCTGGCGCAAGCCATAGGCTGGCCGCTGAGCACAGGCTGGGTCGTCTTATCGCTGGCGCTCTACGTGCTTACCGGCGCGTTCTGGCTGCCGGTGGTGTGGATGCAAGCGCGGATGCGGAAGCTTGCGGCGGAAGCCGCGGACGCGGACACAGCATTGCCAGCGGCCTATCACAAGCTTTTCCGGCTTTGGTTCGCGTGCGGCATACCGGCGTTCGCGGCGGTGCTGACCATCGTCTGGCTGATGCTGGCGCGACCAAGTCTTTAGGCGAGCGCCTCGATCGCTTCGCTCACGGCCACGACGCGCTTGGCTTCTTCCAAGTGCAGCAGCTCCGTCATCCGCCCATCGACCTTGATCACGCCCTTGCCTGCGTTTTCCGGGAGCGCGAAGGCGGCGATCACAGCGCGGGCGCGCGCCACTTCTTCCGCCGACGGCGCAAACACCGAGTTCGCCACGTCGATCTGGCTCGGATGGATCAGCGTCTTGCCGTCGAAACCAAACTCCAGCCCCTGCCGGCATTCCGCTTCGAACCCCGCCGCGTCCGCGATGTCGTTATAGACGCCGTCGATCACGGTGATGCCTTCGGCGCGGGCGGCGGTGACGGCGAGCGACATGGCGGCGTGGAAGGCGGCGCGGTCGCGGCCGGCGCGAGCGCGGGTTTCCTTGGCGAGGTCGTTCAGGCCCATGACGAACGCGGTGAGCCGCGTTGCCCGTGCGGCGGCGGCGATCTCAGCGAGATTTAGGATCGCGCGCGGGGTTTCGATCATCACCCAGAGACCGGCGTCTTTCGATAGGCCCGCCTCGGTCAAAGCGTTGTCGAGTTCGGCCACGGCCGCGCCCGACTCAACCTTCGGCGCGAGCACGCCATCCGGCCCGGCGGCGGCGGCGGCGCGGATGTCGTCCCTGCCCCACGGCGTCGCAACGCCGTTCACCCGGATGACGACTTCACGCTTGCCGTAGCCACCGGCCTTCACCGTGGCGGCGACCCGATCGCGCGCGTCGGCCTTTGCGTCCGGCGCGACTGAATCTTCCAAGTCCAACAGCAGCACATCCGCTGCCAGCGTCTTCGCCTTTTCCAATGCCTTGGCGTTGGCGCCGGGCATATAGAGGCAGGAGCGCCGGGGACGTGCCGTCATCACTTGCTCGCGAAGGCCGCACAGGCGAAAGAGTGAGCCTGCGGGGCAGGGTTTAGCCGCTTGAAGACGATTCTGTCGATCCAAAGCCAGGTCATCGGCGCACGCGTGGGCAATTCTGTCGCCGGCTTCGCGATCGAGCGGCTCGGCGTGCGCGCGCTTGCATGGCCGACGACGCTGCTGGGCCGCCGGCCCGACCACGGCGCGCCCGGGGGCGGTCCAATGCCGCCGGCCACGATGGCGTCGCTGCTTGAAGGCCTCGCCGCGGATGAGCGGCTCGGCGAGATCGACGCGCTGCTGGTGGGCTATCTGGGCGATCCCGATCAGGTCGCGATTATCCTCGACGCGGCGGAGCGGATCAAGGCGGCGAACCCTCGCGCGGTGCTGGCGGTGGATCCGGTGATCGGCGACGACGGCAAGCTGTTCGTGAGCGACGACATCGCGGACGCGGTGATCAACGGCCTCGTGCCGCACGCCGACTGGCTTATGCCAAATGTATTCGAGCTGGGCGTCATCACCGGGCGCACCATCGACGGGCTTGAGCAGGCGCGCGACGCTTCCCGCCGCTTCGGCAAACCTCTGCTCATCACTTCGATCCGCACGGCGCTCGGCATGGGCAACTTGCACGCAGCGCCGGCGGGCGACTGGTTCTGCGAAACGGCGCGGCTGCCGCGGGCGCCGAAGGGCGCGGGCGATTTGCTGAAGGCGTGCTTCATGGCGCGGCGGGTGCGCGGCGAAGCGCCGGCGGTGGCGCTCGAGGGCGCGACAGGCGCTGTGTATGACGTCATCGTGCGTTCGCTGGCGGCTGAAAGCGAAGATCTGCTGCTGCCGGCCGCGCAGGACGTGTTGGAAGAGCCGGTGACGTGGCCGCGCGCGCGGCGGCTGGAGCTGGCGTGATGGCCGACGGGCGGACGCAAGGTTTCGTCGCACCGGGCTTCGAGCGCGTGCGCGACGCGTTCGACGCGGGGCTCGCAGAGGAAATGGGCGCGGGCTTCGCCGTCGTGCGCGACGGCCAAGTCATCGTCGAACTCTGGGGCGGCTGGGCCAATCGCGAACAGACGCGGCCCTGGGCGCGCGACACCATCGTGCCGGTTTACTCCACCACCAAGGGCGTGAGCGCGCTTGTGATGGCGAAGCTCTTCGACGACGGTCTGCTGGATTATGAAGCACCCACCGCCGCGCTGTGGCCAGCATTCGGCGCGCGCGGCAAAGACAAAGTCACCATCGCCCAGACGCTCGCGCATCAGGCGGGCGTGCCAGGCTTCCTTGAACCGATCGATCCCGACCTCTGGCTCGATCCGCCATCGTGCGCGGCGGCGATCGCGGCGCTGGCGCCGTTGTGGCCGCCCGGCAGCGCCAGCGGCTATCATCCCCTCACCTGGGGGTACATCGTAGGTGAACTCGCGCAACGTGCGGCAGGCCGTTCGCTGGGCACGATCTTGCGCGAGGACATCTGCACGCCGCTCGGCATCGATTTTCAGATCGGCACGCCGGAAAGCGAACACGCGCGCGCCTCGGAAATGAAGAAGCCGACGCGCGGCGGCGAGTTCGGCGAGATCACCCCGCCGCGCAAAGCGGCGTTCTTCACCAAGTGGGCGGCGCCGGTGCGCGGGTCCACGCAATGGCGCAAGATTGAAATTCCGTCCGCCAACGGCCACGCGACCGCGCTCGGCGTAGCGCGGCTGTTCGAAGCGTTTGCTACGGGCGGCATGATCGGCGGCAGCCGCATCGTCAGCCAGGAAGCCTTCGATGCGCTGACGCGACGCCGCTTTGTCGGCGATGATCTGGTGCTGCCATTCAACGTCGATTGGCGCACCGGCGTTCTGGGCAACAGCAACCGCTTTTACGGCCCCAATCCGGAAGCCATTGGCCATTCGGGCGCAGGCGGCTCCTGCGGCTTCGGCGACCCTATCGCGGGCGTCTCGGTCGGCTATGTGATGAACAAGCAGTCCCACCACATCATGGGCGACCCCAGGTCGCTCGCTTTGATCGAAGCGCTTTACGCATGCCTGTGAATTGGAAGTCCTGGGTCCGGATCGGCCTCGAAGTCGGCGCGGTGGCGGTGGCCGTCATCATGCTGGTGCTGATGGCGCAGCGCCTGGAAGGGTCGCGCGGCTACATGCTGCCGAACGGCCAGCCCATGTTCGGCGATTACATCGCCTTCTGGTGCGCGGGCGATATGGCCAATCATGGCGAGGCGCTGGTGGTCCACTCCGATCCGGAGACGCGCGCCTGCCAGAACCGGGTCAATCCAGAAATCCGGCGTTTCGCGCCGTATAATTCGCCGCCGACTTTCCTGCTGTTCGACTCGCTGCTGGCGCGGATTCCATACGGGCCTTCGGCGATGCTGTGGCTGGCGCTTACCGGCGCGATCTATCTCTTCGCCGCCTGGAAATTGCTGCCGGACAAACGCGCGCTCATCTTCGCGATCACGCTTCCGGCGGCGATGTACCATCCGGGCTCCGTGCAGACCGGACTCTACATCGCCGGCGTCAGCGGGCTTGCGCTCTATTTTCTCGACCGGCGGCCGATCGCGGCCGGGTTGCTCGTCGCGCTGCTCGCGATCAAGCCGCACCTCGCGATCCTGTGGCCGCTCTTCTTCGCGCTCAGCGGCCGCTGGCGCGCGTTCGCGGCGGCGGCGGCAGGCACGCTCGCCTTTGCTGCCGTCGCGGGATTTGTGTGGGGCTGGGAGACGTGGCCGAATTGGCTCGAAAGCCTCGACCGCTCGGCGGGGCTCATCATCAACCGGCTTGTCGGGACACAGACCTACGGCAGCTTGTTCGGCAATCTCCTGGGCCTGCATTGGTCGGTGACGGCGGCGGCGGTGACGCATGCGATCAGCGCGCTTGCGGCGCTGGGCGTCGCGTGCTGGGTGTTCTGGAAGAGCCGCGATTGGCGCACCAGCGGCATTGCGCTCTCCGCCGCGACGCTGCTGATGTCGCCGTATCTCTTCTTCTACGACAGCGCCCTGCTCGCGCTGGGTGGCGCGCTCCTGGCGCCGCCGCGCAACAAGCTTGAGGTCGTTGCGCTGTTTGCGGCGTGGGGCGCTGCGCTCTCGGTGGCGATCGGGCCTTATATTTCCCTGCCGATCGTACCAGCCTGCGCGTGGCTGGTGCTGATCTGCGCGCTCAGGCGGTCAGGAAACGCGGCGCCTGCCCCGGCGCAAGCACGACACACGTAAGCCGGCCGCCGAAACAGGCGCCGGTATCGACGTTGATGCGGCGTGGGTTGACGTGCGGGCGGAAGTCGTCGGTCGGCGTGTGGCCATGCACGACGAGCAGGCCTTCGAGCTCAGGCCGTTCGGGCCAGCGGTTGGGATCGAAGAATTTCTGCGACCGCGTCCACAGCCGGATTTCATCGGTGCAATCGGGAAACGTCTTCGGGTCGATGCCGCCATGCACGAAGGCGAGGCGGCGCTCTTCGTCACGCCAGATTGTCGGCAGTGTGCGCAGCCAGGCGATGTGGCTCTTGTCGATCGACTGGCGCCAGTCGTCGTGCGGGCCGTTGGCCATCTGGTAGGAGAAGATCGTCTCGTCGCCGCCATTGGTCGCCCAGTGATAGATGCCGACGCTCTCGTGATTGTCGTAGGCGTGCAGCATCAGCTCTTCATGGTTGCCGCGGATGGTGATGGCGCGTTCGCCTTCCCGCTCGTGCAGCGCCATGATGCGCTGGATGACGCCGCGCGAGTCGGGGCCGCGATCGACGAGATCGCCGACGTGGACGATTTTATAGTCGTGCCCGTTGTCGGCGATATCGGCGCGAATGAAGGCATGCAGCTCTTCCAGTCGAGCGCATTCTCCGTGAACGTCGCCAATCGCGTAATATGTCGTCATGCCATCCGTGCGCGGCGGAGCGTGTCCCAGGCAAAAAAGCCCAACCCCACCCAGATCAGCGCAAAACTGGCCGCGCGCAAGGCCGTGAACGGTTCGCCGTACAGAATGCCCGTCGCGAACTGCAGCGACGGGGCCACGAATTGCAGCAAACCCAGCGTGACGAAGCTCACCCGGCGTGCGCCGAAGGTGAACGCCATCAGCGGCAGCGCGGTCGCGGGGCCCGCAAGCGCCAGCAGGATGGCATGGTCCCAGCCGGTGTTGAACGCCAGCGGGGCGGATTGGGCCGCGAACCACATGAGGCCGAGCGCCACCGGCGCCAAAGTCAGCGTTTCGATCAAGAGACCGACCGCGGCCGGCACTTGCGCGCGCTTGCGGATGACCGCGTAGGTCGACCACGTCGCGCAGAGCGCCAACGCCATCCACGGCGGCGCGCCTAGCGCAAAGCCCTGCACGATGACGCCGGCGAGCGCGAGAAAGAGCGCGACGACCTGCGGCGTACTCACCTTCTCTTTGAAGAAGAGGACGCCGACGGCCACCGCCACCAGCGGCGCCAGGAAATACGCCAGCGCCGATTCGATCACGCGCTCATGCAGAACCAGCCAGACATAGATGCCCCAGTTCACGAAGATGAAAATCGAGGACGCAAACAGCGTCAACAGCATCTTGGGCCGCAGCGCCTGGCCGAAGTCCCGCAGCGCCACGCGCCAGCCGCCGCTCATCACAAACATGGCGATGAGCGCCGCGGGGATGCTCCACAGGATGCGCTGGCCCAACACTTCGGCCGGCTGTGCGAAGTGGATGAGCTTTAGATAGAGCGGCAGGAAGCCCCAGATCATGTAAGCGAGCAGCGCGGCGAGGAAGCCGTTCCTGCGTTCGCTTTCTTCGGGTGTCAGGGGCATGGCGGCGTCGGTCACGAAACTGCTCTTCCGTACGGGGTTGGATTGCGGATTTCCATCATGCGTTCCGGCGCCGCGAGCGGCGCGAAGCCGAGCGGCGCGTAGACGCCGTGCGCGTCCTTGGTGCCGAGGAGCCAGCGGCGCAGATGCGTGAGCTCGGGTTCCTCACGTAGTGTGCGCACGAGACTACGCGCCAGGCCCTGCCCCTGATGCGCCGGCAGCACGATCACGTCGCAGAGCCACGCGAAGGTGGCGCGATCGGTGACCAGGCGCGCAAAGCCGATCAGCGCACCGCGGTCGTCGCGGGCGATCGCGCAGAAGGAATTGGCGCAGGCGCGCGCGACGGTATCCCGCGGAATGCCCGGCGACCAATAGGTCTCCGTCAGCACGCTGTGGATGACATCGAGGTCCGAGTTTGTCGGCTGTTCGATCACGATACGCACGCTCTTATGTCCCCTCCGCGCTCTACATGGGACATGCGAGCGCGCTTCTCTACGCGGCGCGCTTTGCGCGGCGTCCATTTCTCGTAACAGGTCGTGTGAGCGCCGCTCACAGCGGCGATGACGTCACGTCCCCTCGCCGCTTATGTAGGGCGCGAGGCGCGCTTCGTCAGCCCGTGCGCGCGAGCAAGTTTTGCGACAGGAGATTTCACACGGCGGCAATAGGCGATGGACGGCAGATTAGCCGTGCGCGATCGCGAGGCCGCTGCATTTTTCGCAGAGTCTGTGCTGCGTGCTCTGCGGTGACACTCGGGGGTGACACACACGCACGCCTCTGCCGGCGCCAGCTTTCGCGGACGCCTGCCGTGCGTGTGTGTCACCCCCGAAATTGGGAGGCGGGGCGCGCCGGACGCGCGAGGGTAGTCCTGTTGGGAGCGCCGCACATCGCTGCACAGCGCCAAGCGCGTCGAGCGCGCCCCGTAGTCAGCCGTTTGTCCCGGAGTGGCGACCAGGAGTTCGCGGGCGTTGCTGGTTCCTGAGCCCCCAGCAGCCTTAGCTCCATGGCCCTAAGCCGGTTCAGCGCGTTGGACGTTTCCGAAAACGTCCAGACCCCTCGGTTCATTCCCGCGGGCAATGCCGCCGTCGTTCGCTTCGCGTCCTGCCCCACGTGTCCGGCGTACCCGCAAAGGGGCCTTCTCGAAACACAGCGGCGAAGAGCACTTTCTCAGAGACCGATCGGACAGACCGAGAAATGACTCGGGCTTTCTTCTCAGCATCTCTGCGACGACGGCCGCGCCGGCCGATGATCTGACCTTCCAAAGGTTCGGTGCACTTCGAAATCCTCCCGTGCCAGAGCAAGACGCAGTGTGAGAGGGCGTGAAGTCGGTCGGACAGATTTCGTTACGATCGCCTACATTCAAGCACTTGCTGCCGAAAAGGCATGGATAGAGCTGAACCCTACCCTCCTATCTAACCGGGAGCGCGGCATTGGAAGGGCCAAGCTGGGACGCTCTTCAACGTCACACGAAAGGCGGGCTCGAAGCCCGCGATCCCGCTACGCCGCCGCCAAGCGCTTGAACAAGCCCTTGTTCAGCATCAGCTCGGCGATCTGCACCGCGTTCAACGCCGCGCCTTTGCGCAGGTTGTCGCTCACGCACCAGAGCGAGAGGCCGTTCTCGACCGTTGAGTCTTCGCGCACGCGCGACACGTAGGTCGCAAACTCACCCACCGATTCCACCGGTGTGATGTAACCCTCGTCTTCGCGGCGATCGATCAGCACGACGCCGGGCGATTCGCGCAGGATTTCCTGCGCTTCTTCGGCGCTAATCGGATTTTCGAACTCGATGTTCACCGCTTCCGAGTGGCCGACGAACACCGGTACGCGCACGCAAGTGGCGGTGAGCTTGATGGCAGGGTCCAAGATCTTCTTGGTCTCGACCATCATCTTCCATTCTTCCTTCGTGTAGCCGTCCTCCATGAACACATCGATGTGCGGGATGACGTTGAAGGCGATCTGCTTGGTGAAGCGCTCCTTGACGACCTCGTCGTTGACGTAGAGCGCGCGCGTCTGCGTCCAGAGTTCGTCCATGGCGTCCTTGCCGGCGCCGGAGACGGATTGATAGGTCGCCACCACGACGCGCTTGATCTTGGCGCGGTCGTGCAGCGGCTTCAGCGCGACGACGAGCTGAGCCGTCGAGCAGTTCGGGTTGGCGATGATGTTGAGCTTGTCGTAGCCGGTGACGGCTTCAGGATTTACTTCCGGCACCACCAGCGGCACGCGCGGGTCCATGCGCCAGGCGCTGGAATTGTCGATCACCACCGGGCCCTGGGCGCCGATCTTCGGCGACCATTCCTTCGACACCGCCCCGCCCGCGCTCATCAGCACGAGATCGACGCCGGTGAAGTCGAAGGTTTCGAGGTCTTTCACCTTGAGGGTTTTCTCGCCGTAGCTGACTTCAGTGCCGACCGAGCGACGCGACGCGAGGGCGTACACTTCGTCCGCCGGGAACAGGCGTTCCTGAAGAATTTCCAGCATCTCCCGGCCCACATTCCCCGTGGCGCCGACGACGGCTACGCGCAAACCCATTGTCATGTGCTCCGGCGACGTGTTTCCCGCACGCCGCACCGCAGCAATAGCTAGGCAAATTCGGCGGTTTTTCCAAGGCGGCGGCCCTGACAAAACGCGGTGACAGCCGGTAGAATGGCAAAACTCGAGCCTGGAGGGGACCATGGGCGAGGACGTCGATCGCACGTTTGAGCTATACAAGATACAAATTGAAGAAATCCGCGACGCCCGGCGAGGCAGGCGAGAACTCGCGAACACCTTCATCACGCTAAACATCGGCGGGCTAGGAGCAGTCGCCATTGCCGGCGATCCCGCACGCCTCACACTTTATGTATTCGGCTTGGTCATGGTGTGCATTCTCTGGAGCACGTCAAACGCCTACTACACGCTCGTGCTAAATACGCGATACTCAACGTTGTACGAATTTGAGAAGACGTTGGGGTTCGCTCTGGTTCGCCAGGAGTGGGGGGCGATTTCGCGCAGACCCTTAACGTGGTTCTCGCTCGAACGCGCGCTCCCCTCGCTCTTCATCTTGGCCTACCTGGTATTTCTCTTCTACCAAATCCCGGGTGACCCAATGTCTTGGCTTGAGAACCAATTAAGCGCCATGATTGCCGGGTTCAGGTCATGACCGACCAAACGTTCGAACTCTACAAGCTCATGGTCGAGGAAGTGCGCGACGCCAAGCGCGCGCGGCGCGAACTCTCCAACGTCTTCATGACTCTGAACCTCGCCGGGGTCGGCGCGCTTGGCTTTCTCGCCAGCGGCGACAGCGGGCTCGATCCGGGGTTGTTCGCCTGGTGCGCCTTCGCGCTCGCCCTCACCTGCGTGATCTGGCGGACGTCGAACTCCTATTACATCGTGCTGTTGGCGGCGAAGTATAAGGAGGTCTACGAACTGGAGGCCAAGCTCGGCGCCACGCCGCTTCGCGACGAGTATGCGACCGTCCAAGGCAAACGCTCGATCGCGAAATGGTTTTCGCTGGAACGGGCGATGCCGCTGCTCTTTATCGTCGGGTACGCGGTGTTCTTCGCCGTGCAGGCCGGCGGCGGCGGCTTCGAAGGCTTGTGGGAGCAGGCGCGGGCCCTCGTTTCCGGCCTTATCGCGCGGTTCCGCAGCTAGCGCTTCAGCGTGAGCCGCATCAGCGGTCGGTTTTCCTTCCGGCGCGCGATCTCCTTGAAGCCGGCGCGCTCGAACGTGGTGACGCGCCCCACATAGGCCGCCCCGGCGCTGGCGCGCCCGTCGATCGGGCAAGCTTCCACGACGCGGGCGCCGTTCTTTTTTGCGAACTTGAGCGCGCCCGCGAGCAGCGCGTCCATTACGCCCTGCCCGCGCGCACTTGATTTCACGTAGAAGCAGGTCGCGGCCCAGATGCGTTCATCGGCCACGTCGGCGTCGTGCATCGGCGCGGAGACGCGGCGCGCGCCGTTCCATTGCGGCGTGTCGGCGCGCGGGCCGATCTGCAGCCAGCCGACGGCGACATCGCCGTCGAAGGCGAGCACGCCGGGCGGCGCATCTTGAGCCACGCGGCGCTTGAACATCGCCTTGGCTTTGGCGCCGCGCGCTGCGTCCCAGTCCTTGCGCGGCAGGCGCCAGTACATGCACCAGCAGCCCATGCACGCCCCCTGCTTGCCGAACAGCGCTTCAAGCGCGGGCCAAAGGTCTGGGGTTAGAGGGACGACACGCATTGCTCACACGCTTCCCGGCCGCACGCCCGCGAACGCGGGCGAAGAGCCGGGACCCATCGTTGGGGCGAACGCTGTGATTGTCGAGTTCGCATCGACCATGGGTCCCGGATCGCAGCCCCGCAATCAGTGCGTCAATGCGGATTCACGCACACCGGCGCCGCGATCTGCGGCGCCTGCGAAGCTCATGCGCTTGCACAGCACGCGCTCACCGCGGGCAAGCGAGAACATGTTCTCCGTCTCGCCGGTGTAGGCGAAGCCGGTCTTCGACAACACGCGGCCCGATGCTGGGTTGTCAACGAAATGACCGGCGTTCAGCGCACCCAGTTGACGCGCCTGCGCCACGAAAGCGCCGACAGCCTCGGTAGCGAAGCCCTGGCCCCAATAGGGGCGGCCAAACCAATAGCCGAACTCGTAGGCGTCATCGCTTTTGCCGTGGGCGCCTAAAACGCCGATCAATCCTTCTCCATCGAGATCGACCGCAAACACGAAGTTCCTGCGCACCGCCGCGTTCTCGCGCGCACGCACGATCATGATCCAGCCTTCGGCGGCGTTCTCGAGATACGGCAGCGGCGTCATCGCGAGATTACGCCCGACGCCCGGATCGCCGCAGAAGCGCGCAATGCGCGGCGCATCGCTCATGGCGATGGGGCGCAGCTTCAAACGTCTGGTCTCGATCTCGATCACGTCACGCATAACGAGCCTCCTCTGGCTTCGTTTCGCGTGGGGCAAAGAAAATGGGGCGCCTGTGATCCGGGCGCCCCACGCTGCTTGGGAACCGGATCGCCCTGCTCAGGCGATCCGGGAATTTCTTCCGTTCTCGCCTATTCCGCGGCCACCGCGAGCGGTGCGATGGATACGTAGGTTCGGCCATCGCGCTTGGTCGCGAACGCAACCTGGCCATCACACTTCGCGAAAAGCGTGTGATCGCGGCCGCAGCCGACGTTCTGACCCGGATGGAATTTGGTGCCGCGCTGGCGCACGAGGATTTCGCCGCCATTGACGGTCTGACCGCCGAAGCGCTTCACGCCGAGGCGCTGACCCGGCGAGTCACGACCGTTGCGAGAGCTGCCGCCTGCTTTTTTGTGAGCCATGACGCCCTCTTATTCCTTGCCGCCGATGGCGGTGATTTGAATGTGGCTTTCGGTCTGACGATGACCGATCTTGCGGCGATAGGTGTTGCGGCGGCGCTTCTTGAACACCGTGACCTTGTCGCCCTTCTTGGTCTCGACCAGCTTGCCCGTGACGGTGACGCCGGCCAGATCCTTGCCGAGCTTCAGCGTCTTGCCGTCGCCGGTCATCAGCACGTCCTTGAAGGTGATCGCCGCCCCGGCCTTGCCGTCGAGCTTTTCGACCACGATCACGTCGTCCTTGGCGACCCGGTATTGCTTGCCGCCCGTTTTGATGACCGCGAACATCGTCTGACCTTAAAACATAAGCGCGCCCGGGCGGAGGTCGCCCGGGCGGGAGCGGGGATATAAGGGAAACGGACCCTCCGCGTCAATGCGGGGGCGGAGCGATTTTCGCGGCGCGGGCGAAGGCTGGCGGCGCCAAGCCCCTGCTCGCCAGTCCGCTGATTTTGCTTAATTTTCTTCACTGGCGCGGGACGCTGCGCGCGACCCATGCCTCCAACGCGGCGGTGTCGGCCATGTCGCCCTCGTAGCGCAGCGCGGGCTCGAACGGGCCGTAGTGGAGCGGCGTGTCGATGATGACGGCCTGCAGGACAAAGAAATTCGAGAGACCGGACGGCAGGGTTTCGACCCGAACCTCGGAATAGTGCGTGTTGGCGTTGGTGGTCTGGCCGGCATGCAGCGCGCCGAGCGTGCGGAACATGCGCGTCACGCTGAGGCAGGAGCTGAAGCAGCCGTTGTCGGTCAGGAGCACGATGCGGCCGCGCGCGGCCTGCGGCGGGGCGACGGCTGCGTCGATGGCGGGCGTCTCCACGCATTGCTGCGGGATGACGAAGTCGCGCCCTGCTGCGCGCGCAGAGGCGATGCCTTCGAGCGCCTGATCGATGACGGCGAGCGTCGGCGCATCAGTGATCTCACCACGCAGTTCGCGTAGCCGCGCTTCGTTGCGCGGCGAGGCGCGCCAGAGCGAGCAAGCGTTGTCGGCGGGCGGGCCGGCAAGCGCGGCGACACGCTCGGCGCCGAAGAGTTCTTCGGCGATGTAGCGGCCGTAGACGTCGTTGCCGCCGCCATTGCCGCGGAGATCGAGCACCACGAGCGGCGCCGCGCGCAGCTGCACACGTTGGGCGCGGACCGCTTCGACGACAGCCGGCGCGCCGCCTTCGAGATCCTCGAGCGAAATCCACATGCCGCCGGCGAAGGCGCGCACGCCGTAACCGGCTTCACCGATCCCCATCGCGCCGTTGATCTTGGGCGCTAGCTCTCGGCGCGGAATGGAACGCCAGTTGAGCGGGATCGTGATGCGGGCAGAGTCGGCCAGCTCCACTTCGCAATTCTGCGGACGCAGCACGAACGGATTGCCGTCGTCGATCAGGAGATACGGCGCCGATTGCATACGCTGCGCTTCGATGGACCAAACGGCGCGGAATTCGCCGAGCTTCTCGCGTGCGAAGGTGTCGACGGGCACTCGATCGCACGAGATGATTGTCGCGCCGAGGACGGAACCCGCTTCGCCCGGCGCGTCTTCGCTGGCGATGACATAGCGCCCGTTGCGCAGCGCGACGATGTAGCCGGCCCAGTTGCGGGTATCGGCGCGGAAGTTGGCGATCGAGCCGATATGGCGGTCGCCTACGGCATTGGCGAAGCCTTGCAGCGTTGCGGTGTAGCCTTCGTAATTGATGACGCGGTCTGCGCGCTCAAGGCTTGTGCGACGCGCGCGTTCGAGATTCGGGAGAAAGTCTTCGTCATGCGCATCCGGCGAGGCGCCGGGATGATCCTCGTGCAAGATGCGGTACGCCGCTTCGACGTCGGCGCGTGTGAGCGCGCGCCACGACGAATTGGTGTCCGCAGGATCTGCCGACGATGTCGCGCAGGCCGTCAGCAACAGCAACGCCGACAACAATAGTGCTTTGCGCATGGCCCACTCCCCTGGGCGTCAAGCTAACGGAAGTAGCCAGGTACGGCCAGCGCTCACGCGCGCCAGCGCAAAGACATGCAGGAAAGACCGGCGTCGATTTTGCCGATTTCGTCGGTTGCGAGTGGGATTATGGCAAGGCCCGCGTCTTCCAACAGCTCCGCTGTGCGCGGATAGCCTCGGCTCACCAGCACGCGATCGCCGATGCGCACGGCGTTGGCGGCAGCCTCTTCGCCCGGCGGCGTCAGGATGGTGCGGAAGCCGTCGAAGACGTCGGACGCCGCAAGCCGCGGCGTGCAGAGCACCGTCTCTTCGTCGAGCAGCGCACAATCGGACTTCAAGTGCAGCACGCCGGCGGGCGTCGAGACCGCGCGGCCGTGCATGCCGATCTTGTTCAGCAGCGACATGAGTGCGCGTGCACCTTGCGGTGAGGTCCGTTGCGAGACGCCGATGAAGACGCCGCGCGGTGTGGTGAGGATGTCGCCGCCGTCGGCGCTGCCCTCCTCCAGTTTCAGCACATGGCGAAACTGCTGTTCGAGCACCGGCGCGATCTCGGCGGCTTCGCCGCGGCGCGTCGGCGCGCCGGGATTGAGCAGGATCGCGGCGCCGGAGAAGACGAGCGCGGTGTCTTCAACGAAGAGTGAGTCCGGAAATCGCTCGAGCGGCAGCAGTTCGATGACGGTGACGCCGGCCGCCTTCAAAGCGGCGATGTACGCGTATTGCTCGCTCTGCACGCCTTCAAAGCTCGGCGAGCCCATATCCACGGCGCGCAAGCCGTCGGCCACGCGCTGCGAGGCGTGACGGATAATGGCGCGGTTGAAATCGAAGAACGACATGGTTCTCCGTTCTAGACGATCGCCCCCCTCTCGTCATTCCACGCTCTCGTCATTCCGGGGCAACGCGAAGCGTTGAGCCCGGAACCCAGGGGCAGGTAGAGCGCCGTGCTCGCAGCCCCTGGGTTCCGGGGTTCGCGCTACGCGCGCTCCGGAATGACGAGAAGTTCGTGCGCCCAGAGCGACTAGAGCGCGTGCGCCTAGTCGATCAGGCGTTGGCTCAGATACGTGTACTCCAGCGCGCGGCGGCGGGCCGCTTCGCGCAGGTTGGCGGTCGCTTGGTGGCCCCCGTCGGTGTTCTCGTAATAGAGGAACGGCACGCCCAGCTCGGCGAGCCGCGCTGCGTATTTGCGCGCATGACCTGGATGGACGCGGTCGTCCTTGGTCGAAGTGTAGATGAAGACCAGCGGGAAATCCGGGCCCGGGTGCAGGTTCTGGTACGGCGTCAGCTGTTCGAGCCAAGCGCGCTCCTCGGGCACTTGCGGCGAGCCGTATTCATCGACCCATGACGCGCCGGCCAGCAGCTGATCGTAGCGCAGCATGTCCAGAAGCGGCGAGCCGATGACGGCGGCGTGCACCATTTCCGGATGCTGGTTCAGCATGACGCCCATCAGCAGGCCGCCGTTGGAGCGGCCGGAGATGCCGAGGCGGCGCGGAGACGTGATGTTGCGCGTCACCAGATCGCGCTCCACCGCATAGAAGTCGTCATAGATGACCTGACGGCGCAGTTTCAGGCCCGCGTCGTGCCAGGCGGGCCCGAACTCGCCGCCGCCGCGGATGTTCGCGAGCACGTAGACGCCGCCCTGATCAAGCCAAAGCCGGCCGATATAGGGGCTGTATGACGGCGTCTGCGAAAGCTGGAAGCCGCCATAGGCGTAGAGCAAAGTTGGGTTCTGCCCGTTCAATTGCATGTCGCGGCGATGCACGACAAAGTACGGCACTTGCGTGCCGTCGCGGCTGGCGACCTGGAATTGCTCGACGACGTAGGGCGACGCGTCGAACTGCGCCGGCAGCGAGCGCACCGGGCGCACGCGCGTCGCGCGGCTTTCAAGCGAGTAAAGCGTCGGCGGCGTCAGGAAATCCTCGAACACGACGAACGCGCGGTGATCGCGGGTCGAAGCGCCGGCGATCGAAATGACGCCCGACGGCGGCAGATCGATGCGCGAACCTTGCCATGCATTGTTGCGAAGCTCGAAGCGCTGCAGCGTGCCGCGTACGTTGTCAAAGCCGGAAACCAGGACGGCGTCGGCGGTCAGCGCCACATTCTCGATCGATTGGCGCGGACTGGGCGTGAAGAGGATTTCTACCGCCGGCGTAGCGCTGGTCGCACTCGCGACCGGCAGCGCGATCAACGTGCCGTTGGGGATGGTGCGGCCGCCGATGCTCCATTCCTGCTCCAACGTCACGATCAGGCGCTGGTGGAAAAGCCCCTGAATCGTCGCCTTGCGCGGCAAAGTGATACGGCGGACGCTCGTGCCGTCATAGATGGACAGAACCGTCTCAAAAAAAGTCTCTCCCTGATAGACGATGGCGACGTGCGTGCCGTCGACGTCCTCGAGGTTGGCCGGCGCTATGAGCACGTCGGTGGGACGGCCGCGCGCGATCTCCGTGGCGCTCGAGAGCGGCGTGCCGCGGCGCCAGACTTTCAGAATGAAAGGATAGCCCGACTCGGTGAGGCTCCCCTCGCCCCAATCCGTGGCGATCATCAGCGTGTCGCGATCGAACCAGGTGACGTTGGCCTTCGCTTCGGGAACGACGAAACCGCCTTCGACGAAACGCTTGGTGGTGAGATCGAATTCACGCTGGGTGGCGGCGTCCAGACCGCCATTCGAGAGCGCGATCATGCAACGCGCGCCCGAGGGGTCGCAGTCAGCGCCGTGCCAAACCCAGTTCGCATTCTCGCTGGCCGCGAGCGCATCCATGTCGATCAGGGTTTCCCAACGGGGCGCGTTCCGCGCATAGGCATCGAGTGGCGAGCGCCGCCAGATGCCGCGCACGTGCTCCTGGTCCTGCCAGAAATTGTAGAGGTAGCCGCCCTGTATCGCGCCGAGCGCCAAACGCTCTCGGCTTTGTGAGACTTCCAGCGCGGCTGCCTCAAGCCGTGCATAGCGCGGATCGCTTTGCAGCACCGGCAGCGAGCGGTCGTTCTGCTGATGCACCCAGGCCAGCGCACGTTCGCCTTCGACGTCTTCAAGCCAGAGATACGGATCTGCGGCTGGCGCTGCTGTCTCAGCCTGCGGCGCCGTCGCCGGCGCCTGTGCGGTATCGGTCGACGCGCAGGCGGCCAACACCGCGAGCGCCAACACAGCCAAACCCGATCGGATCATGCGCTTCCCCTGTTCTGTTGCTGGCGAACAAGCATGGTCCAGGCTTTCCGCCAAGTGGCAAAGCGACGAGCGCGGCGCGCGCGCGGTCACCAAAGCGGCGGCTTGCCATCACGCCTGATGCGCTCACGCGAAGCTTCAGGCGGAAGTTCCAGTTCCGCCAGCACATCCGCACGGGCTTCATCGAGATTGGGCGCCGGCGGCCGCGTCGGCGACTGCGGATAACCGGAAATCTTAAAGGCGCTGCCGGCCATCTTCAGCTTGCCCATATCAGGGTCGTCGACGTCCACGAACATGCCGCGCGCGTTGAGCTGCGGATCCTGCACGACGTCGGTCATGGTATGCACAGGCGCGGCAGGCACGCCGAGCGCGCGCAGCTGGGCGACCCATTCAGCCACCGTCTTGGACTGGAAGGCGGCGTCGAGTTCGGCTTTCAACGCGACGTGATTGACGTAGCGCGCCAGCGCATTTTCGTAGTGCGGGTCCGACTTGAGCTCTGCGCGCCCGATCGCGTCGCACAATTCGCGATAGAGGTGATCATTGGCGCAGGCGATGGCGATGGGACCGTCCTTTGCGCGGAAGACATCGAACGGCGTGATCACCGGATGGCGCGACCCGGTTGGAGTCTGCGCTTCTCCGGTCGCGAATTGGCGCACCAGTGCGCTCTCAAGGAGCATCGTCTGCACATCGAGCATGGCGATGTCGATGAAACGGCCCCGCCCGCTTTCGCGTCGCTCGTAAAGCGCCGCGTTGATCGCGATCGCCGCGAACGCGCCGGCGGCGAGATCGGCGAGCGAGATGCCGAGGCGCACCCCAGGGCCGCCTTCGGCGCCGTTGATGGAGATCATGCCGCCAAGCGCCTGGACGATCAGATCGTAGGCCGGCAGGTCGCGATAGGGTCCAGTGTCGCCAAAACCCGAAATGGCCGCGTAGATGAGTGCGGGAAACCGCTGCTTCAGCGCATCGTAGCCATAACCGAAGCGCTCCATCGTGCCGGGACGAAAATTCTCGACCAGCACGTCGCAGCGTTCGAGCAGCCGCTCGAACACGATCCGGTCGGCGTCGTTCTTCAGATCGAGCGCCAGCGATCGCTTGCCGCGATTGATGCTGGCGAAATACACGCTCTCGCCCTTTTGAAACGGCGGAAAGGCGCGCGTATCGTCGCCATGCCCCGGCTGTTCGACCTTCAATACGTCGGCGCCAAGCTCCCACATCAAGGTGGTGCAATAGGGCCCGGCAAGCACCCGCGTGAGGTCGAGCACTCTTACGCCCGCTAGCGGGCCGCGCGGCGCATCCGTCATGGCATAACTCCCTTGGGATGCTTAAGGCCGCGCGTCGATTTTCGCTAGCGGCGATACTTGCCGAAGTGACGCGCCGCGGTTTCCCGCACGTCTTTCAGGTGCGCCTCGATACGCGCCGCCGGCGTTGCACCCAGGATGCGGCCGAAGTGACGATGGTCCACCACCGTCATGCCGCAGACGGCAGCAAGGTGATTGTCGAAGAGGGTTTGAATCGCCGCCCAGCCGCCCTCTTCACGCAGCCATTCCGACGGCGCGCCCGACGAGCTGAAGCCGATCATCAGGCGGCCGAGCAGCAGATGCTGGTTCGAACCCTTGTTGATCGAACCGTAGCCGAATCCCATGCCGAAGACGCGCTGCACGTACCCCGTCAGCATGGCGGGCGGGGCGTTGAACCAGAGCGGATAAACGAAAGCGAAGACGTCGGCGTCGCCGATCAGCGCCCGCTCCGCCTTCACGTCGGCGCCCGGCTCAAAACCGGCCGGCTTCGGAATCTCCTCTTCGAGCAACCGCGGATCGAAGCCGCAACGGTAGAGGTCCCGCGTGACGGCGGTGTGACCAAGCTCCAGGACGGCGTCGTGATAGGCGCGCGCGACCGACAGATTGAAGCTGTTCGCGTTGGGATGGGCGACGATGATCGCGTGTTTCATGGCCGCCACCCTGCGCCAGCGATCTGGCGTCGCCTTGACGCACGTCAATTTCGCGGCAACGCCACCTGCGCTAAGGTGCGATAACTTGGAGGTTCGTATGAAGGCTGCGTTGCTGGCGCCTGTCCTGGTGCTCCTGGCCGCCTGCGCCACGGGCGCTGAGCGCAATGCGACCACGCGGGAGCAGCATGGGCGCGAAATCGCTCAGGCCAATTGCAGCCGTTGTCACGCCATCGGTTCGACCGGCGACAGCCCCTATCCGGAGGCGCCGCCCTTCCGCACGCTGTCGCGCAATTACCGGGTCGACAATTTGGGCGAAGCCTTCGCCGAAGGGATCAGCGTCGGCCACCCGGCGATGCCGCAATTCGAGTTCGATCCGGAAGACGTCGACGATCTTGTCGCCTATCTGACGGCGATCCAGGAAGAGCCGTCCGCAAACTAGGGCTCGTCGCTGTCGATCAGGATGCGATTGGCCGCCCCCTTCAGGTCTTCATATTGACCCGAGCGCAAGCTCCAGAAGAACGCCGTGAGTCCGATCGCGCCGAGAATGAGCGCGCCGGGCACGAGCACCACCATGATCCCCATCACGCACCTCGCATGAGCTGCAGCCTGAGCGCATTCGCCGTCACGATCAATGAAGACGCCGACATCGCCGCCGCTGCGATCAAGGGCGTCAGGAAGCCAAGCGCCGCAGTAGGCGCCGCCACCAGATTGTAGACCGCGGAGAAGCGGAGATTTTCGAGCGCGCGCGCCTGCGCGGCCCGGGCGACATCAATGGCCTCGATGACAGCGCCGAGGTTTCCGCCCTGGACGACGATATCGGCGGCGGCCTGGCTCGCCTCGATCGCGGTTCCGGGCGAGGCCGAGGCATATGCAGCGGCGAGCGCCGCGGCGTCGTTCAGGCCGTCGCCGACCATGAACGGCCGGCGCCCTTGCTCACGCAGTGCGCGAATGCGCGCGGTCTTCTCGGCCGGCGTGACCTGCGCTTGCCAATTCTCGATGCCGACAGCACGCGCTGCGGCTTCGACGGCGGCAGGACGGTCGCCCGACAGAAGCTCCACCTCATAGCCGCGGCGGCGCAGGACGGCGATGGTGGACGCAGCATCGGTGCGCAGCGCGTCCTGGAACATGAAGCGGACCGGCGCCTCGTCACCGAGCTTGAACCAGAGTTCGGGCGCGCCATCGTTCGCCTCCGCGGCATCCGCCGCTGCGAAACTGCGCCGGCCGAGACGCACGCGCTTGCCGTCGACGGTCGCCTCCACGCCTTCGCCCGGATGCTCGACCGCACCGTCCGCCGCCACGCCGGGCCCCGCCGCCTCGACAACCGCCCGCGACAACGGATGACGCGACACGCGCGCCAGCGAAGCCGCCGCTTGGAGCGTCTCCGGCGCGATGGCGCTGACCAGACGCGGCTTGCCCAGCGTCAGGGTGCCGGTCTTGTCGAATACGACGACATCGACCTTGGCGAGCCGCTCCAGCGCATCGCCGGATTTCACCAGCACGCCGCGCTTGAACAGACGCCCCGTCGCGACGACCTGCACCGCCGGAACGGCAAGGCCCAGTGCGCATGGGCAGGTGATGATCAGCACCGCGACGGCGTTGATCAGCGCCTCGCGAACGCCGATATGCGGCGCCTCGTACCCGAGCGCACGCAACAGCATCGGCACAAGCAGCCAGCCGGTGAAGGTCAGCGCGGCCAGCGAATGCACCACCGGCACGTAGAGGGCGGCGGCGCGGTCGGCGAGACGCACGAACTTGCCGCGCCCCTGCTCTCCCGTCTCGATCAAGCGTGCGAGTTCGGCGATGGCGGAATCTTCCGCGCGTGCGGTGGCGCGCACGGTGATCTGGCGCGTGAGGTTGATGACGCCGGCCTGGATCGCATCGCCCGCGCGCGCCGGCACGGGCATGGTCTCGCCGGTCAGCATCGAGCGATCGAGTTCGGAGACGCCCTGCTCGATCACGCCGTCGACGATGGCGCGGTCGCCCGCGGCCAGCATGAGGCGATCCCCTATCGCGATGTCGCGTGCCGGTACGGCGACGACATGACCGTCGGCCCCGATGCGCGAGGCCGCCACGCTTTGCAGCGCCAGCAGTTCCTTGGCCGCCGTGCGGGCCCGCTCTCTCAGCTGGTGATCGAGATAGCGCCCGATCAGCAGGAAGAAGAGCAGCATGGTGATGCCGTCGAAATAGGCATGACCGCCCTGTTGCAGCGTTTCGGCGATGCTCATCCCGAGCGTGAGAAACACCGCAAGCGAGATCGGCACATCCATATTGGCGCGCCGGGCCTTGAGCGCCGAATAGGCTGAGCGAAAGAACGGCTGCGCCGCATAGAGCGCGGCCGGAATGGCGATGAGCGCCGAAATCCAGTGCAGCAGCGTGCGGGTGCCCGGCCCCATGTCGTCACCGAACCAGATCGGCAGCGAGAACATCATGATGTTCATCGCCGCGAATCCGGCGACGGCCAGATAGCGCAGCAGGCGGCGGCCTTCCTCGTCGACGTTGCGCTGCGCCTGCTCCGGATCGAAAACGTTGGCGGCGTAGCCGAGGCGGGTCAGCGTCTCGACGATCCGCTGCGGCGCCAGCGCGCCTGGACGCCAAGCCACGCGCAAACGCTGCGTGGAAAGATTGAGACGGGCCTCCTGAACGCCAGGCAAGGCAAGCAGCCCGCCTTCGATCTTGCGGATGCAGCCGGCGCACTTGGCCCCGGCCACCATCAGTTCGAGCGTGTCGTCACCTGCCGCATCATGGCGTACGAACGCGGCGATATCGGCGCGCGGCGCGGCCGTTTCTGTCGGCGGCGAGAGTCCTGATGGACACCCCGCCGGGCTCAGCGTTGCGGAGTCCATGGCAGTTCCGATTCAAAATCCAGCGCGCCCGTGTCGGCCTGGGCGTGCGCCCGCAAGCGCCAATCGCCGGCGGGCAGCGCGCCCAGGCGCGCAACGTAACGGCCCGGCGCCACGGCGACGAAAGTCAGCGCGCGGTCGCGGCGCGAATCCGTCGGCCAGCGCAGAGCCGCATCGATGTTCGCGTTCTCGATCGGCGCGCCGTCGCGTGTGAGCAGCGTGACCTCAAGCAGGGTGTCGCCGTTCGACTGCCGGAAACCGGCCTCCGCCCGCCATCCCGACGCCGCCTGTGCGCGGCGTTCCGCCAGCGTCGAATTGTAGTTGAGGCCCTGCAGGTAGGAACGGCGCACATCCTCGCCCGGGAATGACTGCATCGCGAGCACCGCGAAGACGACGTTCACCGCGATAACCGTTGCGAAGAACACCAGCATCATCGCCAGCACATGCCAGCCGCGCAGGATGAAGCCGTTGGCCGCTTGCGCTCTCATCGTCCATCTCCCGCCAGGAACGCCGACGCGCTGTCGCCCGTTTCGTCGCCTTCAAGATCAACCACCCGGAAGCGGATGCTGTGCGACCCCGCGCTGACGCCCGCCGGGGATATCAGGTGCAGGCGTACATTGGCGACGCTGTCGGACGCCACTTCCGCAAGAACGCGCCCCTGCGCATCCAGTTCGTGGTCGGCCGCCGACAACGTGGCGCCGTCGAGCCCGCTCACCTCGATCGCAACGCGGCGCGGCCGCGGGGCCATGTTGATGAGCTTCATGGAATAGTCGTTGCGAATCTCGCCGCTGGACAAGCGGACGTACGGCGGGCTGCGGTCGCGAATGACGTTGAGGCTGAGCGTCGACCGGTTCATGAGCCCGTAGAGCATGATGGCCGCAACCAGCACCATCATCGCGCCATAGAGCACGGTGCGCGGGCGCAACAGGCGGATGCGGCCCTTCTCGCCGCGTTCGCGGCGTTCGACATTCAGGTGCGTATCGTAGGCGATAAGCCCGGTGGGCCGGCCCACCTTCTTCATGATGTCGTCGCACGCGTCGATACAGAGCGCGCAATTGATGCATTCGAGCTGATCGCCGTCGCGGATGTCGATCCCCTGCGGGCAAGCCGCGACGCAGGCGTTGCAATCGATGCAATCGCCCCGCCCCTCCCAGCTCGCACCCTTCTTGTGCGGAGCGCGCGGCTCGCCGCGATCGGCGCGATATGTGACCGATAGCGCGTCACGGTCCGTCATCGCCGCCTGAATGCGGGGCCACGGGCACATGTACGTGCACACCTGCTCACGCATGGTGCCGGCGAGCGCGTAGGTCGTGAACGTGAGGATGCCGATGAACAGATAGACCGCGGTGCTGGCCTGCCCGGTGAAGATATTGGTGAACAGGGTCGGCGCGTCGGCGAAGTAGAACACCCAGGCGCCGCCCGTCGCGGCCGCGATCAGAATCCAAATCGCATGCTTCGAGATTTTCTTGCCGGCCTTGCTAAAGGAAAGCTTTTCCTTGTCGAGCCGCATGCGGGCGTTGCGATCGCCTTCGATCAGGCGCTCGACATAGATGTAGAGATCGGTCCACACCGTCTGCGGACAGGCGTAGCCGCACCAGACGCGTCCGAACAGCGAAGATGCGAGGAAAATCCCGATCGCCGCCAGGATGAGCAGGCCGGTGATGTAATAGACTTCCTGCGGCCAGAGCTCGATGAAGAAGAAGAAGAAGCGCCGCCCTTCGAAGTCGACCAGCACTGCTTGATCGGGGCGCCCGATTCCCCGGTCCCAGCGCAGCCAGGGCGTAATGTAATAGATGCCAAGCAGCACCACCATCGCCGCCCACTTGAGCGAGCGAAAGTTGCCCTGCACGAGCTTCGGGTAGATCTGCTCGCGCTTCTTATAGAGGGCGCGGGCGGCCTTCGAGTTGACCGCCGTTGCCTCGATGCGATGCTCGTCGTCGTCCCGTTTCGGAATGAGCGTGTGTACGGTCATTGTCCGGGAGCAACGGGAGCTGCGGGTTGCGGCGTTTGCTGCGTCTCTTGCGTCGCCGGCGGAGGCGGCGCGTCGGCTTCGCCGCCGCCCATCTGGTAGACGTAGTACGACAGCGCGCGGATGGTGCCGTCGTCAAAGCGGCCTTCCCACGTCGGCATCACGCCGTTGCGGCCAACCTCGATCTGCCGGCGGATTTCTTCGCGGGTGCCGCCATAGAGCCAGACGTCGTCGACAAGGCTTGGCGCGCCCTGCGCACGATCGCCCTGCCCGGTGGCGCCGTGGCAAGAGGTGCAGTTCTGCTGAAACACCGCTTGGCCGCGGAGCGCTGCTTGTGCGTTCGGGCCCATGCGGTCACGGCCCGCCGACATCGAGATGACGGTTTCGGTCACGTCGCTGATCTGGTCCGCCGTCAAGAAGGTGTTGAACGCCGGCATTTGCGATTGCCGCGCCTGCGGGTTGGTCGAGCGGATGCCGACGCGGATCGTGTGCTCGATGTCGGCCTGCGTGCCGCCCCAGAGCCAAACGTCGTCTGCGAGGTTCGGATAGCCCGGCGCGCCCGCGCCGCCGGCGCCGTGGCAGGTGCGGCAGTAGTCGCCGAACACCGATTCACCGGCGGCGCGCGCGAATTCCTGCAGCTCAGGATCGGCCGCGATGTCGCTCGCGCTGGCGTGCGCCAGCCGTTCGAACATCGGCGCCCGCGATGCGCGCAGCTCGCCGATTTCCTGCGCCACTTCGCGGCGATCGGAATAGTTGAGCACACCTTTGGTGTAGCCGTTCACCATCGGCCACGCGGGCATCAACACCCAGTAGATCACGGCTGCGACGATGCAGGCGTAGAAGATGTACACCCACCAGCGGGGCAGCGGCGTATCGAGTTCCTTCAGGCCATCCCATTCATGGCCTGTGGTGTCGGTACCGCTGACTTCGTCGCGTTCAATCTTGTGAGCCATCGTCATTCTCATCGTTGAGCGGCGCGTGCGCGGCTCGGTTGAACTTTTCGCGATTGCCCGGCCACAGCGCGTAGATCACGCTGATCCCGAACACGACCGCGAGGAGAACGAGTCCCCAGGTCTGTGCGAAGTGAGAGGCTTGTTCGTAGGTCATCGAACTCACCGTTGATTCTCCGGCGCTTCAGCCTGGTAGGTGTCGAAGTTGACCCCTGCGCCAAGCATCTGCAGGTACGCGATCAGCGCATCCATTTCGGTGACGCGGTCCGGATTGCCGTCGAAGTCACGCACCGCCGCACCGGGATAACGCTGCGAGAAATCGTATGCGTTGCTGCCGGTCGGTTCCGCCTGCGCTCGTTCGTCGATCGCTGCGCTGGCGAGCTGGTCGTCGGTGTACGGCACGCGGAGGATGCGGTTGGTGCGCACGTGCGCCTGGATCACGTCCGGGTTGACGTCGCGGTTCGCCAGGAAGGCGTACGGAGGCATCACCGATTCCGGAACCACCGAGCGCGGATTCACGAGGTGCGCGCGGTGCCATTCGTCGGAATAGCGGCCGCCGACGCGCGCGAGATCCGGACCGGTGCGCTTCGATCCCCATTGGAAGGGGTGATCGTACATGCTCTCGGCCGCGAGACTGTAGTGACCGTAGCGCTCCACCTCGTCGCGCAGCGGACGCACCATCTGCGAGTGGCAAAGGTAGCAGCCCTCGCGGATGTACACCTGCCGGCCGGCGAGCTCGAGCGGTGTATAAGGCCTGACGCCTTCGACCCGCTCGATGGTCGACTCGATGAAGAAGAGCGGCGTAATCTGCACCAGGCCGCCGATCGAGACGACGACGAGGATGCCGACGACCAGTATGAGCGAGTGGCGCTCAAACCATTTGTGAAATGACCACATCGAACGCCCCCTATTCCGCCGCCACTGGCAGCGCTGCGGCCGGCGCATCGGTTTCCCGAATGTGCGCAGGTTCTTTGCTCGTGGCGGTGCGCCACAGATTGTAGACCATGATCAGCGCGCCGATCAGATAGAGCCCGCCGCCCAGCGCCCGGATGATGTAGTACGGGTGCATGGCTTCGACCGTCTCGACGAACGAGTATTCGAGGAACCCGAACTCGTTATAGGCGCGCCACATCAGACCTTGCATGATGCCCGCCACCCACATCGACGTGATGTAGAGAACGATGCCGATGGTCGCGAGCCAGAAGTGCCAGTCGACCAGCGCCAGCGAGTGCAGCTTCTGCTTCTTCCACAGCCAGGGCGTCAGGCAGTAGAGCGCGCCGAAGGACACGAAACCAACCCAGCCCAAAGCGCCCGAGTGCACGTGACCAATGGTCCAATCGGTGTAGTGCGAGAGCGAGTTGACGGCGCGGATCGACATCACCGGGCCTTCGAACGTCGACATGCCGTAGAACGCGACGGACACGACGAGCATGCGCAGCACAGGGTCGGTGCGGAGTTTGTCCCAGGCGCCCGAGAGCGTCATGAGGCCGTTGATCATGCCGCCCCAGCTGGGCATCCACAGCATGATCGAGAAGGTCGCGCCCAGCGTCTGCGCCCATTGCGGCAGCGCCGTATAGTGCAGGTGGTGCGGGCCGGCCCAGATGTAGAGGAAGATCAGCGCCCAGAAGTGGATGATCGACAGCCGGTACGAATAGACCGGACGATCCGCCTGCTTCGGAACGAAATAGTACATGATGGCGAGGAAGCCAGCGGTGAGGAAGAAGCCCACTGCGTTGTGGCCGTACCACCACTGTGTCAGCGCATCCTGCACGCCCGAGAACAGCGAGTAGCTGAACGAGCCGGTGAAGCTGACGGGAATCGCCAGGTTGTTGACGATGTGCAGCATCGCGATGGTGACGATGAACGCCAGGTAGAACCAGTTCGCGACGTAGATGTGCTTTTCTTTGCGCTTCCAGATCGTGCCCAGGAAGACGAGCAGATAGACGACCCAGACCAGCGTCAGCCAGAGATCCGTGTACCACGGCGGCTCGGCGTATTCGCGGCCTTCGGTAACGCCCAAGAGATAACCGGTGCCCGCGAGCGCGATGAAGAGTTGATAGCCCCAGAACACGAACCAGGGCCACATGCCGCCGGCGAGTCGTGCACGGCAGGTGCGCTGCACCACATAGAAGCTGGTGGCGATGAGCACGTTGCCGCCGAACGCGAAGATGACCGCTGACGTGTGCAGCGGCCGCAAGCGTCCGAAATTCAGGAACCCGAAGTCCGGGAAGTAGAAGATGTCGGGGAACGCCAACTGCAGGGCGATAACGACGCCTACCAGCAAGCCGGCGACGCCCCAGAACATGGAGGCGACGACGCCCGCCTTGACGATGCCGTTCTCATACTTGGTGACGTCCGTGCGGCCGGCGTTCTTGCCGAGGTAGCCGGTCAGCAGGACGATGCCGAACAGCATGCCGCCGAACAGCGTCCACATTTGTATGGCGAACGGGGTGTCGATCGCGCGCGATGCGCCGAGCAAGCCCGCATAGGCGCCGAGCGCAAGAATGACTGCGATTAACGCTATATCGATGCGCCACTCGGGCGACTTGGCGGCCTGCATGCGTGATCCCCTCCGGCAGAGCTTCAGCGTTCGACGTGCAACTGACAGAGCTCAGCCGAGGGAGGGTTGATCTGGCTCAAAACGGCCAAGGTTCAGACTGCTATCAACGGTCGCACCCCATTGCGCAGGATTTGAACATGCCAGCAGGACGCAACGTCAGCTCCGTCGCCGCCGCCCTCCTTGCGGCGGGCGCTATCTGGCCGTGGGTCGTCGGCGCTGTGAGTTACCTCTTGCTCACACCCTACGAGCGCGCCCTTCGCGCCGCGTGGTGCGGGATTGCGCCGCACGCGGACCTGCAAGTGCTCGGGCATTGCGCGGCCTGCTGGGCCGGCTCGGCAGCGTTCGTTTTGGCGGCTCTCGCCTTGATGCATGATGGCTGGCGCGCGCGCCTCGCCCTCAGCTTGGCGGGCGCGCGCTGATCGCCCGCGCGTCGAAGGCGTGTGCAGGCGCTTCGCCGCGCCCCATGGTGAAATCCGCAGTCGCCGCGAATTGATTCACGACCCGGCTCTGCTGAGCTTCAGGCTCGGCGGCATTTGCATGCGGCGCGGGGCCGCGCGGGTCCCAGTCGCTCCAGCCAAACATGCTGCGCCGCCGCCAGCGCGGCCGCCACACGGCTTCGGCACTTGAGACGCGCGGCGGCGGCGGCGCCTCGACGACGATCTCGTTCTGCTCCGTCACATCCTGGCGCACGGGCAAAAACCAATCATAGCCGTTCTCGAGCGTGATCTCCGCTGCGCGGCGAAGCATGTAGCGCTCGACCGTCTCGCGGGAGTCCGCGCTCGCGCCGACATATTCGACGCTCCAGGAGGCTTCACCGGTGCGGGTTTCCGAATAGCCCGCAGCGGAGCGCTCGCTCTGCGGGCGATAGCCTGCGGTCGTACAGGCGGGGGCGCCGAGAACGGCGATCGTCAGTATCGGCAGGAGTATGGATTTCGAGCTCATGTGACCTCCACTGGAGTTCACGCTAGCGCGGCGGTTGCAGCGGAGCTTGATTCCGCGCAAGCCGCTGTGCTTCGGCGCGACGCGCGCGAAAATATGCGACGAGCGGCGCGAAAGCGAAGACGATAAGCGTGAATGCGTAAATCCAGCCCGGCGGCGTCGTGAAGTTCGCGAGCTGCTCCTGCAGGGTCATGCCACGCAGTCCAAATCCCACGGCCAAGTCGGCGGTCTGCTGAAACGCGAGCGCAATGAGGCCCACGCCCAGATGCCGTATCCAGCCGCCTTCAAGCCCGGTCCATCGCAGCGCTGCCGTCGCTGCAAAGTGCATAGCCAGCACCAGCAGCGGCGCCTCGCACGCAACCGCCAGGGTCTTTCCGAGCAGTGGTTCGAGCCAGAGCACGCGCACCGGACCCAGCAGCAATCCGACCGCGAACACCAGCGCAAAGTAGATCGCAGCGGCCGTCACCGTCCGTCCGCGCGCCGTCACGCGGGGTGGCGAATTGGCGTTCATTGCGCCGTGTAGCCGCCGTCCACGACAAGTTCGGCGCCGGTGACGAACTTGGATTCGTCGGATGCCAGGTAGAGGACGGCGTTGGCGATGTCATCGGGATCACCCAGATGGCCGACCGGATGCATGGCCGCAACCGCGACCGCGGCCGCGTCTGGATCAGGCTGCGCGGCGAGAAAGGCCTTCACCATCGGCGTCCAGATATAGCCCGGGTGGATGGAGTTCACGCGAATGCCATACCCGGCCTTCGCACAGTGCAACGCCGCGGACTTGGTGAACAGCCGCACCCCGCCCTTACTCGCATTGTAGGCGGCGAGATTGGGGTCGCCGATGATGCCTTCGATCGACGACAGGTTGATGATGGAGCCGCCTTTCCGCTTCATCCTGGCGATCGCCGCCTTAGTTCCGAGGAAAACGCCGTCGAGATTGATCGCCATGAGCCAGCGCCACTGCTCAAGCGTGGTGTCCTCGACATTGGCGCTGAGCGCGACGCCGGCGTTATTGACGAGGATGTCGAGCCCGCCGAAACGCTTCACCGTGGTGGCGACGACGTTATCCCACTCTTCTTCCTTGGAAACGTCGTGGCGCAGGAAGATCGCTTCGCCGCCAGCGCCGATGATCTCCTCGGCCACCGCGCGGCCTTCGTCTTCCTTCACATCGGTGACCGCCACCTGCGCGCCTTCCCGCGCCAGCATCAGGCAAGCTGCGCGACCGAGACCCAGGCCGCCGCCGGTCACCAACGCCACCTTTCCCGCTACGCGTTTCATGGCGCCTCCTCAGGGAGAGCAGAGAACCGCCGCCCGCAGCGCTACGCGAGCGCGCGCCCACGTGGACCCTCTGAGAGATCCTCCCTGAAGCCTTTCTCGCCGAACCCGATTGTGAGGATATTGATCAGCCGCAAGCGGACTGTGTTTCGAGCGGCCGGGCGATCAGGCTCGCCACCTTCCGCCTCAGAACGTCATCGTCGAGAGGCTTTTCGACGATCTCGGCGCCCGCCATGCGCGCTCGGGTATTGGTGACGCGATCCGGATGCGTAGTGATGAGAACCGCAGGTGCGGTTTCTCCGCTCAGCCGCAAGCTCTCAATCAAACCCACCCCCGAGAGGCCGGGAAGTTTCAGATCGACGATATAGCAAGCCGGCCGCGTCGCCGGCGGGCTCGCCAGCACGCTTTCGGCGTCGCAATAGCTTGCGACGCCGAAACCCTCTGTTTCAAAAGCGAACTTCAACGCCGCGAGAAGCGAGTCGTCGTCATCGACCAGAACGAGCAAGGGCTGATCGGGTTTAAGCATCGAGCCATACTGGCTCACCTACGCTGAAACACCTTGATTTAGCGCAAGCGGGTCAGGGTTGTTCGCAGCGCAGCGCCATGCGCACGAGGTCGGACAGGCTTTGCGCCTTCATTTTGGCCATCACGTTCGCCCGATAAATCTCGACCGTCCGCGGGCTTATGCCGAGGCGGATGGCGGCCGCCTTATTCGAATCGCCCGCGACAATGGCGTCGAACACGTCACGCTCGCGCGCCGTGAGCTGCGTCAATCGCGTCTGCAACTCCGCCTGTTCGGCCTGGCGTCCGGCGTCGTCCCCGCCGCGCGCCAGCGCCGCCCGCACGGATCCGATCAGCGCCTCGTCCTCGAACGGCTTTTCCAGGAAATCAGCCACCCCCGCCTTCATCGCCTCCACCGCCAGCGGCACGTCGGCGTGGCCGGTCAGCACCACCACAGGATGGGAGACGCCGCGTTCCTTGAGCGCGGCGATCATCTCCAGCCCGTTCATCTCCGGCATGCGCACATCGGTGACGATGCAGCCGGGCTCGAGCGCGCCGGCCTTCTGCAGAAGTGAAGCGGCTGAATCGTAGGACCTGGTTTCCAGCCCGACGGACGCCAGAAGGAATTCGAGCGATTCCCGAAGCGCCAGGTCGTCGTCGACAATGTGGACCACTTGACTCACGACGCTTCATCTCCCTCGTCGCGCGCCAAGCGGATCGTAAAGCGGAAGATCGCGCCGCCTGCCGGATTTGGCTCAGTCCAGATTCGCCCGCCGTGCGCCTCGACGATCGTCCGCGAGATTGAAAGGCCGACCCCCATCCCCTGCGCCTTTGTGGTGACGAACGGCTCGAACAGACGAGCCGCGGCGACGGAATCGATGCCGGGACCAGTGTCGGTGACGCTGATCATAGCCATCTCCTCCTCGACAGTCGACGTCGCGACCAGCAATTCCCGCGGTCCTTCGCTGTCGCGCATCGCGTCCAGCGCGTTTCGCACCAGATTGAGCACCACCTGCTGCACCTGAACGCGGTCGACAAGAACGCGCTCCGCCCGCGGGTCGAGATTGTATCGGACTCTTACCCCGTATTCCTTTGCACCGACCAGCGCCAGCGTGCACGCCTCCTGCACCAGACGGGTGAGCGATTCCACCGTGCGCTCCCCCTCGCCGCGAGACAGGAAATCCCGCAGCCTGCGGATGATGTCCCCGGCGCGAACCGCCTGCTCGCCCGCTTTGCTGACCGCGGTCATGACCCGCTGATCGGCCCTGGCGTCCTGCTCCATCAGGCGGCGCGCGCCGCCCATATAGTTTGCAATGGCGCTCAGCGGCTGATTGAGCTCGTGCGCCAGCGCCGAGGCCATTTCGCCCATCGCCGAGAGCCGTGAAATATGCACGACCTCGGACTGCAGCTCCTGCAGGCGCGCCTCGGTTTCCTGCCGCTCGGTGAGGTCGCGGATAAAGCCGGTGAAGAATCTACCCTCGGCGGAGCGCACCTCGCCGACATTGAGTTCGATCGGAAAGGTGGAGCCGTCCTTTCGTTCACCCACCACGATACGGCCGATCCCGATGATACGTTTCTCGCCGGTGTCGATGTACCGGTGCAGATACGAATCGTGCTCCTGGCGGTAAGGCGAAGGCATAAGCTTTGAGATATTGCAGCCGACCACTTCCGCTTCTTCCCAACCGAACATGCGCCGTGCAGCCTGACTGTAGGACTGAACGATGCCGCGTTCGTCGATCAGGATGAGGGCATCCGGCGCGACGTCGAAAATGGAACGCAGGTGCGCTTCACGCTGCGCCAGGATGTCCGTGGCGCGCGCGCCCTCGCGCTGCACCCGCATCAGCCAGCTACCGCAATAGGCCGCCAGACCCCCCACCAGCAGAAACACGAAGACGGTCGGATCGAGTTCCGGATGCAATATGGCGCGCGCCGCCACGCACAGAAGCGTCGCCAGCAAGCCGGGCCAAAGCCCGCCCAGAAAGCTCGCAACGATGACGACCGGGACGAACAGCAGGAAGACGCCGCCGGCGGGGAGCCAGGAATTAAGCAGCGCCGCCACAGCGAACGCCGCCCCCCAGGCCCCGGCGATGGTCAGAGCAACAGCGGCGCCCGGCGTCGCGCGCACCCGGGCCACCCAAGAATCTATCCAGCCTTGATATTGATGCGGCAGCGCGGTCATTCACGACCCAAGAACAGCGTGACGGAAGGGCGACCAGAAATGCCCGCCATGCACGCGCGATTTCAAGGCCAAACGGCCTATGCCGTTCGTCCTAAGGGATTTCCCCTAAGCGTTCATCCCGAATTTTCCGTGGCCGGCCGCTGCCGTACCCAAGAGGCACGTCGGAGGATGTGACATGCGGGATCTTGGTGTCGAAGGCGTCGGTGGGGCAGTTGTGGCCAATCAGCGCGAGCACGGCATTGCGCTTGGTCAAATCCAGTGCCCGGGCGTCGCCATGCGGTTTGACCGCAACGCTGAGATTTTTGGCGCCGGCGAAGCAGCCGAGTATCTCTACAAGGTGGTCAGCGGCGCTGTCCGCACGGTGCGCTTCTCCGCCGATGGCCGCCGCCAGATCATGGCCTTCCATATGGCTGGCGACACGTTCGGACTCGAGCGCGGCGCCCAGCACGAATACTCAGCCGAATCGGTGACGGATTGCGAACTGATCGCGGTGCGCCGCTCGCTCGTTCAACGCGCCGCGGCCGAAAATATCGGCGCCGCGCAAGCGTTGCTGCAGCTTTCCGTGAGCCAGCTGGAGCGCGCGCAGGAGCACGTGCTGTTGCTGGGACGCAAGGGTGCGGGAGAACGGGTCGCCGGCTTCCTGCTTGGCCTCGCCGACCGCTTCACCGTGCGCGGCGAATTGGATCTGCCGATGTCGCGCCTCGACATCGCCGACTATCTGGCGCTGACCATTGAGACCGTATCGCGCGCCTTCACGCAGATGGAACGCGATCACGCGATCGAACTTCCGAGTTCGCGCCACGTGGTCGTCTGCAACCGCGGCGCGCTCGAAATGCTGCAGGCCGCCTGAGCGAGCTGTCGCTCACCAATCGTGATTCAGAAGTTTCAGGCGGGCGGTGGTGGCGAGCAGAAACGCTGTCGACCACGCAAATAAGATCACGCCGTTGGCGGCTTCGATGCCGCTCAATACGCGCCATTTCGGACTGAGCACGATGTCTCCGTAGCCGACCGAGGCGAAGGTGATGGTAGAGAAGTAAAGCGCCTCTTCGAACGTGCCCAACTCGCCCAGGAAAACGTAAAGCAGCGCGTAAAGCCAGATCTGCACCGTGTGCAGGGCAAAAATCCCGAACACCACGAGCACGATCATGACGGCGCCGCGGCCTCTGCCCTCGTGCGGGCGAATATGAGCGTGGCTGCGGCCGATCAGTCGCGACAGACCAAGAAAGCCCCAGTAGCTGATCATCACCGTGAGCGTCACCATGACGCTCGCCACACCCAAATTGGCCAGCAACTGCTGCATTTCGCTGGACAACAACAACTAGAGCCTCTGCACCGTAATAATGCGATAGGTGTGTTCGCCGGCGTCTTCGATGATGGTCACATACTCACCAGGGACGAAGCGATGTTCGCCAAGGCGATAGCCCGGATCGTCGTCCTCGCCGGCTTCGAGATCGTAATGCAGCGCCCACGAACCCCCGGGCCGGCGACGTAGAATGCCGCGCTCGGGCTCCGCGCCCGGCCGCATGCGCACCACGGTGCATGAGTCGCGAAAATCACGCGCCGTATCGATGTCGATGCGGCCGTCGCCATCCAGGGGCGCGACGATCACGTAGCCCGTATGCGCATCGCCTTCCGGATGCCCGGGTTCACGCGCCAGTTCGAGGCGAATACGATGAAAATTCTCCGGTAGCTTGGCATCATTGGCGTGGGCCATACCTCTCCCCTGCATTTATGATATCGAACGTGGCCTCTGGGTGAGCCGCCGTCCTTGCGGGCAATCAATCGCTCAGCCCAGACCGCGCCGCAACATGGTTGGAAATACATGGCCCGAGCCTATACCCATTTGGAACGCCACCAAGTCACGCGCATCGGATGGCTACGCGCCTCGGTGCTCGGCGCCAATGACGGCATCGTGTCGACGGCGAGTTTGCTGGCGGGCGTCGCCAGCGCCGGCGCGGACAAGAATACTCTGATTGTCACCGGTATCGCCGCGCTCGCGGCGGGGGCGTTGTCGATGGCTGCGGGCGAATACGTTTCCGTCAGCTCGCAGGCGGATTCAGAACAAGCCGACCTGGCCCGCGAAACGCGCGAGCTCGAAACGGATGTCGAAGCCGAACACGAAGAGCTGACGAATATCTATGTGGGCCGTGGTCTCGATCAGGCTCTGGCGGCGCAGGTGGCGACGCAATTGATGGCCAAAGACGCGCTGGGCGCTCACGCGCGCGACGAACTCGGGATTTCGGAAATCACCGCGGCGCGCCCGGTCCAGGCGGCGTTGGCGTCGGCGGCCGCGTTCTCGGTTGGGGCGCTGCTGCCGCTTCTGGTGGCGATTGCCGCGCCGCGCAGCGCCGCCGTCGCATCGATATCGATCGCCGCGATCGCGGCGCTGGCCCTGCTCGGCGCGCTGGGCGCACGCGCCGGCCGCGCCGATATGCTGCGTTCGGTTCTACGCGTCGTGTTCTGGGGCGCCCTCGCCCTTATCGTGACCTCGGCGATCGGCGCGCTGGTGGGCCCCTCTTAGACTCTCTCGTCCGCATCGGTTTCCGCGGGGCGCACATGAAAACGGGGAAGCACTTTCGTGCTTCCCCGCTTCAAGTCCCCAGAGCGCTATTAGAAGCGATAGGCGATGCTGGTCGACACGACCCACGGGTTGATGTCAACCGCGTCCGTCACCGGGCCGATATCGCCGGAGATGGTCGCATCAGTGTTGATCCAGATGCGGCGAACATCGAAGTTCACGCCCCAATGCTCGTCGAGGCGATAGTCGACGCCGACTTGCAGCGCACCGCCGAACGAAGAGTCGTAATCAACGTGACGGCCGGCCGGCGGATCGCTGTCGATGAACGCGGTGTAGTTCACGCCGGCGCCGACATAGGGCTCGAACTGGCCGAAATTGGTCCAGCGATACTTGAGCGTCACCGTCGGCGGGAAGTGCGTGACTTGCCCGAGGTCGATGGTCCCGCCCGCGGCGGTCACGTCGTGAGTGGCGACGCAGCACAGCAGCTCGGCCGACACGTGCTCGTTGAAGAAGTACTCGATCTGCAGCGACGGCACCCATTCATCCGAGATGTCGACATCGATCGGCGAGCCGCTTTCGTCTGGCAGGACGCCAGAGACGCCGACTTTCACCTGAAAATTGTCCAGCACGCCGGCTTGCGCAGGCGCGGCCATGGCGAACGTCGCCAGCGCGGCGACAGCCGCAACACTCAACTTGTTCATTGCGAAATCCCTCAAGGTTTGCACGGCTCTCAGGATCGCAGAATTCACGGCCGAAACTTTTGAGCGCCATCAAACCGCGGCTGCATCCGCCACGGACAAACCGTCGCGGCTACCCTCACGGAAACAACCCCGCACACGTGATTGCTTGATGCAGATCAAGCGAATGCTTGCTGATCTGCAAAGAGTGCGCCCCGTCGTCACGCCGATGCAGCGTTTACCTGCGCGTTACCAACGACTCACGGACACTCACGCCCCATCGATTCAGGTCAGGAGCGTACAATGCCGTTCGACGCCGCCATCTCCGCAGAAATCTGGAACGCGAAGTATCGCTTCGCGCCGGACGGCGGCGGTGGTGATGGAGACGTGATTCAGACATGGTCGCGCATCGCAGACGCTGTGGCGTTGGCTGAACCCGCGCGCACACGTCGCCGTTGGCGCGAAAAATTCCTGGACGCGCTGACCGATTTCAAGCTTCTGCCCGCCGGCCGCATCATCGCGGGCGCCGGCACCGGCCGCGCTGTGACGCTGTTCAACTGCTTCGTCATGGGCACGATCCCCGACAATCTCGACGGCATTTTCGAGCATCTGCGCGAGGCTGCACTCACCATGCAGCAAGGCGGCGGCGTGGGCATGGATTTTTCCACCATCCGCCCCGCCGGCGCGCCGGTGCGCGGCGTCGGCGCCAAAGCGTCGGGGCCGCTTTCCTTCATGGACGCCTGGGACGCGATGTGCCGGACCGTTATGTCCGCCGGGCAGCGGCGCGGCGCCATGATGGCGTGTTTGCGCATCGACCATCCCGACATCGAGGCGTTCATCGACGCCAAGCGCGATGCGGCGCGGCTGCGAAACTTCAACGTCTCCGCGCTGGTGACCGACGACTTCATGGCGGCCTTGCGCGCCGATCAGGATTGGCCGCTGCGCTTCGACGGCGTGGTCTACAAGACGGTGCGCGCCCGCGATCTATGGGCGCGGCTGATGCGCGCGACCTACGACGTCGCGGAGCCCGGGGTGATCTTCGTCGATCGCGTCAACGCCGCCAACAACCTGTCCTATTGCGAGACGGTCGCGGCCACCAATCCGTGCGGCGAGCAGCCGCTGCCGCCGTATGGCGCGTGTCTGCTGGGATCGATCAATCTGTCCCGCTTGATCGAACAGCCGTTCGCCACCGACGCCGGCATCGATCTGGAGCGCTTGGCGGACTTGACCGCGACGGCTGTTCGACTGCTCGACAACGTGATCGACGTTTCGCGTTATCCCCTGTCCGAGCAGGAACGTGAGGCGAAAGCGAAACGGCGCATCGGTCTCGGCATCACTGGCCTGGCCGACGCTTTGATCTTCTGCAACGCGCGATACGGCGCCGCCGACGGCGTCTCGCTCACGCGCACCTGGCTCGAGACGATTCGCAACGCCGCCTATCGCGCATCAGCGCTGCTCGCCGCTGAGAAAGGCCCATTTCCGGCTTACGAACCATCGCTGCTGACGCGACCGATGCTTTCAACCCTGGACGAGGAGACGCGGACGCTGGTCGCTCAGCACGGCCTTCGCAACGGCTGCCTCACCACCATCGCGCCGACTGGCACGATATCGCTGCTGGCCGGCAACACCTCTTCCGGCGTCGAGCCCGTGTTCGCCTTCAGCTATCAGCGTCGCGTGCGCCAAGCCGACAACTCGACTGTCGAAGAGCCGGTCCAGGATTATGCCTTGACGGTCTGGAAGCGGCTCAAGGGCGATCTGCCGCCGCCCGAGCATAGCTTCGTCAGCGCCCAGACGCTGACGCCGGGCGATCACCTCGCCATGCAGGCGACGGCGCAGGAATACATCGACAGCTCGATCTCGAAGACGATCAATTGCCCGGAGGACATTTCCTTCGACGACTTCGCGGACGTGTACGTTCGCGCGTACGATATGGGTTGCAAAGGCTGCACGACCTATCGGCCCAACGCTGTCACGGGCTCTGTGCTTTCGGTCGACAAGAAGGAGCTGACTGCCGAGACCGCGGCTCTGCCCGCACTCGTCGCCCGTCCTGAAGAGCTGATTGGCTCGACCTATAAAATCAAATGGCCCGAGAGCGAGCACGCCATCTACGTCACCATCAACGACGTGGAGGAGAACGGCGCGCGGCGTCCCTTCGAGATGTTCATCAATTCAAAGAACATGGAGCACTATGCGTGGACCCTGGCGCTGACGCGCATGGTCTCGGCGGTGTTCCGGCGCGGCGGCGACGTTTCCTTTGTCGCTGAAGAATTGCGGGCCGTGTTCGATCCCCGAGGCGGCGCATGGCTCAAAGGACGCTACGTTCCTTCATTGCTCGCGGCGATCGGCGACGTGGTGCAGCGCCATCTCGACGCCGACGCCGTGAAACCCGACAAGCCCTCCCCGACGCTGGGCGCCAAGCCGAAGAGCTGCCCCAGATGTGGCGCATTGGCGCTCATCCGGACCGAGGGCTGCGACAAGTGCCTGGAGTGCGGCCACTCCAAGTGTTCCTGATCTCAACGATGCGACGTCGGCGATTCGAGCCGGCGTCGCGCCGCGAGACGCTGGCCTAAGGCGGCCAGATCGCCGCCGGTGAGCCGCCGCCGCGCGAGCGGAATCAGCACCGCATTCTCAAGCATCATGTGACGCCGCTGATTTTGAGCGAAACGCCGCAACGCCTCTGCCCCTCCCTTAATCGACGCCGGAGCCTTGGCCTCTGTGGCGATCGACAGGAGAATTAGCCGAACCTGCGCTGAAAGCTCGCGGTCTTCGGCGTGTTCGCGGTTCATGCGCTGCAGCGCAGCGTCGATCTCGTCCTCCGGCAGGCAGCGTTCGCGCAGCAACGGAAAGAAGAGTTCCTCCTCGTCGAGAATGTGAAGCGTCAGGTCATGCCTGATGAACTGCGCGAGTTTCGCGGCTTCGACGGCGTCGGCTGCGGGAGCGGCGGCCATCCGCTCCAGGGCGGTACACATCTCGCGATGGCGAAGATGTTCGAACAGAATGAAGTCCACCGCCTCTTCGGGAGGCGGCGCGTGCGGGTCGCGACTTATCCAGGCGCTCGTTCTCAAGGCATCCGTCTCCGGCAGGCCGGCACCATGCCCCGGGCGGGCCAGATTGGCATTGCCGAATATCAAGCCGGATTGATCGGCATCAATTCGCGGTTGTCTAAACCCCGTCAGAGTCCGCCAAGTCGGAAGGAGAGCCCCGTGCGGCCATATGACTTGGAGCGGTGCCGCGCATTGCCGCTGTTTGCGAACACGCAGCCCGACACCCTGCGCGAGTTGACCGCCGGCGCGCACGTGCAGCGATTTCCCTCCGGGACCTTGTTGTTGCTTGAGGGCGATGCGGTCGACTTTCTCTACGTTCTGCTCGAAGGCCAAGTCGAACTGCACGGCACCTGGAACGATCAGGAGACGGTGCTCGCGGTGTTGCAGCCGGTTTCAACCTTCATCCTCGCTGCGGTCGTGCTCGATGCCGATGCTCTGATGTCGGCAAGAACGCTCGAACGCTGTGAAATCCTGATGATCCCGGGCGACGCCATCCGCAAGGCCATGGTGGACGACGTCCAGTTCGGCGCAGCGGTCGCTAAAGATCTTGCGGGCGGATTCCGGACGATGGTTCGCGCGGTGAAGAATCAAAAGCTTCGCAGCGGCGTCGAGCGTTTGGCGAACTATCTGGTCATGCTCAAGGCGAGCGACGGCGGCGTCGGCGCCAACGTCATTCTTCGCCACGAGAAGCGGATACTCGCCTCACTGCTCGGCATGACGCCCGAGAATCTATCCCGCGCCTTCGCCGCCTTGCGCAAGCACGGCGTGAGCGTCAACGGGTCTGTCGTCACCATCTCCAACCCGGCGGCGCTTCGCGCCCTGGCGAAACCCGATCCGCTGATCGACAATCACGCGCCCCGCGGCGGGGAAATCGTCACCCCCGCCGATGCGGAGGTCTGGTCGACACAAGCAAGCCGATCTGACTTCGCCAGCCGCGCCGCACGCGGCGCTTGATGTAGATCAAACAACGCCGCCGTCTTAGCGCACATAAGAGAGAAATGGACTCTCGTCTCCTCGCTTACGCCGAGCGCCAGGCGCCACGCTACACAAGCTACCCGACCGCGCCGCATTTCAGCGCGCAGACAGGCGACAGCGCTGCGCAGGAGTGGCTGAGCGAGCTCGACCGCGACGCGTCGCTTTCGCTATATTTGCACGTCCCCTTCTGCCGTCAGCTTTGCTGGTACTGCGGCTGCAACACCTACGCAGCGCGGCGAGACGAGCCGGTGCTGGATTTCGTCGACACGCTCTTGGCCGAAATCGACCTCGTGTCGTCTTTCTCATCCGCCAAGCGGGTTACGGAAATCCATTGGGGCGGCGGCACGCCGAACATCCTTTCTCCTGAGCAGTTCAAGCGAATTGCCGAGCGCCTTGCGCAACGCTTCGATCTGTCCGACCTGGCCGCGCATGCGATCGAACTTGATCCGCGCTACGTGGATGCGGCTAAAGCGGAAGCATATGCCGCCGCGGGCGTGAACCGCGTCTCGTTCGGCGTTCAGGATCTCAACGAACGCGTGCAGCAGGCGATTGGACGGGTTCAGCCACTCGATATCGTGGCGCGCGCCGTGGAATTCGTGCGGCAAGCCGGCATCGATGAGATCAACGTCGACCTCATGTACGGGCTGCCGCATCAGACGGTCGACGATCTGCGCAACTCGATCCGATTGGCGGCCGGGCTAAATCCCAACCGTGTCGCCCTCTTCGGCTACGCGCACGTGCCGTGGTTCAAGAAGCGCCAACGGCTCATACCGGAAGCATCGCTGCCCGGTGCGGGCGAACGCTTCGAACAAGCGGCGGCGGCGCAGAGCGAACTCGAAACGCTGGGCTATGTCGCCATCGGGCTCGATCACTTTGCGCTTCCAGCCGACGAACTCGCGCGCGCGGCCGCAAGCGGCGCGCTGCGCCGATCATTCCAAGGTTATGTGGTGCAGGAGGCCGACGCGATCGTGGGCCTGGGACCGTCCGCGATCTCCACGTTGCCGCAGGGCTACGCCCAGAACGCCCCTGAACCCGGCGCCTGGGCGCAGGCGATTTTGCAGGGCAAGCTCGCCACCGTCCGCGGCCACGCCCTTTCTGCGGACGACCGCATCCGCCGCCGTCTGATCGAACAGATCATGTGCGACTTCGAGGGCGATCTCGCCCCGCTGGGCGGCGCAGCCGCGTGTGCCGACGAACTCGCGGCGCTCACGCCGATGCTTTCCGACGGCATGGTGCGCATTGAGGGCGACAAAGTTCAGCTGTCTCCCGAAGCGCAACCGTTCTGCCGGCTGGTCGGCATGGCCTTCGACGCTTACGCCGCCCGCGGCGCAGCGCGGCACTCACGCGCGGTTTGATCGTGACCAGCACGGCGGAACGCTATCGGGCTTACGCCGGCGCGCCTCTGTTCGGCATGGGCTTCCGGCCCTTCTTTCTGTTCGGCGCGACTTTCGCGGCGCTGGCCCTGCCGCTCTGGATCGTGGGTTTCCACGGCTGGATTCCCGGCGTCACGCGCGACTGGCATGTGCACGAGATGCTGTTCGGTTATCTGGGCGCCGTCATCGCAGGCTTCCTGCTGACCGCAGTTCCGAACTGGACAGGCCGCCTGCCCGTCGCCGGCGCGCCGCTCGCCCTGCTTTTCTCGTTATGGGCCGCGGGCCGCGTCGCCATGCTGTTCGCATCGCAGTCGCCGCTCGCCGCGATGATCGATAGCGCTTTCCTCTTTGCACTTGGACTAATCATCGCTCGCGAAATCGTCGCCGGTCGCAATATGCGTAATCTGCCCGTCTGCGGCTTGGTGTTTGCGTTGGCGACAGCCAATGCGCTGACGCATTTTCAGCCGGCCGCCCTTCTCGGCGAACGCATCGGACTCGCTGCCGTGGCCATGATGGTCGCCGTCATTGGCGGCAGGATCACGCCCAGCTTCACGCGCAACTGGATGGCCAAGCGCCGCATGACGCCGGAGCCGGCCGCGCCGGGAAGATTCGATTTGGCCGCGCTCCTCGTCACTGCCGCTGGACTGCTCGCCTGGGTGACTGCGCCGGAATGGGCCGGCGCCGGCGCCAGCCTCGCGCTGGCCGGCATATTCAATTTGGCTCGGCTGGCGCGCTGGAAGGGCTGGCGTACCGCCGCCGAGCCGTTGGTGACCATCCTGCACCTTGGCTACGCGTGGCTCGCCGTCGCGCTCGGCTTGCTCGGCGTCTCGGTGCTCGCGCCGGAGCTCGTGTCGCGCATGGCCGGCGTTCATGCGCTGACGGCCGGCGCTTTCGGCGTGATGACGCTTGCGGTCATGACGCGCGCCACGCGCGGGCATACAGGCAGAGGGCTTTCAGCAGACGGCGCGACGCTCGCGATCTACGCGCTCGTCAACGCCGGCGCGGTGATGCGCGTTGCATCGCCGTTCCTGCCCGAATACTCCATCGTTCTGGTCGTCGCAGCCGCCACGCTCTGGAGCGCGGCCTTTGCAGCCTTCGCGCTCGTTTACGGACCGTACCTGCTGCAAGCGCGCGCAGGCCGTTAATCCGCACTTGGATTGAGGCAGATCAAAACGCTGCGGACACCGCGCGGCTTGCGCTCTCAATTGTCCTCAATCCGTCAGCGCGCTTGTCGAATGTCAAACGCGACGCGGTCGCGCGGGAGGAACGTGCGCCAAACTTCGCGAGGAGGTCTCGCGGAGATTGGGGAAGCTAGATCATGAGTATCAAGAGACTCTGGATCTTCCTTGCGATCTTCATGGTGGCGTCGTTCACCGCTTTGGGGTTCCTGGGCCGAGAGATCCAACGACAGGAGCCGCCAATACCGGCTGCCGTTGTCGATACCGCCGGCAATGTCATCTACACGCGAGAGGACATTCAGAACGGCCAGCTCGCGTGGCAATCCATGGGCGGCATGGAAGTCGGCTCGATCTGGGGCCACGGCGCTTATGTTGCGCCCGACTGGTCCGCCGATCAGCTGCACCGCGAGTCGCTTGCGCTTATGGACATCTGGGCCCGGCGCGAAAACGGCGCCGCCTACGATGATCTGAGCCCGGCCGCGCAAGCGGGCCTGCAGGCGCGCCTCACGGTCGAGATGCGCACCAATACCTATGATCCCCAGACGCAACGCATCACGGTCTCGGCCGACCGGGCGGAAGCCATGCGGCAGGTGGCGGCGCACTACGAGGCGCTGCTGGGCGCCGATCCAGCGATGGAATCGCTGCGTGAGGACTACGCCATCGCGAACAACGCGGTGCCGGACGTCGCGCGCCGGCGTCAGATCGCGGCCTATTATTATTGGACCAGCTGGGCCGCGGGCACGAACCGCCCGGGCGCCGATGTGACTTACACCTCGAACTGGCCGCACGAGCCGCTGATCGGCAACAAACCGACCCCGGCCAACATGATCTGGTCGGTCGCCAGCGTGCTGCTGCTCATCGCCGGCGTCGCATTCCTCACCTGGATGCACGCGCGCATGAAGCATGACGAGGCGCCGCAGGCGCCGATCGCCGATCCGCTGTTCGGCTTCAAACCCACCGCCTCGATGAAGGCGACGTACAAGTACTTCCTCACCGTGATCGGGCTCTTTCTGCTGCAGATCGGGCTTGGCGCAGTGACGGCGCACTACGGCGTCGAGGGCCACGATTTTTACGGCATCCCGATTTCCGACTGGATTCCGTACGCGGTGACGCGCACCTGGCACACGCAGCTTGCCGTGTTCTGGATCGCTACCGCGTGGCTCGCCACCGGCCTCTACATTGCGCCGATGATCTCCGGCAAAGAACCGAAATTCCAGGCCATCGGCGTCAACCTGCTCTGGGCTGCGCTGGTGTTTGTGGTGCTGGGTTCGATGGCCGGCGAATGGCTGGGCGTCCAGCAAGTGTTCGACATCAACACCAATTGGTGGTTCGGCCATCAGGGCTGGGAATATATCGACCTCGGCCGCTTCTGGCAGATCCTGCTCTTTGTCGGCCTGATGCTGTGGCTGGTGCTCGTCACCCGCGCGCTCTGGCCGGCGCTGACCAAGCCGTCGGAAAGCAAGCCGGTGCTGGCGATCCTGTTCTTATCGACGATCGCCATCGGCATGTTCTACGCGGCCGGCTTCATGTGGGGCAAGCACACCCACTTGAGCATGGTCGAGTACTGGCGCTGGTGGGTGGTCCACCTCTGGGTCGAAGGCTTCTTCGAAGTGTTCGCCACAGCGGTGATCAGCCTGCTCTTCGTCCGCCTGGGCCTCGTGCGCGCGCAGACGGCGAACATGGCCGTGCTCTTCGGCACCATCGTCTTCCTGTTCGGCGGCGTCTTGGGCACCGCGCACCACTGGTTCTTCTCCGGCACGCCGCTGTCGGTGATCGCGGTGGGCGCGATGTTCTCGGCGCTCGAAGTGGTGCCGCTGGCTCTGATTGGCGCAGAAGCGCTGGAAACCTATCGCCACACCAAGGCGGCTCCGTGGGTGCAAGCCTACAAGTGGCCGATCCTGTTCTTCGTGGCGGTGTCGTTCTGGAATCTGGTTGGCGCAGGAATCTTCGGCTTCCTGATCAATCCGCCGATCAGCCTCTATTACATCCAGGGCCTCAACACGACAGCCAACCACGGCCACACCGCCCTCTTCGGCGTGTACGGCATGCTTGGCATCGGTCTGATGCTGTTCTGCCTGCGCGGCCTCGCGCCACGCCTGGCGTGGAACGACGGCCTGCTGAAGACCGCGTTCTGGACACTCAATATCGGGCTCGGCCTCATGTCGTTGCTGTGCCTGCTGCCGCAAGGCGTGATCCAGGCCTATCACAGCATCAACACCGGCCTCTGGTTCGCGCGCTCTCCGGACGTGCTGCACTCGCCCATCATGGAGCTGCTGACCTGGATGCGGGTGCCGGGCGACACGATCTTCTCGATCGGCGCCGTCTGCATCGCGATCTTTGCGGCGAAGCTTGTGTTCGCCCGCCGCGAAAAGGCCGAAGCGATCGATGCGGTGTCGACCGCAGCGGAGTGAAACGAAACTTAAATGTGTGACGTTAAACTGGGAGGGCTGCGGCCCTCCCTTTTTCTTAGGCCGAATGGAGTATTGTCGTGACGTCATCCTGGCACGCGACCGACGAAATTCAGTTCGGTTTTGAGGAGCTGTTTTTTTCGCGCACGGATCCGGCGGGGATCATCCGTTCCGGCAACAGCGTCTTCCAGCGGGTGAGCATCTACAACTGGGAGGAGTTGATCGGACGCCCGCACAAGCTCGTGCGCCACCCCGATACGCCGCGCGCCGTTTTCTGGCTGCTTTGGCGCAATCTGAAAGCGGGCGAGCCCATCGGCGCCTATGTGAAGAACCGCGCAAAGGATGGCCGCTTCTATTGGGTGTTCGCCTTGGCGTCGCCTATCGAGGACGGCTACCTCTCGGTGCGGCTACGCCCCTCTTCCCCCATCCTCGACACCATCAAACAGGAATACGCGACGCTCGCCGATCTGGAGCGGCGCGAGCAGCTCGCACCTGAACGCAGCGCAGAGCTCCTGCTGGAGCGGCTGTCGCAACTGGGCTTTGCTGACTACCCCAGCTTCATGGCGACGGCGCTCGGCGCTGAAATCGCCGAGCGCGATCGCAAGCTGGGGTGGGCTGCCGACAGCGCGCTGGCGAGCCTTCGCCACCTGCAGGACCTCGCTGCGAAGCTCATCGTTCGAACCGATTCGATCGCGCAGGCCTACCAGAAGAACGAGAACGTCCCGCTCAACTTCCGCATCCTGGCGGCGCAGCTCGGTGAATCCGGGAACGCGATAGGCGTCATCGCCACCAACTACAGTCTGCTCTCAGCGGAGATGCGTGAAATCCTCGACGGCTTTATCGTCAAGGCCAAGGACGTGCAGCGAACGATCGAGAACGGGTATTTCTTGACGGGCACCGCGCGGCTGCAGCGCGAAGTCGCTCAATTCGTAGCGAAGGAGACGGACGGGGATCCTGAGATGCGGCGGGTCGAAGCCGCGACCTTGCAGCTGCAGCAGGACACCTACCGCACCCGCGCCGTCGAAGGCATGCGTGAGATCGACCAATGCGCGCGCGCCTTCCAGGCGACATGTCTTCAGATGCGCAGGCTGGCCGCGGGGCTGGAGGTTACCCGGGTCATGAGCATGGTCGAATGCGCCCGCGAGGCTGAGATCGCGCAGCGCACAGCCGAGCTTCTGGCGGACCTGCAAGCCTTCCAGCGGGAGGTGGCCGAGGGGCTGAAGGAGATCGAGGCGGCGAACGCCGCGATCGTCGGCGGCGTAAGGGGCGTCCTGAAACAGACCGAACCGGCGGCGGTCGCCGTCTGACCGGTCCGCCGGGCTACCTGCGACTCATTCGCACCTCTTGATTTTGGTCAAGACCGCTCCGGCCGCGGGCTGATACTCCTACTATATGACAGTAGCCGATCTCCTCGCCGGTCAGCATGCGCGGGTCCTGGCCGTCCAGGCCAACCCCGCTCTGGAAGCCAAACTGCGCGAAATCGGCTTTTGCGAAGGCGACGGCGTCCAACTGATCGCGCGCGGTCCGCTCGGCGGCCAGCCGCTGGCCGTGCGCCTGAACCGCCGCATCATCGCCATGCGCGACGACGAAGCCGCCGCCCTGGTGGTGGAAGCGATCCATGGCTGACATGCGGCTCGCCTTGGTCGGCGCGCCCAATTGCGGCAAGTCCACGCTGTTCAATGGGCTGACCGGCGGGCGCGCCAAGACCGCCAACTATGCCGGCGTCACGGTGGAGCGCCGCATCGGGCACTTCACCACGCCGGCCGGCCGGCGGGTGGAATTGATCGACCTGCCCGGCATCTACGGCTTCAGTTCGCGCTCGCTCGACGAGCGCATCTCGGTCGACACCATCCTCGGGCGCAACACGCACGAGAAAGCGCCTGATGCGCTGCTGGTGCTGATCGACGCCAGCGACATCCGCACGCAGCTTCACTTCATCCTGCAGGTGCGCAGCATCGGCCTGCCGATGATCCTCGCGCTCAACATGATCGACCTGGCCGAACGGGACGGCGTCAAGATCGATGTCGCCGCGCTGGAGCGCCGCCTGGGCGTGCCCGTTGTCGCGACTCGGGCAACCCGCACCAGCGGACGCGCCGCATTGCTGGACCGGCTCGATCGCGAACTGGCGACGCATCAGGCGCAAACGGCATCCGCTGAAGCGCTCGACCACGGCCGACTGCCCTCAATGCAGCGCGAAGCGCGCGACATTGCGCGAGAAGTGATCCTCGCCGAACCGCCGATCAATCGCCTCACCCGCGCCATCGACCGCATTGTGCTCAACAAGATCGCCGGCCCCGTCATTCTCGCGGCGATCCTGTTCCTGATGTTCCAGGCCGTGTTCGCCTGGGCGCAGGCGCCGATGGAGGCCATCGACGCGGGGTTCGCCGCGCTCGGCCAGTGGCTGACGACATCGCTGCCGGACACATGGATTCGCGGGCTTCTGGTCGAAGGCGTGATCGCCGGCGTCGGCAGCGTGATCGTCTTCCTGCCGCAGATCGTCATTCTCTTCGCGCTCATCCTGGCGCTGGAAGGTTCCGGCTACATGGCGCGCGCGGCGTTTCTGATGGACGAGCTCATGCTTCGCGTCGGGTTGAACGGACGCGCCTTCATTCCGCTGCTGTCGAGCTTTGCCTGCGCCATTCCCGGCATGATGGCCGCGCGCACCATCGAAAACGAACGCGACCGGCTGACCACGATCATGATCGCGCCGCTGATGACCTGCTCGGCGCGGCTGCCGGTGTACACGCTCATCATCGCGGCCTTCATACCGCCCACCCAGGTCGGACCGTTCGGCCTTCAGGGGCTCGTCATGTTCGCGCTCTACGCGATGGGCATAGTGAGCGCGCTCGTGGTCGCGTTCGTGCTGAAGCGGACCGTAACCAAAGGGCCGCCGCAGGCGCTCCTGATGGAACTGCCGACATATAAATTGCCGGATCTTCGCGACTTCATGCTCAATCTTTTCGCACGCGCCTGGGCCTTCCTGCGCCGCGCGGGCACGGTGATCTTCACGGTATCGGTCGTGCTCTGGTTTCTCGCGAGCTACCCTGCCTCCGCCGACGGCATCCAGAGTTCGTTCGCAGGTATGATCGGCGCATGGCTCGAACCGCTTCTCAGACCGGTCGGTTTCAATCTCGAAATCGCCATCGCGCTTGTGCCGGGCATGGCGGCGCGCGAGGTGGCGGTAGGCGCATTGGGCACCGTTTACGCCGTGCACGGTGGCGACGCCTCGCTCGTCGCCAGCCTGCAGCACGCGTGGTCCTTGCCCACCGCCCTCGCGTTCCTGGCCTGGTACGTTTATGCCCCCCAATGCCTCGCCAGCATTGCGGTGGCGCGGCGCGAAACCAATTCCTGGCGCTGGACTGCGCTCATCGTGGCCTACCTGTTCGCACTGGCCTATCTCGCCGCCGCGGCCGCATTCTGGATCGCCACCGCCGCAGGTCTGTAGCAAACGCAGGACGCTTGCCTTTCATCAAGCGCGCGACGCTCGATGACGCGCACAAAGGCGGCGATGGAAGCGTTCTATCTTGATATCCGGCACGTCCACATCGCCGCCGTCAGCTTGAGCGGACTGCTCTTTTTCGTACGCGCTGCGGCCGCAAACATATTCAACGCCAGCTGGACCATGGCGGCGCCCGTACGCTACCTCAGCTATACGATCGACAGCGTTCTGCTCACGGCGGCGCTCATGCTCATGACCATCGTGCATCAGTTTCCGTTCGTGGACGCCTGGCTGACGGCCAAAGTGTTGCTGCTCGTCGCCTACATCGTTTTAGGCAGCTACGCCCTGAAGCGGGCCGAGACACGGCGCATCCGGCTCCTGTTCTCCGCGGCTGCGATCACGGTCTTCGCGCTGATCCTGGGCGTCGCACGCGCGCACAATCCGCTGGGCTGGTTTGCACTCTAGCGGGATTTCGATCCCGGCTTGATTTCGATCAACGCCGCCGCGGAAGGCCGGGTCACCATGACCGCCGGAAAGCTGCGGTGACCGATCATGGACTTAGCGCCTAGCCCGTTCAAACTTGGACTGCATCAAGTGGACCGCGTGACGGCCACCTTGGTGTTCGCTGTCTGGGCCGGCGCGCTGCTGTTCATCGCGCTGGGCTCGATCCTGGTCGCGTAGCGTCGCCTTGCGGACGGTCAACCGCATCGGTTTCGACGCGCCGGCGCGCTGGCTGGCCGGCGCGGTCAGCGACATGCTTGCTGCTCCGCTCCCGTGCCTTATCTACGGCGCCGGCGTCGCTCTGGTAAGTTTCGCCATCTGGCGCGCATTGCTCCAGTCCGATCTGGCGTTCTGGGCGCTCAGCCTCAGCTGCGGGTTTGTGTTCATCGCGCCGATGATCGCGATGGGACTCTACGCGGCCGGCCAGGCGCTGGAACGCGACGAGCGCCCGCGTCTGACGCGCATGCTGTTCGTCCGCAGCGCGATGCGCTCCGACGTCTTCTATCTCGGGCTTACCCTGCTCCTCATCTATCTGCTCTGGGGCCGCGTCGCACAAATCGTCTATGGGCTGTCGACCTACCGGCTTCACAAGACGCTGCACGAACTCTGGACCTTCGCAGTCACCACCCCGGACGGACACGGCATGCTGATCGCGGGCACGATCGTCGGCGGGGTGATGGCCTTCTTCACGTTCGCCATCGTCGTGATCTCCACGCCCATGCTGCTCGACCAGAACAGCAACGTGTTCGAAGCCATGTTCACCAGCCTGCGCAGTGTCTCGAAAAACTTCTGGCCGCTGCTGCTCTGGGCCGCGGTCATAACCGTGTTGCTGCTTGGCTGCGCCGCCACCGCATGGCTGGGTCTCGTCTTCGTCTTTCCCTGGCTAGGTCTCGCCAGCTGGCGCGCCTACCGCAACATCGTCGGCGAAGACCTGAGCGCGCCCACCGCGCAATAGCGCGACACGCGCGTCCGCCGCCAACGGCGCGAGCGGGCCACGCGCGGCGTGGCGCCTATTGGCATCCCGGCGCCTCTGGCGGCAGTGGCGGCGCGATGACGCCGACATTCCAGTGCCACGCAATGTGATGGGCGCGCCGCCTGCAAACCACGGTTTCATAAAGTTCGTAGCCATTGGGTGGCTCGGCGCGCATCTGCGGCGCATCCTCGATGGCCAGGTACAATCGCTCGCGGTCATAGCGCCGCCACGCCGCCTCCCCGCCGGCGCTGGGGACGCCATTGCGCACAAAGCTCGCCCAATATCCCATCATCGCGTTGGACAGGCGTTGCTCTTCCGCAGTTCGCGGTATCTCAGGAAAGTAGGAAGGCGTTGACGCCATCGTACCGAACACGAACGGCAATTCCTCGCCGTGGAACGCACGGAATCCGTGATCGTCCGCAGCAGGATAGCCATGATCGAAATAATAGAGATAGGATGGCGCGCCAACGGCCGCCTGCTTCGCCGCCAGCCGTTCCGCGGACCAGCCGTACATGGCGTCGCGCGTCGTCGCCAACATGCTTTCGTCTATCGCCTCGGCTGGGTAGCGCGCGAGGAATGCATCGCCGAGATCGCCGTAGCGCGCACGAATTTCGCGCGCGTACGTTGCGGCGTCTGCGGGCGCCGGAGGCAGCAGGAAGCGCAATCCTCGGATCTCGCCCTCGTTGTATCCCGTTAGAATCGGCACGCGCGCTTGTTCGCCCCGATCAAAAACATCGACGAGTTGGCGTCGCAACATCTGGCCATCGACGGTGGCCAGTGGAAAATAGCGCGCGCGGGCCGTCGCCTCGATGATTGCATCGGCGCCCGCCGCACGGAGCCCGTCGGCATCTTGGGCGCCGAGCTGACCGGCAAGAGCAACGCCAATCGTTTCCGCGTCCGGCCAGTCAACATAGGTGCTGTTGCGAAGCTCGGGCATGGTGATCAAATAGGGACTCTGGGCAATGGCGCGATCGAACAGACCGCGCGCTTCGGGCGCCGCCATGAGCAGAACCACGCTCAGCGCTCCTGCGGACTGGCCGGCGATGGTTACATTGCCGGGATCGCCGCCGAAGGCGCGAATGTTACGGCGGACCCAGCGAAGCGCCTCGACCTGGTCCATCAGGCCGTAATTCCCCGATACGTTGTGGTTCGATTCAGCACTTAGCGCGGGATGCGCCAGCCAACCCAAAGCGCCCAGGCGATAATTGATCGAAACGACGATGATGCCGCGCGCGGCGAACTTCGCGCCGTCGTAAAGCGCTTCGCCGCCTGCGCCGTTGATCAGCGAACCCCCGTGTATCCACACAAGAACCGGCGCATTTCGCGCGTTCCCGGGCGCCCAAACGTTCAGGAAAAGGCAATCTTCGCTCATCGCCGCGTGGCTGAAGAACGGCGATGCCGGTTGCATGCAGGCAGCGCCGAACTGCCTCGCGTCCCGCGCGCCTTGCCATCGCGCAAGCCGTTGCGGAGCTCGCCACCGAAGCTCACCAACAGGTGGCCGCGCGTACGGGATGCCACGATAGACGCGCACATCCCCCACCGATTCACCGCGCAGTCTGCCGGCGGGCGCGTTCACCAAAGCGTCCTGCGCGAAGGCAGGGGCGCTCGCAACAAGAGCCATCGCGGCCGCCAGCGCTTGAATAAACCGTTTCACGTTTGGCTCCGGCTCTGAAAGACGCCCTCAGAACAATTAGAACGGCGCGGCCACCGGCCGCCTTTCTGCGCGTTCGTTGAAAATTGCAGCCGCCGTCAGCGTGATCAAGCTTTGACCTCCGCATGCTCGGCGTTGCGCTGCGCCAGTGCGGTGATGATCTCGCCGTGTTTCTTCCGGGTGACGTGGTAGCCAAGCAAGAACAGCGGCGAGAGCGCCGCGAAAATGGCTGGTAGCGGCCCGGAAATGAGCGCGAGCTTTTCCAGCACGGCGTCCGGGATGGTGATCCCGGGTCCGCTCGCGGCGATATTCGCGGGAAATTGAATCAAGTCCAACGCAACGCCCGCGATCAGCCCGCCAAAACCAGATGCCGCTTTGTAAGCCAAGGTCAGGCCGGAAAAAAACAATCCCTCCCGGCGGACGCCAAACAGAAACTCGTGTTCGTCCGCTGTGTCGGCAAGCATCGATTGAAAACCGACGCCGCCAATCATGATCGCGGTGCCTACCAACACGCCGTTGACGAACAGCATCGTCGCAGCGCTTGCGGGTGGGAACGTGAACGGACCGTAGAGTTGCAGGAGCGGCGGCCATAGGAGCAGGAGCGCAATGGTCAGAAATGCGGCGATCGAGAGCGTTCGTTTCTCGATATAGCGCAAGGCGAATCCGCTGATCGGTGCGCCGAGCAGCGGGCCCAGCGTGCCGCTCAAAAGGATGAACTGGATCGCTTGAGTGTCGAGCCGCCAAAAGTACCGGCACGCATGCAGCAGCAGCGAAATGTGCGCGGAGTAAGCCAGGAAATAGGTCAGCACCGTGCCGAAGAGAACGAGGAACGAGCGGTTGCGCGACAGCTCGATCATCTCGCGCCCAAATCCTGAAAAGAATCCGCCCTGCCCTCGTTCCGGGCCATGCAGGCGGGGCAGCACGCGTCGCACAGCGCCGATCGCCACCACGCCCGCGATCACCATGAACGCAGCGGAGGTCCAGGCGTAGGGAACGTAATTGTCGTGCTCAAGCAGTCCTGTGGGGCCCGCCATGAAAACACCGAGCGCGATGACCACGCCGAGGAGAATGCCCGCGTTCTGAAAGGTCAGGCGAAAGGCGACGATGGTCGCCCGTTCACGATAGTCGTCGGTCACCTCTGCGCCTACCGCCGTTAGAGGCAACACAAAGCAGGACAGGGACACGCGCAGAACGATGAGAACGCACGTGACGTAGATGAACTGCGCCATGCCGGTCAGCGAAGCGGGAATGGAAAAGAGCAGTCCAAAGCCGATCGCGAATGGGAGAAGGCTCCAGATCATGAACGGGAGACGGCGTCCCTGCCGCGAACGCAGACGATCACTTGCCAAGCCGATCGCCGGGTCCGCCACCGCATCCACCAGCAGCGCAATCAGCTTCGCCAGCCCCGCTTCGGTGCCGGACATGCCGCAAACGGCGGTCAAGTAGAACAGGACGAAAAAGCCGAGGCCGGCGGCAACGATGCCATCGGCGAGTGAGCCGGCGCTATATCCTGCCTTGAACGCCCCCGTCAGCGGCGTGCTGCGCGCGGCCTTGGCGGCCGTTTCATCGAAGATGACCTCCTGGCGCCCCGTCACGATATCGCTTTCGTCTGGTTGTGCATCGCCAGGCTCACGTCGCCTGCGCCTTGAGCGGGAACGCCTGCGGGTTCTGCATCGCTTCGTAGATGCCGCGCTGATAAACGGGCAAAGCGCGCCGCCCGGCAGCGCCGCGCCCTGTTGCTATTGTTGATCCCGAATTTGCGGAGACAGGCACCTGATGCTGGATCAGGTAGATCATGACAAGATCGTTGGCCGGATCCGCTTGCCACCACGTACCGAAAATACCCGGCCAAGTTATCGAACCGGTGGCGCCGCAGGCATACGGATTGTCGATCAGGTCCTCCGCGATCGATAGGCCCAGGCCGAACCCGGATTTCTGCCAAAGCGGCATGCCAGCAAAAGGAACTTTGCGCTGCGCCTCCGTCAGCCGGTTCGTTCGCATGAGCCGCACCGTCTCTGGGCGCAACAAGCGGATCCCGTCGAGGACGCCGCCGCCAAGAAGCATGCGGGCAAAGCGGTGATAGTCAGCCGCAGATGAGATCAGGCCGCCGCCGCCCGGCGTATATTCCGGCGGCTGGTCATACATGTCCGTCTCGATCTTGCGGAGCTTTCCAGAGGCTTCTTCGTAACCGTAGAGACTGGCAAGCCGGCTGCGCTTGTCCTGCGGCAGCCAGAAATCGGTATCGCGCATGCCGAGTGGCGCGAAGATGCGCTCCTGCAAAACCCGACGGAACGGCTTGCCCTCTACGCGTCCGAGGAGGAAACCGAGCACGTCGGTGGAGTGGCCATAATGAAAGCGGTCCCCAGGTTGATACGCGAGCGGCAGCGTGCCCAGCGCCGTCAGCCACGCATCGACGCTCAGACGATTCATTCCAGGATCACCCAGCGCCTGCTCATAGGCTTGTTTCAGCGGCCCTTCGGAAAACGGTGCATAGGCAATGCCTGAGCGGTGGGTGAAGAGATCTTCAATCGTGATGGCGCGGCGCGCGGGCTGGATGTCGTTCAACGCGCCCGCGGCGTCGCGCAGCACCGAGAGATTGGCGAGTTCCGGAATCCATTTCGATATGGGATCATCAAGGGCGATCTTGCCCTCTTCCACGAGCATCAACGCAGCGACCGACGTTATCGGTTTTGACATGGAGGCAATGCGAAAGAGCGTGCCCTCCCGCATGGGCGTCTTGGTGTCGATATCGCTCCAGCCGATCTGCTCGGACTGAACTATTTCTCCGCCGCGCGACGTCAGCGTTACAATGCCCGCAAGCTCGCCACGATCGACGAAGGCCTGGAGGAGCGGCCCTATCGCGGCGAGCCTTGCGGGGTCGAAGCCGTGGGCGCGGCAGAACACATCTTTGGTCATGAACGTGACGCTTCTGCCGCTTGACTGCCTCGAGTGCTCAGAAGGTTTTTCGAATGTTCAGGGCCACGTAGCGCCCGATCGGATTGTATGAACCGCCGATCCCGTCGAACATCGGTGAGCCCGAGGAGGCGGGAAAGAACGGCGGCTCTTCGTCGAACACGTCGTTGACCTGCAGCGCGAGCACCGTTCCACGCGTCATGCCGCCGTCGGGTAGTTCCCACGCAACACGCAAATCGACGGTCATGTAAGGATCGGATGAATAGGAGGCGACGCCTCCGCCGGTCCTCGCGTAATTGCTCGTGATGCCGTCCCGGTAATTCACAAACCCGGCCAGAGTAAGCGAACCGACATCTGCGCCAACCGACGCCCTGGCTGTCCAGCGCGGCAAGCCGAGACGCAAGCTGTCCGTTTCAGGCGCGCCTGGCGTCAACCGCGTATCGAAGCTGAGGATATAATTGCCGGCCAGATCGGCGAACACATATCCGAAATCCGTGTCCCATCGATAGTTGATATCGAAGTCGATGCCGTCGGTGGTGCGTGTGCCGAGATTGTTATTGCGAAGATCGACCACGGTGGTGGTGGTTGCGCCCAGAGACGGCGCGGGCCAACCGATGGGCACCGCGCCGATGCCGTACAACAGGTTGTTGATGGTCGGGTTGGTCGACGGGTCGCCGGTGATGACAAGTGACGACAGCGTCGGATCGGTGAAAGCCGCCGCGATCGCCGGCGAACCGATCACGTTGCTGTAGTCGAGATTGTAGTAGGTCAAGCTCGCGCGAAGGTTCGGCAGCGAAGTCGGATTGAAATCGACACCGTAGGAATAGGTCGTCGCCTCTTCAGGCTCAAGGTTCGGATTGCCTCCGAAGAACAACACACTCTGATTGACGATTGTCGGGTAGATGAAAGGGCCGATCGCCGCGCTGAAATAGTACGCCCCTGTCGTGGCGCCGAGTTCGCGCAGGCCCGGCGCCCTGAAGGACGTCCCGTATGAACCGCGCAGATTGAGGCCCTCGAACGGCTGCCAGTTGAGTCCGATCTTGGGATTGCTGGTCGACCCGAAATCGCTGTAGCGGTCGTAGCGGCCGGATAGCGACAGCGCGAGGCTGTGGAAGCCCGGCGCTTCATTGCCCTCGCCGAAAATCGGTATGAACAGTTCGCCGTAGACCGAACTGACGTGCCGACCGAAGTCCTCCGGCACCGGCGACGACGGGGTGCCGACGTAGCCGCTCTGCTCGAAGGCTTCGCTTCGAGTCTCTACGCCAACCGCAAACCTCAACTCGCCGCCGGGCAAATCGGCGAGCGGGCCATCGAGCTTCACCGCACCGAGCGCCACCTCCTGCTCCTCGGTCACATCGCTGGCGTAATTCAAGATTGCGGCGACGGTGGATGCAGGCGTGCTGGTGTCGAAGGGGTCGAGAGCGGTGGCTGGGTTCGTTGAACCCGTCCCTCCGACCGCGAAATTGTTGTTGTTGGCGTAGTAACCGAGCGCCGTGGCGTCGATGCCCGGAACGAAGGTATCGTTCCTCGACCAATCGAACGTGCCATAGACATTGAGCTCCAGACCGCGCGGCAGACGCCAATCGAGGCCGAAGGATGAATTGCCGACACTCTTGTCATTGGTGTTGGTGAAGTGGTCGGAGCCAATAAGATTGTCGACCCGGAAATTGACGGTCTCGGAGGCCCACGACGCGGGGCCGCGGAAGTTGGGATTGCCGAACGCGCCATAGACCGCAGGGTTGTAGAGCACGACCGATTGAGCGGGCGCCGCGACCTGAATGTCATCGTGGCGATCCGAATAGAGAATCTCGCCCCAGACATTGACGTTATTGGTCAGGTCCTGCTGTCCAGACAGGAAGAACGCGTGAATGCGCGAGCTTGGTAGAATGTCGGCCGCACCGCCGCTATCGCAATTGTTGACCGTGCCCGCAGCGCCGAACGAGCCGGTTCCGGGGTCATAGGCGAAGGTCGTCGAGGCGGCGCCCACCGTGGGCGCGGGACAGGCCGTCGGACGAGAGTCGACACCGCCCGCCGAACGATAATCGAGAACCCGGAAATCCCGCTCAGCGCCGGTGATGTTGTCGTTTTCGGTGTATTGATAGGCGGCGAGAATGGATCCGCTTCCCCAATCGCGGCCGGCGATGGCGCCGATATTTCCCGCCCAGTACTCGTCACCTGCGCCGTAGCTGGCGGAAGTTTCGACGCCGTCGACACGGCGTCGCGTGATGAAGTTCACGACGCCGGCGACCGCATCGGAACCGTAAATCGCCGAGGCGCCGTCCGCGACGACCTCGATGCGCTCAAGCGCGAGATTTGGAATGAGGGGAAAATCGGGATTGGTCACCTGCACTGCGGCGCCAATCAATCGGTGGCCGTCCATGAGCGGCAAAGTTGCGTTTGCAGGCAGACCTCGCAGGGCGGGCGCAAATGATCCGAGCCCGGGCCCGGTGCCGGCGCTCGTCTGCGGCGCAGTATTGAAGCTGTTGAGTTGCGGGACGCTTGCCGCCAAATCCGGCGTATTGGCCCCGCCATGCGTTTCGATGTCGTCGCGGGTGACGCTGATCAGATTCGATCCGATCGGCGGAACGCCGCGAATGCTTGTCCCGGTGACGACAATTTCCTCTTCTTCGACCGCGTCTTCCGCCGGATTGTCGCCGCTTTGCGGCGCTGGCGCTGTCTGTGCGTGCGCGGGATTTGCGGCAAAGAATATCGCGGCGACGAGTGACGTGCCGGACAGTGCGATTTGGCGCGTCGCCTTCCAAGGTGCTGCCATTACTTCCTCCCCTCTCGGCGGTTTTCCGCTCTGCCCGCCCGCCATCGCCAAGGCGGGCGGGTCCGGTTCATTGATTTACTACTAAATGAATTGTCTCAGTCAAGTTCATTCACACGGAACTAAATCAAATCGATGCGCGTCCTTGACCCTGTGGCCGCCCGCCCGCATCGTTCGGATTCAATTGTGGGATGTTCCCCGGGCGCGCGATCACGAGGGCGAACGAAATGGCGGCAACGCAGAAGCGCGAAGGGCGGCGTACGCGCGCCGAACAGCGGGCTGCGTCGGTGAAGTTGATCCTCGACACAGCCGAGCAGCTATTCTCCCAGCACGGCTATTTCGGTGTGACCATCAAGGACGTGGCCGATCGCATGGGCATCCATGCGGCGCTCATCCATTACTACTACGATGGCAAGAAGGCGTTGTTCGACGCCGTGTTCGAGCGACGCGTGGAGTACGCCGTCACGGTGCGAACCGCCGGACTCGACGCCTACGAAGCGGAAGTCGGCAATCATCCGACCGTCGAAGGCGCCCTCCGCGCCTATTATGACGGCGCATTCGACGTCTACATCAACGGCGACGAGGGCTGGCGCAGCTTCGGGCGCATCTTCGCTCAGGTGAATAACGCGCCGGGTTATGGCGCCGAAAAGATGGACACCTACTTCGATCCCTTGGTGCTGCGGCTCATCGGCCTGCTCAAGAAGGCGCTGCCCGACGCCACGCTGGAGGATCTCTTCTGGAGCTTCCAGTTTACGTCCGGGGCTTACACGCTCATTCTTTCGCGCACCGGGCGCATCGACCGCTTGTCTAACGGCTTATGCGCATCGGATGATTTTGAAGCGGTTCGCGAGCGGTTTGTGACATTCATGGCCGGCGGCCTCGATGCGCTTTACAAGCGCCGCAAGACGACCAAACGACGAGAGACGGCTAAAGCCACAAAGCCGCGCATGCGCGCGAAAGCGAAACCTTAGTCGCCGGACCCCTGCGTCGTAGCCGGCGGGGTTCAGTGCGCCGATTGCTTGAAATTCGCGTGCGCGGGCGCCCAGGCGCCGGCGTCCGGCCAGCCGCATGAGCGCGCCGAACCCCGCCCTCAAAGCGCCCTTTCCAAAGATATTCGCTCACGAGTGAATTAATATTGACAGGATAGGGAGCGCGGGGTCAGCATCCCTCATGCGCCGGAAGAGCGCGGGCCTGAATGGCAAGGGGAGGACCATGAAAATCCACGCATTGTGGCTGAGCGCGTCTGCGTTGACGCTGGGCTGGACCGGCATTGCCGCGGCGCAGACCGCCGAGACCGACAGCGACGAGATCGTCATCACCGCCGAACGGCGGACAGAGAACCTGCAGACCGCCCCCATCGCGGCCACCGTGATGACCGGCGAAGACCTCGCCAACGCGGGCGTCACCAATGTCGACCAGCTCCAGTTCGTGTCGCCCGGCGCCACCGTCAACAATTTCGGCCAGGGTATCGACTTCAACATCCGCGGCATCGGCAAGGGCGAACACAATTCGCAGACGACGACGGGCGTCATCACTTATCGCGATGGAGTCGCCACCTTCCCCGGCTACTTCACGGCGGAACCCTATTACGACATCGCCCGCGTAGAAATTCTGCGTGGCCCACAGGGCACCTTTGTCGGTCAAAACGCGACAGGCGGCGCAGTTTTCGTAACCTCGAACAACCCTGAGATTGGCGGCGACTACAGCGGCTACGTGCAGGGCTCGCTCGGCAACTACAATTATGTCGGCTTGCAAGGTGCGGTGAACCTCCCGCTGACCGACACGCTCGCGGCGCGCGTCGCCGTCAATCTCGATGCACGCGACAGCTTCTACGACATCACCGGCCCCTATCAGGGCGATGATGGCGTGCGCATGGGCAGCGGACGCTTCAGCTTGTTGTGGGAGCCGGCGTCCAATTTCTCGGCCCTCTTCAAGATCGATTACAATTATCTCGATCTCAGCGGCTATCCGTCAGATCCGGTTCTCTCGTCGAACGACCTCTTCGACATCACCTCAAATGGGCGGATGGCGGCGCTCGATCGTTTCGGTCGCGCGGTGCTGCAGATGAACTACGAGTTCGGCAACGGCGTCACGCTGCGCTCGGTCACAGGCTATCAGCAGGGCAACACCTTCTATGTCGCCGATCTCGACGGCACGAGCGTCGGCAACAGCTACTTCGCAGACTCCGTCGACGACACGATCTACTCGCAGGAGTTCAACCTCATCTCGCCGGATGACGGGCCGCTCACCTGGATTCTCGGCGCCTACTACCAATACGATCTGCTGGACTTCCCGCCGGGCGAATTCGTGATCGGCGTGCCGCTCGGCTCGCCCTTCACGGAGTATCGTCTCGACGGCGAGAATTTGAAGGAAACCGCGGCGATCTTCGGCCAGATTAGCTATGCAATCACGCCACGCTTTGAGGTTCAGCTCGGCGCACGCTACGTAGAATCGAGCACCGAGAACGACGTCAACGTCTATCAGTACGGCACGTACATTCCCGACCAACAATCGGAGAGCTACTCAAACCTCTCTGGCAAGCTGGCGCTCAACTGGACGGTCGACGACCACAACTTCCTCTACGCATTCGTCGCCACCGGTTTCCGCCCCGGCGGCCTGAACGTCCCGGTCGGCCTGGGTCTGCCGGATCCGTTCGATGAGGAATTGGTCACGAGCTACGAAGCGGGCTGGAAGGCCGGCTTCTGGGATGGCCACATCCGCACCCAGATCGACGCCTATTACAATCACTACGAAAACTTCCAGGTCATCATCGGCTATCCGGCCTTTCCGACCTTCGGCTTCGAACTCAATACGCCAAACCCAACCGAGATTTACGGCTTCGAGGCCCAGCTTGAAGCGGTCTTCGGACCACTCTCGATCAATGCGGGCCTGGGGATCATGGAAAGCGAGATCGGCGAGTTTTACGCCACCGACCCACGCGCCGCTTCCTTCACCCCCTGCGATCCGGCGACCGGTCCGGCAGGCGGATCGTGCATCAATCTGGACGGCGCCGAGCAAACTTACGCGCCGGAACTCACCTACAATTTCGGCATCCAGTACGACATCTCACTGCCTGGCGGCGACACGCTGACGCCGCGCGTCAACTTCGGACACGTCTCCTCGCAATGGGCGACATTGTTCGAGAACCCCTCGCGCGGCGATCTCGTAGAAGCGCGCGACATCCTCAATGCGCAGCTGGCTTGGCGACACGGCGACACCATCGTGACGGCGTGGGCGACGAATCTGACCGACCAACATTATGTGGCCGCGATCAATTCTGGCCTCCGCTTTGCGGGACCGCCGCGCCAGTTCGGCATTCGCGTGTTCAGAGCCTTCTAACCCGCTGACTGCAAGGGCCGCCGCGCCGACTCGGCGCGGCGGCCCGCATTTTCCTCTCTCCTCCTCGCGACGGCATGCAGTCTTACGCTCTCACAATCGACAAGTTCCTGGACCACGCAGCCAAGTGGAGCGGCGAGCGAGAGATCGTGACCGGCGACGCCGGTAAGACGGCACAGCGCATCAGCTACGCCGCACTGCGTGAACGAGCCAACCGGATGTCAGGCGCGCTCGCCGCAATCGGGCTTCGCTTCGGCGATTGCGTCGGGACGCTTGCGTGGAACACCCAACAGCATTTGGAAATCTATTTCGCAACAATGGGCGCGGGGCTGGTGTGCCACACGCTCAATCCGCGCGTCAGCGCCGCGCATTTGGCGGCCATGATCAACGAGGCGGAGAACCGGGCGCTCGCGGTCTCGGCCAACCTCACCTCGTTGCTCGATGACGTGCTGCCGCACTGCCCCTGCGTCGAGAACGTCATTTTGCTCGACGACGCGATCGTCGGCCGATCCGCGCGCATCCATCGCGCCAGCGTGTGGACCTACGAGGCGCTTCTCGAAGCGCACGGCGCGGCCGTCGCCTGGGGAGGTTTCGACGAGAACGCGGCGGCGGGGCTATGCTACACGTCCGGAACCACCGGCAAGCCCAAGGGGGTGCTCTACACGCACCGCTCGAACTACCTGCACACGCTGCGCGCGTTACAGGCTGACGCTCTGGCGGTCACGCGTGAGGATGTTGTCCTGGTCGCCGTGCCGATGTTTCACGCCAATGGCTGGGGACTCCCTTTCTCGGCGCCCGCGGTCGGCGCAAAGCTCGTGCTGCCTGGCCGCCACACCGACGGCGCAAGCCTCGCCGCCCTTATCCGCGATGAAGGCGTAACCTTCGCGGCAGGGGTTCAAACCGTGTGGCTGGGGTTGCTCGATCATCTCGACGCGAACGGCGGAGAAACGCCCAGCCTGCAGCGGGTGCTGATCGGCGGCTCAAAATGTCCGGACGCGCTCATCGAGCGCATGGAGCATCGCCTTCAGGCGCGCGTACAAACCAGTTGGGGCATGACCGAACTGTCGCCTTGCGGAACGATGTCGTCGCCCAGCATTGCGACGCCTTTGGCGACGCGCGCATCCGGCCGTCCGCCGATGGGTCTCGATCTAAAGCTAACCGATGCGCACGGCGCGACATTGGCTCGGCAACGCGGCGTCGTCGGCCACCTGAAGGTCAAAGGCGCGAGCGTCGTCGACCGCTATTTCAGAGCCGGCGAAGACGAGCTCGACGCGGAAGGCTATTTTGACACCGGCGACCTCGCCCAGATCGACGCCGAAGGCAACCTGGCCATCTGCGGCCGCTCCAAGGACCTCATCAAATCCGGCGGCGAGTGGATCAATCCGGCCGAGATCGAAGAGATCATCGGCGCACAGCCAGGCGTCGGCCTGGTCGCGGTCATCGCCAGGCGCGACGCAAAATGGGGCGAGAGGCCGCTCATCATCGTGCAGGGCCAGAAGGGCGAGACCATCGATACGAAGGCGCTGCTGCGAAGCCTGCGTGGAAAGGTTCCGGACTGGTGGATTCCAGACCAGGTTGTGGAGACTGACGCAATGCCCCTCGCGGCGACAGGTAAGATTGACAAGACTCAATTGCGTGCCAACTACGCAGAACGGGAGCCTCCGGCGGGTGCAAATCGTTGACGGATTTGTCCCAACCGGTCTCTCCTCAGCGCAAGAGGATTGGCTCGATGTCAGATGGCGCCGCCGCGAAACGCCCTCGCCGCACTAAGGCGCAGCAGCGCGCGGAGAGTCTTGAGCAGATTCTGGACGCGGCCGAGTACCTGTTCTCGAAACACGGCTTTTACGGCGTGACGTTGCGCGATGTCGCCCAACGCGTCGGCATCCATACCACGTTGCTTCACTATTATTTCCGCGACAAGAGCCATCTCTTCGAAGAGGTGTTCGCCCGCCGCGCGCCGGTGACGATCGGGCGGCGCATGGACGCGATGGAGGCCTACGAGAAGACGGTCGGCGACAAGCCCACGGTCGAAGGCGCGCTGCACGCCTTCCTCGATACCGATCTCGACCTTTATTATGAAGGCGGGGAAGTCTGGATGAATTCCGCCACCTTCTGCGCCCGCGTCAGCAACACGCCCGAGGGCGCGCGGCTGATGGACGACTATTTCGATCCGGTGGTGCTAAAGCTCGTCAGCATTCTTAAGAAGGCGCTGCCGGACTATAGCGACGAGGACATCTTCTGGGGCTATCACTTCGTGACCGGCGCGCTCATGAACACGCTCGCGCGAACGGGCCGGATCGACCGGCTCTCCGGCGGGCTTTGCCACTCCGATGACTTTCCTGCCGTGAAGAAGCGCATGGCCAAGTTCATGGCTGCAGGCTTTCTTGCGCTGAAGGAGTCCAAGAAGGCGTAGGCGTGCGCCGCTCTAGGGCGCCGCGCATGGCGCGTGTTCTACGGCAAGCGGCGGCGAGATGACGCCGACATTCCAGTTCCAGGGCTGCGCGCCCGTGGCGCGGCGGCGGCACACAGCCTCCTCATGCAATCTGAACATCGCGCCGCCATAGAGACGCGCCGAGGCGTGGGGACCGTTGTCGCGGAAGTGCATGAACGCTTCCCCGGCGCCATAGGCGGGCCATGCCGGCGCATTCGCAGCCTGCGGAACGCCGGTGCGCGCGAAACTCGTCCAGTACTGCACCATCGCTGCTGAAAGCGCGCGTTCGCGGGCGTTGCGCGGAACCGCCGGCCACCGCGGCGGCGTCCGCTCAAGATTGCCCCACATGTAAGGGAGTTCGCTGGCGTGAAAGGCATGCAGACCGAGCACGTCAGCGGCGCCGTAGCCGTGATCCCACAGATAGAGGTAGCCCGGCTGCCCCACGGCCGTCTGGTTGCGCACGAGCCGCTCGGCGGTCCAGCCGTAGAGCGCGTCACGCGTCGTCGCCAGCATGCTTTCGCGCACATTGGTCGTCGGATACAGTCGCAAGAACGCGTCAGACAGATCGGCGTAGCGTTCACGGATCGCCCGCTCGTACTGCGCCGCACTCGCCGGCGGCGGCGGAATTAGAAACGGCAGCGAGCGGATCTCGCCGTCGTTGAAGCCGGCCAAAATCGGAACGCGCGCCTGCTCGCCGCGCTCGAAGGTCTCGACCATTTGCGCGGTCAGGTAACGGCCATCGACCGTGCCGAACGGAAAGTAGCCCGTCCCCGGCGCCGCGTTTACGATCGCCGTCGCATCCATTGCGCGCAACGCAGCGAGGTTCGGCGCATTCAACGCCCTCGCGACAGCTGCGCCGACTTGCTCTGCCGAGCCGCCGCCGTTGCTGGCGCGATTGAGCTCAAGCATCGTCACCATGTAGCCGCTTTGCGAGATCGCCTTGGCGAAGAGACCGCGCGCCGGGGGCGAGGCCATGAGGAACATGACGCTCAAGCCGCCTGCGGATTCTCCGGCGATGGTGACATTGGACGGATCGCCGCCGAACGCTGCAATGTTGCGCTGAACCCAGTGCAACGCCTCGATCTGATCCATTAGGCCGTAATTGCCGGAAATATGATCGGGAGATTCAGCGCTGAGTTCAGGGTGCGCCAGATAGCCCAGAATGCCCAGACGATAATTGATGGAGACGACGATCACGCCCTCGGCCGCAAGGCGCGCACCGTCATAGAGCGTCTCTTTGGTTGAGCCGGTCGTTAGCGCCCCGCCATGGATCCACACGATGACCGGCGCGGCATGAGCATCGGCCGGCGCCCAGATGTTGAGCGAGAGGCAATCCTCGCTCTGGGCGCCGATATCGGAGGCGTAGATGTTGTTCTCGCCCCGCGCGACCGGCTGCGGACACGCTGGACCGTAATCCCGCGCCTGCCGTACGCCGTCCCAGCGCGCAGCGCTGACGGGAGGCCGCCAGCGGCGCTCGCCGACAGGCGCTTCAGCATAAGGAACGCCCTTGAACACGTTGAGCGCGCCTTCGCGGCGGCCCTGCAGGCCGCCCGCGGGCGCTTCCACAACCGGTCCGCCCTCGTCTCCCATCGCCGTTTGCCCCGCGCATGATGACGACAACGCCGCAAAGCACGCGGCCGCCATGCTCAATGCCGCGATGTCACGAAGCCATTTCATGGTCACACCGCTCCTTGAGCCGCTCGGCTCTCGCGCCGCAGCCGCGCGGCCAGCCAGAAAAAAATCACCACCGCCACCAGGTAGAACGGCGCCAAAGCGTAGAGCGCCATCTGCAGCGAATTGTCGGGATGCGTCGGCTTCAAATAATCGCTGACCGCACCGACGAAAGTGGGCCCGAGCCCCAGCCCGATCAGGTTCATCACCAACAGCAGCAGCGCGCCCGCCATCACGCGCTGATCGGGACGCACTTCCTGCTGCACCAGCGTCACCGACGATGAAAGATAGAAGTAGTTGAGCACGGTCGGCCCGATCAGGAAGAGCAGCGCCAGTCGCCACTCCGGCGCCCACACGAACGCCACGTAGAGCGGCGCGGCGAAGACGAGCGAAATCGCCGGCAGCAGCGCATACGCTTGTTTGCTGCGGCGGGTGAAAATGTCGACCAGGCGCCCCGACAGGAAGATGCCCCCGCTCATCCCGACGCCGACCAGAAGCGCGAACCAGACCGCCACTTCCTCCAGCGCCATCCCCTTCTCGCGCATCAGAAAGAGGACGGTGAAATTACCTAAGCCGTAAGTGATGAACTGCGTCGCTCCGCCGCCCAGCGCCATAAGGACAAGCGTCGGGTGCGAGAAAAACATGGCGAACGTTGAAAAAAACCCGGCCTTCGTGGCGGGCGCGGCGTCGGGGCGGTCCAGCCCGCCGCGTTTCGGCTCGCGGACGAACACAGCGACGATGAGCGCGGTGATGACGCCGACCGCGCCCAGCACGATGAACGCCAGCCGCCAGCTGAAGGCCGCCGCGATCGAGGCGCCAAAGGCCACGCCGAGCGCTGCGCCAATGGGCGGGCCCAGATTGTAGAATCCAAGCGCCGTGCCGCGCCGCCCCGGCGGAAAATAATCGGCGATGATGGCGTAGGAAGGCGGCACGCCGCCCGCTTCGCCGACTCCCACCGTCATGCGCGCAATGACCAGCTGCGTGTAATTGGCGGCGAGCCCGCACGCCATCGTCGCCGCGCTCCAGAGCGCACACGCCACCGACAGCAAGTGCACGCGATTGGTCCGATCGGCTATCCAGCCGACGGGAATGGCGAGGATGCAGTAGAACAGCGCGAAATAAAGCCCGCCTATCAGGCCAAGCTGGCCGTCGCTGACATTGAGCGTGTCTTGGATCGGTTTTGCCAGGATCGACAGCAATTGCCGGTCGAGGAAATTGATCACGTAGACGAAGCACAGCACGACCAGCGTGAACCATGCCTGCGGTCCCGCGGCGCCCGCCGCAAGCGGCGCCTCGGGTGCTGCGGAACTCTGCGTCGCCATCAGCCACGCCGCCGGCGAAGCGCGCACCCGCCCGCGAGCGCCGTCGGGCGCTCTTCTGCATCAGCCACGGACCCCTCCCTGGTTTTGTGTCGTTTGGTCCAATGTCAGCGTGCAACGAACCCCCATCGCGCGTCAATACTCACTAACGCGAGGATGAATAAAGTCGCTGGGCCGGCTCGAACCGCGTGCGGACGATCCGTTGCTGGCATCACTGCGCTGCACTTGGCGAGCGACCAGCGAGCACCGGCGCAGTTGAACCGGACCCGCCAAATTTTACAGCTGCGTCCCGCCCCGGGCGACGCATGACCTTTCATGCAAGTCTTGCGTGCTAGGCGCGAATTGGTTCCGCGCGCCGGGGCGGCCGCGGGTCTCCCATGCTTTCGGCCCAAACGCTCAAACGCGGCGCACCCGCTGTCTTGGCAAGCCGCAGCGCTTTCGCATGCTGCAACCGCAATGTCGGCCGCCGCCGGCGTCGATCGCAAGATCACCGCGGCCCACCGCAAGCTCCAACCGCCCCCGAGAACCGCAGCGCTTGCCGAGGAAAGAGAGCTGGCGGAGAGGGAGGGATTCGAACCCTCGATACGCTTGCACGTATTCCGGTTTTCGAGACCGGCCTGTTCAGCCACTCCAGCACCTCTCCGGAACGGGCCCGTTTAGTGCAAGCTTCGCGCCGGTGCAAATGGCTCTTCGGCCGCCGCCGACGCCGGCAAGGCGTGGGGCAGGCCCACCCCTATTCTCCTGCCGCGACCCGATGCGCCCGCCCACGCGGCGTGATGCGACCCTCCGGGGGCGGTCAAACCCGCGGGGTGATGGCCGGGCCGCCCCCGAAAGCCCGATAGGTGGCGATGGCGGCGCGCGCCTGCTGGGACTCCGCGTCGATCCGCGACAGGGTCGCGTCGATGAGTTGCTGCTCGGACTGCAGGCGGTCGGTGAGACTCTGGATGCCCGCCTGATAGGCGGCGCGCGATCCGGTCGCACTGCGCTCGGCCGCCTGTTCGGCGGCGCGGGCTGAAACCAGCCGGCGGCTGCCTTGGTCGAGGCTGGTGAGCGCGTTGGAAGCTTCCGCGACCGCAGAGAGCACCGTCTGGCGATATTCGATCAGCCGCTGATCGAACTGCGCATTGCGCTGCCCGACCGCCGCGAGTCGCGCCCCCCAATCGAACAGCGGAATGGAAATGAGCGGCGTGGCCTGCGCGATGGTGACGCCGGCGCCGGTGGGGTTGCCGATCAGCGCATCGGTGACGCTGATCGAACCGCTGAGGTTCAGGCGCGGCAACAGATTGGTGCGCGCATCCGAAACCGCGGCCGCGGCGAGCAGCGCCTGCGCCTCGGCGGCCGCGACATCGGGACGGAGACGAAGCAAATCCGCCGGCGCGCCCGGCGCCTCGGCGAGGTCGAGGTGCGGCACCGGCGCGTCGAGCTGCGCGATCGCCGCCCGCAGCTCCGCCGACTCGTTGCCCGGCGCGACGCCGCGCAGCACCGCCAGCACGTTTTCCGCGCGTCGCGCCTCGATGACGAGGCCCGGCAGACGCGCGCGCGTGATTTCGGCAAGGCGCCGCGCATTGGCGGCGTCGGCTTCAGCAGTGATGCCGGCGCGCGCGCTGATTTCGAGAATGCGCGCCAGTTCGTCGGCGCTTTCGATCGAGCGCTGCAACGCCAGCCGGCTCGCATTGGCGGCGCGCAGATCGACATAGGCCTGCGCAATATCGGCCACCAGCGCGACTTGCGCGCCGCGATAGTCGGCCAACGCAGCGCGCCGCTGCGCGCGCGCACCTACCGCCGTCGCTTCGATGCGGCCCCAGAGCGGGACTTCCCAGGACACCTGGGGACCGTAGGAGCCCAGCATCTGCTCGCGCTCGCCTGGCGCGAGATCGCCACCCTCAAGCGAACGCGTGTACTGGCCCGATCCGCTCGCGTTGAGTTCCGGCAAATATTGGGCGATCGTTGCACGAGAGAGCGCGCGCGCCTCGCGCACCCTGGCCGCAGCGAGCTGCAGCGAAGGTCCTTCCGCCAGCGCTTCGCCGATAAGGCGATCGAGTTCAGGGTCGTTGAACCCTTCCCACCAATTGGTAAGTGCGACATTCGCGCCCACCGGCACGTCCTGCCATGTCGCCGCGAGCGCCGGCGCAGTGGGCCGTTCGCGCGGCATTGTCGAGCATGCGCCTAGAAAAGCGGCGCCCATGACGACGATCGTGCGAAATCTAAACCTGACGATAGGCGCCATTCGTCGCTCCAAGCGCGGGTTTATGGCCACACGATGCTTGAACAAAGCGTATCGGGCCCAACATTGGTTAGCGTTTGCTGGCACTATGTGCGTCGCAAGCAAACCCGTTTCAACTGCAAGGTTCCCGGCGGCGCCGGCAACCCTGTCGAAATGAGGGGAATGCGGGTTAAGACCGCGTGAGGGGAAGCCGGATACACCGGGCACTGTTCGACGACGATGAAGCCAGAATTCTTAAACCGCGCGCAAGAAGCGCTAAAGAGTGCGACCACCGCCAGCATCAACGCCTTCAAGGGCGGAGACGACCTGGACGCGGCCGCACGGCGGCGCCGCATCCTCATCTTCGGCGGCCTGGCGGCGCTCGCGCTGATCGCGGTCATTTCCGTGGTCAGCCGCATCGGCGGCGACAACAACGTTTCGGTTCAGTCCAACACGACGCAAGCCGTGAGCGTGATCCCTATCGGCGCGCATACGTTTCATCCGACCGTCGCCCTCAACGGCGAGGCGCGGCCGCAGCGCGACATCCAGGTCGCGGCGCCCGCGACCGGCGTGCGCATCCTGCAGCTGCTCGTCGATGAAGGCGACATGGTCCGCGCAGGCCAGCCGATGGCGCGCCTCGACATGACGGTCGCGCAGGCGCAGATCCAGGCCGCGCAGGCCAATGTCGCCGAGGCGGAGTCCGCGGCGGTGCGGGCGCGCGGCGAATACCAGCGCGCCGACGCGATCCGCGACTCCGGCGCGCTTTCGACCGAAGCGATCGAACAACGCCGTGCGGCGATGGTGGCGGCCGACGCGCGTCTGGCCGCCGCGCGCGCGCAGCGCCAGGAAGTGAACGGACGCATGCAAGGCGGCTATGTGCGTGCGCCGGCTGCGGGGCTGGTGATTTCGCGCACGGCCGAGATCGGTCGTTCGGTCGATGGTCAGATTCTTTTCCGCATCGCGGCAGGCAATGCGCTTGAAGTCGCCGCGCGCGTCGCCGAGTCCGACATCCTGGCGCTACAGGAAGGCCAGTCGGCGACGTTCACGCTGGTAGACGGCTCGACCGTTGAGGGCCGCTTGCGCCGCCTGCCCGCTTCCATCGACAGCCAGACGCGGACCGGGGAAGCGCTTTTTGCGCTACCGCGCGGCTCGCGCGTACGCGCCGGCATGTTCCTGCGCGGCCAAGCCGAACTGGCGTCGCGCGACGTGCTGGCCGCGCCGCAAAGCTCCATCTTCTACGACTCAGGAAAGGCGTACGTCTTCGTGGTCGACGCGCAAAACAAGGTGCATCGCGTCGAAATCACCGCGGGCGTGCGCGACGGCGACTGGGTCGAAATTCTTGGCGGCGTGCAGGCCGGCCAACGCGTCGTCGGCGCGGGCGCGGCCTTCTTGCAGGAAGGCGACACCGTGCGGCCGCTCGATGCGCAGCAGCAACAGCCGGCACAACCGGCGACGGGCGAGACGCAGCTGCGCGGCCGCGAAGGCTGACGCGCAATGGCTTGGAACATCTCCGCCGGCGCCATCCGCAATCCGATCCCGCCGATCCTGCTCATTCTGGCGCTTCTGTTCGCAGGCCTGACCGCGTTCTTCCGTCTGCCCATCAACCAGCTGCCGAACATTCAGCCGCCCGTCTTCATGGTGAGCGTCGCGCAGCCTGGCGCGGCGCCGGCGGAAATGGAGACCCAGATCGCGCAGCGCGTCGAAGCCGCGCTGACTGGGGTGCAAGGGGTGCGCCGGGTCACGACCTCCATCTCACCGGGGGTCTCGACAACATCGGTCGAACTCCAGATCGGCGCCGACATTACTCGCGCAGTCGAAGACGCGCGCGACGCTATGACTCGCATCCGCGTTGATCTGCCTCCCGACATCACCGAGCCGGTCATCCAGCGCATAGACTTCGCATCGCAACCGATCGCCTATTATGCGCTCGAAGCGCCAGGCATGTCCGAAGTCGAGCGCTCGTGGTTCATCGATAACGACCTTTCGCGCGAATTGCTGGCGGTGCCGGGCGTGAGCCAGGTGACCCGCCAAGGCGGCGTGGACCGGGAAATTCGCATCGAACTGGATCCGGAGCGGCTGACCGCGTACGGCCTCGAACTGACCACGCCGAGCGGCGCCAGCGTGCATCTGAGCGACCTCGGGACGGTCATCGATTCGTCCACCGACCTCGACTCGGTTTCCCGCTACAACGGCCAGCCGGTGGTCTCCTTCTCCGTACAGCGCTCGAAAAATGCGAGCGAGGTTCGCGTGTTCGACGCCGTCGAGGCCAGGCTGCGCGAAATCGAAGGCCAGCATCCGGGCGTTCACTTCCGGCTCTTCTTCACGCCGGTCGAATTCATCCGCGGCATGTATGAGTCATCGCTGAGTTCGCTGCTGGAAGGCGCTCTGCTCGCCTGCGCGGTCGTATTCCTGGCGCTGCGCAATTGGCGCGCGACGCTGATCGCCGCGGCCGCCATCCCGCTCTCCATCATTCCGACCTTCGCGGCGCTCGAGATCTTCGGCTTCACCATCAACATGATGACGCTGATCGCTATGGCGCTGGTCGCGGGCGTGTTGGTCGACGACGCGATCGTGGAAATCGAGAACATCGTTCGCCACATCCGCATGGGCCGAAAGCCGTATGACGCGTCGATGGAAGCCGCCGACGAGATTGGTCTCGCCGTGTTGGCGACCTCGGCCTCGATCATCGCCGTGTTCCTGCCGGTCGGCTTGATGAACAGCCAGACCGGCCAGTGGTTCAAGGAATTCGGCATCACCGTCGCGGTGGCGACGTTCTTCTCACTCGTCGTCGCGCGCCTCATCACGCCGATGATGGCTGCGCATTTTCTGAAGGACAAAGGTCACGAAGAGCCGCGCAGCGACATGATGGAAATCTATCGCGGCGCCCTGAGCTTCGCGATCCGGCGGCCGTGGAGCACGCTCGGCATCGGCATGGCGACGTTCGTCGTGTCGATCGGACTGGTGTTCTTCGTGCAGATGACGTTCATCCCGCGCTTCGACAACGGCATCATTCAAGAAACCGTCGAGGTGCCGCCCGGCACGCCGCTGGTGGAAGCCGACCGCGTTATGCGCGACATCGCCCAACGCGCCACCACGGTGCCTGAAGTGCAGAACACCTACAGCTTCCTGAACAGCGTCGATGGCGCGGCGACCCAGGGCACGCTCTTCATCATCCTCAGCGACCGCCACGAGCGCAGCCGCAGTTCATACGCCGTGCAGCAGGCGCTGCGGCCCGTGCTCGCAGTCCCGAATTATCGCGTCACCGCGGTGAACGATCAGGGCGGCGCGCAGGGTTCGGACATTACGGTGCAGTTCGTCGGTCAGGATCCGGCCGCCGTGAACGCCGCCGCAACGCGCCTTGTCGCCGCCGCGCGGGAGCTGCCGCAGCTCGCGGACGTGCACTCCTCGTCCGCTCTGCAGCGCCCGGAACTGCAGATCCGCCCGCGTCCCGAGGACGAAGCACGGCTCGGCGTGACCGCCGCCAATCTCGCCGCGGCGGTGCGCATCGCCACCAGCGGCGACATCGAGCAGAACCTGGCGCGCTACGATTTGCCGGACCGCCAGATCCCCATTCGCGTGCTCCTGCGGCCGGATGCGCGCGCGGATCTGGAGGCCATCCGAGCGCTGCCGGTGCAATCCTCGCGCGGCCCGCCGGTAAGGCTCGACGCCGTCGCCGACGTGGGCTTCGGCTTGGGCGAAGTGGCGATCGAACGGCGCGACCGCGAACGCTCCGTCACGGTCGGCGCCAACGTGGTGCAGGGCGATATCGGTGCGGCGACCGCGGCGATGATGAGTTTGCCGGAAGCGCGCGAACCCGGAAACGGCGTGCGGCTCGCCACCAGCGGCAGCTCCGAGCAAATGCAGGACATGTTCTCGTCCTTCGGCACTGCCCTCCTGTGGGGCATCCTGCTCATCTATTGCGTGCTGGTGCTGCTGTTCCGCGACTTCTTCCACCCGTTCACGATCCTGACGGCGCTGCCGCTCTCTATCGGGGGCGCGTTCGGCGCGCTGCTGGTCGCGAACCAGCCGCTGTCGCTGTTCGTGCTGATCGGCCTCATCATGCTGATGGGCATCGTCACCAAGAACTCGATCCTCTTGGTCGACTTCGCGGTCGAGCAAATCCACAAGGGCATGGACCGCAACGCCGCTTTGATGGAAGCCGGCATGAAGCGCGCGCGGCCGATCCTGATGACGACCTTCGCCATGTGCGCGGGCATGCTCCCCTCCGCGCTCGGCTGGAGCGTCGACGGCACGCTGCGCCAAGGCATGGGCGTCGCGGTGATCGGCGGCCTGCTGGTGGCGACACTGCTGAGCCTGGTGTTCGTGCCCGCCATGTTCGTTCTGATCGATCGCTTCGAACGCTGGTTCCGGGGCCTGCTGCCGAAGGGCGACCGCGAGACGCAGCCTGAAGCGACACCGGCGGAGTAGCCGCCCGAACTCACAGACCGGAACGTCACGCCTTGCTGCATCACGATAGTTCATATATAAACTAGCTCATGAAAATCGCCTGTGCCGGCGGCGGCCCCGCGGGGCTCTTGTTCGCGATCTCGATGAAACTGCGCGATCCAAACCACGACGTGGTCGTGTTCGAGCGCAACGAGCCTGGAGACACGTTCGGCTGGGGCGTGGTGTTTTCCGATCAGACGATGGAAAACCTGCGTCGCAACGATTCCGTCAGTGCGGACGCCATCGAGGCGGGATTTGCACACTGGGACGACATCGAGGTCCACATCAAAGGCCGCACCATCCGCTCTTCGGGTCATGGCTTCGTCGGCATCGGCAGAAAGCGGCTCCTCAATATCCTTCAGGATCGAGCGCGCGAGCTGGGCGTGCGGCTGGAATTTCTCACCGAGATCGAGGTCGAGCCGGCGCTGTTCACGGAATACGACCTGGTCGTCGCCAGCGACGGCGCCAACAGCAAGTTCCGCGCCGCCTTCGCGGACGATTTCCAGGTTGATATCGACATCCGGCCGAACAAATACATCTGGCTGGGCGCCGACAAGGCTTTCGACGCCTTCACCTTCGCGTTCGAAAAAACCGAACACGGCTGGATCTGGGCGCACGCCTACAAGTTCGACGATGACACCTCGACCTTCATCGTGGAGTGTTCAGAGGCGACGTGGCGCGCGGCGGGCTTCGAGCACCTCTCCCAGGATGAAACTTGCCGCGCCGCGGAGAAGTTGTTCGCCAAATATCTCGACGGTGCGACACTCTCGACCAACGCCAAGCATCTGCGCGGCTCAGCCTGGCTCAACTTTCCACGCATCGTGTGCGGAAACTGGTCGCGCGGCAATCTTATCCTGATGGGTGACGCCGCACACACCGCGCACTTCTCCATCGGCTCCGGCACCAAGCTCGCTTTCGAGGACGCGATCAAGCTCGCCGAGGTACTGCACGGCGGCAAGCCGCTCACAGAGGCGCTGGCGGAATACCTGGCCGAGCGCCAGGTCGAGGTGTTGAAGCTGCAGAACGCCGCCCGCAACTCGACCGAATGGTTCGAGCACATCGACCGCTACGCGACGCTCGACCCGCTGCAGTTCACGTACTCTCTGCTCACCCGCAGCCAGCGCGTCAGCCACGAGAATCTGCGGCTGCGGGACAAGCATTTCGTGCGCGACATCGAGACTTGGTTCGCCGGCAAGGCGCTCTCCGGCGAACCGGCGCGGCCGCCGATGTTTGCGCCCATGAAGCTGCGAGAGATGGGAATCGCCAACCGCGTCGTTGTTTCACCGATGTGCATGTATTCGGCGAAGGACGGCCTGGTCGGCGACTTCCACCTCGTTCATTACGGCGCACGCGCAGCCGGCGGCGCCGGGCTCATCTTCACGGAGATGACCGATGTCAGCGCCGACGCCCGCATCACACCCGGCTGCGCCGGCATGTATGCCCCCGAGCATGTCGTCGCATGGAAGCGCATCGTCGACTACGTGCACACGCACTCCAGCGCCAAGTTCGCGCTGCAGCTCGCGCATGCCGGCCGCAAGGGCTCGACGCGCGTGCCCTGGGCAGAGGATTTCGCCGATCAACCGCTCGCGGCGGACAATTGGGAGATCGTCGGACCCTCGCCCATACCTTGGTCCGACCGCAACGCCACCCCGCGCGAGATGACGCGCGCCGACATGGATCGCGTGAAGGCCGATTTCGTGCGCGCCACCCAGATGGGCGAAGCCGCCGGCTTCGACATGCTCGAACTGCATTGTGGCCACGGCTACCTGCTCTCCTCGTTCCTGACGCCGCTCAGCAACCAGCGCCGCGACGAGTATGGCGGCAGCGTCGAGAACCGCCTGCGCTTCCCGCTTGAGGTGTTCGACGCGATGCGCGCCGCCTGGCCCAAGCACAAGCCGATGAGCGTGCGCATCTCCGCCACGGATTGGTGCGATGACGGTATCAGCGCCGAGGATTCCGTCGCGATCGCGCAGGCGTTCGCCAACGCGGGCGCCGATCTGATCGACGTTTCCGCGGGCCAGACTTCGCAGCAGGCTCGACCAGTTTACGGCCGCATGTTCCAGACCCCCTTCTGCGACCGCATCCGCAACGAGGGCCGCGTCAAGACCATGGCGGTCGGCAACATCTTCGAGCCGGACCACGTCAATTCGATCCTCGCCGCCGGCCGCGCCGATCTTTGCGCGCTGGCCCGGCCGCACCTGGTCGATCCATTCTGGACCATGCGCGCCGCCGCCGAGCTTGGCTGGAGTGGCGTTGAACCGCCGGTGCAATACCGGCAAGGCTACGCGCAGATGCGCCGGAACGCGGCACGGCGCGACGCGGAGACCAAAGCATGAGCGGACGACACGCCTTCATCACCGGCGGCGGGAGCGGCATCGGTCTCGCCGCCGCGCGCGCGCTGGCCTCGGCCGGCGTCAAGCTGACCCTCGTGGGCCGCAGCATCGACAAGGTGAGAGCCGCAGCGGAAGAGTTCGACGATGCGCAGGCCGTAGCGTGCGACGTTACAGACGAACTCTCCGTAAAGAGCGCCTTCAACGAAGCGCGCGATCGCTACGGCAGCGTCGACATCCTTATCAACAATGCCGGCCAGGCGCCCTCTGCGCCGTTCCGCAAGACCGACCTCGCCTTCTGGAACAATGTACTCGCCGTCAATCTGACCGGCGCCTTCCTGTGCACGCACGCCGCGTTGCCGGATATGACCGAGGCCAAATGGGGCCGCATCGTCAATGTCGGCTCGGTCTGCTCGCTGAAGGGCTACGCCTACGTGACCGCGTATTGCGCCTCGAAGCACGGCCTGCTCGGCCTGACGCGCGCCCTCGCGCACGAGACGGCCAAGTCCGGCGTTACCGTGAATTGCGTCTGTCCCGGTTATGTTGACACGCCGATCATCACGGAATCCGTCGACCGCATCACGGCGAAGACGGCGCTCAATGAAGCGGAAGCGCATGCCTCGCTGATCCAGTTCAACCCCATGGGCCGCATCATCACCGCGGAAGAAGTCGCCGCGGCCATCGCCTATCTCTGCAGCGATCTGGCGGCCGCCACCAATGGCGCGGCGCTGCCGATCACAGGCGGCGAAATTTGACGACGCCCTCCCCTCATGAGTGACGCGCGGGATTCCGTCCGCCTCTCGCTGCGGCTCATCAGCACGAGCCGGCTGATCGAGCGTGAAGTGGACTCGCTCATGCGCGCACGCTTCGGCGCCACCATCGCCCGCTTCGATTTCATGGCGGCGCTGGACCGCCACGGCGCGCTGACGCTCGGCGAGGTGTCGCAATATCTGCTCGTTTCCAACGGCAATGTCACCCAGCTGCGCACGCGGCTAAACGAAGACGGCCTCATCGAAACGGAACAGGATCAAAACGACCGCCGCGTGCAACGCGTGCGGTTGACGCCGCGCGGACAGAGCGTATTCAACAAGATGGCCAAAGCGCACGCGGCCTGCGTCGATCGCCTGCTCGGCGACCTCGCGCAAACCGACAAACAAGCGCTGACGCGGCTGCTGGACTCCGCCAGGAGCGCCATCCGCCGCAAGCTCGAACGGGAGACGACGCCATGAAGCCCGATGCGTGGACCGCCGGCGATTATCGCGCCGAGCATTTCTTGTGGAGCGTAGAGGATCGCGTTGCGACGGTGACGCTGAACCGCCCCGAGCGGAAGAACCCTCTCACCTTCGAGAGCTATGCCGAGCTGCGCGATCTTTTCCGCCGCTTGTCCTACGCCGACGACGTGCGCGCCGTCATCATCACCGGCGCCGGCGGCAATTTCTGCTCCGGCGGCGACGTGCACGACATTATCGCGCCGCTCACGAAAATGACGATGCCCGAACTCATGCGTTTCACCCGCATGACCGGCGACACGGTGAAGGCCATGCGCGCCTGCCCACAGCCGATCGTGGCCGCGGTGGAAGGCGTGTGCGCCGGCGCCGGCGCGATCCTCGCGATGGCCAGCGACATCCGCTTCGCGTCCGCCAATGCCAAGACCGCGTTCCTGTTCACGCGCGTCGGCCTCGCCGGCTGCGACATGGGCGCATGCGCGATCCTGCCGCGCATCGTCGGCCACGGCCGCGCCAGCGAACTCCTCTACACCGGCCGTTCGATGAGCGCCGACGAAGGCGCGGCGTGGGGCTTCTTCAATCGCATCGTTGCATCGCCGCTGGACGAGGCGCGCGCCTTCGCCCATGACCTCGCGCATGGTCCCGCCTTCGCCCATTCCATGACCAAGAACCAGCTCAACATGGAATGGAACATGAGCGTCGAACAGGCGCTCGAGGCGGAAGCGCAGGCGCAGGCGATCTGCATGCAGACCAAGGATTTCGAGCGCGCTTACGTCGCTTTCGCCGGGAAGCAGAAGCCGGTGTTTGAGGGCGACTGAGATGAGCGCTCACGTCGACACCTTCGTGCGCGACAACCTTCCGCCGCGCGAAATGTGGCCGGAGCTGCGCTTCACGCTTCCGGAGCTGCAGTTTCCGGCGACGTACAATGCGAGCAGCATTCTCGATGCGGCCGTCTCGAATGAGCACGGCGATAACGTGGCGGTCTACACGGCAGAGCGCGACACGACGTATAGAGAGCTGCTTGCACAGGTGAACCGCATCGCCAATGTGCTGACGCGCGACTACGGCCTTATCCCCGGCAACCGCGTGCTCATCCACGCCTCGAACAGCCCGCTCTCACTGCCAGTGTGGTGGAGCGTCCTGCGGGCGGGCGGCGTCGCCGTCGGCACTATGCCGATGTTGCGCGCGCACGAGCTGGCGGTGATCTTGAACAAGGCGCAGATTACGCACGCCGTCGTCGATGCTCACCGGGCCGCGGAGCTGGAGCAGGCGCGCGCGGCCGCGCCGATGCTGCAACACATTGTTTCGACCGATGAGCTCGCCCAACGCATGAGCGCAGCGTCGAGCGACTTCGCCGCCGTCGCCACAGCGGCTGACGACCCAGCGCTCATCGCCTTCACCTCCGGCACCACCGGCACGCCAAAAGGCTGCGTCCACTTTCATCGCGACATCGCCGCCATGGCGGAAACCGTGTCGCGTCACATCCTGCAGCCAAGCGCTGGCGATGTGTTCATCGGCACGCCGCCGCTCGCCTTCACCTTCGGGCTCGGCGCCGGCGTCGTCTTCCCCGCCAGCGTCGGCGCGGCGACGGCGATCTGCCCCAAGCCCGGCTTCGACGTCCTTGCCGACGCGATCGCGCAACATAAGGCGACGACACTCTTCACCTCCCCCACCGGCTATCGCGCGCTGATGAAGCAGGACCTGAGCAAGCTCGCCTCGCTGCACACCTGCGTGTCCGCCGGCGAGCATCTGCCGCGCGCGACGTCGGATCAGTGGTTCGAGAAAACCGGCATCCGCATCATCGACGGCATCGGCTCGACCGAGATGATCCACATCTTCGTCTCCGCGCGCAGCGAGGACATTCGTCCGGGCGCGACGGGCAAAGCCGTACCGGGATACGAAGCGACCCTGCTCGATGAGAACGACGAGCCGTTCGACGGCGAAGGCGAAGGCCGCCTTGCGATTAAGGGCCCCACCGGGTGCCGCTATCTCGCCGACGAGCGGCAGAAGAATTACGTCATCAACGGCTGGAACGTCACCGGCGACATCTATCGCCGCGATGGCGACGGCTATTTCTGGTACGTCTCCCGCGCCGACGACATGATCGTCTCCTCCGGCTACAACATCGGCGCGCCGGAGGTGGAAAACGCCCTGCTCACCCACAACGCGGTCGCCGAGTGCGCCGTGGTCGGCGTTCCGGATGAAGAACGCGGCGCCATCGTGAAGGCGTTCGTGGTGCTGAAGCCGGGCGTCGCGGCCGACGCACAAACGGCGCGCACGCTCCAGGATCACGTTAAAGCAACCATTGCGCCCTACAAATATCCGCGCGCCGTCGAGTTCGTCGCGGAGCTGCCGAAAACCCACACCGGCAAGGTGCAACGCTTCAAGCTGCGTGAGGGCGCGTGAACACTCTATCCCGCAACATCGTCGTCCGCTTCGAACACTGCGACGCCGCCGGCATCATGTTCTACCCGCGCTTCTTCGCGTTGGTGAACGAGATGGTGGAGGATTGGTTCGCCGAGCTCGGCCATCCCTTCGCCGCCCTGCACGTGGGCGAGCGCAAGGGCGTGCCGACGGTGCGGATGGAGTCGGAGTTCGTCTCCGCCGTGCGCATGGGCGAGACGCTGTCGCAAGTGATGGGCGTCGAACACGTCGGCCGCTCCTCCTGCGCGCTGAAGCACATCGCCTCGGTCGGCGACCGCATCGTCGCCCGCTTCGACCAGACCATCGTCTACGCCGATCTTGAGAGCATGCGCGCCGAACCGTGGCCGGACGCTCTGCGCGCCGCGATCAGCCGCTTCGCCGGAGCCGGATCATGAGAACGCTGCTGCCGCCCGGCTGGCCCAGGCCCAAGGGCTATTCCAACGGCATCGAAGCGGAGGGCCGCATCGTCTTCGTCGCCGGCCAGATCGGCTGGACGGCCGAGGAGAAGTTCGAAGCGACGACGTTCGCCGGCCAATTCGCGCAGGCGCTCGACAACACGCTTGCCGTGCTGCGTGAAGCCAACGCCGGCCCCGAAAATGTGGCGCGCATGACCTGGTACATCACCGACAAGCGCGCCTATCTGGCCGCTTTGGCCGAGGTCGGCGCCGCATGGCGCGAAAGGATGGGGCGCAACTATCCGGCGATGGCGGTGGTGGAAGTGAAAGCGCTGATCGAGGATCAAGCGCTCATCGAAATCGAGACCACAGCAATCATCCCGCGCTAGCGCCCCCGTGGCGTCCGGCGTTGGCGGCGCGGCAAATCCTGCTAAAGTGGCGGCAAGGAGTTCTGCGCGATGGCCGACCACAGCTTGTTCATTTTCGTGCGTGTGAAAGACGCGACGCCGGAGACGGTCGGCAACGCGCTGCGCGATAGCAGCGACAAGATCATGGATATCTATTCGATCATGGGCGAGTGGGACTTGCTGGTGCGCATCGAGCACCCGGATCTCAACACGATCCAGAAAGTCGTCACCGAGACCATCCGCGCCAATCCCAACGTGGCGCAGACCTACACTATCCTGGGTTATCAGCTTTACGGCTCGAAATGGCCGGGCTTCGACTATCCAGACAACTCATGAGCATCGACTACGAGCGCGAATACAATAACCGCGCCCGCGTGCCGGAGAATCCCGGCATCATCGCAAGCTGGGCCAGCGACTCCGCCGCGTACCGTGAACAGAAGCCGCCGCGCGTGGTGCGCTACGGTGAAGGCGAACGGCACACGTTCGATTTCTTCGAAGCGGGCGATGGCCCCGCCGTGATGTACATCCACGGCGGCTACTGGCAGGCGCTGGACAAGAGCTTCCATTCGATCCACGCGCGCGGCCTGAATGCGCGTGGCATCAGCGTTGCGGTGCCGAGCTATGATCTCTGCCCCAATGTGCGCCTCGGCGACATCGTCGAAAACATTCGCGCGGCCTGCCTGGTGTTGGCGCGCGAGACGGGTCAGCCGATGGTGGTGAGCGGCCATTCCGCCGGCGGCCATCTGGCGGCGTGCATGCTGGCGACGGAAGCGCATGTCCCGGCCGCCTATGCGATCTCCGGGCTGTTCGATCTGAAGCCGCTCATTCCGACGACGCTCAACGGGGCGCTGCGTCTGGACGACGAAGAAGCGGAAAATCTGAGCCCGCTCTTCTGGCCAGCGCCGGAGGGTAAGTCGCTCGACGCCGTCGTCGGCGAAGTAGAGAGCGGCGAGTTTCATCGCCAGAGCGACGACATCGTCCGCGCCTGGGGTGAAAACGGCGTCTCAACCCGCCGCGGCGAGGTCGAAGGCGCCAACCATTTCACCGTGATTGCGCCGCTGACGGATGCGGACTCGGAAATGGTGCAGCGTTTGGCTGAACTCGCTAAGGGCGTCAGATAGGTCAGTCATTCCAGACGACCGAAGGTCGATGTGGAATCCAGCCGTGTTTCGGCCCAGGATTCCAGACCGCGCTCCGCGCGTCTGGAATGAGTAAGAACCTAAATCGACAGCCCCGGATCGCCTTGCACGACTTCCTGCGTCATTTGCGGCCGCTCCCCTGCGCGCCACAGCGGCGTGCGGTGGATGACGCGATAGCGAAGCGGTCCGCCGTCTTCGCCTTCGGCACGCTCGTACGGCACCGGAATGCAGACGAACTCCGTCTCCAGCTCCGTGGGCGAGGCGCGCACGGTCGTGTAGCCGTGACCGCCAAGATCCAGGAATTTGAGGTGCGGTGAGCAATCCGGATTGTTTGCGGCGCGCGCCTGCGCCGGGTCGTCGGTGTCGCGCAACACCAGCGCTGCGCGCACGCCGTGCAGCAGCATCGTGTTGAACGCACATTGCTTCGACCCGTCGGGCCGGTCGTGCACGTAGAACGGCCGCAGCGGATTATCCGCCGGGAATGTCAGCGCCTGCACCTCGGCTGCGCCCTGCTGCGAGATCGAGCCGGTGATGAATTCCACGCCCACAGGCTCGAACGGGCGCGGCGGCAATGTCTCGCTCGGATAGCCAGCCCAGAACGAATGCTTGTCGCCGGCGACGATCGCGAAACCGGTGATGCCCTCGTTACGGATCATGCCGAAGATCTCGGCGCTTTCGACCGTATAGGAGCGGCTCATGACGCCGTATTCGGTGCTCGGCCAGGTCGCCGCAAATTCCGCCGGCAGATTTTGCGGATCGGTGCGCCAGTTGAGCGTGCCGAACGAATGGCCCCAGATTTTCCAGGGCGCGCGCGCCGCGCGCAGACGTTCCTTGAACCAGGCCATCTGTTCGATCCCGAGATGCGCTTGCGGCGGCGCATCCTTTTGCGGGTTCGCGACTTCGGTCTCGCCGATGCGAATGGTGGCGGGCGCGCCGCCCGGATACTCGCGGCCCTGGTCGAGAATGTCGTTGACGCTTTCCGGATAGGCGCCGAAATCAGGCGTCGTCACCGAGGCGTCGTTCAGCGGCGGACCCATGTAAGAGCGATTGTCCGTCAGGATCATGTCGACGTTCTTGCCGAACCGGAACGCGCGCTCGATGCGCAACGCATGAATGGCGGCGATATTGTTGGGCTCGTGACCGATGCCGCGCGCGTCCAGATTGGAAAGCGGCGTGTTGGTCACCGCTGGCGCCACGAACGGATCGCCCGCCCCCTGTTTGACGACACGCGCCGGCTGATATTCGTACCAGGCTTGGCTGGCCGCTACTTTCAGCGTCTGCGCGGGCTCCGGCGGATCGTTGAAAATCTGCGCCTGGCTTTGAAAGCCCTTCCACGAAAACTCGTGATTGTCCCACACCGGCACGAACGGAAAACGCGCGCGCGCATCCTGCAGATCGGGGTCCTTCAGATAGCTGCTGTAGGCGGTGCGATAATCTGCGAGGTCGACCGGGAAGTGGAAGTTGCGCACCTTCCTGCCGGTCGGGTAGCGCAAAGCGCCGGTCAAGCGGCGCCCGCGATCCATGCCGTCGCGGCCATCTTCTGGGTACTTGACGATCTCGTAGATGAAGTCGCCCAAGTGCAGCACGAAGCTCAACTGCTCGGCGCGCGGACGCCGCGCGTCTTCGTAGATCATGCGCCGGTAGGCGTTCATGGCGCCGTTGGTGACGTCCTGACAGCTGACGAAGGCGAAGCGCACCGGCCGCGGATCGGCGTCACTGGGCGCCGTCAAAGTGCGGCCGATGCGGCTGCCGTTGCCGGCTTCGTCTTGGAAACGATACCAGTACTCGCGCGCGGGACTAAGGCCCGCAGCGAGGAAGCGGCAGGTGAAATCCGTCTCGGCGCTCACTTGCGCTTCGCCGCGCGCGACGATGCGGCGAAACTCCGGATCGGCGGCGACCTCCACTAGCAATGTATGCGGACCGCCGTCCGCGTCCGGCTCGCGCCGCGTCCACAGGATGACGCTGTCGTGCGCCGGATCGCCGGAGGCGACGCCCTGCGGATAAAGATCGCGCCGCTCGCGCCAGGCGCTCGCCGGGGCCGAGGCGCAGCCCTCCATCGCCAGCCCCGCGCCCAGTGCGGCGGCCAGCGCCGCGAATTGCCTGCGTGTCTGCGTCATCCGAACGCCTCCCCGTTTCGGCCCGCCCTAGACCCGGCGCTGGGCCGTGACCAGCATTCGTCGGCGGTTGACTAATGAACGTCGTCCAACGGCAGCTCGGTGGTGTTCTTCAGATATTCGAGAATGATGCTGGACTCGAGGTGGGCGATTGCGCTGCAGCGCAAAAATTTCTGCTGCACGATCTCCTGAAAGTGCGGCAGGTCGCGCGCGATGAGCTGGATCAGATAATCCGCCTCACCCGTCAGCATGACGCAGAGCGTCACCTCCTCCATCCGGGTGACGAGATCGCGAAACATTTTCACGCTGGCGGCGGCGTGGTCCTTCAGCCGGACGCGAATAATCGCCCCGCAAGAGAGCCCCACCTGCTCGGCGTCCACGAGCCCCACCACGGCGCGCAGCACACCCACTTCCTTGAGGCGGCTGAGACGGCGCGACACCAGGCTCGGTGACAGACCGGCGGCTTCCGCCAACTCCGCTTGGGACGCCGAAGCGTCGCGCTGCACCGCGCGCAACAACCGGTGGTCCGCCGGATCCAAAACGACGCGTTCACGTTTCATGCCAATTCAACCGCTTCAATGCATGGTTCATGCACGTAATTAGCCCAATCCGCCACAAACGGAACAGATAATGCAGGTCATGTGGGGTATTGTGCGCTTCGATGACCGCCAAACTGAAGCCCTCGCCGGCTCCCGCGACCGCCGCTTCGCCCGATTGGGCCCGCGTCGTCTCCCTCGTCCAATGCTCCCGCGCCATGGACGCGCTCGAGGAAACCACGCTCGTTCCGGGCAAGAAGATTTTCTACCAGTTCAGCGCGCGCGGACACGACATGGCGCAAGTGCTGCTGGGCCTCCACCTCACGCATCCGAAGGACGCCATCTGCGGCTACTACCGCTCGCGGCCGATCTTGCTGTCGCTCGGCGTCGCACTCGAAGACGCGCTGGGCTCGGCCATGGGCCGCGCCGGCGGCTATAGCGACGGCCGCGACATCGGCGTCGTGTTCAATTACCCGAACGCGCATGGCGCTTCGGCGCTGCCGATGTGCGGCGGCGTTGGCGCACAATACACGCCGACGGCGGGCTACGCACAGGCGATCGAATATTGCCGCACGGTGTTGGGCGATGCCTCTTACGATGGCGCGATCGGCGTCGTGCTCGGCGGCGACGCTTCAGTAGCGACCAACGGCTTCTGGTCCGCGCTCACCATCGCGACGACGCTGAAGCTGCCGATGCTCTTCTACGTCGAAGACAACGCCTACGGCATCTCCGTCCCCGGCGCCCTGCAGACGCCGGGCGCGAACATCGCCAAGAATCTCGCGAACTTCTCCGGCCTGAAGATTTACGACGGTGACGGGACCGATCCCGAGCAAGCCGCGATGTTGACGCGCGAAGCGGTGGCGCACGTGCGTGGCAGGCGCGGACCGGCGCTGCTGCGGCTCACTGTGCCGCGCTTGGAAGGCCACTCCTTCCAGGACACGCAGGCCTACAAGTCGAAAGACACGATTGAAGCTGAATGGACTCGCGATCCGCTGCCAAAGCTGAAGGCGCATGTGGTCCCCTCCGCAATGAGCGAAGCGGAGTGGGATGCAATCGAAGCGGAGACCAAAGAACGCGTGCTGCGCGCAAGCCAGATCGCCGATCAGCGGCCCGTCGCCGAGCCCTCTTCCGTCACCCGCCACGTCTTCGACGAAGGCGAGATGCAGACCGAAGGCGGTCTCCACAACACCGGCTACATGGCGCCTCGCGTGAGCGATGAGGCGAAGCCGGAGGGCGCGCGCATCAACATGATCACAGCGATCCGCCGTACTCTGGACCACGAACTCAGCATCAATCCGCGCGTCGTCGTGTTCGGCGAAGACGTCGGCCCCAAGGGCGGCGTGCACGGCGTGACGCTGGGCATGCAGGAGAAACACGGCGCCGAGCGCGTGTTCGACACCTCGCTCAGCGAGGAAGGCATTATCGGGCGCGCCGTCGGCATGGCCATCGCCGGGCTGATGCCGGTGCCCGAAATTCAGTTCCGCAAATACGCCGAGCCCGCGTGCGAGCAGATCAGCGATTGCGGGTCGATGCGCTGGCGCACCAACAATCGCTTCGCCGCGCCGATGGTCGTGCGCATGCCAATCGGCTTCTTCAAGTGCGGCGATCCTTGGCACAGCCAGACCAACGAAGTGCAGTTCGTGCACACGCCGGGCTGGCGCGTCGCCGCGCCGTCGAACGCGGAGGACGCGGTGGGCCTGCTGCGCACGGCCATGCGCGGCAACGATCCGGTGATGTTCCTCGAACACCGCAACATGCTCGACGCCGCCAGCGCGCGCCGCCCTTATCCGGGCGACGCTTTCGCACTGCCGTTCGGCAAGGCGAAGCTCACCAGAACAGGCGACGACATCACGATCGTCACCTGGGGCGCCATGGTGGAACGCTGCGAAGCCGCGGCGGAAGGCATCAGCGCCGACGTCATCGATTTGCGCACCCTGGCGCCCTGGGATCGCGACGCGGTGCTCACCTCGATCAAGCGCACGCATCGCTGCCTGATCGTGCACGAAGACCTGGGCACAGCCGGCTTCGGCGCCGAAATCGCCGCCGTCGTCGCCGACGAAGCCTTCCTCGATCTCGATGCGCCCGTGGCGCGCGTGACGATGCCGGACATCCCCTCGCCGCATCATCCCGATCTGATGGAGTGGGCGCTGCCGTCGGTGGCGCGCATTCGCGCCAAGATCGACCAGCTGCTGGCGTTCTGATGGTTGACGCGATTCAAATCCTGATGCCGCTGGAGCAGGAAGGCTCCAAGTCGGTCGTGCGCGCCTGGCTGAAGAAGATCGGCGACGCGGTGAAGCAAGACGAACCGATCGTTGAGCTGGAAACGGACAAGGTCGCGGTCGAGGTGCCGGCGCCTGCCGATGGCGTGCTGACAAGCATTGCGCTCAGTGAAGGCGATGAAGCTGCACCCGGCGCTGTGCTTGGCGTGTTAAGCGCAGGCGCCGCAGCTGCGGACCGCCGGCTTCCAGCCGGCACGGTGTCCGACACATCGCAAGCGGCGCAAACGGAAACAAGGATGCCGGCTGGAAGCCGGCGGTCCGCAGAGTCGAGCGCCGGCGAAACCCGGCTCTCGCCGCTGGTGCGCCGCCTGATCGCCGACAACGGTCTCGACGCGTCGCAGATCAGCGGCTCCGGCCGCGATAGACGCATCACGCACGAAGACGTCGAAGCGTTCCTGCGCAATCGCAGTACGAAAGCGCCGGCGCCAAAGCCCGCACCTGCGGTCGCTGCGCTGCAATCGCGTCGCATCCCGCACGACACCATGCGGAGATCCATCGCCGAACACATGGCGAAGTCGCTGGCGACCGCGCCGCACGTCACCGCCGTGTTCGAAGCGGATTTCTCCGCCATCGCCGCGCACCGCGCCAAGCACAAGGACCCCTACGCCAAAGCCGGCGCGCCGCTCACCTACTCCGCCTACATCGTCCGGGCCGCGGCGGAAGCGATGAAAGTGTCGCCGAATGTCAATGCGCGCTGGCATGACGACGCGCTTGAGGTGCACGGCGACGTGAACATCGGCGTCGGCGTGGCGCTCGGCGATAAGGGCCTCATCGTCCCCGTCATCCGCAACACCGAAAAGCTGACGCTGAAGCAAGTCGCGGCGGCCCTGGGCGACGTCACCGAACGCGCGCGCACCGGCAAGCTCAAGCCCGCCGACACGCAAGGCGGCACCTTCACCATCTCGAACCACGGCGTCTCGGGTTCGCTGATCGCCGCGCCGATCATCATCAACCAGGGCCAATCGGCGATCCTCGGCGTCGGCAAGCTCGAAAAGCGCGTCGTCGTGCGCGAGATCGGCGGCAGCGACGCCATCGTGGTGCGGCCGATGGCCTATGTCTCGCTCTCCATCGATCACCGCGTTCTTGACGGCCACCAAACCAATGCGTGGCTCACGCGTTTCGTCGAAGTTCTCGAAACCTGGCCCCAAGAAGACTGAGGGTAAGATGCTGAACGACCTCGCGGTGAAGCCGCCGGACCCGCTGCTGAAGATCATCAAGATGTTCCGCGAGGATCCGCGCACGGACAAGATCGACCTGGGCGTGGGCGTTTTCCGCGATGACAACGGCGCGACGCCGGTGATGAAGGCGGTGAAGGAAGCCGAGCGCCGCCTCGTCGCCGAGCAGCCCACGAAAACCTATGTCGGCCAGCAAGGCGACGTCGAATTCCAGCGGCTGATCGGCGAACTCACCTTCGGCGAACAAGGGCGCGACTTCGTCTCGATCCAGGCGGTCGGCGGCACCGGCGCGCTCAGGCTCGGCTGCGACCTGCTGCGCGACAGCGGCGCTAGGCGCGTCCTCCTGCCGACGCCGTCGTGGCCGAACCACCCGGCGATCATCCGCGCGGCAAGACTGGAAGTCGTCGGGGCGCCCTTCTTCGACGTCGCCACGCAACAGATCGACATTGATGCGCTGATCGCAGGGTTCGCGAAGGCGGAGAAAGGCGACAGCATCATTCTGCAAGGCTGCTGCCATAACCCGCTGGGCGCCGATTTCTCGCGGCAGCAGTGGGAGAAGCTCGCTGACGGCGTGATGAAGCATGGCCTCATCCCGTTCATCGATCTCGCCTATCAGGGCTTCGGCGACGGGCTCGAGCAGGATGTCGAAGGCGCGCGGCTTTTCCTGTCACGCGTGCCGCACGCGATCATCGCCCTCTCCGGCGCCAAGAATTTCGGGCTTTACCGCGAACGTGTCGGCGCGCTCTTCGTGAAGGCGCCAGCGCAGACACGCGCGGCGGTGCAGAGCAATCTCTTCGCCATTGCGCGCGCGAACTATTCCATGCCGCCGGATCACGGCGCCTCATGCGTGCGCCTGGTGTTGAGCGATCCGGCCCTGAAGCAGATGTGGATCGAAGAACTCGACGCGATCCGCGGCCAGATGAAAAAAACGCGGGCGGCGCTTGCGGCGGCGCGCATCAACTCGATCCCGATGAGCCGCATCGGCGCGCAGCGCGGCATGTTCTCGACGCTGCCTCTGGAAGAAGCGCAGATCGTGCGGCTGCGCGAGGAGTTCGGCGTCTACATGACCGATCTCGCACGCATCAACATCGCCGGCCTGCCGGAGCGGGATATGGAAAGGTTTCTGACGGCGCTGCGGGCCGTGACGAGCTAGCTTTCGCTCACTCCACTCAGTCGTTAGCGTTTATCGACAACCCGTTTGGCTTTCCCGGCGCTGCGCTCGATCGAGCCTGGCGCAACGACCTCCACGCTGATGCTTACACCGATCAAATCCTTCACGCGCTCCGCCAGCAGGCGCGCGGCGTCGCGATTGTCGTCCAGCCACTCGCGCGCCTCGACACGCACCGTCAGGCAATCCAGCCGCCCTTCCCGCGTCAGCTCCAGCACGTAGTGCGGCGCGAGCGCCGACAGGCGCAGGATCTGCTCTTCGATCTGACTCGGAAACACGTTGACGCCGCGCACGATCAGCATGTCGTCGCTGCGCCCGCCGATCCGCGCCATCCGCCGCATCGCCGGCCGCCCCGTGCCGGGCAAGAGCCGCGTCAGGTCGCGCGTGCGATAGCGGATCACCGGCATCGCCTCTTTGGTCAGCGACGTGAACACCAACTCGCCAAGTTCGCCGTCCGGCAGCGGCGCGCCCGTCTGCGGATCGACGATCTCCGGCAGGAAGTGATCCTCCCACACGGTCGGCCCGTCCTTCGTCTCCACGCATTCGCTGGCGACGCCTGGCCCCATCACTTCGCTGAGCCCGTAAATGTCGACCGCATCAATGCCGAACGCGGTTTCGATCTCGCCGCGCATGGCATCGGTCCAAGGTTCGGCGCCGAAAATGCCGACTTTGAGCGCGGTTGAGCGCGGGTCGATGTTCTGTTTGCGGAACTCATCGAGGATCGCGAGCATGTAGCTCGGCGTCACCATGATGATTTCCGGCGCGAAATCGCGGATGAGCTGCACCTGCCGCTCCGTCTGTCCGCCGGAGACCGGGATCGCCGTGCAACCCAAGCGCTCCGCGCCGTAGTGCGCGCCGAGGCCGCCGGTGAAGAGCCCATAGCCGTAGGCGATGTGCACCTTCATCCCCGGCCGCCCGCCTGCCGCGCGGATCGAGCGCGCGACGAGATCGCTCCAGCGATCCAGATCGCCCTGCGTGTAGCCGACGACGGTGGGCTTGCCGGTTGTGCCGGAGGATGCGTGCACGCGCACGATCTTGTCCTGCGGCACGGCGAAGAAGCCGAACGGATATGCCTCGCGCAGATCGGCTTTTGTTGTGAACGGAAAGCGCGCGATGTCTGAGAGCTTACGGCAATCTTCCGGCTTCACTCTCGCCGCATCGAACTTGGCCCGATACGCTGGGTTGCCGTCATAAGCATGCTTAAGCGTTTCGCGCAGCCGTTCCAGTTGCAGCGCGTGTAGGGCCTCGCGGGAAAGCTCTTCGCCCGCGTCGCGCATCGGCTCACGCCGCGTTCATGGTGAGAAGATCGTAGGCGGCGACGGTTTCGCCGTCGCGGTTTGTCACCACCACGTCCCAGCGCACCTCGCCCTGATCCGGCTTGCGCAGCGTCTTGTCCTTCACCGTAAGCGCGACTTGGATCGCATCGCCTGGCTTCACCGGCTTCACGAAGCGCAGATTGTCGAGGCCATAATTGGCGAGCACCGGGCCCGGATCGGGATCAACGAAGAGGCCCGCGGCGAACGCCAGGATGAGATAGCCGTGCGCGACGCGGCCGCCGAACAGCGGATTGGCGCGCGCCGCCTCTTCGTCCATGTGCGCGTAAAACGTATCGCCGGTGAAGTGGGCGAAGTGTTCGATATCGTCGAGCGTGATTTCGCGAGCATTGGTCTTGAGTTGATAGCCGATCGGCAGGTCGTGGAACTTGCGCCGGAACGGATGCTCGCTTGCCGCCTGCACAGGCATGCCAGCCATGTAGCGCTTGGTAATAGCCGACAGCACGCGGGGGCTCCCCTGCAGCGCGGTGCGCTGCATGTAGTGCGTGACGCCGCGAATGCCGCCCATCTCTTCGCCACCGCCGGCGCGGCCGGGGCCCCCATGGATCATGTGCGGCATCGGCGAGCCGTGGCCAGTACTTTCTTTGGCGCTGTCGCGATCGATGAAAGCGATACGGCCGTGGAAAGCCCCGGCGCCGAGAACCACGTCGCGCTCGAACGCCGTGTCGTAGCTGAACACGCTCATCACCAGAGAGCCCTTGCCGCGATTGGCGAGCGCGATGGCGTCGGCGGCGTCCTTGTACGGCATCAGCGTCGAGACCGGGCCGAACGCTTCCACATCATGCACCGCGCGCGCGTCCCATGGCTTCTCGCAACGAAGCAGCACGGGCGACATGAACGCGCCCTTGGCGTCGCCGATGCTCGCGTCCGGGTCGCCGCAGACGATCTTTGCGTCAGCTGCGATCTCGCGCACCTTCGCGCGCACGTCCTCGCGCTGCGCGACGCTCACCAGCGCGCCCATCTTCGTCGCTTCGTCGCGCGGATCGCCGACGGCGAGCTTCGCCAGCCGCGCCGACAGCGCCTCTTGCGCCGCGTCCAGCAGCGGCGCCGGAACCATGGCGCGGCGGATGGCGGTGCACTTCTGCCCCGCCTTTACGGTCATCTCCTTCGCGACTTCTTTGATGAAGAGATCAAACTCCGGCGAGTCCGGCGTTGCATCGGGGCCAAGGACTGAGGCGTTGAGCGAATCCTGTTCCGCCACGAAGCGCACGCTCTCGCGCGCGATGACCGAATGGCTCTTGAGTTTCGCCGCCGTGGCGGCCGAACCGGTGAAGGAGACGACATCCTGCGACGTGAGGTGATCGAACAAATCGCCCGTGCCGCCGACGATAAGCTGCAAGGCGCCGGCGGGCAGCACGTTCGCCTCGAGCATGACGCGCACGGCGGCCTCAGTCAGATAGCTCGTCGTACTCGCCGGCTTCACGATCGCCGGCACGCCCGCGAGAAAAGTCGGCGCGAGCTTCTCCAGCATGCCCCAGACGGGGAAGTTGAAGGCGTTGATGTGCACGGCCACGCCTTGCATCGAGGTGTAGACGTGCAGGCCCTGGAACGTGCCGTTGCGCGACAGCGCCTCGACATTGCCGTCGATCAGGATGGTGTCGTTCGGCAGTTCGCGGCGGCCCTTGCCCTGATAGACCGCGAAGGTGCCAATGCCGCCGTCGATGTCGATCCAGCTATCGGCCTTGGTAGCGCCGGTATTGTAGCTGAGTTCGTAGAGCGCTTCCTTTTTCGCCGTAAGTGCTTCGGCGAGCGCCTTCAGCATCAAAGCGCGCTGATGGAAGGTGAGCGCGCGCAGCGCAGGCCCGCCCTTCTCGCGCGCGAACCGCGTCATCGCGCCGAAGTCGAGCCCTTGCGATGAGGTGAGCGCAACCACGTCGCCATTGATGGCCGAGCGCAGTTCGGCGAGCCCGCCGGCGCCGGCGATCCATTTGCCTTCGGCGTAGTTCTGCAAGGTGATCGGCTTCATAGCTCTCTCCGCATCTCACACAGTCATTCCAGACACGCGGAGCGTGATCTGGAATCCAGGGCAGACGCACAGCCCTCGGCCCTGGATTCCAGATCGGCCTCCGGCCGTCTGGAATGACTGAAGCAAAGGCATTCTAACTTCCCGAAAACTTCGGTGTGCGCTTCTCCATGAACGCGGCCACGCCCTCTTTGTAGTCCGCCGTCCGCCCCAGCGCGCGTTGTGCATCGCGCTCAAGATCAAGCTGCGCGTCCAACGTGCGGGCGCCGCTTTCGCGGATGAGCTTCTTCGTCGCCGCCAAGCCCTTGGTCGGCGCCGCCGCGAACTTCGCCGCCAGCGCATCGACTTCCGCGCCGAGCTGCGCATCGTCCACGCACTTCCAGATCATGCCCCATGCTTCCGCGCGCTCCGCCGTCAGCGGCTCACCCGTCAGCGCCAAGCCCATCGCGCGGGCCTGACCGGCGAGGCGCGGCAGCGTCCAGGTGCCGCCGCTGTCGGGGATGAGGCCGATGTTTGCGAAGCTCTGGATGAATTTCGCGCTCTTGGCGGCGATGACGATGTCACACGCCAACGCGATATTCGCGCCCGCCCCGGCGGCGACGCCGTTCACCGCGCAGATCACCGGCATTTCGAACGCCGCCAACCGCCGGATCAGCGGATTGTAGCGCTTCTCCAGCGACTCCCCGAGATCGACGCCGTCGCCGCCGGGCGCAACCGCGCGGTCGCTCAAATCCTGCCCGGCGCAAAACCCGCGCCCAGCGCCGGTCAGCACCAGCACGCGCGCATCGCTCTTTGACACGGCTTCCAGCGCGCGTGAGACTTCGTCGTGCATTTGCACGGTGAAGCTGTTCAAGCGATCGGGGCGATTGAGCGTGAGTTTCGCGGACCCGCCCGCGATCTCAAGAATGACCGTCTCGAAATCCATGACGCCTCCGTTTGTCGTGGCGTATGATAGAACACATGGTCGGTCAATTCACGGAGCCCGCATGAGCGACGCGGACAAGCTGGCGCGCAACGTCGCCGAGACGCTGCTTGCGCAAGAAGGGACCGGACCTGCCTTCGGCATTGAAATCGAGGAGGCGCGCGAAGGCTACGCGCGCGTACGGATGAAAGTGCGCGCCGACATGCTCAACGGCCACGCCATGACCCACGGCGGCATGATCTTCCTCATCGCCGACACGGCGTTCGCCTACGCCTGCAATTCGCGCAACGTCTCTACCGTGGCCCAGAACGCAAACATCTCGTTCCTCGCGCCCTCGAAGGAAGGCGACGTTCTGGTGGCGGAGGCGCAGGAGACGGCGTTAGTAGGCCGCAGCGGCGTCTATCAGATCAGCGTCCGCACCACGGACGGCGTTCATGTCGCTGAATTTACAGGTCTTTCTCGATCCATCGGCGGGCCTGTTGTTGCAAGTCAGAATTAATTGACCGCTCGGTCAGCCATTGCTAGATTCGGGCTGAAAAGGTGCGCGATGTACACGACCGACCTCACCGGCAAGAAAAAAGCTGAAACCGTCCAGGAAGACCCCGCGAAGCTCGCCGCTTTCGAAGCGCGGGTCGCCAATGACGAGTTCATCGAGCCGAAGGATTGGATGCCGGAGGCGTACCGCAAGACGCTGGTGCGCCAAATCTCGCAGCACGCGCACAGCGAAATCGTCGGCATGCTGCCCGAAGGCAATTGGATCACGCGCGCGCCGAACCTGCGCCGCAAGGCGATCCTGCTCGCGAAAGTGCAGGATGAAGGCGGGCACGGGCTTTATCTCTATGCGGCGGCGGAAACGCTGGGCACGTCGCGCGATGAAATGACCGAAGCGCTGCATGCCGGCAAAGCCAAGTACTCCACCATCTTCAACTATCCGACGCTGACATGGGCCGACATCGGCGCCATCGGCTGGCTCGTCGATGGCGCCGCGATCATGAACCAGGTGCCGCTGCAGCGGACGTCATATGGCCCCTACGCGCGCGCCATGGTGCGCATCTGCAAGGAAGAGAGCTTCCACCAGCGCCAGGGCTACGAGATCATGATGCATCTCGCGGCCGGCACGCGGGAGCAGAAGCGCATGGCGCAAGATGCGCTGAACCGCTGGTGGTGGCCATCGCTGATGATGTTCGGCCCACCCGACGACAAGAGCCCCAATACCGAACAAAGCATGCGCTGGCGCATCAAGCGCGACACCAACGATGAGCTCCGGCAGAAATTCGTCGACATCACCGTGCCGCAAGCCGAAGCCATCGGCCTCAGCGTCCCGGACCCAGCGCTGAAGTGGAACGAAGAACGCGGCGCCTACGATTTCGGCGCGGTGGACTGGGAAGAATTCTACGCCGTCGTGCGCGGCGAAGGCCCGGTCGCCAAGGAGCGCATGCAGGCGCGCGTGAAAGCCTGGGAAGACGGCGCTTGGGTGCGCGAAGCGGCGCGGGTGCATGCTGAAAAGCGCGCCGCGGCGAAGCTGGCGGCGGAGTGAGTGCGATGAGCAACAAGGAATGGCCGCTCTGGGAAGTATTCGTGCGCGGCAAGGGCGGGCTTAGCCACCGCCACGTCGGCAGCGTGCACGCCACCGACGCCAAGATGGCGATCGAGCACGCGCGCGACACCTATACCCGGCGCATGGAAGGCGTCAGCCTCTGGGTCGTCCCCTCGGCGCAGATCACCGCGTCCGACCCCGGCGAAGCGGCGGCCCTCTTCGAGCCGGCGGAAGACAAGGTCTATCGCCACCCCACCTTCTACACGATCCCCGATGGCGTGAAGCACATCTGATGGACAAGCTCGCCACCGCCGCGCTGCGTCTCGGCGACGACAGCCTGATCCTGGGCCAGCGCCTCGGCGAATGGTGCGGCCATGCGCCGGCGCTGGAAGTCGATCTCTCGCTCGCCAACGTCGCGCTCGATCTCATCGGTCAGGCCACGCATTTCCTCGGCCTCGCTGGCGACCTCGAAGGCAAGGGCCGCGACGCCGATGCTTTGGCCTTCCGCCGCGACGTGATGGACTTCACCAATTGCCTGCTGGTCGAGCAGAAGAACGGCGACTTCGCGCACACGATCGCGCGGCAATTCCTGTTCTCGCACTATCAGGAACTCTATTTTGCCGCGCTCACCGCCTCGAAGCACGAGCGCTTCGCGGCGATCGCTGCGAAGGCTGTCAAGGAAGTTGCGTATCACGCGAAGCTCGCCAGCGACTGGGTCGTGCGCCTCGGCGACGGCACCGAGGAAAGCAAGGCGCGCATGGTCGAGGGCCTCGACTGGATGTGGCGCTTCGCCGACGAGATGTTCGTGATGGACGACGTCGACGCCGCGCTCGGCATCGATAAAGCGGTGCTCAAGCCCGCCTGGGATACGCGCATCGACGCAGTGCTCGCCGACGCCACGCTCGCGCGTCCCGCCGCTCGCCGCGCCATCACCGGCGGCCGCGCCGGCCATCACAGCGAACAGCTGGGCCACCTGCTGACAGAAATGCAGTTTCTACAGCGCGCCTATCCTGGGGCGACGTGGTGAGCACTGCTCCCTATGGAGCGCCGGCGTCCCGCCGGCCGGCGCCGTCGTCAGACGGCGAAGCTCCTTCTGTTTCGATCCCGCAGGCCGGCGAGACGCCGGCGCTCCATATCCGCGCCATACTCGCCAACGTCCCCGACCCGGAAATCCCCGCGGTTTCCGTCCTCGATCTCGGTATCGTCCGCGACATCACCGACGACCACGTCACCATCACGCCCACCTACACCGGCTGCCCCGCCACGCTCGCCATCGAGCAGATGATCCGCGCCGCGCTTGACGCTAATGGCTTCGCCCACATCCGCATCGACACGACGCTCTCCCCGCCCTGGTCCACCGATTGGATCAGCGACGAAGGGCGCGAGAAGCTGCGCGCCTACGGCATCGCGCCGCCGCCGAAGGGCGCCGCCGCCGCGTCGCTGCGCAACGACACCCACGCGCAATGTCCACGTTGCGGCTCGATGAACACCGAGGAAATCTCCCGCTTCGGCTCCACGCCCTGCAAAGCGCTCTGGCGCTGCCGCGCGTGCGCGGAGCCCTTCGACAGGTTCAAGTGTCACTGATGGCGTCGATCGATTTTCACAAACTGCGCGTCGCCGAAGTGAAGCGTGAAACGCCCGACGCGGTGTCCGTGCGCCTCGAACTGCCGGCGCACTTGCGCGAGACATTCACGTTCAAAGCGGGCCAGCACCTCACCTTCAAGCGCGACATCGGCGGCGAAGAGCTGCGGCGCAACTACTCCGTTTGCGTCTCCCCAAGCGAGGGCGTGTTGAAGATCGGCGTGAAGAAGATCGCCGGCGGCGTCTTCTCCGGCTGGGTGAACGATGCGTTGAAAGCCGGCGACGAAGTCGAGGTGATGGCGCCTCACGGCAGCTTTTGCTGGGACTTCGATCCGAACGCGCAGCGCGATTACGTCGCTTTCGCCGGCGGCAGCGGCATCACGCCGATCTTGTCGCTGATGAAGGCCGCGCTCACGCACGAGCCGAAATCGCGCTTCACGCTCTTCTACGGCAATCGCACCTCACAAGGCGTCATGTTCCTGGAGGAGCTGGCGGCGTGGAAGGATAGGTATCTCGACCGTCTGCAGATCGTGCACTTCCTTGAGGACGAGGAAGAAGAGATCGAACTCTTCAACGGCCGGCTTGATCGCCCAAAGGTCGAAGAAATTCTCACCCATCTGGTCGACGTCGCCAGCACCGACGTCTTCTTCATCTGCGGCCCGGGTCCGATGATGGACGCGATCGAGGAAACGCTTCTCGCGCGCGGCGTCGAACGCCCTCGCATCCTGATCGAGCGCTTCACCACCGGCCCCCTCTCCGTGGCGCAAGCGGAAGCCGCGCGCGCGGCCGAAGCCAAGGCGGCCGGCTTGAAAATGAGCGTCACGCTCAACGGCCGGCGCGTGAACGTCACCTTCGATCCCGCGCAGCACTCCATCCTCGACAACGTTCGCGCCGCCGGCCTGCCCGCGCCGTTCGCCTGCAAAGGCGGCGTCTGCGCCACCTGTCGCGCCAAGGTCACGGCAGGCGAAGTCAGCATGAAGGTGAATTACGGCCTCTCGGACGAAGAGCTCGCCGAGGGCTACGTGCTCACGTGCCAGGCGACACCGGTCAGCGACGGCGTCGCGCTCACTTACGACGTCTAGTTTCAGTCATTCCAGACGGCCGGAGGCCGATCTGGAATCCAGAGATCGTGGACCTATGTGTCGGCCCTGGATTCCAGATCACGCTCCGCGTGTCTGGAATGACTGAATCAGGTTGCCTTCCCCAGCCCGCCCAGCGTCAGATTCACCGCCATATCCGCCAGCGCATCGGCGCTCACAGGGCCGGCGGCGTCGAACCAGGTGTGCGTCCAGTTGATCATGCCGAAGAACAGCATCGCCGCCGCGAACGCCTCACCCGGCCGCTGCGCCAGCGCCGGTTCTATCTCCAGCAAGAGCCCGCGCACGATCTCGATCAGGCCGCGCTGCGTTTCGACGATTTCACCGCGGCGCACGTCGTCCAGGTTATCGAGTTCGTTCAGCAGCACCTTGTGCCGGTTGGCTGCGCCGACATAGAGCGTCATGAAATTCCGCGCCAAGGCGCGCAACTTCTCCGCCGCCGCGCCCTGCCCGTCCGCAACGGCGCGCGCGGCTTCATCGAGTGCGCGCACGTGGCTGATCATGACATCGAAGAGGATGTCCTCTTTCGAGCTGTAGTAGTGATAGATCAGCGACTTCGAGTTGCCGCACGCCTCCGCCAGATCCGCGACCGAGGCGCCATTGAAGCCACGGCGCGCATAAAGCGCCGCTGCGGCGCTGACAATCGCCTCTCTGCGCTGGTCGTAATCGGGGGCCTGCGTGCGCGCCATAGCGCCATCATGAACCGCCGGCGGCGCCGCGTCGAGCGTGGCTAGGACGCAGCGCGCGCCGGATCCGGCGCGGCGAACGCCTCGCGATGTTTTGCGCGGATAGCCTGAAACACGTCGCCTTCGAGAATGACGCACGGTGCGCCGACCCGCGCCTCCAGTTCGGGCGTCACTGTCGCCTCGCCCTTGCGGCGGTCGGGCCCGAAATAGTTCGGCGCATCGATAAAGCGCGCGGGCGCCGAGACGATCGCGAGTTGGCGCTGAATGTCCGCGGCGGAGAACGGCGTGCGCATGAGCGACGTCACGCCGGCGTTCATCGCCGCCGCGGCGTTGGCCGCATTGAGCGCCGGCGACACCACGAGGATCGCCACGAACGGATCGGGTGAGGTGCGCCTGTCGCGGACGGCGCGCACGAGCGCGACCAACCCCTCCCACGGCGCGGTCCAGTTGATGACGACGAGATCGCAGCCTTCGCGCAACGCGTCGAACAGCGCCGTTTCAGTCGACACCATGACGTGATCGCTCACGCCGCAGGCGCGCAGCAGCGAGCGCTCGATCAGCGCCAGTTGTCCGCCGCTTTCGAAAATCGTCACTGACCGCGGCATCGAGCCCGCTCCGTCGCTGAGCGGCGAAACTACACGCCGAGGTCGTAAACAAGTGTCTACGCACGCGTATGTCTGAAGACCTAAGCGCGCCGTGCGATCACAGCAGCGCTTCCGGCAGGCGCGGGTTCGCAAGTCCGGCGCCCGACCGCGCAGCGGCGTCGGTCTTGCGCGCACGGATGTCGCCGATCATGTCGAGGGCGCTTCGCTTCACCGGCGACAACTCCGCATCGGACTGCGCCAGCGGCGTCACGCGCTCGCCCCAGCGCACCAGATGCGCGCACACGGTAAGCCCCGCCCCGAACGCCGGCATGAGAATGAGCGCGCCGGGTTTCACCCGCCCCGTTTCCACCGCCTCGGTGAGCGCCACCGGCACGGTCGCCGCACTCATATTGCCGTAGCGCTCCACCGTCAGCATCACCTTGTCCATCGGAATGCCGCTGCGCGTCACCACCGCTTCGATGATGCGCAGATTGGCCTGGTGCGGCACCACGAGATCGACCTGGTCCGGCGTCACGCCGCACTTCTTCAGCACGTCGGCGCTGGCCCGGGTCATGCCCTGCACCGCGTGGCGGAAAATTTCCTGGCCGTCGAAATCCCACGACGTGTCGCCCGAAACCACGCCGCTATTGGTGTAGGCGCAGCCCATGCCGCGCACCCGCAGCGTATGGCGCACATGTGCAAGGCAGCCGAGCTGCTCGCCCAGCACGCCCTCTTCTTTCTCGCTCGCCTGCACCACCACCGCCGCGCAACCGTCGCCGAACAGCACCGCGACGTTACGATTGTCCCAATCCATGAACGGCGAAATCAGTTCGACGCCGATGACGACGGCGTTGCGGATGACGCCGGTCTTGATCATCGCGGTGGCGGTAGAGAGCGAATAGAGGAAGCTGGTGCAGGCGGTGTTGAGATCGATCGCCGCCGCGCTGGTCGCGCCGATGGCGGTCTGCACGCCCGAGGCGCTGTTCGGCACGATCTCGTCGCTGGAGCAGCTGCCATAGATGACGAGGTCGACGTCTTTGGCGTCGAGCCCCGCGCACGCGAGCGCGCGCTTGGCCGCCACGATCGCCATCTCGCTCGCCGACACGTGACTGACGCGCCGCTCCTTCATGCCGGTGCGGCTGGTGATCCATTCGTCGTTGGTGTCGAGGAAGGTGGAAAGATCCGCGTTCGAGAGCACGGCCGGCGGCATCGCTTTGCCCCAGCCGGTGATGGCGGCATACGTCATGGGAACTCCGTTTCGACGGACTTATAGGGACGTAGCCGCATGCTGCGAAGGCGAAGTGTGCTGAATGTAACGGATGCGCTCATGCCGCGCGCCGTCCGAAGCGCGCGCCGCGACGGCAATGGTGGGCGCGACAGGGATCGAACCTGTGACCCCTACGATGTCAACGTAGTGCTCTCCCGCTGAGCTACGCGCCCTTCTCGCGGAGCAATCCGCGAAGCCGGTGAAACGGGACCGTCGCTATATCCCTGGGACGGGAGGGAAAGCAAGGGCAGCGGGCGCAACGATCCCCCAAGAGGCGCTGCCCGGCCCCATGCCAAGCTCGGCGCATGCTCCTGGAAATCCCCGAAATCCTGACCGGCGAGGAAATAGAGCGGCTGCGCGTCATCGCCGGGCGGATCACCTTCGTCGACGGGCGCGCCACTAACCCGGACAACGCCACCAAGATCAACCTGCAGGCCAACCCCAAGCACGCGCTCTACGCCGAGAGCACCAACATCGTCATGGCGGCGCTGCTGCGCTCCCGGCCCTTCCGCGAGTTCGCCTTCCCCAAACGCATCGCGCCGCCGATGCTCGCGAAGTACGAGGCGGGCATGCAATACGGCGTACACGCCGACTCCGCCTTTGTCGCCGCACCCGGCGCGGCGCTCCGCGCCGACGTCTCGGCCACCATTTTTCTCTCCGCGCCGCAGACCTATCAGGGCGGCGAACTCGTCGCTTATTTCGGCGGACGCGCGCTCCGCTTCAAAGGCCAGCCCGGCAGCGCCATCGCCTACCCGTCCACGACCTTGCACGAAGTCGCCCCCGTCACCGAGGGTGAGCGGCTGGTCTCGATCACCTTCGTTCAAAGCCATATCGCCGAGGAAGCGCGGCGCACGATGCTCTACGAGCTCAATGAAGTGGCGGCCCTCGAAGGGCTCAGAATGCAGTGGCAGAACCGCGTGCGGCTGGAAGCCGTGTCGAACAATTTGATGCGGCAGTGGGCGAGCGACTGACGTCTGCGGTCAGGCCGCCGCGATAACCCGTTCGACCTCGGCCACCAGATCCTTCAGGTGAAAGGGCTTCGACAGCACCTTGGCGTCCTTCGGCGCCTTGCTCTGCGGCGAGAGCGCAACGGCGGCGAAACCGGTGATGAACACGATCTTCATGGCGGGGTCGGCCTCGGCGCCGCGGCGCGCGAGCTCGATCCCGTCCAGCCCCGGCATCACGATGTCGGTCAGCAGCAGATCGTAGACGCCATGCTCCAGCGCCTCCCAGGCGCTGTCGCCATCCCCATACGCGGCCACTTCATGGCCGGCGCGGTTCAAATTGGTCACCAAAAACGTCCGCAGCGAGTCGTCGTCTTCGGCCAGAAGGATGCGCGCCATTCAGGCACTCCGAATCCGCCCCATTTCAAGCGGTAGCCTCTAGCACAACCAAGGTAAAGGCCGCCTTGAGCCCGCTCACATGACACGCAGGTGATAAGGCTGCGGAAATATTGACGCCTTTAACGGTGACGGTGAGTAATAGGCTGGATGGACCTGTCCGACCTTGGCCTCAGCACGGCGCGCGCAGACACCGGCGGCAGCGCAGCCGAGGCCCGTCCGGAACCGCCCCCAGAGTCGCCCTTCGTCCTCATAGAGCCGCTGCACCGCACGGCCCCCCTCATCTTCGCCTCGCCCCATAGCGGCCGGCGCTACCCTTCGGACCTACTTGCGATTGCGCGCACCGGGCTCTTGAGTCTGCGCCGCTCCGAAGACGCGTTCGTCGATGAAATCTTCGCCGGCGCCGCGGCGCATGGCGCGGCGGTGCTGTCGGCGACGGTGGCAAGGGCTTACGTCGATCTTAATCGCGACCCGAACGAACTCGATCCCGACATGTTCGAAGAACGGGTGCCCCATGCCGCGCCTTCGCCGCGCGTGCAGGCGGGCCTGGGGGCCATTCCCCGCGTCACCGGCGACGGCCAGCCCATCTACCGGCGCAAGCTGTCGCTGCGCGAAGCCGAGCGCCGGATCGCGGCAATTCATGCGCCATATCACCAAATGCTGCGCAATCTGGTCGACGAGACCAGGACGCAATTCGGCTGCGCGGTGCTGATCGATTGCCATTCCATGCCCAGCAATGCGCGGGGTTCGTACGCACCCGACATCGTCCTCGGCGACCGCTACGGCGTCTCATGTCACCCTTCGGTGACCGCGCTGGCGGAAGCGACGCTGCGGCGGCTGGGCTATCGCGTGGCGCGCAACGCGCCGTTCGCCGGCGGCCACACGACGCAAAGCTACGGCCGCCCCGCCGAGCGCGTGCACGCGCTGCAGATCGAGATCAATCGCGGCCTCTATTGCGACGAACGCTCGCTCGACCGCACCATGGGCTTCACCCGCGTGCGCGCCGACATGAGCCGCCTCGCCGAAGCGCTGAGCGCCGCCGCGCTGCATAAGAGCTTGGCTTAGCCTGTTAACCGCTTCCCGGACGCAGCCCCGGCGAAGGCCCGGGTGCGATCCGGGATCCAAGTCAAAGGCAAGCGCTAAAGCTGATCGCGTTCGCTGTCGCGATGGGTCCCGGCTCTTCGCCCCGCTTTCGCGGGGCATGCGGCCGGGAAGCGTGGGAAGGAGACGAGGCGTCCAACCTGCCGAGCCACAAAAGAAAAGCCCCGGGACGAACCCGGGGCTTAAGGTCAATTAGGGAGGAAACGCCCGAAAAGGGCGGGTTGCGGGTCGCGAAACGCCGCAACGCAACAAAGCTATGGTGCAGCGCACCCAAATGCAAGCTGAACCTGGCGTCACGTTCGTGTAATATACGCTATCTGTATGTATTTACGCATATTTTCCAGACGGGCATGCCGTATTGCAGGTGCACACATCCGCTCCTGGATGGGTGTGGATTAGAGTTTTGGCAACGACGCCGTTGCTGCCTAGCAAACGTGCAGGCACAAGCGCGCCTCAGCCCTCAGAAAGTGAATTTCATGGCCGCGCAGCTGCGCAACCTCGCGATCATCGCGCACGTCGACCACGGCAAGACCACGCTCGTGGACCAAATGCTCGCCCAAGGCGGCGCCTTCCGCGAAAACGAAGCGCGCGCCGAACGCGCCATGGATTCCGGCGACCTCGAGCGCGAGCGCGGCATCACCATCCTCGCCAAGTGCACGTCGATCCTGCGCCAAGCCGATGGCCAGGAATACCGCATCAACGTCGTCGACACGCCCGGCCACGCCGACTTCGGCGGCGAAGTCGAACGCATCCTGGGCATGGTCGACAGCTGCGTGCTGCTGGTCGACGCCGCCGAAGGGCCGATGCCGCAGACCAAGTTCGTGCTGTCGAAAGCGCTCGCGCGCGGCCTGCGGCCCATGGTGGTGCTCAACAAAGTCGATCGCCCCAACGCCGATCCGGACCAGGCGCTTAGCGATATCTTCGACATGTTCCTGGCGCTGGGCGCTTCCGACGCGCAGGCGGATTTCCCGATCCTCTACGCCTCTGGCAAGGAAGGCTGGGCGGTGAAAGCGCTGGGCGACGAGAAGAAGGATCTGACGCCGCTCTTCGATCTCATCGTCGCGCACACGCCCGAACCCGCGCCGGTGAAGCACCGCAACGATCCGTTCGCGTTCCTCGTCACTATGCTCGACGCCGACCCGTTCCTCGGCCGCGTGCTCACCGGCCGCATCGAAAGCGGCAAGGTGAAAGTCGGCGACAACGTCAAAGCCATCACCCGCGAAGGCCGCGAAATCGAACGCGGGCGACTGACCAAGCTCCTCGCCTATCGCGGCCTGAAGCGCGTGCCCGTCGACAGCGCTGAAGCCGGCGACATCGTTGCTATTGCGGGCCTCGTCGAACCAACCGTCTCCGACACCATCGGCACGCTTGATCTGATCGATCCGATTCCGTCAACGGCCATCGATCCGCCGACGCTCGCCATCACCGTCTCGATCAACGACTCGCCCCTCGCCGGCCGCGCCGGCGACAAAGTGCAGAGCCGCGTCATCCGCGACCGCCTGATGCGGGAAGCGGAATCCAACGTCGCCATCCGCGTGCGCGAGACCGACAACCGCGACGCCTACGAAGTCGCCGGCCGCGGCGAACTGCAACTCGGCGTCTTGATCGAAACCATGCGCCGCGAAGGCTTTGAGGTTTCGATCTCGCGTCCGAAAGTGCTGGTGCGCCAGGAAGACGGCCACATGCTCGAACCGATCGAGGAAGTGGTGATCGACGTCGACAACGAATTCTCCGGCATCGTCATCGAGAAGATGAGCATCCGCAAAGGCGAGCTCACCGACATGCGCCCTTCGGGCGGCGACAAGACCCGCGTCGTCTTTCACGCGCCGTCGCGCGGCCTCATCGGCTATCACGGCGAATTCCTCACCGACACGCGCGGTTCGGGCGTGATGAACCGCCTCTTCCACGGCTGGGCCGCCTGGAAAGGCGAAATCCCCGGCCGCCGCAACGGCGCGCTCATCTCCAACGACACCGGCCAGTCCACCGCCTACGCGCTGTGGAATCTGGAAGAGCGCGGCACGATGTTCATCGCCGACGGCGAAGACGTCTATGGCGGCATGATCATCGGCGAAAACAGCCGCGGCGAAGATCTCGAAGTGAACCCGCTCAAAGGCAAGAAGCTCACCAACGTGCGCGCGTCGGGCAAAGACGAATCCATCCGCCTCACCCCGCCGCGGCGCCTCACGCTCGAACAGGCGATCGCCTGGATCGAAGACGACGAATTGGTGGAAGTGACGCCCGCCGCGATCCGCCTGCGCAAACAGTACCTGGACTCGAACGAGCGCAAGCGGCAGTCACGCGCGAAGGAAGCGTTGGGTTGAGAGCGGCGCCTCGCTCCCTCCCTCCCCGCCAGGGAGGGTGTCGCGAAGTTGGCTCGTTCCGATTCTCATTGGCCACACCCCTTGGCGACCACTATTCGCCGGTACCGGAAGTGTCTTTGGCTCCGCTGCGGGAAGGTTGGGGCGCGCGGCCTCCGGCCGCGCATCTTCCGCGCGACACCCAACGAGCCACTGTGCGCCGCCGGAGGCGGCGCGCTCCAACTTGCCAACGCCTGCTATTCGCCGGAAGCGGACGTAGCGGACGTTAGGCGTCGTTGATCGCGTACTGAATCAGGCGCTCACAGAATGCCGCCTCGCCTTGCTCTGACGGCCAGTCCTCTTTGAACTCGCGCGCAATCGCGATCTCAAGAAAGTAGACCATGCCGTCTCGCTCCATCTCCGTGGCGAGCCCCGATTCTGGCGGTTCGATGACTTGAGCGCGCGATGACGAAGCCCACGGCTTCGCCGCGATTATCGTCGCATCGTCATCGAACGCGTCCAGTCGCTGTACAATTTCACTCAACTTCATGGCGGTAGACTCACACAGCCCACGCCTTGGGGCAATGTCCGTTCCGGGCCAGCAGCGGACAGCGGTGATCTGATGGTGAGTCCGAACAAGATGCGGGGATAGCCGCGCCTCAATCCCGGTTGGAGCACGGGCCTTCAGACCCGCTCTTCCTTGGTGCGACGAGGAAAATGCGCGCCTGAAGGCGCGCGCTCCAATTTCTATCCGACCGGCTTCAGCATGCGCGCACACTTCCGCGCACATGACCCCACGCCGCCTTCCCTTCCTCAAACAGCATCGCTTCGCCCGCATCGTGCTCTGGGCGACGGCGATGCTGGCGTGGCTGGCGTCCATGCTTCTCACCGACGCCGCGCCCGCCAGTCGCCGCCGCATCCGGCAACGTTACGGCTTTGCTTCGCTCGCTTGGGCGAGGCGGCTGTTGCGGGGGCTGGCGGTGATGCGCGCGGTCGAGCTCAGCGGCATCGCCAAGAAGCCGCAAGCTTCGCTGCGCAACGCCGCGCCCGCGGGCTTTCGCCGCCGCATCGTGCGCGGCGCCATCGGCCGCGCGGTCGCCGGCGCGCGCTTTCGCAGAGCGCTCAAAGCGCAGGACCTCCGCACCCGCATCCAGCTTCTGCGCGCCGCCTTCGCCGATATCGACGGTTTCGCGCGCCGCTACCTGCTGCGCCGCGTGCTGCGCCGGCTGACCAAGCTCTGCGCCGTCATCCCGCGCGCGCCGCCGGCGCAAGAGCTGCGCGTGCTGGCGGTGTCCGAGCCCCGCGCCGCAGACTCCTCTTAAGCGCAAGCTCCACGCCCCAGCACACGCGCCGCGACGAAGCCCGCTTCGCCGCGGGCGCCCGCGCGCGCGTCTGCTAAGGCGGCGGTGGAATCGAGCGCCGCGGCGCTTGCGGGGTTGTGCGCCGGCGATCCGGATCGGGGCGGCGAAGTTCGGCCTGCAGGCGCGTGTTTTGCTCGCGTATCCGCGGCGTTTGTCCGGCGAAGAACGATTCCCGCTGCCTCAGAACCTGCACCTGCTGGCGCGCCAGCGCGACGCGCTGCTCCAGCTGCTCGTTTCGCTGCGCCATCTTCTGCACGTTGAACTCGAGCGTGGCGTTGACGATCCACAAGCAGGCGGCGGCGATGAACGCGCCGCCGATGATCACGCCGATCGACGCCATCCGCGCGCCGCCCTGCGTCGACGCCACGGTGCTCTGGTCCGACACCATGACCAGCTGGCCGGGATCCGGCGGCCGGTAGGCCTGCGGCACCTTGTTGTTCGCCATGGCCGTCACTCTCCTCGCATCTCAACGGCGCCGATCGCGCTCGGGGCGCGTCGCGCCTTCCGGCAAGGGCGGCGGGTCGTACCATTCGCGGCATTCGCCGCGGCCCCGGCGCTCTGCCTGCCGGCACAGTTGCTCGTATTCGCTGCGCAATCGCCAGTATTCGGTGGCGGCGACGTAATCCCGCTCGTCCAGCCGCGCCGCTTCGGTCAGCACGCCGTCGCGTTCGGCGGGATCGGCTTCCTGAACCAGTTCGGTCTGCCGCTGAAACTCCTCGTAGGTCGAGAGAAGCTTGGTGCCGCCCCAAACCGCGCCGACGATGCCGACGCCGAGCATGAGCCCGCCCACCAGCGCGCTGGCGACCAGCAGGCCCCGCCCCTTGCGCGCCGTGGAAACCGTCTCGACGAACACGATCTGCTCGCCGTCTTCGCCTTCGCCGCGATCCCAAGCCGGTTCAGCCATTGCCCTGCCTTGTCATTCGTTGGCGCCCGCAAGCGTCTTGCTTTCCGTCCGCTAGCGCGGCTCGCAATTCCAAACCTCGTGAGCAACGAAATACTGGCGGATGGTGCCGCCCGGATCGATGCGGTTGATTGCGCTGCTGCCGACGCCCTCCAGGCCCATGCAGTACTGAACGAGGGCTTGGCCGAGTTCGAACCGGTGCTGCAGCTCGTCATTGAGCGCGCTGTCAGACCTGCCGAGCAGACGCAGGCCCTCGCCAAACACGCTGTAAGCCTCCTCCCGCGCGCGATCGCGGGCGCCGCCGGACAGGCTGCGCGCGCGGCTCAGATGATATTCACCTTCGAGCAGCAGCGCCTCCGGCGCACGCGTTTCACCCGCCAGACAATAGCGCGTGCCCTCATCGCGCACGCGCTCGTCGCGCACGCCGATCCCGCGCAAATGATAATAGCGGATGCGCATGAGGCAGGCGTGCCGGCGATATTCGGCCGACATCGCCAGCGAGGCCGCCGAGTCCGCGTTGCGCACGGCCTCCAAACCGTTTTCGGTGCGGCGCGCGATCCAGCTCAGATAAAAGTGCGCCTCGCCGCGCAGCTGCGGGTCCGGCGTCGGAATCTGATTGATCACCGCTGACAGATCCGCGCGCGCCTCCTGCGGCGTGCTGATGCCGCTCAAGCTCACGCAGGGCTCTTCTCCCGCGGGCATGCAGACGAGCCGACCCCGCGCCAGCAGCGCTTCGGGCGAATTCCCGTCATCCGCCAGAGCTGCGGTGAGCACCGTCCAGGCGCCTGCAAAGTCGCCACGCGCCTGACGCGTCCGGGCCAGTTCAACGTTGATGCGCGACCGGAGGCGCGCGTCCGCGCCGGCCATGCTGATCGCGAGCTGGTAGGTTTCCTCCGCCCGCATCCAGTAACGCTGTGCGTCGCCGATCTGCTGCGCCTCCAGGATCGCGCCCGCGTTGGCGTAGCCGCGCGCAAGCTCGAGCAGATCATTCACGTCCCTGGCGCCGGCGGCATACGCCGCCTCGAACGAGCGAATGGCGAGATCGATTTGCCTCAATGCCAAGAAGGCGCAGCCGCTGCCCTGCTCGGCGCGCGGCGAATGCCCGGGAAAAGACATCGCCGTTTCGAAATTGCCGCGCGCGCGCTGCAGCAGCTGATCGGCTTCCGGATGCGTCACGTTGGGCTGGCACCGCCGGTCAACGCCGACCCCGCGCTGCAGCGCCGCCTTGCTCAGCGTCGCCGTTCCCAAATCGATGTAGAGCCCCGGCAGATCGACCCCGGTAAGCGGCGGTCCTCCCATCTCCACCGCCGCTTGCGCGCGCTCGTAATAATCCAGCGCGCGTTCGATGTTCGCCTGCGTCGGCGTCTCAATGATCTCGTCGCCAAGCGCTTGCGCAGAGCGAACGAGAAGCGTGCGCCCACGCTGTCCGGCGGTCGACCAGGCAGAACCGGCGGCAATCTGCGTGGCGAAGATCGAGAGGTCGCGCAGCGCCGCTTCGGCGTCGCCGGCGTCGCGGCGCTGCAGGTAGACGAGCGCCCGCTCGTAGCGCGCGTCGAGCGCCACGGCATTGTTCGGGCCGCCGTTCGTCCGCAAGGTCTGGTCGAGCAGCGCCAAGGCTGCGCTGAATGCCCGGGGATCGACCGGCGCGCCGCGTGCGCGTTCGGCTTCGATCTGCAGCCGGTACACGCGCGCAAGCTGAAGCCGCGCGCGGTCGCGCAAGGGCTCAGCGTCCGGCCACGGTACGCGGACGACCAAATCGAGCAACGTCGCGGCCCGGCTAAGGTCGGCTTGCTGCCCCTGCTCGCGCAGCGTGGCGATCGCCCGCGCCGTGTAGTATTGCGCATTGCCCTGCTGATCGGCGCGCGCGCGTGGGCTTTCCGCCATGGACGAGCACGTCGCGAGCACCAAGCCGGGGTCCGTGTTGACGCGTTGCTCGAGAGGATTTTCGCGGCCGCGGGCGATCGGCGGCCTTCCACACATTTCCCCGGCAAACAGGCCCTGAGCGTGAGCACTGTCAAGCTGGCTGCCCGCCAACAGCCAAAGAGCGGAAGCCATCGCCAGAGCACCCGCTCCGGTCGCGCCGCTGCGTTTCCACCAGCCCATAACGCCCCCCCGGATGGTTAACCTATACACCTCTTGGGCGGCGCGGAAACGGCGCACGGGCCCTGCGGCGCGAAAAAATCGCGCGGGAGGTACTGCGCCGCCGAACGTCTCGCGTGCCGGGACGCCGGCGCAAAAGCTTCATTTTGCCCGTGTCCGGGTCACCATGGGCGCATTGCGGCGGCCCCCTGGTCCGTCAGCGCGCCATGCGCTGCGCCATTTGCGTCAGTGTATCGGCCATCTGCTTGCCCAGCGCCGCGTTGGCCGGGGCGACATCGGCGATGGCGCGCTGCATGGCTTCGGCCCACTGCGCCGACACCGCCGGCGTGATCGCGAACGCCCGGTGCGCGCTCATCATGCACTTGCCCGGGTTCTGCTCGAACCAGTCGCGCGGTCCGCCGGCCCAGCCGGTCAGGAACCCAGTCAGCGAGGCGCGCATCATGCCGAGATCGGGCGCGTGCATGGCGCGGAGTTCCGCATAGGCCGGGTCGGCGTCCATAAGATCGTAGAAGCGCTCGACGATGGCGCGCATCGTCGGCTCTCCGCCGAGCAGGTAGAATGGCGTGTCCGCCGGCGCGTTGCTCGCTGTGGTCAAGACGAGGCTCCCGTCCCTGCCCGCTAACAGCCGCCGCGGCCCGGCACTTTGCGCCACATCAATCCGTCGCGCGGCGGTGGAGATTCGCCGGACGCCGGCATAGATCGAACCCGCCCGCGGCCCAGCCGCGCTTCAGCGGAAGAGACTCATGAGCGACCTGATCGTGTGGACCTATGACTGGGTGCCCGAAGGTCCGCGCGGCTTCGTGCGCGACCTGCGCCTCAGATGGGCATGCGAGGAAGCGGACCTCCCTTATTCCGTGCGGAGCGTCTCGTTCGAGAATCGCGGCTCTGAACATCTGGCCCGCCAGCCGTTCGGTCAGGTCCCGTTCCTGAGCGATGGCGCCGTCGAGCTGTTCGAGAGCGGCGCCGGGCTGCTGCATCTCGCGCGCAAGAGTGAAATGCTGATGCCGCGCGATCCTCTGGGCGAAGCCCAGACGCTGCAATGGACGATCTCCGCGCTCAACTCGATCGAGATGGTGACCGTGCCGTGGTGGTTTCTGGAAATCACGGGCGCCAAGGAGAACGGCCTCACCGGCTGGCTGCAAAGCCGCCTCGACCACATCGAGAGCGTCTTGAAGACGCGCGACTGGCTGGCCGCGGATCGCTTCACCGTGGCGGATCTGCTGATGGCCGACGTACTGCGCGTCACCAAGATCCGCGCCTTCGGCGACCGCCCGGCGACCGAGGCTTACATCAAACGCATCACTGCGCGCCCCGCGTTCAAGAAGGCGCACGCCGACCAGATGGCCCACTTCGCCGCCGGCGACGCCGCCCGCGCTCAGTAACGCTGTGGGCTCGCCGCGATCGTCGGATCGTCCACGCGCACGCCGCGCCGCCACTCGACGCGCCGCGCTGCGACTTCGGCGCCCACGTTAACCGCGCCGGCGCAGGCATAGCTCACTTCGCGCATCTGATCGGCGCCGGTGATCTCGGTGGCCTGGCAGCCCAGCGGCTGCAACACAGCGTCGGCGGCCGCGCGCCAAACTGGCTCGGCCTCGCTGCGGTCGGCGGCATACATGGTGTTGTTCTGCGCCAGCATCTGCGCCAGCGGCGCCGGCGGCCCGCGCTCCAGCAGGATGGTGGCGTCGCGCTCGTGAAACCACGCCTGGTAACGATGTGTGCCCACGGCGATATCGGCGTCGGGCCAGGTCGAAGGATAGCTCAACGTCCGCTGCGCACTGGCGCAACCCGCCAACATCATCAACGCGATCAGTGCTGTTCTGCCCATTACCGTCTCGCTTTCTGCCAAAAGCAGAAGCGCTCGCAATCATGCACGACGCGAGGCGAGCGGATGACCAAACCGTGGCGCGCGCTTTAACCAAGCTGCGCCGTACCGCAACGGATCAGAATTCGCCTTGCAGGATGACGCAGGCGCAAGTTCACGTCGCCCGGAAGGTAAAGCGCACGCTCATAAGACTGGCCCGCTCCTTGCTGTTCCCCCTTCCGCATAACAAGGGTGGGCCCAGTGGGGGTACCGCTCGTGGACTCTAAAAGGGCGCTACTCACCATGGCCAACGCCATCGACCTCCATGTCGGCAAGCGGCTTCGCCGCCGCCGCCGTCTCCTCGGCCTCACCCAGCAACAGCTGGCTGAGTCCATCGGCATCCGCTTCCAGCAGATCCAAAAGTACGAATGCGGCGCGAACCGCGTGACCGCGAGCCGTCTTTACGAACTCGCCGTCGCGCTCAACGTGCCGGTCAACTATTTCTTCGAAGGCCTGCAGCAAGCCATGACGCCCGCCACCCCGGGCGCCCCGGCCAACGACCGCGACCTCATCGCGGCCGACGTGCTGAGCCAGAAGGAAACGCTCGAACTGATCCGCGCTTATTACAAGCTCGGTGAGCGTCCCCGCCGCCGTCTCCTCGACCTCGCCAAAGCGCTGCAGGACGAGTCCACGGACGCGGCGTAATCGCCCACCTTGCAAACAATGGGGGCTGAGGGAGCGGGTCCGCCGAAAGGCGGGCCCGCTTTCGCATGCAATTCTATCCCACAGCGGCCGATCCGGCTTATGCTGCGGCCATGTCGTTCTGCATGGCCTCGCCCGCCTCTTTCCCCACCGCCCGCCGACCGCGTTCGTGCCCATGACGGCGCACGACATCCCGCGCCTTTTCGCCTGCGCCGACGCAATGGCGGACGCCGCGCGCACAGCCATCCTCCCCTATTTCCGCGCCGCGCACGGGCTTGAGAACAAAGCTGAACACGGCTTCGATCCGGTGACAGAGGCCGATCGCGCCAGCGAGCAGGCGATGCGCGCGATCGTCGCTGCGCACTTTCCGGAGCACGGCGTTCTCGGCGAGGAGTTCGGCGACACCCCCGGCAAGAGCGGCTATCAGTGGATCCTTGATCCGATCGACGGCACGCGCGCCTTCATCTCCGGCCTGCCGCTTTGGGGCGTCCTCATCGGCCTCAGCTACGAAGGCGCGCCGATCCTCGGCGTCATGGACCAGCCCTATCTCGACGAGCGCTATTCCGGCTGGGCCTTCGGCGAGGCCGCAGGCGCCTACGCAACAACGCGCGGCGAGCGCAAGCCGCTGAAAACGCGGATGCGCGCCGGACTGAGCGAGGCGACACTCTCTACCACCGATGGAAGCTTGCTGCGCAACGCCGAGGGCGAGGCCTTCAACGCCGTGCGCGCGCAAGCAAAACTCACCCGCTACGGCTACGATTGCTACGCCTATGCGATGACAGCGTCGGGCCATATGGATTGCGTCATCGAGAGCGGTCTCAAGAGCTACGACATCGCGGCGCTCATCCCCATCCTCGCCGCCGCCGGCGGCGGCGTCTGCAACTGGCGTGGCGGCGACGCGAGCAAAGGCGGCCAGGTGCTCGCCTATGGCGATCCGCGGGTGCGCGACGAAGCGCTGGCGCTGCTGGAGCGTGCAGCGTCATGAGCGACAACTTGATCGTCACCGAGATCGCGACAGTTTACGTCTGCGCCACGCCAGGCGCGCTCATCAGCAGTGAACGCGACGCGCTCGACATCGTCGGCGAAGCGATGGCGCACAATGCAGCATGGGTCGCGATCCCCGTCGCGCGCCTTGATCCGCGTTTCTTCGACCTGAGCGGCGGCCTCGCCGGCGCGATTGTGCAGAAGTTCGTGAACTACCAAATCGGCCTCGCCATCGTCGGCGATATCAGCCTCCACATTGCGCAGAGCGAACCGCTCGCCGCCTTCGTGCGCGAAAGCAATCGCGGCAAGCATATCTGGTTCTTGGAGGACGAAGCGGCGCTGCGGGCAAAGTTCGGCTGAGCCTCTTGGACCGCCCGCGTCGTCGCCGGCGGTTTAAGCGGGCTAGCGGTAAAACTCTGTCCGCCGGTCGCGGAAGAAGCCCCAGGCGGCGCGGTGGCGGTCGAGGAAGTCGAGATCGAACTCGTGCACGAGCACGCCCTCTTCCGTGCGCTCGAGCTGCTCGACCAGATCGCCGCGATGGTTGGCGATGAAGCTGGAGCCGTAATAGGTCTGCGTATTGCCATCCACGGTTTCCGAGCCGATGCGGTTTGAGGCGACGACCGGGATCACGTTCGACACCGCATGCCCCTGCATCGCGCGACGCCACGGATCGCGCGTGTCGAGCGACGCATCATGCGGCTCGCTGCCGATGGCTGTCGGGTAGAACAAGACCTGCGCACCCTGGATTGCCATCGCGCGCGCGCATTCGGGAAACCACTGGTCCCAGCAAATGCCGACGCCGATGCGGCCGTAGGCCGTGTCCCAAACTTTGAAGCCGGTGTCGCCGGGGCGGAAGTAGTATTTCTCTTGATAGCCCGGGCCGTCAGGGATGTGGCTCTTGCGATAAATGCCGAGCTGCTTTCCGTCGGCGTCGAGGATGACGATGGAATTGAAGTAGAGGGGCCCGTCGCGCTCGAAGATCGAGACGGGAATGACGACGCTCAGCTCCTTCGCCACCGGCTCGAGCGCCTTCACGCACGGATGCGTCGCCGCCGGAAACGCGGTCGCAAACCAGCGCTCTTCCTGCGACGTGCAGAAATACGGCCCCTGATAGAGCTCCGGCGGCAGGATCACCTGCGCGCCCTTCTTCGCCGCGTCGCGTACCAAGCGTTCCACAGTGGCGATGTTGGCTTTGATGTCTTCCGAGCCGAAAGCGGCTTGGGTTGCAGCTACTTTGATCGTTTTGGCCATCGTTCAAATCCAACAAACCCGACTTCAGTCATTCCGGGCGGAGCGAAGCGAAGACCCGGACCCAGGGCAACATCCTCGTCGCTTGCCCTGGGTTCCGGATGACGCTCCGCTTCTCCGGAATGACTGAGGAAACTAGAGGTGTCCCTTCAGCGCCCAATCGAGCGCCTGTTCCAGGCGGTCATTGCCCCAGAACAATTCGCCGTCCGCGGTGACGAACGTCGGCGCGCCAAACACGCCAAGCTTCTGCGCTTCCTCCGTCGCCGCGCGCAGCGCCTGTTTCACGCTATCGTCCTGGGCCCGATCAACGAACGCCGGATCGAGACCGGCGCGCCGTAGCGCTTCAGCCGCGACGAGCGGGTCGGATATGGTGCGGCCTTCGCCGAACTCAAGCTGATAGACCGCCTGCGCAAAGCGCTGACGCAGTGCACCTTCAAGCGCGGCCGCAATGCGCGCGCAGAGCAAGCTGTTTTGCGGGAATGGTTGCGGCAGTGCGAACGGCAGATCGAGCTCGGCGCAGGTGCGCTCAAGGTCGCGCTTCATGTAATCGCCCTTCACCGGATAGAGATTGAAGGGCGAGTCCTTCCAGCCTTGCGATGCGAAGATCGGCCCCAGCACGAACGGGCGCCACTCCACCTCGACGCCCTTCGCGGCCGCGGCGCGGTCGATGCGCATGGCGGCCGGGTACGAATACGTGGACGCGAACTCGAACCAGAATTGGATGACGGGCTTGGTCGTCATGCTTCAGCCTCTACTCGGGCGCCCCGCGCGTACCGCGCGACAAGGCGGATTGGACCTTGAATTGCATCGTTGAACATTTCCAGCTCTTCGGCTGGCACCCAAAGCTCGCGATGGAGATTTGCCGCGCCAGCAGTCTGCTCCGGGTAGCGCCGCGCGACCTCGTCCTCGACGTCGAATTCTAGCACGTAGCCTTCTTCATCGCCCCGCGCATTCCAATCGCGCGCGATCTGTTCGGCATAGTCGAAATTGAGGACCGGATAGAAGATCGGCTGATCCGGCAAGCGCGGCGGGAAACGCCGCCACGCCGATGCTTCGATCAGCACCAATTCTTTAGCTCCGACAGGTCGCCATAAGCGCATGTCATGCCGGCTCCTGTTGCGTGATGCAGTGAAACGAACCGCCGCCGGTGAGGATGGCGTTGGAAGAAAGACCGATGACTTTGCGGCCCGGAAAGAGCGGCGCGAGCGCGTTCACGGCGTCGTCGCCGCTGCCGGAATAGATCGGCACGACCACGGTCGAGTTGCCGATCAGGAAGTTCATGTGGCTCGCGGGCACAGCGTCGTCGTCTTCATCGACCACGAGGCCCGGCGAAGGAATGCGGATCACTTCGAGCTTCCTGCCCTTCGCATCCGTCATCGCCGCCAAAGTCAGCGCGATTTCATCCAGCACGTCGGCGTTCGGATCGTCATCGCCCCACGCGCTCTGGCAGACGACGCGCCCCGGCGCGACGAAACGCGCGAGATTGTCGATGTGGCCGTCGGTGTGGTCGTTGGCGAGACCTTCATCGAGCCAGAGCACACGGCTAACCCCCAGCGCCGTCTCCAAGGCGTGCGTCGCTTCCGCCTCGGTCCAATCGGTGTTGCGGTTCGGATTGAGCACGCACTGGCGCGTGGTGATGAGCGTGCCCTCGCCGTCCATCTCGACGGCGCCGCCTTCGAGGATGAACGGGAAGCGTTCCAGCTGCGCGCCGGCTTTGGCCGCGATCTGCCCGGCCACTTCGACGTCGTAGGGCAGCTGGTACTTGCCGCCCCAGCCGTTGAATTTGAAGCCGAGCGCCTCGCCGTGCCTGGTGAAGATCGGGCCAGTGTCGCGGAACCAGATGTCGCCGAAGGCGCCGGGGACAATCTCGGCGCTCGCGCCCAGCGCGAGTTTCGCGGTCGCCTCTGCTTCGCGCCCGTGCGCAAGCACGCGTAGCTTGTCGCCCTTGCCGCCGTCGTGGAGCGCGCGGATCATCGCCGCCACCTCGGCGCGCGCCGGCTCCAGGTCCTCGCCCCAGAGGTCCGCGGCGGAGGGCCAAGCGGTCCAGATCGCCTTGTGCGGCGCCCATTCGGCAGGAATTGTCGTCATTTCGGCGAACCCATATCCCAAGCGAACGCAGGGAGATAGGCGCTTTGCCCCCATTCGCAAGCGCCGCCGCGTGTAGCCGGGCCGGGGCGGTTCCGCTAAAAGGATCGCCGGGGACAATCACGAGAACCGACGATGGCTGCCCGAAGGGCTCTCTTCGACAATTCGACCTGGGCCTTCTTGATTACGCTGGTCGCCTTGACGGCGCTCAGGATCTACGCGCTGCAGATCAGCCCGCTCGATCTCAACCAGGACGAGGCGCAGTACTGGGCGTGGTCGCAAACGCTGCAGTTGGGCTATTTTTCAAAGCCGCCGCTGATTGCGTGGGCGATACGCGCGACCACGCAGCTGTTCGGCGATGCCGAGTGGGCGGTGCGGCTCGCCGCACCCGTGTGCCAGGCCGTCGCCGCGCTCGCCCTCTGGGCGCTGGGGCGCGCCATGTACGGCGCCTGGTCGGGATTCTGGGCCGGGCTGACTTGGCTCCTGCTGCCCGGCATCTGGTTATCGTCTGCGATCATTTCGACCGACGCACTGCTGCTGCCGCTGTGGGCGACCGGCCTTTATGCGCTCTGGCAGATGACGCAGTCCCGCAGTTGGGGCTGGGCCGTCCTGCTCGGGATCGCCGTCGGCATCGGGCTCGAAGCCAAATACGCGATGTTCTATTTTCCATTGTGCGTCGCCGTCGCCGCGTGGTGGTCGAAGCCGGTGCGGCAGGCGCTGGGCAACGGCCGCGGACTTGTGGCGGCGCTGATCGCCATCCTGTTGATCGCGCCAAACCTCTATTGGAACGCCACCAACGGCTTCGCCACGGCGGAGCACACGGCGGCGAACGCACGGATCGACGCAACCAAGCTCTTCCGCGTGGACGAGGTCTTCGACTTTCTCGCTAGCCAGCTGGCGGTTGTGGGTCCGCTCCTTTTCCTCGCGCTGTTGGCTCTGCTGTGGCGCGCCTTCCGCCGCGCGGGCGGCTTGAACGACGAAGACCGGTTTCTGCTCGCCTTCAGCGTGCCGATGCTGCTGCTGATGACGGGGCTTGCCTTCATCTCGCGCGCGAACGGCAACTGGGCCGCCACGGCCTACCCGGCGGCGATCGTCTGGATCACCGGCAATCTTATGGTCAGCGTCGGCGGCCGGCGGTTTCTGGCGGCAGCGGCGGTGGTGAATGTGGCGATCGCCGGCGTGGCCGCGCTCGCCGCGTTCAATTCCGATATCGCCACCCAGATCAAGAACGTGCGCAATTCGGTGGGCTGGGAAGAGACCGCCCAGGAGATCGCGGTGCGCGCCATGCCTGAACCCGGGCAGCCGCCTTACACCGCTGTGCTCGTGGACGATCGCGAACTCTATTTCGAACTCGCCTATTATTGGCGCCATGCGCGGCGTGCGAATGCGCCGCTGCCGCCGGTACGCATGTGGCTGTTGCGCGGCTCCGCCCACAACTCGGCGGAAGCCGCCGACCCGATGCGGCCGGAGGAAGGCGCGCGTGTGCTCGTGGTGCACGCGACGCCGGGCTACATTCCCTTCCTCTCCGGAGACTTCACTGCATTCCGCAACGTCGAGCATTTGCAGGTGCCGCTGGGCGCAGGACGAACCCGCGACCTTGAGCTCTCCATCGGCGAAGGCTTCGCGCCCGCTCCGCGCGACGCGGAATTCGAGACACGGCTGCGCGAGGCCGGCGCGCGGCGCTGAAATTCAGATTGGATCGTAGTCCGGAAAGGGCGTGCCGCCTTGTTCGGCGGAATTGGCCTGCGCGCGGAAGAGCGAGAAGAGTTCGCGTCCGTAGTCGCGGCTGTTGCGTACCAGATCGAGCTGCGCGGGCGCGCGCGCGCGCCAGTCCGCCGGCTCGACAACGTCGAGCACGCCTTCCACAGCATCGACGCGCAGCAGGTCGCCATCGCGCACTTTCGCGAGCGGGCCGCCAAACGTCGCTTCCGGCGTCACATGGATCGCGGCCAGCACCTTGCCCGACGCCCCGGACATGCGCCCATCCGTCACCAGCGCCACCCGGAAGCCGCGATCCTGCAATGCGCCCAGCAAGGGCATGAGCTTGTGCAGCTCCGGCATGCCGTTCGCCTGCGGCCCCTGCCCGCGCACAACGATGACCACGTCGCCGTCCAATTCGCCCGTACGGAACGCCGCCTGCACCGCGCCCTGATCGTCGAATACCCGGGCCGGCGCTTCGACGACGCGCTTGGTTTCATCGACGGCGGATGTCTTCACCACCGCGCGGCCAAGGCCGCCGGTCATCACCCGTAAGCCGCCGTCCGCCGAGAACGGCGCGGCCGCCGGTCGCAATATCGCCTCGTCCTGGCTCCTGGCCTCCGCATCGCGCCAAACCAAAGACGCGTCATTAAGGAACGGCTCCTTGGCGTAAGCGCGCAAACCGCCGGGCCACACCGTCTCGATATCGGCGTGCACAAGACCGGCATCGAGCAGCTCGCGGATCAGGAACGCCATGCCGCCGGCCTCGTGGAATTGATTCACGTCGGCCGAGCCATTGGGATAGATGCGCGCCAGCAGCGGCGTCACGCGCGCGATGTCGGAAAAATCGTCCCACGTCAGCTCTATCCCCGCCGCACGCGCAATCGCCGGCAAATGGATGAAATGGTTGGTCGATCCACCTGTCGCCATCAAGCCGACCGCCGCGTTGACGATCGCGCGCTCATCGACGATGCGGCCGATGGGACGATAATCCTTGCCGAGCCCGGTGATCGCGGCCGCCCGTTTCGCCGCCGCGCGCGTCAGCGCATCGCGCAGCGGCGTGTTCGGGTTGATGAAGGCGGCGCTCGGAACGTGCAGCCCCATCAGTTCCATCATCATCTGGTTGGAGTTGGCGGTGCCGTAGAAGGTGCAGGTGCCCGGCGCGTGATAGCTTTCGGCCTCCGCCTGCAAGAGCTCGGCCCGGCCGATCTTTCCTTCGGCGAACAGCTGGCGTCGTGCGGCTTTCTCCTTGTTCGGCAGGCCCGAGGGCATTGGCCCCCCCGGCACGAAGATCGCCGGCAGCCAGGGGAAACGCAGCGCACCGATCAGCAGACCAGGCACGATCTTGTCGCAGATGCCGAGCAGCAACGCGGAATCGAAGGTCGCGTGCGAGAGCGAGACGGCGGTCGAAAGCGCGATCACGTCGCGCGAGAAGAGCGAGAGCTCCATGCCTTCGAAGCCCTGCGTGACGCCGTCGCACATCGCGGGCACCCCGCCCGCCACTTGCGCGATCGCGTTCGCCTCGCGCGCGGCATCCTTGATGATCGCCGGAAAGCGCTCGTACGGCGCGTGCGCGGACAGCATGTCGTTATAGGCGGTGACAATGCCGATCGAGGGCCAGCCGCCGCCGAGCAGCATGGCTTTATCATGCGCTGGGCACCCGGCAGAGGTGTGCGCCTGGTTCGCTTCCGCCAAGCGCACCCGCGCCGGGCGCGTGACATCGTGGGAGGCGAGCAGATCGAGATAACGTTGCCTCCGCTTGGCGCTGCGCTCGCGGATGCGTTCGGTTACGGCGGCTATGGCGGCGTTCAGTTCTGTCATGGAAGCTTCCGTCACTCGGGGTCCCACCAGGCGCGGCCGTCGCGGTCCATCAGGTTCGCGCTCGCTTCCGGGCCGTTCGAGCCGGCGGCGTAGAGCTTCGGCTCGCCGCCATTCTCCGCCCACGCCGCCAGCAGCGCATCGGCCCACGTCCATGCCGCTTCGACTTCGTCGCGGCGCATGAAGAGCGCGAGATTGCCGCGCACCACGTCCATCAAGAGCCGCTCGTATGCGTCAGGATAACGGACGCCGAACTCCTCCGCGAAGGAAAGGTCGAGCGGCGCCGTCTTGATGCGCAAGCCGCCAGGCCCCGGCTCCTTCATGTTGAGCCACAGCCGCACGCCCTCGTCCGGCTGCAGACGCAACACCAGGCGGTTCGGCCCTTCACCGCCGCCGAAAATCGACACCGGCGTCTGCTTGAATTGGATCACGATCTCCGAGCGGCGTTCGCCCATGCGCTTCCCGGTGCGCAAATAGAACGGCACCCCGGCCCAGCGCCAATTGTCGACTTCGGCCTTGATGGCGACGAACGTCTCCGTCCCGCTCCTGCGGCCGATCTCGTCGGCATAGGCTGGCGCGGCCTTGCCCTTCACCAGCCCGGCCTTGTACTGGCCCCGCACCGTCTTCTCCTTGGCGCCGGCCGCGTCGAACCGCTTCAGCGCAGAGAGCACTTTTATTTTTTCAGCCCGAATAGCATCGGCATCCATCGAGTTCGGCGATTCCAGCGCGACGAGACACAGAAGCTGCAGGATGTGGTTCTGCACCATGTCTCGCAGGGCGCCGGATTTGTCGTAATAGTCGCCGCGGCCTTCCACGCCGATCTCTTCGGCCACCGTGATCTGCACATGGTCGATGGTTGCGCGCGACCAGACCGGCTCGATAAGCATGTTGGCGAAGCGCAGGACCAGGAGATTCTGCACCGTCTCCTTGCCGAGATAGTGGTCGATACGGAACGTGCGGCTTTCGTCGAATACGGCCCCGACACCGTCATTAATTGCCCGCGCCGACGCGAGATCACGTCCGATCGGCTTTTCCAGCACGATGCGCGAGTCCGGCGTCGCCAGCCCGGTCTCCGCGAGGCGCTGCGCAATAGTCACGAACAGGCTGGGCGCCGTTGCGAGATAGAAAATGCGAACTTTGCCGTCGCCGGTCGAAAGCGCGGCCTGCATTCCAGCCCATGCCAGCGCCTCCGCCGTCGCATCGAGCTTCACATATTCGACGTGCTGCAGAAATTCCTCGCACTTGGCGTGATCGACGCAGGCGCCCGGAGCGAACTCCTCGTGGCTATCATGGATCAGCTTGCGAAAGGAATTCGTGTCCAGATCGCCGCGCGCGGCCCCGATGATCCGCGATTGCGCCGGAATCTGGCCGTCGAGGAAGCGATGCAGCAAAGCCGGGAACAACTTCCGGAGCGACAGATCGCCGGTGGCGCCAAACACCACCAGATCGAACGGCGGGACGGGAATGAATTCGGCCATGGGCGAACAGAACTAGAGTTTGGGCGGAAGCGCAAACGCTTCAACGCGGGAGCTGCGCCGAAGCGCTCCTGAAGACGCGCCAATCGCCGCGCCCCGCGACGAAACCCGGAACCAAGCCAAAATCTGGCGCCCTGGCTTGTGTAAGCGGACGCATCCCGCGACAAGAACGGGCATCCAGCAATAACGCGCGGGGCGCGGAAACATGACTGACGAAGACGAGGCGCCGCGCCCGCGCCATGATGCAGGCGGGCGCAGACCGACGATCAACGACGTTGCCCGCATTGCCGGCGTGTCCAAAAAGACGGTCTCGCGCGTGATCAACCGGTCGCCATTCGTGAAGACCGAGACGCGGGACAAGATCAGCAGGATCATCCTCGATATCGGCTTCGTTCCCGATCCGCAGGCACGCGGTCTTGCCTTCCGCAGGTCGTTCGCGATCGGCCTGATCAGCGACGATCCAAACCCCCACTCCGTCGTCGCCACGCAGCTCGGCTTGCTCGATGTGATCCGCGGCGCCGGCTACGAACTGGTCGTGCATCCCTGCAACCGCAACGATCCGGACTTCATCGCCGGCATGCGCCGCTTCATCGAACGCCAGAAATTGTTCGGTGTGGTGCTGACGCCGCCGCTATCGGAGGACAGTCGGCTGCGGGCGGCGCTGAAGGAGGCCGGATGCGCCGGCGTCTGCGTCACATCCGGCCCCGCCGATACGGACGGCGTGATCGCCCGCAACGACTGCGCCGGCGGGCGTTTGGCGGCGCAACACCTCGCCGATCTCGGCCATAGCCGGATTGCTCTCGTCTCCGGTCCAGAGTGTCTTTCGATGCAAGAGCGACGCCGCGGCTTTCAGCAGGTGCTGGATGGGCACGGTCTCCCCCTCCGCAGCGAATACGTGATGGAGGACGCCGACACGGTCGAGGGCGGCGCAAGCTGCGGTGCGACGCTGCTTGCACGCAGCCCGCGCCCTACCGCGATTTTCGCCGCCAGTGGCGCGATGGCGGCGGGTGTGGTGCAGGCGGCGCGCCGCGCTGGCTTGGCTATCCCGCAGGATTTGTCGGTGATCGGCTTCGACGATTGCGAGATAGCCTCGGCCATCTGGCCTCGGCTCACCGCGATCCGATCGCCCACGCGCGAAATCGCCCGTCGCGCCGCGCAAAGGCTGATCGGCGCCGACGGGCCCGCAGATGACATCTTGCCGACGTTCGTGGCGGGAGAATCCACCGGCCGCGCGCCGAAAGGCTGAGCGTTCGCCGCCGCGCGCCTGTGAATCACGCCTCGCGTGCGCTATGATTGAATCCATGAGTAAGCCCCTCTCCGCGGTCGACGTGCTGCGCCTCTCACCTGTGATTCCGGTTGTCGTTCTCGACGACGCGGCGGTCGCCGGCCCGCTGGCGCGCGCGATAAGCGCCGGCGGACTCAAGACCGTCGAGGTCACGTTGCGCACAGCCGCGGCGCTCGACGCCATCCGCGAGGCCAAAGCTGCAGCGCCGGAGCTGGTGATCGGCGCCGGCACCGTGCTGACCGCGAAGGATCTTGACGCGGCGATGGAAGCGGGCGCGGCCTACGCGCTCTCGCCGGGCGGCACGCCGAAGCTGATGAAGGCCGCGCGCAAAGCGGCCATCCCCTTCATCCCCGGCGTCGCGACGTCGAGCGAAATCATGCGCGGCCTCGACCTCGGCTACACCTGCTTCAAATTTTTTCCCGCCGAACAGATGGGCGGCGCCGGTGCGCTCAAAGCCATCGCAGGACCGCTGCCGCAGGCGCGCTTCTGCCCCACCGGCGGCATCACGCCAGAGAAGGCGCAAGCCTATCTGAAGCTCGACAACGTGCTGTGTGTCGGCGGCTCGTGGATTGCGCCGTCGGACATGATCAAAGCAGGCGACTGGCGCGGCATTGAAGATCTCGCGCGCCGCGCCGCCGCGCTCGGCCGCTAGAGCCGATCGCGCAACGCGTACCAGAGCATGCCCAGGACGTGGAGCGGCGAGCGCAGCATGGCGCCCCCTGGAAACTCGGGCGGCGCAATCTGCGACAGCACGTCGAAGCGCTCAGCATTCCCCGCCATTGCTTCGGTCAGCACGCGCCCGGCGAGCGCCGAGATGAGTACGCCCTGTCCCGAATAGCCGTGCGCGAAATAAAGATCGCCGATGCGGCCGATGTGCGGGAGCCGTGACATGGAAATGGAAACCAGCCCGCCCCACGCGTGGTCTATGCGCGTGTGCGCCAGCTGCGGGAACACTTTCAGCATATGCGGCCGCACGAATGCGGCGATATCGCTGGGCGGCGCCGGCGTATAGCGCTCGCCGCCGCCGAAGATCAGTCGTCCATCCGCGCTGAGGCGAAAATAATTCACCACGAAGCGGCTGTCGCTGACGGCGAGATCGCGCGCAATGAGCGCCGACGGGTTCTCAAGCGGCGCCGTAGCGACGAGATAGTTCGCCACCGGCATGATGCGCCCGGCGATACGGGGCGCCAACGCGCCCAGCAGCGCATCGCACGCCAGCACGCCGTAGCTTGCCCGCACGGACCCGTGCGCCGTGCGTGCGACGACGCCGTTCTCCGTGTCGATCGCAGTCACGCGCGTGTTTTCATGCAGTGTGATCTTGCGGATGGCGGCGCCTGCGGCCAGGCCGAGCGCATAGTTCAGCGGATGCAGGTGGCCGCCCCAAGCGTCGAGCAGGCCGCCGTAGAATCCAGGCGCGTTCACGCTGGCGCGCGCTTCTTCGGCGCTCAGCACCGAAGCGTGCGGATAATTCACCACGCGTGCAAGGGTGTCGGCCTCTTCCCGCATCCAGTCGCAGTCGGCGGCCTTCGCGGCGAGCGTCAGGTGGCCGTTGAGCTTCAGGTCGCAGGCGATCGAGTGCTCGGCGATGCGCTCCAGCACGAGGGCGCGGGCGTCGAGCGCATAACCGAACAGCCGGCGCGCGTCCGCTTCTCCATAGCGGCGCACCAGTTCGGCGGCGCCCTTGCGCCAGCCGGGGATCATCTGGCCGCCATTGCGGCCCGAGGCGCCCCAGCCGATGCGGCCCGCTTCCAGCAACACGACGGAAAAGCCACGATCGCTCGCGTTCAGCGCCGCGTGCAGACCGGTGTAGCCGCCGCCGATAACGACGACGTCGGCGCGCACCTCGCCTTGCAGCGGCGGTGCGGGCGTGGCGGCGTTGGCGCTCGCGACGAAGTACGAGTCCGCCATGCCGAGGCCGGAGTTGAAACCCGGGCTCACACCTTCAGAAGCAGGTGGTCGCGCTCCCAGGAGCTGATGACGCCCTCGAAGTTCGAGAGCTCATGCGCCTTGATCTGCTGGAATGCGCTGCAGAAGTGCTCGCCCAGCAATTCGATCACCGGCTTGCAGACCTTGAAGCGATCTAGCCCTTCCGAGAGCGTGCGCGGCAAAGTGCGCGCCCACTTGTACGCGCTGCCCTGAACCATATCGTTCGGCGCGATCTTGTCGCGAATGCCGATATAGCCGCACGCCAAAACCGCCGCGATCGCGAGATAAGGATTGGCGTCGGCGCCCGGAAGGCGGTTCTCGATACGGCGGTTTTCCGGCTGCGAGATCGGTACGCGCAAGCCGCAGGAGCGATTGTCGTACCCCCATTGCAGATTGATCGGCGCCGAGAAATCGGGCCGCATGCGGCGGAAGGAATTGACGTTCGGCGCATAGAGGGGCGTCACCTCCCCCAGATACTTCTGCAGGCCGCCGACGAAATGCCGGAACGTGTCGGTGAGGCCGTCGCTGCCGCCTTCGCGCGGAACGCCGAACAGGTTGGCGCCCTTCTTGTCGACGACGGAGACGTGCAGATGCATCGCCGAGCCGGGCTGGTTTTCCATCGGCTTGGCCATGAACGTCGCGTAGACGCCGTGCTTCAGCGCCACCTGGCGCACGATGCGCTTGAACACCAGCACCTGGTCGGACACGTGGACCGGGTCGCCGTGGTTGAAGTTGATCTCGAGCTGGGCCGTGCCGCTTTCGTGGATCATCGTGTCGAGATGCAGCGACGCTGCTTCGGCGTGCTCGTAAATGGTCTCGATCAGATCTTCGTACTCGGTGATCGCTTCCAGACCGTAGGGTTGCGGCGAGGTTTCCGATCGGCCCGAGCGGCCCGCCGGCGGCGCCAGCGGCAGATCCGGATCGGTGTTCACCTGCGTCAGATAGAATTCGAGTTCGGGCGCGACGAGCGGCCTCAGCCCTTCCTTCTCGTAGAGCTCCACCACCCGCTTCAGGACGTAGCGCGGCGCGATATCGTAAGGCTCGTTCGAGGTGTGGTAGGAATCCGCGAACACAAAAGCCGTCGGCGTCTTGTATCCCGGCGCCACGCAGATCGTGTTGATGTCCGGCCGCAACACCACATCGGGGTCCTGCGTCGCCAACGTCTCGTCGGCGTCGTCGGCATATTCTCCGGTGACGGTAAGAAGATAGATGCTGGACGGAATCCGCAGCGACCCGTCGCGCTCACTCTGCAGGAACTTCTGCGCCGGAAATACCTTACCGCGAATGACCCCATTCATGTCGGGGATTAGGCATTCGATTTCGCCGATGGCGCGTTCCTTGATCCAATTTGCGAAGCTCATGACACACGCTCGATGGTTAACGCGACGACGCGTCCAAATGACCGACACGAGCGCATTCTTGCGCACAGCGCCGCACGGAGATTTTCTTCAAACGAACGGGGCACTTGCGAGAGCGAACGGCGGTCGCGATCCGTCCGCTGACCACGTTCATCGCCCCTCGAATGAGGGCTGCGGGAGCGCATTAGTCACCTGATGTCTCACTATCGTCCGCTGTCAGAAGGCAAGTCAAGGCGTCGCACCCACCGAGTTTTGCGGCGAATTGGTGATGAATCTGCGTGATTCCCTGTTCCGATGGGACTACGCGTTCGGAACCATGATCAAAATCCACCAGGAAGAAGACGAGGGCCTGAACGCCGCCATCTACGCCGAACTGCGACGCAAGCTCGTAACCGGGAAAATGGCGCCGGGCCACGGCCTGTCCACGCGCGGCCTCGCGCAGGAACTCGGCGTCAGCCAAACGCCGGTCCGTGACGCGCTCTCGCGTCTCGCGGCGGAAGGTGCAGTGGAAATCCGCTCCAAACGGCGCGTGCAAGTGCCGGCGATGACGGAGGAGCGCTTCGACGACCTGCTGCGCTGCCGGCTGCTGCTGGAGCCTGCCGCCGCGGCGTTGGCGCTGCCGCACCTCGACGCCGAGCGGGTCGCGCGCCTGCGCGATATCGATGCGGCGCTCGACGCTGCCGTCGCGCGCCAAGACGCCGACGCCTACATGGAAAACAACCACGCTTTCCACTTCACGCTCTATCGTGCACAGCCCGGCAACACCCTCACGCGGTTGATCGAAACGCTGTGGCTGCAGTTCGGACCGTTCATGCGCGTTGTCGCCGGCCGCGTGAACATGTCGCCGCAGAACGATCATCACCAAGCCGCCATCCGCGCCGCCGAAGCCCGAGACGAGAAGGCGCTCACAGCCGCCATCTCGGCGGACATCGCCGAAGGCATGGGGCTGATCGCCCGCACCGGCCTTGCCTCGTCAAACGGCAACGGCAACGGCGTCGCCGACTAGTCCGGCTTCAGCGCCCGAAGCGCCGGCTCTGCCTCGCGCAGCGACTTGCCGATAATATCGATCATACGGTCGATTTCCGCGTGGGTGATGATCAGCGGCGGACACATCACGATCGAGTCGCGGATACCGCGCACCATCAGCCCGTTTCTGATGCAGGTGTCACGAACAATGGGACCGGCCTTGCCCTCGTCGCCGGTGAACCGTTGGTTCGTGCCCTTCTTCGACACGATCTCCACGGCGCCGATCAGCCCGAGCGAGCGCGTCTCGCCGACCAGGGGGTCGTCATTCAGTCGCGCGATCGCCTTGGCGAAGTAGGGGCCGATGTCGTCGCGCACGCGCTCGACCAAGCCCTCGCGCTCGATGATTTCCAGATTCTTCAGGGCGACCGCGGCCGACACGGGATGTCCGGAATAGGTGTAGCCGTGGACGAATTCGCCGCCCTTCTCGCGCAGCACTTCGACAATATCGTGCGACACGCCGACAGCGGAAATCGGCAAATAGCCTGAGGAAAGCCCTTTCGCCATCGGCACGAGGTCCGGCTTGATGTCGAATTTCTGGAAGCCGAACCATTCGCCCAGGCGGCCGAAGCCGGTGATGACTTCGTCCACCACGAGGAGAATGCCGTACTTGCGGCAGATGGCCTCGACACGCTTCCAATAGCCCTTCGGCGGGATGATGACGCCGCCGGCGCCCTGCACCACTTCGCCGATGAACGCCGCGACATTTTCCGGCCCCACCTTCACGATGCGGTCTTCGATCTCCTGCGCAGCGCGCGCGGCGAAGCTCTCTTCGTCTTCGCCGAAACCTTCGTTGAAACGATAGGGCTGCATCACATGCTCGACGCCCGGTATCGGCAATCCGCCGATCGGGTGCATGTGCTTCATGCCGCCGAGGCTCGCGCCCGCCATGGTGGAGCCGTGATAGGCGTTCCAGCGGCTGATAAAGATCTGCCGCTTGGGCTGGCCGCTGACGTTCCAGTAATGGCGCACCATGCGCATCACGGTGTCATTGGCCTCCGAGCCCGAAGAATTGAAGAAGACGTGCTGCAGCTTGCCGCCAAGCTTCTCGGCCAGCTTCGTGGCGAGCATCACGACCGGCGGCGTCGCCGTCTTGAAGAAGGTGTTGTAGAAGGGCAGCTCCGTCATCTGCTGCGCGGCGGCCTGCACCAGTTCGTCGCGGCCGTAGCCGACGTTCACGCACCAAAGTCCGGCCATGCCGTCGAGAAGCGCGTTGCCGTCGCCGTCATAGATGGTCGAGCCTTCGGCCCGCGTGATGATGCGGCTGCCGCCGAGATCCCTGATCTCTTTGTAGTTCGCTTGCGCCGGCAAATGATGCTCGACGTCGAGGCGACGAAGTTCGGGAATGTTGTAGTTGCGGGCCATGGCGGCCTCCGTACTCTAATCTTGCACCAGCGGCTCGCGCCTGAGCGCCCGCCCGAGCAGTTTGAAGAAAAGTTGCGACTGCGGATTTTCGGAAGCACGCCATTCCGGGTGCCACTGCACGGCCAGCACCGGTGCGCCGTTCACATCGGCGGACACCGCCTCGACGACGCCGTCGGGCGCCATTGCCTCGACGTGCAGCCCCTGCCCCAGCTTGGCGACGCCTTGATAATGAACGCTGACGACATCCAGCTGGTCTTCACCGTAGGCGCGGCGCAGCGTGCCGCCTTCGGAGAGCTTCACCGGGTGGATGTGGTTGAACATGTCGTCGAACGACACGCCGTCCGGCGCATGGTGGGCGAGCAGCGCCGGATGTTCGGCCATGTCGCGCCGTAGGGTGCCGCCGAAGGCGACGTTGAGTTCCTGAAAGCCGCGGCAGATCCCGAAGACGGGCTTTCCCAGATCGAGCATTGCATCGATCAGCACCGCGGTCGTCTCGTCGCGGCGGTGGTCGAATGGGCCCGGCGCATCCTCGACGAGATCGCCGTAGCGCTCGGGATTCAGATTTGATGGCGTGCCGGTGAGCAGTATGCCGTCCAGGCGCGGCGCCACTTCCTTGGCGCTCATCAGTTCCGGCATCGCCGGGATCAACAGCGCCGCTGCATCGGCATACTTGAGCGATGAAATCAGGTAGCGCGTCATCACCGACTGCGCTTCCTGCCCATCGATGAGCCGGTTGCAGCAAATGACCCCGAGGACAGGCCGCTCACTCATGCATCGCTCTCCGTGCGCCGGCGGGCGCTGAACCGCGATATAGGCGCGCGACAAAACACAGGGGAGATGAACGATGCGTATAGAGGCGGGCGCATCGTCACATCACGACTGCAATACCGCCGGCGAACAGGCGTGCCAGGCGAGCCAAACCGGCTCGTCCCAGGTGAAATCCTCCTGGTCGTAGCGCGTGAGATTGGACCGGAACGTCTTTACCCTGCGTCCGCTCTCCAATTCGACCTCGTAATTGGTCTCGCTGCCCAGATAGACGATGTCGCGGATGACGCCCGGCACGACGTTGGTTCCGCCGGGCGCGTCTTCCATCTTCATCGGTTCCGATCCGGCGCCGCGCTTGTGCATCTCGATCTTTTCGGGCCTGAGCGCCACCCAGACGGTCGATCCCTTCGCGCCGGTGACGCCGTGATCAAGATAGACGGGTGCCGACAGCTCTTTCGTTTTCACCAGCGCGTGATCTTGCTCATCCTCGGCGAGCACGCCTTCGAACATGTTCACGGAGCCGACGAAGTCGGCGACGAAGCGCGAGTTCGGGAATTCGTAGAGATCGGACGGCGTCGCCACCTGGGCCAGCACGCCCCTATTCATCACGGCGCAGCGGGTGGCGATGGCGAGCGCCTCGTCCTGATCGTGGGTCACCATGATGAAGGTGATGCCGACCTTCTCCTGCAGCGAGGTCAGCTCCGACCGCATCTGATCGCGCAGCTTGGCGTCCAGCGCCGACAGCGGCTCATCCAGCAACAGCACGCGCGGCCGCTTCACCAGCGCCCGCGCCAGGGCGACCCGTTGGCGCTGACCTCCCGAAAGCTGATCAGGTTTGCGTGCGCCGAGACCGCCGAGCTTCACCAGTTCGAGCGCCTCGTCCACCCGCTTGGCGATCTCCGGCGCGGGCACGCCATCCATCTTGAGCCCGTAGCCGACATTGTCGGTCACCGACATATGCGGGAAGACGGCGTAGCTCTGGAACACCATGTTCACAGGCCGCTTGTTGGGCGGCAGCGCAGCGACGTCCTTGCCATCGATGAGAATGCGCCCCTCGGTCGGCGTTTCAAAACCGGCCAGCATGCGCAACAGCGTGGTCTTGCCGCAGCCGGACGGCCCCAGCAGAGCAAAGAATTCGCCCTCCTTGACCTGCAGGGAGACGTTATCGACCGCCACCATCTTGTCGAAGCGCTTGGTCACGCCTTCGAAACTGATGATGACATTGTCATTGGCCGGCCCCGCCGGCTTGTCCGCTTGGGTGTGGGCGACGTCGCTCATGATTGGGCTTTGGCTTTTTCTTCGGCGCGGGTCTGCAGCTGCAGACCCACCGCCGTGAGGATGATGGTGACGACGATAAGGATGGTCGACGCGGCGTTCACTTCGGGCGTGACCGAGAAGCGCAGCATCGAATAGACCTGGACCGGAAACGTCACCGTGTCCGGGCCGGAGGTGAAATAGGTGATGACGAAGTCGTCGAGGCTCAAGGTGAACGCCAACAGCGCGCCGGCGACCAGTCCTGGCTGCATGTGCGGCACCAGCACGTCCCAGAACGTGCGCCACTCGGTGGCGCCCAGATCCTTCGCTGCTTCCTCAAGCTCGCGGTTGAAGCTGGCGAGACGGGCGCGGACCACGGTCGCGACGAACGGGAACGAGAACGAGATGTGCGCAATGGTGATGGCGCCCAGATTTAGCGGATAGCCCAGCCCCTGCGGCCACGGCATCACCCGCGCGAAGAAGACGAGCATCGCGACGCCCATGCAGATTTCCGGCACCACGATCGGCAACGCCATCGCGCCTTCGGCGGCCGTCTTGCCCGGAAACTTGAAGCGCCACAGCATCACCGCGGCCAGCGCGCCCAGCACGACCGAGAACACGGTGCAGAAGAAAGCGATGGTGAGCGAATTGCGGAACGCCTCCATCATGGCGACGTTGGTCAGCGCCTTCTCGTAATAGTCGAGCGTGAAGCCTTTCCAGACGATGTTACGGCGGCTGTCGTTGAAGCTGAACGCCATCAGCGTGATCAGCGGCAGGTAGAGAAACGCCAGCGTGCCGCCGACAATCACGCGCAGCGGCCATTGCCGCCAATATTCCAGCGGCCCCGGCTTGTCGGCTTTGGGCTTCGCTTCCGCCATCAGCGCCGACCCTTGTTGCTGCGGCTCTGCACCAAGGCCTGCAGCGCGATGGCGATGAAGGTCAGGTACATAAGCAGGAAAGAGAGCGCCGCGCCGAACGGCCAGTCGTTGGCGCGCTTGAACTGCCGCTCGATCACCGACGCGATCATCTGGCTGTCGGTCCCGCCCAACAAGTCCGGCGTCAGATAGGCGCCGAGCGCCGGGATGAACGTAATAAGGATTCCCGACGCAATCCCCGGCGCCGCGAGCGGCACCACCACCGACCAGATCGTGCGCAAATGGCCTGCGCCGAGATCGAGGCTGGCCTCCATCAGCGACCGGTCCATGCGGTCGAGCGCGGAATAGAGCGGCAGCACCATGAACGGCAGGTGCACGTAGACGAGGCCGACGACGACGGCGGAGTTGTTGTAGAGCAGCTGCAAGGGTTGGAAATCGCCGAGCGGCTGCAGTCCGACGAGTGTCATCAGGCCGCTGGCGTTATTCCAGAGCCATTCCAGCGTGAAATTCACATAACCCTGCTCGCGCAGCACGGCGATGAGCGCATAGGTGCGGATGAGCAGGTTGGTCCAGAACGGCAGCATGATCAGCAGCAGCAGCCATGCCTTCGTACGCGGCCCCGCAAACGCGATCGCCATCGCCACCGGGAAGCCCACGACAAGGCAGAGGAATGTCGTGATCGCCGCGATCACGATGCTCTTCCAGAAGATCACCAGATAAAGCGGCTCAAAAGCGCGCAGGTAGTTCGCGAAGGTGCCGTTGATGTCGATGGAGGTCGGCCCGTCGTTCTGGCCGAACGAATACGCCCAGATCACCGCAAGCGGGATGAGGAAGAAGAAAAGCAGCCAGCCGAGCGGCGGCGCGGCTATCGCCGCAAACGCCGCCTTCGCCTGGCGCCAAGTCTGCTCCATGAGCCGCCCGCCCTCTTTCGTCTACTCGCCGCCGCTCGCCGCGCTGATGCGCGTGTAGATCTGCTCGTAGAGCTGCGCACGTTCATCGCCTTCGAAGGCGCCGTATTCGCAGCGGGCCATCACGTCAGCCGGCGGATAAACGACCGGGTTGTTCTTGTAACTGTCCGGCATCAGCGCCTTCGCGGCGCCGTTCGGCGTTGCATACTGAATGGTGGTGGCGATCTTTGCGCCCGCCTCGCCGTCGAGCAGGTAATTGATGAATGCGTGCGCTTCTTCCGGGTGCGGCGCGCCGTTCGGAATGCAGAGCGTGTCGGAGTTCAGCATGCTGCCCTCCTTCGGCACCACGAAATCGATGTCGTCGTCCTCCGTCATCAGCTGGGCGATGTCGCCGTTGTATTCCATGACCAGATCGACGGTGCCGGCGGCCAGCAAGTCCTGCCCGTCGTCCGAGTGGAAGCGGAGAATGTTCGGCTTCTGCCGCATGAACATCTGCTCGACTTCGGAAATGCGCGCCTCCGGAATGCCGTTGATCGAGCTGCCAAGATACTTGGCGCCCAGCCGTATCAAATCCGCGCTTTCGCCCAGCAGTGCGATCTTGCGCGCGTACTTGTTGGAATCCATGAGCCACTTCCAGCTGTCCGGCACGCCGTCGACCTTCGACTTGCGATAGCCGATGCCGATGACCAGCCAGGTATAGGGCATGGAATACTTGCGGCCCGGATCGTAGGCGGCGTCCTGGAACTCGGGCAGGATGTTCGATGCGTTCGGGATCTTCGACTTGTCGAGCTCCTGCAGCATCTGCGCCTGCGCCATGCGCGTAACGTATTCGTTGGACGGCACGATCACGTCGTAGCCGGGATTGCCGGCGCGGAGCTGTGCAAACAATTCGTCGTTGCTGGCGAAGTAGGTGTCGTGCACCGGAATGCCGGTGGCCTGACGGAAATCCGCGAGCGTGGTTTCGCCGATATAGGTCGTCCAGTTGTGGAAGTTCACGCGCCGGCCGCCATCGCCACCGCCACACGCGGTCAGGCCGCCCGCGCCGAAGGTGAGGCCGACGGCCGCCGCGCCTTGCAACAGAGACCGGCGCGAAGCCCGTTGGAATTTGCTGCTCTTCGCCATGAGACGCACCCTTCCCTGTCTTGCCGCCGAGCCGATGAGCCCACGCCCGGCGAAACCAGCCTTACAGCCGGCGCTTGGCTCCCACTAGCGCGCAAATCCCGTTCGCAATCAATCCCTGCGGTCACAGGCGGCGAAAGATTTTTCCTTGGATGCTCACGCTGAGCGCAGATACCAGTCGTAATCGAGCGAGGTGATGGCGCCGAAGAACCGCTCCTGCTCGGTGCGCTTCACGCTCGCGTAAGTCGAGACGAAGCGCTCGCCGAGATAGTCCTTCAAGAGTGCGCTGTCCGCGAAGCGATCGACGGCGGCGAACCAGTTCGTCGGAATGCGCTCTTGCGTCTCCGTGTAGCCGTCGCCGGTGACCGGCGGGCCGGGATCGGCCTTCGACGTGATGCCGTGATGCACCGCGGCGAGTAGCACCGCCAGCGCCAGCGCCGGATGCGCGTCGGCGCCGGCGACGCGATGCTCGATGTGACGCGTGTGCGGCGCGCCGGCCGGAATGCGGAAGGCGCAGGTGCGGTTGTTGACCCCCCACACCGGCGCCACCGGTGCGTAGGAATTGGCGCGAAAGCGGCGATAGGAATTGGCGTTGGGCGCCAGGATCGCCATCGAATCCGCCAGCAGCGCCTTCATGCCGCCGATGGCGTGGCGCAGCTCCGGCGACCCCTCCGGCGCGTCCGACGCGAAAATGTTCTTCCCGGATTTGTCGTTGACGCTGACGTGCATGTGCATACCCGAGCCCGCATGCTGCGCGAACGGCTTGGCCATGAACGTCACTTCGCAGCCGTGCCGGATGGCGACGCCCTTGGCGGCGTGCTTGTAGAGAATAGCGTCGTCGGCCGAACGCAGCACGTCGGCGTGGTGCTTCAGCGTGAGTTCGAGCTGACCCGGCGCGTATTCCGAGATCGCGCCCTCCAGCGGCACGTTCACCGCGTCCGCCGCGCCCCACAGCTCGCGCAGGAACGGCTCCGCCTCCTGCATCTCGCGCAGCGAGTACTGATCGTGCTGCGTCGGCCGCGCGCCCGTCAGCGGCCAGCGCGCCAGCTGCACGCCGCCGTCCGCCGCGCGCGCCGCATCGAGCAGGAAGAACTCCAGCTCGCATGCCGCCACCGGCACGAGCCCATCCTTCGCAAAGCGCGCGATCACGTTCGCCAGCACATGCCGCGGATCGAGATCGACCGGCTTTCCGTCCAGCTCCCACACCGAGACAGGCACTTGCGCGATGTCTTTGCCCAGCCACGGCGCCATGGTGAGACGGCCCGGGACGGGACGGCCGATCTTGTCGGCGTCGCCGCCTTCCCAGATGAGGCCCGTCTGCTCGACGTCCTGCCCAGTGATGTCCGTCACCAGCATGGACGACGGCAGGAAGCGCCCCTGCTCATAGAGCGGGATCAGTTCATGCCGACGCAGACGCTTGCCGCGCGGCACGCCAGAGAGCCCGGTGTAGATAATCTCGAAGAACTGCATCTCGGGATGCGCGTCGAGAAAGGCTTTCGCCTCTTTGAGCTCGCCGATCATTGAATTGCTATCAGCCATAGGTGATCGAGATGCCCTTCAGTTCGGTGTACTTTTCCAGCGCGTGCAGCGAGCGGTCGCGGCCGAAGCCCGATTGCTTGGCGCCGCCGAACGGCACCGTGATGTCGCACGCATCCCAGCCATTGATCCAGACCAAGCCGGTGCGCAGCTCCCGCGCCACGCGATGCGCGCGCGAAATGTTCGCGGTCCAAAGACCGGAGGCGAGGCCATAAACGGTGTCGTTCGCCAGCCTCACGGCCTCTTCTTCCGCTTTGAACGTGATGACGCCCAGCACCGGGCCGAACACTTCTTCACGAGCCAGCGTATGCGTGTTCGCGACTTTGTCGAACACAGTCGGCTCGATGTAGTAGCCGCCGCTCTCGGTGCGAATGCGATTGCCGCCCTTCGCCAAAGTCGCGCCTTCGGCCTTCGCCTTCTCGACATAACCCAGCACGCGCTTCATCTGCGCTTCGCTGACGATAGCGCCCGCAACGCTGCCCGGATCGAGCGGATCGCCAGGCATATACTTGGCGCTCTTCTCGACGACCTTCGCCAGGAATTCGTCCTTGATCTTCTCTTCCACCAGCAGCCGCGACGCCGCGTTGCAGATTTCGCCCTGGTTGAAGAAAATGCCCCACGCCGCCGCTTCCGCAGCGGCATCCAGGTTCTCGGCATCCGCAAACACGATCTGCGGGCTCTTGCCTCCGAGTTCGAGCGCCACCCGCTTCAGATTGCTCTCGCCCGAATACGCCATCAGCTTGCGGCCGACTTCGCCGGAGCCGGTGAAGGCGATCAGGTCCACGTCCATGTGGCGCGCCAGCGCCTGACCCGCGCCCTCTCCATAGCCCGGCACCACGTTCAGCACGCCGTCCGGCACACCCGCCTCCAGCGCCAGCGCGCCCAGTTTCAGCGCCGTCGATGGCGATTGCTCCGCCGGCTTCAGCACGATGGAGTTGCCCGCCGCCAGCGCCGGCGCGACTTTCCAGCAGGCCATGTGCAGCGGGAAATTCCACGGCACGATCGCGCCCACCACGCCCAGCGGCTCGCGCACGATGAAGCTCAAGCGCTCCGACGGCGTCGTCGCTACTTCGCCGTACACTTTATCCAGCGCCTCGGCGTACCAGCGGATCGAGTTGATCGCGGTCGGAATATCGATCGCGCGCGTATCCGAGATCGGCTTGCCCATGTCGAGCGTCTCGAGCATCGCCAGCTCTTCGAGATCGCGCTCCATCAGCTCGGCGAGCTTGAACATGATGCGCTTCTTCTCGCGCGGCGTCTTCGAGCGCCAGCGCTTGTCCTCAAAGCTCGCGCGCGCCGCCGCCACCGCCGCATCGATGTCCGCCGCATCGCCTTCGGCGACGAGGTTCAATGTCTTGCCGTCGCGCGGGCCGACATTGGCGAAGGTCTTGCCAGACTTGGCGGCCACCAGCTTGCCGCCGATGACGGCTTCGGTCGGGAGTTTGATCGACGACGCGCGGTCGATGTTCTTTTGCAGAGTCATGGGCCGGTTATCCTTCGGCCCAGGCCGAAAAGCTAGCCGGTTGGCCCCCCGCTCCTCCTCGATGGAGGAGCTGTCATCGCTCAGCGATGACTGAGGAGGTGCGCCCTCGGTCTTGAGGAGTAAGCCTCCGGAGGCACAACCCGCGACACTGAGGGCGCACCTCCTCCCGTCATCGCTCCGCTCGGCCGACCTCTTCCATCGAGGAGGAGGTGTTGTGCGCGCTTTCATCGGCTCGTAGATGGATCGGGGGAGTTTCCATGCGCACCACTATCGCGGCCATCGCCTTGCTCGCAGCAACCGCCTGCGCTCCAGCACCTCCCCCGCCCGCTCGCGACTTCCACCCCACCATCACCCGCGACCAATACGGCGTCCCCACCATCCACGGCGCCGACGACGCCGAAGCCGCTTACGGCCTCGCCATCGCGCACGCCGAGGACAACTTCCGCACCATCCAGTTCGTCATCCTCGCCGCACGCGGCAAGCTGGGCAGCGAACTGGGCGAGGAAGGCGCAAAGTCGGACTTTCTCTGGCACTTGCTCGGCGTGCGCGAGGCGGTCGCCGACGGCTACGACCGGATGCCGGAAGACATCCGCGCCGTCATGGAAGCCTACGCCGCGGGCTTGAACGCATACGCCCGCGCACATCCGTACGAAGTCATCAACAACGCCCGCGCCGTCACCGGCCGCGACGTGGCCGCAGGCTCGGCGCTGACGCTGCCTTTATTCTGGGGCTTTGAGCGTACGCTAGGCCTCCTCGCCGATCCGGCGTCGCACCCTTGCGCCACACGTGAAGCCAGCGCTGAAAGCATCGATCGCGGATCCAACGCGTTCGCGGTCTCGCCGCTGCGCTCCAGCGACGGGCACACACGCGTCATCGTCAACTCGCACCAGCCCTGGGCCGGCGGTGTCGCCTGGTACGAAGCCGAGGTGCAAAGCGACACCGGCTGGCGCGTGCACGGCGGCCTCTTTCCCGGCGCGCCGTTCCCGGTACTCGGCACAAACGGCCCGCTCGGCTGGGCGGCGACGGTGAACCTGCCGGACCTGGCCGACATCTATCGTCTGCGCACCGACGCACAGCACGACGGCCAATATTTCTACGACGGCCAATGGCGGCGCTTCGAGACCAGGACGATCTGGCTCGGCGTGAAGATGGGCTGGTTCACCATCCCGATTCCCAAGACGCTCCGCTTCACCGTTTACGGCCCTGCGTTCGAGACGGCGGACGGCTGGGTCGCGGTGCGCTATGCCGGCATGGGGGAGATCCGCGCCATCGAGCAATTCTATCGCATGGGCAAGGCGCGCGATTTCGAAGAATGGCGCGCCGCCTTCGATCTGCACGCCATCCCCTCGTTCAATTTCATCTATGGCGATGAAACCGGCCGCATCGCCTATTTCTACAACGCCATCCTGCCGCGCCGCCCCGCCGGTTACGACTGGTCCGGCTGCGTGCCGGGCGACACCAGCGCGACGCTCTGGCCGCAGAACGAATACCTGCAAGCGCCGGCGCTGATCGATCCGCCGCCCGGCTGGCTCTACAGCACCAATGGCGCGCCTTGGTCCTCCACCGATGCGAGCGCCGACATGCGCCCCGAGCAATTCCCGGAGGCCGCGCCCTTCATCGAGACCTACATCACCAATCGCGGCTATCGCGCCGTGGAGACGCTCTCGCCGCTCGCGCGCATCAGCGACGAACAATTGCTTGCGACGAAGTTCGACGTCACCGCCAGCACCCGCTCACGCCAATACGCTGCGATCCAAACCATCCTCGCCGTTGACGCCGGCAGCGACGCTGCGCTGCGCGACACACAGAACGTGTTGCGCGCCTGGGACCTGCGCTCCGACCAGCAGAGCCATGGCGCCGCGCTCGCCAACCTGATGTTCTACCCGATCTATACGGCGCGCCGTCTCGGCCAGCCGGAGCCCGACCCACGCAACACCGTGCGCGAAGCGGCTGCTTACCTGCGCAACAATTTCGGTCGCCTCGATCCCGCCTGGGGTGACGTGCTGCGCCTGCGCCGTGGCAATGTCGACCTCCCGCTTGACGGCGCGCCCGACACGCTCCGGGCCATTCGCTGGACGCCGGAAGAGGATGGCCGCCTCAACGCCGATTTCGGCGACGGCTTCATGATGGTGATGGACTGGGCGCCGGATCGTTCGCTCAACGTGCGCGTCATTCACCAATGGGGCGCGAGCGACCGGCCCGAGAGCCCGCACTATAACGACCAAAGCGCGATGTTCTCTCGCCACGAGTGGCGGACGCTCGACTTCGAGAACCGGCACTAACGCCGCTTGCACGCACGAGCGGCGCAGCGGATGCTGCGCCCATGCCAGACACCCCGCGCCCGAACTCGCTCGACGCCTTCTGGATGCCGTTCACGCCGAACCGGGCGTTCAAGGCCGATCCGCGCATGGTCGTGCGCGCCGAGGGCATGCACTATTACACGTCCGATAACCGCGCGATTCTCGACGCCACCTCCGGGCTCTGGTGTTGCGCCGCCGGCCATGCGCGCCCGCGCATCGTCGAAGCCATTCGCCAAGCCGCGGGCGAACTCGACTACGCCACCAATTTCAATCTCGGCCACCCCAGCGCGTTCGAATTCGCCAACCGCTTGGGCGCACTGCTGCCCGATGGCATGGACCGGGTTTTCTTCACAAATTCCGGCAGCGAAAGCGCCGACACGGCGCTCAAAATCGCGCTCGCCTACCAGAAGGCGCGCGGCAAGCCCGGCAAGTTTCGCCTCATCGGCCGCGAGCGCGGCTATCACGGCACCAACTTCGGCGGCATCAGCGTCGGCGGCATTGTCCGCAATCGCATGACCTTCGGCCCCGGAATCGCCGGCGTCGATCACTTGCCGCACACGCACGACATCGGCCGCAACGCCTTCTCACGCGGCCAACCCGCACACGGCGCCGACTTCGCCGACGCGCTCGAGCGCATTGTGCAATTGCACGACGCCAGCACCATCGCCGCCGTCATGGTCGAGCCCGTCGCCGGCTCCACCGGCGTGCTCATTCCGCCGAAGGGCTACCTGCAGCGCCTGCGCGAACTCTGCAGCAAGCACGACATCCTGCTCATCTTCGACGAAGTGATCACCGGCTTCGGCCGCTTGGGCGCGCCGTTCGCGGCGCACTATTTCGACGTGAAGCCCGACATCCTCACCATGGCGAAGGCCATCACCAACGCCGCCGTACCCATGGGCGCCGTCGCCGCCAGCCGTGAGATCTACGACACTATCCTCGCCAACAGCGACACGCCGATCGAACTCTTCCACGGCTACACCACCAGCGGCCACCCGCTGGCCTGCGCCGCCGGCCTCGCCACGCTCGACACCTATCGCGACGAAGGCCTGTTCGAACGCGCCGCCGAGCTCGCGCCCTATTGGGAAGACGCGATGCATTCGCTCAAGGGCGAGCCGCACGTGATCGACATCCGTAATCTCGGTCTCATCGGCGGCGTCGAACTTGAACCGCGGCCAGGCGCGGCGACCGCGCGCGCCTTGGAAGCCTTCAAGCATTGCTTCGACGCCGGCGTCCTGATCCGCGTCACCGGCGACATTCTCGCCTTCTCGCCGCCGCTGATCATCGAGAGGAGCCAAATCGCTCAGATCGCGGACACAGTGCGCGGCGCGCTGGCGAAGATTGCCTAACGCCGTCGCTCCCTCTCCCTCCTTTGGGAGGGAGAGGGTTGGGGTGAGGGTGGAGCACAGCCGCGCGCGAATTCACGCTCGACGGAGCCGCCCCCTCACCCTGCCCTCTCCCCCTCTCGGGGGAGAGGGTTCACGCTAGTCCGCCAGCCGCGCTTCGCCGTAGAACACCCGCAATGACCGAAGTCTTCTTCCTTCTCCTCGCCAACCTCATCCTCTCTCTGGCGCTCTTCCTCCTTCTCTGGGGGGTGAGCATCGCCATCCGCGATCCGAGTTTCATCGATTCCTGGTGGGGGCTCGGCGTCGTCGTGCTGGCGTGGGCGAGCTATCTGCAGCCCGACGAAAAGTCGCCGCACGGACTGCTGCTCGCTGCGCTCGCCACCGCTTGGGGCTTGCGCCTCGGCGTCTTCCTGCTTTGGCGCTGGCGCAAGCACGGCCACGACCGCCGCTACGCAAAGATGTTCGAGCGCGCGAAAGCGAAGCAGGGCTGGAATTTCGCCACCACGTCGCTGCTCTACGTCTTCCTGCCGCAACTCTTCTTGCAGATCATCATGGCGCTGCCGGTGCAGATCAGCCAGATCACCGCAAACACCATCCCGCCGCTTGGCGCGCTTGCCTACGCAGGCGCAGCGCTCGCCGCGTTCGGCATTCTCTACGAAGCCATCGCCGACGCGCAGCTCGCCGCCTTCAAGGCTGACCCCGCCAACAAGGGCAAGCTGATGGACCGCGGCCTCTGGCGCTATTCGCGCCACCCCAACTATTTCGGCGAACTCTGCACCTGGTGGGGCATCTACGCCGTCGCCGCGGAAACGCCGTTCGGCCTCTGGAGCCTCCCCGGCCCGCTGCTGATCACCTTCCTGCTGACGCGCGTCAGCGGCGCACCGACGACCGAGCCGCATTTGCAGAAAACGCGGCCGGAGTACGCGGAATACAAGCGCCGCACGTCGAGCTTCATCCCGCTGCCGCCGAAGGCGTAAGCAAGCGATTGAAACACAACGTGCTGAAGTAGGAGCAGCATCATGATCTCCCCAAACGGCATCGCCCATATTCAGCTCACGGTCCGTGACGTCGCCGTGAGCCGGCCGTTTTACTTCAGGCTGCTGCACGAGACGCTGGGCATGCCGATCCAGTACGACGTGCCGGGCCAAGTCTTCTATTGCATCGGCGGACGCACCGGCGTTCTCATCCGTCCCGCCGCGCCCGAGCATCGGGACACACCGTTCGATCAAACGCGCATCGGCTTGCATCATTTCTGCTTCCGCCTGCGCTCGCGCGAGGACATCGACACGCTGCACGCCGCCATGCGCGACTTCGGCGCCAAGATCGTCCGCGCGCCAGAGGACGGCGCCTGGGCGCCGGGCTATTACTCCACCCTCTTCGAAGACTTTGACGGCATCCGCATCGAAGCCGTGTTCATCCCCGGCGCCGGCAATCTCGATCGCATCAAGGACGCGCCGCTAACGCCGGTGGGCTAGCGCTTTTGCGCGACAGCCCCGCGAACTCTGCTAGACACACTGCGGGAGCGGAGGGGCGATGGGTCAGTTCGAATATGTGATGGCGCTCGTCTCGGTCGTGGTCGGCCTGGGCCTCACGCACATCCTTTCCGCGCTCGGCGTCGCCATACATCGCCTGCGGGGGCACGGGGCGCCAATCAAACTCGAAGCCGTCTACCTGCTTTGGGTGACAAGCGTCCTGCTGCTACTCGTCATGTTCTGGTGGTGGGAATTCAAGCTGCAGCAAACCGAGATTGCCTGGACGTTCCCCGTCTATCTCTTCCTCATCACCTACGCGGTCACCTTCTTTCTGGTCGCCGTCATCCTGGTGCCCGAGCGCATGGAGGGGCTGGACGATTCGTTCGCGTACTTCCTCTCGGTGCGGCACTGGTTCCTGGGCATGTTCGTACTCAACCAACTCATCGACATCTACGACACCGCGCTCAAGGGCATGGATTGGCTGACGCGGCCGAGCTACCTGCTTCAGGCGCCCGTTTATTTGGCGATCTACATCGCCGGGATGATGACCAAGCGCCGCTCTCTGCAGCTTGCGTTGGCCATTTTCTTCCTGGCGATGAACGTGACCTGGATTCTCATCGATGCGAACGTGCTAGGCAGCTGGTAGCAGCGCACTAGTTGCGGACGGCATTCCAGTTGAACAGGAAATTACGGTGCTCGGCCCAGGTCTGGCCTTCAACGTGATCGCCGACGAGACACGCCGCCGTGTGATACGGGCCAACGCCATCGGTCGTGCGGAAGCTCACACAGGTGCGGCCGCGCGCGGTGCGCCAGCGCCCGGCCTCGATCTCGCTTTCGTAGAACGAGCCGGTGACCGTGCCGTCGGCATTCAGCGCAAGATGCATCGGTTTGGTGTAGGGCTCGGAAGGGCTGGTAGAGAGATCCACCGTCCAATCGCCGGCGAGCGTCGGACTTGCCGCAACAGTTTGGGCCTGCGCCGCGCATGCGGAGACACCGACCAATAATGCGAGAACTGCGTAGCGCAGCATGTGAACCTCCTTTTGCGGAGGTTTACGGCGGCGCGCCGGCGCCGGATCAGTCGGCTAGCGCCTCGCTCACCTCAAGCCACGCCGCCTCCGCCCGCGCCAGCGCCGTCGCCGCCGACACACGCTCCTTCAGCAGCGTTTCACCGCGTTTCTGGTCGCGCGTGAAGAGCTCAGGGTCGGCTAACGCCGCATCGATGTGCGCGAGCGCGGCCTGCGCTTGCTCCATCTCCGCTTCCGCCGCTTCCAGCCTGCGCTGCAATGTGTATTTCGAGCTCTTCGGCTTCGCGGGCTCAGGCGCTTTCACCGCCGGCGCCGGCGCATCCTTGCCGTCGTCGCGCGGGCGATCGGCGGCGGCGACCAGCTTGCGATAGTCTTCGAGGTCGCCGTCATATTGGCGCGCGCGGCCGTGGTAGACGAGCCACAGACGATCCGCGCACGCTTCGGCCAGATAGATGTCGTGCGTGATCAGCAGCACCGCGCCTTCGTATTCGTTGATGGCGTGAATAAGCGCTTCGCGGCTGTCGATATCCAAGTGCGAGGTCGGTTCGTCGAGGATGAGCACGTGCGGCTTCTTGTGCGCCATCAGGCCCAACAGCAGCCGCACCTTCTCGCCGCCTGAGAGACTCTGCACCTTGGTGTCGATCTTCTCGACGCCGAAGCCCATGCGTGCGGCGAGCGCCCGCAGCTTCGGGGGCGCCCAATCCGGCTCCAGATCGCGCACGTGCTCCAGAACCGTCTCGCCTTCGCGCAATTCGTCGAGCTGGTCCTGGCTGAAATAGCCCATCACCGCTTTGCCGGACGCGACGCGCTTGCCCGAAAGCAAAGCCAACCGCGCAGCGATCGACTTCACCAAGGTGGTCTTGCCCTGCCCGTTCGGGCCAATGATGACGATGCGGTCGTCGTGATCCAAGCGGAGCGACACCCGCTTCAGCACCGGCTTGCCTTCGACGTAACCCAGGTCGCACTCATCCAGCACCACGAGCGGCGAGGCCAGCTCGGTCGGGTCCTCGAAGTGGAACGGCATCGTCCGCTGCTCGATCGGCACGGCGATGTCCTGCATCTTTTCAAGCTGCTTGATCCGGCTCTGGGCCTGGGCGGCCTTCGAGGCCTTGGCGCGGAAGCGGTCGATGAATTTTTGCAGATGCTCGCGCTGCGCGTCCTGCTTGGCCTTCAGCGAGGTCGCCTGCGCAAAACGCTCGGCCTTCTTTTTCAGATAGGCGTCATAGCCGCCGACGAAGATCTCCAGCTTCAGATCGTCCAGCGCCATCACATGCGTCACCGAACGGTTCAGCATTTCGCGGTCGTGGCTCACCACCACCACCGTGTGCGGATAGTCGCGGAGATATTCCTCCAGCCACGCCGCGCCTTCGAGGTCGAGATAGTTGGTCGGTTCGTCCAGCACGAGCAGGTCAGGCTTGGAGAACAGCACGCCCGCCAGCGCTGCGCGCATGCGCCAGCCTCCGGAGAACTCGCGCGCGGGGCGGCGCAAATCTTCCTGCTCGAAGCCCAAGCCGACGAGGATGGCCGACGCCCGCGCTTCGGCGCTGTAGCCGTCGATTTCGGCAAGCCGCGTGTAGATGTCCGAGATGCGCTGCGGGTCTTCCGCCGTCTCCGCTTCGCGCATCAGCGCCGTCAGCTCTTCGTCCGCCTCCAGCACGACGTCGATCAGCGGCGTGTCGACCGGCTGCACCTCCTGGGCCACGAAGCCCATGGTCGCGCCACGGCGCAGGCGGATGGCGCCGTTGCCGGCCGCGACATCCTCGCGGATCAGCCGGAGCAACGTCGTCTTACCCGTGCCATTGCGGCCGATGAGGCCGACCTTCCAGCCTTCGGCGATGAACGCCGAGGCGTTCTCGAACAGCGGCCGGCCGCCGATCCGATAAGTAAGGTCCGAGATCTCGAGCATTTCGCGCGTCCGGATGCCCTGCTGGACAGGCGAATGCAATGCGCAAGGATGTGAGGTGAGGTCTGCGGGGGCGGAAATGGTCGTTGAACTTCGACGCAGCGCACCGGAACGCGTGGCGATATGGGCGATGGGCGGGCTGGTGGCGCTGCTGCCGCTCCTGTTCCTCTTCGTCGGAGTCTTGACGCTGGGCGAAGACGCCCCTGCCGGCGCCCTCTTTCTGCTGCTTGCGCTGCCCTTCGCCGGGCTCACCTATTTCGTGCTTCGCGAAGCCGCTGCGCGCGCTTCGACGCTCGTGCGCATCGAAGGACAGGGCCTGCGTCTCGTGCTGCCGGCTCAGCGCGGCTATGCCCCTTTGGAGAGGGTCGATGAGCTGCTTGGCCTTTCCGCCATCCGCAGCATCGAAACGCGCGTCGAATCCTTCCGCGGCGCCGGCACGATCGTCACGCAGCGCGCCTACGCGCTCGTCCTCAACAACGGGCGGCGCATCGTGCTTGGCGGCGACCGGCGCATGATGGAGCCGTTCTTCGAAGGAGCCGCCAATGCCATCGCCCAGCAGACCGGCAAGCCGATCACCGATCTCGGCGTTATAGATGCAAACGCCGGCTTCATTCTGCTGTTCGGACAGTCCGCGCCGCCTTGGGATTCGGCGCCGCTGCCACAGGCGGTCGGCGAAAAACGCGTCCGCGACGAACAGACCGCGCTCCAAATTGCCTATGCGGTACTCGCCGTTTGCGGCTTGCTCGTCGCGCTCGTGCGTCTCTTCGGCGGGTAAACGCCGGCTGGCGCGCGCAAAGGCGCGCCAGCCCTACGCGTTAAGCGCCGCAGCCGCAGCCCGACGTTTCGCAAGCGTCGCAAGCCTTGGCGCCAACTTCGCCGCAGCGGCACGGCGCGCAGGTGCAGTCCGCGCACTGGCAGCCTTCGCGAACTTCGGCGGTGCTTTCGGTGTTGGTGTTCATAACGTCACCCCTTTCTTTGCTGTGGGTGACTAGCCATATAGCCTCTGTACCATGGTACGGAGTCAAGAGGTGGCCCAGGAAAAAACCATCGCGCGGCTCGCCGAGGCGGCGGGCGTCGGAGTCGAGACCGTACGCTATTACCAACGCCGCGGTTTGATGCCGTCGCCGAAACCGCGCCCGGGACAGAGCATACGCACTTATGATGAAGGCCACGTCGAACGCCTCGTCTTCATCCGCCGCGCGCAGAGCGCCGGGTTTTCACTGGAGGAGATCGGCGAGCTTCTGAAGCTTGACCGCGGTGACGATCGCTCGCGTGTGCGCGAACTCGCACGCGAACGTCTCGCCGCCCTCGATGCAAAAATCGCGGAACTTGAGGACGCCAAGCAATGCCTATCGCGCCTGCTCGGCGCGTGTCACGCCCGCAAGAGCGGACCCTGTCCGATCATCGAAGCGTTCGCCCCGTCTGCGGACTAACGGATGCGCGTCCAGCCGCTTGAGGCCATGCAGCGTTCGAAGTCGGGTCCATCGACCGTTTGCGTCTCGATCTGGCAGGACGCCTTGGCGTCGAACGGCTTGGCGTCGTCGCCGGTCCATCCGGGCTCGCTGCTGCTCGCACACGCTGTGATCGCGAAAAGCGCGGCAGCCGCTAACAAATGACGCATGCGACATCCTCCCGGAGCGAGCGCTAGCACAGCGGCGATTGGCCCGGGAACCGGAGCGGCGCCCCGCGGATTGTCGTTCGCAATGTTCAATAGCCCCGACAACACCAACGATCCCGAGATCGCGCGCTATGAAGTCTCGCGCGACGGCGTGCTCTGGCGCGACTATGATCCGTTGCGCGACGATGGCGTGCCGCTCCTTCATAAACGCATCGTGTTCGCGCCGCCGTCCGACGAGCGTGTCATTCCCTGAGCTTCGCCCGCCACAGCAGTGCGGCCAGCACCATCGATACGACCGAAGCGCCGATCCAGAACCAGATCACCGGTCCGAAATCATATACGCGGTCGGCGCCGACCATGTGCGAATGCTTGTCGACGAGTTCGCCCGAAATGTTTTCCTGCAGCGCTGCGCCCAGATAGGAGAACACGCCGATGACGCCCATCGCGGCGCCGGTCACCCGCTTCGGACAGATGTCGACCGCGAATAAACCGCCTAGCGAGGCGACAAGACCGGACAATCCCAGCCCGTAGAGAATCATGCCGATCGTCAGCGTGAGGCTGTCCTTGGGCCCGAAAAATATGAGCACGAGGCCTGCAATGTCGATCACCGCGAACAACAGGTTGGCCGGCGGACGCTTTGCGCCGAACCACTTGTCGCTGATCAGACCGAACAGAATCGATCCGGCGATACCCGCGAGCGTGGAGACCGCCAGCAGCGAGCCGGACGCGATCTCGTTCATCCCGCGCGCCTCCTGCAGGTAGAGCGGCCCCCACGAATTGATGGCGTAACGCGTCACGTAATTGGCGGCGCTTGAGAGCCCGAGGATCAGGATCACCGGATTGCGGAGCACGGAAAGCTGCAGCGCCAATGTCGACTTCGCCTTCGAGCCTTCGCTTTCCGGCAGATGGTCGTTCTTCCAGTCCGCGATGCTCGGCAGGCCCATGGTCCGCGGCCGGTCGCGCACCAGCGCATACATCATCACTGCGGCGGCTAGCCCAATGCACGCGGGCACGAAATAGCCCATGCGCCATCCGTAGGTCGCGACCACCCAGCCGATCAGAAAGAAGGTCAGCCCCTCGCCGATCGCATGCGAGGTGTTCCAGAGGCCGTACACGCGACCGCGCTCGCTGTTGGAAAACCACGACGTGATCGCCACCACCGAGCCTGGCGCGCCGAATCCCTGAAACCAGCCATTCAATCCCCACAGAATGAGCGCCGGCAGCAAGGTGTCGGCGAAGCTCATGCCGAAATTGCAGAACGCCGAGATGGCGAAGCCCAGCGGCAGGAAGAGGCGGATGTTGGCGTGGTCGGCGAGAAAGCCGTTGCTGAGCTTGCCCAGCGCGTAGGTATAGAAGAGCGCCGACCCGAGTTGACCGAACTCCGCCGGCGTGAAGATGCCGGCGTCGATCATCGAGGGCTTCACCAGCCCGATGGCGACGCGGCAGAGATAGATAAGTCCATAGCCCAGCGTGATCGCCAGCAGCACGCGCCAGCGGTGCTTTCGATAGAGCGCGTCGATCTCGCTCTGGCTTCCGATCAACGGCCCATCCGCCGCCGTCGCAAACGCGTTCAACCACCGTCCAGCCAACCGCCCCGCCCCCCGCGTTTTTGGGCAGCCTAGCGCATCGGCGCTTAAAAACGGAACGTCGGCGGGGCTAGGGAAATGGTGGACCCGAGGAGGATCGAACTCCTGACCTCCGCATTGCGAACGCGGCGCTCTCCCAGCTGAGCTACGGGCCCTTCCAGTGGGAGGCGCGATATAGGGCCGGGCGCGCCGGAGCGTCAACAGGTCCGAGGCGACATTTGCTGCGGCGTTCAGACCGGCGCTGGGCGTCGCCGAGCCAAGGAAATCAGCCGCTTGCGCCGCGGTCCATCGCGCCGCAGTTGCCGAATCCGTCGCGCGCAGGCTAGAGCCTGCCCATGGGAAGTTCGGACAGCCTGCTCTTTATCCTCTTCCGGCTGGTGGCCGCGATCATCGAACTCTTCGTGGTCGTGCTGATCGTCTATGTGATCATCTCGTGGCTCTACGCATTCGATGTCGTCAGCCGCCGGAACGGGTTCATTAGCGGCACATGGGAATTCTGCCGGCGCGTCTGCGATCCGGTGCTGCGCCCGTTGCGCGGCATCATTCCGCCGATCGCGGGCGTCGACCTCTCGGTTCTGATCGTGATCCTGGCGATCCAGCTGCTGATCCTGCCGCTTTGGTGGTGGTTCTTCGGCGTGCTCGTGGGCCGCTGATCTGAGCAGGCTGCGCGTCCGCCTCACGCCGAGCGGCGGCGCCGACCGCATCGACGGACGCAGCCGCGACGCCAACGGCGAAACCTTTCTCAAAGCCCGCGTGCGCGCCGCGCCCGAGAACAACGAAGCCAACCGCGCGCTTGAGGCGCTGATCGCCAAGGCCTACGGCGTCGCCAAGAGCAAGGTCAGCGTGACGCGGGGCGCCACGGCGCGCGTCAAGACGCTGGAGATCGAAGGCGCGACGGCGGCGGAAATTGCGGCGTTCGTGGACGGATTCCAGCAGGTCTAGGCTCACCCTTCGCGGGTCGCGGTGATACACACCCGCCAACAGATTCGGAGCTCTGCATGACTGGACGCAGCATTGACGGCAAAGCCATTGCGGCGGGCGTACGCGCCGGCGTGGCGGCGGCGGTGAAAGCACTGCCGGGCCAGCCCGCGCTTGCGGTCGTGCTTGTCGGCGACGATCCCGCCAGCCAAGTCTATGTCGCGTCCAAGGGCAAAGCGACGATCGAAGCCGGCATGCGCTCGGTTGAGATCAAGCTGCCGGCGGACACGACCGAAGCCGAACTTATCGCACGCGTCACCGCGCTTTCAGCAGATCCCGAGATCGACGGCATCCTCGTGCAGCTGCCGCTGCCGAAGCACATCAGCGAGCCGAACGTGCTGGCGGCGCTCGATCCGTTGAAGGACGTCGACGGCCTGACCGAACGCAGCGCGGGCAAGCTTGTGCTCGGCAAGCCGGGCCTGCGCCCCTGCACGCCGGTCGGCTGCGTCATCCTCGCGAAGACCGAGCGCCCCGATCTCACCGGCGCCAACGTCGTCGTGATCGGCCGCTCGATCCTGGTCGGCAAACCGGCCGCGCTGCTGTTTCTCGAACAGAACGCCAGCGTCACCATCGCGCATTCGAAAACGCGCGACTTGAAGATGGTCTGCCGCGGCGCCGATATTCTGGTCGCCGCCGTCGGCCGGCCCGAAATGGTGCGCGGCGATTGGATTCGTCCGGGCGCTATCGTCATCGATGTCGGCACCAATCGCGTCCCCGCGCCGGAGAAGGGCGAGGGCAAGACGAAGCTCGTCGGCGACGTTGCCTTCGCCGAGGCGATTCAGGTTGCAGCGGCCGTCTCTCCCTCGCCGGGCGGGGTCGGGCCGATGACAATCGCCTGCCTGTTGCGCAATACCGTGCTTGCCGCCTGCGCACGGCGGGGTTGGGCTGTGCCTGAACAGCTCGACCAGGGCTAAAAGCGACCCCCGGCGCTTGTGCGCCCCTAACCGCCCCGTTAGCCTCCGCGCCGATTGGCGCCTTTTGGGAGGATCGGGTGGCGACTACAACAAATAGCGGGGCGACACCGCCTCTATTGCGTCTGTTCAAGCGCAAGAGCGTCGAGCAGATGCACGCTGAGCATGCGGGCGGCGAACTGAAGAAGTCGCTCGGCGCGCTCAACCTGGTGCTGCTCGGCATCGGCTGCATCATCGGCACCGGCATCTTCGTGCTGACCGGCCGCGCCGCCGCCAACTTCGCCGGCCCCGGCATCATGATCTCGTTCGTGATCACCGGCTTTCTCTGCGCGTTCGTTGCGCTCGCCTATTCAGAGCTCGCCGCGGCGATCCCGGTCTCCGGCTCCGCTTACTCTTATTCCTACGCATCCATGGGCGAGTTCGTCGCCTGGATCATGGGCCTGCTGCTGCTGCTCGAATACGGCGTCGCCGCTTCGACGGTCGCGGTCGGCTGGTCTGGCTATACGGTGAGCCTGCTGCACGATCTCGGGGTCAACATACCGTTCGCACTTACAATACCACCTGACGCCACGCACATCGACCCGGTCACCCAAGCGGTCCTGCCCGGCGCGATCGATCCTGCCACCGGCGAGGTGGTGCGCGGCATCGTCAACCTTCCGGCGCTGATCGGCATCATCGCGGTCACCTCACTGCTCACGGTCGGCGTGACGGAATCCGCCACGGTCAACAACATCGTCGTCGCCATCAAGGTGACGGTCGTCGTCGCGTTCATCGTGATCGGCGCGGCTTACGTGAAGCCGGAGCTGTGGTCGCCGCTGGTGCCGCCGCGCGAACCGGCGCTGCCGGAAGGCATGTCGCTGTGGGACCAAATCGTCCAGGCGCTCGGCCAGGTCGTCACCGGCCAAAACAACGGCAAGTACGGCATTGGCGGCTTGATCGCGGGCGCGGCGACCATCTTCTTCGCCTATATCGGCTTTGAAGCGGTCTCGACCGCCGGCGCCGAGTCGAAGAACCCGTCGCGCGACATGCCGATCGGGATTCTCGGCTCGCTGCTGATCTGCACGGTGCTCTACATCCTCACCTGCGCGGTGCTGGTCGGCATCGTGCCCTACACCGAGCTCAACGACCCGGCGCCTATCGCCAAGGCGGTGAACGCCATCGGCCTGCCGTGGTTTGCGTTCCTGGTGAAAGTCGGCGCTTTCGCCGGCCTCTCGTCGGTGATGCTGGTGCTGCTCTACGGCCAGACCCGCATCTTCTACACGATGTCGCGCGACGGCCTGCTGCCGTCGATCTTTGCAAGCGTGAACAAGAAGACGCAGACACCGGTCGTGAACACGCTCCTCGTCGGCGCCATCGCCGCCGGTTTCGCCGGCTTCAAGGGTCTCGACTTCCTGGGTGACATCACCAATGTGGGCACACTCGTCGCCTTCGGCATCATCTGCCTGACGGTGATCTACCTGCGCTTCGCGCGGCCGGATTTGAACCGTCCGTTCAAGATGCCCGGTTGGCTCGCCATCACGGTGGCGGCGCTAGGCGGCATCATGTGCTTCGTGCTGTTCATGTCCCTCATGGCAAATCAGCACATGCGCCAGTTCTTCGGCATCTATCTCGCGATGGGCATCTTGGTCTACTTCGCCTACGGCATGTGGAACTCGAAGCTCGGCCGCGGCATCGCCGTGACCGGCCACGAGCAGCCCAACCCGGTGCAGCCGAACCAGTAGGCTGCCACCGCAAGCTAAACGGAGCCGCCGGCGTGAAAGCGCCGGCGGTTTTGTTTTGAGCAGATGCGCGCCTAGATTGGCTCCGAGAGGAGCCCGTCCATGCCCGCAACCAAGATCGGCGCCGACGCCGCCATCGCCCGCCTCAGCGGCTGGCGCGCCGTTGAGGGCCGCGACGCCATCCAGAAGGAATTCCGCTTTCGCGACTTCAACGCCGCCTTCGGCTTCATGAGCCGCGTCGCGCTCTATGCGGAGAAAACCGACCATCACCCGGAGTGGTTCAACGTCTACAATCGCGTCGAAGTGCAGCTCTCGACACACGATGCCGGCGGCGTCACCGATCGAGATGTCGCGCTCGCACACTTCATGGACGACGCCGCGCGCCACATCGCCCAAGGCGAACCCTAAGCGATCAACGCCTTCAGTGCATAGGCGACGGTGGCGACGGCCATCAGGCTGCCCAGCCACAGCACCACGAACCACGCCAGCCGCTTGCCCAGCGGCCGCGGCGCTTCGCCAGGTTCGGGCGGGCCCTCAATGATAGGCGGCATCGGGTGAGACCTTGGCGCGGAAGAGCCAATAGACGTAGCCGGTGTAAATCAAGATCAGGGGCAAGATCGGCAGCGCGCCCCAAAGCAGGAATGAGAGCGCGACATCGGCGGCAGCGGCCTGCGCCGGCGTCATCGCGAACGGCACGATAAAGGGCCACAGCGACACGGCGAGCCCGAGATAGCCGATCGCGAACAAACCGACCGCGAGCAGGTACGGCAAAAGCAGCGGCTCGCCCTTCCAGCGCCGCCATAGCGCAAAACACACGGCGAGCGCCGCCAGCGGCAACGGGGCGAGCTTGATGAAGCTTCCCCAATCGATGTGCGTCATCGACACGCCCCAGCGCTCCGTCACGCGCGGATCGACGCCCAGCGTGCCGAGGCTCACCGCCCCCATGGCCAACGCCGTCAGCACCGCCAGTTGCTTCACCCAGCCGCGCGCGCGCTCATAAAGCTCGCCCTGCGTCTTGAACACGAGCCAGCACCCGCCCAGCAGCGCATAGCCGGCAACGAGCGAGATCGCGACGAGGATCGAGAACGGCGTCAGCCAGTCCAGCGGTCCGCCCGCGAACTGGCCATCGGCCAAATTCACGCCCTGAATGAACCCGCCCAGCACAAAGCCTTGCGACAGCGCCGCTGCGATCGAGCCGGCGGAGAAGGCCACCGTCCACCACTTGCGCCCGCGCTCGCGCCCATGCGCGCGAAACTCGAACGCGACGCCGCGAAAGATGAGCGCGATCAGCATCAGCGTGATCGGCACATAGAGCGCCGGCATCAGTGCGCCGTAGGCTTTCGGAAACGCCGCAAATAGGCCGCCGCCGCCCAGCACAAGCCACGTCTCGTTGCCGTCCCAGACCGGCGCGATCGCGGCCTGCATTTGATCGCGCTCTTTGGCATCCTTGGCGAAGGGGAAAAGAATGCCGACGCCGAGGTCGAAGCCGTCGAGTGCGACATACAGAAACACCGCGACCGCAATCAGCACGGCCCAGATCATCGAGAGTTCGAGACCGAACATGGCTCACGCCTCCCGCACGGCTGCACCGAGCGGGGTGCCCGGCGGCTCGTTAGACTTGGGCTCGGGCTCGTCGCTCTCGGGACCCTTGGCGATGAGCCGCAGGATGTAGAGCGCGCCGGCGCTGAATACGATCGCGTACGAGACGATGAAAAAGAGCAGCGATGTCGCCACCGCGCCCGCTTCCACGGGTGCAACCGCATCAGCCGTGCGCAGCACGCCATAGACGACGTAAGGCTGGCGCCCGACCTCAGCCAAAATCCAACCCGCCAACACCGCGACGAACCCGGATGGCGCGGCCAGCACCGCTGCGCGCTGAAACCATTTGGCGCGATCGAGGCGGCCCATCAGCCATATCACCGCGCCCCAAAGCCCAAGCGCCACCATGATGAGGCTCATCGCCACCATGACGCGGAACGCCCAGAACGTGATCCACACGGGTGGACGATCCGCAGGCGCGAACGAGTCCAAGCCGGGCAGCACCTCGTCAGGCCCCGTATTGTTCACGGCCGAACCCAGCCCCGGCACCGCCACCTCCACATGATTTTTCTGCGCCTCTTCGTCGGGCCAGCCGATCAGCACCGTCGGCTGCTGCGTCCGCGTGGTCCACCAGCCTTCAAGCGCGGCCACCTTCGCCGGCTGATGTTCGCCGGCGACGATCCCGCTCTCGTGCCCCGCCAGGATCTGCAACGGCGCGACGATCGCCATCATCAGCACGGCCATGCGCAAACTCGTGCCGCTCTCGGTTTTGGATTTTCCTGCCAGCAGCGCGAACGCGGATGCACCGCCAACAACCATCGCCGTCGTCAAATATGCCGCCAGCACCATGTGCACGAAGCGCGACGGGAAAGACGGGTTGAAGATCACTTGCGCGAAGTCGGTCGCCACCATAGTGCCGTCCGGCGCGAACTCGTAGCCTTGCGGCGTCTGCATCCAGGAATTGGCCGACAGAATCCAGAAGGCGGAAATCAACGTGCCGACCGCGACGATGCAGGTCGAGGCAAAGTGCAGTCCGGGCCCAACCCGCTTCCAGCCGAACAGCATGATGCCGAGGAAAGACGCTTCCAGGAAGAACGCCGTCAGCACCTCATAGCCGAGCAACGGCCCGATCACGCTGCCCACTTGGCTGGCGAATACGCTCCAATTCGTCCCGAACTGGTAGGACATGACGACGCCGGAGACGACGCCCATGCCGAACGACAGCGCGAAGATCTTGACCCAAAAAAGATAGAGGTTCTTGAAGACCGGCTTTTTGGTGAAAAGCCAGAGCCCCTCAAGCACAGCAAGGAACGACGCCAGCCCAATGGTGAAGGCCGGGAAGATGATGTGAAAGCCGATCGTGAATGCGAACTGCAGCCGCGAGAGCAACAGCGCGTCCCAGTCCATACCGAGCATCCTCGCTTTGGCGTACGCAACGGCAACCTAGGCGCTTCGACGCGGCGCCGCCACTTGCGATTTGCCGCGCCGAGTCACAATGTCTCGGAAACATCCGGAGGGAACCGATGGCGGGACGCGTAAGCGGCAAGAAGGTGTTCATCACCGGCGCCGCGCAGGGCTTGGGCGCCGCCATGGCTAAAGCAATGGCGGCCGAAGGCGCCAAGGTTGCGCTCGCCGACAAGAACTTCGCCGGCGCCGAGAAGACCTCGGCCGAGATCAACGCGGCCAATCCCGGCAGCGCCTTCGCCTTCGAACTCGACGTCACCAACGAAGAGCAATGGGTCGTCGCGCTGGAAGCCGCCAATAAGGCGATGGGCGGCATCTCCGGCCTTGTGAACAACGCCGGCATCTCGGCGCGCGAAGGCGGCATCGAGGAATTGTCCCTGGAGACGTTTCGCCGGGTGATGAGCGTGAACGTCGATTCCGTGTTTCTCGGCGCCAAGCACGCGATCAAATACCTGGCGAAGAACCAGCCCGGCGCGATCGTGAACATCAGTTCGATCGCCGGCCTGATCGCCAACCACAACTCGCCCGCCTACAACGCCTCGAAAGCGGCGGTGTGGCTGCTCTCAAAGAACATCGGTCTTTACTGCGCCAAGAAGGGTCTGGACGTGCGATCCAATTCGATCCACCCGACCTTCATCGACACGCCGATCCTCGACCCGATCCGCAACATGTTCGGCAAGGAGGAAGCCGAGGCGAAATTGGGGCGCCAGATTCCCCTGGGCCGCATCGGCCAGCCGTCCGATGTCGCCAACGCCGCGCTCTACCTGATCTCGGACGAGAGCCGCTTTCTCACCGGCGCGGAAATCAAGGTGGACGGCGGCATCTCGGCCATGTGACTTGCCGCCCCGAGGCCGCCGCACAAGATTGAGAAGATGATGAAAAGAACGCTCGCCGCTTCACTCCTCGCCATCGCCCTCGCCGGCTGCGGGCAGCAAGCTCCATCGGCGAAACAGGACGCATCGACCGCTGCCCCCCAGCAAGAAGGCGAAACCGACTCGGTCGTCTTGGGCTCTACCCGCAACCTGCCGGACTGGCTGCTGGTCGCGCGCCAGCGCGACTGCATCACCCGCACCGGCGGCGAGCAGGAATGCGGCGTCGGCGAAGTTCACTTCAACCAGCGCACAATCACCCGCAGCGGTGAGTTTGCGGACATCTGGATTCAAGTCCGCCACGCCTATCCGCAGCTCTTCGAGTACGAAACGGCGACGCACGAGACCTCAGTCCGCTTCGAAGTCGAGCGTCTGCACTATCGGTTCAACTGCAGCGCCAACCAGTTCATCGTGGTCGAGCGCCTGATTATGGGCGCCAACGAAGAAGTGGTGGCCCGGGACGAGCCACAGGCCATCTACCGCGCGCCGGTGGAAGGCAGCGTCACGACCGTAATCTCTCCGATTGCGTGCCGCGGCGGCTAAGCGCACGACGTTTGCGCGCTAATTGTGCCGGCGCTGATAGATGATGTTCGCCAACAGAACGCGCGCGCCTGGCGCGCCGAGCACGCGATCGACGGCCTGTTGCATGAGCCGCGTCAATTGCGTCGGGTCAGGCGCCGTGCGATCGCGGTAATAGGTCGAGGCGTAGGTCGCGAGCGCCGTCCGCAACGCATCGCGTAGCCGGGGCACGCTGGCCTGGGCGCGTCTGCGCAGCGTCTCATCGGGAATGTCGAGGCCCATATCGACCACGATGGTGCCGTTGGTTGCGTAACGCTGCAGGACGCCGGCCGAGAGCGTCGGAAGCGGCAGATACGAATCCGCCGAGGTCAAGCGTTCCTGGCGGCTCGCCGGCGCCTGATCCTCTCCCGACGGCTGCGCCAGCGCAGGGCCGGCGGCAAAAGCCAGCAGCAGAAGCGCGATAATACGGGCGTCGATGCGCATGGACGGAAAATCCGCCTGCGCGGCTAACGAAAAGTGAACGCTACTTCAGCGGCTTTTTGCCGGGCTTGCGCGGTTCGTCCAGGAACATGGCTTTCAGATCGACAGTGGAACGCTCGCCCAGGTCGTCGAAATGCTCCCCGAGCCAATGTTCGCAGGCTGCGCGCCCCTGTCCGAACAAGCTTTCGAAGTGCGCGAGATCGGTGTTGAGATCGACGCCCAGCACGAGCGGCCGCAGCGGCTCGTCTTCGCTTACGTTGTGCACCAGAATCTGGCGGTGGCGGCCATCCGCAGGCAGCCGATTTTCGTCGATGAGCCGGTCGACGAACTCGATGGCGCGCAGTTCCGAGAGCAGGCTTGCGTTGAAGGTCACCTCGTTCACGCGAGCTGCGATGTCGGCGGCCGAGCGGGGCGCGCCGCGCCGTTCGATCGGCTGCACCTGGACGATGACGATGTCACGCGTCGCGTGCACGGTGAAGAGCGGAAACAGCGCCGGATTGCCGGTGAAGCCGCCATCCCAGTACGGCACGCCGTCGATGACGACCGCCTGGAAGAGCTGCGGCAGGCAGGCCGAGGCCATCACGTGCTCGGCGGTGAGTTCTTGGGTTTCGAAGATTTCGATGCGCCCCGTGTCGACGTTGGTGGCGCCAAGAAACAGTTGCGGCGTCTTGCATTTGCGCACCGCGGCGAAATCCACCAATTCCTCCAACAGCTCCTTCAGCGGATTGGTGTTGAGCGGGTTGAAGTCGTACGGCGAGGAAAACGCGCTGACGGCGTCCGCCCATTGCGCCATCGAAGGCGCCTGCAGCCACGCGGGCGTGAACGAACTCAGAAACGCCATCATCGGCGTGCGCCGGTAGGGATTATTCAGGCCCGCGCGCGCCACCCCTTCCCAGAAGGCGCGCAACTTGCGGCGTGCGCTTTCCGCACCGCCACTCACCAATCCCTCCGCCATCACCACCGCGCACATTGCGCCGGCGGAAGTGCCGGAGACGGCGGCGATCTCGATCCGATCGTCCTCAAGCAGCCGATCGAGCACGCCCCACGTATAAGCGCCCAACGCGCCGCCGCCCTGAAGCGCGAGCGAGACCGCCTTACGCGCCTTGGCGCTCACGCCGCCGTCCAGCCGCCATCGATATTGAGGCTGGCGCCGTTGATTTGATTGGCCGCGTCCGAGAGCAGGAAGAGCGCAAGGCCCGCGATGTCTTCGGCCTTCACGAATTCCTTGGTCGGCTGGGCCGCCAGGAGCACGTCATTGATCACCTGCTCGCGCGTCATGTTGCGTGCCTTCATCGTGTCCGGGATCTGGTTCTCGACCAGAGGCGTGTGGACATAGCCCGGCGAAATCCCGTTGGCGCGGATGTTGAACGTGGCGCCTTCAAGCGCAATCGTCTTGGTGAAGCCCAGCAGCCCGTGTTTCGCGGCGACGTAGGCCGACTTGAAGGGCGAGGCGACGTGCGCATGCGCCGAGCAGATGTTGATGATGCGCCCGTAGCGGCGCTGCTTCATGCCGGCGAACGCGGCGCGGGTGGTGTGGAAGGCGGCGGAGAGATTGAGCGCGATGATGGCGTTCCACTTGTCGACCGGGAAATCCTCAACCGGCGAGACGAATTGCATGCCGGCGTTGTTCACGATGACATCCACCTTGCCGAAGGCGCCGACGGTGCTCTCGACCAAGCCCGCTGCGGCATTGGCGTCCATCAGGTTGGCCCCGTCGAATTTCACCGCCACGCCGGCGTCGTGCTCGAGCCCTGCACGCAACTTTTCGATCTCCGCGGCGTCACCCAGGCCGTTGAGCATTACGTCCATGCCGGCCTTCGCAAAGGCCGTGGCGACGGCGAGTCCGATGCCGCTGGTTGAACCTGTGACCAAAGCAGCTTTGCGTTCGCCCATGTTCTTGCTCCTGCGGGGATGGCCAGCTTGGCTTGCGCCGTTGCGCGGGAACCGCTAGCGCAGGCGCTATATAGGCCCGGGTGCGGCGGGAGAGGATGCGACATGGACGTGACCGGTGCGATTAATGCCTTCGTAGCCGGGTTCCCGGAGTTCATCCTGCAACTCGGCATCGCGCTCGGCCTGTTCATCGCCGCGCTTATCATTTACGTCCTGATGACGCCGCATAAAGAGCTGCAGCTGATCCGCGAGGGCAATCCTTCCGCGTCGCTGGCGTTCGGGGGCGTCGTGGTCGGCCTCGCCATTCCGCTGGGGTCTTGCCTCACCTACGCATTCGACGCCGCCGACCTCACTATCTGGGGCGTGGTCACCCTGTTGATCCAGATCATCGTCTTCCGCTTCACCGACATTTTCCTTCGCGACCTTCCCAAGCGTATCAAGGAGAATGATGTCGCCGCCGCGGTGTTTCTGATGAGCATGAAGATCGGCGTTGCGCTTATTCTCGCCGGCGCCATCGCCGATCCTAATATCGGCCTGTTCCGGGGAATGCAGTGATCCGTCTGATCCCAGATTGGCTGCTTTACATCGTCGTCATCTCGGCGGTGGTGCTCTTGCTGTTCAAACTGGACCAGCGCGCAGACGCGCCCGAGGCGCTGCCGGAATCCGAGAGCGCGCAGCTGGGCGCCTATCTCGGCCCGCCAACCATGTACGACCCCGAAATCCTGGTTGAAGTCGGACCGGCGTCCTCCGGGCTGGGCACCGCTTTTGCGATTTCTTCCAGCGGCTGGTGGGTGACTGCACGCCACGTTGTCGATGACTGCGACCGGGTCGGGCTCATCGTGTCGAACGGCCAGGCGGTCCCGGTCGACGACGTGAAGGTGGCGTTGTTCGCCGACCTCGCCCTGGTGAAAACCAAGCAGGCGCCGATGCCGCTCGCGCTTGACACTTCGGAGCGCCACTTCCAGGTCGGCCAGCGCGCCTATCACGTCGGCTTTCCGCAGGGCCAGCCGGGTGAGGCGTATTCTCGGCTGCTGCGACGGGAAACGCTGATTGCGCGCGGCCGATACAACATAGAGGAACCGGTGCTGACCTGGGCCGAACTTGGCCGCACCGCCAACATCGACGGCTCGCTCGCCGGCATCAGCGGCGGGCCGGCGCTTGCGGCCAACGGCCAGGTGATCGGCGTCACCGTCGCCGAGTCGTCGCGCCGCGGCCGCATCTACACCGCGTCCCCCTCTACTCTTTTGCGGCTGTTGAGTGTTGAGCAGGTGCAAGCCGAAGGCTCGCCCGCGCCGCGGCTGACGCCCGAGAATTACGGCCAGGAAGCGGACGATCTCCGCCGCGGGCTCGCGGTGGCGCAAGTGGTGTGCATTGCAGGCGGCGAATCGCCTAGGAGCTAGGCCATGACCGCATTTGCCGATCGCCTCATCGAAGGCGTCCGCTCAAAGGGCACGCCGCTCTGCATCGGCCTTGATCCGTTCCCGGACAAGATACCGGCTGTCTTCGGGCCCACGGGCTCTGTCCTCGCCCTGCAAGCTTTCAGCGAAAATCTAATTGCGATCGCGGCTCAGCACGCGGCGGTGCTGAAACCTCAACTCGGTTTCTTCGAAGCGTATGGTCCTGATGGTTTCGCCGTCGCGGTCGATGCAGTCGCACGCGCGAAGCTTGCTGGCATGGCGGTGATCCTTGACGCCAAGCGCGGCGACATCGGGTCCACTGCGGAGGGCTATACGCGCGCTTGTCTCGGACCCGCGCCGGGCTTTGACGCCGATTGCGTGACGATCAATCCGTACCTGGGCAAGGACTCGCTTGAGCCCTTCATCGCCGAAGCGCAGGCGCGCGAAAAAGGCGTCGCCGTTCTCGTACGCACCTCCAATCCCGGCGCGCGCGATCTGCAGGATCTCAACGTTGACGGCGCACCGCTTTGGCATCGCGTCGCCGAGATGATCGAACCAGCGGCCCCACGGCTTGTGGGTGCAAGCGGGTGGTCGGGCTTGATGGCTGTAGCGGGTGCGACTTATCCGCAGGAGGCGCGTGCGCTGCGCGCCTTGATGCCGAGATCGCTCCTGCTCGTGCCCGGCTACGGCGCGCAAGGGGCCTCCGCCGCAGACGCCGCGGCAGGCTTCGTTACAGGAAAGTATGGCCGCGAGGGCGGCGTGATCTCGTCGTCGCGTGCGGTGGCGTATCCGCCTGCCGCTCAAGCCGCGAAAACATTGGAAAATTGGCGCGCCGCCATCAGCGACGCGATGTCCACAGCCGCCGCAGAATTGCGCGCTGCGTGCATTTCCTGACACACGACAGCCCGAGAGAACTTCGCTAAGCCCTGAGTCGGGGGCGCGCCTCGAATGGGCGCGAGCGAGGAGAGTCTCCATGCGCATGAAGCTGTCGCATCTCGTGCTGGCCGTGTTCGCGTTCTGCGTGTCGGCGCCCGCTTTCGCGGATGGCCGCGGCGATGCCGGCCCGGATCAAGCAGCGCCGCCGGTGCGCGCCGCGCCAATCCAACAACCCGCCAACACCGCGCCTGCCGAGGGGCGCACCGGTCAGATGTCGCTGATGAATGGCGACGTGCTGCTGAACGTGCCTCGCGGATACAAATTCTATTCAGCCGAAGAGGCGCTCGCTTTCATGCAGCGTAACGACGCCGCTGCGCCCAGCGGCACGGTGCTCGGCATGGTCGCGCGCGCCGACGCCGACGTGCGTGCGCCGGGAACCTGGGCCACCGTCGTCAGCTACGACGCGATCGGCTACGTGCAGCCGGAGACCGCACCCGGTCTTTCCGACGCAGACTTCGAGGAGTCCGTGCGCGCTGCGCGGCAAACTCAACGCCGTCCGTTCGAAGGCTTCATGGCGCAGCCGGCCTACACTGCGGACGCCGCTTCGCTTGCCTGGGCGGAACGTGCGGCAGCCCCCGGTGCGGGCGGCAAAGATTTGCGCCATGAGCAGAAAGTGCTCGGCCGCTACGGCGTGGCGGGTCTGACCTCGATCGGCAGCGCCGATCAGCTTGCCGACATCACCGCAGCCGCGCCCGACGTCCGCGCGATGCTGAGCTTCCCGGAAGGGCGCCGTCACACGGACTTCCAAGCCGCGTCGGATCAGGTCTCAACCTATTCCGTGCCAGGTCTCGTGACCGGCGTCCCGGCCTCATCGCCGCAGGCGCTGGCGGAAACCGCATCCGTGCCGGAAACGCAGACAGGCTTCGGGGGTCTCGCGGGCATGTTCCCGTGGATTGCGGGCGGCGTCGTTGTGCTGGCCGCGGTCGGCTACATGCTGATGGGCCGCCGCCGCCGTCTGCCGGAAGAAGAAACCGCAGAATCCTGAGACGCGTCAGGCGGCGAAAATCTCGCCGCTGCGCACTTCGACCGCCACCCGGGTCAGGTTCTTCGTGCAAGGCCCGCCGGCGCACGCGCCTGAGTCCAGCGCGTAGCTGGCGCCGTGCGCGTGGCACACGACAAAGCGGCCTTCCTGCGTCAGCAGCCGGCCGTCTGCGCGCTCGAGCCGGTATTCGGCATGCGTGCAGCGATTGATGAACGCATGCACTGCATCGCCGGAGCGTGTGAGCAGCAGCGAAACGCCGCCTACATCGACGATTTTGCCGCCGGCTTCCGGAATCTCGTCCACGCGCGCGAGTTTCGTGCCGGACGCCAGGCTCACGCGCGTTCCGCTTTGAAGGGCCGGGAAAGCAAAGTGGCGATGGCGTCGTCGACAGAGATGCGCTCGGCGACGATCGCCTCCACCGCCGCACAGATCGGCATGTCGACGTTGAACTTCTTGGCCAGCGCCACGACCGCGGGCGCGCTTTCCATGCCCTCGGCGACGGAGCGCCGCTCCGCCAGGATGTCGGAAAGCCTGCGCCCCTCGCCCAGCGCCGCGCCGAGCGAGGTGTTGCGCGAGTTCAGCGATGCGCAAGTGAGCACCAGATCGCCCAGCCCGCAGAGTCCGTTGAGCGTCTCCGCCTTGGCGCCCATGGCCAGCCCCAGCCGCACGAGTTCGGCGAACCCGCGGGTGATGAGCGCGGCGCGCGCGCCGTCGCCGAGCTTGCGGCCTTCGGCGACACCGCAGCCGATGGCGATCACGTTCTTCACCGCGCCGCCGATTTCTGCGCCAATCAGGTCGTCGGCCACATAAGGCCGGAAGGTCGGCAGACCGATGGTGGCGACGATGCGCTGCGCCAGTGCGGTGTCAGGGCTCGCGATCGTGGTGGCGGTCGGCAGCCCGCGCGCCACGTCCTTGGCGAAGCCGGGGCCTGAGAGCACGGCCGGCACGGCGCCCGGCAGCTCCGCCGCCAGGACATCCGTCATCAGCGCCAGCGTCCCCCGCTCCACCCCCTTGGCGCAGAGCGCGATGGCGGGCTGCGGCGGCAGGTGCGCCTTCAGCCCGCGCAGGACTGAGCGCATGTGCTGCGCCGGCGGCGCTGCGAGGATCAGCTCCGCCCGCGCGGCCTCCGCCAGCGATCCGGTGGCGCGAATGGCGCTGTTCAGAGCAATGCCGGGCAGGAAGGCGGTATTCTCGTGTGTGGTGTTGACGGCCTCCACCACCTCGGGCTCCAGCGCCCAAATCGTCACCTGCCGCCCGGCTGCCGCGGCAACCTGCGCCAGGGCGGTGCCCCAGGCCCCCGCGCCAAGGACGGCCACAGACTGAAAGGGGCTGGTCAAAGGAATGAATCCTTCATTGATCGTTCAGTCAAAACCGCGTAGCGTGTAGGGATGGATGAAAAAGCCGCCACGCGGGACCGCATTCTCAAAGCGGCCATGACCCGCATTAAGCACTACGGCTACGGCAAGACAACGATGGCCGAAATCGCCGCTGACTGCGCCATGTCGCCCGGCAACATCTACCGCTTCTTCGAAGCGAAGATCGATATCGCCGAAGCCATGGCGCGCAACCATTACGCGGAGATGCAGGCCGAGCTCGCCGCTGTTGGCCGCAAGAAGGACTGGCCTGTCGACCGCCGATTGCGCGAAATGCTGCTGAAGCGCATGCGCGCGAACTTCGAAATGTTCGAGCAAAGCGCAAAAATCCTGGAAGTCGCGGAGGTTCTGGCCAATGAGCGGCCGCTGTTCATGAACGAATTGCTTGCTCAGGAGCGCGTTGGCATCACGGCGTTGATCGAGGAAGGCATCAAGGCTGGCCTGTTTGCGACCGACGATCCCGAATTCGCGGCCGAGATGATCCAAGCCGCCACCGTGAAGTTCTCGCTGCCGCAAATGTTCTCGCACCTCACGCTCGCCAAGCTCGAGCGCGAGTTCAACGGCGTGATGGCGCTCTTGTTTGGCGGGCTCTATGCGCGGTCTGCGGAAACAGCCCCGACCGCCGTGCGCGCTAAGGAGACAGTGAGCTAGTATTACAAATACGCAATCTGTGAACGAAAACGATTTTATTCATTGCTCAATGCTCCGGGCGGTGGTATCTATAATCCATCGAAGCCCGCCAAGCCCTGGAGCACACAAATGACCGCCACCCGTCCTTCCTCGATCCTGACCTTCGCGTTCGTCACCGTCGCCGCCGTTCTGTTCGCGGTCGCAGCCTCCCCGTTGCTCTCGATCGCCGCCCAGGTAGTGGCGTAGCAATCTGCCTCCGGCGCGCCCTCCCAGCGCGCCGTCAGGGCTTTGTGCAGGCGCGAAGGCTCGTCCTTCGCGCCTCTCTTTTGTCTGCATTAATGCTTGGTCATTAACGATCTCGCCCCGTTTTCGCATAGCTGGACTGGTATATCAGGCCTTCTGCTCGCAGTGAGCATCCGCCACATAACGCGGACCGATGTTCGCACTTGCAGCATCGGACCTGACTGTGGGGAGAATTTCTATGTCAGCTCATGACCTGCCTGCCACGAGCCGCGCTCTTGCGGTTGTCGTCGCGATCGCACTGGTCGCAACCGCGCTGGCGCCGCTCGTTCTGACGGCCGCCCGCGTGGTGGCCTAAGCCTTCGCTCCTTTGCGCCCCGGCCTGTGGCTGGGGCGCAAAGTTGCGGCCTCCTCGTCCAGCGGCCAGCGCGGCCGGGCCGGAAAATCGAGGCCGTTTGTGAATCCAAGCCGCATCCGTTCCGCCCCGGCCAAGGCGATCATGGCCGCATTATCGGTGCACCAGCGCATCGGCGGCGCGATGAAATCGTAGTTCCGGTCCGCCGCCAGAGCCTCGAGCCGGCCCCGGAGTGCAGCATTGGCCGCCACGCCGCCAGCCGCCACCAGCCGCCCCTTCGCCCCCCAGACCGTGTCGAACATCCGCATCGCATGCAGCGTGCGGTCCGCGACGATGTCCAGCACCGCCGCCTGGAAGCTGGCGCAGAGGTCCGCCTTGTCCTGATCGCTCGGCGCGCCCAGCCGCTCGACCTCGCGCGCGCACGCGGTCTTCAAACCCGCAAACGAGAAGTCGCAGCCCTCGCGGCCCAGCATCGGACGCGGCAACGCGAAGCGCCTGGAATCGCCGTTCTTGGCGGCTTTTTCAACCAAGGGCCCACCCGGAAATCCCAGATCCAGAAGCTTCGCCAGCTTGTCGAACGCTTCGCCCAGCGCATCATCGACAGTGGAGCCGTAGCGGCGATAAACGCCGACATCGAGCACAGCGATGAACTGGCAGTGCCCGCCGGACACGAGCAACAAGAGATACGGAAATGTCGCTCCGCCCTCCGCAAGCCGGGGACTGAGCGCATGGCCTTCGAGGTGATTCACGCCCACGAACGGCTTGTCGTGCGCCAGGGCGATGGCCTTGCCGGCCACCAGACCCACCATCACCCCCCCGATCAGTCCCGGTCCCGCCGTCGCCGCGACGCCATCGAGATCCGGAAAGCCCAGCCCGGCGTCACGCATGGCCGCCGCGACCGTACCGTCTAGGCCTTCCACGTGCGCCCGGGCCGCGATCTCGGGGACGACGCCCTTATACGGCGCATGGTGCGCCGCTTGGCCCAGCACCACGTCTGACAGTACGCGCGGGCGCCCCTCCTCCAGGCGCAGCACCGCGGCTGCGGTTTCGTCGCAGCTGGTTTCGATGCCGAGGACGGTGAGCGGCGCGGACATGTGCGCCGGAGATAAGCTGAAAATGTCCTGCCCGCGAGAGGAGCCGGTGCTAAACCAGCGCCATGTCTCCCCTACGCATTGGCGCACGAGGATCGAAGCTATCGCTGGCGCAGACCGGCCGCATCCGCGCGCTCATCGTGAGCGCCACGGGCCGCGAGGCCGAGATCGTGCCGATCACCACCACCGGCGACACCATCCAGGATCGCACCTTGATCGACGCCGGCGGCAAAGGCCTCTTCACCAAAGAACTCGACGAAGCGTTGCTCGACGGCCGCATCGATCTCGCCGTGCATTCGCTCAAGGACCTGCCGACGCTGCTTCCGGCGAACATCTTGCTGGCCTGCGTGCCGGAACGCGAAGACCCCCGCGATGCCTTCGTATGTCTGAAAGCAAAGACGCTCGCGGCGCTCGCGCCAGGCGCAGTGATCGGCACCGCCAGTTTGCGCCGGCAGGCGCAGGTGCTGCACGAGCGCAGCGACCTCAGGGTCGTGACGCTGCGCGGCAATGTCGATACGCGCTTGGCGAAGCTGGAAGCCGGCGATGCGGATGCGACATTCCTTGCGCTCGCGGGACTGAAGCGCCTTGGTCTGGAATCGCGCGCAGCGAGCTTGATCGATCCCTACGACACGCCCCCTGCCGCGTGCCAAGGCGCGCTCGCCATCACCACGCGCGCCGATGACGCCGCCACGCGCGCGCTGCTCGCGCCGCTCGAAAACGCCGATGCACGTATAGAAATCGAGGCAGAACGCGCTTTTCTCGCGGCGCTCGACGGCTCCTGCCGCACGCCCATCGGCGTGCTTGCGCGCAAGAAAGGCGGGCGTCTCACCTTCGTCGGCGAGACCTTAACTCCGGACGGCGCCCGGCGCTGGCGGCGGGAAGCGGAAGTCGTGCTCGGCCGCGATCCCATCCATCACGCGCAGACGCTCGGCGAACAGCTCGGCCTGCAAATCTGCGACGAAGCGGGCGACGCGTTGACGACTGAAAGCTGATGCGGGTCGCCATCACACGCGCAGCGCCCGAAAACGCGCGCACTGCCGAACGTGTGCGCGCACGCGGTGCTGAACCCGTCTTGGCGCCGCTGCTTCAGATCATCCCCTGCGGCTACGATACGAACGTCGCCGACGCGCAGGCGCTCGTCTTCACCAGCACGAACGGCGTGCACGCCTTCCCCGCCGTTCGCGACGCAAAGCACTGCGTCGTGCTGGCCGTGGGCGACGCGACCGCGGAGGCGGCGCGCCAGGCCGGGTTCGGCGACGTGCGCTCAGCCGGCGGGGATGTGGCGGCTCTGGCGGCCTTGGCGAAAGCTCAATTGGACCCGGCCGGCGGCAAGCTCATTCACGTCGCCGGTGATCATGTGGCGGGAGATCTGAGCGGCGAGCTTCGCGCGGCCGGCTTCAACATCGAGCGGCGCCTCGCCTATGTGGCCCGCGCGGTCGCTGTCCTACCCGACGCCTTCGCAACACCTCTCGATCTCGTGCTTTTCCACAGCCCTCGCGCGGCGCAGATTTTCGTCGACTTTGGCGCACCCAACGCCGCGACCCTGACCGCCGCCTGCCTCAGCCCCGCCGTTGCAGCGGCGGCACAATCGGCGTCCTGGAAGCGGCTCATCGTGTCGCCCGCGCCACGCGAAGAGGCGCTCCTGGGCGCCGCCCTCAACGCGTAAAACTCCCCCGCTGGCGCAAGCGCTTGAGCGGCTTTCTTTTGGGCCCTAAGTTTCCTGCGCGCACCCGACTCATTGCCGACACGAAATATCGGATTTGGTTGGGGAAAACCGGGGAGTCACATGAGCAGAGACGACGACGAGGCGGAGCGCGGACGCGCCGAGCCGATCGACGTTGAGTACGAACCGGCGGGCCGTGAGTATTCGCGCGCGCCTGCCCGGGGCGGCATCGGCGGCGGAACGGCTCTGATCCTGGCGGTGCTTTCCGCCGGCGCAGGCGCCGCCGGGGGCGCTGTGGCGCCGCGCGTGCCCGCCGTGAACGCTGCGCTCGACCGCGTCGTGCCCGTTTCCGACGGCGTAAGCATTCCGGGACGCACGCCCGCCGATTCAGCCACCGCCATCGAGGCGCGACTGGACGCCATCGAAGGCGTCATGAACGCGCCGCTTGCCGTCGCCGCCAGCGGTGACGCCGGCGATGCCGGCACCGCGGCGCGCGTGTTCGCGCTGCAGTCCGGCCTGCGTGAAGTCGAAGGCCGGCTCTCGCGCATGCCTTCAACTGAAGAGGTCGCCGCCCTCGTCACCGAGGTTCGCGGCCTGCAAGAACAACTGCCCGCCGTCGCGCAACAGGCGCGCACGGCGTCGGAAGCGGCGCGCGCCGCCTTCGCGGTCGCCGCCGCCGGGGACGCCTCCAGCCGGTCTGGGCCCTTCGTGGAATCAGTGGAGTCTCTGAAGGCGCTGCTGCCGGACGACGCCAACGTCGCCGCACTCGAACCGCTCGCCCGCACCGGCGCGCCGACGCGCACCGAATTGCGCGACCGCTTCGACCGCATTGATAACGACATCATCCGCGCCGCACGCCAAAGCCAAGCGGGCGCGGGCTTCTGGGGCCGCATTCAAGCGGCGCTGGCGCAATGGATCATCATCCGGCGCGCCGGCGAAGGCGATACGCCCTCGGGCGTGGTCGAGCGTGCGAGCGCGGCGCTGGAGCAGGACAACCTGCAAGGCGCGATCGAGCAGCTCAATCACCTGACCGGCGAACCGCGCCGCGTCGCGCAGCCGTGGATCACCGCGGCGCAGCGCCGGCTCGACATCGACACCCGTCTCGCCGCCATCCGCACCGAACTGTCGCGGAGAAGCTGAGCCATGCTGCGTTTAGCTCTCCTCCTCATCGTCGCCGTCGTCGCCGCCTTGGCGTCATGGCAAATCATCACCACCGATCAAGGCTCGGTGGTGATCACCTGGTTCGGTACGGAAATCACGACGACCGCGCTTTTCGGCTCGCTCGTGCTGGTGCTCGTCGTTGCGGTGGCGCTGCCGCTGTTGCGGCTGCTCATGTTCCTCATGGATGCGCCGGGCCGTCTCGGCAAAATGAGCCAGCGCGCACGCGTCCGCCGCGGTCAGGAAGCTTTGGCGCTGGGCCTCATCGCCGCTGAGGCCGGCGAGTTCGAAGACGCGCGCAAGCACGCCGACAAGGCCGAAGACCTGATCGACGAACCGCGCTTGGCGCTTTTGCTGCAAGCCCGCGCCGCTGAAGTCGCCGGCGACACCGTCGCCGCTGAGCGCGCCTATTCCGGCATGCTGCAGAACGAGGACACCGAAGTTCTCGGCCGCAAGGGCCTGATGGCCGCAGCGCTGAAGCGCGGCGATCGCACCGCCGCACGCGCACATGCGCAAGCAGCGCTCAAGGCTTCGAAGACGGCCACGTGGCCCTTCCAATACGCCTTCGACCTCGCGGTGCAGGCCGCCGACTGGGAAGAAGCGATGGAAGCACTCGAACTGGGCGACAAGCGCAAGCAGGTCGACGACAAGGTCGCAAAGCGCCGCCGCGCCGTGCTGATGGCCGCGCAAGCGGCAAAGCTGGAACGCGAACGCCGTCCGGAAAAGGCCGCCGAGATGGCGCAGAAGGCGTTCCGCATGGCGCCGTCGTTCGCGCCGGCCGGCGCACTCGCTGCGCGTCTGCTCGTCGCCGAAGGCAAGACCGAACGCGCCGCAGCAATCATTGAAGAAGCCTGGGAGAACGCCCCGCACCCCGCACTCGCGCACGCCTATCGCGACCTCGTGCCAGGCGAGAGCCGCGAAGCGCGCGCCGCGCGCATGAACGAACTCGCCGCCAAGCGCCGCGACCATCGCGAAAGCAAGATCGTGATGGCTGAACTCGCCATGGAGCGCGGCGACTGGGGCGCGGCGCAATCGCAACTTGAAGACGCCTATCGCGAAAACCCCTCCTCGCGCATCTGCATCCTGTTCGCGCAAGTCGCGCGCGGTCGCGGCGACGAAAACGGCGCGCGCACATGGCTTGCACAAGCCGCCGCCGCGCCGCGCGAGGCGGATTGGTCGGATCTCGATCCGGAAGGGCCGGCGTTCCTCTACGACGACAGCGACTGGGCGCGCCTGGTCTATGTCTTCGGCGACGGCGGCCAGCTCATCCACCCGCGCATGGAGCGCGGCCAGAACGATGCGCTGGGACCTGTGCTGGCGCTGCCGACCGCGGCGCTCACGCCGCCGCGCGGCGACACAACAATGCCGCCCGCCGATCACGTCGAAGTGGAGGAAGTGCGCTAGCGTCCGCTATTCGATGCGGTGCGGCACAAAGCTTGCGCGAGGCCCGGTGATCTCGGCTTCGTCTTCGCGCACGCCGAGCCCGCAGGCTTCGCCGCCGATGATCCAGACGCCGAACACCGGCGTCATGCCGGAGAAGCGCTTGGCGCGAATGCGCTTCTGATATACCAAAGGTTCGTCGAACTGGGCCGGCGTTTCCGGCGCACGTGCACCGAAGCGCACCCCCGCGCCCTCGCGGCCGAAGATCGGCTTGGCGACGAAATCCTCAATCTGGCGGGGCCTCTCAAGGAAGGCCGGCGCAATGCTCGGATGGCCGGGAAACATGTCGTGCAGCACCGCCAGCAGCGCCTTGCTCGACGCCGCCAGCCGCCACGGCGGCTCGATCAGGCGCGGATTGCCGGCGCGCAGGTGTTTGCCGAACTCCTCGGCCGCCAGCCATTCCGACGGATAAAGCTTGAACAGCGCCTCGATCGGACGCTCCTCGGCGTCTACGAAGGTCTTCCCATCCCAGCCGATGTCGGAAATATCGAGCGCGCGTGTGACGACCCCGGCGGCATTGGCGCATTCGCGGATGTACTCGGTCGTCAGCAGTTCTTCTTCGACATCGCGCAAGGTCGCGAAGTGCACCTCTTTCGCGCCGGCGGCGCACGCGGGCCAGCGCGCAACGAGCTTTTCCTGAATCGAATTGAACTGGTCCGCATCTGGATCACGGTCGACCAGCCAGCGCCACTGCACCACCGCCGCTTCATAAAGCGCGGTCGGGGTATCTGCATTGAACTCAAGCAGCACCGGCGCATTGACGCCGTCCCAGGCGAAATCCATGCGCCCGTAAAGCGTCGGCTCTTCAGCCTTCCAGGACGCGCGCGCCAGACTCAATATCTCCGGCGGCACGCCGAGCGCGGCGACTTGGCCGTCCGCAAACACACGCGCCACCGCCGCTTCGATCATGCGCTGCGCTTGCGTCGCCGCATCGTGGAACATCTCTACTTCGGCTTCGCTCAGCACATAGCACTGATCTTCGCGCCAATAGTTTCGACCATCGGGCGTGACTGCGAGGTGAAAGTCGATGGCGGCCAGGCGTTCGCGCCAATCCGGCCGCGGCGCAACGGATTCGCGTTTCATCCGCCGTAATAGCCGCCGCGTCCGCTGCGCGCCGTGCCGCCAAAGCCGCCGCGCGAGACACGCGCCTCAGACACCGAGTTCGCCGTGGTGGATCGCCCGTCAGACGACGACAACGCCGTGCGGCCCGGTCCAGGATCGCCCTGCGGCGCATCGCGCGTGTAATAGACCGGCCCGAAATACATGAAATGACCGCCATAGGCGCCGGACTGGAACGTCCGCACGCATTGATCCGTGCGATAGTCCTGCTCGCAGTCCTGCTGTGTGCCGTAGACATTCTGCCGGACGAGGTTGGTGTCGTTCTGCGTGCCCGCGATCAGCCAGCCCACGCCGAGCGCGCCGCCAACAACCAGCCAAGGCAAAACCCTAGAGCGCCAAACCGTCATTTCACGGGGTCCAGCAAGCAGCCTGCAGGAGGCCCAAAACAATTGCGAACGCGGCCTGCACGATCGCCGCCGCGTATTTGCCGGCGGCGATGTCGGCGTTGAGCTTGGGAAACAGCAGCCGCGCCAGCCAGTGGCCTGCGACTTGGACGATGAGCGCGATCGCCCCCCAGATCAGCGCCTCGGAAATGGCGTGGCTCACGCTGATCACAAGCGCCAGCGGCAGCACAAAGCCCAGCACCGCGCCCGCCAGCCCGAGCGCCGCAGCGCCGTTGCCGTCGCGGATGAGCGCGAACTCCTTGTGCGGCGTGGTCTGCATATAGATGAAGACGAAGGTCACGGTGAGCGCGAGCGCGACGCCGAAATAAGCCGCGAATGCCCCGATCGAAGTTGCGAGATCGCTCAACATCTTCGTTTCAGGATGTATGGACACCCCAGGGTGCGCGCAATGCCGCACCAGGCAAAATCGGACCACGCGGGCGCGGGTGGCTTGAGCGGGTGTGCGATTTTCACGTTGGAGCGCCCATCGCAGGCGTACGCCGGTCTTGCCCCCGCGGCCCGGTGCGTCTAGAGAACCGCCCTTCCCCGAAAGGGGCCTGAGCCCGCCCACTTTTGGCGTTCAGGGGCCGCCTTAGCTCAGCTGGTAGAGCACCGCATTCGTAATGCGGGGGTCGCGTGTTCAAGTCACGCAGGCGGCACCATTCCTCTCCCTAACTCAGACCTCGTAGCCCAGCCGGCGCGCCCATGCGTTGAGCAGCGGCAGCACCGGCGCCAGTTCGCGGGCGTAGCGGCGCCAGCGCTGCAGCGACGAGGCGTAGATCGGCTGGATCACCTGGCGGGCGCTGGCGCTGGTCACGGTGCGTCTGCGGGCGGTCTCCTGGTAGCGCAGCATCGCCGGTGCGAATGGCAAGCCGAGGAACGCCGCAAGTCGACGCATCTCGCCTTCGAAATCGGCGACCACGTCGCGGTAGTCCATCTCCAAGAGGTCGAGATGGAATTTTTCGCGACACGCGGCGAGCAGTCCCATCACGGCGTCGTAATAGTCGGCGGCGCGCCGGAGATCCCAAAACTGCATGGTGGCGACGTTCACGCCGAAGCATTGCTGATAGCACGAGAGCACGACATCGCGCGGATCGCGCCCGGCGAGGACGATCTTTGCATCGGGAAAGACCTTGTGGATCAATGGCAGAATGGTGATGTGCAGCGGGTGCTTGTCGACGACGAGCCGCCCCGCCGCGTCCGGATGATCGGCTCGCACGATGTCGCGATAGGCGGCGCGGATGGTTTCGATCTCCGTGACCGTCAGCGCGCCGATGCGCGCGAACAGATCGCCGTCTTTCAGCACCATCGAGAGCGCTTCGAAAAGGTGCTCTGTCTCGCCCAAACAGACGATCTCCGGGTGCGATGAAAGCGCCTGCTCGATCAGCGTTGTGCCGGAACGAGGGAAGCCGATCAGAAATGCGGGGGCTGGAGTGGCGTGCGTTGATGCGCCTCGCCAGGCCGCCGCGCTTGAGGTTTCAACGATATTGGTCAGCGCACGCACGTTGGCGGGATGCGCGGGATGTCCGCGCTGCGTCGCGTCTCCGTAGCGCTGTCGCATAAGCCGATTGGCCTGGTTGAACGATTCGAATGCGGCCCTGGCGTTGTCCATGCGATCGCGCGCCTCGCCCGCCAGTGTCCAGGCGAGCGCTTGTTCATCCGCCTCGGCGTGCCGCGCTTTCGTCGCCGCCAGCGCCGCACCTTCGGCGTCGGCGTAGCTGCCTTCGCGGAGCAGGCAACGCGCCAGCGCGATGCCGGCCGCGGCGTGAGTAGGATCGCCGCGTAACGCTTTGCGCGCATGCATCATCGCCGCTGCAACGTCGTGACGGCTCTCGAACACCTCCGCCAACTGCGCATGTGCGAAAACGTCGTCGGGAGCGAGCGCGATAGCGCTGCGATAGGCGGCGACCGCTGCGTCTGCGTCGCCACGCAGCGTCTCCAGTTCGCCCAGCGCATTCCAAACGATGGCGAGCGCGGCTTGCACTGCGGCGCCGGCATGAGCCTCAGTCCCTTGGGGCAACCCTGGCAAACCAGCAGGCGCCGCCTGCAGCATGGCGTCGCGCGCCAGCGCCAATTGCTGACGCGCGGTGCGCATGAGGAGTTGCTTGGCCGCATCGAGTTGAGCTGCGCCGATACGGCGCACCGGGTTCGGACGCTCCACCACTTCTGCCGCGCGCGCCACCGCGTCAGCGGCTGTGCGGACTTCATCGCTGCGCGCCGGGATCACGACGCAGCCCGGCGCGGTGCTTTGCAGATAATTGAAGCTGCGACCCTCGCCATCTGGCGCCGCCACCCTCTTGGCTGTCATTCGCACCTCTAGTCAGAGAGGCTTGTAATGATGAATACACTTTCTCTTGAGCTTGATGACAACGGCGCGCATCGCAAAGCCGCGGCAGGTCGTCTCAAACGCACCCGCCGCGCTACTGGACTACCGCCAGTCCGAACGGCCTATGTCGAACGGCCTATCGAAATGCCTATAGGCGCCGACCGCCACCGCAATAAGCTTGGCTCATGGTGGGTGACGGGCGGGAAAGCACTGACATAGCGAGGTTGCTCGCCCAGCACGCCGAGAAGCCGGCGGGCCAAGCGGATGCATCTTCCGAATGGCGCTGGCGCCGCGACGGCTGGAGTGTAGCGCAAGCGCCGCCAGTGCGCTTGCCTGAAGCCCGCGCCTCCAACGGTGAAGACGACACAAAAGAATAGCGCGCGTCAGTCGGGCCGTCCGCGAACGATCGCGCCACGCTGCATGACGAACACGACTTCGTGAAGCGCGTGAATGTCGAGCGTCGGATCTCCGGCGAAACCCGCGATGTCGGCTTGCGCACCGGCAGTGATGAGTCCCAGCCTGCCCTCAAGCCCGAGCACCCGCGCGTTTATCGCCGTCGCAGCGCGCATCGCCTCGCGCGCCGTCATGCCGTTCTCAACCATCAACTCGAGTTCGCGTGCGTTCTGGCCGTGCGGAAAAACGCCAGCGTCGCTGCCGTTGCCTATGACGACGCCAGCGGCGCGGGCCAGCCGAAACGCGCGGCCGATATTGGCGTTTTCGGCGCGGCGCACCGTTTCGGCGGCCGCAAGCGTTGGCATCAATGCAACGTGACGGCGCGCCATCAGCCGGAAAGTCGCCGCCGAGCCATTGTAGCCGTGCTCGATCGTGTCCGCGCCCGCGAGCGCCGCGCGCCGCATGCCTTCATCCGTAACCGCATGCACCGCGACGCGCACGCCTGCATCGTGCGCCGTGGCGACCGCGGCGTTCATCTCCGCCTGCGAAAAGGTCGGTCGCGACTCGCTCGCATTGCCGAAGCGGTAGTCGCCGTAGAGTTTGATCCAGTCCGCGCCATGCGCGATCTGATCCCGAACGGCGGCGACGACCTCCTCCACGCCGCTCGCTTCCTGTGCGCCCTGTGGCAAGTCGAGGTCCGGACGCCAGCCGGTGCGGCGCGGCCCATAGGCGCCGCGCGCAACGATGGCGCGCGTCGCAACGAACAACAGCGGACCTTGCATTGCGCCATCGGCCTGCGCCTGGCGGAGCGCCACGTCGGCGAAGCCCGCGCCTTCAGTGCCAAGCTCACGAACCGTGGTGAAACCCGCCATCAATGTCGCGCGCGCGCCACCGACGGCGCGGATCACGCGAGTCGCTTCGCTATCGCGCAGCACCTGATCGTCCCAGGATTCCGTCGAATACTCACGCAGCAGCAGGTGCGTGTGCGCGTCGATCAGCCCAGGCGTCAGCGTCACGCCCGGTAGTGCGACCTCTCGCGCGCCTGGGGGCAAAGAAATCGCCGCATCCGCTCCTACCGCCGCGATGCGGCCTTCCGACACAACGACGATCCATCCCGCATGCGCCGGCTCGTTCGCGCCGGTCCAAACCGCGGCGGGCCGCAGCACGATTGTCTCCGGCGCCTGGGCGCGCGCGATACTGGTAAGTGCGACGAAGGCAAGCGCAGCGGCGAAGAATCTCATCGCGCCGTTTTCGTTTACTGAGACCTTCTGGCAAGCGCTTTCGCGCCGCGCGTTAGCGCTCCAGGTACGCGGCCGTGGCCATGCCGCCAGCGGTGCAGACGCCGATGAGGGCCTTCTTCGCCTTGCGGCGGCCGAGTTCGAGGAGAGTCGAGCCCAGATAGCGGATCCCGCTCATGCCATACGGATGACCCAACGCGATCGCGCCGCCATTGACGTTGGTCTTTTCCCACGGCGTCTCGAGTTCGCGCTGATTGTAGAGCGTGGTCACCGCATAAGCCTCGTGCAGCTCCCAGAGGTCGATCTCGTCCTTGCCGAGCTTGTGGTGCGCCATGAGCTTGCGGATCGCCGGCGTGATGGCGGTGCTCATGTCTTCCGGCGCGACCGCGCCCAGCTGCATGCCGCGGAAGAGTCCAAGTATCGGCAAGCCGCGCTTCACGGCAAGATCGGCGTCCATCATGACAATGGCCGCCGCGCCATCTGAGAGTTGCGACGCGTTACCAGCCGTCGTCGTGCCGCCCTCGTACACCGGCGCGAGCTTGGACAAACCCTCCAGCGTCGTATCCGGGCGCGGACCTTCATCGCGATCGAGCACGACGTCTTCGATGCGCGATTCCTTTGTCGCCTTATCGGTGACTTTCATCTTGGTCGCGAACGGCACGATCTCTTCGCCATACTTGCCCGCCGCCATCGCCGCCGCGACGCGCTGCTGGCTGCCGACGACGTACTCGTCCAGCGCCTGGCGCGAGATGCCGTGCCGCTGCGCCGTCAAGTCGGCGGTCTGGTTCATCGTCCACCAGACGGCCGGCATTTTCTGCTGCAGCGGCTCGTAGAAGAAACCGTTGAAGTTCAGATTGAACTGCACGAGCGAGATCGACTCCACACCGCCCGCGATCATCACTTGCGCTTCGCCAGCAGCAATACGGTTGGCGGCAAACGACGCGGCGCTCAGTCCCGAGCCGCAATAGCGGTTCACGGTGACGCCCGGCACGCCCTCGCCGAAGCCGGCGTAGAGCGCCGCATTGCGCGCGACGTTGTGGCCGGTCGCGCCTTCCGGGAGGCCGCAGCCGAGGATGACATCTTCGACCTCGCCCGCGTCCATTTTCGCTCGCACAACCGCTTCTTTCAGAACGTGCGCAGCCATGGCTATGCCGTGCGTCTGATTCAGCGCCCCGCGCACAGCCTTGGCGATGCCGGTGCGGCAGTAGGAAACGACGGCGACGTCTTTCATGGGATCACCTCTGTGTTGGCATACACATAGGCGCTCCAAATCTCCCAGTCATTCTGGGCGCCGCTCCGCTGCCCCAGAATGACTGTGAAGTGTCAACTCCACCTCGCGCGCGCCTTGGCGCTCAGGTCCACCGGCGCCGCACTCGGCCGCGCCGCGCCACCGGCGCTCGGCCGCGCATAGCTGGTGCGCTCGAAATAGCGCGTGAGCTCCGCTGGGATGAAGCGCGTGCGCGCGGCGAAGATGTTGCGGTCGCCGTTCTTGGCTTGCTGGGTCACGTAGAAACGCTGCGGCACAACGACGTGCAGATTATCTTTTGCGCGAGTCATCGCGACGTAAAGCAGCCGCCGCTCCTCCTCGATCTCCGACGTCGAGCCGGTGGCGAGATCGGAGGGAATGCAGCCGTCCACCGCGTTCAGCATGAACACGTTGCGCCACTCCTGCCCTTTGGCCGAGTGGATCGTCGACAGGATGACGAAATCGTCGTCGCGATGCGGCGGTCCGCTTTCGTCGCTGGTGGAATTCGGCGGGTCCAGCGTCAAATCAGTCAGGAAGATTTCGCGCGACGGATAATTCGCACCGAGGCGCACCAGCGTAGAGATGTCTGCCGCCCGCACCCGCGCATCATCATAGCGCGCTTCCAGCACCGGCTCGTACCATTGCGCAGCGCGCTCCAGATCCGCCGGCCAATCGCCGCCGCTGCGCATGCTTTCGACGACAGCGCGCAGCGCTTCCCAAACATCCTGGGCCTGCGACGGCGCAGGCGCCGCCTCGAACGCGCGCTCCGGCGGCGCATCAAGCATGCGCTGCGCCTTGGCCGGACCAACGCCTGGCACCAGCTGCAGCGCGCGAAACCCGGCCAGACGATCGCTGCCGTTCTGACCCCAGCGCAAAATCGCGATCAGGTCCTTCACGTGCGCGGCTTCGAGAAACTTCAGCCCGCCGAACTTGATGAACGGAATGTCGCGCCGCTGCAGTTCAAGTTCCACCTGCGCGCTGTGATCGGCGGCGCGGAACAGCACGGCCTGCTGCTTCAGCTCCAGGCCGCCCTCGCGCGCCGCCAGGATTTCGTCACAGACATAGTGCGCCTGCTCCGCCTCGTCGCGCACATCCACGAGACGCGGCAGCGGTCCGCCATTGCGGGTCGTGCGCAAATTTTTGGTAAAGCGCTCGGCGCTCCGTTCAATCACCGCGTTGGACGCATCCAGGATGGATTGCGTCGAGCGATAATTCTCCTCCAGCGTCACCACGCGCGCGGCCGGCGCATAGGCCGCCGGAAAATCCAGGATGTTGCGCACGGTGGCGGCGCGGAATGAATAGATCGACTGCGCATCGTCGCCGACGACGGTGACGCCCTGCCCGTCCGGCTTCAGCCGCATCAGGATGCGCGCCTGCAGACGGTTGGTGTCTTGATATTCATCCACCAGCACGTGATCGAAGCGCGCCGCGATCTCCTCGGCGATCTCGGCCTGCTCCATGGCTTCGGCCCAGTAGAGCAGGAGATCGTCATAATCCAGGACGCTCTGCGCCTGCTTCATCTCCACGTATTTGGCGAACAGCTGCTTCAGCTCCGCTTCCCAATTGCGGCACCACGGAAACGTCTGCGCCAGCACCTCGCTCAGCGGCTCTTCGGCGTTGATGGCGCGCGAGTAGATCGACAAACAGGTCGACTTCATCGGAAACCGCTTCGGCCCGGCGCCGAAACCGCACTCGTGCCGCGCCAGACCCATGAGATCGGCGCTGTCGCCGCGATCGTGGATGGTGAAATCCGGGCTGAGCCCGATGATCGGCCCCAATTCACGCAACAAGCGCGCGCCAATCGCATGAAACGTCCCCGACCACGGCAGCGTCACTTCCGCGCCGGCAATCGTCGCCGCCACCCGCCGCGTCATCTCGGTCGCGGCGCGCCGCGAGAAGGTGAGGAGCAAAATACGGTTGGGATCGGCGCCGTCGGCGATCAGGCGCGCGACGCGGCACGACAGCGTCTTGGTCTTGCCTGACCCCGCGCCCGCAATCACCAGCAACGGCCCCGACCCGTGCTCGACGGCGGCGCGCTGCGCGTCGTTCAGATCATCGAAGGCGTTCTGCTTCGTTGCGCTGGCGATTCGGCTCATCGCATGAGCGTGCGGTGCGCCGAACAAATCCGCAACATCCAATCCGTTAACGGAAATTGACGATTGGCGCGTGTTGGCGCAATGCACGGGCGCCGGAGGGGACGTTGAATCTCGCACACGCGCACAACATTGCGGACTTGCGCGCGCTCGCGCGCAACCGGCTGCCGCGCATGGTGTTCGACTATATCGACGGCGGCGCCGACGACGAACTCACGCTTCAGCGCAACGAACAGCGCCTGCGCGACATCGAACTCATCTGGGACGTGCTGGTCGATGTGGAAAAGCTCGACGCCAGCACCACCATCCTCGGCGCGCCTTCGAAGCTTCCCTTCTTCATCAGCCCCACCGCCTCCTCACGCCTCTTCCATCCGCGCGGCGGCGAACTCGCCGTGGCGCGCGCCGCACAAGCCGCGGGCATTCCCTACGCCTGCTCCACCATCGCCTCCACGTCGATGGAAGACATCGCCGCCGGCCATCAAGGTCCGCGCTTTTTCCAAATGTATGTGTGGAAGGACCGCGGCCTCATCGTCGAAACGCTGGCGCGCGCCAAGGCGGCGGGCTTCAGCGCCATTCTGCTCACCGCCGATCTGCCGGTCCCCGGCAATCGCGAGCGCGACTTCCGCAACATGTTCACCATCCCGCCGAAAGTGAACTGGAAGACCGCGACGCAAACATTATCGCGCCCCGGCTATCTCTACGACCTCATCACCACGACGCCGGTCAAGGCCGCCAATTTCGCGCACATGCGCATTGATGTGAGCCTGATCGATTTCGTCGCGGCGCAATTCTCGCAAAAAGTCACCTGGGACGACGTCGCCTGGCTGCGGCAGAACTGGGGTGGCAAGCTCGCCATCAAGGGCATCGCCACGTCCGAAGACGCGCAGCGCTGCATCGCCGCCGGCGCCGATGCGGTCTGGGTCTCCAACCACGGCGGCCGCCAGCTGGGCGCCGCGCCCGCCAGCATCGACACCCTGCCCGCCATCGCCGACGCGATCGGCGGCCAGACAGAGATCATTTTCGACGGCGGCGTCCGGCGCGGGACCGACATCGTCAAAGCGCTGGCGCTGGGCGCCAATTCCGTCGCCATCGGCCGCGCCTATCTGTTCGGGCTTGCGGCAGCGGGTGAGGCCGGCGTCGCGCGCGCCATCGCCATTCTGCGCAACGAGCTTCTGCAGACCATGGCGCTCACCGGCCGCACCAGGATCGCCGCGCTCACGCGCGATCTTGTGTTCCGTCGCACGCTCCCTTGACGCCCGCGGCGCCCAGTTCCAGTTTCCGCGCGCAACATCCGAGGCCACGATGACCGACGCGCAAGCCAACGCCACCCGCATCATCGCCCGCATCGCCGGCCCTTATCTCATCTTCATCGCCATCATCATGTTTTCGCTCTACGAGCAGCTGCCGCTGATTTTGCCGGCGTTCGCGCACGATAAGCCGCTGCTGCTGGTGACGGGCGCCTTCACCACCGTGATCGGCCTCACGGCGCTGGCGTTCCATCATCATCTGACGTCGATCGCCGCTATCGTCGTCACCGTGCTGGCGGCCCTCATCACCCTGCGCGGCGTGATGCTGGGGCTGACGCCGGAACTGGTGATCGGCATGGCCACCCAGGTCGCGCGCAACCCGATCGTCATGCTGGTCGCCACCGCGCTCAGCGCGCTCCTCGGCATTTATCTCACCTTTGTCGGCTGGGTCGCCAAGCGCGCTTGAAGCGCCGGGCCGCGCGGCGTACATCACGCCCATTCCCGGGGAGCCGCGCCGGATTCAGAGAATCTCCGCGGCTGAGATTGGACGCATCGTCCTGACCCGTCGAACCTGAACCGGTTAGCACCGGCGGAGGGAGGAGCGCTTATGAATAAGCCCGAAAACCCAACTGCGTTCGCGCCAAGCGTTACGACTGGCCCGCTGATCGGCTCGCGCAAAGTCTACGCCTCCGGCTGCGCGCATCCCGATCTGCGCGTGCCGTTCCGCGAAGTCGCGGTGCACCCGACCGCCAACGAACCGCCGGTCACGATCTACGATCCCTCCGGCGTCTACACCGATCCGGACGCTGTCATCGACATCAACACCGGGCTCGCCCGCGCCCGCGGCGAATGGGTGAAAGCCCGCGGCGACGTCGAAGAGATCGACGGCCGTGCAGTCAAAGATGAAGACAACGGCAACGTCAGCGCCGAAAAACTCACGCCGCCCTTCCCGAAGCAGCCGCGCGTGCTGCGCGCCAAAGCCGGCGCCGCCGTCACGCAGCTCGAATACGCCCGCCGCGGCATCATCACGCCGGAGATGGAATACGTCGCCATCCGCGAAAACATGCGCCGCGTCCCCGGCTCCGACTTCATCCGCGACGGCGAGGATTTCGGCGCTTCCATCCCCGATTTCGTCACGCCGGAGTTCGTCCGCAGCGAGATCGCCCGCGGCCGCGCCATCATTCCGGCGAACATCAATCACGCCGAGCTCGAGCCGATGATCATCGGCCGCAACTTCCTGGTGAAGATCAACGCCAATATCGGCAACAGCGCCGTCACCTCCTCCATGGCGGAAGAAGTCGACAAAATGGTCTGGGCCATCCGCCACGGCGCCGACACGGTGATGGACCTCTCCACCGGCCGCAACATTCACAACATCCGCGACTGGATCATCCGCAACAGCCCAGTGCCGATCGGCACCGTGCCGATCTACCAGGCGCTCGAAAAAGTCGGCGGCGTCGCCGAAGATCTCACCTGGGAGGTCTATCGCGACACGCTCATCGAACAGGCCGAGCAAGGCGTCGACTATTTCACCGTGCACGCCGGCGTGCGCCTCGCTTACATCCACCTCACCGCCAGGCGCGTCACCGGCATCGTCAGCCGCGGCGGCTCGATCATGGCCAAGTGGTGCCTCTCGCACCACAAAGAGAGCTTCCTCTACACGCACTTCGCAGAAATTTGCGAAATCATGCGCGCCTACGACGTGAGCTTCTCGCTCGGCGACGGCCTCCGCCCCGGCTCCATCGCCGACGCCAACGACGCCGCGCAATTCGCCGAACTCGAAACTCTGGGCGAACTCACCAAGATCGCCTGGGCGCACGGCGTGCAGACCATGATCGAAGGCCCCGGCCACGTCGCCATGCACAAGATCAAAGCCAACATGGACAAGCAGCTCGCCGTCTGCGGCGAGGCGCCCTTCTACACGCTTGGCCCCCTCACCACCGACATCGCCCCCGGCTACGACCACATCACCTCAGCCATCGGCGCTGCGATGATCGGCTGGTTCGGCACCGCGATGCTCTGCTACGTCACGCCGAAGGAGCACCTCGGCCTGCCCGACCGCGACGACGTCAAAACCGGCGTCATCACCTACAAACTCGCCGCCCACGCCGCCGACCTGGCGAAGGGCCATCCCTATTCGCGCACGCGCGACGACGCCCTCTCCCGCGCCAGGTTCGAATTCCGCTGGGAGGATCAGTTCAATCTCGGCTTAGACCCCGACACCGCGAGAGCCTTTCACGACGAAACCCTGCCAAAAGACGCCCACAAAACCGCGCACTTCTGCAGCATGTGCGGGCCAAAGTTCTGCAGCATGAAAATCACCCAGGACGTGCGCGACTACGCGAAAGCCAAAGAAGCGCAGGAAGCGGGGATGGCGGAGATGAGCGCCGCGTTCAGAAACACCGGCGGCGAAATCTACGTCCATCCCACCGGCGAAAAGCGCGACCCGATCGACTAGCGCCGTTGTCCCCTCTCCCGCAGTGCGGGAGAGGGCTAGGGTGAGGGGCCGGCTCCGTCGAACATCATCACGCGCCGCGCGCGCAACCGCGCATCCCACGCCTGCGCCGCCCCCTCACCCTGCCCTCTCCCCCGCTCGGGGGAGGGGGTTCATGCCCGCGAAAAAATGATTCGCTTGCGCTCATGACATCGCGCGCGGCGCGCCTATGTGGGCCCGATGCTTGACCTTGAGGACCGGCCGCTCGTCCGCTCCGCGCCAGCGAAGCAGTGGCGCAATTGGTATCAGGTGTACCGGCGCGTGCGCGTCAACCGGCGCATCGGCGTCTGGGAGCCGGGGTTCACGCCAGGACCCGATCTGTTTCCCTCGAAAGAAATCGCCGAACAGTACGCGCTGGCTTTCATCGCCCTGTGCAAGCCGGAGGCGCGCAGCTGGTTCGATCATTTGGGGGCATATCCCGAAGGCGAAGGCCCCGCCTAGCACTTGCCCGTCGCCGCGCGCGACGGCGGCAAGGCCTAAGCTAAGCGCCCCGCCGCGGTTCCGCGCGCCGCGGAAGCGTCGAGTACGCCGGCTTCGTCCCACGCGCCTTCGGGGCGCAGCAGCACGAGCGGCGGCGCGTCGAGATCGATGGCATTCGCGCACGCCGGGGTTTCGGCGATCACCTCGATATAGTCGCGGTCGGAAAAGCGAAACGGCGCGCGCCCCGCGCGCGGCCGGAAGCCGGCGCAATTCTCCCAGAAGTCCAAGAGCCGCGGCTCGATGTGACCCAGGATATGGCGATAGCCCTTGCGCGCCGCCATCTCGGCGCTCGCCTGCCATAGGGCGCGCGCCACGCCGCTGTCGCGATGACGCGGCGCCACCGCGGCGCGCTCAAGCTTCGCAAAGCCCGCAAACCAGCGGATGCGGACGGCGCCCACCGGCTCGCCGCCGATGCGCGCCAGCAAATGTGTGGCGCCGCTCAGATCGTTGCCGTCGAACTCTTCCGCGAACGGGCACTCTTGCTCGCCGACATAAACGATGCCGCGCAACGCATAGACCTGCGTCAGCTGGTCGAGCGTGCGCACGACCTCGACGCTGACTTGCGGCGCGCCACTCACGACGCAGCGGCGCCGGTGAGCCCGATCAAGGGCTGATCGCGGCCGTCATAGCGCGCCAGTTGCGGAACGCCTTCGACCGGCTTGAACCCGAGCGACCCGAAAATGAGCCGCGCGCCGTCATCGGTGGCCGCGCGCGTATAGCCCGGCAACGCCCAGAACAACGTCTCGCGCACTGCGATCGAGGCCTTCACCGCGCGCCCCGCGCCTTTGTCGGTGGAGCCCACGAATCCCCACGCATAACCGCCCGCGGGCGTTTCCCGCGGCCGGCAGATATAGTCGGGATTGACGTTCAGCGTATCGAAGCGGCGCTCGTCGAGCGCACGCATGCCTTCGGGCCGCACCAGGAAGAACGCCGTCATCCCGGTGACGACGCCATCTTCACGCGCCACAAACACACTGGCGCCGGTGATGTTCTGCACCAGCTGCAGCGTCGCTTCGCTCACCACATTCTCGGAAATGCGCGCCACGCAGAGCGCCCGCGCATGCGCGATGTCTTCCGGCCCCGCCAGCGCCACGCCGCAATAGGCCGCCACGGCATTGATCATGCGCGGATCGGAGCAGCGGCCTTCGGGATCAACGAAACGCGTAAACCCGGATAAATCCATCTCCCCCGCCCCTCTCAGCTAAGTCCGGGGCTGTATCGCTGCAGCCGGGCGCCCGCAAGCGTGAACCGTGCGTGCTGGAGTCTTGCAGCGCGGGGGATGAGCTACTCGTAAGACGCCCTTGCCGGCTTCAGCGGCCAGAACACATCCGTGCGCTGTTCGGCGGGGGCGGCTTCGGCGCCGCTGAGATAGCGCTCCCACATGTCGTCGGCCGGCGCGGCGCCGGCGGCGCGGAAGGCGGCGAGGATCGCATCGTAGGTCGTCTTCACCGTCTCATAGGGGCCCACATGCACCGCATGCATGGCTTTGCCGCCGGCGGTGGCGCCGGTGCTGAGGCCCGCGGCGCGGAGGCTGGTCAGCATGGCTTCGCGCACCGGGAAACCCAGATCGATGGTGACGCGCCCGTCGGCGACATTGCTGTAGCGCGCCATCGGCGGGCCGACCGGCGCCGTCTTGGCCTGCGCCAAAGCCGCGCCCAGCACGGGAAACGCCTCGCCGATGGTGCGGCCGATATCGGCCATGGCGCATTGGCGCGTGACATAGGCGAACGGTTGCGCGGTCATGTCGACCACTGAGACATCGGCGCTTGTATCCATGCGGACATGTTTTCGCCGCGGGCCCGCGCCGCATTGCGTCAGCGCAAAAATATGGACTGCCCAGGCGCGATTTCGAAGCTAGGATGGCGCCCATGCGCACGCTCCTTATCGCCCTCGCCCTCCTGGCCGCCGCCTGTTCGCCGCCGGCGCAAAATGCCGACAGCACGACGGCGACCAACGCCGAAGAAGCGGCGCAGGCGCCGCAAAATCCCTACGTCGCCGCGCTCGCGGGCGAAGTGCAGACCGGCGCCTGGATTTCGCGCACGGATGAAGGCGTCACCTCGGCCTGCTTCGGCGCGCCGCAATCGGAGTGCGTCATCACCGTCGTGTGCGAGATGCCGAGCGGCAAGATCTCGCTCTCGGTCGAGCACGAACTGGCGCCCGACCAGGCGACCACCATTCGCCTCTTCACCGCGACGCAGACGTTCGATCTGCCCGCGCAGAGCTTCAACGAGGGCCTGCCCAATGTGACGGCGACCGTGGCCGATAATGCGCCGGAGAAAACGCCGCTGATCGGCATGCTGGGCACGCCGACCGAACGCTTCGGCGCCGAGATCGCCGGCGCGCGCACTGTCTATCCGTGGGACGCCAGCGTCGCGGCGGTTCTGACGGCCTGCCGCTAAAATTCAACCCCGGTTCCCATTGCGAGCCGGGAATGCGGCGCCTAGACTCCTGTTTCGAGCGGGAGTTTAGGTGACGGGCACACCGTTCCAGCGGTCCTTGATTCTGATCGGCGGCGCACTGGCGCTGCCGCTCATCCTGCTTGTCGTGCTGCAGGTGCTGTTCGTGCTCGGCCGCGAGCGCGACGATGTGAAGAATGAGGCGCTGGCGCGGGCCGAGCAGATCGTCATGCTCGCCGACGCCCGCATCGCCGAGGATTTTTCCGCCATGCGGGTGCTGGCCACGGCGCCGTCGCTGCGCGACCGCGACTGGCGCGCCGCATTCAGCCGCGCGCGCGATGTCAGCGCTCTGAACCCGCACTGGCGCAACGTCATCGTCTCGGACCTGCAGACGCGCCGCGAAGTGTTCGATCTCCGGCGTGGCTACTACCCGCGCGGCATCGCCCCGCCGGCGCCGGTGGCCGCGGCCATGCAGCCGGGAACGCCGCAGCCTTTCGTCGACGGCGCTTATCGCGACGGCCCGGGCTGCCCCTGCACCTATCTGCACATGCCGCTGCCGAACGGGAGCGCTGCGCCACGCTTTCTGCTGAGCGTCGCCATCGATCCCAGCATCTTTCAAAGCGCGCTGCTCGAGCGCACGCCGCGCGACACGGTCTCGGCGATCGCCGACCGCAACGGCAATTTCATCGCCCGCAACATCGATTTCGAAGCGCGCGTGGGCACGCCCGCCACGGAATATGTCCGCACTGCCGTGGCCTCGGGAGAGCTCAGCGGCCTCTACTCCGGCCGCACTCTGGAGGGCTTCCAGAATTACACCACCTTTTATCGCTCGCCGGTGAGCGGCTGGACCGCCCACATCGCCGTCGCCTCGTCTCTGCTCGACCGCCCCCAAGTCCTCTCCTACGTCACCCTGGTGCTGGGCGCGCTCTTTGCGATCGCGTTGGCGGCCGGGTTCGTCTTCTATGTGTTTCGCGATCTCGAACAGCGCCGCAACGCCGAGGCGCGGCTGGCGCAGGCGCAAAAGCTCGAAGCGATCGGTCAGCTCACCGGCGGCGTCGCGCACGACTTCAACAATCTGCTGACCGTGATGATCGGCGGCCTCGGCATGCTGCTGAAGCGGCTGGAAGATCCGCAATCGCGCTGGATCGCCGAAAACATGCTGGATGCGGCCAAGCGCGGCGACAAGCTCACCAAGCAATTGCTGGCCTTCTCGCGCGGCAAGCGCACCGAGCTCACGGCGGTCGATCTGCACGAATTGGTGCGCGGTATGGAAGAGCTGCTGCGGCGCTCCATCGATCCCGAAATCATGCTGGTGTTCTCGCTCTCACCGGATGCACGCTGGGTGAAGAGCGACGCCAACCAGCTCGAACTGGCGGTGCTCAACCTCGCCATCAATGCGCGCGACGCCATGCCCGGCGGCGGCCGCATCGAAATCGCGGTGAAACCGTCGAAGCAGGAAGGCTGCATCGACCTCGTCGTCAGCGACAATGGCATGGGCATGCCGCGCGAGGTGGCCGATCGCGCGCTTGAGCCGTTCTACACCACGAAGCCCGCCGGCAAGGGCACCGGGCTCGGCCTCTCGCAAGTGTACGGCGCGGCCCAGCAATCCGGCGGCAGCGTCGATATCGAGACCGCACCCGGACGTGGCACATCGATCAAGCTGGTTCTGCCCCGTACGGAGGCGCCCGCACGTGCGTCGCCGCCGCCGGTGGAAGCGATCGTGGTGGAAGCGCGCGGCGGCGGACGCTCCATTCTGGTGGTCGACGATGAACCGGGCGTCCGCGCCTTCATGGCCGAAGCCCTGCGCGATGCGGGCTACAACGCCACCGAGGCCGAGGACGTCGGCGTGGCGCTGATGCGGCTGGAGAGCGATCCGCCTGACTTGCTGCTGACCGATTATTCGATGCCGGGCATGAACGGCCTTGAGCTCGCCGAACGCGGGCGGGCGAAAGCGGCCGGCCTCAAAGTGCTGATCGTTTCGGGATACGCCGACGCAGCCGTGATCGAGCGCAGCCCCTCGCGCCCGACGCTGCTGCACAAGCCGTTCGACGAAGCCGCGTTGCTCAAAGCCGTGGAAAGCGTGCTCGCCGCCTAATAAGCCGCGCCCGGGCGCGGTTTCGCCGCGCAGCGAACCTCACTACACAAGACGCCCGGAGATTGGCGATGGACGTGATGGCGCGGATCGCGCGCGAGTATCGGTTCCTGGACGGTTTGGCGCGCACGCTGCTCGCCGTCCGCCAGATCGATCCGGAGTCGAACAATCTCATTTGCGACGACTTCGAAGCGGCGGCCGACAAGTTCGAGGATCACACCGCGCTCATCTTCGAAGGCGCGCGCTACACCTATCGCCAGCTCGACGCGCTCGCCAACCGCTTCGCGGCCTGGGCCGAAGCGCGGGGGCTGGAGCACGGCGACACCGTGGCGCTGCTGCTCCCCAACCGGGCCGAGTACGTGCCCGCCTGGATGGGCCTCGCCAAACGCGGCGTTGCGACGGCGCTGATCAATTCAAACCTCACCGGCGCGGCGCTTGCGCATTCGCTGTCGATCTCAAGCGCCTCGCACGTCATCACCGACAGCGACACCATCGCGTCGATCGACACCATCCGGGCGCAGCTCGCACGTCCGCTCACCTACTGGATCATCGACGCCCCCGGCGACCTGAGTGACGAGCGCCGCGCCCTCGATCTAAAGACGCCCAGGATGGCCCCTGAACGGCCGCCGCGGACGGTTCGCGCCGGCATCAAGGCGGGCGACGTCGCGCTCTACATCTATACATCCGGCACCACCGGCATGCCCAAGGCGGCGAAGATCACACATGTGCGCGCGCAGCTCTACATGCGGGCCTTTGCCGGCGCGACCAAGACAAGCCCGAAAGACACGGTCTACAACGCGCTGCCGCTTTACCATTCGACCGGCGGACTTTGCGGCGTCGGCGCCGCCTTGTTGAGAGGCGCCACGCTGGTGCTGCGCCGCAGATTCTCGGCGACGCATTTCTGGAACGACATCAACGAGCACGGCTGCACAGTCTTCGTCTATATCGGCGAGCTTTGCCGTTACTTGGTGAACCAGCCGGAGCACGAGCTCGAGCGCGCTCACAAATTGCGTCTGGCTTTCGGCAACGGCTTGCGGCCTGACGTCTGGAAGGATTTTCAGGAACGCTTCGGCGTGCCCCGCATCCTTGAATTCTACGGCTCCACCGAAGGCAACGTGTCGCTGTTCAACTATGACGGCAAGCAAGGCGCGATCGGCCGCGTTCCGGCCTATCTTCGTAAGAGCTTCACCGCTCGTCTGGTGGCGTTCGACATCGACAAGGAAGAACCGATCCGCGGCGCCGACGGGCTCTGCCGCGAGGCGCCGCAGGGCGAACCGGGAGAGGCCGTCGGGCACATCACCGAGGATGCGCGGCACGCCTACTCGGGTTACGCCGATAAGGCGGCATCCGACAAAAAAATCCTGCGCGACGTGTTCGAGAAAGGAGATATGTGGTTTCGCACCGGCGATCTGCTGCGCCAGGACGAGGAAGGCTACTTCTACTTCGTCGACCGCATCGGCGACACCTTCCGCTGGAAGGGCGAGAACGTCTCCACCACCGAAGTCGCAGAAGTCATCGGCCGCTATCCCGGCGTCGAGGAAGTGAACGTGTATGGCGTAAAGATCGCCAGGCTCGACGGTCGCGCCGGCATGGCGGCGATCACGCCGGGCGACGATTTCGACCTCGAAGGCTTGCGCACGTTTCTCGCCAAGGAGCTGCCGGCTTACGCGCAGCCGATGTTCGTGCGCATCCAGCCGAAGATCGAAACCACCGGCACGTTCAAGTATCGCAAGGTCGATCTGGTGCGCGACGGCTTCGATCCCTCGCAGGTCGAACAGCCGCTCTATTTCGGTCCGCCCGGCACGTTCCTCTACCAGCCGGTGACGCCGGAACTCTACGCGGACATTCAGAGCGGCGCGTTCAAGCTCTAGGACGCGCTACTCGAATGCGGCGACGAAAGCGCCGTCGCTCAACCGCTCCAATCTCCCACTTCTCCCATAGGCCTTGGTGATCGACGCCGGATCAAGCGCCTCCTCCGGCGCGCCCGCACTGATCGCCGCCCCGTCATTCAAAAGCAGTACATGATCCGCGCATCGAGCGGCGAGAGCGATATCGTGTGTGGACATCAACACTGCGCCACCACCGCCGGCATGGGCGCGCATGATGTCCGCCACCGCGAGCGCCTGCGCCGGATCAAGCCCCGCCGTCGGCTCGTCCAGCACCAGCAGCGGCGCGTGCTGAGCCAAAGCGCGGGCAAGGTGCGCGCGCGCCTTCTCGCCGCCGGAAATTTCATCCATGCGCCGCCGCCGCAGCGGCTCCAGCGCGCACGCGGCGAGGGCCGCATCCACGGCCGCGCGGTCCGGCGGCGCCAGCCGGTCCGGCGCGGCGCCGTGCGCGAAGCGACCGAGCGCCACCATGTCTTCGACGCGCACCGGCCAGATCGCATGCGGGCGTTGCGGCAGGTACGCCGCGCGGAGGGCGCGCGCGCGCGTCGAAAGCACGCGCGGATCGTCACCGCCGAGGCGAACGCCGCCGGCGCTTGCCTGCAGGATGCCGAGCGCTGCGCGCATCAGCGTCGTTTTTCCCGCGCCGTTGGGGCCGAGCAGCGCCACCACCTGGGTTGCCGTCAGCTTCAGCGATATCCCGGTCAAAGCCGCGCGTCCGCCGAGAGTGACCCCGACCCCATCCAAGCTCAGGAGCGCGCTCATGCCTCGCTCCCTCGCGCCGCCAGACGCGCCGCAATCAGCGCAAACACCGGACCCCCGAGCAACGCCGCCGCCACGCCGAGCTTCAATTCTGTATCCGTCGGCAGCACCCGCACGATGACATCGGCGCAGACGAGCAGCGCCCCGCCCGCCAGCGCACTCGGCACGAGCAGGCGCGCCGGATCGTGTCCCACCAGCACGCGCACCAGATGCGGCGCGGCGACGCCGACGAAGCCGATGACGCCGGCGACGGCGGTGGCGCCGCCGGTGCACGCCGCTGCGCCGAGCACGACCAGCGTGCGTGTTCGTGGGAGGTCGGCGCCGATCGCGGCGGCGGCCTCCTCACCAAGCGTCAGCGCTTGCAGCCCGCGGGCCGCGAAAAAGACGAGGACCGCGCCCACGAGAAGGAACGCACCGACAAGCATTGCGTCGTTGAGCGACCGTCCCTCCACCGACCCCAAGGTCCAGTTTACAAGATCCGAAAGCGCGCCGGGGTTCGGCGCGAGATTGAGCGCCAGCGCGATGAGACCGCCGGCGAAGCTCGAAAGCCCTATGCCGATCAGCGTCAAGCTCGCGGGCCCGCGCGCGGTCCAACCCAGCGCCGTCACCAGCGCCGCAGCGAACAGCGCGAACAATAGCGCCGCCGCCGGTGCGAAAGCGGTCAATCCAAAAGCAAATGCGATCACCGCGCCCAGCGCTGCGAAGCCGGAGAGGCCGAGCACGCCGGCGTCCGCGAGCGGATTGCGCAGCAGGCCCTGCAGCGCGGCCCCCGCAAGCCCGAGCGCTGCGCCCACCAGCCAGGCCACCAACGCACGCGGAAAGCGGATTTCCCAGACAATCGTCCGCGTGGTGAGATCATCGCGCGCCAGCGCATCAAGCGGCAGCGGCACGGGGCCCAGCGTCAGCGCCGCCACCATCGCAAGGCCGCTCAACGCCAGCAGCAAAATGGAAACGCGCGTCACGCTCATGTGCGCAACGCCGCGGCGATGCTCTCGGCCGCATCGACCGCGTACCACGCTTCGCAAGAGATCGCGGCCGCGGGCAAATCCACGCGCCGCGCGTGCGCGAGCGCCCGCTGCAGCACGGGGTGACGCGATGGCGACCAGGCGTTCATGCGCTCGCGGGCGGTGCCGAAGAAGCCGGTCGCGATCAGTACCGGTGGCGTTTCGACCATTCGCTCAAGCGGCAGCACGGTCCAACTCTGCCCGGTCCAGACATTGCGCCCGCCGGCGGCGGCGATGACCTCGTCCATCAGAACGCCCCTTCCCGCGACCGCCCCCCCGGCAGAGAGATACATCACCGGCGGCGCGTCGGCCGGGGCGTTCGCATGCAATCGCGCGAGGCGCGCATCAAGGTCTCGTGCGATCGCTTCGCCGCGCTCGCGCTGATCCAATCGGGCCGCCGCGTCGAGCAAATCCGCGCGCGCCAGCGCGAACGTCACTGTATCGCCGACTTGCAGTACGGGAACGCCGAAACGGCCGTACACGGCCTCAGCGTCCCACGGCCCGCCCCAACTGCGCACAACGAGATCGGGGTGCAGCGCCAGCACTTCTTCCAAAGTGCCGCGCGTTTGCCGAAGCCCATGCGCGCGATCGCGGAAGTAGGAATCATCCCGCGCCGCGCCGCGCGACACCGCCGCGATCTGGCTGCGATCGGCGAGCGCGAGTACGAACTGGTCGGCGCAATAGTCGAGCGACACCACGCGCATCGGCTGCGCCGCAGCGGGCGTCGCGCAGAGAAGCGCCAGCGCAAACAGAAGCAACCGCACACGACCTCCTACGGGCCACGACCCCGGACCCTGGGCATATGTCGTCAGGTCTTCTGGCTTTGCGGGTCTTCGTCTCGTGGCCGCCTTCCCGGTTTCTCACCAGTGGCGCTTGGCCTCGAAACTCGCCGCTTACAGCTGCGGGCGCAGCCGCGGAATCACACCGCGTTCCCTTGTTCGACGCGGTTGAACCTAGCCGAGCGCGGTTGCTCTTGCCAGCGGCTTCGTTCGTCGCATCTCGCAGGTGTGCCGCGTTGACGGCCTGGACGCTTTAGGGCTGAACGGTCGGACGAGTTTGGGGATCGACCATGAGCTTCAAGACATTGCGCGCACTCGCCATGGCGGCCGTGATCGGCGCCGGCCTTGCGGCAAGCGCGAACGCGCAGCAGGGCGCGCCGATGCCGCCTGCGATCGCAGCGCCGCAGGACGTAGCCTATCCGGGCGTGATCCAGCTGCAGGTCGATGCGAGTGATGTTCAGCGCGGCATTTTCCGCGTCCGGGAAACCATCCCGATCGCGGGCCCGGGCCCGGTCACGCTGCTCTACCCCGAATGGATTCCCGGCAACCATGCGCCGCGCGGGCCCATCAATTTTCTTGCCGGTCTGGAGGTGCGCGCAAACGGCCAAGTGATTCCGTGGCGGCGCGATCCGGTCAACGTCTTCGCTTTCCACGTCGATGCGCCGGCCGGCGCAACGGCGCTTGAAGTGTCGTTTCAGCACCTGTCCCCGACCGCAAGCGCGCAAGGCCGCATCAACGTCACGCGCGAACTGATGGACCTGAACTGGAACACGGTGCTGCTCTATCCGGCCGGCTATTATGCGACCCGCATCCGCTACGCGCCGCAGCTCACCCTGCCGGAAAACTGGCAATTCGCCACCGCGCTCGATGGCGCGCAGACCAGCGGCGCGACCACGCGCTTTGCTGAAACCGATCTCGAGACCCTGGTAGATTCTCCGCTCTACGCCGGCCGCCACTTCCGCCGCATCGATCTCGATCCGGGCGGGCCGGCGCGTATCCATCTCAACATCGTCGCCGATCGCGCCGATCAGATCGAAGCTACCGCCGAGCAGATCCGGCTGCATCGCAACCTGGTGCGGCAGGCTTACCGCCTCTACGGCACGCGGCCGTTCGATCATTACGATCTGCTCTTGCTGCTGAGTGATCGCGCCGGCGGGCGTGGCATCGAACACCATCGCTCCAGCGAAAACGGATTGCCGGCTGCGTTCTTCACGGACTGGGACCATTCCGCCAGTTCGCGCGCGACCATGCCGCACGAACTGAATCATTCCTGGAACGGCAAGTATCGCCGCCCTGCGGATCTGTGGACCCCGAACTATGACGTGCCGATGCGCGGCAGCCTGCTCTGGGTCTACGAAGGCATGACGCAATATTACGGCAGCATGGTGCTGACCGCGCGCTCCGGCCTGCACACGCGCCAGCAGGCGCTCGACGCGCTGGCGCTGACGGCGGCGACGTATCAGAACCGCGTCGGCCGCCAATGGCGCCCGGTGGAAGATACGACCAACGATCCGATCGCATCCGCGCGCCGGCCGGCGCCGTGGCTCAACTGGCAGCGCAGTGAAGACTACTATTCCGAGGGCCAGCTCGTCTGGCTCGATGCGGACACCTTGATCCGCGAGCGCTCAGGCGGGCGCCGCTCGCTCGACGATTTCGCGCGCCTCTTCTTCAACAGCCGCAACGGCGACTGGCGCGTCAACACGTATACGTTCGAAGACGTCGTCGCGACCTTGAACCGCGTGCAACCGTACGACTGGGCGACATTCCTGCGCGAGCGCATCTACGACGTCCACGCCGAGCCCCCGCTCGACGGCCTGGCGCGTGGCGGCTGGCGTCTCGTCTACACCGAAGAGCGAAGCGCATATCAGCGCGACGCGGAGACGTGGAACAAGTCGGCCGATTTCATGTACTCGGTCGGGCTTGCTTTCGGCGAAGGCGGCGCGGTCACGCAGGTGATGTGGGATGGGCCAGCGTTCAACCAGGGCATCACCGTGAGCACCACCGTGCTGGCGGTGAACGGTGTCTCATACAGCGCCGAAGCGCTGCGCCGCGCGATCACGTCGGCGAAGGACGAGAACACCAATATCGAGCTGATGGTGAAGGACGGCGATCAGTATCGCACCGTCACGCTCAACTATCACGGCGGCCTCAGGTATCCGCACCTGGAGCGCACGCGCGGCCCGGATCGGATCGGCGCGATTTTGACGCCGCGATAGCACGCCGACCCTTTGCAGACTCCGTCATCCTGGACGTGCGGAGCACGGTCGGATCCAGGGGCCATAAGCGCCGGTGCTCTACGATCCCCTGGATCCCGGTCTCGCTGCGCGAGCCCAGGATGACGGAGTTCATTTGCTCAAGGCTAGAGGATTTCGCGCACTCGTTCTTTCGGCCGCGCCAGCAACGCGCCCTTCTTCGTCACCACGAACGGGCGCTCCACCAGCACCGGATGCTCCACCATCGCATCCAGCAGCTTCGCGTCGGTCACCTTTTCACCGATGCCCAGATCCTCCGCCGCCTTCTTGCGCATCGCTTCACGCGGCGTGAGACCGGCGTCGGCGAAGAGCTTCTTCAGCTGCGGCTTGGTCCAGCCCGTCTTCAGATATTCCACCACTTCCGGCTCGTGACCCGCTTCGCGGATCATCTCCAGCACCTGTTTCGAGGTGGAGCATTTCGGGTTGTGATAGATCGTGACGGTCTTCGGCAAACTCAGCCCCAGGTCTCGGCGACGGCGCGCGCCACCGCGGCGTGGGCCGCATCGCGCACCGTATCGTCTACCTGAGGCGCCAACACAAAGCACGCGAGCAAAATCGGCGGCCCGCTCGGCGGCCATAGGATCGCGACATCGTTAGCGGCGCCCTGCCCGCTTGTGCCCGTCTTGTGGCCGATGCGCCATCCAGCCGGCAGTCCCGCCTTCAGCCGATGCACGCCGGTGACCGCGGCTTCGAGCCAGCCAAGCAGTTTCTGGCGCGAGGCTTCGTTGAGCGCGGAATCGGTGAGCAGCAAGCGCTGCATGGTGGACGCCATGGCGACGGGAGTCGTGGTGTCGCGCTCATCGCCGGCGGCGATGTTGTTGAGCTCGGGCTCGGTGCGGTCGAAGCTCGTCACGCTGTCGCCGTGGCGATGTACGAAATCGTCCAGCGCGGCGGGGCCGCCGACTTGCGCGAACAGCAGGTTCGCGGCGGCGTTGTCGCTTTGCTCGACGCTGGCGGCGCACAATTCTTCGATGGTCATCCAGCCGCGCGCGACATTGGCTTCCGCGCCCGGCGAATTGCCGAGGAGATCAGCGCGCGTGTAGCGAACCTGGGCGTCGAGCCTGAGCGCGCCGTCCTGAACCTTGTTCAGGATGAAAGCCGCGAGCACCCATTTGAACGTCGAGCACATGGCGAAGCGCTCGTCGGCGCGGTTGCGCAGCCACGCGCCGGTCGCAGTGTTGAAGGCGGCGACGCCAAGCGTGCCGCCGCCCAGCGTCTGCTCGATTGCGGTAAAACGCGGATAGTCCGGCGGCGGCGCGACCGTGGTTGCAGTGTCAGCCGGCGCCTGTGGCGTCGGCTTGCAGGCGGCGAGTGCGGCGGCGCTGAGAAGCGCCGTACGGCGTGTGAGCATGATTTTGGTCATGCGACCTACCTAACGCGCGCCGCACGTTAACGCAGGTGAGATTATCTAGGGACGGCCCTGAGGTCCGTGCGAAAGGATTAATCCTTCGCCCGTTCCACGTAGCTGCCGTCTTCAGTCGAGATCACCACGCGGGTGCCGGCTTCGATGTGCGGCGGCACCATGGTGCGCACGCCGATGTCGAGCATGGCGGGCTTATAGGACGACGACGCGGTCTGGCCCTTCACCACCGGCTCGGTGGTGGCGATCGTCGCGGTGACGCGCGGCGGCAGTTCGATGGAAAGCGCCTGGCCTTCGTACATGGTGAGATCGACGATCATCTCCGGCTGCAGGTAAGCAGCGGAGTCGCCCACCATGTCGCGGGTCAGATGGACCTGCTCGTAGCTGGTCGGATTCATGAAGACGAGGCCGGCGTCGCCGTCGTCGAACAGGAACTGGTGCTTCACCTGCTCGACGAACGCCTTCTCCAGCGCATCGGTGGTCTTGTAGGTCTCGGTGGTCTTCACGCCGTCGACGATGCGGCGCATGACGACGGTGGTGGTCGGCGTGCCCTTGCCCGGCCGGAAGGTCTCGTGGCTCATGACCACGTAAAGCTTGCCGTCTTCGTGCTCGAGCACGTTGCCTTTGCGCACGTCGCTGGCGATGACTTTGACCACGTAAAACCTCTAATACCCGCGTCCCCGGACCCGCCCCGGGACGCGCTTTCTGCCGAAAGGGATGGAATTTGGCCGTTCTCTTAGCCGCGTTCGCGCTTTGGGCCAAGATGGGCGACGCCCTGAGGGCAGCGGCATGACGTCCCCGTTCTGGGAAAAAGCCCGCCACGCCGACCGGAAGCTCTTCCTGGACGCGCGCGCCCGGATCGCCGCCGCGGTGCGGCGCTGGTTCGCGGACGAGGGCTTCACCGAGGTCGAGCCGTCAGCGCTTGCGTTTTCGCCAGGTGCGGAAGTGCATGTGGATGCCTTCGCCGCCGACGGTCGCTTTCTGCATACGAGCCCTGAGTTCGCGATGAAAAAGCTCCTCGCCGCGGGCGAGGAGAAGATTTTCTTCCTCGGCAAGTGCTGGCGGCGCGGCGAGACCGGGCCGCTGCACGCCGAAGAGTTCACCATGCTGGAATGGTACCGCGCCGGTGCGCCCTACCAACACGTGATGGACGATTGCGTGGCGCTGGCGCGGCTCGCGGCGGCGGAGACGCAATCGCCGCTGCGCTGGAAGGATCGCGTCTGCGATCCGAATGCAAAGGCGGAGAAACTCACGGTACGCGATGCGCTGCGGCGCCATGCGGGCGTGTTGGAGGATTTATCGCACGACGCGTTCGCGGCGACGATCGTGCGCGTCGAGCCGCAGCTTGGCTCACCTACCCTCACCTTGCTCCACGACTATCCGCTCAGCGAAGCGGCGCTGGCGCAGCGCACACAGCATGATCCAAGCGTGGCCGAGCGGTTCGAAATGTATGCCTGCGGCGTCGAGCTCGCGAACGGATTCGGCGAACTGAGCGATCCGGTGGAACAGCGCGCACGCCTCGTCGCGGATATGGCGGAGAAGCAAAAGCGCTACGGCAAAACATGGCCGATCGACGAAGACTTCCTCGCCGCGCTTGCGCACATGCCGCCCGCGAGCGGCGTGGCGCTAGGGTTTGATCGGCTGGTGATGCTGGCGACCGGCGCACGGCACATACGGGATGTCCTGTGGACGCCGTGAGCCAACGCTCCTCCTCGATGGAGGAGCTGTCATCGCGCAGCGATGACTGAGGAGGTGAGGCCCGCGGTGTTGCGGGTTGTGCCTCGTGAGGCCCAATCGTCACCACCGAGGGCGCACCTCCTCCGTCGAGGAGGAGGCTTGGCAGCCGCGCACACAGGAGTAACAAGCCACCATGATCCGGCCCGCCGAACCGCGCGACTACCCCGCCATCCGCGCTATCATCACGCACGCGTTCGATCGCGCCGAGGAAGCGAACCTGGTGGAGCAGCTTCGCGCCGATGGCGATGTGCTCTGCGAATTCGTTGCGGCGACGGATACCGCAATCCAGGGCCATATCCTCTACTCGCGGCTCGAAATCGAACGTGGAACGGAAACTGTGCAGTGCGCCGCGCTGGCGCCGGTGTCCGTCCTTCCGGCGTTCCAACGAGCGGGGCTCGGCAAGGCGCTGATCGCCGCCGGCAATGCGCGCTGCGGCGAGATGGGCTGCGCGGCGATCATTGTGCTGGGACACCCGGCCTATTATCCACAGTGCGGCTTCTCGTCGGCCGCCGCCGAATCGTTAGAAGCTCCCTTCTCGGGTCCAGCCTTCATGGCGCTAGAGCTTCGGCCCGATGCGCTGAAAGCTGGCGGCCGCGTGCGCTACGCCCGTGCTTTCGGAGTGTGATGTGAAACCCGCCAAGGCCAGCACCGCGCTTGAGGACGTGGCAGCGCGCTACGCCGTGGCGATCACGCCGGCCATGGACGCACTGATCGACGAGAGCGATCCGAACGATCCGATCGCCGCACAATTCGCGCCGGACGCGCGCGAGTTGGAGATCTCGCCGGACGAGGTCAGCGATCCCATCGGCGACGATGCGCATACGCCCGTGAAAGGCGTGGTGCACCGCTATCCTGACCGTTGCTTGCTCAAGCTGGTGCACGTCTGCCCGGTCTATTGCCGCTTCTGCTTCCGCCGCGAGATGACCGGCCCCGATGGCGACGGCACGCTGACGGGCGCCGAATTGGAGCGCGCGTTCGCCTATATCGAGAGCCAGCCAAAGATTTGGGAAGTGATCTTCTCCGGCGGCGACCCGTTCCTCATCTCGGCGCGGCGCGCGCGAGAGATCACGCAGCGGCTGGCCGCGATTGAGCACGTGAAGGTGCTGCGCTGGCATACCCGCGTGCCCGCCGTCGATCCGCTGCGGGTGACGCCCGATCTTGTCGATGCGATCCGCGCGGAAGGCGCCGCCACCTATGTCGCGCTCCACATCAATCATCCGCGCGAACTGACGCGCGAAGCGAAAGCGGCGATCGCACGGCTTGTGGACGCCGGCGTGCCCATGCTGTCGCAAACCGTGTTGCTGCGGGGCGTCAATGACGACGTCGAGACGCTGGAAGCACTGATGCGCGGTTTGGTCGAAGCGCGCGTAAAACCCTATTACCTGCACCAGATGGACAAGGCGCCCGGCACCGCGCATTTCCGGTGTTCGATCGCGCACGGACAAACGTTGGTGCGACAGCTGCACGAACGCGCATCCGGCTTGGCGCAGCCTGCCTATGTGCTGGATATTCCGGGCGGCCACGGCAAGGCGCCACTGGCGGAGCCAAGCTTGCGCGAAACCGGCGACAGCTTTGAAGTGCGCGACCGCAATGGCAATTGGCGCGCCTATCGCGAGCGAGAGTAAGCGCTCGAAGCTACTGCGCGGCGGGGACGGGGATGGCCTTCGGCCGCGTCAACACCGCGAGCAGTGCGAGCACCAGAAGCAGCGCAGCCGCCGCAAACGGCGCATTCTTGCCGACATGTTCGAACACCGCCCCGGCGCCTAGCGGCCCCAGCACGCGGCCCAGCGAAGACGCCGACTGGTTGAGGCCCATAACCGCACCGCGCTCGTCCGGCTCGGCCTGCGCGGCGATCAAGCTCTGCAGCGCCGGCGTCGAGAGCCCCGCACCGAGCACAAGCGCGACAAGCGCCGCCACCGCGCCGATCGCTTCGTGCGCCACGGCGGCTGCGCCCATGCCGATGGCGAACGCGCCTAGCCCGAGCATCAGCGTGCGCGGTTCGCCCAAGGTCCGCGCGGCGCGCCCGGCGCCGCCGCCTTGCAGCAGCGCGGCGCCGACGCCCAGGCCGGCCAGCGTCCAGCCCACCTCGTGTGGCCCCCAATTGAAGCTGACGTCGGCCCAGAGAGCGAAGCTCGACTCGATCAGCGCCTGCGCGGTGATCATCAGCAAGGTCACAAGAATGAAACGCGCCAGCATGGGCCGCGACGCGAGCAGCGCCAGCCGGCGTACGCGCGGCACATGGGCAGGACGCCGCGACTCCGGCGGCAGCGTTTCACGAAACAGAAGCAGCGCGCCGACGGCGGCGGCAAATCCGAGCGAGCCGGCCATATAGCAGACGTTGGCGAAATCCTCCGTCGTCGGTTCGCCCGCTCCGACCAGCAACGCGCCCAAAGCCGGACCGGCGATGAAGCCGAAGGCGAACGCCGCGCCCAGGAGCCCCATGTTGCGCGCGCGCGTGCGATCGTCGGCAAGATCGGCGGCGGCGGCGAAAGCGGCGCCCACATTGCCGGCCATCAGCCCGCTCGCCAGCCGCGCCGCGAACATGGCTTCGATGGTCTCCACGTGCGCCAGCGCAATGTAGCTCACCGCAGTGCCAAGCAGGCCGATAATCAGCACCGGCTTCCTGCCGATGCGATCGCTCAACCGTCCCCAAAGCGGCGAAGAAATGAGTTGGCCCAGCGAGTAGGCGCCCATCGCGATGGTGACGGCCGTCGGCCCCGCGCCCGTGTGCAGGGCCAGGAACGGAAAGATCGGCATGAACACGCCAAATCCCGTCATGCCCACGAGCACGACCGCGATCAGCGCCACGAGGGAACGCGACATGACCGGCTGCTTAGCAGCAGCCGGCGCATCCCGCGAGCGCGACAATAAGGCTTAGGCCGAAGGCCGTATGGGCGCGACGGCAGCGGGGTTGAGGTAGGGCGCGAGATCGCGCCAGGGAATCGTCACTTCCGCGCCGCCCAGTGCGTAGGGCCCGAACGAGTAAGGCGGGAAAAGAATCACGAGGCCGCGCTCGGTGATCAGCCACAGGTGCGGCTTGATCGCGGTTTCGCGCACGTCGCGCTCCGGCGGCGTGAAGCCCTCTTCGCGAAACTGCTGCGTGATGTCGGCGACGGCGCGGCGGGTGATGAAGTCCTGCCAGCGGGAGTCCGGCTTGAATACGTCGGTCTCGGTCAGCGGACGGCCCTCGTCCATCATCACCGTGACCGCGCGGAACGAGTTGTTGGGGTGTGCGCTGCCGAGCTGGTCTTCGCTAACGTTGAAGCGCACCGAGATGATGTCGGGGCCCGCATAGGCGATCTGATACTCGACGATCTCGTTGACGCCGTCGCCCAGCTGATACTGCGGCTGCTGCGCCACCAGTTCGTTGAAGCGTTGGATCTGCGGCGTCTGTTGGCCGTCGATGCGCGGGAACGAGATTTCGCGCACCACCGCCGGCGGCGCTTCGTCGCCGAGCCCGCTTGCGGCGACTTGCGCGTCCGTCACCGGCAGCGCCTCGACCAGTTCCATGCGCTGGAAGGTGTAGGCGCCCAGTTCCTGCACCGTCGTCGCCACATCGTGCGCGCGGGCGCTGAAGCGCTCCTCCAGGCAGCGCTGCTGCTCAGCGTCCGGCTCCGCAGCTGGATCGGCGATGCCGCACAATACGCGTTGCGCATCGCGCCAGCGGCGCTGGTTCTGCACCAGCATTTGCGCGCCGGCGTCGGACACGTTGGCCGCCTCAGCGACCAGCGTAGAGCGGATCTGGTTGTCCAGCGTCGAGAGCGCCCGGTTTTCGCAGAGGTTCTGGGCGAAGCCGTTGCGCGCTTCCGCGCAGGTGTCGAGCGCCGCCGCGATCCGTTGCTCGGAACTCGCTTCGGTCTTTGCGCCGCTCGTGTGATCGTTGCACGCAGCGACGGCCAGAAGGGCGATGGAAGCGCCAATAAGGCTCAGTCCGCGCGCCATTTGTCCCGATGTCCTCTACGCCCCCAAGGGGCTGGAATGCCACATAAGTAAGGCGCCGTCACGGCCCGTCGCGTCCTGCGACCGCATGACGTGCAGTGCTCGCGCGCCTAGATAGAAGCGCATGCCGTTTACGCCCGCCTACAGACCCGACCCTGTGTTCGCCAAGCTCGGGCCAGACTTCGCCGATCCCGTGGCGGCGGCGCGATTTCCACAGTTGAAATTGCGACGCCGCAATCAGGATTGGGCGGCGCGCATCGGGCTCGGCGCGCTCACGGAGGAGGAGTGGACCACCCATTTTGGGCGCTTCGAGCCGTTGCCCGGAAACATGAACGCGCCGCTGGCGATGCGCTATCACGGCCACCAGTTCCGGGTTTACAACCCTGACATCGGCGACGGGCGCGGCTTCCTGTTCGGCCAGCTCCGCGACGGCGCGGGCCGGCTGCTCGACTTCGGAACCAAAGGCTCGGGGCAAACGCCCTATTCGCGCTTTGGCGACGGACGGCTGACGTTGAAGGGCGGCGTACGCGAGGTGCTGGCCGCGGAAATGTTGGACGCGCTGGGCGTCTACACCTCCAAGGCTTTCTCGCTGATCGAAACCGGAGAGGAGCTTGTCCGTGGCGACGAACCGTCGCCGACCCGATCCTCGGTCCTGGTCCGCCTCTCCCACTCGCACATGCGCTTCGGCAGCTTCCAGCGCTTGGCCTTCTTCGAGCGGCCCGACCTCATGCGGGTGCTCGTCGATCACTGTGTCGACGTCTATTATCCCGACCTGGCGGATCGCAGCGGCGAGGCGCGGGTCGCGGGTCTGTTCGCGGCGGTGGTGCGGGCCAACGCCCGGCTGGCGGCGAGCTGGATGGCGGCCGGCTTTGTCCACGGCGTGCTCAACACCGACAACCTGAACGTCACCGGCGAGAGCTTCGACTATGGCCCCTGGCGCTTCGTGCCGGAGAGCGACCCAGAATTCACCGCCGCCTATTTCGACGAGCAGGGACTCTACGCCTTCGGCCGCCAGCCCGAGGCGGTCTCGTGGGCGCTGTCGCAGTTCGGCGGCGCGCTTTCGCTGATCTGCCCGGTGGCGCAGCTCGAACCGGCCCTCGCCCACTTCGCCCCCGCCTACCAGAGCGCGCTGGTGGAGCGCATGTTCGCCAGGCTGAAACTCAAAGCGAGCGGCGACGCGGCCGCCGATCTCGACTTCCTGCAGGGCGTGTTCAACTGGCTTACCGAAAGCCGCGCCGGCTGGGATCAATTCTTCCACGACTGGGTCGGCGCCGACGCCGCCCGCGCCGGGCAAAGCCCGCGGGCGGCGCACTACGAGCGCGCCGATTTCGCACCGGTCAGGGAAGGCCTTGAGGCGCGGGCCGGCGGCGTCCAACTGACGCACGCCTATTGGCGCCGGCCGACCCCGGTCTCGCTGGTGATCGAAGAGGTCGAGGGCCTGTGGGCGGCGATTGCCGAGCGCGACGACTGGTCGGCATTTGAACGCAAACTTGCAGATATCGACGAGCTGCGCGCGGCGGCGGCGCTGTCCTGTCATCAACCCGTCGCGCCGAAGGTCTAGGCGAGCCGCCATGACGAGACACATCCGCGACATCATCACCTCGCGGCGCGCCCTGCTCGGCGGCATCGCCGGGCTGCCGCTGCTGAACCTGGCCGCTTGCGCAACAGCGGACACGGCGCCCGCGGCCTCAGGTCCCACCTTCGCCAGCGTGGCCCCGACCAACGCCGACACCGTCACCGTGCCGCACGGCTATCGCTGGCAGCGATTGATCTCGTGGGGCGATCCCCTGTTCGAGAACCTCGGCGCCTTCGACGCCGATGGGTTGACGCGCGCGCAGCAGGAGCAGCGCTGGGGCCAGAACAACGACATGCTGGCGCTTTTTCCCGCTGAGTATGCCTTCCCCTGGCCCACGGACGGCGACCGTTTCCTGCTCTGCGCCAATCACGAATACGCGGACATCGTGCTCATGTACCCGGCCCTCGCGCGACCGAGCGACGTGAGCGCGGCGCAAGCGGAAGCGGCCTACGCCGCGGTCGGCTGCAGCGTCGTCGCGATGGAGCGCGACGGCGGCGCCTGGCGCATCATCAAAGACGCTGCCCCGGGCGCCGGTCTCAACCGCCGCATCACGCCGTTCACACCGGTGGTCTTTGCCGGGCCGGCCGCGTCGCATCGCTGGATCGCCGCCGCGGCGCCCGCCTTCAACCGCGCCGCGGCAGGCGCGGAAGGAGCGGCGGAAGTGCACTGCGGCACCATGGCCAACTGCGCGGGCGGGCGCACGCCGTGGGGCACGTACCTGACGTCGGAAGAGAACTTCAACTACGGCTTCTATCTCACGGACGCGCAAGCCCCGGGGGTGATTGCCGCGCAAACGGATCAAGCCTGGCTCTACGCCTCGGGCAATTTCGACACGCCGCTGCACAGCCGCACGCGCGTCTCGCCCTCGCCCGCGCAGTTCGATGTCGCCAGCGTCCCGTACGGACCCGCGCTCTACGGCTGGGTCGTCGAGATCGATCCCTACGACCCGGCCTGGACGCCGCGCAAACGCACCGCCCTCGGTCGCAAGAAAGGCGAATGCGCCAACACTGCGCTCACACGCGACGGCCGTGTCGTCGTCTATATGGGCGACGATCAGATCGACGAGTTCATCTACAAGTTCGTCAGCAACGGCCGTTTCGACCCGAACAACCGCACCGCCAATCGCGACCTCCTCGATGATGGCCAGCTCTACGCTGCACGCTTCAACGAAGACGGCGGCGGCGACTGGCTGCCGCTGACGGTCGAGGCCGCCAATCGCGGCGTCGCCGATGCACCCTATCACGCGCCGTTCGCCGACATCGGCGACGTCGTGATCCGCGCGCGCGAAGCCGCCCGGCTGGCGGGCGCCACGCCGATGGACCGCCCGGAAGATATCGAACCTATCGTCGACCGCATGTGGCGGGGTTCGGGCACGGTGCTGGTGAACTGCACCTACAATCGCAACGAGGAATTCTACCGCCCCGGCAATCCCCGCCGCGGCGAAGCGCAGCGCGAGCACGTGCAGCAATCCAATGCCGGCGGCCATGTGCTTCGCATCGACGAAGACGGTGGCGACGGCGCAGCCGCGCGCTTCTCCTGGGACGTTTTCGCCCTCGCCGGCGATCCGAACGCCGCCGCCGATTTCACCTTGCCCGGCGGCGTCGCCGCGGACGTCTCGGTGACGCTGCGCGGCGAAGCGACGATCAGCGGCGATCGTTTCGCATGCCCCGACAATCTCTGCTTCGACAGCGCCCAGAACGTCTGGATCGCGACGGACGGCGCGCCGGCCGTCTTCCCAGACTGCAACGACGGCGTTGTCGTCACCTCCACGACCGCAGAGCGGCCGCGCGAAGTGCGACGCTTCCTGGTGGCGCCGGTCGGATCGGAAGTCTGCGGGCCGATGCTTGCGCTCGACGAAACCGCGTTCTTCTGTTCGATCCAACACCCCGGCGAATCCGACGTTCACGGCACGCAGGTAGAAGAACTCCGCTGGGCGCGGCGGCAAAGACCGCCGTCCAGCTTTCCGGACGGGGGCGAAGCTTGGCCGCGCGCCAGCGTCGTGGTGGTGACCCGCGAAGACGGCGGCAAGGTCGGGACCTAACCCCGCGCCACAAATCCCTGCGGATACATGAGCCGTGCGATGTCGACGGCGGCGCGCACCTGCACCGCGTCCTTTTCGCGATCGCCCTCGCCCAGCGCCGACCACGCCACCAGCTTGTCGTGCGCCATGAGATCGTTGTCACGTTTCTCGCCGTCGCCCGTCGGCCGCCACCCCGACATCAGCCGTTCGGCAATCCAGCGATCGTGTTCGCGCTGCGCCAGCTTCGGCATGAGTTCGGCTGGGATCGCCGGCGCCGTTTCGCCCTTGGTTTTCGATTTCTTCGGCGCGGGCGCCCAGCCGGCGTCCCACATCTTGACCAGCGCGCTGTCGGAGACCGCGCGATTGGCGGCGCGATAGGTTTCGAGCACCTCGCTCCAGTCGCTCATGGCGGCCTGCAGCTCTTTCATGCTCATCTGACCCTTGGCGGCGATGTCGTTGGAATAATGCTCGTGCGCGATGGCCGCGCCGCGATCCAATTCGCCGTCGAGAATCTTGGCGCGCGTCGCGGTGATCTGATGGCCGCCGAACGCCTGCAGATAGGCGTCAAGCTCCGGCGTCTCGTCGCCGCGCGCATATTCCCGCGAAAATTCGGATTGGCTCGTCTCCTTCATGAAGATGGGGACCGGCCAGCGCGCCTGGTGATTGCACGCGCGCTTCAGCGCGATGGAGAGATGGATGTTGCCCGGATCGGCGCCGGTGCTGACGACAATCGCCGTCGGCTTGCCGCGCGCCGTTTCGACCATCGCCAGCAGCTCCGGCCCGATGGCGCTGGTATCCCAATCGAACTTCAGAAACTCGATATCCGCACTCCAAAGATCGGGGTGCGCGAACGCCTCGCGATGACGCGAGTTGAAGCGCCCGCGCGAGGCGTCCGGATCGGGCGACAGCACGGTGATGCGCGGCGCGGCGAAATGCGCCGACCACATGGTCTTCAAGAGATAGCCGGCGACCGCCTCGCCCGCTTCGCAGAAGCCGAAGAAGACCACATGCACCCGCTCCTGGCCCAGCTGCTGCGCGAGCGACAGCATGGTCTGGCTCTCGCTCTGAATCAGCGCGCGCGCGGCCATTTCGTCGAGCGAAAACGGCTTCGGGTCGATGCTCGGATGCGCCTTCTTCTGGCGCATTTGCGTCGAGCGCATCTCGCGCGACTCCTTCAGCAGCATCGGCGAACGCGTGGCCACGTGCACGCCGATCGGCGGACGCCGCTTGGCGTCGCCAACCAGCCGGCGCACGGCGGCCTCGATCTGCAGGTTCGAGGTGTCGTCCGCTTCGAACGCAACCACGTGCGACGCGAAATTGGCGCGCGCGGTCTTCAGCGTCTCGGGATTGGTTGCGTCGCCTTCCAGCACGATCACGCCCTTGCGGCGAAGGCCGAGCTTGGTTTCGTCCGGCAGGTCCTGCGCGATCATGATCACCGCGTCGCGGTATCTGTCGACGCAGTCGCGCGCCAGCGAGAGCGCGGCCGGGCTGTCGCCGGCGATGACGACATGGCGCGTGGCGCCCAGATTGAAGAGCCGCGCCAGCGACGAGCCGAGCTGACCCGAAAACGCAAACACCAAGCTGACCAGCGGCACCATCAGCGCCGCGAAGCGCACGATCTGCAATTCGAGCCGTGGTTCGCCGTGCAGGTCCTTGGCGAAATATTCGTCCCACATCGAGACCGCGCCGACCGTGCGGTAGAACGCCTCCGAGAAACCATATTCGCTCAGCCAGAACCACATGCCGAGCCCGAACCACACGGCCACCAGCAGCACGATAATCAGCCAGCGCCACACCGAGGCGCGCGTATGCGACACCGCCGTCAGCTCGGAGGCCGCATGCGACCAGAAATTCGCGTAAATGCGCGACGTCATGCGCTCTCCCCTGGTGGCGGCCCCGGCAGAGCGGCCACTAGTCTTGAAAACCAATCACTTGGCTGTGGCAAACCTTCAAGGGCGCGTCCTTGTATTCCAACGCTTTTCACCGCAACTGGCAAACAGTTCTGGCGTTTGGAGAGGCTGTACATCCCCAAATGCGGGCGCCATTGCTCTTGGACGGCGTCCTGTTCGTTATGGGTTGTACCGGTGGTCTGGCCCGCCTCATCCCCACTCGTGCCGAGCGGAGCCCAAACGCGGACCGTCTGTAGCTGGCCTAAGGCGGACATCGGATGGTTGTGATATTGGTTGCCTATGACCGTCCGTGAGCGGGCCTTGGATATGCTCTACCTGCTCTCGCTATCACGCGAGCAGCAGGCAGAGTTCTTTCCGTCATGGGCGCCGTTTCCGAGCGAAATCGCGGTGGACAATGAGCTGATCGCCAAAGACCTGCTGAGTGCGGCCAGCGCCGGTTTGGATGAGGGGCGCACCGACTTGGCCGACTTCGCAGAACTCATTGCAATCGACTCAATGTTCGCACTCGCGTCGCCAGAGGCAGACTTATGGGCAAGGGCACCGAAGGATTGGCTTTGGTTGGATGAGGCTATTCGCGCTGTGGCGACCCGCGCTGTCGAGCGCCTCAACATCGGTCCACGGTCCATAAACGAGAACACGACATGGGTGCCCGGAGCCTGAAGCGGATATCCGCTCCCGGCGAATAACAAGCAGCGCGTCGGGCCGGCAACGGTTCGAAGACGCGCGCTCCAACCGGGATAAGTTCGTGCTTTATCCCCCTATTCACGTTGCATGGACCGCCGGCGCCTCGCCGGCATGGCCGGTGCGTGCGCGAACAATGCCGGCGAGGCGCCGGCGGTCCATGCGGCCCTAAAGCGCTCGGAAGCGCGAGAACTCGGGCTAATGTCGGCTACTGGCCCATTGCAGCCGCCCGAAAAACAGCAACGATGGCGATTGATTTTGCTGTGCAAGGCTGTGCGCACAAATGATGATGGGCAACAAATTTAGGTTCTACGGAAACCAAGATGACGTCCTGCGGGTCTGGACCTTCATATCCGGCCTTCCAGGAATGCAATTCATTGAGGCCTATTCAGAGAAGAATCGCACGAACCGACAATTCGAGGCGTTTCCTGGTGCGCAATTTCTAAATGACGAAATAACAATTGCGGCTTGGCCGTCTGTTGTCGGTGGACAGCCTCGCCAAAAGATTGAACGCCTTTCGCCGCAATCAGCGGAGAACCTTCGCGCTTCCGGGAGATGCGTACTAGAGAGTCCGGCATTTATAAGCATGACGACTGATGACGCACCGACTGATCAACTCATCGGCCCTCGCAAGCTTATCTATTACACAGAAAAGGCTGCTCGGAGGTGCGGAAGCAATTTCGACTTCGATGAAGTTCAGATCGAAGAAGTTGATTGGGCCCAACTTAAGGCCGTCACCGACAAGATTATTTCGTACATTAAGAGATCCTCCGAAGTGCGATGGAACTCAATGCCAGTGCTCCCGGGGTGCGCCAGCGAGTTGAGAGGCGGATCGAAGCGACTCTGGGACTGGGGGCGCGTGGGGACAATTTGAGGGCTAGGGACAACGACAGTCCGCAATCGGCGAGATCGCGCCGCTAATCCGTCGGCCTGGCGAGCGGCAGCTCAGGATCGAGCCCGACCCTCATCGCTCCGGAACCTGCTGGTTCGTTGATCTGATCGAATAAAGGTACTCGACCAAGGCGTCTGCGCCGCGTGGGCCCATTTCGAACAGAGGCATATCAAGATGACCAACCCGAACTCCGATCATCAGATTTCCGGTAAGGGCGGCCGAGTCATAACGTTCGAGCACGCTGCGCAGTGGTGGGGCGCCCGGCCGTGGACTGGCGTCCGCTAGCCCAACCGCATGACAGCTCCCGCACTGGCTCGTCGCGATCTCACGACCTTCCTCGATCAGCGCCGTCCTTTCGGAAGGCGTCAGAGGTTCAAACCGAAGCTGCGTTTGAGTTGTGCACGCGGCGGCCGCAAGCGCGACGAACGCCAGGGCCATGAGCGGAACGGCCTTCAGCATAAGGCGAATGTGCGGGACGGCAGCGTGACCGCCTTGATCCTCCGCAAAGGTCCGCTCCCGGCGAATAGCGGAAGCACCGCGTCGGCGGGCCGGCGGCGCCTGAAGGCGCGCGCTCCAACCAGACAGAGCGCTGGCCTATTCCCCTATTCGGTCATTCCGACGACACGTTGCATGGACCGCCGGCGCCCCGCCGGCATGGCCGGTGCGTGGCGCGAACAATGCCGGCGAGGCGCCGGCGGTCCATGCAGACGGACAGGTTGGTTCGCAGGCAAGCGACAAACGTCCGCTCCCGGCCCCAAGGCGGACGTTTGGCATCTAACTTGTCGTTCTGCTGGCCGGTGTTGTTGCCGCCTCCTCTTGATGACTGCCTTCGGCGATGCCGCGCCTTAGCGCGCGCAGCATGACCAAAGGCGCAAATTGATCGGCCAAGCCCTTGGCGATCTTGCAGGGGACGGCGCACGAGGGGCTAAAGCCGTCATTCGCTCCCACTCGTCGGCGCATGGCGCTTGCGCGGTGTGTGTGCCCCACTAGTCTCGGTGGAGTGCTGCCGGTTCAGTGGACGCCCGCCTAAGCTAACGCCTCCTGTTGCTCGAACGCAATTGGGCTGAGATAGCCCAGCGTCGAGTGACGCCGCTGAGGATTGTACCACCGCTCGACATAATCGAACACATCCGCCTTGGCCTGGTCGCGTGTTCGATAAGTTTTGCGCGCGACGCGCTCCGCTTTAAGCGACGCGAAGAAGCTCTCAGTTGCTGCATTGTCCCAGCAATTGCCGGCCCGGCTCATCGAGCAGGCGACGCCGTGCTCGGCCAACAGGCGTTGAAACTGATCGCTGGTGTACTGGCTGCCACGATCTGAGTGGTGCATCAGCGCGGCGGGCCGGCCGCGCCGGTAGAGCGCCATCGTCAGCGCTTCACCGACGAGCTCGGCTGTCATCGCCGAGCGCATCGACCAACCGACAACGCGGCGCGAATAAAGATCGATCACCACCGCCACGTAGAGCCAGCCTTCGGCCGTCCAGATGTACGTGAAGTCCGCAGCCCACTTTTGGTTGGGCGCTGTCGCCACGAAACGCCGATCGAGAACGTTGGGCGCGATGGCGCCGTTGCTACGATCGCCCGTGTCGGGCGGCAGGCGTCGCCGGCGAGGCCGCGCCTTTAAGGCTTGAATGCGCATCAAGCGCTCAATGCGATGCAAGCCGCAGGAGAACCCTTCTTCGAGCACATCACGCCAGACGCGCCGCGCACCATAGGTACGGTCGCTCCGGATGAAACTCTCGCGCACTTTCGCTCCGATTGCTTCGTCGCTTTTGGCCCGAGCGGCCTGAGGCCGCGTCAGCCAGGCGAAGAAACCGCTCCGCGATACACCGAGCGCATCGCACATCCACGCCAGCGGCCAGATCCCCCGGTGCTTCGCAATGAAACCAAACATTACGCTTGGTCCTTCGCGAAGTAGGCCGCGGCTTTTTTTAGGATGTCGCGCTCGGCTTTGAGCTTGGTCACTTCCTTGCGCAGCCGCTCGATCTCGGCCTGCTCGGGCTTCATTTGCCCCTGGCCCGGAAACGCTTGCTTCGGATCGTCCTCGAAATCTCGCACCCACTTGCGCAGCACGTTGACGTGAACCCCGAGATCACGCGACGCCTGCGCGAAGCTGACGCCGCGCTCCAGCACCAATCGAACCGCCTCTAACTTGAACTCACGCGTGAACTGCCGCCGCTGCTTCTGGGCCATCGCCCACCTCCGATCTCACCTTAAACACCTTAACTCGGTGTCCGTGAAACCGGCAGCACTCCACGGCAGGCATGGATTCTGAAAGGCGCGCTATGCGAGAATCTCTGGTTGTCGTCGCGCTGCTTCTTTCGGCCTGCGCGTCCCCTTCAGAATCGCCGCGACCTCCAGCCGGCCCATCAGAGTCGCCCACAAGACAAATAACGGCTCAGGGACAATTCGAGGTCACGCTACCCTATAGCGGCGCTCTTGATGCGCGTCATGTCTGCTGGGCGGCGGCGCAATCGCGGAACGCGAATTGGACCGGCCTAGCGTGGACCCCGCATCACGTTGGCGAGATTGCATGCGCGCTCGCCCCGCGTCGCAACAACGTTGTCGAGGCGCCGTCGATGGAGTCACTGGGGTGTAATGGGAATCTCTGCAACGAGCTGCCGCTTCGGTTGGCCACGAACGGAACGCTGCTAACCACCATTCACGCGTACCCCGATGAAACGTCGCGGGTCATCGGCGAGGTCTCGCCTGGTGAATATGTGACCGTATTCGACAGGATGCACATTGCCACCTTCTCTCATCGCGGAATCGTGCGCCGGGCCACCAATAGCCTTGCCGTGGGCGACGTCGTGTTTCCAAGCGTCCTCTATGGAGACGAACCTTTTCCCTGGCGCGCGCGTCCGCCAGGCCCGGATGAGACGAGCTATCCAGTGAGAACCGTGCCTTATGGAATAATGGATTCCGTACCCATCGATGCCAATGATCCCTATGTCGAGTGGACGCCGTTGGCCCCGCTCAGGGGTAATGTCTCTTGGGTGTTGCTTGAGGATTCTGAAGGCGTACGAGGATGGGTGGCGGACTCCGCGCTTGGAATCGATTTTCAAGAGCCCGACGAGTACGAATGAGCACTTAGCAGGCTGCGTCGGACCCCGGGCCTATTGAGCGAACGGCTACCTTCGGCGAGAAACACACATTGAAACGCGCCATGCGCTGGCAGTGGCAAAACCTCCTTGTGCAACAGGACTTGCGCGGCAGAGGTGGCGGCCCCGGCAGGAGTCGAACCTGCGACCCTCTCCTTAGGACGGAGCAGCTCTATCCAACTGAGCTACGGAGCCTGCTGTAGCAGTATGGCCGATCGGGTAGCGCTTCCGCAATCGCCGCGTCGCCTTCAACGCCTGTCAGATCGTCTCAATACGCGCGTGATGGCCAGGCGCTCCCGCCAACCGCTGATCGCGCGTCAGCAACGGTGCATCGAGCGCTTCGGCCAGAGCGACGTAGACGGCGTCATAAGCCGTGAGGTTATGTCGCAAACCCCAGACGCGCGACAAAAGAAAGTCGTGCGGATAGCGATGCACCGGCAAATCGGCGAGGTCGGCGAGGGCCGCCTCACCGCGCTCGCTGTCGATATCGCCGTTGGCGGCGTAGCGACGTAGGACTTGCGTGACCTCCACATCAAGCAGATGCGGCGCGTGCAACGTCTCGCGCGGATCGAGCAGCCGCTCTCCAACCAGTGCGGACGCAGGCGTCCGCAGAAGCAGCTCCAGCACCGCCGAAGCGTCAACGACGATCATCGGCGATCGCGTTCACTGCGAACGGCTTGCGCCGGGGACACGGACGGCGTCACTTCACTGCGCCGCTCCAAGCGGGTGCGCAATTCGTCCAGAGTCGGCCGTTCGGCGATGCGCCTGATCTCACTGAGCAGATAGTCCGACAGCGACATGCCAGCCAAGGCGGCGCGCGATTTTAACCGCCGATGCAAGGAATCCGGGACATTGCGGATTTGGATCATCGTGGTCATGTGCAAAACATAGTTGCATGTGCACCACATGTCAACGGTGGCGGGCCGTAGCTTTGGCGTTGCCCGCGCCAAATTCTGCTGGTTGAGTGCGCCTGAGATGGGGAGGCTGGCCATGCCGAAACACCTGTTGCGCGCCGCCGCGGCGGCGCTTTGCGGCTTGGCTGTGATGACAGGCGCAGACGCACAAACGCCGCGCGATCCGAGCTTCGGACGGGGAGAGCGCATTTCCGGCCTGCCGTTCGCGACGCGCTCGCCGGTCGTGGCGCCGCACGGCGCGGCGGCGACCGCGCATCCGCTGGCGACGCAAGTGGCGATCGACGTGCTGCAATCGGGCGGCAGCGCCATCGACGCGGCGATCGCCGCCAACGCGCTGCTGGGCGTGGTCGAGCCGACGGGCAACGGCGTCGGCGGCGATATCTTCGTCATCGTCTGGGATCCGCGCACGCAGCGCCTCTACGGCTATAACGGCTCCGGCAGATCGCCACGCGGGCTGTCGCTCGCTGCTTTGCGCCGGCGCGCGCGCGAGATGGGCAACGCCGATCAAGTGCCAAGCTTCGGCGCGGCGAGCGTCAGCGTGCCCGGCGCGGTGGACGGGTGGTTTGCGCTGCATGAGCGCTTCGGGCGAAAGCCGATGCCTGAGCTGCTCGCGCCCGCGATCCGCTACGCACGCGAAGGCGCGCCGATCCCGCAATATATCGCGTCAGCTTGGGCGGCGAACCTGCGCCGCTTCGAAGGTGAGCTTGCCGCCGGCCGCATCGAGGAATTCGACAATGCGCGCTACACCTACTTTTGCGAACGCCAAGAAGTCGTCGTTCAAGTCGTCGACGGCCAGGGGCGCGACATGGGCCCCGTCTATCATTGCGGCGACAGCAAAGTGCCGGATGGCCACTCGCTCTTCCGCAATCCAGACCTGGCCAACACGCTGCAACTAATCGCCGACGGCGGGCGCGACGCATACTACCGCGGCCCGATTGCGCACACGATCGACGCGTACATGCGCCGCATTCACGGCTGGCTACGGTACGAAGACCTCGCCCGACACCAGGGCGAATGGGTCGACCCGATCTGCGCGCCGTACCGCGACGTGCAGGTATGCGAATTGCCACCAAACTCGCAGGGCGTGGCGGCGCTGCAAACACTACGCATTCTTGAGGGCTTCAATATGCGCGAGATGGGCTTCCTCAGTCCTGACGCGCTGCACTTACAGATCGAGGCGACGCGGCTTGCCTTCGCGGACCGCGCGCAATTCTACGGCGATCCGGCGTTCACACACTTCGACACACGGCAATTGCTGACGGACCAATACACGGCGCAACGCCGCGCCCTGATCCAGATGGATCGCTCCATGCCGCCGCCGCCACACGCGGAACTCCGCATCGATGGCGACACCACTTATCTCACCACCGCCGACAGCGACGGCATGATGGTCTCGCTCATTCAATCGAACTATCGCGGCATGGGTTCGGGCCTCGTGCCGGACGGCCTGGGCTTCATGCTGCAGGATCGCGGCGAGCTCTTCTCGCTGCAGCGCGGCAGCCCGAACCTCTACGCGCCCGGGCGGCGTCCGTTCCAGACCATCATCCCGGCGTTCGCGCTGCGCAACGGCCAGCCGTGGCTCGCATTCGGCGTGATGGGCGGCGACATGCAGCCGCAAGGCCACGTGCAGATCATCCTCAATCTCATCGACTACGGCATGGATCTGCAGGCCGCCGGCGACGCGGCGCGCTATCGCTTCTATGGCGGCGTCGAACCGACCGGCGAACAACCGGACGGCGCCGGCTTCGTCGCGATGGAGAACGGCATTCCCGCCGACGTGCGCGCCGAACTCGAGCGGCGCGGTCACCGCATCCGCCCCGGCGACGGCAATTTCGGCGGCTACCAGGCCATCATGCGCCATCCCAACGGCGTCTATGAAGCCGCCACCGAAATGCGCAAGGACGGCGCCGCGGCGGGCTATTGATGCGCGCGCTGGCCCTTGTGGCGGCGCTGGCGCTGGCGGCGTGCGGGCCGAAGTTCGGCGATCTGACGCCGGGTGAGACCGGCCGCGTCGCGCGCGCCTATGGCGGCGACACCTTGGTGCTCGACTCAGGCCTGCGCGTCTTCCTCGCCGAGATCGACGCGCCGCGCGGCGAGGACGATTATGCGCGCCAGGCGCAGGGCGAACTGGAAGCGCTGGCGCTGCATCGCGAGGTGCAACTCGCCTACGCCCCCGGCGCGCGCCGCTGGACGCCTGCGGATGGCTCAGCCCCGCAGCAGGAGACCGCGCTGGCGCACGTCTTCGTGCGCAGCGAAGGCGGGCGCTGGTTTTGGCTGCAGCATGAACTGATCGCGCGCGGCGCAGCCTTCGTACGCCCGCGCCGCGGCGCGCTCACGCGCACCGACGCGCTGCTCGCGGTCGAACGCAGCGCCCGCGGCGGGGAGCGCGGCCTCTGGAAGCAGCGCGACTGGGCCTGGCTTGCGCCCCGCAGCGCCGCGCGCGCCGCGCTCAAGGCCAACGCGCAATGCCAGACCGGCGCCGCGCCCTACCGTTTCCTCGAAGCCGACATCGCCAGCGCCGACATCGGCGCCGACCGCGCCAGCTTCACGCTCGCCAACATGCCGCGCGACAAGAGCTTCGCCATCACCCTCTATGGCGACGACTTCGCCGCCTGGGACGGCCCCGACCTCAACACCCTCGCAGGCGCCCACATCCGCATCCGCGGGCCGCTCGGCGTCTTCGACGAAACCCCGCAGCTCTGCCTCGAAACCTCCGCCCAGCTCGAACTCACAACACCCTGAGCCGCGGCCCCGCGCCGCCTTCGCTCAGCGCCGTCACCGCCCACACCAGCGCATCGGCGCGATCCAGCAGGCCTTCGCCATCGGCCGCGCCCAGCGCCATCAGCTCCTCCTCCAGCGCCGCGAACGCGCCGCAATGGCTCACCCGCCCCTGCTCGTACAACGCCGCCACCGGCTCGGCCCGCGCGCGCTTGTTGTGCCGCGCATGCACCAGCCGGATCGCGCACGCCGCGCCCGCCTGCGCCAACGTCGCGCGCACCATGTCGCCGCCCTGATTGGCCTCCGCCACGATCGCGTGCGCCCCAAAGCGCGCCGCCGCTTCCACCACGCGGCTGGCCCAGCCGAGCGGCGACAGCCCCGCCGCGCTTTCATCCGCCAGCACGAAATAGCGACCGCCCGCGCGCGCCGCGACGACGATGCCGCACGCCGCCCCGCCTGCACCCGCCGGCGGATCGACGCCGACCACCACCTGCTCCAGCACGGCCGGCCGCGCACCCGCACTTGCAGCGCGCGCCCGCGCCAGATCCTCGGCCCGAAACAGCGCCCCTTCGCCGTCCACCAGCAGACCGCCGATCTCCTGCGACGCCAGCCGCGTGCCGCCATAGAGCCGGTCGAGCCCGCTCAGAAACGTCGGCGCCAGATGCGCCGCATTGATCGCCGTCTCCGCCTGCGTGATGACGCAGCCCGGCTCGCCGCGCAGCGCGCGGAACGCGGCGATCGGCTTCGGCGTCGTGGTGATGACGAGCTGCGGCGCCCGCCCGCGCCGCAACGCCAGACGCAAATTCGCCAGCGTCTGCGTCGGCTTTGGCCAGATGCAGAACTCATCGGCCCACGCCGCTTCGAATTGCGGCCCGCGCAGCCGCTCCGGCTCCTCCGCCGAAAATGCATAGGCCGCCGCGCCGTTCTTCCAGCTCAAGCGCTTGCGCACATGTTCGTAGAACGGCCGCTCCCGCCCTGGCAGATTGCGCAAACCGGAGACGCCCTCGATCATCACTTCGCGCAAATCGTGCATGGTCGGACCGATGAGCGCGAACACGCCGCCCGGCGTCGCCTCCGCACGCGCCGCCAGCCACTCGGCCCCCGCGCGCGTCTTGCCGGCGCCGCGCCCGCCCTGAAACAGCCAGGTCGACCACGGCCCGCCATCGTCCAGCGCCGGCGGCGGCCGCTGCGCCGCATGCGCAATGCTCTCCCACGCACTGACGACCCCGCCCTCATCGTCAACGATCACCTGCGCCGGATCGGGCGGCGCCAACAAAGCCGGCGCAGCCACGCGGGGCTTGCGCCAACCATAACGCTGCGCGTGCTTGGCCAGAGCATGCAGACTGATCCCGTAATTCTCAGCGATCGCCGCGACCAAAGCGTCGCTGTCCTCATAATCGCGCTGCATCTGTCGCCATTGCGACGGCGCCAAATGCACCCGCCCACCCCGCTTCCGCGGCGGCGTCTCTTCATCCGCAAATGTATCCATGCGGGAACGCTAACCGCGGCGCGGGTCGGTCGGATTGGCGCGAAGGTTGGGCCTTGGGAATCAAAGCCCTCGCGCGTCCAATGCATGGACAGGCGCACGACTTATCTCCCCATTCGCCCGCTTCCGCCGTGCCTGGGGCTCCCCGTTGAGGCTATCCGCCGCCGATAATTTCCCATTCGGCGCCAACGCCAGAGAGGCCGCCGCTGCTGACAATATTCGCCCCGTTCAGGTGCCACACATAGACGACGCCGCTCGTGTCACGCCAAAGAACATCGTCGCGACCGTCGCCGTTGTAGTCGCCTATATTCTGGATTTGCCAGACGATCGGATCGACCGCGGCGATATCGGTTGCGCCGTTCACGGTTGCGCCCGTCATCGACCAGACGCGCACCATGCCGTCGCCATCGTGTCGCAAGATGATGTCGTCGTAGCCGTCACCATTGGTGTCGCCAATCCCCGCGACCTCCCAGTCCAGCCCCAGTTGCGCGGTCGTCGCGCCGGACGCGGAAATGGTGGTTCCGTTCATACTCCAGATCACGGTCTGGCCGTTATCACCCCTGCGCCAAAGGAAGTCGTCACGTCCGTCGCCGTTGAAGTCGCCGACGCCCTGCATTTCCCAGACGGAAGCAAGACCGGTGACCACGCCGGCGCTCTGAATAACGCCGCCACCCATGGTCCAGACATAGACGATGCCGTCATTGCGCTGCCAGGCGAGATCGTCGGTGAGGTCGCCGTTGAAGTCTCCGGCGCCCAGGAAGCTCCATTCAGCGCCAATGCCAGCGAGCGCATGCACTGTGGCGACCGAGCCGCCATTCATTTCCCACGAATAGATGAGCCCATCGTCGCGCCGCCACAGCACATCGGCGCGGCCATCCGCGTTGAAATCACCACTGTCGAGCGGCGTCCATTCCGCGCCGGCGGCGGGCAAGAACGCTGCGGAGTTAACGGTCGTGCCGGTGACCTCCCAGCTTGCCATGATGCCATCGGTGCGGCGGAAGAGGACGTCGCTGGTGCCGTCGCCTGAGAAGGTGCGCGATGCGGCGTCGAGATGCACGTCGCGATCGGTGAAGTGCAAGAACTCAACATTGGTCAGTGTATCCGTGCCTTCAACTCCCGCACTCACACTCCAAGCACCGTTTGTGTTGCGGACCCATGTTGCACTACTTGAACTTGTTGCGAAGCCTGCACTGTCGACTCCGCCAAGGCCGTTGAGAGAATCATCTCCGGCCCCGCCGCTCAACTGATTGACGCCAGCATCACCCTGAATGACGTCGGCTCCATGGCCGCCGATAACGTTCTCAATCTCATAAAGAACGTCGGACCCGATGTTTGCGCCGCTGGCGACGTGGGCGTCCAGATTGACCACGATGGGCGCAATTGCGCTCGAATAGCGGATGGTGTCGGTATCATCCCCGCCGAAATAGAGATCGTCACCGAGGCCAGTTCCTCCAACAATGATGTCGTCTCCGCCCTCACCATCAACGGTGTCGTCGCCATCATTTCCAGTGAGGCCGTCATCACCCGCCCCCCCGCTGATGACATCATCGCCCTCTCCACCCTGGAGTTCATCATCGCCTGACGTCCCCACCAATGTGATGCCGGGGATATGGGGGTCGATGCTCTGGTCATCGAACTGGAGTCTGTTGACGCCATAGAGCGTATCGCTGCCGTCCGGGCCTGCGACCGTGATGAAGCTCGCGCCTTCGGTAATGGTGTAGTCGGCGAAATTGCCGCTGAAGATGGCGATGTCGAAGCCGTCGCCGCCGATCAAGGTGTCGTCGCCGCCATTGCCGCGCAGCACGTCGTCGCCGCCGCCGCCATCAATCTGGTCGGCGAGCGCGCCGCCGCTGAACGTGTCGACGCCAAATCCGCCACCGTGAAAATCAAAGGCGCCATCGGTTTCGGCTGAGCCGTCGATGACGACGCCATGGGTCGTGCTTACGACAAGCGTGACGCCCGCCGACACAAATCCATCGCCGAGCACAAGCGGTCCGCCCAGCGCACTGCCGCTGATCGCAAGTTCTTCGAAATTGGAGGCCGCCGCCCAAGTTGCGCTGCCGCCGGCGACAGCCCAGCCCGCCGAAGTCTCGATCCTCAAAATGTCGTAGCCGTCGCCACCGTCGATCAGGCTGGCGTCGCTCAAAGGACCGGTGACGATCGTGTCGTCGCCCGCGCCGCCAGAAGCCAGCGAGAATTGTCCCTCGATATAGTCGTTGCCGTCGTCGCCGTAGAACTCACCGAAGCTGAAGCCGTAGAGCAGGTCGTTGCCCGCGCCGCCGTGCAGGACGTCGAAACCGGCGCGGAACTCCTGCCGCGAAGTCGCCGACCGTAGTTCGTCGTCGCCAATCCCACCGTCGATCGCGTCGTCGCCGTCGCCGCCGCTCAAGACGTCGTGGCCGTCGCCGCCAAGGATGGCGTCATTACCTCCGCCGCCGCTCACAGTGTCGTTGTCGCCGCCGCCATCCAGCGTGTCGTCGCCAAGCAGACCCGCGATCGTGTCGTTGCCGCCAAGGCCTGAAATTGTGTCGTTGCCCTCAGTGCCACTGAGGACGTCGTCGCCTGACGTTGAAGGCATGATCGCGCTCCGATGCGAGCGGACCGCAGTCGGCGTCAACTTCCGCCTAAGGCCGCCGTCTACGGATTCCTTACGCGGTTGGCGTCCAATTTGCCAGATGAACCGGGAACTAGAAGGCTAGTCGACTGATCACTAGCATCCCGGTTTAGCCCCATGCCCCCGCCCGAAATCGATTCTGCAGCGTGCTCTATCGATTTATCGGCCCCTAATTCCCGATATACCCCGCCGCCACCGGGTCCCCCACGCGGGCGATCAGCGCGCGCTTTAGTTTGGCCAGGGCGTTGCCTTCGATCTGGCGGACGCGTTCCTTGGAGATGCCGAGGCGCTGGCCCAGGGCTTCGAGCGTCACGGCTTCTTCTTCGAGCTTGCGTTCGCGGATGATGATGCGCTCGCGCTCGGAGAGATCGCAGAGCGCGTCGCGCAGGAGCGCGATGCGGGCCAGGCCATCGTGCTCTTCCATCACGGTTTCGTCGGGGCCGGCGCGGTCGTCGGCCAGCATGTCCTGCCACTCGCTCATGTTCTCGTCGGTGACGGGGGCGTTCAAGGAGCGGTCGGGGGTGGAGAGGCGCGCGGCCATGGCGTCGACCTCGGTTTCGGCGACGCCCAGCATGCGCGCGACATAGGCGCGGTTCTCGGCGCTCATGGTGGCGTCGCCGACATCGGCGATCTTGGCGCGGAGGCGGCGGAGATTGAAGAAGAGCGCCTTTTGCGCGGCGGTGGTGCCGGTGCGGACGATCGACCAGTTGCGCAGCACGAAATCCTGGATGGCGGAGCGGATCCACCAGGCGGCGTAGGTGGAGAAGCGCACTTCGCGCGCGGGCTCGAAGCGGGCGGCGGCTTGCATGAGGCCGACATTGCCCTCCTGCACCAGGTCGCTCATCGGCAGGCCGTAATGGCGGAAGCGCGCGGCCATGGCGACGACGAGGCGGAGATAGGCGGTGGTGAGATGGTGGAGGGCGGCTTCGTCGTCCTCCTCGCGCCAGCGGCGGGCGAGCTCGCGCTCGTGGGCGGCTTCCAGCAGGGGCGCGCGCATGGCGGTGCGCATGTAGCGCTGGGCGCCGCGTTGCAGTTCGGAAGTTTCGCTGAGCGCCATCTGAACCATCCATGCGAGGCGCGCGCGGTGCGGTCCGGGGGCGGGTGCGCGCGCTGCCTTGAGCTTACGTCTGGCGGGCGCGCCGGTTCATGAAACGGCTGTCGCAAACTCCGCCCTCAGGCTCACGAACGCGTGAGACGGGGTTTAGTGCCCGCATGGGGGTTCCCGGGGGCTGTGGCTGGGGTAGTGGGCGCAAAAGAAAAAGCCGGGCGTCGCCGCCCGGCCCTTCCGATGTTCGTGTCAGCGACGTTCAGGCCGCGGCGGCCTGCTTCTTGGAGGCCAGCGAGGCCGAGAGCTTTTCCAGCGCCGCCTCGCGGTCGACCTTCTCGACGGCCGCCAGTTCGCGGGCCATGCGGTCCAGCGCCGATTCATAGAGCTGGCGCTCGGAATAGGATTGTTCCGGCTGGTCGCTGCCGCGGTGGAGGTCGCGCACCACTTCGGCGATGGAGACGAGGTCGCCGGAATTGATCTTGGCTTCGTATTCCTGGGCGCGGCGGGACCACATGGTGCGCTTGATCCGCGCCCGGCCCTGCAGCGTCTTCAGCGCGTCGGTCACCACTTCCGCCGAGGCCAGCGCCCGCATGCCGCACGACTTCGCCTTCGTCGTCGGCACCCGCAGCGTCATCTTATCCTGCTCAAAACTAATCACAAACACGTCGAGACTAATGCCAGCCACCGACTGCTGCTCGACGCCCATGACGCGCCCGACCCCATGTGCGGGGTAGACGATGTGGTCGCCCGGACGGAAAGAAGTGGACGCGGTCGCGGTGGCGGAAGAGTTGAGCATGTTTGTCCTTGTCCTGGCTTCCTGAGACAGCAGATTATTTCCGCCGAGCAATCTGAGCCGGCACAAAGAAAAATCCGGGCGGCGGAGCCGTCCGCAGACCTATTTCCCCTGTGCGCTGTCTGAATTGCGCGATGGATTGATCCAGCTGCCGGAGCGCGCTTCGGGCGCTCCTCAATTCTGGGTTCCTTATACCACAGATTTAGGCTCTTCGGAAGCGGCTGGCTGTCACAAGTCAATCGCCTTTTCCGGGCTCGGAATTGAAGTATTTCTCGAATTTGTCGCTTTGGTTCTTGTACTCGTCTGCATCGGCAGGCGGTGTTCCCTTCCGCGTGATATTCGGCCAAATCTTGGCGAACTCAGTGTTTATCTTGAGCCACTTGCCGTCCGGGGCGTCCTGGGAGTCGGGCTTAATTGCGTCCACCGGGCATTCCGGCTCGCAAACACCGCAATCGATGCACTCGTCCGGGTGAATAACGAGAAAGTTCTCGCCCTCGTAGAAGCAATCGACTGGGCAGACCTCGACGCAGTCCATATATTTGCAACGCACGCATGCGTCGGTAACGATGTAGGTCATGTGGGGCCCGCTTTCGCGGCGCTGATGTGGCCGGTCGGGCTTGCAGCGTCAAGCACATGAGCCCGCGTCAAGTTTGCTATAGAGACCGCGTGCTTCTGCTGGCGGGCCTCGCCGTTGCGGTAGCGCCTCGATCCGCACCGTTAAGAGACCCTGCGCATTTGGAAAGGTGAGCCCGTCGCCAACCGCGACTTCGACCGAGGGCTTGTCGATGAGCCGCGCGCCGCCGTCGCGGATGATGCGTACGCCGCCTTCGGAGACCAGCCGGGCCGCGGCGGCCCGCGTCTTCACAAAACGGGCGCGCACCAGCCAGAGGTCCACGCGCTGTCGCGCCAGCGCGCTCATGAGCGTGCGACCCTTCTACGCCGCCGGCGGTGCTTCTTGTGCTGCGCCGCGACGGGCAGCAGCTCGGCGAGGCTTGCGAACGGTCCGTCGTTGTCCACGCGTGTGCGCGGCGCCTTCGGCGGCGTGAAACGCCAGCGCGGCGGCGCCCTTGGCGACGCTGCGGGAAGCCGCTGGTAGCCCAGCGCTGAAAGAATGCCGGGAACGTCGCGTATCGGGCGGCCGACGATCCGGCTCATCGCCTGCTGGAGCGCGCCCTCGCCCCCCTCGACAGATTGCGCCAGCGCATCCCCCAGATGCTCGATCTGATCCAGCCGAACCGCGACGCGACCACAGGCGCGATAGCCGGCGGCGACGCATTCGGGCCAGGAGCGGCGGCGATCGAGCGGGACCGAGAGCGCTCCAGGCCGCGGCAAGAACACCGCCCCATGCTCGCCCAATGCGCAGTGACGCAGGATGGCCAGAGTTCGCGCAGCACGCGGACGCACCAAGGCAGGCATGAAGATCGAGTGCCGGCCGATGCGCACCCCATGATGCACGAGCGCCTGCCAAGCTTCCGGCGAGATGTCGTCCAATGGCTCGCCAGCGCGATCGAGCGCGCCGGCGCTTTCGATCAGCCGCCACGCGAGTCCACGCGCCTGCGACGGCAGCGCCTGATCACGCCACGCCTTTTCCAGGGCCGCCAGGGGGCGCAAGTCCGCCAGGATCAACCCTCCAAGCCATGCCTGCAGCCGCTCGCGCGCCACTGCACGCTCGGCTTCGGAAGCGCCCTCGCCGCCGATCAGCTCGACACGTGGCTTCAGCGTTGGCGCGCCGGCGGCGAGCCGTGCGATCGTGACGTTGTCGATGCGGATGCGTCCGTCGCGGCCGAGCGCGATGCCGGCGTCTTCCGTCTGAGCGATAGCCGCTAGGCGGCGCGAGACTTCCGGCTTCAACGCGCGCCAAGCCGCATTGCGAACGGCACGGCCCTCGAGGCCGAGCGCGCGCGGATCGGGATTGAATTGCAGGCCTTCGAGCCGACCGACGAAATGGCCTTCGACAGTCACTTCGCCCTCCTCGGAAATGCCGGCGAGCAAAGCATCCTCGCGCTTCAGGCTCTTCAGCAAAGCGGAGGTGCGACGGTCGATGAAACGCTGGGTCAGCGCAGCGTGGAGTGCATCCGAAAGCTTGTCCTCCACCTCGCGCGTACGCACGCGCCAGCCTTCGGCATCGTCCAGCCAATCGGCGCGGTTGGCCGCGTAGGTCCAGGTACGCACGTGCGCCAGGCGCTGCTGCAGCACATTGAGATCACCCTCGGCGCGGTCGAGCTGGTCGAGCTGGTCGAGCTCGGCCTTGGCCCATTCCTGCGGGATGCGGCCCTTCAGGATGTAGCCGGCGATGCGGGTCGCAAGGCGCGCGTGCTCCTCCGGCGACGCTTTACGGAAGTCCGGCAACTGGCAGGCTTCCCAGAGCCGCCGCACATGCGCGGGCGAGCGCACTTGGTCTTCGATCTCCGGGTCGAAGGCGGCATGGCGCAGCACCATTTCGTCGTCGGCGCCGCGGACGCGCAGCAAACCCGGCCGGTTCGGCGGCGTCTCCAGCGCGGCGATCAAGGCCGGAACGGAGTCAAAGTTGAGTTCGGCGGCGCGCCACTGCAGCGCGTCCACGCTCTCGAAGTCGTGGTTCTCGACCCGCCCGATCAGATCTTCGTCGAACGGTGCGCACTCGCCGGTCTCGCCGAATGCCCCGTCCCGCGTGAAACGGCCGGCGCGGCCGGCGATCTGGGCGATTTCGTCGGCGCGCAGATCGCGCCACTGGCGCCCATCGAATTTGCGGCGCGAGGCGAAGGCGACGTGATCGACATCCATGTTGAGGCCCATGCCGATGGCGTCGGTCGCAACGAGGAAATCGACTTCGCCGGACTGATAGAGCTCGACCTGCGCGTTGCGCGTGCGCGGCGACAGCGCGCCCATCACCACGGCCGCGCCGCCTCGGTGCCGGCGCAGCAATTCTGCGATCGCGTAGACTTCCTCCGCCGAGAACGCGACCACGGCGGAGCGCTTCGGCAGCTTGGTGATTTTGCGGTGGCCCGCATAGCTCAATGTCGAGAGCCGCTCGCGGCGGACGATCTCGGCGTCCGGCAAGAGCCGCTTGATCATCGGCCGCATGGTGTCGGAGCCCAGCAGCATGGTCTCGCCGAAGCCGCGCGCATTGAGAATACGGTCGGTGAAGACGTGGCCACGGTCGAGATCGCGCGCGACCTGGATCTCGTCGATGGCCAAGAACTCGGCGCGCTTCTCCAGCGGCATGGCCTCAACGGTGCAGACAAAATAGCGCGCGCCTTCGGGAGCGATTTTCTCTTCGCCAGTGATTAGCGCGGCGGCCGCCTCTCCCTTCGCGGCGACGACGCGGTCATACACTTCGCGCGCCAGGAGCCGCAGCGGTAGACCGATCATGCCGCTCGAATGACCGAGCATGCGCTCGATGGCGAGGTGGGTCTTGCCGGTGTTGGTGGGGCCCAGCACCGCCTTCACACGGTTCGAGAAGCGCGCGGCGGTCATGTCGAAAGGATGCGAACCCGCCTGGGTGATTTCAAGGCGGCTCGGGTTCCGTCACCGCACCGGCGCCTAGACCGGCGGGGCCTCAAACGAACAAATGACTATCTCGGCGCTCGCCTTTCACTGTCCACAGCGCGTGCGCCGCAGCGTGTTCCGCGGTTGGCAACCGGTGGAAAAGAAGTGGAACGAATCATCGACGAATCGCTGACTTTGATTCGTTGCTGTGGCGTTCACGGCGATATCTAGTGGTTAACCGTTAAGTAACACACAAGACCAGAAATCTGAGACGGAATTCCTGGCGGAACGTAAAGTAGAGCTATGGACGGCGATCCTGGGGATAAGCAACTAAAGCCCGGCCAAGACCCCGGATTGCTGCGACGGTTGCTTCGGGCCAAGGACCGGATGGACGCGGCGTCGCATGAAGAATGGCCGGTGGAGCGGCTGGCCAGCGCCAGCGGCGTGTCCGAGGCCCACTTCGCCCGCTCGTTCAAGGACGCCTTTGGCGTGCCGCCGCACCGCTATCTGCTGACGCGCCGGATTGAGCGTGCCAAGGCCCTGCTCCGCGACACCGATACGCCGATCATCGACATCGCGCTGGAAACCGGCTGGCAGAGCCTCGGCACCTTCGGACGCGTGTTCAAGGACATCACCGGCGAGAGCCCCACCGAACTCCGCGCCCGCGAGCAGGCGGCGCAGCACGCGCTGGATGAAGTCCCGCATTGCTATGTGAGCGCCGCATATCGGCCAAATCTCACTATGGCAGTTTCGGAGAAGCGCCGGCAGGACGCCGCCGATAAGGATGATGGGGACTGAACAAACGGAGTTCCCCATGTCACAAGGTGTCGGTGTCGTTGGAGTTTACGTGCGCGACCAGGACGAAGCGCTCGACTTTTACGTCAACAAGCTCGGCTTCAAGGTGCACACGGATGCCAAGAACGGCGATTATCGCTGGCTCACCGTACAGCATCCCGAACAGCCGTCGTTCCAGCTCGGCCTCTTCAAGCCAGCGCCGCCGACGATGGATGCGGCGACCGCGGTGACGGTGAGCGAGATCGTCGCCAAGGGCGCAATGCCGCCGCTGGTGCTGATCGTCAACGATTGCCGCGCCGCTAGCGAGGCCATGAAGTCGAAAGGTGTCGAGTTCACGCAAAAACCAGTTGAGCGCTTCGGCGCGGTCGACGCGAGCTTCCGCGATCCTTCCGGCAATGGCTGGAAGCTGATCCAGGCGCGCTGAGCCGATGTACGCGCGTCTTTTTCAGCTCGATTCTCGGGAGGTTCGCTTGAGTAAGTTCATCCGCAAAAGTCATCGCTGGCTCTCGATCATCTTCACGCTGACGGTTGTCGCCAACTTCGTGGTGATGGCGTTCGCGCCGCCGCCCGCCTGGGTGACGTATTCGCCGTTGCTTCCCCTTTTCCTATTGCTGTTCAGCGGCCTCTACAGGTTCTTCCTGCCTTACGTCGCGAAGGCGCGGCAGGCCGCATGAGGCGCGCGCGCATGGCGAAAGCGGTGTCGAAGCCCAAGACAGCTACGGCGAAGAAGCCCGCGAAAGGCAAGCCGCGCCTGCTCGCCGGCGGCAATCCGCAAATCGCCAAAGGCGACGGCGACGTGCCGGTTCAGGCGTACATCGCCGCCGTGCCCGGTTGGAAGCGCGATGTCTGCGCCCGCGTGGACGCGCTCGTCACCGCGGCCGTGCCCAACGTGTGCAAGGCGGTGAAGTGGAATTCGCCGTTCTACGCGGTGGAGCAAAAGCCGTGGTTCCTGAGCTTTCACGTCTTCACCAAATACGTGAAAGTCGCCTTCTTCCAGGGCGCTTTGCTGAAGCCGCCCCCGCCGGGGCCGTCGAAGCAGAAGAACGTGCGTTACCTCGATATTCACGAGAACGCCTTTGACGAAGCGAAGTTCACAAGGTGGGTGAAGCAGGCGGCCAAGCTGCCTGGCGTTCGGATGTGAGGAGCAAAGGCGTGGCCAAGGCGACAAAGACCGCGACGAAAGCGGCGACGACGAAAAAGGTCGCTAGCGACTGGCGTCACGCCATCATTGCGCGCGCCCGCGCCTTGATTGAAGAGGCAGATCCAGAGGCGGTCGAAGAGGCGAAATGGAAGAAGGCCTCAAACCTGACGGGCGTGCCGACTTGGTCGCACGACGGCGTCGTCTGCACCGGGGAAATCTACAAGACGCACGTCAAATTCACGTTCGCACACGGGGCCAAGCTGAAAGACCCGGGCCGGCTTTTCAATGCGAGCCTCGACGGCGGCACGCGCCGCGCGATCGACCTTCAGGAAGGCGACGCGCTGAACGAAAAGGCGTTCAAGGCGCTTGTGCGTGAGGCCGTATCCTTCAATGCGGCCCGCGCCAAGAAGCGTTAGAGCCGCTGGCCGTTGAAGCTGAGCCGGCGCGCTTCCAGTCGCACGACGCCGACGCCGTCGGTCGGCATCTCGATGGTGATCGGCGCATACATGCCGGAAGGCGTCGGCGCGAACAGGAAGGTGAGCGTCGAGGCTTCCTGCGGGTCGCCGAAGCCGGCGATCGGGCGGAACTGCACGCGACAGCGGAAGCCCGGTCCGCGATAGACACGCGAGTTGATGTTCACGTTGCCGTTCGGCTGCATCACGAAATCGAAGCGCGCACGTCCGTCCATGTAGACACGGAGCGTGCGGTTGCAGACATCGCCCTGCGCCGTGACCATGGCCGCGATGGCGGTGATCTGATCAATGGTGTTGCGGCGTTGCTCGGGCGTGGCCGGCGGATCGCCCATGTTCGGACGCCCCGGCTGCGCGGTGGTGACGACATCGCCCGGGGAGAATTGCGCCCGGATCAGCCGTCCGTTCGGCCGGTCTTCACGGCGGCGGCCGCCCTGGTGCTGGTAGGTGGTCGGGTGCAGCGATCCATCCGCCGAGACCGTGCCGACGACGGAATAGGTATAATCCTGGCTGCGGTTGAGCGCCGCGCCGACCCAGCCCTTCATCTCGCGGTTTGCGCTGGCGCGGTAGGTCGAGCCGGACTGGGTGAAGCTGTAGTTGAAGTCTCCCGCCTCGACGCCGCGGCCGATCACGACATAGCGCGCCTCGAACGTCCGCTCAGCGGGCGCCTGCTGCTGCGCAGCGGCGGACCCCGCCAGAACGGCCAATCCCATCGCCAGAACCGAGGCAAACAGCTTTCTCATTCGTCCCACACCTTCCAGGAGCCTTCCGTAACGCATAGCGGGCGCCCGCTGATCCAGACATGAACCAAATTGGGCTGTTTCAAGGAAGTCCCTGCCCGAAACGGCCTTTGCCGGCCTTAGGTCGCCTTGACCCTGGCGGGGCCTTCGCGTAAGCGTCCGCGCTTCAATTTTACCGACGTGAGAGCGTTCCAATGTCCCGCCAGTGCGAACTGACCGGCACCCGCCGCCAAATCGGCCACAAGGTCAGCCACTCCAACATCAAGACGAAGCGCGAGTTCAAGCCGAACCTCGTCGACGTCACGCTGGCCAGCGACGCTTTGGGCCGCAACTATAAGCTCCGGATCACGGCTGCGGCGCTCCGCTCAGTCGACCATCGCGGCGGCCTGGACGCCTTCCTGCTGAAGGCGAGCGAAGACTCCCTCTCCGCACGCGCCGCGAAAATCCGCCGCGACCTGAAAAAGAAGCTCGCGGAAACCGCGGCGGCCTAAGGCGCCGCCGGCGGCTCTTCGACCACATCGAACGCCAGGATCAACGTCCGCTGCAGCGGGCTGTAATTGTTGTCGGACGCGATGTAGAGGCGCGTGACGCCGTTGGGCATCCGCGCCGCGGAGATGGCCTCGAAATTGTCGAGCGGCAGCGGCGGCGCAAGCGTCGCCAGTACTTCGCTCTCAACGATCGAATCTGGCGCCCGCGCGAGCTGATTGGCCGCGAAGCGCACGATGCGTGCGCGCGCGCCGACGACCGGCGCATAAAAGCGCTCCAGCGCCACGTACGCGCCGTCGGGCGCGCGGTCCAGGCTGGTCAGCGAAAACTGGTCGTGCAGCGGAAAGCGCAACGACGGATGGGCCGGCGCGCGCGCGTCGAGCCGCGTCAGCCACAGCTGTGTCGTCGGTTCTTCGCCGCCTTCGGCTCCGACCAGCAGACGCCCATCCGCCGTGGCCGCGATCGCTTCAAGCCCGACATTGGGCCAAAGCTCGTCGGTCTCGGCGAGCGGCGGGCCGGGAGACGCCGCGCCGAACGGGCCGTCGCGATTAAGATCGTAGATGCGGATCGATTGCGTGTGCTCGAAGCTGACCGCGATGCGGCCATCGGCCAGCTGCGTCATGTCCTCGGCGTCGGCCATGCGGCGCGATTGGAAGGGTTCGGCGTTCTCATCGCGCATCAGCGCCATGCGCACGTCGGATAGGCCCGCCAGGGCGCCATCGCCATCGAGCTGCAGGCGGCCTTCGAACCAATAACCGCGATCGCTGATCGCGATCATGCGGCCGCCATCGAGCACCTCGATGCCCGAAAGACCGCCGAACAAGGCGTCGCTGGAGCGCACGGTGACGCCGCCGCGAAACCGCAGCTTGCCGACGCTCTCGCGTCCGAACGCCACCGGCTGCGTCTCGACCGGAATCGAGCGCCATTGCTCCGAGATCGGCGCATCCGCGGCCGACTGGTTGCACGCAGCGAGCGCGAGCATGCACGCGGCAAGAAACAAGTGTCTGATCACGCAAGCGCCTTGGCGGCTTGCCGCCGCGGCGGACGCGCGCGCTGCGGCTCGGGCGGCATCTCGTCGAACAGCTCGGCGAGCTTTTCGGTCATGGCCCCGCCGAGTTGCTCGGCGTCGGTGATGGTGACGGCGCGTTTATAGTAGCGGGTGACGTCGTGACCGATGCCAATGGCGATGAGCTCGACCGGCGAACGGGTTTCGATCCAGTGGATGACCGCGCGCAAATGGCGCTCCAGGTAATTGCCGGGATTGGCCGACAAGGTTGAATCGTCCACCGGCGCGCCGTCCGAGATCACCATCAGGATACGGCGTTGTTCGGCGCGGCCGATGATGCGGTCGTGCGCCCACATCAGCGCTTCGCCGTCGATGTTTTCCTTGAGCAGGCCCTCGCGCATCATGAGACCGAGATTGCGGCGCGCGCGCCGCCAGGGCGCGTCGGCCGATTTGTAGATCACGTGGCGGAGATCGTTGAGGCGGCCGGGCTGCGGCGGACGGCCGGCGGCGAGCCAATCCTCCTTGGCCTTGCCGCCCTTCCAGGCGCGCGTCGTGAAACCGAGGATTTCGACCTTTACGCCGCAGCGTTCGAGCGTGCGGGCGAGAATATCCGCGCAGAGCGCGGCCACCATGATCGGACGCCCACGCATCGAGCCGGAATTGTCCAGCAGCAGCGTCACCACCGTATCCTTGAACGGCATGTCCTCTTCTTGCTTGAAGGTGAGCGCCGACATCGGGTCGATAATAACGCGCGTGAGACGCGCGGTATCGAGCACGCCTTCTTCGAGATCGAAGCTCCAGGCGCGGTTCTGCTTGGCCATGAGCCGCCGCTGCAGCCGATGGGCGAGGCGGCCGACCACGCTTTGCAACGGCTTGAGCTGCTGGTCGAGGTAAGTGCGCAGGCGGGCCAGTTCTTCGGCGTCGCACAATTCTTCAGCCAGGATCTCCTCGTCGTGGCGTGTGGTGAAGACCTTGTATTGCGCGTTCGGATCGTCGGAGATGTCGCGCGACTTCGGGCGGATGGGCCGGTCGCCCGGCTCGTCCTCTTCGCTGTCCTGCCGATCGTCGGAGTCCGAGTCCATCTCCACCGACACGGAGCGATCCGTGTCGGTGTCCACCTCCGTCATTTCCAGATCGACCGGAACGTCCTGCTGCTGCTCGTCTTCGCCGTCGGCGCTGTCGCCCTCGGGAGGCTGTTGCTCCTCGTTGGCGGATTGTTGCTGCTGATCTTCCTCGCTTTCGGCGTCGATCTTTTCCTCGACCAGATGCAGATCGCGCAGTGTTTCGACCGCGAGTTTGGCGAACAGTTCCTGATCGTCCGCCGCGCCGGTGAGCTGATCCAAGCGCTTGCCGGCGTTGGCTTCGATCTCGGCGCGCCACACGTCCACCAGCGGCGCCGCGTTGGGCGGCGGCTTCAAGCCAGTCAGCCGCTCGCGCACCATCATCGCCAGCGCGTCGGCCAGCGGAATGCGGCCCATGGGCTTGCGGGCGTACTGATCGGTGAGCGCGGCGGCGAGGTTGTTGGAGACGCCCTTCAGCGCATTGGCGCCGAGCGCCTGGATGCGCTGCTCCTCCATGGCGTCGAAAGCCTGGCGCGCATCGATGTTGGAACGCGGCGACAGCCGCGCGTGCGCCGCGTCATCGTGGTGCGCCACGCGGAGCGCCAAGGCGTCGGCTTGGCCGCGCAGGCGCTCGGCGTCCATGTCGGAAATGGCGCGCGGCGGATGCGGCAGCACGATCTTGCCGGCGCCGATGCGCGGCCCCTCGGCGCCGAAGACGATCTCAAGCTCCTCTTCGGCCCCCGCCAAGGCGCGCGTCGACTGCGCCAGCGCGCGCTTAAAGATTTCGGAGGGCGTTTCCTTGAGGGCCATGCACTCTCAGCCCACCGCCGCAGCGGCGCTCCTTAAGCCACCTTCACCCGCGTCGCCGCTTCCGGCAGGTCGGCCCCGAAGGCGCGCTGGTAGAATTCGGCCACGGTCGGGCGTTCGAGTTCATCGCACTTGTTCAGGAACGTCATGCGGAAGGCCAAGCCGACGTCGCCGAAGATCTCGGCGTTCTGGGCCCAGAAGATCACCGTACGCGGGCTCATCACGGTGGAAATGTCGCCGCTCATGAAAGCGTTGCGGGTCATGTCGGCGACGCGCACCATCGACATGATCGTGCGCTTGCCTTCCGGCGTGTTGTAGCTCGGCGCCTTGGCCATCACGATCTCGGCTTCGACGTCATGTTCAAGATAATTGAGCGTCGTCACGATGGTCCAACGGTCCATCTGCGCCTGATTGATCTGCTGGGTGCCATGATAGAGGCCGCTGGTGTCACCCAGGCCGATCGTGTTCGTGGTCGAGAACAAGCGGAAAAACGGATTGGCCGAGATGACGCGGTTCTGATCCAGCAGCGTGAGCTTGCCGCTGGCTTCCAGCACGCGCTGAATGACGAACATCACGTCCGGACGGCCGGCGTCGTATTCGTCGAAGCAGATCGCCACCGGCCGCTGCAGCGCCCAGGGCAGCATGCCTTCGCGGAACTCGGTCACCTGCTTGCCGTCCTTCAGGACGATGGCGTCCTTGCCGACGAGATCGATGCGGCTGACATGGCTGTCGAGATTGATGCGCACCATCGGCCAGTTGAGACGCGCGGCGACCTGTTCCACGTGCGTGGATTTGCCGGTGCCGTGATAGCCCTGCACCATGACCCGGCGGTTGAAAGCGAAGCCGGCCAGGATCGCCAGCGTCGTCTGCGGATCGAAGCGGTAGGCCTCGTCGATGTCCGGAACGTATTCCATCCTCTTGGAGAAGGCCGGAATTTTCATGTCACTGTCGACGCCGAACTCCCGGGCGGAAATCTGCTTGTCGGGCTTGGCGGACAGGAGGTCGTCGGCGGTGGTCATGCGGAATGAACGCTCGGGAGGAAGTATCGGACTGGCGCTTGTAGCTTACCGCGCCGCAGCATGGTGAGAAAAGCGGCGAATTGACGTGAGCTTAGACCAGGCCGGCGGCTTTCAGCGTCTGATACGCGTTCAGAACCTTCTGCAGCTGCGCTTCAGCGCCTCGATCACCGCCATTTGAGTCCGGGTGCCAGCGCTTCACCAGCTCGGCATAGCGGGCGCGGATCTCGGGTCCGGTCGCCCGCTCCCCCAGCGACAGGGCGTCCAGCGCCAGCGACTGTAGCCGGGTGAGGCGCCGGGTGGGCTCCGGCCGCGCCTTCTTGGCTGGGTCGCCATCGTGATTGAACAGCCCGAAAGCGTCCCCGGTCGGCCGGCGGCTACGGGCGAACGCAGCGGAAAGACGGTCGCGGCTGCCGCGGAACGCCCAGGTGGGCCGATGACCGGTTTCCTCCTGCTTCTGGTAGTTGGCGAGGTCGGCGTCGCTCATGCCGGAAAAATAGTTCCAGCGCTTGTTGTAATCGGCGACGTGCTCGCGGCAGAAGTGCCAAAACTCGCCGCCGTGATCACGGCCTTTGGGCGCGGGGTGGCTGCCGCGGCGTGTACACCCCACATGGTCGCAGGGGCGATCGGTCGGCGCGCGCTTTTGCTCCGCCGCGTCAGGTTTCTTGACGCGGATGTCGACGAACTTGGGTTTGTATTCAAACACGTCCGACATGGGATCGATGAGTATGGGCGCCAGAGGTTAAGCGGACAAGGAATTGACAGAGCGAAAAAACGATCTTTCTCGCGCCAAGCGCATGGAAATGCTGCTGCAAACGCAGTTGGCGCCGCTGACGCTCGAAATCGCAGACGAGTCAAGCAAGCATGCAGGCCACGCCGGTGCGCGCCCGGGGGGCGAAACGCACTATCACGTTCACCTTGTGTCAAAGTCTTTCGAAGGCCTGACGCGGGTGGCGCGGCAACGGCTTGTTTACAACGCTCTGCGTGAAGAATTCGACACAGGCTTGCACGCGCTCGCGCTGGACCTCAAAACCCCAGCCGAGACGCGCTAGAAGGCGTGCGCTCGAGTGAATGGGGCGGGAGCAATGATTAGGCGAGTGGCCGCTTGGATGGCGGCTCTGATCGTCGGCGTTTTGCTGGGGCTCGGCTCGGCCTGGGCGGCGCTGAACTTCATGGCCGGCCAATACCAGGAGCATTACGGCGCATGGACCTTCAGCCGCGCCGCCGGGTCGACGGCTGCGGGCCCCTACACCCGCGCGCTGATCGCGCAAAAGGGCCTGCTCGCGCTCAATCGCAGCGAAGCGCTCTACTTCACCATCGCCGAAGACGAGCACGGCCAGCCGCTGGACGAAAGCTGCATCTACGAGCTCAGCGGGCGCACGCCGGAGGCGCGCTGGTGGTCGGTCACGCTCTATGCGCGTGACAATTTCCTGGCGCAGAACAACGACCATGCCGCTTCGGTGGATGCATCGCGCGTGCTCATGGATGGGGACCGCTTCGTGGTGCGCGTCGCGCCGGTGCGGGGCGAAGCGGCGAACTGGGTCTCGTCGCGATCCGCCGGTCGCGGCTTCTCGCTGACGCTTCGGCTTTACAATCCGCATCGAGAATTCCAGCCGAGCGAACAAGCGCTGCCGCATTTGTCCACCGTCACCTGTGCGGGGGCGGCGCCGTGAAGATCAGCTATAATCTCTTCTGGGGCACGGTGATCATCGCGGTCATCACCCATGTCATCGCCATCAACATGCTGCCGAAGACGCTGATGAACGTCGCCTTCGAGCGCGTCGGCGCGGGGCGGGTGAATCAGTGGCGGCTGGCCGACCGGGTGACCGAGAACTCGCGCGCGATCGTGCGGCCGGCGCCGGACTTCGCCTATTCCGCCTGCGCCTTCGATCTCGCCGACGGACCCGTCGTCATCCATGTGGCGCCGTGGGAGGATTACTGGTCGCTGTCGCTCTATCAGAGCAACAGCGACAATTTCTTCGTTCTGAACGATCGCGAGTCGCGGCAAGGCGGCGACATCGTCCTGGTGCGGCGCGGCCGCGGCGCGCCCGATGATGTGGCCGGGCGCGTAGTCGAAGCGCCGAGCGATCGCGGCATCGCCCTCATCCGTCGACTGGCGCCGACAGCGGAGAGCTACGCCGCCGCCGCCGCCGCGGCGCGCAGCGACGTATGCGCGGCGCTGAACGCGGGAAGCTAGCGCGGGGCCCAGCGATCGACGGCGTCGCGGCCGACAATCAACGCTGCGCGCCGGCGCACCTCTGCGGGCGTCAGCAGGCCGCGATCAAGTGCGCTGATCAGCCAATCCTGATACGGGCCGCCGCGGCGGTCGAAACCGTCTTCCTTCATCGCCTGATAGAGGGCTGCAGCCAGCATGTGCATGCCGCCGTCGGCGGCGCGCCAACGCTCGCGGGCGTTGCGCGCGAAGCCCATGCGTTCGGCTACGATCTGATCGAGCGCTTGCGTGGAGTCTTCGTTGAGAATGCCTTCGAAACTGTTGTAACCGAAGCGCGCATCGTGGGTGGTGACGATCGCACTCATCCAAGGGTCGGCCGCGAGCGCCGCGACGCGAGACGTTATGCGCCAATCGTTTTCATCGTAAGGCGGATGAAAGATCTCGTGCGCGGCGGTGCGCAATTGCACGCCGGCCTCCCAGCTGTAATGCGAAATGAAGCGCTGCCCGCGAATGCGGATGCCGTAGGGCTTGTTGAAGGCGAGCACCACGATTTCAATTTCCGGATCCAGCCGGCGCGCGAAGAAGCGCTGATTTTCTGCAATCACGTCGTGGGCGCGAACGGCCGCTTCCACCGCCGACAGTCCGGCTCTGATCTGCGCGCCTTGCGTCTGCTCGCGCCATGCGCCGAAGCCCGCAGCGTCCAGTCCGCGCAAGGCGGCGGCGACCGCCGCGAATATCGGGCGTCCAGCGGCGTAGTCCTGTTCATTCCAGTCTGGTTCCGCCTGCAACGCGGGACGCAGGAAACGGTCGGGGTCCTCTGCCGACGCGATGACATCTGCGAGCGTATCGCTCGGCGCCACCGAGAAAATGTTGACGAGCGTCGGTCCGGTCAGCAGGCCCTTGCCGACACGCAACGCCTGATCGATTTCCTGAAGCGCCGCCAGCGCCTCCGGCGACATATGCGCCCGCGCCCATGCGATCTCGTCGGGATAGATCTCCGCCTGCATGACGTCGCCCGAGGCGGCGCCGAGCAGCAGCAGCGCGTCCAGTCCCTCCGACGAGCGCACGCGCCAGCGGGTGACGTCGGCGGCGGCGGGCATGGCGATCAGCAAGAAGGCGGCGCAGGCCGCGATGAAGCGAAGCATGCAGCGCTAATCGCGCACCGCGTGCGGCGCCGTCTTGAACGAATTCAACCTGGAGCGAAGGCTCGCTTCAGGCCGGCGGGCGTCTGCCCAGTGGCGGCGACAATGGCGCGGGTGAGATGCGATTGATCGGCGAAGCCGCTCGCGACGGCGACTTCGGCGAGCGCGAGCCGGCCTTCCACCAGCGCACACAGCCCGCGCCGCACACGCTGCTCGGCGCGGAAGGCGGTCGGCGTCTGGCCGAAGCGCGCGAGAAAGGCGCGTGCGACGTGCGTCGGCGTCACGCCGAACGCTTGCGCCAGGTCGCCGATCCGCGCAGCGGGATCGGTGCGCAGCGCGTCCGCCAGGGCGTCGAGCCAATCGCGCGCGTGCGCTGAAGCGCGTACTTCGCAATGTGCAAGCGCTTCCCCCAGCGAGGCGTCCGGCCGGCGGCGCGCGCGCACGATGAAGCGTTCCGGTTCGCGCGGCCTCACCACCCGGTAACGGCTGAGATCGAGGCGGCGCACCATGGCGTGCGGCAGCATGACGTTGAGCACGCGCGCGCTGCCGCGGAAGCGCGTGTTGGCGTGGCGATGGAAGGGCGGGCGGATCAGGAGGTCGCCGGCGCTGACTCGCCAAACTCCCTCGGGACCGACTTCTTCGTATCCGCCTTCGAGCACCAGCGACCCGTGCGCAAAGGTGTGCCGATGCGCAGCGATGGGCGCGCCGGCGTGACGGGTGACAAGGTACGGCGTCACGACAGCGCGAGCCGCTGCGCGACGAGGCGCGCGAACATGAGCGTCACCGACTTGCGGCGCGCACCAGCGAGCGGCCGCACCGGGCTGTCGCGCAGCACCGCGCCGTTGAAAGAGTCCGCCACAATCAGACCCGCCTCTTCAGGAATGAGATCGTGCGGGAACGCCTCGGTGACGCCGAAAAAAAAGCGATCGCAATAATCGAGATAATCCGGCCACTTCTCGTCACACGCATAGTCGGCGAGGCAGGATTTCGTCTCCACGATCCAAATTTCGCCCTGCGGCGTCAGCGCCATGATGTCGGCGCGCCGCCCGTTGGCGAGCGGCACTTCAAGCGCCGGCGCGAGCCCATGATCGAGTAGTAGCCGTGTGACGCCGCGCGCCAAGAGCGCGGTCACGTCCGGTCGCGAGAGTGGCGCGGCGTCATCCATGAGGTCCGAGTTTCCCACCTTCGCGAAGCGGGAACAAGCGCGCGGAACTGCGCCCCCGAGGACGGCGTTGGCGGCAAAGAGCAAAAAGGATTTCCTCAAATGCGTAGCACGATCCTCGTCACGGCCGCCGCGGCCGCCTTTCTCCTGTCCGGTTGCGGCATCGGCGCGAAATATCCCACATTCGGCGAGACCTCCTATCGCATTGAAGGCCAGACGGCGGCGGCGGACGGCAGCGCGGCGACGCATACCGTCATCTACCGCGACGGTCCCAAGATGCGCGTCGAAACCATACTGCCGCACTATGGCGAGGCCATCGTGGTGTTCGACCAGTCGACCAACGCGGCCTACGTTTTGAACCCGCGCGCACCGGTCGTGGCGCAAGCGGCGCCCGGCACCGCCGTCGGCGCACAGGCCATGCAGGTCTCACCGCCGGGAACCACGACGACCACAACGTTGCCGACAGCTCCGGCGACGCCGAACGTAACGGTCGCCCCAGCGACCACACCGCAAGTCGTCGGCGTCGCCGTCAAGCTCGACGATGCGGATGCGCCGCAGCCGCTGGAGTCCGCCTGGGCGGCGCTGGGCGCAGACAACGCGAGCAGCGCCGGCCGCTGCGATGTCGCGGGCGAACGCGGCACGGAATGGCGTCCGCGGCGGGCGCCGGCGCCTGGCGTCGAGCGCACGGCGTGCATCACGTCCGACGGCATCGTGCTGCGCGTGCGCGAAAACGATCGTGTGCTTTGGCAAGCGACGACGGTGCAGCGCGGTCCGCAGCAGGCGTCTTTGTTCGGCGTGCCCGCCGGCTATCAGCTCATCGACCCGGCCGCGGTCGCGGAAGGCGTGGGCGAGCGTATGAACCAGCTCGACAGCGTCACGGGCGCCACCCCGGCGCCGACGACGGCGCCGGCGCGTCCAGGCGGCTAGGCGAGGTGCTCACGCCGTGCGCAGAACGTCCTCGTCGACGGGCTGCGCAGCGGCGCGCTTGCTGAGCGCGGCGACCGTCTGCGTCACCTGCTCGAGCGCTGCGATCGAACGCTGTTCGAGGGCCGCCAGCCGCTCTTCGAAGCCGCCGTCGGCGGCCTGCACGAGTTCGATGCTGAGTTCAGCGAAGCGGCGCTCGACCACATTCAGCACTTCCTGAGCGGTCTTGCGGGCGAGGTCGGGATCGGCCAACCGCTCCAGGCGCGTATCGGCCAAGCCGACTTCCAGCTTGTGCAGGCGCTCCTGCATGCTGGTCATCGCTTCCATGTATTGAGTCGAAAGCTTGCTCACCAGACGCCCGAGGCTGCTGGTGCGCTCAACCAGGTCGCCGGCTTCGGCGTCGTGCGTATCGAGGCGCACCACGACGTCATCGAGACGCGAGACCACGTGCGAAGAGGCGTTCGCCGCCATCTGCGCTTCGGCGGCGTCCACGCGACTGGCCACGCGCGCCATGCCTTCGCGCAGCACCGAGCCCAGCGCCGTGAACTCGATCTGCGTGCGCTCCAGCCGGTCGCTCAAAAGCGCGAGTTTGTCGTTGGCGGCGCCTTGCGCGGCGGTCACGGCATTCAGGCCCTCGTCCGCAAGCTTCAGCCGTGCGAGCGCGCCCTTCTGCTCGGTGCGCAGATCTGCGAGTTCGGCGGCGGCGGCGTCACGTGTTTCGACGGCTTCAGCCCGAATGTCGGCGATAGCCGACTCGACACCGCGGCCGAGCGCGGCAAGCTCCTGCGCCGTGCGCGCTTCCAGCGTCTCCACTGCCGCGCCCGTGTGCGCCGCAGACGCGCGCGCCTCTGCGCAGACATTGTCGATGTTCGCCTGCAACGCCTCACTTTGCGCGGTGGCTTGTGCGCGCGCCGCCTCCAGGCTCTTCGCGGTTTCCGCCGCTGCCGCCGAATGGCGTTCGTCGGCATAAATACGCAGCGCGCTTAGGTCTGCCGCGACCTGGCCCAGGCTCGTTTCGAACAGCTTCAACCGCGCCGCGCCGCCCAAATGGCGTTCGCGCACGTCGGAGATTTCATCGCTCAGCTTGGTATAGACGGTTTCGAGCGCGGCGCGCTGCTGAGACGTGGTCTCTTCGACCAGCGCCTTCAGGTTCGTCTGCGTCTCGCTCAACGATTGGCGCGTCTGCGACAATTCGGCGGCGAGCGCTGCGCTGAAGGATTCCGTCTGCGCGCGGGTGTCGGCGATTTTCGCGGCCGTCGCACGATCGCTTTCACAGAGCTTGTTGGTGAGCCCGTCGTAATAGCTCGCCGTTTCGGCACGCGTCGCATCGATGCGCGCATGCACTTCGGTCGCGGTTTCAATGAGGCTCTGCTCAACCGCTTCGCGGCAGGCGCGGACCTCGGCAGCGGCCCGCTGGGCGGCGGCGGCGGCGGCGCGCTGCGCCTCCTCGGCCACGCGTTCGGCGCGCTGCGCGGCCGCTTCCAGCGTGGCGCGCGCCTGTGCGCCATGCTCGCTCAGCCGCTGCTCGGCGCGCGCTTCGACCACCTGCAGGTCGCTTTGAATTTCGCTGCGGGTGTGCGCCAGCGCCTGCTGCGTCTCGTCGAGCCGCGCTTCGGTCAGCTTGCGGGCCGCCCGTTCCTGGCTGAAGGCCGCCTCGAGGTCGGCTTGCAGCGATGCGCGCCAGTCGTCGACCATGCGCACGACGCGGCCGAACTCGGCGCGTGCGCCAGCGTCGAAATCCGCGAGCTGCGCTTGAATGGCGGCGCGGTCTGAATCGGCGGCGGCGTCGTATTCGTCGATGCGGGCGGCGAGGCGCTGGATGAGGGCGTCGTGCTGGGCGCGCGTCTCTTCCCGGAGCGCTTCCTGCAGCACGCTCAGCGAGCCAAGCGTTTCTTCCGACGCGCCGGCGCGGCCGGTCAGGGCGTCGACGGTTTCACGCAATTCCTCAAGCGCCGCCTCGACCCGCAGGCCCAAGCGTTCGCCGCGGATTTCATGATCGTCGGTACGCGCGGTCAGGGCGGCGAGGGCGCGATCAATGGTCTCGACCGTGGATTCAAAGCCCCCGACGGCGACACTCAGGCGCCGGTCGATCGATTCCAGCCGCTGGCGCGCCAGCTGCGCTTCCGCAAGCGGCAGCGGCGCCGGCTCTTCCTGGGCGGCCGGCGCAGGGTCCACCCCCGCCTGCTCGCGCAGCATCGCCTGCAGCAACACTTCGTTCAGATAATCGTCGACGCTGACGCCGAGCTCCGCCGCCTGGGCTTCGCACTCGGCCTGCATGGCCGCATCGATCTCGTCTTCCGTAGGGCGTTCGTCCGCCATCGCGACCTCGCAATCTCGTCGGCCGCATTTTGCCTTGTCGTGCTTAACCGCGCGTAACTGCGATCGCACGCACGGCGCTGAAAGTGTTGACGAACTCCTGACGCTACGATCAAACCAGGGCGATCATGGCGCACGCACTGAAAGCTCTCTTCATGGCACTGGCGCTCGGCGCCGGAAGCCTCGCGTGCGAAGCGGCGGCGCAGACCCGCACCGCGGAGGCGACGGACTCGATCGCGGGCTCCGCTTGGCGCGGCGCGTTCGATTCCGTGAACGACTATACGATCAGCTACCGCTTCAACGCCGACGGCAGCGCCGAATGGTCCGACAACGGCCGCGACGGCTGGCGCGGCAAAGCTGAGCACCGCTGGACCCAGGACGGCGCGTCGGTGGCGTGGACGCACACCGACGGCACGCGCTGGTCCGCCGACCTGCGCGGCGGCGGCGTTATGACGGGCGTGATCTACGGTCCCGACGGCGAGCCACGCGGCGTATTCCGGCTGACGCGGCAATAGCGCGCGCCAAACGGCAGGTGGAGTGATCTCCCACGCCGTCCAGCCCTCATAACAAAAACGCCCCGCTCTCGCGGGGCGTTCGTTTAACTCGGACGCTTGGCGTTACTCCGCCGCGACGGCGGCCGCCTTCACATCATCCAGCGCTTTGACGTTGGCGCCGAAATTGATGGTCTGCAGATATTTGATGCCGTCCATGGCGATGGCGTCGCCGACCATTTCGTCGCCTTCGGCTTTGAACTCGTCGAAGTTGACGTACATGGCATAGAAGCTGGCCGTGCGGTTGGTGATGATGCCGGCGTTCCACAGCGTCTTCACCAGCACGCGGAAGATGTTGGTCGATTCCTTCATGTGCTCGCGGCGCGCTTCGTCGGTGGCGACGGCCTGGAAACCTTCCATCACCTTGTCCGGATCGAGGCCGAAGCGCGCATAGATGTCCTTCATCTGGTGCGGCGCGACTAGGTTGAAGAGCAGCGTCTGGAAGCAGTGCGCAGCCCAATCCTCGACGATGTTGTGCTCCTCTTCCGAGAGCTTCGGAATGGTGCGATCGGCCCAGATCTTCCCGAACTTGTGGTGGAAGGCTTCGTCGGTCATGACGAGCTGCGTGAGCTTCTGCGCCAGCGGGTCGTTCCAGCGCTGATAGATGGTCGCGAAGGCGCCCATGGCGAGGCCTTCGACCAGCATCTGCATGCCGATAATTTTCTTATAGACCTCCGGCGCGTGCACGATTTCCTGCAGCAGCGTGGCGAGCGTCTGACCGCACGGCAGCGGCGAGCCCCACCGCGCCTTGATGTACTTCGCGAACGCGGTGACGTGGCGGCCTTCTTCGCGCGTCTGGTTGGCGGCGTATTCCTGCGCGCCCGGATCGCGGAGCACGTGGCAGAGCGAAGCCGAGAGGTTCAGCGCGCCCTGCTCGCCGTGGAGGATGGCGCTCATCGACCAGCGCGCGATCTCGTTCTTGAAGCGGATGCGCAGCTCGGGGTGCTTCTTGAAGTGGTCCGACACGTAGTCGGTCAGCAGCGCCGGGACCATTTCGTCCGGCTGCAGGTCCTGGGTGTCGAGGTCCCAGGGCGTGGCGTCGAAGTCGATATATTTCTTGTCGAGCGGATCCCAGAAATGGTCGTGGGTCGCCGAGATGATCTTATCGAACGCCGTCGACCGGTTCATGTGGCGGTCGATGTCCAGCATTTGGCTGAAATCGTCCGGCGGGACCGCGTCGTAGACCTCGTCCTTGGTGATCTGACGAATGGACGGGGTATTGGCGGCGGTATCAGCCATCGCGACGGTTCTCCGAATTGTTTGGCCCCGCGCGAACGCGGCTCCCCCTGATTGTGGGAAAATAACCCCATTCAGAATGCGACGCAAGAAAAATGACGCATGCGTCACCGTTCGGTGAATGAAAAGTCATTCGGGTATGGCCCCGGTCCCGCCCGGCGGCCATGACGGCCGTAACGGGGTCGACAGAGCGGGCGGCGCTCCCGATGTTCTGCGTCATGCTCGCCCCGACGCTCGACGATTTCGAAAAGATGGCCCGCGCCGCCTGGGACGCGATGCCGGCGGAATTTCGCGCGCTGACCGGCGACATCGTCTTCCGCATCGAGGATTTCGCCAGCGACGAAGTGCTGGCCGAGATGGGGATCGAAGAGCCGTTCGACCTCACCGGGCTTTATCAGGGCGTCGACCTCACCCAGCAATCGGTGATGGACCCGGCCCGGAGCCAGCCGCTCGTCTTCCTCTATCGCTCACCGATCTTGGCGGAGTGGATCGAGTTGGGCGACGTGCATCTGGAAGACCTCGTCGCGCACGTGCTGGTGCACGAGATCGGCCACCATTTCGGGCTGAGCGACGAGCACATGGACGCGATCTTGGAGCGCGCGGATTAGCGCCGAATGCGACTGTCCGGCACCGCGGTGCGTGAAGCCATGCCGAGCGATTCCGAGCAGACCTCTTCCGGCGTTTCCAGTTGCGGACGCGTGGGATTTGACTCGAACGACGCCTGCATGCGCGTGACACAGCGGTCCCACGCATTGATGTCTTCCATGCGCTGCGAGACCGAGCGCGGATCGCCGGCCGGCGGCGGCACCTGGCGCTCTTGCACGCCCGGCACCACGACCTCGTCGCTCGGCCGCTGGCGCACGCGCGGCAGCGGCGGCGCGCTCACGCCTTGCGCAGCGACCTCAGGCTGAGGCGGCGGCGTTGTGCGGGGCGGCGCCGTTTGTTGTTGCGGCGGCGGCAAAGCTGCAACCTGCTGCGGCGCGCTTTGCTGAGGCGGCGGAGACGCGGCCGGCGGGACCTGCAGCGGCGGCGGCGGCGCGGCCGCGGCCTGCTGTTGTGGCGCGGGCGCGGTTTGCGGCGGCGGCAGCGTGCGCTGGGGCGCGGGCCGTGGCGGCGGCGCTTCGGCCATGACCGGCGCGCCACCCGAGCGGGCATTGCGCCCGGCGGGCTCGAGGCCGGCACACGCGGTAAGCGCGATCAAAGCTGCAGCGGCGGCGGAAACGCGTCCCAACATGCGTGGCTCCTCATCCCTGGTTCCATTTAGGGCCTAAACGCGCGCGCGCCTAGCCGCGGGAACAACGGCCGGCGCCCGCGTTGGTTCACGCCTGCGCGAGGCACATCATCTCTTCGACCCAAGCGGGCACAGTCTCGCTCGCCTTGCCGTAGCGGCCTGCTTCGAACAATTCGGCGCTGTCGGACGGCGCCAGATTGATCTCGACGGTCGCGATCCCCGCCTGGCGCGCCGCGGCTACGAACCCCGCCGCCGGATAGACGGCGCCGGAGGTTCCGATCGCCACAAACATGTCGGCGGCGGCGAGCGCGTGATAGATTTCGTCCATCATCAGCGGCGTTTCGCCGAACCACACGACATGCGGACGCAACGTGCCCAGACGTCCGCAAGAGGCGCAGCCCATGGCAATCGAAAGATCGCCCTCGCACACCGTGACATCGCCGCAATCGTGGCAGCGCGCCTTGGCGAGTTCGCCGTGCATATGGATGACGCGCTGCGAACCGCCCTGCTCATGCAGATTGTCGATGTTCTGCGTGCAGAGCGTGAATTCGCCCGGCCATGCCGCTTCGAGCTTCGCCAGTGCAGCATGAGCGGCGTTCGGCTTCACCGCGACAAGCTTGCCCCGGCGCAAATTGTAGAATTCGAGCACGCGCTGCGGATTGCGCTCGTAGCCTTGAATTGAAGCGACTTCTTCGATGGGAAAACGCTCCCAAAGCCCATCTGCGTCGCGAAACGTCGAGAGCCCGGACTCCGCCGAAATGCCGGCGCCGGTGAGAACGAACAGGTTTTTCATGCGCATGGAACTCCCCCAGGAGGCGAGCGACTTAGGGCGCGATGAAACCAAAACAAGACTTGACCGCTTTAGCTCGTTGGGGTTTGCGGTAATCGCGGGGGGTCAACACGGGAAAGGGCGCCAGAATGCGCATGGCTTCCATCATCGCCGCAGCGGCTTTGGCGTTACTCGCCGCCGGCTGCGCCAATCGCACCGGCGACATGACCATCGCCGAGTGGTGTTCGGCCGAACCATCACGGACCGACACGGACATCTGCAAGCAACACCGCGACACTGAAGAAGTGCGGACTTCGCTTGGCTCTCGCATCGCCGAAGTGTTCGGCATGTCGCAACGCGCGCAAGCCACAGCCGATCAGGCGATGGCGCGCGAGATCACCTGCGTCACACGCACGGTGAACCGCACCAACACCGGCACATGCGATCCGGGCTACACGCTGACCGGCTGCACGCAAACTCGTTATACGACGCGCGCCGGCGGCATGGCGATCATGCGCTCGATCAACGACACAGAGTGCAGGTTCAACGGCCGCGTGCTCGAAGTTCAGGTGCGGTGCTGCGCGATGGGTCCAAACCCGCCGCCGGCGACCAACGTTTCCGACACCGCGCCGCCGGAACCGCAGCAGCAGGAGCCGCAGCCGGTTTCATAAGCGGCTCTAACTTCCTATCAGCTGATAATCCGCCTCGAGCCGGTACAGGCTCGGGGCGGATTTTCTTGTGAAGCTGGAATAGAGCGCGAAGCTCTCGATCTCGAACGGCGGGGTTTCAAAGAGGCCCAGCCGCGACTCGAAGGCGTGCACGCGCGAAAGCTCGGCGTTCGAGAGATAGGCAAGCGTTACGTGCGGCGTGAATCCGCGCGGGTCGGGCTTCAAGCCACATCGCCGAGCCGCGCGCTCGCAATCGGCAGCCAGTTTCTTCAACGCTGCATTCTCGCCCGCCCCTATCCATAGCGTATGCGGATCGGCGCCGCCGAAAGCGCCGGCCGCCCTCAGCCGAAGTTCGAACGGCCCGTTGCGCTCAGCCACCTCGCGGAGCTCGGCGTCGATTTCGTCGGCCACCGGCTCGGCGACTTCGCCGAAAAAGCGGAGCGTGAGGTGCAGATTCTCGCGCGGCCTCCACTTCGCGCCGGGCACGCCTTTCATAAGCGCCAGCAGACGCTCGGCGATATCGTCGGGAAGATCGAGGGCGGCGAACAGTCGAAGGGACATCGATGCAATGTAGCGCGTCAGCGCGCCATGAAGAACTCGCCACGGTTCAGAGACTGTGCATTCACATTTGAAAACCGGCACGGCAGCGCGTTTGCAAACTCCCAGCGCGGCCCGTCCATCAGCTGCACATGGACATGGGGCGCAAAGCTGTCGCCGGAATTGCCAAGCCGCCCGAGCGGCGCCCCCTGCGCGACCCGTTGCCCGGCCGCGACGCGCAGAGAGCCTGCCATCAGGTGGGCGACCATGGTGAACTCGCCGGTTCCGTGGTCGATGATCACATGATTGCCCGGATCGCCGGCGCCGCGAAATTCCGGCAGGTGATAGTCTTCGTTGCTCTCGCCCGGCACGGGCTGATCGGGACGGTCGCCGCGCGCCGAAACAACCATGCCCGCGGCCGGCGCTATGAGGTCGCGGCCGAAGCCCACGAGATCGTTGTTCACCGCGAACGCCTCGCCCGTCTGCACCGCGTAGTTCGGCGACAACGCCATGGCGTCCACCGCGAATTGTCCGCTGCGATTGCGGTGTCCACCGTTCGCCGCGCCGGCCTGGGTCACGATTCCCGCGCCGCGGAACGGAAAGATGAGCGCCGTGCGCTGTTCATAGACGCCGATGTCAATGTCGGCCGAGACGGTGAGATCGCCGCGTGCAGCGTCACCCAAGCCGATGGTGATGCGCATGCGGTTCACGTTGAGCGCCGCACGCTCACGGCTCACGATGCGAAAGGCGAACGGGAAGAATGGCGGCGCGGACGGCGCCTGTTCATTCAGCCGGAATGCCGCGGCCGGCGGATTGGGAATCGCCAGCGTGCGCGCGGCAAGCGCTGGATACGTTCGGCGCGAAACTTCGTTCTGGCCGGCAAACAGCGCGACCTCCAGGCGCTCGACGTTCGCGGCGATTTCCGCCTCGCTGGCGACGGCGACGTTCACGAACCACGCTTCCGTCCCCTCTCGCGCCAGATCCGCGACCTTGAACACGCGGGTCGGCAGGCTCACCAGGCGCAGGCCGCCGTCCGTCTGCGCAGCAGCCGTCTGGCAGGCGCCGCCGGCGACGGGCAGCCCGGCCATCAGCGCCGTCTGCAGCAAGCCACGGCGATCCAACGAAAACGTCATGCCATCTCTCCGTTCGCCACATGCAAGGCGGTTGCACGCGGCCGCCACAAGCGGCGCACGACGAATCCCAACGCGCAGGCGACCACATACACATGCGAACATACCGGCGTTGCCGGTTTGTTCGTTCAAACATTTCCGTATGCTGAAACGTCACCTGACGCCGGCCGAATGTGAGATGGCCCGCTACTCTGCAGCACCACGCTGCGCGGTCATATCATCGGACGGGAAGATGCGTCTGCGCTCGCTGTCGTCCTGAGGTCATGTCTGCTGCACAGCTTTGCGTATCGGAACCGGCGGCTGCGCGTGCATCTTCCGACCGCAAGACGACACACCCAACGCGCATGCGCGTCAAGTCACGAAGTGATTCCGTGAAGCGATTGAAACCTGAGCTACGCGCGCGTCAGTTTTGCGCGCGCGGCACGGTTTTGATGTAGGCGACGACGGCGCGCGAATCCTCTTCGTTGAAGCGGAACGCCGGCATCGGCGGACGCGGGCGGGTTCCATCGGGACGTTCGCCGTTTTGCAGGAACGACACGAATTGTTCGTCCGTGTACCCGGCGGGGCCGCCTGCAATTTGCGGCGCCGTCGCCGCCCACGGCACGTCGATTCCGGGCCGCAATTGTATGACGAGGTCCGCGCCCTGCAGCGCGTGCTGCATGTCCGGCCCTTGCGGCGTCATCGGCGTATGACAGTCGTTGCAGCCGCCGATATTGTTGACCAGATACGAACCGCGCTCGACCAGCTGCGCTTGCGTCATCGCCTGCGGCTGCTGCGTGCACGCCGCCGCCGCGAGCGCCAGCGCGCTCGCTCCCAGAACCCCGATTTTCCGCATTTAATTCTCCCTCGCAGGAGCGATCAAACAACGGTCGGCGTCTGCGTCAAGGGTTTCTCGCTAAAGCGCATCGAGCGGCAGTTTGAGATAGCGCACGCCGTTCGCTTCAGCGGGCGGCAACTCTCCTGCCCGGATGTTCACTTGAATGGACGGCAGGATCAGCGCCGGCATGTCCAACGTCTTGTCGCGCGTTTGCCGCATTGCAACAAACTCGTCTTCGCTGACGCCGTCGCGCACGTGAATGTTGCCGGCGCGCTCGGCCGCGACCGTCGTTTCCCAGGCGTAGTGGTCGCGGCCCGGCGCCTTGTAATCGTGGCAGAGGAAGATGCGCGTGGCCGGCGGCAGCGACAGCAGTTTGCGCATCGAGCGATAAAGCGTGCGGGCGTCGCCGCCGGGAAAGTCGGCGCGCGCGGTGCCGAAGTCCGGCATGAAGAGCGTGTCGCCCACGAACACGGCGTCGTCGATGAGGTAGCTCACGCAGGCCGGCGTATGCCCGGGCGTGTGCATCACTTGGATTTCGGCCTCGCCGAGCGGAAGCCGCTCGCCATCCTTGACCAGGCGATCGAAGGCGGCGCCGTCGGGCGTGACATCCTCCAGATTGAACACAGTCTTAAAGACGGCCTGCACGTCCTTGATATGCTCGCCGATCACGATCTTAGCGCCGGTTGCGCGCTTCAGAAATGGCGCGGCGGTCAAATGATCCGCGTGCGCGTGGGTCTCCAAGATCCAGTCGATGATAAGTGCTTCGGCTTTCGCCGTATCGAGCAAAGCCTGAGCCGCCAGCGTCGCGGTGCGGCCGGACTTGGCGTCGAAGTCGAGCACGCTGTCGATGATGGCGGCGCGGCGGGTTTCGCGGTCCCAAACCAGATAGCTCACGGTATTGGTGGGCTCGTGAAAGAACGCCCGAATCTCAACCCTGCTCATGATCGGCCTCCAGCATTTATATTAGGGCTTGCTAATCTACTTGCAACTGATATGTTGCCGCAGATGGACGAAGCGGCTCTCCCGGTCAGCGCCACGCAATCACGAGTCAGCCGGCGCCGCCGCGGCGCCAGACGCACTCTATTCTCCTGCGCTGTCGCATGATCGCTCTTCCTGACATCCTCTCCCTTCTGAGCGGTGGTCTGGTGGGGTTGAGCCTCGCGCTGATCGGCGGCGGCGGCTCGATCCTGGCGACGCCGGCGCTGCTTTACGTGGTTGGCGTCGCCGACGCGCACGCGGCCATCGGAACGAGTGCGATCGCGGTTTCCGCCAACGCCTTCGCCAATCTCGTCAACCACGCGCGGCGCGGCAACGTACATTGGCCGGCGGCGTCGATCTTCGCGGTGTCCGGGGTGGCGGGCGCGGCGCTGGGCGCGGGCGTCGGCAAGGCCACCGACGCACACATCCTGCTGCCGTTGTTCGCGGTGCTGATGATCGTCGTCGGCGTGCTGATGTTGCGGCCGCGCGTCTCGACCGCGCACGCAGATGTCGAGATCAACCGGCGCACGGTGACGCGACTCGTCGGCATCGGGGCCGCCGTCGGCTTCGTCTCCGGCTTCTTCGGCATCGGCGGCGGGTTTCTGATCGTCCCCGGCCTCATCGCCGCCGCGGGCCTCGGCATGATGCAGGCGATCGGCTCTTCGCTTCTGTCGGTCGGCGCGCAAGGCGCGACCACGGCCATTTCCTACGCCGCCGACGGGCTGGTCGACTGGCGTATCGCGGGCCTTTTCATCGCCGGCGGGTTGGTCGGCGGCGTCTTCGGCGCGATGCTGGGCGCCCGCCTCGCCCGCGAACGCGGCGCGCTGCAGAAAGTGTTCGCCGCCGTCGTTTTCGCGACGGCGGCTTACATGCTGTGGCGGTCGTTCACCGACTAACGCTGCGGCGATGCCGGCAGCGCAATCGAGGCTTGCCCGAACGCGTAGCGCCAACCTTCCGGCGTGCGCACATACGTATCGGAAAACCAAAGGGTTCGGTCGAAGGTCTCGCCGCTGGCGCGGAAATGACCTTTGAGCCAGAGCCGCGCCGTGACGATCGCGGTGTCCTCGCCATAGAGCCGCACCGTCTGGGTGCCTTCGTCCTCGACCTGGCGCTCGTAAATAAGCTCCTCCTCGCGGGCCGAGCGCAGCAGATCCTCGCGCGTATGCACGACGCCGCGCCCGACCACCAGGATCATGTCGGGATGGAGGATGCGGCCCATGGTTTCGGCGTCGTTGCGTTCGACTGCAGCCTGATACTCGGTGTCGAGCGCGGCGACGATGCGCCGATCCTCGTCTGGCGACGCGAACGCCGCGCCGGCCACAAGAAGAGCGCTCAGCGCCGCGGCCGCGCCGCGCGCCAATTGGGTGGAAGTCATCTCAGTTCTCCGGGATAAAAGCGCCCGGGAAAGGTGCCGGAAACGGACGCGCCACGCTGGCCGTTTCCGGACTTCACTGGCGCCTGCAAACAGCGCCGGACGATGGAGCAAATACGATGCGATTTGTGCTGTTCGTCGTAGCGTTGCTGGCGTCCGCCGCCAGCGCTTCGGCGCAGGACGAGAGGCCGCGTGCATTCGTGGATGCGAGCACCGTTGTGCCCGGCCTCGTTGTGGACATGCGCTACGCCGGCTCGAACAATTTCGTCGGCCGGCCGATCGCCGGATACGAGGCGCCGGTGTGCTGGCTCACGCGGCAAGCGGCGGCGCGCCTGGCGGAAGCGCAAGCGGAGCTCAGGCCGTTCGGCCTCGGGCTCAAAGTGTTCGACTGCTACCGCCCTACCCGCGCCGTCGCCGACTTCGCGGCGTGGGCGCGCGATCTGAACGATACGGCGCGGCGCGCGGAGTACTATCCGAACGTCGACAAGTCGCAGCTCTTCGCTTTGGGCTACATCGCCGAGCGCTCCGGCCATTCGCGCGGCTCGACCGTGGACCTCACCGTCATCGATCTGGCTACCGGCGCGGAGATCGACATGGGTTCGCCGTTCGATCTCTTCGACACGCGTTCATGGCCGACGGACGCCACAGTCGGCTCACAGCAGCGCACCAACCGGCTCATGCTGCAATCCGTCATGCGCGCGCACGGCTTTCGGCCGCTGCAACAGGAATGGTGGCACTTCATGCTGGAGCGGGAGCCGTATCCGAACCAGTATTTCGACTTTCCGGTCACGCGCTGAATCGCGTTCACTCATTTTCTCCTATGAACGCACGCTGCCGGGCCTAAGGTAGCGGAATAAGCAAGCTCGGGGGCGCCGCGATGCTGCGATCCATGATTGTCCTATTGGCGCTCGCTACACTGGGCGGTTGCGCCTCGCTCGGGCTGGATCGTCCAGCGAATACGGCCGTCACATCATTCGACGCCTGCGCCGAACGCTCGCCGTTCGCGGCGCCGTGTCCAGCCCGGCAGCGCTCATTGTTTGTCGCGGCCCAGGCGCTAGATCGCCGCGCCTTCAGCTTGCCGACGCGGCGTGCGCCCGAGCAAATGCCGATCTTCGCGACGGCGACGGACTATTCTGTTCGCCTTCGCCGGCAGTGGCGGCGCCGGCGCTACAGGAAGCTGTAAGGGTCCACGTCGATCTGCACGCGCACGGCGCTGTGCAGTTTCACGCGGCTCGCCCACGCCGCCAGGAAGGCGCTGACATCGATGCCGCGGTCGGCGCGGATCAGGAATCTGCGGCGATGCATGCCGCGGATGACCGCGAGCGGCGCCGGCGCCGGGCCCCAGAGGTCAAGCCCCTCGGTGTGCGGCGCCTTCTCCCCCATCTGCTTTGCGGCTTCGTTTGCGAGCTTCTCGTCGGGGGCCGACACGATGATGGCGGCGAGCCGGCCGTAGGGCGGCATGCCGAATTGTTCGCGCTCGCGGGCGACGAGGTTCATGAAGGTGTCGCGGTCCTGGCTCTTCAGGCCCTGCATCACCGGCTCTTCCGGGATGTAGGTCTGGATGAGCGCGCGGCCCTTGCGCTCGTGACGGCCGGCGCGGCCGGCGACCTGGCTGATGAGCTGGAAGGTGCGCTCGCCGGCGCGGATGTCGGTGCTGTTGTTGAGCGCCGCGTCCGCGTCGACCACGCCGACGAACGTCAGGTTCGGGAAGTTGTGGCCCTTGGCGACGATCTGGGTGCCGATCAGAATATCGATCTCGCTCCGCTCCATGCGGCCGACGAGGTCGCGCACAGCATCGCCGTTGGGCGTGGTGTCGGAGGAAAAGATCTCGATGCGCGCATTCGGAAAGAGCTCGAGTACTTCCTCATGAATGCGCTCGACGCCCGGGCCGATGGAGACGAACGAATCCGGCGTGCCGCACTCGGGGCAAGCCTTGGGCTTCGGGATCGAAAAGCCCGTTAGGTGGCAGACGAGCCGGCCGGAATATTTGTGCTCTACGAGCCAGCTCTCGGTCTCCGGCGACTTCATCCGGTGGCCGCAGGCCTTGCAGAGCGTCAGCGGCGCGTAGCCGCGGCGGTTCATATAGAAGAGCGATTGCTCACCGCGCGACAGCGCTTCGCCGGCGGCGGTGATGAGCTTGGGCGAGAGCCACCTGCCCTTCTCGGGCGGATCGTACTTTAGATCGATCAGCTCGACGTCCGGCATTTCGGCGACGCCGTGGCGCGAGGGCAGCTTCACATGCGCGTAGCGGCCCTGCTGGGCGTTAACGAGCGTCTCCAAAGACGGCGTGGCGCTGGCGAGGATGATGCCGCAATGGCCGAGCTTGGCGCGCGCCACGGCCAAGTCGCGCGCCTGATAGATGACGCCCTCCTCCTGCTTATAGGACGGGTCGTGCTCTTCATCGATGACGATGAGCTTCAGGTTCGGGAACGGCAGGAAGAGCGCCGAGCGCGCGCCCACCACGAGCCGGGCGCGGCCGCAGGCGACCTCGCGCCAAGCGCGGCGGCGCGCCTTCTGGGTGATGTTGGAGTGCCACTCGACCGGCTTCACGCCGAAGCGCGCCTCGAAGCGCGCCATCGCGGCCTGCGTCAGCGCGATTTCAGGGATGAGCACCAGCACTTGCGCATCGGGCGCCAAGGCCAGCGTTTCCGCGACGGCTTCCAGATAAACTTCGGTCTTGCCCGAGCCGGTGACGCCGTCGAGCAGCGTGACGTGGAAGCCGCCCTTGCGCACATAGGCGCAGACCTCGTCCGACGCCGCCTGTTGAATGCCCGACAGCGGCTTGCCCTTCATGCCGAGATCGGGCTCGGGAAACGGCGGGTCTTCGCTGATCTCGACGCGATTGAGCGCGCCGCAATCGATGAGCCCCTTAACAACTGCTGAAGAGACGTCGGCGCGCCGCGCCAGTTCGGCGGCGCTGAGCGCTTCCTTCGCCGCTTCCGCCATCACGCGCGCGCGCGCTTCGGTGAGCTTCGGCGGCGGCTGGCCGCTCGGCGTCACTACATTGAAGGTCGGCGGGTCAAGCAAAGCATCGGGCGAGCGCACGATCATGCGCAGGAAATCACCGGGCGGGCGGACAAGATATTTCGCGGCCCAGTCCAGGAACGCGCGCGACATGTCCGGCACCAGCGGGCCGGGCAGCACCTGGTCGATGGCTTTGAGGTTCGCCGCGCCGGGATTGTTGACCTCGACGTTCCACACCACGCCGCGCACGAGCCGCGATCCGATCGGTGCGATGACGTGCGCGCCCGGCTTCAGGCCCCAGCTCGACGGCGCGCGATAGTCGAACGGCTCCGGCAACGGCAGCGGAAACAGCACCGCGACCTTGTCGATGGTGTCGTGGGCGAAGCCTTCGCCCTCCTCCATGACCGCGAACAGCGGCCCGGCCGTCGCCGCGCGCTGCCCCTTCAACGCCTCCAGGGCGCGCTTGCGGGCGGTGTTGCTCATCCGCTCTCAAGGTAGGGAGTCCGGAGATTCGGGGGAAGCACCGCCGTCACCAACAACCCACAGTCATTCCAGACGGCCGGAGGCCGATCTGGAATCCAGGGCAAACGCCAGAGTGGCGGCCCTGGATTCCAGATCACGCTCCGCGTGTCTGGAATGACTGAAGTAACTAATTGCCGGTAACGTCTCGCGCACATGACCGCCGCATCCGCACTCCACACCGCCTGGATCGCGCACATCCGCGATGAGCGGCGGTTCGCGGCGAACTCGGTCGAAGCCTATGAGCGCGACGTCGAAGCATTCCTCGACTTCCTGCAGCGCCATCTCGGCGGCGAGCCGCAGTCCAGTGACCTCGCCACGCTCGAACCGCGTGATCTGCGCGCCTATCTCGCATATCGCCGGCAAGGACCGGAGGCGCTGTCGGATCGCTCGATTTCGCGCGCATTGGCGGCGATCCGCAGTTTCTACCGCTATCTCGAGCGCCGGCATGGGCTCGCCAATCCGCGGCTCTCGCTGGTGCGCGGACCGAAGCTGAAGCGTGCGCTGCCGCGGCCGGTGTCCGAGCAGGCGGCGCAGGATCTGATCGCGGATGCGGAAGCTTCGGCGTCGCAAGACTGGATCGGTGCGCGCGACGCGGCGCTGGTGACGCTGCTCTACGCGTCGGGGTTGCGCATCAGCGAAGCGCTGGCGCTGACCGGCGCCGACAATCCTTTGCCGGACATGCTGCGCGTCACCGGCAAGGGCGGAAAACAGCGTCTGGTGCCGATGCTGGCGGCCGCGCGCGACGCGATCGCGCGCTATGCGACACTCTGCCCGCATGCGCTGACGAAAGACGCCGCCCTCTTCCGCGGCGTGCGCGGCGGGCCGCTGTCGCCGCGCGATGCACAAGCGCTGATGGCGCGTCTGCGCGGACGTTTGGGGCTGCCGTCGAGCGCCACGCCGCACGCTTTGCGGCACGCTTTCGCCACGCACTTGCTAACGAATGGCGGCGATCTGCGCGCCATCCAAGACCTGCTCGGACACGAATCACTGTCGACGACTCAGACGTATGCGAGCGTCGAGACGCAAAAAATTTTGCAGGCCTATCGCGCTGCGCACCCGCGTTCGTGAGGTTTTTTGTGCGCGCAAATTTCTCTGCGCGCCTTTGTTTTCAAGGCTCGTAGCGGAATGCGCACACGCAAAATGCTTCGTGCGAATGTCAATGCAAAAAATCACGCGCTTGTTTTTGCAGCAACTTTTCGAAAACCAAATTCGGCGAAAACCATCTTCGGAGAGTCAAACAACTCCCACCCAACCTGAGTGCAACAAAAGTAAACTGGAGAAACGACAATGGCTGCGAAGAAAAAGACCGCGAAGAAGACCGCGAAGAAGGCCCCGGCGAAGCGCAAGACGGTTCGCAAGGCTGCGAAGAAGACGACCGCCCGCAAGGCGAAGAAGGCCCCGCGCAAGGCCAAGAAGGCTCGCAAGACCCGCGCGATGTAAATGCCAAGGCATGGGGGCCGTCGACAGACGGCCCCCATCGCCGTTTAAGAGACCTCCATCCCAAAGGATCCGATGCGTTCTCCGGTCATAAGAAGCCCTCGCTCCCGTATCGAACGCCGTCGTCTGTATCCCCATCTGCTCAAACGCTGAGCCGTTCTCTCCCCTTCACCAGCTGCGATCGCGCGCTTATCTCTGACGCGCATTCGGGGTCGCTTCGCATCGGGAGCGGCAATGACATCCGGCAAAACGCTAGGCAGAGCGCTCGATCTCGGCGCTGAAGCCGTAATCGTGCGCTGCACCAACTGCTTCAACGTCAAGCGCTTCACCGCCGCGCAGGCGCGCAAGAATTGGCCCCAGGGCATCACTTTCGAAGAGCTTAAGAAGCGTACGCGCTGCCGTTGCGGACGCCACGCGTCGCAAGCTGCGCCCCTCTGGCCCATGCGCGCGCGCGGCGGCAGTGAACTGCAACAGCTCGTGCCGAAAGAATGGGGACGCCTGCCCGGCAGCTGAAACCGTTTGACTTCAGCCCTTACTCAAAGTACTTTGTTATTCAAAGTACGATGGAGAGCGGCGGATGACGCGCGAAGAACTGGCTCAGGATCTCGCTTATGCGCGCACGCTGGCCGAGGAAGGGCGCCATGCGCCGCTCATCGGAGGCGGTTTCCTCGTTCTCTTCGGGGTGCTGCTGGCGGTCTGCTACGCGGTGCAATGGGCGGTTCTCACCGGCAGGCTGCCGCTGCCGGGCGAGCTGATCGGGCTGATCTGGGTCGGGTTCGGCGCCTGCGCGATGATCGGCAGCATGGTGTTGAGCGCGCGCGTGCGAAGATTGCCGGGCGGCGCGGCGATCTCCAACCGCGTCGACCGCAACGTCTGGCAAGGCGTGGCCGCAGCGATCCTGGTGGTGGTCGCAGGGACCGTGCTGCGCGCCATCGTCAAAGACGACCTCACCGCGCCCGATGCGATCATGGCCTCGGGCTTCGGTCTCTATGGCGTGGCGCTCTACGCCACAGCGACGGCGGGCGGGCACGCCTGGCTGCGCTCCTTTGCGATGCTGGCGTGGGCGTTGAGCGGGCTCTTGTGGTTCTTCACGGGTGAGCCCTGGCTTTACCTGCTCGCAGCTGCAGGCGCGGGCGCGGTGCTGATCGTTCCGGGCCTCATCATGATGCGGCGCGAACCTTCGACGACCGTCTGAGTCGCATGTCGCAATTCGACCACACGGCCATCGACGACGTGATCCACGGCCGCTTGCGGCTGGGGATCATGGCGTATCTGTCGACCGTCAGCCCTGCCCCATTCACAGAACTCAAGGCCAAGGTGAACGCCACCGACGGCAATCTCTCCACGCATTTGGCCAAGCTCGAAGAAGCCCGCTACGTGCGCATCGAGAAGAAGTTCGTCGACAAGAAGCCGCGCACCCTCGTGCATCTCACCAGCGCTGGGCGCGCGGCCTGGATCGATTATCTAAAGCGCCTGCAGGCGCTGATCAGCGCGGCGGAGTGAGCCTCAGGCTACAGCCGCCAGCGCCCAGCGTGCGACGCCGGGATACGGCGGCTCGCCGGTGTCGGCGAAACCTTGCTTGGCGAGCGTGTGTGCGGCGTGAGAATCTTCGGCGTCGAGGTGGGCGATGACGCGCTTGGCGCCGTTGGCGAAAGCCCAGGCCGACAGTACGCGCACCGTCTCGCCGCCGAAACCTCTGCCGCGGTATTCCGGGAGCAGGCCGAAGGCGAGTTCGACGTCACCATCATCATCCGGCCGGCCGATCAAGGCCGCGATGCCGAGCAGACGCGGCGGGCTGCGTTCGCCGTCATTGGCGAGAATAGCCCAGCCGTACCAGCCCTCCCCGTCCGGATCGTGCGCCAGTTCGCGGCGCGCCCATTCGAACGCGGCGGGCTCGAACGGCGCCGGCGGCCAGAGCGGCTCGTGGCTGACGGCGATGGCGTTGAAGAAGGCGGTGCGGCTGCCGGCTTGCAGCGCGGCCAGATCACGGTCGAGCGCCAACAGCGCCAGCTTGTCGCCAGTCAGGATCAGCAAGGATCGTCCCCTCCGCTCAGAGTGGTCCAAGCGTGACCTGAACCGCGCGTGCTTGCAAAGTGACCATTCCGAAATACTCACAGCACACGGAACGTGCGGCGCGGCCCTTACCGCGTGGCTCAGACGGGCTTCGGCCGGCTCTCATGCAACGCCAAAAGCGCGCCCAGCGCGATCAGCGTCGGCAAGATCGCCACGATCTCCCAGCCGCTCACGGCCGCAGCCGTTGCAGCGACCCAGCCGAGCGTCACGAAGATCTGGCCGAAGCCGACGAGGAAGCCGCCGCGCGTGCGGCGGCGGAAGTTCTTGCGGCTGCCGGGGACCTGGTGCCAGACGGCGATGAGGCATGCCGAGGCGATGGCGCAAAGCCCGCCGATGAAGAGCCAGACGCCGGCAAGCGGTGAGATGAACAACGAGGCGCCCAGCGCCGGCAAGAACAGCAACAGGGCTACGGGCGCACCCGCCGCGATCGCCTTGGCGTTGTCGATCTCGAGCTTCGGCGCCGGCGCTGCGGCGATCAGATCCGGCGCATCTTCGGCAGACACTGTGAGCCAGGCGAGGCTGGCGGAGAGCGAGGTCGCCAGCAGCACGAACGCCGAGGCGAAGCCGCCGATGGAATAGCGCTGGACGCCCTCCTCGCCGAGCCGGGTCGCAAACACAGCGAACAGCGGCAACAGATACAAGAGCTGCACCAGGATCTGCGAGAGCAGCAGCGGGTCGCGCGCGAGCAGCCGCCATTCCTTGCGCACAAGCGACGGCAACAACCCGCCCCGCATCGTGCGTTCCGAAGTGTCGCGCTTGCGCTTGCCGCCTGCCCCGGCGATCGAGGCGGCGTTGGCGACAAAGCGGACCCCGTACCACCAGACCGCAAACAGATAGAAACCCAGTGCAACAGCGGCCCAGACCGCGACCGCCAAAGGCTGGCCAAACGCCGCCCGCGCGGGAATTGAGAGCGCGCCGGTGGGATCGCCGAACACCGGGATCAACCGCTCCATCATCTGCTGATAGAGCTGCGCACGCTCTTCGTACGGGACGAAATTCTGCGCCTGCATGGCCAGGAAGAAGCCCGCGCCAATCAGCGCAGCCACGATCTGAGCAGTGACGCGCGTGTTCTTCGGGCCGATGAGGCGAAACATCACCTGCGCCAGCAGCAAGCCCGCCGCCGTCGCGAACAGCGCCAGCAGCAGTACTGCGGGCATGAAGGCCATCCAACGCCACCCGCCGAACAGCGGCAGCCAGACGAAAACGGCCGTCGAGAGGATGAGATAGAACAGCGCCACGTTGATGGCGACCGCGGCCATACGCACGATGAGGATGCGCCACGGCGGCAACGGCGAGGCCAGCAGAAGATCGAGGTCGCCGCGCTGGTAGAGGCTTTCTGTGATCAGCATCAGCGACTGGCTGAGCATGAACGTGAACAAGAGCGCAAAGATCGCGCCGACAAAGCCCAGCAACGTCGGATCCAGCGAGGGCGGGATCGGCGCGATCACCTTCGCCAGCCAAAAGCCGCCGAACAACAACAAGGCCCCGAGAATGGCGTAGAAGATCAGCGCCCGGACGACGCCGCTCTTCGGGTTGTTGCGGCGGGCGGCGGCGGACCAATTGCGCGTAGTGATACGCAGTTCGTGGCCAAGCAGCCAAAGCACGCTGCCCGGACGGAACATCAGCCGGCCTCCACGTTCGCTGCGCCGACGAGCGAGAGATACACATCCTCCAGCGTCGCCCCGCCCCCTGCCCGGCCGCGCAGCTCTTCGAGCGTGCCTTCGGCCAGCAAACGCCCGTGCTGGATGATGCCGATGCGCGTGGCCATGCGCTCGGCGACATCCAACAAGTGCGTGGTGAGGATGATGGTCCCGCCGGCGCGGGCGCGCTGCTGCAGCAAATCCTTCACCTGCCGCGCGATGGACGCGTCGAGCCCCGTAAGCGGCTCGTCCAGCATCAGAAGCTTCGGATCGTGGATGAGCGCGCCGGCGAGCGAGGTCTTCTGCTTCATGCCGCGCGAGAAGCCTTCAGTGCGTTCGTTGCGGTTGTCCCAGAGGTCGAGGAACTTCAGCAATTCCTCAGCGCGGGTGCGCGCCGTCTTCACCTCGACGCCCCAGAGACCGGCGATGAATTCGAGATATTCCCACGCTGTCAGCTTGTCGTAGAGCGACGGCTCGTCCGGCAGCCAGGCGACGATGCTCTTGGCGCCACGGGGATCGGCCAGCGCGTCGATGCCGAAGATGTTGATGCCGCCGGCGTCCGGCTTCACCAGGCCCGCCACCATCCTGAGCGTCGTCGTCTTGCCGGCGCCATTGGGACCAAGCAGCCCGTAAAGCTCACCCGCATGCAGCGTGAGGTCGAGATTATCGACCGCGGTCTTCTCGCCGAACTTCTTGGTCAGCGCGCGAAGCGTGAGGGCGTCGCTCACGCCTGCATCGTCCAGCCGTCGACGCCCTTGGCGGCTTCGCGGACGGCTTCGCTCATGGTCGGGTGGGCGTGGCAGGTGCGGGCGATATCCTCGGCGCTGGCGCCGAATTCCATCGCGACGCAGACCTCGCCGATGATCTCGCCGACGCCCGAGCCCACCATGTGCACGCCGACGACGCGCTTGGTGGCGACGTCTTCGAGCACTTTCACCATGCCCTCGGTCTCGTGGTTGGTGCGCGCGCGCGAATTGGCCATGAACGGAAACTTGCCGACCTTGTACTCGACACCGGCCGCCTTCAGCTCCTCCTCGGACTTGCCCACGGTGGCGACCTCCGGGTCGGTGTAGATGACGTTCGGGATGACCTCGTAGTTCACGTGGCCCCACTGGCCGGCGATCATCTGCGCCGCGGCGATCCCCTCTTCTTCCGCCTTGTGCGCGAGCATCGCGCCGGTGGTGGTGTCGCCGATGACGTAGATTCCTTCAGCGCCCGTCTTCAGGTGATCGTTCGGGATGAAGCCGCGCTGGTCGAGCTTGATGCCGACGGTTTCGAGACCCAGGCCATCGGTGAACGGCTTGCGGCCGATGGCGACGAGGACGACGTCCGCTTCAAGGGTGCGCGCCGCGCCGCCCTTCGACGGCTCGATCGTCACCTGCAGGCCGCTGCGCAGTTTCTCGACGCCCGTGACCTTGTGGCCGAGTTCGAACTTTATGCCCTGCTTCTTCAGAATGCGCTGGAACGCCGTCGAAATCTCGTTGTCGACGGTGGGCGTGATCTTATCGAGGAACTCGACCACGGTGACTTCGGCGCCCACGCGGCGCCAGACGCTGCCCAGTTCGAGCCCGATGACGCCGGCGCCGATGACGATCAGCTTGCTCGGAACCTGCTTCAGCGAGAGCGCGCCGGTGGAAGTCACCACCCGCTCTTCGTCGATATCCACGCCGGGGAGCGGCGTCGGCACTGAGCCGGTGGCGATGACGATGTTCTTGGTTTCGAGCGTCTGCGCGCCGCCGTCGCTCAGCTTCACCTCGACCCGGCCTTTGCCGGCGATGGCGCCGAAGCCCTTCACGTAATCGACCTTATGCTTGCGCATCAGGAACTCGACACCCTTGGTGAGGCCTTCGACCGCGTCTTCCTTCTGCTTCAGCATTTGCGGCAAATCGAGTTCCAGGCCGCTGATCTTCACGCCCATGGACGGAAACGTCTTCGCCGCCGCTTCGTAGTATTCGCTCGCATGCAGCAGCGCCTTCGAGGGAATGCAGCCAACGTTCAGACACGTGCCGCCGAGCTTGCCGCGGCTTTCGACGATCGCGGTTTTCAAGCCAAGCTGGCCGGCGCGGATCGCGCAATTGTAGCCGCCGGGGCCGCCGCCGATGATGACGAGATCGTACATGGTTTCTCCGCCGAACGTGCGCGTGAACCGCGCGCGGGATTCGGGCGCAACCTAGGGACTAGGCGCCAGCGGATCAATTGGCCTTCGCGCCGCCCTGCCCTGCATGAACGCGGGCGACCACCATCCAGCCGATCAGCAGGATCGCAAGCGCCAGGCACGCCCAGCCGAACACGTCGCCAATCCGCGTGTAGAGGCGGTTCTGGTGCGCGGGCGTGGGGATCGTGGTGATGAGCGTGGTCACTTGGGCGCCAGCAGTCTCCTCTGACAGCACGCGCCCGCGCGCATCCGACACGGTCATTACGCCATCGCGCGCGCTGCGGACGATGGCGTAGCCGTTTTCGACGCCGCGCAGCATCCCGATGCGGCTGTGCGCCCAGGCGTCACGCGTGAAATCCCAGGCGGGAACCAGCATGACGTCGACGGCGCGGGCGCCATAGCCGCGCCCGAGCGCGGGAAAATCCATGTCCTTGCAGATGGCGACGCCGATGCTGAGGCCATCGACCTGGGCGACGAGATCGCTCGTGCCGACGGTGAAGTGATCCTCGAAACCCGGAACCATGTGGCGTTTGTCGTAATTTTCGAAGCCTTGCGGCGTGAACAGCCAGGCGCTGTTGAAGCGCGCCCGCCCGCCCGAGGTGACAAGGCCGATGACGATGGTGACGTCGTGCTGGCGGGCGATGGCGGCGAAACGGGCCTGGGCTTCGTCTGCATCCGCTTCCGGGAGAGCGGCGATTTTTTCCGGCATGACGATGAGGCGCGCACCCTGCCCGGCGGCTTGCTCGGCGGCGGCGGCGTAGGCGTTCCAGGCCGGGCGCCAATCGTCGGCGTCGAGATCGAAATCGTTGGCCGCAAGCATGGCGACGCGCAGCTGGCCGCTGGTTTCCGGCGCACCGCTCATGAAGCCGTAAGCAAGCGCTGCGATCACGATGCCGAACGGCGCAATAGCCGCCCGGAGCGCGCGCTTTGCGAACACGAACGCCAGCGCGGAGGCGAACAACAACACGATGAACGAGACGGCCGGCGCGCCGCCAAGCCCGGCGGCCTGCAGCACCGGCGTAAAGTCCATCTGGCTATAGGCCAGCGATCCGGAGGAGCCGTGCGGCGAGTTCGCCGCCAGCAGTGTCTCGACGCCGGCGACAAGCAGCGGCAGCACGAACACGGCGGCCCCGGTCGGCAACCAGCGCGCGGCCGCCGCCGTCGCAAACGCGTAGAGCGCCCACATCAAGGCTGTCAGCGCGACGATGATGAGCGTTGGTGCGAGACCAGCGAGTTCGAGGAAATAAGTGAAGGCCAGCGCCGTCGAGAGCGCGCCGGCGATGGCGCCGTAGACCAGCGGCGCCCAGCCGCGCGCGCCGATCGAAGCGAGCATCAGCGGCACGGGGGCGATCCAGGCCAGTGGCCAGAACGGCGTCAGCGATGCGACCTGCGCCATCAGCGCGCCGGACGCGATCGCCAGCAGCAGGCGAAGACGTATGCCGTTCACGCGCCGCCCTCCTCGCGAGTTCGTACGCTCGCCCGCTGAACGCGTTAGGCGCCTTGGCTATCCCAATAGGCGCGATCGACCGCGTCTACGATGAACGCGAAGAGACCCACCACAAGGATGACGCCCAGGAGCGCAAGCTGCGCTTCGGTGGTCGTGAAGTCCGAAAGCAGCACTTGCGGCTCGCGGTAGGTGTTCCAATCGACGCTTTGAATCGTCGCGGCCACGCCGCCGTCATTCTGCTGCTGCGACCACGCCCAGCGGCCGCCGTAGCAGGCGAAGCCCAGGAGCCACGCCCAGAAGCCTTGCGTGCGGCGGATGAGGCGCACCATGGCGACGAAGAAGAAAATCCCGGCCGCCGCCCAAAGCCCGACATCGAGCCAGGTCTGCTGCCCGGCGCCGGCCTCCACTGCCGACGATTGGACGTTCTGCACTTCGGCGAAGGGCACGTTGACGTTGCCCAGCGCCGCTCCAGCGGCCGCAGCGCCCAGAAGGCTGAGCAGGGCGAGCGCCAACAGCACCAGAATGGCCGGCCACCGCAGAATAAACGCCATTGTCCCCCTCCCACGCTCCCCCGAGCGGAGGGTTAACCTACACGGTCCTGTAACGACCGGCTACGGGGCAGAAGAAGCCTTTGCTTTCAAAGCTCTTCCGAGAAGCGAAGGCCGCGTCCCGCAATCGCGTCACAGGCTGCAATGAGATGCTGCCTTGAGCGATGCGCCTGCCGCGCGAGCGGCTTCGCTCAAAGCGGCGCCGAAAACTTATCCACATCGATCCACGTGCGAAACACGGCACAAGCTCTCGTTAACGTCCGTTGTCTTGCCGGGCGGCGCTCAAGGGAGGCGCAACATGCAAGTCACCAAACTTCGCTTCGAAGACAACGGCTTGGTGCCGGCTGGACACTACTTCGCACGCGTGGCCGCTGGCCTGCGCGCGCAAAACGACCGCGGCGCCGCCATCGTCGAGCGCGGCGAGCAAAGCGAACAAAAGCTGGAGGCGCGCTTCCGCCGCGCCAACCGGTCCAGCGGACGCCGCGCGCAGAGCAATCAGCAAGAAGAAGCGCGGGTGAGCTAGAGACGCATGCCCTGGCGGGGCGCGGTCATACGGACCGCGCCCATTCGGGACTCAGGCGTCGCGATACCATTCCGGCGGCAAGCGCCCGGCTGTGACGCGGGGCGTGTGATGTGAATTCACGGTCTTGCCACGCAGCCAGAGCGACAGCACCCATTTCTCGCCGCGCGTCGGCGGCGTGCCGGCGTGCATGCTCATCGGATCAGGACGGCCCTCGGAGTCCACATTCAGGAACATGAGCGCATCGCCCTTGCGCGCTTTGAACTTAAAGCCAGCGTCAGTGAATTCGGTTTCGCCAGCGTCATAGTCGTCACTGAGATAAGTGAGAAACGTCGCGACACGTTGGCCGCGGGCAGCGATCTCTTCGTCCATCGGACCTCCCGTTTCGAGAAAGTCCGTGTGCCGGGCGAAGGTCTCGCCGGGCTTGTAGTGCAGAAGCTTGCCGACCTCGAAATGCTCGATGGGCACGCCGGAGGCGCGCGCGATGCGGTCGTAGATCATCGCGAGCACGACGTCGGCGGCTTCGAAATCGAAGCTCGCTTCCGAATTGCTGCGGCCCTCGTGCTGAGTGAGTTCGGCGCTGGCGTCTTGATACACCTGCGCCGGACCAAGCAGCGGACGCGCCCGCTCGATCAGCCAATCGCATTCCTGCGGCGTGGCGAAGCCCTCGAACACGCGCACGCGCGGGCTCTCCAGCAACGCGCGCCGCGGCGGCGGCCGGCGCAGAGTTTCGACATTCACGCAATCGCGCAGCTTCTTCGGACCGGCGCCGGAGCGGCGGGCGAGAATTTCGAGCTCGCGCTTGGCGTCCGGCCAATGCGCGGACGCCGCGCGGACGAGATTATCCAAGGCCATGTCGACATTGCGCGACATGAAGACGCCGAGCGCCTGCGCGTGGGCCAGTTGCGTCAAAGCGTATGCGTTGCCGGCCTTGGCCGCCTCAACCAGTCCCGCGATCCGGCTGTCCACCATCGCCCTGCCCTCGCTTTAGAGGTCGAGCAGCATGCGTTCCGGATCTTCCAGACCTTCCTTGACGCGCACGAGGAAGGTCACGGCTTCTTTGCCGTCGACGATGCGGTGATCGTAGCTGAGCGCCAAGTACATCATCGGGCGCACGACCACCTGCTTGTCGACGACGATCGGCCGGTCCTGGATCTTGTGCATGCCCAGAATGCCCGACTGCGGCGCATTCAGGATCGGCGTAGACATGAGCGAGCCGTAGACGCCGCCGTTCGAGATGGTGAAGGTCGCGCCCTGCAGGTCTTCGATCTTCAAGTGACCGTCGCGGGCCTTCATGCCGAGGTCGCCGATTTCCTTCTCGATATCGGCCATCGACTTGTGATCGGCGTCGCGCACCACCGGCACCACCAGGCCGCGGTCGGTGCCGACGGCGATGCCGATGTCGTAGAAGTTCTTGTAGATGATGTCGTCGCCATCGATCTCGGCGTTGACGTTCGGGATTTCCTTGAGTGCGGTGATACAGGCCTTCACGAAGAAGGCCATGAAGCCCAGCTTCACGCCGTGGCGCTTCTCGAACACGTCCTTGTACTTATTGCGCGCCGCCATGATGGCCGACATGTCGGCCTCATTGAACGTCGTCAGCATCGCGGCGTTGTTTTGCGCTTCCTTCAAGCGCCGCGCTATGGTGCGGCGCAGGCGCGTCATCGGCACGCGCTCCTCGCGATCAGAGACGACGCGCGCCGCCAGTGGCGGGTGCGCGGTCTGCTGCTGTTGCTGAGACTGCGCCGCCCTGCCCTCGATGACGGCGAGCGCGTCGGACTTGGTGATGCGGCCGTCACGGCCGGTGCCCGACACTGAAGATAAATCGAGGCCGCTCTCGGCGGCGATGCGCTGCACCGACGGGGGCGCCTGCTTGTCGCCGGCGGCGCTCGGCGGCGGTGCTTTCGCCGCTTCTACTTTTGGAGCGGCGGCGGGCGGCGGCGGAACCGGCGCAGCGGCGGGCTTCGGTGCGGGCGCAGCAGGTTGCGCGCCGGCAGCGCCAAGGCGGCCGAGCAGCGCGCCGATCTGCACCGTGGCGCCGACAGCGGCGACGATCTCGCTCAGCGTGCCCGCTTCCGGCGCGGAGACTTCGACGGAGACCTTGTCGGTTTCCAACTCGACCAGCGTCTCGTCCTTGCGCACGCTGTCGCCGGCCTTCTTCATCCACTTCGCGACGGTCGCTTCGGTGACGCTTTCGCCGAGGGTCGGTACAACAATATCGGTCATCGCATCATCTTTTAGGTTCGAGGTTCATCGTGACTAGGGAGGACAGGTGAGTCTGTTTTCGTCCAGAAGACGCCGTCGTTGCCATTGTTCTTCTGCACAAGCTTCGTGCGCTTCGGATCCAGTCCGCGGATGAGGCGCGCGTTGACGGCGATCTTATCGGCCATTTCGACGCCCGCGATCGTCGTGTGGGTCGCGCACCCACAGGTACGGCAATGATGGAATTCGAGATCACGATCACCCCATTGATAAATGAAGGTGTCGGGCTTGCCCGCGAAACGCACTTCGCTTTGCGGGTAGTAGGCAACCAGCGCCCCATAGAGCCGGCAGTGCGAGCAATTGCAGTCGAGCACCTGCTCGGGCTCTTCGACTTCGAAGCGCACCGCGCCGCAATGACAGGAGCCGCTGACCTTCGTCATCCCAGCGCCTCGTTCAGGAACGTCTCAAGCTCTTTCAGGTGCTTCGACATGAGACCGGCCGCGGTCGACGCCGTCGCCGGGCGGCCGGCGTAACGCGCACGCTTGGCTTTGACACTGAGTTTTTCCAGCGTCAGCTCGATCCACGGCTCGGCGAACAGGTAGCCGCCCATGTTCTTCGGCTCTTCCTGGCACCAGACCAGTTCGGCGTTCGGGAAGCGCGCCAGCTCCGTCATCAGCGACTTCATCGGCCAGGGATAGAGCTGCTCAAGGCGCAGGATGTAGATATCGCTCAACCCGCGCTTCTCACGTTCGTCGAGCAGATCGTAGTAGACCTTGCCCGAGCAGAGCACGACGCGGCGGATTTCGCTGTCGCCCTTGAGCTGGATCGTGGTGTTGCCATTGCGCAGTTGCGCGTCATCCCAGAGCACGCGGTGGAAGGACGTGCCCTCCGCCATTTCGCCGATAGTCGACACAGCCTTCTTGTGCCGCAGCAACGATTTCGGCGTGAACACGATGAGCGGCTTGCGGAAATCGCGGTGCAGCTGGCGGCGGAGCGCGTGGAAGTAATTCGCCGGCGTCGTTGCATTGACGACCTGCAGATTGTCTTCCGCGCAGAGCTGCAGGAAGCGCTCGATGCGCGCCGAGCTGTGCTCCGGCCCCTGCCCTTCGTAGCCGTGCGGCAGGAGCATCACGAGCCCGGACATGCGCAGCCATTTGCGCTCGCCCGACGAAATGAACTGGTCGATCACCACCTGCGCGCCGTTCACGAAATCGCCGAACTGCGCTTCCCAAAGCGTCAGCGTCTTGGGTTCAGCGAGTGTGTAGCCGTACTCGAAGCCGAGCACCGCTTCTTCGGAGAGAAGCGAGTCGATCACTTCGTAATGCGCCTGTCCGCCGCGAATATTGTTGAGCGGCGTGTAGCGCTCTTCGGTCTGCTGATCGATGAAGTGCGAGTGGCGCTGGCTGAAAGTGCCGCGACAGGAATCCTGGCCGCTCAGACGCACGTTGAAGCCTTCGTCCAGCAACGACGCGAAGGCCAAGTGCTCGGCCAGCGCCCAGTCGACGCCATGGCCTTCGTCGATGGCCTTGCGACGTGCTTCGACCACGCGCTGCACGGTCTTGTGCATGTCGAAATTGTGCGGGATCTCGGTGATGCGGCGGCCCAGCCATTTCAGCTTGTCGCCGTCGACTTCGGTCTTGCCGCGGCGATCGTCGTCCGCCGGCAACGCGAAGCCGGACCAGACGCCATCCAGCCAGTCGGCCTTGTTGACACGATAATTCTTGCCGGCGTCGAATTCCTTGTCGAGGAACGCGGCGAAATCGTTGGCCCAACCATCCACCTCGGCTTGCGTGACGACGCCCTCTTTCACCAGCCGCTCGGTGTAGATGGCGAGCGTCGTCGGCTGATCCTTCACGCGCCGGTACATGATCGGCTGCGTCATGGTTGGATCGTCGCCTTCGTTGTGGCCGAAGCGGCGGTAGCAGAACATGTCCACCACCACGTCCTTGCCGAAACGCTGGCGATATTCCGTCGCCACCTTCGCTGCGAAGACGACAGCTTCCGGATCGTCGCCGTTCACATGGAAGATCGGCGCCTGCACCATGAGCGCGACGTCGCTCGGGTATGGGCTGGAGCGCGAATAGTGCGGCGCGGTGGTGAAGCCGATCTGGTTGTTGATGATGAAATGCATGGTGCCGCCGGTGCGGTAGCCACGCAGGCCGGAGAGCGCAAAGCACTCCGCCACCACGCCCTGCCCCGCGAAGGCGGCGTCGCCGTGAATCAAGAGCGGCATCACCCGCGCGCGCAGCGTCTGCAGCGCCGGTGCATCCTCTTCCCAGGTCGAGCGTTGCGCTTGCTTTGCTCGCGCTTTGCCGAGCACCACCGGATTGACGATTTCGAGGTGAGACGGGTTTGCGGTGAGCGACAGGTGGACGTTGTTGCCGTCGAAGCTGCGGTCGCTTGAGGCGCCGAGGTGATACTTCACGTCGCCTGAGCCCAGCACGTCATCGGGCGTCGCCGAACCGCCTTGGAATTCGTGGAAGATCGCCTGGTACGGCTTGCCCATCACGGCGGCCAGCATGTTCAGGCGCCCGCGGTGGGCCATCCCGAGAATGATCTCTTCGACGCCCAACGCGCCGCCGCGCTTGATGATCTGTTCCATCGCCGGGATCATCGCTTCGCCGCCATCAAGGCCGAAGCGCTTGGTGCCCGGGTGGCGCTTATGCACGAACTTCTCGAAGCCCTCGCCTTCGATCAGCTTCTTCAGGATCGAGCGCTTGCCTTCCGGCGTGAAGGTGATCGCCTTGTCCGGACCTTCGATGCGTTCCTGGATCCAGCTTTTCTCGACCGGATCGGTGATGTGCATGAACTCGACGCCGACCGTGGAGCAATAGGTGCGCTTCAGGATCGCCAGCATCTCGTTGATGGTCGCCGTTTCTAGACCAAGCACGCCGTCGATGAAAATCGGACGATCGAGATCGCCGGGTCCGAAGCCGTGGCTCGCCGGATCGAGCTCCGGCGCCGGCGGGCGCGCTTCCATGCCGAGCGGATCCAGATTCGCGGCGAGGTGGCCGCGCGTGCGATAGGCGCGGATCATCATCAGCGCGCGCACGCTGTCGCGCGCCGCCGACTGCACGTCCTGCGCCGACGCGCTCGGCAGCCGGAGCGCGACTTTCTGTTCGAGCTTCTGCGCCAACGCCGCCCAATTGCCATCGAGCAGCGCGGTGGTTTCCGTCGTCTGCGGCCGTGCGATTTCCGGCCGGTACCAGGACGGCCCCTTCACCGCCTTCTCGGCGGCCGCCGGGTCGTCGCGCACCTGGTCGAAGAAGGCGCGCCAGGAGGCATCGACGGAGTTCGGATCGCGCGCATAACGCGCCGCCATCTCTTCCACGAACGTCGCATTGGCGCCGTAAAGGAAACTCGTTTCCAGGAGCGCGGTATTCGGCAGGCTGCGGGCGTCGTCCGCCATGGGGGAGGCTCACCTTTCGGAAGCTGGCGCGATGCCCTGGATATAGGCCCGCGCCGGAGGCGGCGCCCCTTCTAAAGTGCGTCGGTTAAGGATTGAAGGCCTGCTCTGCCGCAGGTCTCTGAGGTTCAACCTTTGAGCAGTTCCGCCATTGTCCGCCCAAGCGCGGCCGGGTGCGGGGCGACTTTAATGCCGGCGGCTTCCAGCGCGGCGACCTTGGAGGCCGCGTCGCCTTTGCCGCCGGAGATGATCGCGCCAGCGTGGCCCATGCGGCGGCCGGGAGGCGCGGTGCGGCCGGCGATGAAGCCGACGACCGGCTTCCAGCGGCCCTTCTTCTTCTCGTCGGCCAGGAATTGCGCGGCGTCTTCTTCGGCCGCCCCGCCGATCTCGCCGATCATGACGATCGACTTGGTCTCATCGTCGGCGAGGAAGCGCTCGAGCACGTCGATGAATTCCATGCCCTTCACCGGATCGCCGCCGATGCCGACGGCAGTGGTTTGGCCCAAGCCTTCGTTCGTCGTCTGAAACACGGCTTCATAGGTGAGCGTGCCGGAGCGCGAGAGAATGCCGACGCTGCCGCGCTTGAAGATCTGGCCCGGCATAATGCCGATCTTGCACTCGTTCGGCGTCAGGATGCCGGGGCAGTTCGGGCCGAGCAGGATCGAGTTCGACTTCGCGAGCTTCGCCTTCACCCGCACCATGTCGAGCACCGGAATGCCCTCGGTGATGCAGACGATGAACGGGATATCCGCGTCGATGGCTTCTTCGATCGCAGCGGCGGCGCCCGGCGGCGGCACGTAGATCACGGTCGCGTCTGCGCCCGCCTTCTCCTTCGCTTCCGCCACCGTGTTGAAGACCGGCAGCCCAAGGTGGGTCGTGCCGCCTTTTCCGGGGCTGACGCCGCCGGTCATTTTGGTCCCGTAAGCGATCGCCTGCTCGGAGTGGAAGGTGCCGTTCTTGCCGGTGAAGCCCTGGCAAATGACACGCGTGTCGCGGTTGACGAGAATGGACATGAAAGGGCCGCGGCTCCGGCGTGTTTGGAGAGGATCGTCGGGGTGCTTAGCGGTGGGCGTCCGGCAGGACAAGCCGATAGCCGGACGCACCCCTTCGGAGTAGGGTTTCCAGGCTGCGGAAGAGGAAAAATCGAGCATGCGCAAGGCCAGCGTGGGCATCGACCGGCGGTTGGTTCTGGCAGGCGGGGGTGCTGCCCTCCTCATCCCAAGCGCTGCGCAGGCGGCGCCCGCAAACGCGCTGCCACCGCAGCCCGACGCCGCCAGCCGCCTGACGGAAGAACGCGCCGCCGCGGCGCGCGAGGGCAAGCACGTGCTCATCTCGTTCTTCGCGAGCTGGTGCGGCTGGTGCACGCCGATGAATGCTGTGTTCGAAGACAACGCCGTGCGCCCGATCCTGGAACGGCACTACCGGCTCGTCCACATGCGCGTTATCGAACGCTCCGTAGCGCGGCGCGCCCAGCAATGGGCGAATGCGGACGCGGTCTATCACCGCTTCGCGACAGCCGGCGACGGCCTGCCCTTCCTGGTCATCCTCGACGCGAACGGCAGCTTGCTGAGCTCTTCGCGGTCGCCGGCGATCAACGAGAACATCGGCTTCCCGACGACGCCCGCCGATTTCACCTGGTTCGACACCATGTTCCGCACCGGCGCGCCGGACCTCAGCACCGACGACCTCGCCGTCGTGCGCGCATCCTTTGTGCGCCACTACGGCTAGGGCATCTGCAAACGCCCACTCTGAAAGGTGAAGCGCAGTCCGCTGCGGCCGCACACCTGCCGCCTGTGTTCATGGATTTCCGGATACATCTCAGCCACGGACCGGTCGGCGTCGCCGACAGTGGGACACGGCACTCTCGTGATCGGCGACACCATCACGCCGACCTCGTCCGACTCATAGCGCCACACATCCGGTTGTCCGCCGAACGGTTCAAGGCCGAAGCGCGCGGCCCAGCCGGCGATGTCTTGGCCCGACACGCTGTCGACATCGAACGCATCGAATCCGCACTCGACGCTGAACCCGCCGTCGCCGCCGCGCCAGTGCTTCGTTGTCCGCAGAAACGGCGGCATGTCTTCGCCCGGCAAAACATAGTCCGTGGCCATCTCTGTTCTCTGCAGAGGCTGAATGCCGTGCGCGACCGCAAAGGCGTCGGCGTCCCGCAGATCCTGGCTCGCGCGCATGCAGAACTCGAAACCGACGGGGATAAGGTCGCGCCGCGTCTGTGCGTGCGCAGCAGAAGCAGCCGCCGCCGCTAGAAGCGACACGCAAAAGAACAGAACGACATTCGTGCTGCGGCGCACGGTCAGCCCATGATGAAGGCGTTGAGCTTGTTGCCGTCCGGATCGCGGAAGTACGCCGCATAGAAGCCGTCGCTGCGCGGTCCTGGAGGACCTTCGCACGTGCCGCCATTGGCGAGCGCGATCTCATGCAGGCGATGCACCTGTTCTTTGTCCTTGGCTTCGAGCGCCACCATCACGCCGTTGCCGACGCTGGCCGCCTTGCCGTCGAACGGCTTGGTGAGGCCGATGCCGGCGCCGGCGCCGGGCGTGCCCCAGGCGATGGCGCCCGGCCATTCCATCATCCTCTTGGTGCCGAGTTCAGCGGCGATGGCGTCGTAGAATTTCGCACCGCGCTCAAGGTCGTTGGTGCCGAGCGTGACGTAGCCGATCATGGCGTTCTCCCCTTCTCACCATTGTGAGCCGCCCGCGGTCTTGTGTATGGCGGACGCCAGCGTACTAGCGCGCGGCTGCGGAGCGTGAAATGGAAAAAGACCGGTTGCTCGCGTTCAGCGATGGCGTCATCGCCATCATTATCACGATCATGGTGCTGGAGCTCAGGCCGCCACACGAGCCGACGCTGCACGCGCTCTCAGGACTGGCGCCGACATTCCTGAGCTACGTGCTGAGCTTCGTCTACATCGCCATTTACTGGAATAACCATCACCACATGCTCTACGTGACCAAGGGCGTGAACGGCGCAATCCTGTGGGCCAACATGGCGTTGTTGTTTTGCCTGTCGCTGGTGCCGTTCACCACCGCGTGGATGGGCGACACGGCGGGCGCGACGCTGCCGACGGCGATCTACGGCGTCTCGCTGATCCTGCCGGCGTTCGCGTTTCTGATCCTGCAGACGCTGATCGTGCGCGCCGATGGACCGGACAGCGTGCTGGCGCGCGCGATCGGCGGCGATTGGAAAGGCAAGCTCTCGCCTGTGCTCTATGCGCTTGGAATCGTGCTTGCGTTCGTGCAGCCGATGCTCTCGTGGTTGCTTTATGTGGCCGTTGCGGTGATCTGGCTCGTGCCGGACAAGCGGATCGAGCGGGTTGTCACGGGCTAGCGCTTCAGTGTCGCGGCTCCTCCGGAGTCCAGCACGTCTCGGCGCTGCTCAACAGATGCTCATACCAAAGGTAGATGGGACTATCCATGTTACCCGTGGCCTCGATTGTGGTCAGGCTGGCGGCGGCGGCGCCTTGGAAATACGTGTGCACGCGAAGTCGCGCATCGGCGCCGTCGCTCATCACAAAGAACGCCAAGTCCGTTCCCACCTCGCGCATCGTCGGCGAAATATGTTGAAGGGCGTCGATGGACTCGGTGAGCGCGCTACAGGTCGCGCTGCGCGCAACCGTTGTGACGACGCCGTCTCTTGTCGATTGCGTGCGTCGCACCAGCCAGCCGTCATCGGGAAGATGGATGACTGACACCATCCCCCACTCACCGGTCATGTAGAAATACGCACCGGCCCGCGCGTATTCGTCGCCGAGAACCTGCGCCGTCCAGGCACGATCAAACTGCCGCGCCTCGCGCGGCAACTCTCCGGTCGCGCAGCTCGTGGCAAGGCACGCCAACGCTGCCGCGAAAAGGCGGCTCACCCCTTCACAGCCTTCACGATCTTGCGCGCCGCATCTTCCAGATCGTCCGCGGCGATCACGTTCAGGCCGCTGTTGCGGATGATGGCTTTGCCTTCTTCCACCTTGGTGCCTTCGAGACGCACCACCAGCGGCACCGTCAGGCCCACGGCTTTAACAGCCGCGATCACGCCTTCCGCGATGACGTCGCAGCGGGCGATGCCGCCGAAGATGTTGACCAGGATGCCCTTCACGTTCGGATCGGCGAGGATGATCTTGAACGCGGCTTCGACCTTGGCCTTGTCGGCGCCGCCGCCGACGTCGAGGAAGTTGGCGGGCTCAGCGCCGAAGAGCTTGATGATGTCCATCGTCGCCATGGCGAGGCCGGCGCCGTTGACGAGACAACCGATCTCGCCGTCGAGGGCGATGTAGGAAAGATCGTATTTCGACGCCTCGATCTCGCGCTCGTCTTCTTCGCCGATGTCACGCAGATCGGCCCATTCCTTGTGGCGGAACGCGGCGTTGGAATCGAAGCTCACTTTCGCGTCGCCGCAGAGAAGCTTGTTGTCTTCGGTGACGATAAGCGGGTTCACTTCGAGCAAGCTCATGTCGCTCTTCACGAACGCGGCGTAGAGCTTGGTGATGAGATCAGCGCACTGGCCGGCGAGATCGCCGCTCAAGCCAAGCGCGCTCGACACCTTCGACGTATCGGCGTCAGTTGGGCCGAGCAGCGGGTCGATGCCGACGGTGACGATCTTCTCCGGCGTATCGTGCGCGACTTCTTCGATGTTCATGCCGCCGGCTTGGCTGACCACGAACGCCACCCGCCCCTGCTCGCGATCGACGAGCGCGGAGAGGTAGAATTCCTTGGCGATCTTCACGCCTTCTTCGATGTAGATGCGCTTCACCACGCGGCCGTGGGGACCGGTCTGCAAAGTCACCAGCGTGTGGCCGAGCATCTGCTGCGCGTAGAGGCCGACGTCTTCCGGCTTGAACGCGATGCGCACGCCGCCCTTCTCACCCGCGGCGGCTTCCTTGAACTTGCCCTTGCCGCGGCCGCCGGCGTGAATCTGGCTCTTCACCGCCCACACCGAGCCGCCGAGCTTCGCGGCCGCATCCACGGCCTCATCGGCCGTGAACGCCGGAAAGCCGCGCGGCACCGGAACGCCGAAGCTCTTCAGGACGGCTTTGCCTTGGTATTCGTGGATGTTCATGGACGCCCTCGGAAATCAGGAGGCCGTCTTAGGGGGAGCCGCCCCAGACGCCAAGCCGCCAGATGGATTTGTATCCTCTCCATAGGCGATTTCCCCCGCGGCGACGGAGGTGCCGATCTGCGGCGCGAACTCTTCCTTGGTGTGCGCTTCCTCGCGCGTCGTCTTGCGCCAGAACATGCCTGCGACCACCAGCACCGCGGCGGCGCCGGCGAACCAGAACATGCCCGCCACGCCGAACAGATCGACCAGCGGGCCTTGCAGGATCGGACCCGCCACGGAGCCCGCCGCCCACACGAACAGAATGCCAGCCGCCGACTGCGCCAGCCTGCCGTGCGTGGCGCGGTCGGCCATGTGCGCGACGGCGATGCCGTAGAACGACAGCGCGCCGGCGCCCCAGATGAAGAAGAGTCCGACCGCAGCCCAGCGCGCGAGATGGCCGCTGTAAAGCGCCAAGCCGAAGGCGCTCACCGCTGCGATGGCGGCCAGCGCCGCAATAACCAGGCGTCGGTCGACGCGATCCGACACGCGTCCCGCCGGCCACTGCAGCAGCAGCGAGCCGGTGAAAGCGGCGGAATAGAACTCGGCTGCAGCGTTCGCGCCGTAGTGCTCAGCCGCATAGAGCGGCGCCAGCGCCAGCACGCCGGCATTGGTCAGCCCTGCTCCGAACGCCGCGATCACCGCGGCGGGCGCGGTCGCAAACTGCTCGACGAGCGCCAGCGGTTGCGCCTTCGGCGGCGTCGGCTCAGCCGTGGATGTGAAACAGACCGGCACCATCGACACGGCCGCGATTCCTGCGGCGATCATCCACGGTTCCGGCGCGCTGGGCGCGTAGTTCGAAGCCAAGAAAGGCCCGACCGCGAGCGCGGCCTTGGTCATCACCATGTAGACGCTCATCACCTCGCCGCGCGAGGCTGAGCCGATGGAGGAATTCATCCAGCTCTCGATCGCCGCGAACATGAGCGCGACGACAATGCCCGAGACGAGCCGCACCACGCCCCAGTTCCACATGTCGCTGCTGAAATAGAGCGCAAGCGTGGCCGCCGCGAAGATCGCGGCGCAGGCGGCGTAGACGCGGATGTGGCCGACGCGCGACAGCAGCGTCGTGGCGATCATCGCGCCCATCATGTAGCCGGCGGAATAACAGGCGGCGATGAGGCCCAGTTCGGTGCGCGAATGTTCGCCGCTGGTGAACGCGAGCGGAATGCGCACGCCCAGCAGGCCGCCCGCGAGCTGCAGGATCGTCAGGGCGGCGATGAGCGCGGCGACGTTGCGCAGCAGGTTGGTCATGGGGACGGCCGCTACATAATCCTGATTCCCCCGCGATGAAATCGCCGCGTCGCCGCACGCCATCAAGGCAGCGTGATCGTCACCTCCGGCGCGCCGGCGGCGACGTCGAACGCGGCCGATGCAAATGCCGGCGGCCCAAACGACGCCGATGCTGCGTTCGAAAACGCGAAGGGCTCCGTCGGCATGCCGAACACGCCACGGTTCAACTGGCCGTCGCCGTTGCGATCCTGATAGAGCGCAATGCCGTAGCGACCCGAGTTCGGCGCCCGCAGCGGTACGATAACCGTGGCGCGATCGCCGGCGACCGCTTCGGCATCCACTGGTGTCGCCAGCCAATGGTCCTGGTCATAGAGCGCCGCGCGCACCTCGCCGCCCCCGGGGCGCACGTTGGCGACATGCACATTGAGCGCAACAGGCTCGGCGGACGCGAACTGCGGCGCCAGCACGACGGCGAGCGCGACAGAGCACGCCGCGAGCGCGGTGAATTTCAGCATGGGAGGTCTCCTTGTGGATTAGCCGAAGAACAGTTCGAACATGAAGCGGCCGGGGATGAAGGTGAGCGCGCCGGCCAGCATTAGGCCGCCGACGAACATGCCGGTCATGGCGCGCTTGTGTGCCTCCACCTTGCGGTTGCGGATGGCGAAGATGGCCATCGGCAGGGCGATGATGGTCCAGCCGCTGAGCAAATGGATGATCGACCAGTAATCGCCGTTGAGGCCGGTGATGAAGAGGCTCGACACCGCCGTCGTGCCCATGGCGAACACCCAGCCCCAGCCCAAGGTTTTGTGCAGGCCGCTCCCCTTCCGCTGCAGCAGGATGACCGTGCCGATCGCCAGCGCGGAGAGGGCCGAGAGAACGTGCAGCTGGATGACCCAGCTCAGTTCCGCCCAGAGCCGCCAGTTGGGGGCGTGCAGCGAGACCGAAGCCGCCCTGCGGAAGATGTCGGGCCAAAGCGGCCAGAGCGCGGCGACGATGATCGCCGTGCCGGCGATGCCGACGGTCCAGCCGAGCCAGCGGGGATATGAACGAGCAGCGGTCATGCGCTTCAGGTCTCCGGTCGAAGTCTGATAGGAAACCTGACCCACGGAGGTCCCGCGTGCAGCCGCGCCTACGCGAAACACCTGAAACTGTACGCCAACGGCAGGCCTTGGCGGTTGGCGCTTCGCCAATTGCGGTAGATCAGCCAAGGACTTGGCGGGTTTGGGCGCGGAATCTGACCATCGCCGGGGCCGCCGGCGCCTTTATGGCCTTCATCGGCGCCCTCGATACCGGCCAGGCCCCCCTGCTCGCGCGCCTGCTCTACTGGGTCCCGCTGATGGTGGCGGGCGGCGTGCTGGGCCACGTGATGGCGCTTGGGGTCGCGCGCATACCGCGCGCCACCGTCAATCCCTGGGTGTTTGGCGGGGTGTTGTCACTCGCCCTGGCGCTGCCGGCGACGCTGGTGGTGTGGTTCTACACTCGGGTCATGTTCGGCGCGCGCATGCCGCTGTCGGCGCTGCCGATGTTCTTTTTCTCGGTGCTCATCGTTTGCGTGGCGATGACGGCGCTCATGACGCTGGTCAACTGGCCGGGACGCGTCACCCATGCCCCCGCGCCAGGGGCGCCGTCGTCGGCGGTGCGCTTCCTCGACCGGCTGCCGGCGAAAATCCGCGGCGGCGCCATCTACGCCGTCTCGGCGGAGGATCACTATCTCCGCGTGCACACCTCCAAGGGCAGCGACCTCGTGCTGATGCGGCTCGCCGACGCCATCACCGAACTGGAAGGGCTTGAGGGCGCGCAGACGCACCGCTCGTGGTGGGTGGCGCGCGACGCGGTCGAAAAGGCGCGCCGCGAGGGCGACAAGGTGGTGCTCGAATTCAAGGGCGGCGGCGAAGCGCCGGTCAGCCGGCCCAACATCAAGCCACTGCGGGACGCAGGCTGGTTCTAGCCGGCAGCGGGTCGTCCAAGCATCACATAGGTCGCGAACAGCAGCACCATGACGCTGTCGATTGCCACCGCGACCCCTAGTCCAGCAAGGAAACGATCGCCGTGCGATAGCACGAGTGCGATGAACGCGATCTTGCTCGCGCCGGCGACGACTAGAGCGAGCTTCCGCGCCTGCGGACGCCAAGCGCCATAGATGAGCAACGCGCCCATTAGGGCTATGAGAATGCCCCAGTTGCGGATGACGACAATCACCCCATCGGTGTCCACGGTGTCGCCAAACATCGATTGCATCGCGGCCGCGGGCGCAACCGCCGCGTAGAGCATGGTCATGGTCAGCAGCCCGCTCACCGCCATGACGATCGCAAACACCTTATTCAGCATGGTAGCCCTCCCCGCGCGGGTACAGGCTACCTTAGCACCGAGTATCCGAAAAGCGGCGACGCCTATTGCGTGGCGGCCGGCGCGGCTGCGGGCGCGGCGAACACCCAGTCAGACTCAGCCGCCATGTAAGCGAACACCGTCCACGCCGCCACGTTCTGCCGGAGGTCCTCCGGATCGATCGCATAGAGCGTGTCGTTGGCGGTGTGGTGGTAGTCGAAATAATAGCTGCCGTCCTGCGAGAGATCGACGACGGGCACGCCCGTCGCACGCACGCCGCTGATGTCGGCGCCGCCGTCCGCGGTGTTCGGCCCCATGATGATTCCGAGCGGCGCGAGCTGGCGCTGAATGGCGCGGCCATACGGCAACGCCGCCTCAGAGAAACGTGTGCCGAACGCGTAGATGTGGCCGGCGCCGAAATCGCTTTCGGCGGCGACGATGTGCGTGTCGTTTGCGTGCGCCCGCGCATAGGCGGCGCCGCCGAACACACCGGTTTCCTCAGAGCCTGCGATCAGCAGACGAATGGTGCGGCGCGGACGGCGCGGCAATTCGCGAATAAGCCGCGCCGCGGCGCTGACGATAGCGACGCCGGAGCCGTCGTCGATGGCGCCCTGCCCCAGATCCCAGGAATCCAGGTGCGCCGCCAGCAACACGATTTCGTTGGGCCGCTCGCGGCCGCGGATTTCGGCGATGACGTTGCCGGACGGCGCGTCTTCGCGCGTCACGGTCTCGATATCCAAATGCACGCGCACCGGCCCGCGCGCGACGAGGCGCGCGAGGATATCCGCGTCGGCCGGCGACACCGACGCCGCAGGCAGATGCGCGCTCTCGCGCTGGCGCGAACTGCCGCCCTGGTGGGCGAAGCGGTTGCTGTCGGTGCCAACGGCGCGGATCAGGCACGCCACGGCGCCAAGCCGTTGGGCGACGGGCGCGCAATTGCCGCGCTTGGCGACAGCGACGCCGTAGCCTGCGCCGTCCTGGGCCCGCACCATGCGTTCGTCGACGAATACGATCCGGCCGCGCACGCTTTCCGGCGCGGCCGCCTGCAGCGCCGCCATATCGGTGAAGCGGACGACCTCCGCCTCAAGGCCGCCCGCCGGCGTCGAAGCCGATCCGCCGAGCGCGGCGATGACGAGGCGCTGCGCGCCAGGCGAGATGATGTGCGCTTCTTCCCGCGTCGCATCCCAGAACGGAATCGTGAACGGCTCGATATGGACGTTAGTGAAACCCTGCGCGCGCAACCGTGCGACCATCCAGTCGCGCGCACGCGCTTCGGCGTCGGAACCGGCCAGACGCGGCCCGATATCGGTGACCAGTCCTTCGACGGTTTGCCAGGCGGTGTCGTCCTGAAGCGCGCGTGCGCGCAGGCGTTCGACGGTTCGCTGCATCTCGGCGCTGATGGGCGCCACAGCCGGCGCGGGCGCCTGTTGCGCGCTCGCGGCGGACGCGAATGCAAGCGTGGCGACGGCAAACATCATTGATCGCATGGAAGTCCCCTCGGGTCGCACCTAAGGGCCTCATCTGCGCGACGCAAGGCCTTTCACCGGCCCGCGCTTGAAACGGCGCGGCGCCGGTGCTTTGCTGCCGTCATGACGCAGCTGCGGCTCAATCCGGCGATCGACGTACAGGCGTACGCGCGCACCTACGCCGCGAACAAGGTCGTTCAGATTCCGAACCTGTTCGAGCCGGAGATCGCCGAAGCGCTGGAGCGCGTGCTGCTGGGCGCGCCGTGGAAGCTCTTGTGCCAGAATGAGTTCGGCGAGAACATTCTGCTGTCTCAGGAACAGCTGAAGATCATGCGTCCGGAGGCGCGCAAAGAACTGGAAGACGGCATCCGCGAGCGCGCGGCGCGGAATCTCGGCTATACGTATTACGCCTACCCGATGATCGAGGCGCTGAAGCGCGGCGATAATCGCGAGCATCCGATCCACGCGCTGACGATGTTCCTCAACTCGCCGGAATTCGTGGCGTTCGCACGCGCGCTCATCTCCGATCCCCGCGTCACCAAGATCGACGCGCACGCCAGCAATTATCAGCGCGGCCACTATCTCACCCGCCATGTCGACGACGGCGCGCAGAAGGAACGCCGCGCCGCCTATACGATCGGCTTCTCGCGCAACTGGCAGCCGGACTGGGGCGGGCTGCTGGCGTTCCTGGACGACAATCTCGATTTCAAGCGCGCCTATATTCCGCGCTTCAACACGCTCACCGTGTTCGACGGACTGATGCCGCACACGGTGACGTCGGTGTCGTCTTTTGCGCCAAACGGACGCATTTCCGTCGCCGGCTGGTTCCGCGACGATCCGCTCTAGCGCTTCCGCGCCCGCCACGCGTCGCGCGTCTGGCCGTAGATGTCGACCGTGTGCATCTCGAACGGCGGCGCAAGTTGCACATCCTCCCGCTGCAGCGTCGAGCCGAGCTTTTCGGCGAGCGCGATCGATGGCGCATTGCGCTTGTCGATGCAGTGGATCACGTGATCCCAGCCGAGCGCGTCGAACGCCCAGTCGATGGCCGCCGTCGCGCCTTCGCGCGCATAGCCCTTGCCCTGCGCCGCGGCGTTCAGGGCCCAACCGACTTCCGGACCCGGCCAGCTCCCCTGCTCGCCGCCCGGACGCCACGGTCCGAGCCGGCCGATCCAACGGCCGCTGGCCTTTTCAATCACGGAGAACATCGAATAGCCGAGCAGCACCCAGCTGCCAGTCAACGAGGCCATCGCGCGCCAGGCGCCGTCGCGCGGCGCGAGGCCGCCGATGAAGCGCATCGTCTCCGCTTCAGCAGCCATTCCCGCGAAGCCGTCGAAATCCGCTTGGGTGGGCGGGCGCAAAATGAGGCGCGCGGTTTCGAGCGTCGGGCCAATGGACATGCAAACGGCTTAGCCGCTTGCATCCATTGTTTGAACGTCAATTCGACGTATGCGCGTTAGCCGCCGACGCTCGGATCGATGCCCTTGCAGGCGTCGACGAGGCCGCGCACGGCGTTCACCGAATTGTCGAACATGGCGCGTTCATCCGGATTGAGCGCGATCTCGACCACCTTCTCGACGCCGTTCTTGCCGATAATGCACGGCACGCCGACATAGATGTCCTTCAGGCCGTACTGGCCATTCAGGTTGGCGGCGCACGGCAGCATGCGGCGCTTATCGCGCAGATAGCTCTTCGCCATCACGATCGCGCTTTCGGCCGGCGCGTAGAACGCCGAGCCGGTGCCCAGAAGCTTCACGATCTCGGCGCCGCCGTCGCGCGTGCGCTGAATGATCTGGTCGAGCTTCTCCTGCGTGGTCCAGCCCATCTTCACGAGGTCGGGCAGCGGCACACCGGCGACGGTGGAGTAGCGCGCCAGCGGCACCATGGTGTCGCCGTGGCCGCCGAGCACGAAGGCGGTGATATCTTCGACCGAGACGTTGAATTCTTCGGCGAGGAAATAACGGAAGCGCGCGCTGTCCAGGACGCCCGCCATACCGACCACCTTGTTGTGCGGCAGCTTCGAGAACTGGCGCAGCGCCCACACCATGGCGTCGAGCGGGTTGGTGACGACGATTACGAACGCGTTCGGCGCGTGCTGGGCGATGCCCTCACCTACCGCCTTCATGACCTTCAAGTTAGTGCCCAAGAGATCGTCGCGGCTCATGCCGGGCTTGCGCGGAATGCCGGCGGTAACGATGCAGACGTCGGCCCCTTTGATGTCGGCGTAGTCGCTGGCGCCTTTCAGCGCGCTATCTTTGCCGAACACCGGCGAGGCTTCGGCGATGTCCAAGCCCTTGCCCTGCGGCACGCCCTGCATGATGTCGAACAGGATGACGTCGCCCAGTTCTTCGCGCGCGGCGATGTGCGCCAGCGTGCCGCCGATCATGCCGGAACCGATAAGGGCGATCTTTGCGCGGGCCATGCGGAGCAGCTCCAATTGGGAAAAAGAAGGCGGCGGTCTAGACCCGCTCGCGCCCCGGCGCAATGCGCCCAGCTAGGCGCTTTGACGCGGCCAACAGAACAAAATCGTCCAAACACCAAGGACAGCAGTCGCCGCGTTGATCGCCACCTCGGCCTTCATCGCGTCGTTCGTCGCAGCCAACGGATAGAGCCCGTTTTCGACGTTGAACGTGACGTCCATCGCCGTCAGGAAAATCAACGCCGAACCGGCAAGGAGCCCGGCAGGCTTGGCCCAGGCGCGGTTGGCCAGCAGCCCAGTTCCAGCCGCCGCCATACAGAGCGCCATCCAGCCGTCGGCGACGGGAAAACTCGACTCGAAGGCTTCGTACCAGCGCGCGTCGCTGACCCTGACATCGCCGCCAGTGAAATAGCTCCACCAATAGAGCGCGGTGACCACCGCGCCGAGGATGAGCACGATCCCAAGCGCGCGGCGCGCGATCATTGCGCCGTCTCGCGTGCGATCAGCGCCATCGTCCACGCCCGCACCGACGCATCGTCCCACGCGCCGTCATAGGCGACGTCCGCCGCGTACGCTTCAAGCGCGCCACGCGCCATGCCGCGCCAAACTTTCTGCGGAATGGTGAGCCGCGCCAGCCCGGAGGGCAGCGTCACCTGGCGCACTTCCATGTAGGGTCCATCCGCGCCGGTGTCCGAACCGATCAAACGCACGCCCGGCACGAACAGCACCGTGTCGGCGAAATTGAGACACGACGAACCGCACGTCCCGTTCGAGAGCATGTAGACGCGCGCCGGGAATGGCCCTGCCCCGCGCGGGCGGCGCGTGGTGATGCCGCCACTGCGCGCGGTTCGGCGCGGCCCCTGGCGCCAGATCGGCGGATCGGCGCTGATGTTCGCACGCAGGCCGGCGACGACGCGGCGAAGCTCGTTCACAGGCTCGGAGTTCTCGCCAAACTCGCGCACGCCGACATCGGTGATCCACTGCTCCCAATATTGCGCGTTCTCTTCCGAGGCGCGCCACTCGATCGCCGACCGGCGCGAAGACGCGCGCGCGGCGCGGCTTGCGACAGCGTCACCGAAGATCGCCGCGGCGATGCGGTCGGCCCATTGCGAATTGCCGCCGCCATTGCCGCGCACGTCGATGACGATGGCGCGCGCCTGACGCATCGCAGCGGCCTGCGATTGGATATCGGTCAACAGCGTCGCGAGATGGGGCGCCGTATCTTCGCCGGACGCGAATGTCGGAATACCGATCCAATAGACGCCGGGCGCTGGCTCGCTGACGCCCCATTCGGTCGCAGGGCCGAGAGAAGCCGCCTGATAAGCGGTCCAGTACGGCTCAGACGGCTGCGGCAGCGCGCGCCAGCGCAAAGTGATGTCGCGTTCGGCGCCATTGACGCTGATCCGGCACGCGCGCGGACCCGGCGCGCCGGGAATGCCGCGATCGATGAAGAGCCGCGTCACCACGCGCCGGCGGTCCACGGCCAGCCGCGGATTGAGCGCGAACGGATAGACGCGCTCGGCGGCGAGATCCGCGAGCGGGCGGCCCTCACAGCCTAGAATCTGCGCGCCCAGCGGCGGCGCCTCGGCGTCGGTTTCGTCGCGCATCACAACCACGGCGCCGCCGTTGCGCGACGCAGCCACAAAGCCGGGCCAGAGCGCGGCAGGCAATTCTCCGGTCGCACTCACGTTGATATGCGGATCGCCGAAGCCGTTCACATAACTGGCGATGGCGTAGAAATATCCCGCTTGGTCCTCTGCCGACTCGGCCCGCGCCAATGCCGGCGCGTAGCCGTTCTCCAGCCATTGCGGATAGCGCGGATTTTCCGTGTCGTAGGGAATGGGCGTTTGCGTCTGCAAGACTTCGCGAGTGGCGGCGAGATCGGCGACGGCGAGCGCGCGCCAGCCCTCAGGCGTCGTCGGCCGCGACGGCGCCTCCTGCGCAATCGCGTGGGGCGCCAGCAGCAGCGCTGCGGCGGCGGCCAGTGCGCGAAGATTGAGTTTGGTCATGCGGTCTCCCCTACCGGACCGTGGATGCGCGCCGCCCCACGCGCGGATGCGTCAGCGCTTCACGCAGATGAGCAGCCCGTCGCCGATATTGGTCATCGCCGCATGCACCCGCGGATCGGCCTTGACCTTACCCGCCAGCGCCCGCAGCGCCAGCGTGTCCGGCGTCGTGTCCTTGGGGTCGGCGACCCGGCCCGACCACAGCACATTGTCAAACAACATGACGCCGCCTTGACGCAGCAGGGTGAGGCCGCGCTCGTAATAAGAATCGTAGCCGGTCTTGTCGGCGTCGATGAACCCGAGATCGTAGGCGCCGGCCTCGCCCGCAGCGATGCGCTGATCCAGCGTCTCGGCCGCGGGACGCAGCTGCAAATCGACAAGGTCGCCGACGCCGGCGTCGCTCCAATAGCCCCGCGCCTTCGCCGTCCACTCCTCGCTGACATCACACGCCAGCAGCCTGGCCTGCTTACCGTGCATGTCCTGCATGACGAGCGCCGTCGCGAGCGATGAATAGCCGGTGAACACACCGACCTCGAACGCGCGCTTGGCGTGGAGCATGCGTGCAACGACTTGCATGAAAGCGCCCTGCTCGGCGCTGATCTGCATCTGCGCCATCGGCAACGCCTGCGTCTCGGCGCGGCAGCGCGCGAGCACCGGGTGCTCGGGCGGATTTGCGGCCGCGAGATAGGCGACGACGTCGGACGATAGACCGAGAGAGGAAGACATGGGCGCAATTTAGCCCCCATGTCCGCGCGCGACTACACCAGCCGCTTCAGTTCCGGGACGAGATCGTCGCGTTCCCAGGAGAAGCCGCCTTCATTGTCCGGCTGGCGGCCGAAGTGGCCGTAGGCGGCGGTGCGCGCATAGATCGGCTTGTTGAGCTTCAAGTGCGTGCGGATGGCGCGCGGCGTGCAGCCGCCCATCAGCTCCGGCAGACGTTTTTCGAGCACCGCCGGATCGATGCGGTCGGAGCCGTGCAGATCGACGTAGAAGCTGGTCGGCGCAGCGACGCCGATGGCGTAGCTGATCTGAATGGTGCAGCGGTCCGCGAGGCCCGCGGCCACCACGTTCTTCGCCAAGTAGCGGCAGGCGTAGGCGGCCGAGCGATCGACCTTGGTCGGATCCTTGCCTGAAAAAGCGCCGCCGCCGTGCGGGCTCGCGCCGCCGTAGGTGTCGACGATGATCTTGCGGCCGGTGAGGCCGGCGTCGCCGTCGGGGCCGCCGATTTCGAAGCGGCCAGTGGGGTTCACCATCCACTTCGTCTTCTTGGTGACGAGCCCGTCGGGAAACACCGACATGACGTACGGCTTGATCAGCTCTTCGAAGCGCTTGGTGGTGTAGGAATTGCCGTTGAGCTTCTTCTTGTGCTGGTGGCTGACGACGATCGCCACCACTTCCACCGGCTTGCCGTTTTCGTAGCGCAGCGTGACCTGGCTCTTGGCGTCAGGCTCGAGTTCGGGACGTTCGCCGGAGTGACGCACTTCCGCCAGACGCTTCAGAATGTTGTGCGAGTATTGCAGCGTCGCCGGCATCAGTTCCGGCGTCTCCGCGCAGGCGTGGCCGAACATGATGCCCTGGTCGCCCGCGCCTTCATCCTTCTTCGCCGAGGCATCGACGCCTTGCGCAATGTGCGCCGACTGGCCGTGCAGGAAGCAGGCGTATTTCGCCTTCTCCCAATGAAAGCCCTTCTGCTCGTAGCCGATGTCCTTCACCGCTGCGCGCACCTTTGGCTGCAGCGAAGCGATGATGTCCTTCGCGTATTTCTTGCTTTCAGGCTTCGACATTCCCGGCTTGGCGGCGCGCACTTCGCCGGCGAGCAGGATGCGGTTGGTGGTCACCATCGTCTCGCACGCCACGCGGGCTTCCGGGTCGGCTTCCAGAAACGCGTCGACGACGGTGTCGGAGATGCGATCGGCGACCTTGTCGGGGTGGCCTTCGGAGACGCTTTCGCTGGTGAAGACGTACGAGCTTCTGCCCACGGGTAATAACCTCCGGCCCGAAAAATCAGCGGCTTGTCTTAAGTAGTGACTCGGGAGGAGGCAATTGCGCGAGGCGCGGCTTATGAGCCGCGCTTGCCTTCACTCGCCTCTTCGGTGAGCGCCTTCACCAATTCGACGACACGGCGGCGCACCTTGATGCTCTTGATCGAGGCGAACAGCGACATGAGCTGCGCGCCCTCCGGCGTCGCCAAAGCGTCGTGAATATAGCCTTGGCCTGCATCCGCGACACCGGTCGCTCGCGCCGAGGATAACCCTTCAAAAAATCGGGCTACTGGCATGTCCAGCGCGCCGGCGATATCGAACAAGCGGCTCGCCGCGATGCGGTTCACACCCTTCTCGTATTTCTGAACTTGTTGGAAGGTTACGCCAAGTAGTTCGGCGAGCCGCTCCTGACTCATGCCAATTTCCAAACGTCTCGTGCGGACGCGCTGGCCCAAACGTCTATCGACAGCGTTAGCAGAACGCTCGTCATTCATGACTTTGAACCCCCAGCCGAAGATTTCGTCGGTAAAAACCTTAGACCGGCTATGATTACAAGGAGGATCGGAAGCAAAAATTTTCCCCAACGGCGGAGTGAAGTTTCGGGCAGGGCCGGCGGCAGCTGCGCCTCCGCATACCCACCTCGCCTTGAAGTTGAGCGCACGACCCGCCCGAAAGCATCCACGATTCCGGAGACGCCGCCGGAGGCTGCCCTAGCGAGAGGCAGCCCCTCCTCGATCGCGCGATAGCGCGCCATGGCCCAGTGCTGCGCCGGGCCGGTGCCGCTGCCGAACCACGCGTCATTGCTGATCGCGACGATCCAGCCCGGCCGCTCATCGCCGCCTGGCACCATCCCCGGAAAGATCGCCTCATAGCAGATCAGCACCGCCGCGGGGGGCGCCTCGGGCACGATCAGCCGCGTGGGCATTTCCCCCGCCGTGAAGCCCGCACCAATGCGTTGCAATGGTGCGATATTTAGCCGACTGACCAGGGACCAGAGCGGAATATATTCCCCGCCCGGGACCAGCGTGTGCTTGTCGTAGGTTTGGCTCAAACGCGGCGCGCCGCTCACGCCGTCTATGACCGCAGCCGAATTGTAAAGCCGCAGCCGATCGATCCCGCCCCGCCCTTCCATGAAGGCGTCGCACTCGGGTTTTGGCGCGCAGCGCGTCAGTCCGACGATCAGCGCGCGATCGCCCAAACCGCGCCCGAGCGCCTCCAGATACTGCGCATTGTCGAGCTGGAAGAAGTTGAGCGTCGGCACCGCGCCCTCCGGCCAGATCAGCACCGACGCGTGGGAGTCGTCGGGCGGGCCGCTCGCGTCAAGGTAGCGCTGCAACACCCGATATTCCTGGTCGGGCCGGTAGCGCCACTTCTCGCCCTGCGACAATCCGGAATCCGCCACCCGCACCACCGGGAGCGCCCCGGGCGGGTCGACCGGCGCATGTGCGATTCGCTGCGCCCCCCATCCCCAAGCCAGACCGATAGCCAAGCCCGCCGCGATGAGCGGCGCAAAACGCCGTCCTGCGCTGCTCTCTCCGTCGGCGAGCGTCGCCGGCGCGGCGGCGAGCAGCAGCGTGATCAGCGTGAGCCCGTATATGCCGACAAGAGACGCCAGTTGCGACACCGGCTCGCCCGGCGTCCACACATACCCGCCCAGCAGCCAAGGAAAGCCGTTGAAGACCGCGTTGCCGCGCAGCCATTCGCCGATGAACAAACAGGCTGCGAACACCGGCAACCGCCGCCAATCGCGCGTCCAGAACGGCATCATCAGCGCGCAGCCCGCGCCCCAGAAGGCAGCAAGCAAGACGGCCAGAAACAGCGTTGCGGGAATGCCCCAGATCGGACCCCATGCATCGGAATCGACGTTGAACGCGAACATCACCCAGTAAACGCCGGTGACGAAGTGTCCGATCGCAAACCACCATCCGGCGGAAAACGCAGACCACATGCGCGAGCCGAGGTTCGCATCACGCGCGGCCGCAATGTCGAGCATCCAGACCAGCACAGGCAGCGCCGCACCGTAGAGAAGCGTGAGCTGAAACGGCGCGTGTGCAAGCGTGGCCAACGCGCCCGCCAGCAGCAACAGGCCGCGCCTCTGCCACGGGCTGCGCGCACTCAACCAGGCCTGAATGCGCGATCCCCGCGCATCGGTTTGCGACGCCATTCACCCGCTCCGAAAACAAGACACGCCGCGCCTCCCAGGGCGCCACGCGGCTCGGTCAGTTATCATGCTTTACGAAGCTGCGCCCGGTCCGCAGGCTGCGACGTCGCCGCCGCAATCTTGGGCGCGGCCGCCTCGCTCGCTCTCTTGATACGTATGCGCTTCACCCGGCGCGGATCCGCGTCGGCGATTTCCACGTCGAAGCCGGCCGGATGATGCAGAATCTCGCCCCGCTGGGGCACGCGGCCCGCGAGCGCCACGGCCAGACCCGCTACCGTATCGAATTCATCCTCATGGTCCGGAATGGCCAGACTCGCGCCGAGTTTGCTTTCCAGCTGATCGATCGGCGCGCGGCCGTCGGCGTCGAAGGCGCCGCCCGCACGCTCGAGTACAAGCGAGGCGTCGACGTCGTGCTCGTCCTCGATGGCGCCCACGATCTGCTCGACCAGATCCTCCATCGAGACGATGCCGTCGGTGCCGCCATATTCGTCCACCACCAGCGCCAGATGAATCCGACTGGACTGCATCTTCAGGAAAAGCGTGGACAGCGTCATCGAAGCAGGCACGAAGAGGATGTCGCGCTTGATGCGCGGCAGCAGCCGGTCTGAAAACTTGGCGCGCGTGTCCCCTTCCGGCGACGGCGCAAGCAGCGCCATCACGTCGCGCACGTGCACGAAGCCCTGCGGATCATCGAGAGTCTCGCCGTAAATCGGCAACCGCGAGTGCTGGCTTTCCGAAAACGCGCGCGCCGCTTCGCCCAGCGTCGCGTCCGCCTCGATGGCGACGATCTCGGCGCGCGCGCGCATCACGTCGAGCACCCTCAGCTGGTCGAAGCGCGCCGCGCGCATCACCATGCCTTCCTGCGCCGGCGTCAGCGGCGCGCCGGCGTCCTCACGCTCGCGCAGAACCTCTTCGACTCCGCCGTCCGATCCGGTTCGCCTGGTGAGAAAGCGCGCAAATCTTTTGATGAGGCCCGGACGCCTTCGAGAAGGCTCGGCTTCGGCTGGGTCAGTCATCGCTGCGCGTCGTACTCCAAATCCGTCCTCAGGCGTAGGGATCGGCGATCCCAATGCTGGCGAGGATGGCGCGTTCGCGCGCCTCCATCACCTCGGCCTTGTCCGGTTCGTCGTGATCATAGCCCAAAAGATGCAGAAAGCCGTGCACGGCCAAGTGGGCGGCGTGGTGCTCGAAGCTCTTTCCCTGAGAATTCGCTTCCTCGGCAATGGTTTCCGCCGCCAATGCGATGTCTCCCAGGAACCCCGGATCGACCCGCGGGCCCGGGAACGAGAGCACGTTGGTGGGCCCATCCTTGCCTCGGAACGACTTGTTCAGGGCCGCGATCCGCTCGTCGTCGCCGAGCAGCACGGCGACCGCGCCGGCCTTCTGTTCGAGCGCGGCGGCGGCGCCAAGCGCCACCGCCAACTGATCCTCAAATCCACGCCACAGCGGACAGGCGCCGACGAACTCGACCTCGAACTCCGCCTTTGCCTCAGCCACCGCGCGCTCCCTCGTCACGGTGATAGGCTTCGACGATGTGTGCGACGAGCCTGTGACGGACGACGTCCTGAGCCGCAAAGCGGATGACGTCGACGCCTTCGAGATTCTCCAGAATGGAAATCGCGTGCGCGAGGCCCGACTGGTCGGCGCGCACCAGATCGATCTGCGAGGGATCGCCGGTGACCACCATGCGCGAGCCTTCGCCCAGGCGCGTCAGCACCATCTTCATCTGCAGGATGGTGGCGTTCTGCGCTTCATCGACGATGACGAACGCATTGGTGAGCGTGCGGCCGCGCATGAACGCCAGCGGCGCGACTTCGATCTGGCGGCGCTCGCGGCGCGCCTTCAGATCGTTCTCGTTAATCTGACTACGGAAGGCATCCCAGATCGGCTGCAGGTAGGGATCGACTTTTTCGGCAAGATCGCCCGGCAGGTAGCCCAGCTTCTCTCCCGCTTCGACGGCGGGGCGCGTGACGATGATGCGGTCGACGCGCTCCTGCTTCAACGCTTCCACCGCCGCGGCTACTGCCAGGAAGGTCTTGCCGGTCCCGGCCGGACCGACGCCGAAGATGAGATCGACGTTCTCGTCGCGCAGCGCTTCGACATAATGCACTTGCCGCGGCGTGCGCAGCGTAAGGCCGCCGACTTGCGGCAGCGTGATGGGGCCTGCGGCTTCGCCCCGCCCCTCGCTCAACGAGATGGCGGCCAGCACTTCGCCTTCGCGCACGCGGCCTTTGCGGCGCGCGTGTTCGATGAGGGCGTCCATGATCTTCTGCACCCGATCGAGATCGGCTTCGCCGCCGGGGCGCGCACGCACGATGACTTGATCGCCCTGCGCATCGAGGGTGACGCGATAGGCGGGCGCGCCACGCGGCGCATTCAGATCGCGGAAGGCTTCCTGAATATGCGCGAGGTGGCGATGCAGCGGTCCGAACACCGCCTGCGCGACGCCCGGATCGGAGAGCGCGATGGTGCGCGTGAGCTCTTGCGGCTTGCTCACGCCAGCTCCGCGGCGATGTCGGCGCGTTCACCGGCGAGCGAATTCTGGCTGGCGGCGAGGATGCGCACGGGAACAATGTCGCCGTCGCGCGCGGTGGTGTCGGGGAAGTGCACGGCTTGCAGATATGGGGAACGGCCGTGGCTCTGCCCAGGCCGGCGGCCCCTGCCCGCGACCAGAACCGGCAACACGCGGCCGATCTGGCTCTCGTTGAACGCGCGCTGTTGTTCCGCGAGCAGCGCTTGCAGGCGCGCCAAACGCTCGGCTTTCGCCTCTTCGCCAACCTGCGCCAGCATAAGCGCTGCCGGGGTGCCGGGACGCGGCGAATATTTGAACGAGTAGGCCGAAGCGAAGCCGACGTCGCGCACCAGTTGGAGCGTGTCTTCGAAGTCCTGTTCCCGCTCGCCCGGAAAGCCGACGATGAAATCGGTCGAGAGTGCGATATCCGGCCGCACCGCACGCAGGCGCGCGACGATGTCGCGATAGAAGGCGGCGTCGTGCTTGCGGTTCATCGCCTTCAGAATGCGGTCAGAGCCCGACTGCACCGGCAGGTGCAGGTACGGCATGAGCTTTGGCTCGGACCCGTGTAGATCGATGAGTGCGTCGGTCATCTCAATCGGATGCGACGTGGTGTAGCGAATGCGCGCGATCCCCTCGATGTCGGCGATTGCGGCCAGGAGATCGGCGAAGCCCCGCGCGCCTTCGCCGTGATAGGCATTGACGTTCTGTCCAAGCAGCGTGATCTCGCGGACGCCGCGGTCCGCCAGCACGCGCGCTTCCGCCAACACGTCCGCCGCCGGCCGCGAATACTCTGCGCCGCGCGTGTAGGGCACGACGCAGAACGTGCAGAACTTGTCACAGCCCTCCTGGATCGACAGAAACGCCGACACGCCGTCCGGCGTGCGCACCGGCAGCGCGTCGAACTTTTCCTGCGGCGTGAACTCCGCCGCCAGCCGTTCGCCGCTCTGCCGCGCGGCGCGCGCGATCAGCTCCGGCAGCTTGTGATAGGCCTGCGGCCCGACGACGAGATCGACCGCGGGCGCGCGGCGTACGATCTCTTCGCCCTCGGCTTGCGCCACGCAGCCGGCGATGGCGATGGTCATGCCCTTGCCTTCGCCGGCGCGGCGCTCCTTGTGCGCGCGCAGGCGGCCGATCTCGGAATAGACCTTCTCCGTCGCCTTCTCGCGGATGTGACAGGTGTTGAGAATGACGAGGTCGGCGTCGTCCGGCTTGTCGGTCTGCGCGTAGCCCAGCGGCGCAAGCACATCGCGCATGCGCTCGCTATCGTAGACATTCATTTGGCAGCCGTACGTCTCGATGAAGAGACGCTTCGGCGCGGGCCGCGCGTCATCCGCCATGTCAGGCCTTCTTGGCCTTCGACGCCGCCTTGTCGTCAAGCGGCACGCCGTAAAGCTCCAGGCGGTGATCGACGAGCCTGAAACCGAGCCGCCGCGCAATCTCCTGCTGCAGGCGTTCGATCTCGGGATCGACGAACTCGATGACCTTGCCGCTCTTCATGTCGATCAGATGGTCGTGGTGCGCTTCAGGCGCCTCTTCATAGCGTGAGCGCCCGTCGCGGAAGTCATGCCGCTCCAGAATGCCCGCTTCCTCGAACAACCGCACCGTCCGGTACACCGTCGCGATGGAAATGCCGGGATCGACCGCGGCGGCGCGGCGATGCAGTTCCTCTACGTCGGGGTGGTCATGACTGACCGAGACCACGCGGGCGATCACCCGGCGCTGCTCCGTCATCCGCATGCCCTTCTCGACGCACAGTTTTTCGATGCGATCCATGCGCCTGCAATACTCCCGCCGCCGCAGCGCTGTCCACTCAAGAGCGCGCCGGCTGCGGCTGTTAAACCAGAGGGCGCGGCAATTTTCGCCGCATCACCAACGCGTCGACCGGCCCGCCCTCGCCGGCATAATAGGCGGCGCGGCGCCCGGCTTCCTCGTAGCCGAGTTTCGCGTAGAGCGCCCGCGCTGCCTCATTATCGACCGCGACTTCAAGGTGCATGGTCGCCGCGCCGCGCACGAGCGCGGCAACCGACACCGCGGTCACCAGCGACGCGCCCACGCCCTTTCGCCGGAACTCGGGCAGCACCGCCACGGTGAGCAATTCGGAATCGCCCGCCGCCGCCCACGCCATGGCGAACCCACGCGGTCCATCCTTCTCGCGCGACAAGATGGCGAACACCGAGGGGTTTTCCATGAGCTTGGCGATCTCCGCCGAAGTCCAGGGGCGCGGAAACGCGCGGGCGTGCAGGCCCGCCAGCAGCTGCGCCTGGTCCGCACTCGCCGCCTCGATCATGACGCACCGCCCGGCAGGGTCACGTGCGGCGCCCGCAAATAGAGTGGGTCGGGGCGATAGTGCGCAGGATCGAGGCGCTGCGCCCGCACGGCGAGCGCGGCCATACTGGGAACGGCGCCCGGACCGCGGACGACGGCGTCTTCTCCGCCAAGCAGAGCCACGTGCTCGCCGCGCTCGATCGGGCGCGGCGCCGTCACCGGCGCACCGTCGCGGTAAAGCGCGAAATAAGACGCGCCCGGAGTCTCGATCACCGCGGCGCGCAGACCAACCTCGCCCTGCTCAAGCGCCAGCGCTTCCAGGGTCGATACGCCGATGCACGGCTTGGAGATGGCGAGCGCCAAGGCGCGCGCGAATGAGAGCCCCACCCGCACGCCCGTGAACGATCCGGGACCCGTGGTCGTCGCGATGCGGTCGATCTGTGTAAACGCCAGCGCTGCTTGAGTTATGGCTTCGCGGGCCATCGGAGCGAGCCGCTCCGCCTGGCCGCGAGTCATGGTCTCGCTGATCGAGGCGAGCACCTCGCCGTCGCGCGCGATCGCCACAGAGCAAGCGTCCAGCGCCGTATCGACAGCCAAGACGATCACAGTGCGGCTGGCCTCACCCGACGACCTGCTCCACGCGCGTCACTTCCGGCACGTAGTGGCGCAGCATGTTTTCGATGCCGGCCTTGAGCGTGGCCGAAGACGATGGGCAGCCGGCGCAGGCGCCGCGCATGTTGAGCCTCACGACGCCCTGCTCGTGATCCCAGGAATGAAAGGTGATGTCGCCGCCGTCGCGCGCCACCGCCGGGCGCACGCGCGCCGCGATGATTTCCTTGATCTCTTTGACGATGTCGGCGGCTTCGCCTTCATAGGCGACGTCGGCTTCGTCGGTTTCATCGGCGGGCGCGCCAGCATCGGCCAGCACCGGGCGACCGGATGTAAAATGGTCCATGATCGCGGCCAGCACGTGCGCTTTCAGATGCGGCCACTCGATGTCTTCGCGCTTGGTGACGGTCAGGAAGTCGCTCCCAAGATAGACGCGCTCTACCCCCTCAACGCCGAACAGAGCCTGCGCAAGCGGTGAGCCGGCCGCCGCCTCGGCGCCTGCATATTCGCGGCTGCCGACGCCCAAAACCTCGCGCCCCGGCAGGAACTTCAGCGTGCGCGGATTGGGCGTAGATTCCGTTTGAATGAACATGCGGCTGAGGTGGGCCCTTCCGCCAATAGGGTCAAGCGGTCGACTCGGATGCTTCCAGCGCCGGTACAGCCAGCGAGAGCGCCAATGCGCGGATTTCTTCTCGCTTCAGCGCGCCCGGCACCACCACCACCGGCACGGGCCGCCCGCCCAGTCCCTGTTTCGCCAGCGATTGCACCAGCGGACCCGGTCCGCCCGGGCCGGCCGCAGAAGCCAGCACCACCAGCTTGACGCTCTCGTCCTGGGTGAGAAGCTTGCGGATCTCCGGTTTCAACTCGCCTTCGCGCAGCACCGGCTCGGCGGTCACGCCGCACTCCGCCCAGATCTCTGCCGCGAAGCGCTGGGTCAGCGTCTCGGCCGCATCATGCGCCTGGCGGCGCATTTCGTCGGTGATCGAGGCCCATGGCACCGGATCAGCGGGCTCCACCACGCGAAGCATGATGAGCCGCCAGTTGACGTGCTTGGCGAGCAGGCCGGCATAGACGAGCGCCGCGGGAAACTCCTCGCTTTCGTCAGCGACGACCAGACAGGCGAAGCGTGCATCACTCATGGCCGGCCGATCATCGGAGAAAGAAGCGGCCGCTTCAAGCTAGCGCCAGAAGCCAACCACATCCCGCACCTCGGCCATGATCGGCGCAGCGATAGCCTGCGCGCGTTCGGCGCCGTCGCGCAGGATGGCGTCGAGCGCGCCCGGGTCGGCATTGAGCCGGCGCATCTCCGCGGCGATCGGGCCGAGCTGGGACGCCAGCACGTCCGCCAGCGCCGGCTTGAACACGCCGAAGCCCTTGCCGCCGAACTCTTTGAGCACTTCGTCGGCCGTCTTGCCCGCTGTCGCCGCGTAGATGCCGACGAGGTTTTCGACCTCCGGCCTGCCCTTCAACCCCTCAGCGCTTTCGGGCAGCGGATTGGGATCCGTGGTCGCTTTCTTGATCTTCTGCAGGATCGTATCGGCGTCATCGACCATGTTGATGCGCGTCATGTCCGAGGGATCGGACTTGGACATCTTCTTGGAGCCGTCGCGCAGACTCATGATGCGCGCGCCCGGACCCTGGATGAGCGGTTCCGGCAACGGGAAGAAATCCGGCGTGTTGAAGTCGTTGTTGAACTTCTGTGCGATGTCACGCGCGAGTTCGAGGTGCTGCTTTTGGTCCTCGCCCACCGGAACGTGCGTTGCCTTGTAGACAAGCACATCGGCGGCCATGAGCACTGGATAGTCGAACAAACCGACGCTCACGCGTTCCTCGTGCTTGCCGGCCTTGTCCTTGAACTGGGTCATGCGCTCGACCCAGCCCATGCGCGCCACGCAATTGAAAACCCAGGTGAGCTCGGTGTGCTCGCGAACGGCCGACTGCACGAAGACAATCGACTTCTTCGGATCGACGCCCGCGGCGATGTAGGCCGCGGCGACTTCGCGCGAGCGCGCTGCGAGCGTTTGCGGGTCCGGCTCAAGCGTGATCGCGTGCAGATCGACGACGCAATAGATGCACTCGGCGAACTTTTCCTGCAGCGCCACCCAGTTCTTCAGAGCGCCGAGATAGTTGCCGAGATGCAGGCCGTTAGTCGGCTGCATGCCTGAAAACACGCGTTGCGGGCCCTTGTACTGGGCGGGGGCGGCGTCGGTCATGGAAAACTCCGGAACAGGAAACTGAGCGCGCCAAATCCAGCGCGCGGAAACGGCGTCAGGTCAGGCTCGCCATCGCCAGAGATTCAGTTTCGCGTTCATGGGCGCGCCTTCTATCAGCCGTCGACGCCGCCCGGCAAGCCGCCTCCCCCGCCAGGCGGGCCGGCCTCGCGCCGCAGCGCGCCGCGGATTTCGCGCAGTGAGACGGCCCGCAGCGCCAGCGCGGCGATGCAATAAAGCACGAAGGCGGCGAAGGCGACGGCGAGCACCGCAACTTCCTTCTTCCAGAGAAGGCGAGACAGGTATTCGTAGTGCGCCGCACAGACGCCGACGAACACGCCCATGATCAGGCAGGCGACGCCAAGCCGCAGCAGCCGGCCCCAGGCCCTGCCGCTGATCCTGTATGTGCCTTCACGCGCGAGCGTCGAGGACAACAAGAAGACGTTGAGCCAGCCCGAGAAGCTGGTGGCGACGCCGAGGCCGATAACGCCGTCGACGCCGATGCTGGGCAGCGCAAAGAACAGCCCTGCCCCCACCAGCGTGTTGACCGCCACCGAAGTCATCGCGAACTGCATCGGCCGGCGCGTGTCCTGGCGCGCGAAGAAGGGCGGCGTGAACACCTTCGCCAGCACGAACGCCGGCACGCCCCACGCGAACTGGCGTAATACTTCAGCAGTGCGCTGCGCATCCTCGCTGGTGAACGCCCCGCGCGTCACCGTGGCGTCGATGATGAAGAACGGCATGATCAGGAACGCGATCGCAGCCGGCACGGTCAGCGCCATGGAGATGCCGATGGCGTCGTCCATCGCGCCTTGCGCCTGCTCGGTTTCCCCCGCCGCATGATGGCGCGCCAGGCGCGGCACCAAAGCGAGGCCAACAGCCACGCCGATCAGGCCAAGCGGCAATTGGTAGAGGCGATCGGAATTGTACAGCGTCGCGCGCGCGCCCTCGTCGGAGCCGGTCAGGAATTGCGACACCAGCGTATTGATCTGCATCGCGCCGCCGGCGAGCGCCCCCGGGATGGCCAGAAAAAGCAGTTTGCGCACCGCCGGCGTGAATTGCGGCCAGCCTAGACGCAGCTTGGCGCCGATGCGGCCGGCGCCCCACCAGAGCAGTCCCGCCTGCAATACGCCGGCGACGGTGACCGCCACCGACACCCAGATCGCGGCCGCCTGCGCGTCGGGCGCCAGCAACAACCCGGCGATGGTGCACAGATTGAGAAGCGTCGGCACGCCGGCCGAAAGCGCAAAGCGGCCGGCGGTGTTCAGCACCCCCGAGATCAGCGATGCGATCGTCATGCAGGCGAGGTACGGCATGGTGAGCTGGGTCATCAGCGTGGCGATGCGCATGACCTCGGGATCGTCGACATAAGCCGACAACAGCCAGGGCATCAGCCACGGCATCGCGATCTGGGCGGCGATGCAGAAGACGGCCACCACCAGCAAAAGGAAGGAGAGCGATTCCGACGCGATGCGGTCGGCGCTCTCCTCGCCGTTTTCGGCCCGCTCGCGCGCATACACCGGCACGAACGCCTGCGCGAAGGCGCCTTCCGCAAACAGGCGGCGGAAGAGATTGGGAAACATCAGCGCCGTCGCGAACGCGTCCATCAGCGGCCCCTGCCCGCCGAACTGGGCGTTGGCGACAAGATCACGCGCAAAGCCGAGGATGCGGCTCGCCAGCGTCAGCGACGCTTGCACGAACGTGTTGCGGGCGAGACTCATGGAGACCTTTGGAAGGCGGCGCGCGTCTCTAGCGCAACGGCGCGGCGCGCGCCACCGCCAAGACGGCATCCGGCGCCGCAGGCTCTGCGGCGCGCAAAACTTCCTCAAGTTCTGCACGGATGGCGGTTGCGCGGCGCGTGTTAACGATCTGGCCGCCGCGCTGTTCTTCCACATAGAACGTATCGGATGCGCGCTCGCCGAAGGTGTCGATGTGCGCGCTGACGATCGAGACGCCTGCGTCCGCAAACACGCGCGCCAGCGCGGCCAACAGGCCGTGGCGATCGCGGCCGGTGGCTTCGACCACGGTATGATCGGGCGTGAGTTCGTTGTCGATCCGCACCCACGGCTCGATCGCGAAAGCCATGGCGCGGCGCGACGGCGCGCGCGGCGGCGGCGGCGCCTGATCTTCGAGTGAAGCCCGGTGCAGTCGCTGCACCAAAGATTGCAGCACGTGCGGATCGTCCATGCCGAAGGGCTTGCGGTGCGTTGTCTGGATCGAGAACACGTCGAACGCCGCGCCGTCGCGCGTCGTGTGCACGCGGGCATCCGCGATATCGGCGCCGGCCGTGGAGATGGCGGCGCAGAGGCTCGCGAACAGACCGGCGCGATCGCCGGCATAGACCAGGACTTCGGTCACGCCCTGCGCCGGGCGGAAGCGCGTTGCGATGTGCGGGATCGCCTTGATGCGCCGCGCTTCCAGAACTTCATGCGCGTGCCACGCCAGCGCTTCGGCGTCGTGGTTCAGCCAATAGCCGTCATCCAGCACATCGAGCCAGTGATCGAGGATGCCGTCTTGCGGGCCGAGGTCCTGCAGGAGCCGCGTCTTCGCCGCGCCGGCCACTTCCATCAATTGCTCGCGAACGCCCTCCTCGTCGGAGCGGCCGCCGTGAAACGCCGCTTCCGTCAGCCGATAGAGATCGCGCAACAACTGCCCCTTCCAGTCGTTCCACACATTGCCCACCGCGCGAATGTCGGCGACGGTGAGGACGAGCAGCAGACGCAGCCGCTCCACCGAGCCGACCGTGCGCGCGAACTGGGCGATGGTGCGCGGGTCGGCGATGTCGCGCTTCTGCGCCACCTCGCTCATGACAAGGTGATGGCGCACCAGCCAGCCGACCAAGTCGATTTCCTCCGGCGGCAGACCCAGGCGCTCACACGCCACGCGCGCGGACTTCTCCCCTTCCACGCACTGATCGCGGCCGCCGCCCTTGCCGGTATCGTGCAGCAGCATCGCCAGGTAGAGCGCGCGGCGGTTGATGATCTTGGAGAAAATCTCCGTCGCCAGCGGATGCTGTTCGCGATGGGCCCCGTGCTCGATTTCGGAAATGATCTCGACCGCGCGCAGCGTGTGCTCGTCGGTCGTATAATGGTGGTACATGTTGAACTGCATCTGCGCGACGATGCGGCCAAACTCCGGTACGAATTTGCCGAGCACGCCGGCTTCGTTCATCAGCCGCAGCACCGCACCCGGCCGGCGCGGCGAGGTCGCCAGATCCAGGAACGCCGCGCGCGCGGCGTCATCGATACGCAGCGCCGGCGACATGGCGCGGGCGCGCTTCGCCGCTTGCGCCAGCGCGTCCGGGTGAACGTCGAGGTCGCGCTTGTCGGCGATTTCGAACAGGCGAATGAGGTTGAGCGGCGTATCGAGCACGGCGGCCGAGTCGATATTGAGCCGGCCGCCCTCGACGCGAAAACCGGGCGCCGCCACCGTCGTTGCAGGGCGCGAGCGCGGCAGCAGCCGCTTCAGCCCGCGCGGCGCCCGCTTGGCGTCGTCGGCTTCGAGTTTCGCACAGAGCACGCGCGTCAGCATGCCGACTTCCTTCGCCGCCAGGAAATAGCGCCGCATGAAGCGCTCGACCGCGGCGTGATTGGAGCGTGCGCCGTAACCCAGCCGCCGCGCCAGCTCGGGCTGCATGTCGAACGTCAGCCGCTCCTCGGCGCGCTTGGCGACGAAGTGCAGATGGCAGCGCACGGTCCAGAAGAAACGCAGCGCCCGGCGGAAAACGAACTGCTCTTCCTCGGTGAACACGCCCGCGTCGACATAGTCCTGCGGCCGCGAGAAGCCGTAGCTGTGGCGCGCCATCCAGAAGAGCGTGTGCAGATCGCGGAGCCCGCCCTTCCCTTCCTTGATGTTGGGCTCGACCATGTAGCGCGACTGGCCGACCTTGGCGTGGCGCTCGTCGCGCTCCTTGAGCTTGGCGGCGATGAACGCGCTGTGATCCTTGTCGGCGACTTCCTTGCGGAAGCGGGTTTGCAGTTCGGCGGCCAGCTTCTCATCGCCGCAGATGCGCCGGGCCTCGAGCAGCGCCGTTTCGATCGTATGATCTTCCTTCGCCAGGCGGATGCAGTCGTCGACGTTGCGCGACGCGTGACCGATCTTCAGCTGCAGATCCCAGAGCATGTAGAGCATGAACTCGGTCACGCTCTCGGTGAACGGGGTGGGCTTCGCGGCGTAAAGGAAGAGCAGGTCAAGGTCGGAGTACGGCGCCAGCTCTCCCCGCCCGTAGCCGCCTACCGCGACGACAGCGAAGCGTTCCCCGACCGTGGGGTTGGAGGCGCGGTACATGTGGACGGTGGTGAAGTCGAACAGCGCGCTCACAACTTCGTCAGTCAGTTTCGACAGGAAGCGTGCCACCGCCAGCCCGTTTTCGCCGGCCTCAAGGCGCGCCTCGGCGATTGCGCGGCCCCGAAACAAAGTCTTGCGAAGCAACGCCTTCGCCGCGGCGGGCGCATCGCCGCCCGCTTGCGCGGCGGCTGTGAGTTCCGCACGCAAAGCCGCGCCGTCGACGACGGTGGCGATCTCAAGAGGCGCAAGGCGGCGGGTCATATGACGGAAATTTCTTCGCCCTGGGGAAAGTTGGCCACACCGCGCACTGTATCAGATGACTTCTTGTTAAAAGCGCAGACGCAAACTTGCCTCAATCACACAGCACAGCCAATGATAGGAACGCACGGAACTTGGGCGCGCGGGTCATGTCGTGCCCGCTTAGGAGGCTGCCTTGATGCGCAATAAGGGCTCCAGAACCATCGTCACCCCGGTTGAAGACGATCCGCGGGGGCGTTCGGTGACGGACCTGCACGATCGTGGCGGCGCCGGAAAGGTCGACGTCCTGTTCGACCAGAAGCTGTTCGACCGCGTCATCCGGCGCGAGCGCTCCTCGGCCTACTGGTTCGCCGCCTCGCTGTGGGGCGTCAGCGGTCTCGTGTTGGGCGCCATCCTCGGTGTCTACATTACGCTCGCCGTGCAGGCAGGCTCCGCCGACATCTGGCGCGAGAACTTCATCTCCGGCCAGGCCGCTCGGGAAGCTGCCGATAGCGTCAACTCGCGCGAACCGGTGTTGCGCCGCGAAGAGCCGGCGCAAGACCAGCAGCCCTAGGCGCACCCTAGGTTTCTTCCGAGGCGATCGACTTGAGCTTGTAGACAAGCTCGAGCGCGTCCTTGGGCGACAGCGCATCCGGGTTCACACCCGCGAGCGCTGCTTCCAGCGCCGACGGCGCCGTCTCTTCGATCACCTGCGCAAAGAGCGGCAGATCCTCGACGATTTCGACACGCGTTGAGCCGCCATTGGCTTCCAGCCGCTGCAGCACCGCCCGCGCACGTTCGACGGCTGACTTCGGCAGCCCCGCCAGCTTGGCGACCTGGATGCCGTAAGAGCGATCCGCGGCGCCCGGCGCGACTTCGTGCAGGAAGACGAGATCGCCCTTCCATTCCTTCGCGCGCAGATGTGCGTTGGCGCCGGCTTCGAGCTTATCCGCGAGGCGCGTGAGTTCGTGGTAGTGCGTAGCGAACACGGCGCGGCACGCATTGGCTTCGTGCAAATGCTCTGCGACCGCCCAGGCAATCGCCAAGCCGTCAAACGTCGCGGTGCCGCGCCCAATCTCATCAAGCACGACAAGCGCGCGCGGGCCGGCCTGATGCAGGATGGCGGCGGTCTCGACCATCTCGGTCATGAAGGTCGAGCGTCCTCGGGAAAGATCGTCGGATGCGCCGACGCGCGCAAACACCCGATCGACGACGCCGAGGCGCAGCTTGCGCGCCGGCACGTATGAACCCGCCTGCGCGAGCACAGCGAGCAGCGCGATCTGCCTCAGGTACGTGCTCTTGCCGGCCATGTTGGGACCGGTGACGACAAGCAGGCGCGGACCGGACTTTCCTTCCGCATCCAGCCGCGCGTCGTTCGGGGTAAAGCCCTGCCCGTCGCGGCGGACGCCCGCCTCGACCACCGGATGGCGCGCAGCTTCGGCGAGCAGCGCGGTGGTGTCGTCGATCTCTGGGCGCGTAGCGCCCGCTTCCTCCGCCCAGGCCGCCAGGCCTGCGGCGACGTCCAGCGCCGCCAGCCCGTCCGCGGCGGCGCGCAGGTCCGCTTCGCACGCCGCGGCGCGCGCAGCGAAGTCCTTGAACAGCGCGAGTTCGCGCGCCAGCGCGGCGTCACCGGCGCGGGCGATCTTGGCGTCGAGTTCCGCCAGCTCCGTGGTGGTGAAGCGCACCGAACCTGCGTTGGTCTGGCGATGGATGAAACGCGCGTTGAGCGGCGGCGCCATCAGCGCTTCGGCCTGCTTCGAGGTGGCGTCGATATGATAGCCCAGCACATTGTTGTGCTTGAGCTTCAATCCGGCGATGCCGGTCTCCTCGGCGTAGCGCGACTGCAGCGCCGCAATCACTTTGCGGCTGTCGTCGCGCAAGGCGCGGGATTCATCGAGCGCCGCGTCATAGCCGGCGGCGACAAAGCCTCCATCGCGCGTCAGCAGCGGCAACGCCGGCGCCAGCGCGCGCTCCAGCGTCTGCGCGAGCGCCGCGCAGGAAGCATGAGCCGCAAGCGTCAGCGCGGAGCATGCCTGCGCGATCTCCACCGGCGCATCGGACGCGCGGTTCAGACACCGCGCCGCGGCGCGATCGCCCGCGAGCAGACCATCACGCAATTGCGCCAGATCACGCGGACCGCCGCGGCCCAGGCTGAGCCGCGTCAGCGACCGGGCGAGATCGCCCGACGAGCGCAACTCCTGACGTACGCCCTCGCGGCGCTCCCGTTGCTCAAGGAAAAACCCCACGGCGTCGAGCCGCGCCGAGATTGCGCGGACGTCGGTCAGCGGCCGCGCGATGCGCTCCGCCAGAAGACGACCGCCGGCCGGCGTCACCGTGCGATCCACGCAGGCGAGCAGCGAACCGTCACGCCCGCCGCGCACCGATCGTTCGATCTCCAGCGCGGCGCGCGTGGCGGCGTCGATCGCCATGAAGGCCCGCTCGCCCGTGCGCCGCGGCGGCGAGAGCCTTGGCGCAGCGCCCGCTTGCGTCAGCTCTATATAGTCGAGCACCAGGCCCATCGCCGACAGCTCGGCTGAAGCGAATTCGCCGAACGCATCGAGCGCCGCGACTTCGAACGCCGCGCGTATCCGGCGCTCCGCCGCCTTGGCGTCGGCCTTCACCGCCGGGCGCGTCGTCACCACCGCGCCGCAGATGCGGGCGGCTTCACGCACGCGCGGCTCATCGGCTTCGATGACGATGAGTTCGGCGGGCGCAAGCGCCGCCAACTCCGCTTCCACCTCGGGCGCCGCAACCGCGCGGGTTTCGAATGCACCGGTCGAGACGTCCGCCCAGGCGATGGCCGCCGCGCCGTCCGCGAACACGCACGCGGCAAGACGATTTGCCGCGCGCGCATCCAATAGCCCCTCTTCCGTCAGGGTGCCGGGGGTCACCACCCGCACCACCCCACGCTGCACGATCGACTTGGAGCCGCGCTTTTTCGCTTCCGCCGGATCTTCGAGCTGCTCGCACACGGCCACCTTGAAGCCGGCGCGGATCAGCTTCGCGAGGTAATTCTCGGCCTGATGCCACGGTACGCCGGCCATCGGGATCGGATCGCCGCCATGCTGACCCCGTTGCGTCAACGTGATGCCGAGCGCCGCCGCCGCCTGCTTCGCGTCTTCGAAAAACAATTCGTAGAAATCGCCCATGCGAAAGAAGAGCAGCGCCTCGGGATGGTCTGCTTTCGCGGCGAGATACTGCGCCATGAACGGCGTCGCTTTCGGCGGCGCTGGGTGAGTGGAATCAGCCACGCGTCGTCTTTACCCTTTGGCCGCACGGACTTCCATTGACGGCGCCGGGCCCCCGGCTAGGGTGCGCCCTCAAGAACACGGTCCGGAACCCGAGATGCCAGACTCCTCGAAACAAACGTTCACCGACGCCGAAGCTCTCGATTTCCACCGCCGGCCGACACCCGGCAAGATCGCGATCCAGCCCACCAAGCCGATGACGACGCAGCGCGACTTGTCGCTTGCCTACTCGCCCGGCGTTGCGGCGCCGGTGAAGGCGATCGCCGCCGATCCGGACAAGGCCTACGACTACACCTCCAAAGGCAATTTCGTCGCCGTCGTGTCGAACGGCACCGCCATCCTCGGCCTCGGCAATCTCGGCGCCATGGCGTCGAAGCCGGTCATGGAAGGCAAGGCTGTCCTCTTCAAGCGCTTCGCCGACGTCGATTCAATCGACATCGAGGTCACCACCACCGACATCGAGGAATTCATCACCACCGTCCGCAACATCGGGCCGACTTTCGGCGGCATCAATCTCGAAGACATCAAGAGCCCGGAATGCTTCGTCATCGAGAGCCGGCTGCGCGACGAACTCGACATCCCGGTGTTTCACGACGATCAGCACGGCACCGCCATCATCGCCGCCGCCGGATTGCTCAATGCCTGCGAACTGACCGGGCGCAAGCTCTCGGACATCAAGGTGGTCTGCAACGGCGCCGGCGCTGCAGGGCTTTCCTGCATCGCACTGATCAAACAACTCGGCGTGCCGCATGAGAACGTCATCGCGGTCGACCGCGAAGGCGTTATCTATCGCGGCCGCGAGAAAGGCATGGATCAGTTCAAGTCCGTGCACGCCGTCGACACCAAGCTGCGCACGCTCGAAGAAGCGATGAAGGGCGCAGACGTGTTCATGGGGCTCTCGGTCGCCGGCGCGGTGACCAAGGACATGGTCAAGCTGATGGCCAAGAAGCCGATCATCTTCGCCATGGCCAATCCCGATCCGGAGATCACGCCGGAGGAAGTTCACGCGGTGCGCAAGGACGCCATCGTCGCCACCGGCCGGTCGGACTATCCGAACCAGGTCAACAACGTGCTTGGCTTTCCCTACATCTTCCGCGGCGCGCTCGATGTGCGCGCGCGCACGATCAATGAAGAGATGAAGGTCGCCGCGGCCCGCGCGCTGGCGGCGCTGGCGAAGGAGGACGTCCCCGATGAAGTGGCCGCCGCCTATCACGGCCGCCGCCTCAAGTTCGGGCCCGACTACATCATCCCTACCCCGTTCGATCCGCGTCTGATCAGCCATATTCCGCCCTACGTCGCACAAGCGGCCATGGACAGCGGCGTCGCCCGCAAGCCGATCGCCGACATGAAAGCCTACGCCGAGCATCTGGCGCAGCGGCTCGACCCGACCGCGGCGATGGTGCAGCGCGTGCAGGACGTGGTGCGGCGCGAGCCGAAATGCATCGTCTTCGCCGAAGGCGAAGAACCTGCGGTAATCCGGGCGGCCTACGCGTTCCAGGAGCTGGGCCTCGGACAAGCGGTGCTGATCGGTCGCGAGGAGCAGGCGTACGCCAACATGGACGCGGTCGGCGTGCCGCGCGATGCGCTTCGCCTCATCAACTCGCGCACGTCCGATAAGAACGCCGTCTACACCGAGTTTCTCTACCGGCGTCAGCAGCGCTTCGGTTATCTCTATCGCGACACCCAGCGGTTGGTGAACCAGGATCGCAACGCCTTCGCCGCCTGCATGGTGGCGATGGGCGACGCCGACGGCCTCGTCACCGGCGTCACGCGCAATTACGGCACCGCGCTCGACGACGTGCGCCGCGTCATCGATCCGGTGCGCGGCCAACGCATCGTCGGGGTCACCGTGGTGCTGTCCAAAGGCAGGATGCTGTTTATCTCCGACACCTCGGTGGCGGAGTTCCCGGAAGCCGAGGAGCTCGCCCAGATCGCGCTGCAGTCGGCGGCGCTGGCCCGCCAATTCGGCGCAACGCCGCGCCTCGCGCTTCTCTCCCACTCCACCTTCGGCAATCCGGTGATGGAGCGTTCGGCAAAGATCCGCGACGCGGTCTCCATCCTGGACCGCACCGAGGAAATCGATTTCGAATACGAAGGCGAGATGAATGTCGACGTGGCGCTCAACCCGGATGCGCGCGCAATCTATCCATTCTCACGCCTGAGCGAGCCGGCGAACGTGCTGGTGATGCCGGCGCTGCACTCGGCTTCGATCGCCACCAGCCTGCTGACGAGCTTCGGCGGCGCCACCGTGATCGGCCCGATCCTCACCGGCGTCTCACGTCCGATCCAGATCGCCTCGCTCGGCGCGACGGTGAGCGACATCGTCACCTTCGCGACCTTGGCCGCGTTCCAGGCCATCCAGATGGAAGACGGCGAGCCGGCCTAGGCGGGCGCGGGCGCTGCATCGCCGTTGGCGTCCGTCGCCGGCGGCTGGCGGCGCATGACGGCGACGGCAAACACCAGGGCCGCGATGCCGATGACGCCCGAGTAGATGAAGAAAGTCATGTAGCCCGCCGCAAACGCTTCGGCAGGAATGCCGCGCTCAGCGACGAGATGCGCGAAGGCGCGCGGCGACATGCCGGTGAAGGCGCCACGCAGCCAGCCGCTCTCCCCTGCTGCGGCGGCCGCGGTGGCCCCTTCCACGATCCGTCCCGAGATCGCCGCCAGGATTTTGCCGGGCAGCGCATAGAGCGACGAGAAGAGCGCGTACTGCGTGGCGGTGAAGCCGAGGCTGGTGAGGCTCGACATATAGGCGATGAGCGCCGTACCGGCGATGCCGGCGGAAATGTTGTCGATGGCGATACATGCATAAAGGCCCGGCAGCGACGGCCCCGTGAACACCAGCGCGCCGAAGGCCACGTTCGACAGCGGCTGCAGGATGGCGCCGACGATTAGCGAGCGCATCAACCCGAAACGCGCCACCGACCAGCCGCCCAGGCCGATGCCCGCCATCGACATCAACACGCCGAACAATTTGCGCGCGCCGGCGATCTCATCGAGCGTGAAGCCGACGTCGACATAGAACGCAGTCATCAGGTTGAGCACGAAGTCGGCGATGCGATAGACGCAGATCATCGCCAGGATAAGCGCACCCGTCGTGCGGTAACGCTTGAAGAAGTCTTCGAGCGGCTCCTTCAGCGTGCCGGCGAAATAGGCGCTCGGGCGCGACTTGAACAATGGGTAGGTGGCGAACGCCACCACCGCTAGGCCGAACGCCACCCCCAGCACTTGCCAGACCGCGCCCCAAGGCTTGGCCGTCCATGCTTCCGCAAAGCTGGTCGCGGCGCCGCCTATGCCGATCCACGGAAACATGAAGCTGATCGGCTCCGGTTTCCCGGAAAGGCCGGCGCCGATGAAACACGCGCCGAACGCCATCAGCGCAATGCGCGCGATCCATTCCAGCGCTTCCATCCACGCGGGCGTGGTCGCCGGGGGAAACGGTTTCGGTTCGACGCTTTGTTCGCGCGGGGCGAAAAGCACGCCGAGCACGCCAATGCCCATCACGACGGCCATGGCGGAGTACGCCGCCGTCCATCCGATGCGCGAGGCGAGAAAGAGCGGCGCGGCGCCGGAGACGACGACGGCCAGGCGGTAGCCCCATTGATAGGCCGCGGCCATGACGCCCTGCCGCTCCACGGCGGCGACCTCGATCCGCCATGCATCGATGGCGATGTCCTGCGTCGCGCCGAACATGGCGGTGATCACCGCGAGCACGGCGACGACGCCGAGCGCATTCAGATTAGGGTCGGGCTGAACCGCGCCCTCCACGCTTCCCGCGACCGCGGCGGAGACGGGCGGCATGTTGGTGGCGATCAGCCAGATGCCGAACACGATGCCGATTTGCACCAGCAGCATCCAGGAGCGCCGTTTGCCCAGCAGCTGATAGAGCCCGGGAATGCGGACGCGGTCGACGATCGGCGCCCACAAGAACTTCACCGCGTAGGTGATGGTGACGAGGCTGAACAGCGTGATGACGTCGAGCGGTATCTTCGCTTGCCGCATCCACGCGGAAATCGTGTCGTAGAGCAGCAGGTTCGGCAGGCCAGCCGAGAACCCCAGAGCCAGCATGATGAGGGACCGGCGCTCGAAGAAGACCGCGATCGACTCCCAGGTGGAACGCTTGGGCGCCGCGTCCGATGCTTCAGCCATGAAGGAGTCTCCGCAGCGTTATTCGTCGCGCGCGAAACTGGCGGCTTTCGCTTGCGGCGTAAAGCGCGCAGCGACAGCCAGGAGCCGGCCCGCGTCGATCGGTTTGGTGATGAAATCGTCCATGCCCGCCTTCATGGCGCGCGCCCGTTCATCGTCGCCGGCGTCTGCGGTCAGCGCCACGATCGGCGCCCGCGCCCCAGGCCCGCTGGAGGCGCGAATGCGTTCCGCGGCCTGAATCCCATCGAGCCGGGGCATGCGGATGTCCAGCAGGATGAGATCGTACGGCGCGGCATTGGCGGCGGCGACCGCCTCCTCGCCGTCCTGCACCACCACCACCGAGCAGCCGGAGCGCGACAGCAACGTGCGCGCGAGCAGCGCATTGATCGGATTATCTTCCGCCAGCAGCACGCGCAGCCCGTGCAGCGATTGCGGCGCCAGCGCTTCTTCCTTGCGCGCGCGCTCGATGGCGGCTGCATCCGCCTCACCGAGCGCGATCTTGATGCGCTCCGCCAGCGAACGGCGCCGCAGCGGCGTCAGCGTATAATGGACGACGCCGGCGGCGCGGCACAGTTCGATGGCGGCGCGCTCCTCCTGCGGGACCAGCGCAATGACGGCGCGTGCGCTGCGCTTCAGCGCTTCGATCTCCTCCCCGGACGGCGGCGCGCGCCAGTCGCAGAGAATGACATCCGGCGTGTCGTCACGGCCGACCGGCAAACCGCCCAACGCGGCGATGGTGGCGCGTGTCGCCTGCGCCAAAACGGATGACGGCGTCACCACGTTGACGCGGGCCCCGGAGATCGAGAGCGGCGCCTCGCCGCCGCCTACGATTGGCAACGGCAATTCGAACCAGAAGTTTGCGCCATAACCCAAACGGCTGGTCAGCCCGACGTCGCCGCCCATCGCGTGCGCCAGCTTCTTGACGATGGCGAGACCCAGGCCGGCGCCGCCGTGACGGCGCGCGACGCCGGCGTCCGCCTGGGTGAATTCTTCGAAGATCATCGCCTGCTTGTCGGGCGCCACGCCGGGGCCGGTATCGCGCACCGTAAAGCGCAGGCGGCCTTCCGGGCGCGGCGCAAGCTCGAGGACCACGCCGCCGGTCTCGGTAAACTTCACCGCATTGCCGGCGAGGTTGAACAAGATTTGGCGGATGCGGCCGTCGTCGCCGCTCACGCGTGCAGGCGCACCGGCGCGGATGTTGACGGCGATCTCCAAACCCTTGTCGTGCGCTTTCGGCGACAGCAGCTCGGCGACGTCCTGCATCGTCGCTTCCGGATCGAACGGCGCATGTTCGAGCGCGACGCGCCCAGCTTCGAGGCGCGAGTAATCCAGAATTTCGGTGATGAGATCGAGCAGCAGTTCACCGGACTGGCGGATGGCGCCGACATAGGTCTTCGCCGCCGGTTCGAGCTTGGCCAGATCGAGCAGTCCCGCCATGCCGAGGATGCCGTTCAGCGGCGTGCGCAATTCGTGCGTGAGCGTGGCGAACAGCGTCGTCTTGGCGCGCGCCGCGTCCTCGGCGGTGCGTACGTGGCGCGTGATGTCGCGCGCAATGGCGAGCGTGGCGCCGCCCGCCAGCCGCTTTTCCAGCCATTCGAAGCGCCGCCCGTCCGGCGCCGTTGCGTCGAAACAGCGGACGTCGCCCTCGAACGGCGGCGGCGACACCCTGCCCCACGGCGGGCGCTGCGGGCCGATCCACTGCTTGAAGGTGGCGCGAAAGGCCGGGTTTGCACGCACAAGCGCGCCGTCCGCCGCTAGGATCGCGGTCGGATCCGGCAACGCATCGAACGCGTCGAACGCGTGCGCGACGGCGGGCTCAGCCATGGCCCGATCAAGCGCGACGCCGGTTAAGAAACCTTAGCGAACCCCAGCTGGTCGGGCGTCGCCCACTGCCGTTTGAGGCTCAACGCCTCGGCGACGTGGATGCGCTTCACCGCCTCTGCGCCGTCCAGATCGGCGATGCTGCGGGCGACCTTCAGCGTGCGGTGGAACGCGCGCGCCGAGAGCGCCAGCGATTCCGCCGCTTTCGCCAGCAGCGCCGCACCTGGGGCATCGGGCGTGGCGACGCGCTCCAGCGCGTCGAGATCCAGGATGGCGTTCAAGCCGGCTCCACGCGCGGCCTGCGCGTCACGCGCGCGCGCCACCCGCGCCGCGGCTTCCGCCGTCCCCTCCGCCGGCGGCGGCAATGCGAGATCGGCGGCGGTGACGGGCGGCACGTCGAGCTGGATGTCGATGCGGTCCAGCAGCGGGCCGGAGAGCCGCGCTTGATAATCGATGGCGCAGCGCGGACCGCGCCGGCACATGCCCGCACCCGGCCCGCCGCCGCAACGGCACGGATTCATCGCCGCCGCCAGCAGAATACGGGCGGGATAGGTGACGTGGTGGTTGGCCCGCGCGATCAGCACCGTGCCGCTTTCGAGCGGCTGGCGCAGCGCGTCCAATGCTTGCGGCGAAAATTCCGGCAGCTCATCGAGGAAAAGCACGCCGTGGTGCGCGAGAGAGATTTCGCCCGGCTTGGCGCGCAATCCGCCGCCCACCAATGCGGCCATCGACGCGGAGTGGTGCGGCGCACGGAACGGCCGCGCGCGGGTCAAGCGCCCGCGCTCCAACAATCCCGCTACTGAATGCAGCATCGAGACCTCGAGCAATTCCTCGCTCGCCAGCGGCGGCATCAGACCGGGCAGACGCTGCGCCAGCATCGACTTGCCGGCGCCGGGCGGCCCGACGAACAAAATGTTGTGCGCGCCGGCGGCGGCGATTTCGAGCGCGCGCTTGGCCTGCTCTTGACCTTTAACGTCGCGCAGATCGGGGATGGCTTCGCCGCTGATGAGATCGCCGCGTTCCGGCGGCTTCAAAACTGCGCCGCCGCGGAAGTGATTGACGAGCGCGAGCAGCGATGGCGCAGCCACAACTTCGCCGCCGGCCCACGCCGCTTCGGCGCCGCATGACTCGGGACAAATCAGCCCAAGCCCCATGCCCTGCGCCGCCATCGCCGCCGGCAGCGCGCCGGGCGCCGGCGCCAGAGAACCGTCGAGGCCGACTTCGCCGAAGCACAGCACGCCGTCGAGCGCGTCGTGCGGCAGCGCGCCGATCGCCGCCATCATGGCGAGCGCGATCGGCAAATCGTAGTGGGTCCCCTCTTTCGGCAGATCGGCGGGCGCCAGATTGACGATGAGCCGGCCGGGCGGGATCGAAAGTCCGATCGAGGCAAAGGCGGCGCGTACGCGCTCTCGCGCTTCCGAGACCGCCTTATCTCCAAGCCCGACAATAACGATGCCGTGGACGCCGCCCGCGAGCTGGACCTGGACCTCGACGCGCCGGGCTTCCAACCCCGCGAAGGCTACCGTGATCGCTGTTGCGCACGCCTGCATGGGCCCTGCCTTTATCCACAGACCGGGCTTCAATTTGTACATGACTAGAACAAACGCGCAACGAAAATCGAACACGCACGCGTTTCGGGTCAACCCCGCAGCAAAATTACTCCCAGCCGATCCATAGCGGCAAGGACGAACAGACTGACTTCGGGTGGATTCTTAGTAACGCGAGGGAGTCGGCTGCGGCTCGTTTTCCGCGCGGATTTCCGTCTGCGCCGGCCCGGCCTGGTACTCGTAGGCGGGCACGCGCGGCGCGCGCACCTGCATGAAAGACACCACCCGCTGCACACCCGGCACGACGCTGGCGATCTCGGCGGCGCGCTGCAATTCGTGATCCGAGCGCGCGATGCCCATCAGGTAGACGTTGCCGTGGAACGTCTCGATGTTGACGTTGACGCCGCGCACCGATGGGCTTGCCGTAATGCGCGCGCGCACCTGCGCCGTGATGAGTTCGTCCTGCGCGTTACGCACCAAACTCGACGGTTCGCCGACGACGATCTCGTTGTAGACGTTGTCGAGGTTGTGGGTTCCCCGCGCCAGCGTTTCCGCGGCGGCGCGATGCTCCTGCGTCGGCACCGATCCGGACAGCAACAGATTGCCGTTGGCGACTTCGACATCGACTTCCTGGAACGCCACCCGGTCCGCCGCCATCAAACGCAGCTTCACCTCGTTTGAGGCGTTCGCATCGTCGAGACCTTCGCCGATGGTGCGATCCTGGACCGCAAACAAGCCGACTTCGGCGGCCGCGCCGACCGCGGTCGCCACGCAACCGCTCGCGGACGCGCAGGCGGTCAACGCCGCCAGGGCAATAAACAAGCGCATAATCCGGGCACTGTGCCCAAGGATCGTTTCGGGGCGCTTAACGTTGAAGCGCTTTAGCCAAGCCGTTCGCTGAACCACGCGGCGCGTTCATGCCTTGGCAACCATGATGCGCCGACCACCACGAGATCGAAGCGAATGGGCGCGGAATGCAGACGCCAGCGACCCGCCAAAACTTGCGCGGCGCGCGCGATGCGGTCCTGCGCCATCGGCGTCACCGCATAGGCGCCGCTTGCATAAGTGTTGCGTGCTTTGACCTCGACGATGACCAGAACGCCCTGCTTCCATGCGGCCACATCGACTTCGCCGAACGGCGTGCGGCAGCGGTGGCCGAGGATGCGATAGCCTTTGGCCATCAGATAAAACATGGCCAGCCATTCGGCGGCGCGGCCGCGGCGCTCGGCTTTCCTGCGTGTCACGCCTTCAGCTCAAGCGCGCGCGCATAGGCGCGCTTGCGCGAGACGCCGAGAGTTTTCGCCGCCTCCTGCGCCGCCTCCTTGACGCCGCCGCGCGTCAGCGCCGCGGTGAGGAAGGCGTCGAGGTCTTCGTCGCTGGCGGCGGGCGCTTCTGGCGGCGGGCCGATGAGGATGACGATCTCGCCTTTCGGCGCGCCGGCGGAGTCGTAGTGCGCGGCGAGCGTCGCGAGCGTTCCGCGGCGCGTTTCCTCGAACAGCTTAGTCAGTTCCCGCGCCACCACGGCGTCGCGCGCGCCCAACGCCGCGCTCATGTCGGCCAGGCTCTCGGCCAGGCGCGGACCGGTCTCATAGAGGATGAGCGTCGCGTCGATCTCCGCCAGTTCCGCCAGCGCCGCGCGGCGCGCGCTCTGCTTGGAGGGCAGGAATCCGGCGAACAGGAAGCGATCGCTCGGCAAGCCGCTCGCCACCAAACCCGCCAGCGCGGCAGAAGCGCCCGGAATCGGGAACACCCGATGTCCGGCCTCAATGACCGCGCGCGCAAGCTTGAAGCCCGGGTCGGAAATAAGCGGCGTGCCGGCGTCCGAAATCAGCGCCACGCTCTCGCCCGCGGCCAGTGCGTCGAGGATCTGCAGCCGCACCGCATCGTCGCTGTGATCGTGGTAGGCCGCCAGGCGCGGCTTTAGTCCGTAGGCGTCCAGGAGCTTGCGCGCGACGCGCGTATCCTCCGCATAGACGCGGCTTGCGGCGCCCAAAATATCGAGCGCCCTCAAGGTGATGTCCCTGAGATTGCCGATCGGCGTGGCCACCACATAAAGGCCCGCTTCCAAAGGTGGACTGGGCTGGCGGGCGCCGATACGGTCGCGCCCGCTTTGTTCGCCGGGTTCGGACGAGGAATTGGTCATGTCGAAACAATCATCGTCGGCGCCGGCGCGCGCGCCAAGCTTTACTCGCGTCCGGCTCGCGGCGGCGTTGAGCGTCGCCGCTTTGGCGGCCGCCTGCGCGACCACTGAACGCCCCGGTCCGGCACAACCGCCGAGCCCGCCGCCGCCGCCGTCTGGGACCGAAGTCCAAACCCACGAAGGCGTCACCCCACCGCACATGCAAGGCCGTCAAATCGTCCGTGTTGGGCTCTTGCTCCCCTTCTCGCTGCGGCCTCAGGACGCCTCCGCCCTCTACAACGCAGCCGAACTCGCGCTCTTCGATCACGGCAGCCAGAACACACTGCTCATCCCGCGTGACGCGGGCGCCGACGAGACCTCGGCGCGCGCGGCGGCGCAGGCGTTGGTTCAGGACGGCGCCGACATCATCATCGGCCCGGTGCTGCGCGAAGGCGTCGAGGGCGCGGGCCAGGCGGCGCGCGCCGACAACATTCCGGTGATCGGCTTTTCCTCCGATCGCTCCGTCGGCGGCGACGGCGTCTATCTGCTGAGCTTCCAGCTCGAGGACGAAGTGCACCGCCTCGTCACCTACGCGGCGACGCAGAACATCCGCTCCATCGCGCTGCTGGCGCCCGACAACGAATATGGCCGCCGGGTCGAGGCGGCGCTGCGGGGAGAAGCGCAGGCGCGCGGCGTCACCATCGTCGCGGCGCAACTCTATAATCGCACGGACAGCGAAGCTTCCGCCGCGGCGACCGCGTTGGCGACCCAGCTGCGCAGCAATCCGGCGCAAGGCATCCTCATTGCGGAAAGCGGGTCTGCGCTTCGTTCGATCGGCTCGGCGCTTGTGCGCGGCGGCGTCGACCAGCGGCAAGTGCGCTTCATGGGCACCAGCGCCTGGGGCACGGACGCGATGCGCGAGCCGACGCTCGCCGGCGGCTGGTTCGTTTCACCAGATCCAAGCGTGCGCGCGGACTTCGAGCAGCGGTATCAGCAAACCTATGGCGCCGCGCCGACGCGCCTGGCGTCGCTGTCCTACGATGCGGTCGCGCTGGCTGCTTCGCTCTCGCGCCAAAGCGGCGCCCGCGGCCTGAGCCGTGGCGCCATCGAGAACGACGAAGGCTTCGCCGGCTCCGACGGTCTCTTCCGCTTCCATTCCGATGGCGCCGTCGAGCGCGGCATGGCGATCCTGGAAGTGCGCCCGAACCAGGTCGTGCCGATCGATCCGGCGCCGCGCCGTTTTCCGGCGGCGCGCAGCTAGGACGCAAGCTCCGCCGCGATCTTGTTGGCGACGGCCCGCCCCGCGCGGGTGAGCGAGATAGCGTCGCCCGCCTGCATCACGAAGCCCTGCTCAATCAGCCAGCTGAGCGCGCGGCGATTGATCGGCGCGCCGCGTAACGCTTCCAAGCGGGCGAGGCTCAGCCCTTCTTCCACGCGCAGGCCCATGATCAACATCTCGTCGGCGCTTTCGGCCGGCGTCAGCGGCGTCTCCGCGAACCAACCGACGCCGCTTTCGCGCACCGCGTCGACATAGTCCTTGGGCTGGCGTTGCGCTTCGAGCGCGAGGCGCACGCCATCACGCGCCATGCGGCCGTGTGCGCCGGGACCGACGCCCACCCACTCGTCGCTATGCCAATAGACGAGGTTGTGACGCGCACGCGCCGATGACTGGCGCGCGTGGTTCGAGATTTCGTAGGCCGGAAAGCCTGCCGCTTCGGCGATCTCCTGCGTCGCCTCATAAAGATCCGCCGCCGCTTCGCTCTCCGGCGGATGCAGCATGCCGTGCGCGACTTTGCGGGCGAACGCCGTGTTGGGCTCGATGGTGAGCTGATAGAGCGAAGCATGCTCGATCGGGAGCGCCAGAGCGCGGTTCAGTTCAGCGCGCCAGTCGGCGACGCTCTGCCCTTCCCGCGCATAGATCAAATCGATCGACACGCGCGCGCCGGTTTTCGCCGCTGACTCCACCGCGCGCGCGCCGGCAGCGGCATCGTGCCAGCGGCCGAGCGCCTTCAGCGCCGCGTCGTCCAGCGCCTGCACGCCCACGGACAAACGATTGACGCCGGCCGCCGTCTGCTCGGCGAAGAGCTGCGCATCTTCCGGGTTGGCCTCCAGCGTGATTTCACAATCCGCCGCCAAACCGAACGCGCGCTGCGCCGCGTCGATCAGGCGCGCGATCTCGGCCCCACGCAGCAGCGACGGCGTGCCGCCGCCGAAGAACAGGCTCGTCGCTTCGCGCTTGCCGAAGCGCGCGGCGTGCGCGGCGATATCGGCCTCGATCGCCGCCAGCAACGGCGCGGGATCGGTGTCGCGTGCGCGATAGACGTTGAAGTCGCAGTACGGGCAGATGTGCGCGCAATACGGCCAGTGCACGTAAATGCCGAACGCGCTCATTTGAGCGCCGCGAGCAGTTTCTCGAATGCGCGCGCGCGATGGGTCAGCGGCAGTTTTTCTTCGTGGCTCATTTCGCCGAACGTGCGCGTTTGGCCGTCGGCCACGAAGATCGGATCGTAGCCAAAGCCCCTGTCGCCGCGCGGCGGCCACGTGATCTGACCGCGCACTTCGCCTTCGAAGCTCTCGATGCTTCCGTCCGGATGCGCCAGCGACAGCACGCAGACGAAGCGCGCCGAGAGATCGCCTCCGCCCGTCGCCTGCACCTCGCGCCAGACCCGCTCCATGGCGGCGCGGAAATCCTTGTCCGGCCCTGCCCAGCGGGCTGAGTAGATTCCCGGCTGACCGCCGATGGCGAAGACTTCGAGCCCCGAATCGTCCGCCAGCGCCGGCAGCCCCGCCCCTTTCGCGGCTGCACGGGCCTTCAGCTCGGCGTTGCCCGTGAAAGTGGCTTCCGTTTCTTCGGGTTCAGGCAGGCCAAGCGCGCCTGCCGACACCACCTCCAGCCCCAGCGGAGCAAGCAGCTCGCTGATTTCGCGAACTTTTCCGGCGTTGTGGCTGGCGACGACCAAGCGGCCGCTGAGGCGGGTCATTTGCAACACTTGTTTGACGGGAATGCTCACAGTCTATATCGTTTATCAATAAAGGTCGGGCAGGATCGGCCTCCCACCCCACGGAAACCCACATGCGGGCGTTCGGCAAAGGCTCCATCGCTGAAATCATCCGGATCGGTCTGCTGATCGGCTGGGCGGTTCTGTGGGTGTGCATGGCGACCATTCTCGCCATTTCGATCGCCTTCGCCCTGCACAGCGCCGGCATCGTCGACATGGGCAAGTTCTTCGCCCCCGACAACGGCATCCGGCTGAACTTCGGAGAGGATGAGATCAGCCTGCCCGCAGGGGCGCCCACCTGGCCGCTCTTCATCTCCGCCATTCTCGTCGGCGCCGTCGTCGTCGGCGGCGGCTTGATGATCGTTTGGCGGCTTCGCCGGTTGGTGGAGAGCTTCTGCTCGGGTCAGCCGTTCGCGAAGCCCAACGCCACGCACCTTCGCGCCATCTGGATGACCATGGTCGGCATCGAGGTGGCGCGCTACGCGCTGTTGCTGCTGACGATCGCGGCCTTGACCGGATTCGGCGCGACGCAGGACGCCGATCTCAAGCTCAAGATCGACCTCTCCACCTGGGGATCGATCCTCATTCTGATCGTGCTGGCCGAAGTGTTCCGCGAAGGCGCGCGCCTGAAGGAAGAGCAGGAGCTCACCATCTGATGGCGATCCGCGTCACTCTCGACCGCATCCTCTTGGAACGCCGCATGTCGCTCACCGACTTGAGCGAGAAGGTTGGCGTCACCCTCGCCAATCTCTCGATTTTGAAGACCGGCAAGGCGAAAGCGATCCGCTTTTCGACTCTGAACGCGCTCTGCCGCGTCCTCGAATGTCAGCCCGGCGAATTGCTCGGTTACGAACCCAGCGAAGACGACGCCGAACTCGAAAGCGCTGACGCAACCGCGGACTAGCGGCTCAACCAAACTTTAACCCTAGGTTGCCAAGCTGCGGCTGGGAGTGAGTCTCATGACCGGGACACTTGTCCGCGCGCTCAAGGCCAACAATCTGCCGCGCGTGAAGCGGGCGATCCTCGACGGTGAGGACGTCAATGAAATCGGTGACGGCGGCTGGACTCCGCTGTTCTACGCCGTGACATCGGCGCGCTGGGAAATCGTCCACCTGCTGCTCTCGAATGGAGCAAATCAAAAACATCGAGATGCTCACGGCATGACCGCGCAGGACTACGCGCGCCTCTACGGGGATGCCGACGTGTCGGACTTGCTGAGTGGAACCATCCCACGCTGAGCGCTTGACACCTCGGGTTGTAATTCGGCTAGAGTTCCCGTCGCCATCGGGAGTTTAATAATGGTCACCTTCCATCATCCGGGCGATAACCCGCCGAGACGTGGATACATTTGCCTTATCAGTCCTGCCCCGGACTCCGACTTCAACGTCGCTGGGGTCCAAGCGTGGCAGCCTGGAAAGATGGCGGCATTCTACCCGGGCGAAGAAAAGTCGCTCATTGAGGTCCTGCTCGCAAACAATGTGGTCTCGCTAACCAGAGGCGCAGACCAACGTTTCAAGCAGCGCTACACCGACGCGAAGACTTGGATGACAATCTCTGCGCGCCCGAGCGATCTCACAGCAAACACACATTGCTACGCTCGAACGTCGGCGATGTTTCGCGGTTTCAAGACGCCCTACGGAAGCCTTCAGTACGAATACCTCCCGCGTCAGGGCGTCTGCTTCGGCAGATGCAGCGATGAAAACAAGTTCTGCAGATCGGTGAAAAAGCCCAAGCGATTTGGAAAGGCGCGCTGCGACTGTTGCCGATGAGGCCATGAACGAAATCCGCAGCCAGTTCGACGACATCTTGAAGCAAGTTCAAGATGATCGTGACGACGCCACCGCGCGTTGGGAGAAATGTGAGTCCGAAAGCAACAGGAGCCGAATTGTCGCGCTATTCCTTCTGGGGCTTTCGAGTTTCTTGAGCGGCTTTTCACTATCGATCAGCCCGGGCTTTTGGGACTTTGTCGCGTTTCTGGCGTCAATCTTGGCCAACGGATGGATCTCGTTTGAGTTTTATCGCGGCGCAAACAAGCGGGGCAATGCGGCTCAGAGAGAACACTACGCCCTCGACGCCCTGATGCGAAAGGCGGAGGCGCGGTGGACCACCAGGGTCAAACCTTTGAGCGGCGATCCACAACAGGACGCTGCGCTGGCAATTGTCGAGTGGGTGGCGGACGAGCGCGCTCGCCTCAACACCGAATTTGAAGATCAGGGCGCGACGACCTAGTGCGGCGGCGGCATGATCGCCGCTTCATTCCCGACCAGACGCACCGTAAGCGCGGGCGACTCCGGATTGTCGGCGTAGAGATCGTACATCACGCCGTCGGCGCCCGGTTCGACCACCTCCGTCACCTTGGTCGGCACCATGGCTTGCGGCGACATGGCCACCACATCGCGCACAGCATGCGGGGCGTCGCCCCATGCCAGATCGCGGCGAATTTGCACCACGTGCCAGCCTTCATTCGAATTCAGCACATGATAGGTGCGCGGGTTCTCGCCAGCGCCGGTGACCTTCCACACCACCGCGCCGATGAGGGCGTCTTCAATTGCGGCGGAAGGCTGAAACGCGGGGTCCTCCGCACGAATCGCGGCCAGCACGTCCGCCGGCGCTTCTGCGACGCGCGCGCCGCCTTCGATCGGCTGCGGCGCGTCGCTTGTTGGCGGCGAACACGCGGCGGCAAACGCCAAGACCAAAGCGGCGACGTAAGCTCTCATCGTCTCTCTCCTCAGCCGACCGCGCGCATCTGCGCTTCGAACAATTGCCCACATCCGAGCTTCGCCAGGCGCAACATTTCGTGAAACTCTTCTTCCGAGAACGGCCGCTTCTCGCCCGTCCCTTGCAACTCGATCATACGGCCATCGCCGGCGAGCACGAAGTTCGCATCGACTTCAGCGCTGGAGTCTTCGGCATAGTCGAGATCCAGCACCGGCGTGTTCTCGTGCACGCCGCACGAAATCGCCGCGACTTGGCCGGTGATCGGGTTTGCCTTCAGCTCTTTCTCGTCGACCAGGTATTTGCATGCCTTCGCCAGCGCGACCCAGGCGCCGGTGATCGCGGCGGTGCGCGTGCCGCCATCCGCCTGGATCACGTCGCAATCGAGCGTGATGGTGCGATCGCCGAGCGCCTTCAGGTCGACCACCGAACGGAGCGAGCGGCCGATCAGGCGCTGAATTTCCTGCGTGCGCCCGCTTTGCTTGCCTTGCGCGGCTTCACGGCGCCCGCGTGTGTGGGTGGCGCGCGGCAGCATGCCGTATTCGCCGGTCACCCAGCCCCTACCCTGACCTTTCAGCCAGCCCGGCACGCCCTGCTCCACCGTCGCCGTGCAGAGCACGTGCGTATGTCCGAACTTCGCCAGACAAGATCCCTCCGCGTAGCGCGTCGCATTGGTTTCGAGCGTGATCTCGCGCAATTGGTCGGCGGCGCGGCCTGAGGGACGCATGTTGGCTCCGGAGCTTTCAGATTCTGCTGCGTTGTTGGCCGAATCTGCGGGCGGCGTAAAGCGTGGCTACATGCTATGGCGGTACTGCGGAGGGAAACGTGGCGAGGCCGGTCAAGCCGACGGGACGGATCATCGCGCTTGCGGCGCTGAGCGCGCTTGCGATCGCGGCTTACGGCATCTGGAGCGCCGGCGGGTTCGATCGGGATGGCTTTCTTTCCGCGTCGCGACTCACCGCCCGGCACTCGTTCCTTTGGTTCATGCTCGTCTGGAGCGCGTCGGCGCTGGCGACGCTCTGGCCCGGCGGCTGGCGCAGCGCGCTGCTTTATAACCGTCGCGGCGTGGGACTTGGCTTTGCAGCCGCACACCTCATCCATGCCGGCTTCTTCATCACCGCGATCGTCGTCTATGGCGCACCGACGAGCCCCACCACCCTGTTCGGCGGCGGCCTCGGATATGTGTTCGTGATCCTGATGGCGCTGACGTCGCGCGATTATTGGGTGAAGCGGCTGACGCCGCAGGGCTGGAAGCTGCTGCACACGATCGGCGCCGTCTACATCGCCTTCATTTTTGCGTTTTCGTATTACGGCCGGCTGCCGACCAAGCCGGCGCTCGCGATCGCAACGCTCTCGCTCATGGCGCTGGTGATCGCGCTCCGCGTCGCCGCTTGGGCCAAGAAGCGCGCGCCGCGCCCGGCCTAGGCGCAGCGCAGCGTCATCCGCCGCGTGCGGCGCTCGACGCGCACAAAAGCGCAGTGCGCCAGCGCTTCGCGCCCGAGCGAGAGTTCGGGCGGATTGGCTTCGCCCCGCCCTTCCACCACGATCGCATCTTCCTCAAGCGCGCCGAGGAGCGGCGCCTGCGTGCGCGCCATCGCCGGGCCAAGGCCAAGCCCTTCCACGCTGAGATCTGTCGTCACCGGCTGCATGTTGGTGCGCAAACCGAGAATGAGCGGTGTTTCGCGAAGCTCGCCTGCGGCATGAATCAGGCCCGCGTCGTCGAACGCGCGCGCGGCCGCCATGTTGAAGACGGAGGCGGCATTGGCGACATCGAACAAGAGCATGGTGTCGCGACCGCCGAGCTGGGTGCGCGCGCGCCACATGTCGGCGTCGTCCAATGTCCACACGATGTCGCGCATTCCCGGCGTTTCCGGACCGAGCACGACCGTCACAACGTCGTAAGGCAGCACGCCCGGCCCGATGACGCCATCGGCGCGCGTGCTGACCGGAACCGGAAACACGCCGGACAAGGCGCGTGCGTCTTCGCGGCCGAAAACAAGCCGCGGCCGCGCCACCCGTCCACGCATCGAGGCGCCGCCATCGACGGACACCCGGATCGCCATGAACGGCACGCGTTGCACGCCCAGCCGCTGCGCCGCCGCATCGCTGAGAATGAGATTGTCCGTCATGCGCAGATCGACCTCCAGCCGCACGGGCCGGCCATTGATCTCGGCCTCGACGATGGGCGCAGGATCGGCGTTGAGCGTGATCGCGCTTGGTTGTGCAAACGCCGGCGCGCCGAAAAGCGCCGCGACCAGAAAAACCAGAAGTTCCCACCGCATGCGGTTCCGCTTCGCGGCCAAAGACGGCGTTTTTGCGCCATGCCGCCAAGTCAAAACCATATAGACGGCAATAGCGATGTTTGGTCTTGTTTGGCCGTCGTGCCCTAACTTTCCTATAGTCCCCTAGGATGGCTTGCCAGCCGGCGCGAACCGGCTCAGTTAGGTCGCGATAACCAAACTTAACCAAACATTTCTATAGAGCCCTATGAAGGCCAGCGAGAACCCCTACAACCCCGGCGCTGGGGCCCCTCCTCCGGAACTGGCCGGCCGCGACGGCTTGCTCCGGCAAGCCGATACCGCCATCGAGCGCGCCCGGCGCGGCAAGCCGTCGAAGAGCTTCCTGATGCTGGGGCTTCGCGGCGTCGGCAAAACCGTGCTGCTGAACGAGCTTGAGCAAAGCGCCGAGCGCAACGGCTGTCAGACGGCGATGTTCGAGACCGATCCGGACCGGCCGCTGGCCGCGCAGATCGCACCGCAGCTGCATCGCATCCTGCTGCGGCTCGACCGCATCAAGAAAGCCGGCGCCGACATGCACAATGCGTTCGGCGCGCTCAGATCCTTCGCCAGCGTCTTCAAGGTGCAGCTCGGCGATTTCGAGTTCGGCCTGGCCGGCCCGGCCGCGACCGGCGATCTCACCCTCGATCTGACCGACCTGCTCGTCGCCATCGGCGAAGCCGCCAAGAAGCGCGAGACCGCCGTCATCATCTTGGTCGACGAAATCCAGTACGTGCAGAAAGGCGACCTCTCGGCGCTGATCATGGCGCTGCACAAAATCTCGCAGCGCCAGCTTCCCGTGCTGCTGTTCGGCGCCGGCCTGCCGCAGCTCGCGAAACTCGCGGGCGATGCGAAATCCTACGCCGAGCGATTGTTCGACTATCCCCCGATCGGCCCGCTCGATGCGGAGAGCGCGCGGCTGGCGCTCACTGCGCCGGCAAAGCGCGAGTTCGTGGCCTATGCGCCCGAGGCGCTCGATTACGTCGTCGAGCAGACCGGCGGCTATCCGTTCTTCCTGCAAGTGTGGGGTTCGCATTGCTGGGACGCGGCCGCGAAGTCGCCGATCACGCTGGCCGACGCCAAGCGCGCCAGCGCCGCCGCGGTGACGGCGCTCGACGAGGGCATCTTCAAAGTCCGGCTTGCGCGCTTGACCGAACGCCAGCGCGCCTATGCGCGCGTGATGGCCGAGTTCGGCGGCGCGCCGGTGAATTCCTCCGACATCGCCAACGCCATGGGTCTCTCGCTCAGCCAGGCGGCGCCGATCCGCGACGAGCTCATCAAGAAAGGCATGGCCTATTCTCCTGAGCGCGGCCTCATCGGTTTCACGGTTCCGAAGTTCGACGAGTTCATGCGCCGCGCCGTGCCCGCGCCGAAGCCGCCGCGAAAACAGGTGAAGAAGTGACGCAGCTTGCGTTGCCTCTCACGTTCGCTACCTAAACGCCGATGGCGCAGCTCCCCTCCTCCGATCTGAACGCGCTCGATGCGCGGGCGCGGGAGATTTTCCGCGAAATCGTCGAAGCGTACCTGACCACAGGCGAGCCCGTCGGTTCGCGCACGCTCTCCAAGCTCGGCGGCGTCGGACTTTCGGCCGCCTCCATCCGCAACACCATGGCCGACCTGGCGCAGCTTGGCCTGCTCGACGCGCCGCACGCCATGGCCGGACGGCGGCCCACGCAGATCGGCTTGCGCTTCTTCGTGGACAGCCTGCTGCAGCTCGGCGATGTGCCGGAAGACGAGAAGCGCGAAATCGATGCGCGCATCGCCCGCGCCGGCTCCAATCCGCAGGACGTGATGGGCGCCGCCTCCGAGCTGCTGTCCGGTCTCGCCGGCGGCGCCGGGCTTGTCGTCACGCCCGAGCGCGACGCGCCGATCCGCCACGCGGAGATCGTCTCCATAGGCGCGGGACAAGCGCTGCTGGTGCTGGTGTTCGAAGACAATCAGATCGAGAACCGCGTGCTCGCAACGCCCGCCGATCTGCCGCCCACGGCGCTCATTGAAGCGGCGAACTTTCTGAACGCCCGCTTCAAAGGCAAGACGCTGAACGACATCCGCAGCGAAGCATCGGCGGCGCTTTCGCGTGATCGCGCCGCGCTCGATCAAGCGGCGGCGAAACTGATCGAGAGCGGCTTGGTCGAATGGTCGGGCGAGGACCCCACCGCCGGCCGCTCGCTCATCGTGCGCGGGCGCGCCAATCTGCTGGCTGATCCGCAGGCGCTGGCCGACCTGGAACTGGCGCGGCGCCTGTTCGACGATCTGGAAAAGACGCGGGAACTCATCCAGGTGCTGGATCTTGCGAAGGCCGGCGAGGCCGTGCGCGTCTTCATCGGCTCTGAAAACCCGCTATTTTCGCTGTCGGGGTCGAGCCTCATTGTCGCGCCCTATATGAATGCGGAGCGACGGGTGGTAGGCGCGCTCGGCGTCATCGGCCCGACCCGGCTCAATTATGCCCGGGTGATCCCGGTGGTGGACTACACCGCCCGCGCGGTCGGGCGTGTGCTGGAGAGCGAGAGGAAACGAGGGACATGAGCAACGAGCCGAACACGCAGCCGGAACCGCAGGGCGACGCGCCCGCGCCGGATGTCGCGGCGTTGCAGGCCGAACTGGAAAAGGCGCGCGACACCATGCTGCGCGCCCTGGCCGACGCCGAAAACACCCGCCGCCGCGCCGAGAAGCAGGCCGTCGAAGCGCGTGTCTACGCGATCGACCGCTTCGCCGGCGACCTGCTCCCGGTAGCCGACACGCTCGCGCGTGCGCTGCAAGCGGTGCCGGCCGAAGTGCGCGAGCATCCGGACGACGCGCTCCGCAACCTCATCGCCGGCCTGGAACTCACCGAGCGATCGCTGATCGACGCCTTCGCGCGGCACGGCCTGAAACGTGTCGGCGCCAAGGGCGATGCGTTTGATCCGAACCTGCACCAGGCGGTGGCGCAGGCGCCGTCCGATGTTCCGGCGGGCCGCGTCGCCGAAGTCATGCAGCCGGGTTACGTGCTGGGGGACCGCACCATCCGCGCCGCCATGGTGCTCGTCTCGGGCGGTCCGGCCGGCGGCCACAGCGAGACCGCTCACGTTGACGTAAAGGTCTAGCGGTCCCGGTGTGGCCGGGCCGCCACCCGCCCTCCCCGCAGCTATCCCTTTTTCGGGTAATTGCTTGCGTCCTTGCACCTCAAAAGACGAGGTTCCGCCTGATTTCAGGGTTACACGGAACATGACGGATCGGTAATTATCGACCGTCAGCGCAAGGAGAGGTCGTGATGAGGGGGAAGTATTTGTTGGGTGCGGCCGGCGCCGCCCTTTTGGCTCTCGGTTTCGCGCCCGCGGCTGTGGCGCAATCATCTGATCCGGCCGGCGACGCCTCGACCCAGGCGCGCCTCAGCGTCGGTCAAAGCGTGAGCGGCGCGTTCGATGCCGCCAACGACACCGACTGGTATCGCGTCCGCGTCGAGCAGGGTCAGCGCTACCACTTCACGCTCGATGGCGGCGAAGGCGTCGACCCGGTCATCGTGCTCTATGGCCGCGACAGCGCCCAGCTCGCGTTCAACGACGACGCCGGCGGCACGCTGAATTCCGCGCTCGACTACACGCCGGCGCAAACCGGCGAGATTTTCATCGAGGCGCGCAGCTTCGATTCTGAAGCCACCGGCCAATACACCCTCAACGTCTCCGCTTCGGCCGCGCCGGCTGACGACGCCGGCAACGACGCCACCACGCGCGCGCGCGCCTCGGCGGGCCGCACCGTCACCGGCGCACTTGAGTATGAGGGCGACGTCGACGTCTATCGCTTCAGCGCACGCACCGGCGAAACCTACACCATCAGCCTGAGCGGCGCGCAGGCCGGCCAAATCAGCGCGCTCAACGATCCCCTGCTCCGGATTGTCGACCGCAGCGGCGCCGAACTGGCTTCGAACGACGACAGCGGCGACTCGCTGAACTCGCAAGTGCAGTTCACGCCCACGCGCGGCGGCGATGTGTTCATCGAAGCGCGCGCGTACGGTGACGCCGCTCAGGGCGGTTATGCGCTCAGCATCCAAGCCACGCGCCTGCCGGCCGAAAACGCCTCCGCCGACACCAATACGCGTGCACGCGTCAATGTCGGTCAAAGCGTCGACGGCACGATCGATTATGCGGCCGATCACGACTGGTTCCGCATTCGGCTCGAAGGCGGACAATCCTATCGCTTCAGCCTGGTAAGCAACGGCGAAAATGCGCTCGGCGACCCCGTGCTCATGCTTTACGACGCGCGCGGCGAACAGCTCGCGGGCGATGACGACGGCGGCGAAGGGTTCAACTCATATCTCGAGTTCACCGCGCCCACGACCGGGACCTACTTTCTCGAAGCGCGCTCCTTCGACGAAAGCGCCACCGGCGCCTACCGGCTGAGCGCGCGCGCCGGCGACACGCCGGCCGACAGCTCGACCGAACTCAGCCTGTCCGCCGACGGCGACTATTTCGAGGGGAACCTCTCCCCCGCCGGCGACCGCGACTGGTATAAGATGACGCTGGAGGCGGGTCAGAACGTGCGCCTCTCGCTCATGAGCGCCGAAGGCATGGCCGACGCGCTCGCCGATCCGATGCTTGTGGTCTACGGCGCCGACGGCCAGCAGCTCGCCAGCGACGATGACGGCGGCGAAGGCCTGAACTCGTGGCTTGAGTTCGAAGCGCCCACGGCGGGCACCTATTTCGTCGAAGCGCGCGGTTTCGTCGAAGACGCCGCGGGCCGCTACGTGATTGGCCTGACGCCGGGCGAAATCGGCAACTCCGCCGACACCGCAGAAGCAATGACGGCGAACAGCGAAGGCCGCATGAGCCGCATCGGCGCCGCCGGCGACGCGGACTGGTTTTCGATCGATCTGGTTGAAGGCCGCCCCTATCGCTTCAACGTGCAGGGCATGGATCCGACCCCGCTCGCCGATCCGGTGATCACGCTCTATGACGCCCAGGGTCAGCAGGTCGCGACCGACGATGACGGTGGCGCCGGCACGAACGCCTATCTCACGTTCATGTCCCCCACGGGCGGGCCGTATTACGCCGCCGTGTCTTCGTATGGCGACACCGGCACGGGCAGCTACTACATCGGCGTCTCGGATACCGACGTCCCGGGCAACGTGAACACGGACGAAAATCTCAATGCCGCCGAAGACCAGCGCTTGAGCCGCATCGACATGCCCGACGACCAGGACTTCTACCGGGTCGAGCTGGAAGCGGGTGTTTCCTATGCGATCGAAGTGAGCGGCGCGGGGCAGAACCCGTTGGCCGATCCGTTCCTCACCATCTACGACGAATCCGGCCAGCGGCTGACGTCGGACGACGACAGCGGCGACGGCCTGGACGCGCGACTGCGCTTCACACCGGAAACCTCAGGCGTCTTCCATATCGGCGCGAGCGGGCTCGGCGGCTCGACCGGCTGGTATCAGGTCACGATTGTGCGTCGCTAAGGCTGGAGCTTAGGGGACGCACGCGGCGGCGGCGCTAGTCACGAAGCGCCGCCGCCGTACTTTTGAGTCGTTACGACAGGTTCGTCAGCCGGTCGCCGCCTTGGCGCGCCAGCATCCAGCCCGGATATTCCGGCTTCAGCGCCGAGACGCCGTCGAGCTTGGCCAGATCGTCGCTGGAGAGTTCGACCCCGGTCGCGGCGATATTGTCGCTCAACTGCGCCTCCGTCTTGGCGCCGATGATGACGCTGGTGACGTGCTTCTGGTGCAGCAGCCACGAAAGCGCGATCTGCGCGACGGAAACGCCGCGCGCATCACCGATGCCCTTCATCACGTCGATGATGTCGTAGGCCTTCTCTTTGTCCACCGGCGGAAAATCGAATGCGGCGCGGCGCGCGCCGTCGTTCGGCGCGCTGTCGCGCGTAAACTTACCTGAGAGGAAGCCGCCCGCGAGCGGGCTCCAGGGCAGGATCGCCAGCCCCTCCTCCTGCGCCAGCGGCACGACCTCGCGTTCGATGTCACGGCCGGCGATCGAATAGTACATTTGCAGCGACTCGTAGCGCGCCAGCTGCTTGCGCGCCGAGATGCCGAGCGCCGTGGCGATCTGCCAGGCGGCGTAGTTGCAGAGGCCGATATAGCGCGCCTTGCCGGACTTCACGACTTCGTCGAGCGCCTGCAGCGTTTCTTCGAGCGGCGTCACCGGATCGAACGAATGCACCTGGTAGAGATCGACATAATCGAGGTCCAAGCGCTTCAGGCTCGCGTCTATGGAATCGAAGATGTGCTTGCGCGACAGGCCCGAGAGATTGTTGTTCTTGGCGCGGCGCTGCGCCTCCGGGGTGTCGCCGCCGCTATAGGCGTTCATGCGGCCGAACACCTTGGTGGCGACGACAAGTTCGTCGCGCGGCAGCGATTTGATCGCAACGCCGGTCACCTGCTCCGACAAGCCGTTGGAATAGACGTTCGCCGTGTCGAGGAAGGTGACGCCCTTATCGAACGCGCTCTTCACCAGCTTGGTGACCGTCTCCTGTTCGAGCGCGCCGATGACTTTCCAGAAGCCGTCGCCGCCGAAGGTCATGGTGCCGAGGCAAATTTCAGAAACGGTGAGGCCGGTGCGGCCAAGTCTGCGATAGCGCATGGGGAGGCTTTCTCTAAATCGAGTTCTATCTCAGGCGACGCCGTGCGCACGGAACCAGGCGAGGCAGCGCGTCCAGCCGTCGGCGGCCGCCTCGGCATTGTAGCTCTCGCGATAGTCGGCGTGGAAGCCGTGCTGAACGCCCGGATAGACGATGATTTCCGAGCGCGAAGGATTGTCCGCCGCCTGCAGCGCCGCGCGCATCTGTTCCACGGTCGACACCGGAATGCCGCGGTCGTTCTCCGCATAGAGGCCAAGCACCGGCGTATGCAGATTGCCGGCGATATCGACTGGCCACGGTCTGCCCTGCTCGGCGCCGAAGCCGTCCGGCGCAGGCGGCACGAGACGGCCGTACCAGGCGACGCCCGCCTTGATCGCTGAAACGCGCGCCGCGGCCATCCACACGATCGCGCCGCCCCAGCAGAAGCCGGTGATGCCGATGTCGCGGTTGGTGAAGCTCTGCGCGTTCAGCCAATTGGCGGCGCCTTGCGTGTCGCCCATCGTCTGTTCGTAAGTCGCCGCCGCCACGATCGGACGGATGGCGTTGATGTCGGTCAGCGGCGCGGGATCGCCGGCGCGGTCGAAATAGTCTGGCGCGATCGCAACGTAGCCTTCGCGGGCGAAGCGGCGGCACACATCCTTGATGTAGTCGTGGATGCCGAAAATCTCATTGACGACGATGATGGCGCTGTGGCGCCCGCGGCCTGCCGGGCGCGCGACATAAGCGGGCAGGTTGTAATTGCCGGCGCCGGTGATGTGGACGTCTTCGGTGATCAGTTCGTCGCTCGGTGTGGTCACAGGGCTCGCGCAGGCCGACAGCGCGGCTGGCGCATACCCCGCAAAGAACAACGTGGCCGCAATCGAGCGGCGTGACGGCTCCACCAAATTCCCTTCCGGCGTGTCGAGGCGCATGGGCGTCTGTCCCCTTTCAGCGTCCGCTTGGCGCGGAACCCTTGCGACAGAGATGGTTCGAGCGCACGCTCCGCGCCACCAAAATCTTACGGGGGATAGAGATGCGTTTGAATCGGTGGTTCGCGCTGGGCGCGGCCGCGGTCGCAGCCGTGGCCACAGCCCATCCGGCTTTTGCACAGGATGCCGCGCAGGCTTTGCCATTCGATCCTGAAGCGGCGACGCGGGAATGGCTGGCGACCATGGGCCCGGAAGCGACGGAGCGCTCCAACTCGTATTTCGAGGGCGGCTACTGGATTCAGTTCGTCGGCCCCGTGCTCAGCTTTATTGTGGCGTTCGCGTTTCTGCAGTTCGGCTTCGCCGACAAGCTGCGCTCGTGGCTGAAGAGCACGGTCAAGGTCTACTTCTTCGTCGTCGTCGGCTTCGCGCTTGTCTATACGATCCTGGGCAGCATCATCAGCTTTGGCTGGGACTACTGGGTCGGCTTCGTTCGTCAGCACGACTACAACCTTTCGACTCAGACGTTCAGCCAGTGGCTCACCGAGTATCTGCAAGGTGCGGGGATCGGCTTGGTGATCGGCTCTATCGCGATTGGCCTGCTCTATCTGATCATCTCCGCGGCGAAAAAGACCTGGTGGATCTGGGGCACGATCGCTTCGATCGTGTTTGTCGCTTTCATCGGCATGCTGGCGCCGGTTTATCTGTCGCCGATCTTCAACACCTACACGCCGATGCCGGAAAGCTCGCTGCGTGAAAGCGTGCTGCAGATCGCGCAAGCGAACGGCGTGCCGACCGACGACGTGCTCGTCTATGACCGCTCCCGGCAAACCAACAGCGTCAGCGCGAACGTCTCCGGCTTCGCCGGCACGACCCGCATTTCCCTTGCCGATACGCTTCTGCAGCGCGAAAGCCCCGGCGGCGTACGCGCCGTGATGGCCCATGAGATCGGTCACTACGTGCTTCAACACACGGCGTCGCTGCTGGTAATGAATGCGCTGCTGATCGTCGTCGTGTTCGGTCTGGCGAACCTGCTCTTCAACAGGCTGAGCGCCAATCAACGATGGGGCATCACCGGCATTTCCGATCCGGCGGGCATGCCCATGCTCTTCTCCATCATCGGCTTTCTCATGCTGCTGGCCACGCCGATCGGCAACAACATCACGCGCTTCCACGAGCATCAGGCCGACATGTTCGGGCTTAACGCTGCGCGCGAGCCGGACGGCTTTGCGGAGTCGGCGATCCTCTTGTCCGAGTATCGCAAGATGGATCCGACGCCACTGGAAGAATGGTTCTTCTACGATCACCCGTCGGGCTATGCGCGCGTGCGCATGGCGATGGAGTGGAAAGCGCATCACATGGCGCTGGGCGACATTCCGCAAGGCCCCGGCGGTCCGGGCGATTGGCGTCCGGACTTCGTCACCGGCCACCCCGATCCGCGCGCCGTCGGCTACACGGCGCCAAACGCGGAAGGCGGTGGGGCGACGCAAAGCGCGGCGCCTGCGACGACCACCGCCACAGGGACGGCCACCACAACCGCTACGTCGACGGCGACGACGGCGCCGTAACGCGGCGCAGAGTAAGGTTGATCCTCCCGCCTTTCGGCAGAAGGCGGGAGGTGCCTGGCAGGATGCGGTCGACGCCGTGATAGGCGCGCCTACTCGGCCCGCCCAGCATGCACACATCGCCCGACGCCAGCCGCACACTGCGCGTCGGATCGGAGCGCACCGGCCCGCCGATGCGAAAGAGCGCCGTGTCGCCGAGCGAGATCGACAGCACCGGCGCGTCCCACGCCTGCTCATCTGAATCGATGTGCAGGCTCATGCGCGCATCGCTCTCATAATAGTTCACGAGGCACGCTTCCGGCGGCGCGTCGTAGCCTGAAAGCTCGTTCCACAAGTCGAGCACGCGCTCGGGCATGTCCGGCCACGGCTTGCCGGTTTCCGGATGCGTGGCCTGATAGCGGTAGCCCTGCTCCTTGTCGGTGACCCAGCCCAGCGCGCCGAAATTGCTCATCCGCACGCGCATCGGCTGACCCGATTTGGGCATGCGCGGAATGTAGAGCGGCGCCTGCTTCAGCCGCACGAACACCGCGTCGCGCAGCGCCTCCTGCTCGGCCCGGCCGAGCAGGCCCGGCCAGAGCCGGAAGCCGTCGAGGTCAGCGCCCGTGCGGGTCATGGTTTCCGGCTATCATGGCATTCGGTTTCTTTTTTGTTCCGGCGCATCTGGCGCGACGCGGAACCGCACCCCTATTCCCCCACCACGAATGCGGATAGTGCGCGCGAGACGCTTGCGTTCCTGACGGAATACACCACATGAACCGAGAAAATCGCGGTTCGGCGCTGGCGGGGGCGACGAACCGTTCCACACTTGAGCATAAGGCCGGGACGCACGCTTTCGGGACGCCAGCACATGGGTCCGCAGACGAGAGGCGCGCCGCCGTGAAAGGACAGGACGGACGGAAATGAGCAGAGTTATCGGGATCGACCTCGGGACCACCAATTCTTGCGTCGCGGTGATGGAGGGCGGACAGCCTAAGGTCATCGTCAATTCCGAAGGCTCCAACACCACGCCTTCCGTCGTGGCCTTCACCGAAGGCGGCGAGCGCCTGATCGGCATCCAGGCCGCGCGCCAGGCCATCACCAACCCCACCCACACCTATTACGCCGTGAAGCGCCTCATCGGCCGCTCGTTCGACGATCCGATCACGCGCAAGGACGCCGACCTCGTCCCCTACAAGATCGTCAAAGGCCCGAATGGCGACGCCTGGATCGAAGGCCGCGACAAGAAGTACGCGCCGTCGGAAGTCTCCGCTTTCGTGCTGCAGAAGATGAAGCAGACCGCCGAGGATTATCTCGGCGAGCCGGTGACGCAGGCCGTCATCACGGTGCCCGCCTATTTCAACGACGCGCAACGCCAAGCCACCAAGGACGCCGGCAAGATCGCCGGCCTCGAAGTGCTGCGCATCATCAACGAGCCGACCGCGGCCGCCCTCGCCTACGGCCTGGACAAGACCGGCGCCAACAAAACCATCGCCGTCTATGACTTGGGCGGCGGCACCTTCGACGTCTCCATCCTCGAAATCGGCGACGGCGTCTTCGAAGTGCGCTCGACCAACGGCGACACCTTCCTCGGCGGCGAAGACTTCGACATCCGCATCCTCAATTACCTCGCCGACGAGTTCAAAAAGCAGAACGGCGTCGATCTGCGCCAGGACAAGCTCGCGCTGCAGCGGCTGAAGGAAGTGGCCGAGCAGGCGAAGAAGGAGCTGTCGAGCCGCACCGAGTTCGACGTCTCGGTGCCGTTCATCAGCATGGACGCCAACCGCAATCCGCTTCACCTCAACATGAAGCTGACGCGCGCCAAGTTCGAAAGCCTGGTCGACGACCTCGTCCAGAAGACGATCGGCCCGTGCAAGGCGGCGCTCAAGGACGCCGGCCTCTCCGCCAACGACATCAAGGAAGTCGTGCTCGTCGGCGGCATGACGCGCATGCCGAAGATCCAGCAGGTGGTGAAAGAATTCTTCGGCCGCGAACCGCACAAGGGCGTCAACCCGGATGAAGTCGTGGCCGTCGGCGCCGCGATCCAGGCCGGCGTGCTGCAAGGCGACGTGAAGAACGTCGTTCTCCTCGACGTCACCCCGCTCTCGCTGGGCATCGAAACCCTGGGCGGCGTGTTCACGCGTCTGATCGAACGCAACACCACGATCCCGACCAAGAAGAGCCAGATCTTCTCCACCGCTGAAGACAATCAGCAGGCGGTGACGATCCGCGTCTTCCAGGGCGAACGCGAAATGGCGGCCGATAACCGCCCGCTCGGCCAGTTCGACCTGGTCGGCATCCCCCCTGCCCCGCGCGGCCTGCCGCAAATCGAAGTCACCTTCGACATCGACGCCAACGGCATCGTCTCCGTGGGCGCCAAGGATAAGGCCACCAACAAAGAACAGAACATGCGCATCCAGCCGTCGGGCGGTCTCTCCGACGACGACATCAAGCGCATGGTCAAGGAAGCCGAAGAGCACGCCGGCGAAGACAAGACGCGCCGCGAGCTGGCGGAAGCCAAGAACCAGGGCGAAGCTCTGGTGCACGCGACCGAAAAGCAGCTGCAGGAAAACGGCGACAAGATTCCGGCCCCGGACAAGGCCGCTATCGAAGGCGCCATCGCCGCTTTGAAGAGCGCGCTGCCGACCGACAATGTCGCCGACATCGCCGCCAAGACGCAGGCGCTGGTGCAAGCCTCGATGAAGATCGGCGAGGCGCTTTATGGCGGCGCGCCGCAAGGCGATGCGGGCCAAACCCAACCCGGCCAGGAAGGTGTTGTTGACGCCGACTTCGAAGAAGTCGACGGCAAGAAGTCCGCTTAAGCGCGCGCAACATCGAGGTCGGGGTATGTTGCGTCTCTCTGGTTCAACTGAAACGCGGCGGCGCGCTCCCTTGTGGAGCGGCGCCGCCGTAATCATCTCGGTCGTGTCATGAGCGCGACTGGCGATTATTACGAGACGTTGGGCGTCGCCCGCGATGCGGACGCAGCCACCATCAAGTCCGCCTTCCGCAAGCTGGCGATGAAGCTGCACCCGGATCAGAATCCCGGCTGCAAAGTCTCCGAAGAAAAATTCAAAGAGCTCGGCGAAGCCTATGCCGTGCTCTCCGATCCGCAGAAGCGCGCGGCCTACGACCGCTACGGCAAAGCCGCGTTTCAAGGCGGCCCCGGCGGCGGCGGTCCGGGCTTCGGCCCCGGCGGCGCCGGCTTCAGCGGCGACTTCTCCGATCTCTTCAACGAGATTTTCGGCGGCGGCTTCGAAGACATGTTCGCGCGCCAGGCCGGCCCGCGCAACGGCCCCCAACGCGGCGCCGATCTTCGCTACGACATCGAGATCACGCTTGAGCAGGCCTACAAAGGCATGGAGCGCGAGATCGTCGCGCCACGCGCGCAATCGTGCGAGCCCTGCGGCGGCACCGGCTCCGAAGGCAAGGCGCCGCTCGAAACCTGTCGCACCTGCAACGGCGCAGGCCAGGTACGCGCGAGCCAAGGCATGTTCCGCGTCGTGCGCACCTGCCCGTCCTGCCACGGCCGCGGCCAATCGATCAAAAATCCCTGCAAGAGCTGCGGCGGACGCGGCCTCACCAACAAGGAGCGCACGCTCGCGGTGAAGATCCCCGCCGGCGTCGAAGACGGCACCCGCATCAGGCTCGCCGGCGAAGGCGATGCCGGCATGCGCAACGGCCCGCCCGGCGATCTCTATCTTTTCCTCTCGGTGAAGCCGCACGCCCTCTTCGAGCGCGACGGACCCGATCTTTATTGCCGCGCGCCGGCGCCGATGTGCAAAGCCGCGCTCGGCGGCGAGATGGAAATCCCCACCATCGACGGCGACCGCACCAAGATCACCATGCCCCCCGGCACCCAGACCGGGCGCCGCTTCCGCATCAAGGGCAAGGGCATGACCCAGCTGCGCTCACGCGACCGCGGCGATCTGCACGTCGAGATCGCGGTGGAGACGCCGGTGAATCTGAGCGCCAAGCAGAAGAAGCTCTTGGAAGAATTCGCCAAGGATTGCGGCGAAGAAGCCCACCCGCAAACGCAAGGCTTCTTCGAGAGCGTGAAGAAATTCTTCGACGCCTTCGCCGAGCCGCCGGCGCGCTAAGGCCGCGATTGATCGCGGTTAGTCCGAATTGTCAGCGGCTGGCGGATTGGCCAGCCGCTGTTTCACCCGCGCAAGCCGTTCTTGATATATCGGGCATTCGATCGGGTCTCGATCGGGATGCATCCGGCTCCAGGCGTCGATCGCTTCTCGTTCGCGCTTGGCGCGCGCGATCTCGGGGTGAAATTGCGGCGGCCGAATGATTTGCGCCGTCGGGCGCCACTTGACCTCAGGCAAGCCAAACAACAAACGCGACCGCTGCGACTGCCGCAATGAACTCCACCACTGCACGTACTTGGCCCGGGCTTCCGAACAATCGTGGATGCGCCGGCGCGCCCGGTGGGGATGCTCTGGATTGCGCCAAATCCGAAAGGACTCGATCGGTCCAAAGGCGAGAAGAGTGCGAAACCATCTCGGCGGAACCAACCACCACCGCCAGAAAGGTACGGGTTCTTCCATTGAACGACCTCCTACCTATAGGCGGAGAGTCCACTATTCGCCGAAAGCAGACCTAATTCTCAAACGGCAGAGGTCTGCCGGTGCAATTCAAAACACCGCTCTGGAAAGGGCAGTACTCAATTCTCAACTCCGAACAGTCGATCTCCCTCCATTCGCTGATGAAGAAAGTCCATGCGCGATAATCTTCGCGCGCCACTCCAACGCGCACTTGATAGCGGCAGCGCTCCCCGGCAATCGGCTCGCTCACGAGAAGACCCCGGGTCAGATCGGCGGCGGTGAATCGGTATTCGAAGCGTGCAGCCGGCGCCAACTCCAACGGTTCAGGCGTCCATGCCTCCGACCACATCATCCAGGGCGAGTACCAGCCTTCATCATCGGCCGAATATGCGAGCGTTTTGCCGGATGCATCGGTTACCCTGATCCACACTCCTTGTGGGACGCCCATGTCGTCGTTCGTGTAGTCATCAATCACAATTGGATGTCGGCTTGGATTTTCTACCGTCCAAGTGATCGCATTACCCTCCAAGCTAAGGCCGAGGCGAACCTCGTTCAGGTCACCGTGCGTGGCGCATGCGCCAAAGGTGAACGCCACACACAACGCCACGAGACGACCAATAAGACTAGTTTGGGCCATGCTGAGCAAGCGCGCCATTCCATCCCACGCGCAACATCACGCAAGGAGCCCATGTCCGCAATGGGCCAGAAGCCGCCCTTAGCGCCGTGTTGGGGCTGCCGCATAGGCCTGCTGGGCCGCTTTCGGGCAACCGTCCGATCGCAATCACGCGATTACCCGAAGCCTCCGTTGCCGCGGATCGCGATCCGCAATTCAACCTGTCCGTCTGCATGGACCGCCGGCGCCCTCGCCGGCATGGCCGGGGCGTGGCGCGGCGGCGAAGCGCCATGTCCGCGCAACGTGTCGCGCGCCGAAAATAGGAGGAATGATCACCGCTCTATCCCGGTTGGAGCGCGCGCCTTCAGGCGCGCTCTTCGTTTGCAATCAAGCAGATGCGGACCGTATTGACACGAACGACCCCAAATCTATCCGACCGGCTTCACAGGCGCGCATCATCGCGCGCTTTGCCGCACATGAGAGATTTCGAGAGCCTGAAAAGCTGGAAGGTGCGGCAAACGGTTGGCGTGGTGATGGGTCAAACCATCTTCAATCTGCTCGTCGGGGATGCAAACCGCGAGGTCCGGACGCCTGGAGGTCCGCACGTAGAACCGGCACTGCGGGTGGACCTAAGCCCCCGGGCGCGCTTTCGCACGACGGCGTAAGCCGGCGTAAAGCGGACCTGCACCGGAAGGCATGGACACAGTCCCACCGAAAGTCCTGTGCTGACCCGCAACCGGGAAAAACGGCCGCTGAACGGGGCGCGCGCGATGCGCATCGACGCCGCAAGGCGTCACCCTAGAGACGACCTCGGCGCCTCCTGCGCGCCCCGCTCCCACTTTTCCGCGCACACGCGCAACAAGGATGGCGCACGCCTCAAACGTGGCGGATCGCCAACACCAGCACCGTGGTGCTTGCGGCGCATCAGCCGAAAGTCCAAGAGAGTCGCATGTCATTGAACATCGCCATCGCTGGCGTCGCGGGCCGTATGGGCGGCGCCCTCATTCGCGCCGCGAGCCAAGCCGCCGCAGAGCTTCGCGTCGTCGGCGGCAGCGAGCGCGCCGGCTCGGCCGCACTCGGCCGCGATCTGGGCGCCCTCGCCGGCGCCGGTGAACTTGGCGTCGCCGCCACCGGCGACGTGCGCGCTGCGGCCGCCAACGCCGACGTCTGGATCGATTTCACCACGCCGGACGCGACGCTCGCCGCACTCGATGCGCTCGCCGAAACGAAAGTGCGCGCCGCCATCGTCGGCACCACCGGACTCACGCCGGATCAGGAAGCCGCGATCGCCGCGCACGCCAGGCGCATCGCCATCGTCCGCTCCGGCAATTTCAGTCTTGGCGTCACGCTGCTCGCGAGCCTGGTGCGCGAAGCGGCGGCGAAGCTCGGTAAAGGCTGGGACATCGAGATCGTCGAAACGCATCACCACCGCAAAGTCGACGCCCCCTCCGGCACCGCTCTCCTCCTCGGCGAAGCCGCCGCGCAAGGCCGCGGCAAGACGCTGAGGGACCTCCGCATCCCGCCGCGCGACGGCATCACCGGCGCGCGCCCGGAAGGCGGCATCGGCTTCACCTCCATTCGCGCCGGCGGCGTCATCGGCGAACACGACGTGATCTTCGGCGCCGAACGCGAAGTGCTGACGCTCTCGCACAGCGCCCTCGACCGCGCCGTCTTCGCCGACGGCGCACTCGCCGCCGCAATCTGGGCCGCCGACAAGCCGCCCGGCCTTTATGCGATGCAGGATGTGCTGGGGCTCTAGCCGCGCTTGGCCTTGAAGATCGCCGTGTTCAGCGCTTGCGCAAACGCATCGCACTCTTTCGGCGACAGAAATGCGCCCACGCGCATCTGCCCGGCGCCGGCGCGAATGAGCACGCCTGTCCCCTCGCGCAGCACGCGCGCCCAGACCGGATTGAGCACCCAATGCGTCGCCACACCGTCCGGGTCGATCGCCGCCACATGCACACGGTTTGGTCCGATGCGCACCAGTTCGCGCCGTTTGCCCGACCGGTAATTCATATGAAACGCGAGCCACAGCGCCAGAACGTCGAGCCCGAGGAAACCCGCCACCGGAAATGCGCCATGCGCCAGAAACACCGCCGCCACGCCGGCGTTGGCGACGATCACCGCCAGCAACATCAGCTTGAACGCCTGCCGGCTGAGGCTGCGGTTGGGCCTGAGCGTGGCGTCCATATAAAGCGCGCCGTCAAACTCCGGCGCGTCGGGCGAGCGTTCCCAGCGGGGCGACATCTGGCTAGCTTACCGGCCCGCAAGCGGCTGCCAAGGGAGGCGCGCACGTGGGCAAACGCCTGACCAAAGCCAAGGCCGCAGAATTGTACGCGCGGCTCGCAAAAGTCCGTCCCGAACCGAAGACGGAGCTCGAATACGTCAATCCGTACACACTCCTCGTGGCGGTGGTGCTGTCGGCGCAGGCGACCGACAAAGGCGTGAACCGCGCGACCAGGGAATTGTTTCAGAAGGTCGATACGCCGGAGAAAATGCTGACGCTCGGCGAAGAGAAACTCGGCAAGCAGATCCAGACCATCGGGCTCTGGCGCAACAAGGCCAAGAACGTCATCGCGCTCTCTCAAGCCCTGGTCGATCAGCACAACAGCGAAGTGCCGCGCGACCGTGACGCGCTGGAGGCCCTCCCCGGCGTCGGTCGCAAGACCGCAAACGTGGTGCTGATGGAAATTTTCGGCGAGGGCACGATCGCGGTGGACACCCACGTCTTCCGCGTCGCCAACCGCACCGGCCTCGCCGACGGCAAGACGCCGGCCGAGGTAGAGACCCAGCTCATGCGCATCACGCCGCCGGACTATCTCCACGGCGCGCATCACTGGCTCATCCTGCACGGGCGCTATGTGTGCCTCGCCCGCAAACCCGAATGTCCGCGCTGCGTGATCGCCGATATTTGTCTCTATCAACCCAAGACGCGCGCGATCGCCCCGGCGAACAAACGCGGCGCATCGGCGCCCAGGTCCAAGAAGAGATGAGGCTCGATCGCCTCGATCTCGATCACGCGCCAGGCGCCGTCATCGCCCAGCACCAGGTCGATGCGCACGTAGAGCAGCCCTTGCGGCGCATGCGCGCGCGCCGCCTCCGCCGCTTCGATCGCCGCGCGCGGCGCCGTCTCGGCGATGAAGCGCGTCTTGCCCGGCTGGTTCGCCAGCCAATCGCCGCTTTGCGGCACCTTGCGCACGCAATGCGAATACTGCCCGCCGAACCAGATCAGCGACAGCTCCCCTTCCGTCTCGATGGCTTTGAGATAAGCCTGGATCATCGCCGGCCCGCGCGGGCCATGCGCGAGATCGGCTTCATGCCACGCGCCGCGCTGCAGCCTGATCGTCTCCACCGATCCGCCGCCCACTTGCGGCTTGACCACGATATCGTCTGCGCCCAGCGCATCGAACGCCTGCGTCACCGCCGCCGCATCCGCCCTCTCCGCCCACACCGTCTCGATCGCCGACGGTCCGAGCTCCTTCAAATAGGTCTTGCGCGAATTCCAGCGCACGACATCCGGCGCGTTCAAAACAGGCAACCCTGCGCACTCGTGCGCCTCCAGCGTTGCGATGAACGCCGCCGGGCGCTCGTGATAGTCCCAGCAGGTGCGGATCACGGCGAGGTCGTAGCCCTGCTGCGGCAGCGTCGCCTCGTCCCAGAACACGACGTCGAACGCGAGCCCCTGCTCGGCGCCTGCGGCGCGCAGCAGCGCCAGATTTTCCACATCCATCGGATGCGTCGTCCCCGGCGCGTTTGCGACGCCCCGGAAGCTGGGTCCCGCCAGATAGGCGACGCGGCGCATATCAGGAACGGCGGCCTGCCGCTTCGGCGGCGCATTGATCGAGCGTCGGCGCCGCTTCGCCGCCCCGCCGCGCGCTCGCATGCGCTTCGTTCAGGCGCATCGCGTTTCGGGCGTCGGCGCGAAACAGCAGCAGCAGCGCGCAATGGTCGAAGCGATAGGTCAGCGCCGCGCCGGCGCCGTCCTGGCGGGCGATGTCCGGCCGGCCGAATACGCGTTCGACCTCCGCCTGCGTCGGCGCATTGTCGCGCCCGGCGGCAGCGAGCATCTGCGCAGCGCGCGAGCCGGTTTGTGGCGCGGCTGTCGTTTGCGGCGTGGTCGGGGCCGTTGTGTTTGTCGGCGCAGCAGTGGAGGCGCAGGCGGCGAGACTTGCAGCGGCGGCGAGACAGAGGACAAATCGCATGCGGCGAACATGCCCAGCGAATCGGCTCCCCGCAACCTTGCCACGACCGCTGGCGCGCGCTTTAAACCCCTTCTTTTCCATAAGGTTCAGCTTCCATGGCATCAGCCTATGACGTCGTCGCGGTCGGCAACGCGATCATCGACATCCTGCAGGCCGTGCCCGATGCGCTGCTCGCGGAAGAGAACATCGCCAAAGGCGCGATGACGCTGATCGACGAAGCGCGGGCCGATCATTTGACTGCGCGCTTCGAGGCGGCGGTGGTCGCCGCCGGCGGCTCCGCCGCCAATACGGTGACCGGCATCGCCAGCTTCGGCGGCAAAACCGGCTATATCGGCAAAGTTGCGGACGATGAACTGGGCGCCCGCTTCACCCGCGAATTTCGCGCCGCCGGCGTCGCCTTCAACACGCCCCCGCGCCCCCTGCCCCCCGGCACCGCCCGCTCCCTCATCGCCGTCACCCCCGACGGCCAGCGCTCCATGAACACCTATCTGGGCGCCTCGACCCTGCTCGACGTGAAAGACATCGACGCCGACCTGGTGCGCGCCGGCAACGTGCTCTTCCTTGAAGGCTATCTGTTCGATCGCGAGGAAGCGAAGGCGGCGTTCGTGCACGCGGCCGAAATCGCCAAGGCCGCGTCACGCAAGGTGGCTCTGACGTTGTCGGACACGTTCTGCGTGGAGCGGCACCGCAGCAGCTTCCAGCAATTGGTCGCCGGCCACGTCGACATCCTGTTCTCGAACGAAAACGAGATCCTCAATCTCTACGAGACAAGCGACCTTGGCGCGGCGATCGAGACGGCGCGCCGCGCGTGTCCGATCGTGATCGTGACGCGCTCCGAACACGGCTCGGTCATCGCGGCAGGCGCGCAGACCTTCAATATCGACGTCGCGCCGGTGGCCAAAGTGGTGGACTCGACAGGCGCCGGCGATCAGTACGCCGCGGGCTTTCTATACGGCTACGCCAATGCGCGCCCCCTGCCCGAATGCGGCGCACTGGCCTCGCTCGCGGCCGCGGAAGTGATCAGCCACATGGGCCCCCGGCCGGAGACCTCCCTCCGCGCATTGGCGACGAAAGCGGGCCTCTAAAGGATAAAGCGCGAAAGATCTGCGTTTTTCGCAAGATCGCCGACATTCTTGCGCACGTGCTCGGCGTCGATGGTCACGCTTGAGCCGCCCTTGTCCGGCGCAGTGAAACTGATCTCGTCGAGTAGCCGCTCCATCACCGTCTGCAGCCGCCGCGCGCCGATGTTCTCAACCGATGAATTCACGTCCGCAGCGATCTCGGCGATCGCCTCGACCGCGTCGGATGTGAACTCGAGCGTCACGTTCTCGGTTTTCATGAGCGCGCGATACTGCGTGACGAGACTGGCTTCAGGCTCCGTCAAGATACGGCGGAAATCTTCGCGCGTCAGCGCCTTCAATTCGACGCGGATCGGAAGGCGGCCCTGCAATTCCGGCAGTAGGTCCGAAGGCTTGGCGACGTGAAACGCGCCGGACGCGATGAACAGGATGTGATCCGTCTTCACCGGGCCGTGTTTGGTGGCGACGATGGTGCCTTCGATCAGCGGCAGCAGGTCGCGCTGCACGCCTTCGCGTGAAACATCGCCGCCGCCGAGCCGCTCCGAGCGCGACGCGATCTTGTCGATCTCGTCGATGAAGACAATGCCGTCCTCCGCCGTCAGCGTCAGCGCTTCCTTGACCAGCGCATCCTGATCAACAAGTTTGTCGCTCTCTTCCCGGACCAGCGGTTCATGGGCCTCATTCACGGTCATGCGCACGCGCTTGGTGCGGCCCGCGAACGCCTTGCCGAATATGTCGCCGAGATTGAGCATGCCGACGCCCGGCTGACCCGGGATTTCGATCTGCGGCACGCTCGGGGATGCATCCGCGATGTCTATTTCGATCTGGCTGTCGCCGAGTTCGCCGTTACGCAGCTTCTTGCGAAAGCTTTCCCGCGTCGCCTCGCTTGAGTTTTCGCCGACGATCGCCTTCAGCACACGGTCTTCAGCGGCGGCTTCGGCGCGCGCCCTCACCTCGCGGCGCCGGCGCTCCCGCGCCATGTTGAGGGCGACTTCCACCAGGTCGCGGACAATCTGCTCCACATCGCGGCCGACATAGCCAACCTCGGTGAACTTGGTCGCTTCCACCTTCAAGAACGGTGCGCCGGCGAGCTTCGCCAACCGCCGCGCGATCTCGGTCTTGCCGACACCGGTCGGTCCGATCATCAGGATGTTTTTTGGGGTCACCTCTTCGCGCAGATCTTCCGGCAATTGCTTGCGCCGCCAGCGGTTGCGGAGCGCAATCGCCACGGCGCGCTTGGCGTCGCCTTGGCCGACGATGTAACGGTCGAGTTCGGAGACTATCTCGCGCGGGGAAAAGGCGCTCATTGCGCTGAATCCAGTTTTTCGACAGTGAGGTTGCCGTTCGTATAGACGCAGATGTCGGCGGCGATCTGCATTGATTTGCGTGCGATGTTTTCGGCATCGTCCAAGTGATCGTAGAGCGCGCGCGCCGCAGCGAGCGCGAAATTGCCGCCGGAGCCCACCGCGATCACCGGATATTCCGGATCAACCACGTCGCCGGTGCCGCTGACCAGAAACGTCTCTTTGCGATCGGCGACAATCAACATCGCCTCAAGCCGCCGCAGCGCGCGATCCGTGCGCCAGTCTTTCGCCAGCTCGACGCATGCGCGCGCAAGCTGCAACGGGAATCGCTCCAGCTTCTGCTCCAGCCGTTCGAATAGCGCGAACGCGTCTGCTGTGGCGCCTGCAAAGCCCGCGATCACCTGCCCGCCTGCGAGTTGGCGCACTTTACGGGCGTTGCCCTTGAGGATTGTTGGTCCGGCGGACACTTGGCCGTCGCCGGCGAGGACGACCTTGCCGCCCTTGCGAACACAAAGAATGGTGGTGCCGTGCCAGGAAGACGCGTCTGTCATGTCGCCCATGTGGCGAACCACGGTCTTACGATCAAGCGGCGTCTTCGGAAACCACCTCGTCGCCACGTTGCTGGCGCAGCATCTCGGCGAATTCGGGCGCCGACACGGCCGCGCCGTAGAGGAAGCCCTGCACCCAATGGCAGCCGCGCTCGGCCATGAATTGCGCCTGCTGAGACTGTTCCACGCCCTCGGCTACGACTTCCAGGTTGAGGGCGCCGGCGAGCGCGAGGATCATCTCGATGATCGCGGCCGATTGTCCGCCGTCCTTGCCGATGCCGCGCACGAAAGTCTGGTCGATCTTGATGACGTCGAACGGCAGCTTGGAAAGCGCGGAGAGACTGGAATGGCCGCAGCCGAAATCGTCGATCGCCAGGCGCACGCCAGCGTCGCGTAGCGGCTTGATAAGCCGCAGCGTGCGCTCCGGATCCTCCATCGCCACGGATTCGGTGATTTCAAGCTCCAGGCGTTCTGGCGCGAGGCCCGCATGGCTCACGATCTGCAACACGTGATCGGAAAAGCGGTCGTTGCGGAATTGCAGCGCCGACACGTTGACCGACACGTTGGCGGGCATGCCCGCGCGCGCCCACGCAGCCGCCTTCCAGCAGGCCTCGCGTGTGATCGCCTCCGACAACGGGCCGATAAGCCCACTTTCCTCGGCCACGGGGATAAAGCGGCCAGGGCTCACGATTGTGCGGTCCGGTCGCACCCAGCGCGCCAACGCTTCGCAAGCCTCGATCCTGCGCGTCGCGAGATTGATCTTGGGTTGGAAATAGGCGCGGAACTCGTTGCGATCTAGCGCGCCGCGCATTTCGCGCTCCAGCGTGATGCGCGCCACCGCCTCGCGGTCCAGCGATTGTGTGAACACCTTGAGCTTCGAGGGAGTAACGTGCGCCGCCGTCAACGCCATGCGTGCGCGGCGGATCACTGCTTCGGCGGTGGCGCCGTCGCGCGGCGCGCTGGCGACGCCACAGCAGGCCCCGACCATCAACTTGTGCCCGCGCCACTCGAACGGCTGATTGAGCGCCGCATTCAAATGTTGCGCGAACCGTACGGCGTCGGCGCTGGACGCCAACCCCGGCGCGAAGAGCGCGAACTCCACGCCGCCCAGACGCGCGCAAACGATGGCGGCCCCGCCCTGCTTCGGACGACCCATGGCTCGGTCAATGGTGCGCGCCGCGGATGCGAAGCGCTCCGCTGCGACCCGCATGAATTCGCGCGAAGCGTCTGGATCGAGAGTCTGCAGCACCTTCGGCATGCGCTGGAATTCGAGCACCAGAAGCGCGCCCGCCTCACCCTCCTTGGTTTGCAGGATGTGGTAGTCGACTTCGCGGAGGAACCGGTCCTGGTTCGGCAATTGCGTCACCGGATCGACGAAAGCGATCTCCTGTATACGCCGCATCGAAGTTTCGATGCGCGCCATCATGTGGTTGAACGTCTTCGCGAGGGTCTCGAACTCGTCGCCCGTCTTGATCTCGAGCGGCGCCGCCTTCCCTTCCGAAGCGCGCTCGGCGAACGCCGAGAGCTGGTCCAGCGGCGCCATCGCACGGCGCACGAACAGCCCGGTGAGCGGGATCGCCGCGACCACCAGGCAGCCGAGAATGAGCAGAAAGGGTGCAAGCGAGGAGAGGACGTCAAACCGGTAGGCGCCGCTCTCCCACATACGCGCCGCTACGCCGATCACCTGCCCATCGCGTGCGATCGGAGCGGCCACGGCCAGCGCGCCGTCCTGCATCTGGCGATGAACGGTCCGGCGCGTTGCGACGGCTTCAGCCGACAATTGCGCCATCGCGCGGCGATCGGCGAGGGTTCCACCCTCCACCGCAAGCAGGCGACCCTCCGCATCGACTATCAGCACCGCGCGGCTATCAGATCGGCGCGTGCTGCCGGTGATCATGTATTGCAGGATGCGAGGATTGCCACGCGCGAGGACATCGCCCGAACGGGTGGCGAGATATTCAGTCAGGTCCTGCTCGATCTTGAGTTCGAGACGCTTGCCCTCGCGGTGCGCGCCGAACAGTACGATCGCTGCGGATAGCACCGCGGTCACGGCGACGAGCAGCGTCGCGAACACCACGGCGCGCCCAGCCAACCCTTGCGGGCGGCGCCAGCGCAGCATGCGTCCCAATGCCAGCAACTTTGCCTCGTCACATCCGTGCGTACAGGCGCACGAGCGCGAAGCCTTGCCGTGGATTGGTTAGAATGCGCTGAAACTCAAGGCAAAGCTTCCTTCAGACGGTTTAAGCAAAACTTTCGCTCAATGCTGGCGCTTGACCTTCAGGAAGACGTAATAGGCGCCGGCGCCGCCATGCGCGCGGTGCGCCTGCGCGAAGCCGGAGACGATGGTTTTGACATCGGCTTCCGCGAGCCAATGCGGCAGACGCTCCCGCAGCACGCCGTGGCCGCCGCGCCCCACCCCGGTGACGACAATGACCGTCCGGTCGCCGCGGGCGTGGGCCGCGTGCAGGAAGCGCACCACGGCGCTGAAACCGCTGTCCTGATGGTAGCCGTGCAAGTCGAGCGCTGCGCCAATCTCCAGTTTTCCGCGCCGCACGCGTTTCTCGGCGCCGCGGTCGGCGGGCGGCGCCGATCGCGAATGCGTTCGCTTCGCAGCGGGCGCGGCCAAGGCGGCCGGCGCGTGCAGCCGATCCCCGGCGTGCGGCCGCACCGGTCGCTCTTCGCGCTCGTGGTCGTGTTCGGTTTGGGGCCGCCGCGGCTTAACTGTGGACGCCACGCGTCGCCAGAGAGTCTCTTCATCAGCCGTGAGGTCGCGGTTCTTCTTGCTCACGCCTGCGCGACGCGGGCCAGCCGCCAGTTCGGATCGTCGGAACGAACGCTGCGCTCGAACGTCCACTTCTCACGCGCATCGCGCACGCCGACGGCCCCGTCGGCCAGTTCCGCCTCGAAGCGGACGGTCACTTGAGCGATGTCCCCGACCAGCTTGGCGTCGGCGATCTCTGCGTTGCGCAGTCGCACCAGTTCCGGACCCGGCTCGCCCTTGGCTTCGCGCGCTTCGATGGCGGCGATGTATGAATTGTAAATACGGTCCACCAGCAAATTCTTCAGCGCCGCGCGGTCGCCCTTGGCGTACGCGCCTACGATGATCTCGTAAGCACCCTTCGCGCCGGCAAGGAAGTGATCCATGTCGAAGCTCGGATCGGCGCGCACGATGGCGCTGAGCCCCTCGCCTGCAGGACCGGAAGCGGCGGCGGGCGCGGTGACGATCGGGCTGCGCTCCTCCTGCGGCAGAGCGCCTTGCGCGGGCTGCGGGCGCGGCTCCGGCGGGCGTTCCGGACGGCGGCCCAAGGTGGTGTAGAGGCGGAACAGCACAAAACCGGCGACGAACGCCAGGATGGCCATCTCGATCCACTCTTGGTTCACAACACGTCTCCTGAGGCCCAACACGGGCTTCGGTGCTGGCGGTTAAGATAGTGCCAAGCTTGCGGTTCCGCCAGCGCGGTTGCCGAGCCGGACCCAGCATGTTAGCCCGCCGCCGGGGCCATCAGACAGGTTTGGCGGGATGAATACTCAGACGCCGGATGGCGCTCCAGCAGCCGATTCTCCCCAATTGCGGGTGCTCGGCCAGTACGTGAAGGAACTGTCATTCCGCAACCCGCTCGGCGCGGCGGCAGGCCAGACTTACGACGTGCAACCGACGATCGACATGGGCGTGCAGGTGAAGTCGCGCCCTATCGGCGATGCCGGAGACGCGCACGAAGTCGAGCTTTGCATAACCGTGCAAACCAAGCGCGGCGAAGAGCCGATGTTCGGAGTGGACCTCACCTACGCAGGCCTCTTTCAATTCGTGAACATGAAGCCCGAAGAGCAGGAGGTCTACATTTGGGTCGAGTGCCCTCGCCTGCTCTTCCCATTCAGCCGTCAGATCGTGGCGGACGTCACGCGTGATGGCGGCTACCCGCCCCTCTTGATCAACCCGATCGATTTCACGCCGCTCTACTTGAACGAACTGAAGGCGCGTGAGGAGCAAGGCGCGGTGCCGCTCGCCAACGCGCCGGGCAAGAACGTCTGATCAGCTCGCGACTTTGAGCCAAAGCGCCTCGGCGCCGAGCTTGGCGACGAAGGCGGCGTGTGCGGCGGCTTCTTCCTCGGTGCCGCGCGGCGGCAACGGCGCAGGCCGCGGCTGGCGGCGCGCGAACTCCACGGGGCGCAGGATGGCCGCGCCTGCCGTTTCCGCATCGGCCACATCGAACGCGAGCCGCTGCTCACGACCGCCTTTGAGCTGCAAATACACTTCCGCAAGAATGCGCGCGTCAACCAAGGCGCCGTGGCCGCCCGCGCCTTTGCGGGCGGCCAGGTCGAAGCCGTAGCGGTCGAGCTGGAAGCGCTTGGCCAGCGCATCGAGCGAGCATGAGGCGCCCGGGAAGCGCTTGCGCGCAATCTGCAACGTGTCGACAAAACGCTCAGCCGGCGGCAAGTCGCGCTTCAGACGGCGCAGCTCCGCATAGATGAAGTTCTGGTCGAAGGCGGCGTTGTGCGCGACCAGCGGCGCGTCGCCGATGAATTCCATGAACGCTTCCGCGATCTCGCCGAACTTCTGCTTGGTCGAAAGAAACTCGCCGGTCAGCCCGTGCACGCGCACCACTTCTTCCGAAACGCCGCGCTCAGGGTTGATGTAAGCGTGAAACTCGCGTCCGGTGCGCTCCAAATTGATCAGTTCGACGCAGCCGATCTCGACGATCCGATCGCGTTCCTTCTCTTCCGGATGGTCCGGGAAAACGCCCGTGGTTTCGGTGTCGAAGACGATCTCGCGCATCTTCTACGCGACTAATCCTGTTCGCTGAGCGCGTCCAGCACCGCCCGGACCTGGCTACGGGTGGCGCCGATGTCGCAGCCGGTATCGATGACAAAATCCGCACGCTCGCGCTTTTCCGCGTCCGGCGTCTGGCGCGCCAGCAGCTGTTCGAACTTCTCCACCGTCATGCCCGGGCGCGCCAGCACCCGCCCACGCTGGATCTCCTCCGGCGCGGACACGACGACGACTTTGTCCACGCGTTTCTCTGCGCCGGTTTCGAACAGCAGCGGAATATCGAGCACAACCGCCTTGACGCCTTTCGCGCGCTGCGCGGCGAGGAAATCCTGCTGCGCCTGCGCGACGAGAGGGTGCACGATCGCTTCCAGCCGCTTCAGCGCCGCCGTGTCGTCGACGACCTGCTTTGAGAGCGCGGTGCGGTTGATGCCGCCGTCCGCCAAGACGCCGGGAAACGCGGCGCTCACTGGCGCCACGGCAGCGCCGCCGGGTGCGTAGAGCGCATGCACCGCATCGTCGGAATTGAACGACGGCGCGCCCTCCTCCGCGAACATCCGCGCGACGGTCGACTTGCCCATGCCGATCGAGCCGGTGAGGCCGAGAATGATCATGCCAGCGCCGCCATCAGCCGTTGGCGCGCCTTGCTGGCGTCGGGCTTCACGCCGAACCAGATTTCGAACGCGCGCGCGCCTTGGTGAATAAGCATGCCAAGCCCGTCGACCGCGACCAGACCGCGCTCCTTCGCGGCGGCAAGGAATGCCGTCTCAAGCGGCCGGTAGACGATGTCCGCAACGATCGCCGTCGGCTTGCACATTGATACCGGCCACGCCGGCGACTCAGTCCCATTCATCCCAAGCGTCGTCGCTTGGATGATAAGATCCGCGGCGCCGAAACCGCGCTCAAGATCGTCCCAGCGCAGGGTGCGGCCATTCGGAATGAGGGTCGCCACGGCCTCCGCACGCTCCGGCGTGCGGTTGGCCACATGCACGGTCGCCACATGCGGCGAGAGCGTCTGCGCGATTCCCTGGGCGCCGCCGCCGGCCCCGACGATCAGCGCGCGTGTCGCGCGCGTGCGCCAGTCGGGGGCAGCCTCGTCCAGCGCATCCAGAAAGCCGGGCCCGTCCGTGTTAAATGCGGAGACGCTGCCGTCCTCTTCCCAGCGCAGGACATTCGCCACCGGCCCCTCGGTCTTGTCGGCGGCGCGGGCGGCGGCCTCCTTGTGCGGCACGGTGACGTTGACGCCGGCGAACCCCAGCTGCTTCAGCGCGCGTATCGCGGCGACGGCGTTGGCGCTCTTTAGCGGCAGCGCGACATAGACGGCGTCGAGCCCGTGATCGGCGATCCAGCCATTGTGCATGACCGGCGACAGCGATTGGCTGACAGGATCGCCCAGGATGGCGAAAACGCGCGTGGCCGCGGTGATGCTCATGCGCGCGCCATACCGTGTTCGCGCAGGAAGGCCAGCAGCGGCAGCAGCGGCAGACCGAGCACGGCGAAGTAATCGCCGTCGACGCGCTCGAACAATTGCGCGCCCAGACCTTCCAATTGGTACGCGCCCACCGAATACAGCGCCGCCTCCCCCACGCGGTCGAGATAGTCGTCGATGAACGCTTCGGAAAAGGCGCGCATGCGCAAGCGTGGCGTTTCCATGTGTCGCCAGATAACCTCACCGTCCTTGGCGACAACTGCGGCGGTCAGCAATTCGTGCGCGCGGCCGCGCAGGCGCTGGAGATGCAGACGCGCTTCGTCACGGTCCCTCGGCTTGTCAAAGGTCTGCCCCTCGAGCGCCAGCATCTGGTCTGCGCCGATAACAAAACCCGGCCGTGCGCGTGAAACACTGAGGGCCTTCAGCTCAGCCAGCGCATCGGCTTGATTGCGCGGCGTCATGCCGGCAGCCCGGAGGCTGGCTTTCGCAGCCTCTTCGTCAACGCGCGGCGGATCGATCTCGAAGGAAAGGCCGGCCGCCCCAAGCATGTGCTTTCGCGCGGCGCTGCTGGAAGCAAGGATAAGGGTCACGAGGCGCGATGCTCCCCGCCACGGTGATTGGCGAGCAGGTTCAGGATCGCTGCCGCCGTTTCCTCGATGGAGCGCCGTGAAACATCGATCGTCGGCCAGCCCTCGCGCTCGAACAATTTCTGCGCCGCCATGACCTCCTGACGCACCGCGTCTTCTTCCGTGTAGTCGCCCGCCCGCGTCTCCTTCATCGCCGCAAGCCGGTTCTTGCGGATCATGATCAGACGGTCAGCGGAGATTGTCAGTCCGACCACGAGCGCGCGGTCTTTCGCAAAGACCTCCGGCGGAAGCGGCACGCCCGGCACCATCGGCACATTGGCCGCTTTCACGCCGCGATGGGCGAGATAGACGCTGGTCGGCGTTTTCGAGGTGCGGCTGACGCCGACCAGGATGACGTCGGCGCGCGTCAGGTCCACCGCCTGCTGGCCGTCGTCGTGGTACATGGCGAAGTCGAGCGCATCGATCCGCTGGAAATATTCCGCGTTGAGCTGGCGCGACGCGCCAACCCGGTGGTTCAGCTCCTGGCCGAGATAACGTGACATCGTATCAAGCACCGGGTCCAGCACCGCGACGCAAGGGAAGCTCAGTTCGCGGCAGCGCGCCTCCAGCATGGCTCGGTGCTCGAGGTTCGAGAGGGTGAACATGACCACCCCCGGGGCGGCCTCGATTTCCTTGAGCACGCGCTCCAACTGGCGGGCGGAGCGGACCAGAAAGTAGGAGTGCTCGACGGGCAGAATCCTGTCGAACTGGGCGCAGGTGGCCCGCATCACGCCGGCCAGCGTTTCGCCCGTAGAGTCCGAAACCAGATGGACGTTGAAATAGATGCCCAGGCGTTCGTCGCGCATCACACTCATATCGAGCTATCCGCCCCTGTGGACAAGTTGTTGGCAAGGCTGGGGCAAATCCTCGAATGGCGGCTGAGACCGCTCCCCAACCAGGATTGTGCTTCTCCTCATGCGCGATTCCCTCATCGGTTCCTCACACCAGAGATCGGGGTCGAAATTGGAATCGTTTTTGTCGCGGCGCAGGCCAAGTCATTCCTTGTTAACCATAAAATTCTCTGGCGCCGCGCGAACAAGCTTGTGAGCAATCGCTGAGTAAACAAGTTCTCCCGTTGTACTCATCCCTACAACAACGAGTCCCCTCCTAATTCGCACTTAGAAATAGGTTTAGAAGAGTCGGAATGGTTTCCGGAAATAGCCCTGCCCTGCTTCGTGTCCTCAACGGAGAGCGGGTCGATCCCCCTCCGATCTGGATCATGCGCCAGGCTGGGCGGTATCTCCCGGAGTACCGGGAGCTTCGCAAACGGGCGAAGAGCTTTCTGGACTTCTGTTATTCGCCGGCGATCGCGACCGAAGCGGTCATGCAGCCATTGCGCCGGTTTGACCTCGATGCGGCCATCCTGTTCTCCGACATCCTGGTCGTCCCGGATGCTTTGGGGCGCACAGTTTCTTTCGTCGAGGGCGAAGGGCCGCGGCTGAAGCCGCTGATCGAAGAAGAGGCTTGGTCTTTCGACGATCCGGTCCGCGCCATGCAACGTTTGGCGCCGGTCTACGAAACAGTGGAGAGGATCAAGAGCGGTCTCGATCCGAACATCGCCCTGATCGGATTCTGCGGCGGCCCGTGGACCGTCGCGACCTACATGCTGCAGGGCGAAGGCGGCGAAAAGGACCGCGCGCGGCTGGCGGCCTATGTGCGCCACGGCGATGTCGATGCGCTGCTGGCGCTGCTGGTGGAAGTCTCGGCGCTGCATCTGCAGGCGCAGGTGAAGGCCGGCGCGGACTGCGTGCAGATTTTCGAAAGCTGGTCGCAGGACCTGACCAAGCCCCTCTTTGATCGGCTGATCGTTCAGCCGACTGCGGCGCTGGTGAAGCGTCTGCGGGCGCTCGGCGTCACTGCGCCGATCATTGGCTTTCCGCGCGGCAGCGGCGCGCAGATCGGGCGCTACGCCCGTGAAACAGGGATAACGGCGCTCGGCGTGGATTATCAGACGCCGGCGGCGTTCGCCCGCGAACAGGCCCCGGCCGGCATGCCGCTGCAAGGCAATCTCGATCCGCAATTGCTGGTCGCCGGCGGCGCGTTTCTGGAGCAAGGCGCAAAGCACGTCGTCGAAGCGTTCAAGGACGCTCCGCACATCTTCAATCTCGGCCACGGCATCACGCCGCAGGCGACGCCGGAAAACGTGTCCGAGCTGATCCGGTGGGTGAAGGGCGGCGTATGAGCGCCGTGCCTATGGAGGCGCAGCCCTCCTCCGACAAGAAGCCGGACCTTCGGATCATGACCTCGCGCCGTGTCGCAATTATTCTATTCAATCTCGGCGGTCCCGACGGGCAGGCGGATGTTCAGCCGTTTCTGTTCAACCTCTTCAATGACGGCGCCATTATCGGCCTGCCACAGCCGTTTCGTTTTTTACTGGCGTCGTTGATCTCGAACACCCGGGCCAAAGGCGCACGCGGCAATTATGCCTTGATGGGCGGCGGATCGCCGTTGCTGGCGGAAACCGTGAAACAAGCGACGGCGCTCGAAGAAGCGATGGCCAAGCGGGTCACCAACGTGACGTTCAAATGCTTCCCGGCGATGCGCTACTGGAAGCCATTAGTGAAAGATGCGGCCGACGCGGCGGTGAATTGGCACGCGACTGACGCCGTCTTGTTGCCGCTTTATCCGCAATTCTCATCCACAACGACGGCCTCGTCGCTTGCGGCGTGGAAGCGCGCGACCGATCTGCCCGCTTCGACGATCTGCTGTTACCCGGCCGGCGCCGCCTTCGCCGAAGCGCACGCTGGAGCGCTCCTCAGCATTTGGAAAGCGGCCGGCGAACCTCAAAATCCGCGCATTCTGTTCTCCGCGCATGGGTTGCCACAGCGTGTCGTCGATCGTGGCGATCCCTATCAGTGGCAGGTCGAGCAAACCGTCAGCGCGGTGCGCAAGCTGCTGCCGGCCTGGGACGCGAGCATCTGCTACCAATCGCGGGTTGGGCCAATGAAGTGGCTAGGTCCTTCGACGCCGGAGGAATTGAAGCGCGCCGCGCGCGACAAGACAGGCGTCATCGTTTCGCCGATCGCGTTCGTCTCCGACCACGTCGAAACCCTGGTCGAACTCGATATCGAATACGCGCACCTGGCGCGCGACCTTGACCTCCCCTTTTATCTGCGCGCGCCGGCGCTGGAGGCTGCGCCGCGCTTCATTGACGCATTGGCCGACCTGGTCGAGCGCGCTCTTGCTTGCCCCAACGCGCTGCAATCCGAGAACGGCGCGCGCATCTGTCCCGGCCGTTTCTCGTTTTGCCCCCACCGGAGCTGACCGTTCATGGACCATGTGATCAGCTACGATCTCGCCCGTGGGCTGCACATCATCGCGGTGATGGCCTGGGTCGCCGGCCTCCTGATCATGCCGCGGTATTTCGTGCAGATCACGGCGTCGCAGCCGGGCGGCGAACTGGAAGCTGCGATGCTCAAGTCCGCCGCCATGCTGCGGAGAATTATCCTGACGCCGGCGCTGATCCTGGCCTGGGCGTTCGGAATCTTTCTCTTCGCCACCTACATCGTCGGCGACTGGGAGCGGCCGCTGAGCGACATCCTGGAGGGGGTGCCAACCTGGTTCTGGGTCAAGCTCGTCTTCGTGCTGGGCTTGAGCGGCTACCAGGGCTTCCTATCTGTGGAGGGACGCAAGCTCGCCCAGGGAGAGCGCCGCCACTCGGAGAAGTTCTGGCGGCTGATGGGCGAGGTTCCGTTTCTTGTCGCCATCGTCGTCATTCTGCTCGCGACAACCGAGCCGTGGCCGCGCTAACCGCTTGACGACAAACGCCGGTTATGGTGTCACCCACCTATGCGCTTCGGCGCGGGCGACGGCGGCGCCGCCAATTCTCCTAACCGCCGGATCAATCTTTTCCCAATCGGCCCCCTCGCCCCGCCCGTAGTGCGCGCTGGGTCACCGGGCCCCGAGACCCCCTATGACTGAAGAACAAGCTATCGAAGGGCTCACCCAGCTGACGCTGCAGGAGCTCAAGCGCAAACCTCCCACCGAAATCCTCGAGATGGCCGAGTCCCTCGAGATCGAAGGCGCCAACCAACTCCGCACGCAGGACATGCTGTTCGCCATCCTGAAGGCGATGGCGGACCGCGGCGTCGAGATCGGCGGCAGCGGCGTGATCGAGATCCTCTCCGACGGGTTCGGCTTCCTGCGCTCGCCGCAGTCGAACTACCTGTCCGGCCCGGACGACATCTACGTTTCACCGCAACAGATCCGGAAATTCGGTCTGCGCACCGGTGACACCGTCGAAGGCCAGATCAAGGCCCCGAAGGACGGCGAACGCTATTTCGCGCTGACCAAGGTCAACGCCGTCAATTTCGAAGATCCCGAGCGCGTCCGCCACAAGGTCCACTTCGATAATTTGACGCCGCTCTACCCGACCGAGCGCCTGAAGATGGAGCTCGACGACCCGACCATCAAAGACAAGACCGGCCGCGTCATCGATATCGTTGCGCCCATCGGCAAAGGCCAGCGCTCGCTCATCGTCGCGCAGCCGCGGACGGGTAAGACCGTCATCATGCAGAACATCGCCAAGGCGATCGAAGCCAACCATCCGGAAGTGTTTCTGATCGTTCTCCTGATCGACGAACGTCCGGAAGAAGTGACCGACATGCAGCGCAGCGTGAAGGGCGAGGTCGTCTCCTCCACCTTCGACGAACCGGCGACGCGTCACGTTGCGGTGGCCGAAATGGTGATCGAGAAGGCCAAGCGCCTCGCCGAACACGGCAAGGACGTTGTCATTCTGCTGGATTCCGTCACGCGTTTGGGACGCGCCTACAACACCGTCGTGCCGTCCTCCGGCAAGGTGCTGACCGGCGGCGTCGACGCCAACGCGCTGCAGCGCCCGAAGCGCTTTTTCGGCGCGGCGCGTAATCTTGAAGAAGGCGGCTCGCTCACGATCATCGCCACGGCGCTGATCGACACCGGCTCGCGCATGGACGAAGTCATCTTCGAAGAGTTCAAGGGCACCGGTAACAGCGAACTGCAGCTCGACCGCAAGGTCGCCGACCGCCGCATCTTCCCGGCCATCGACGTACTCAAATCGGGTACCCGCAAAGACGAGCTCATCACGCCGAAGGAGCACTTGCAGAAAATGTACGTTCTGCGCCGCATCCTTTCGCCGATGGGGACCCAGGACGCGATCGAGTTCTTGTTGGACAAGCTCAAGTCCTCGAAGAACAACGACGACTTCTTCCAGTCGATGAACGCGTAGCACTCACCCATTCCCGGGGCGCGGCGAGAGCCGCGAGCCAGGGGACTAATAAACACGTTTGTTTCCGAAGAGCGCTCAGCAATGGGCGCTCTTCTTTTTGCATGCGTGTTTATGGATCCCGGACTGCGCTCACGCGCATCCGGGAATGGGTGGAGTTTAAATCTCCTGCGCCCCGTGCAATGGTTCGGCGCATGCTCACCATCCACACCTTCGCACGCGGTGCGCGCGGTTTGCGCGTGATGTGGCTGTGCGAAGAGATGGGACTGCCCTACCAAGTCGTGGTGGTGCCCGCGCCCGCGGATGAAACCTATCGCGCTCTGAACCCGCTCGGCAGCGTCCCCTTCCTCACCGACGACAACGGCGTCGCGATCAACGAGAGCGTCGCCATGCTGCTCTACATTGCGCAGCGCCAGGGCCCGACGCCGCTGCTGCCGGCGAACGACGATCCGTTGCTCGCCCGCGTGTTGCAGATGGCGGTGTACAGCGAGGCCAGTCTGGGCGGGCTCAATCCGCTGATCGAAACCCTCTTCACCGCGCCCGAGCAGGACAAGCGCAACTTCACGGTTCTCGCGATCGAGCGCCGGCTTGAAGGCGCCCTCGCGTATCTAGAGCAGCTTCTCGGAGCGGGTCCCTTCCTCTGCGGCGAGCGCTTCACGGTCGCCGATATCGCCATCTCCACCTCACTCGGCATGTGGCGCGGCGCGCTCGGCAAGTCGCTCAGCGAACCGCTCGCCGCCTACCAGGGCCGCCTCGCTGAGCGCCCGGCGCAGATCCGCGCGCGGGACAAGCAGAAGCGCCTGACAGCGGCCTGATCCGCGTCTAGTGTCCGCCCCGGACCGGAGGACGCCGATGCTCAAAATCTACCATTCGCAAGGCGCACGTTCGCTGCGCGTGCTGTGGCTGTGCGAAGAAATGGGCGTGCCGTACGAGACGGCGGAAGCCTCCTTCATGAAGCCGAGCGACGAATTCAAAGCCGTCAATCCGCTGCGCACCGTGCCGGTGATGCAGGACGGCGACGTCACCATGATCGAGTCCGTGGCGATGATGATCTACATCATGGCCAAGCACGGCCCGACCGATCTCGAAGTGAAGCCGAACGAGGCGGGCTATGCGGATTACCTGCAGTATCTGATGTTCGGCGAAGCGGGGCTCGCTGCCTACGGCAATCCCCTCGTCGGCACCCGCTTCATGGCGCCGGCAGACCAGAAGGAAAACTGGACGGCCGGCTATCTCAAGGGCGCGATCATGAAGCGCCTGCAGTGGGTCGCCGACAAGCTCGGGGGCCGGCCTTATGTCGCCGCCGACCGCTTCACCGCCGCGGATATCTCCGTCGCCTACATCGCGACCGGCGCGAAATTCGCGGGCATCGCCGATGAGATGCCGGAAGGCATCAAAACCTATGTGCAGAACCTCTGGCAGCGGCCTGCGTACATCCGCGCCGCGGCGGTGAAATAGCTACGGGATCAGCACCAGGCTGCCGGTGGTCTTGCGCCCTTCCAGATCGGCGTGCGCCTGCGCGGCGTCGGCGAGCTTGTAGCGTGTCGGCGGCGCGATCTTCACGGCGCCGCTGCCGATGACCTCGAACAGGGCGGCCGCCGTTTCATCCAGTTGCTCCGTTGTCGCCGTATAGCTGAACAGCGTCGGACGCGTGAGGAAGAGCGAGCCCTTCTGCGAGAGCGTCAGCACATTGAGCGGCGGCGGCGGGCCGGACGAATTGCCGAACGACACCATCATGCCCAACGGCCGGAGGCTATCGATCGAGGCGTCGAACGTCTCCTTGCCGACGCTGTCGTAGACGACGTGCGCGCCAACGCCGCCGGTCAAATCGCGCACGCTCTTCGCCAGATCGTCGCGCCCCTGCACCAGCACGTGATCCGCGCCCAGCGTTTTCGCGATCGCCGCTTTCGCATCGCTCCCGGCGGTCGCAATCACCGTCGCGCCCAGATGCTTGGCCCATTGCACGGCGATCTGACCGACGCCGCCGGCGGCCGAATGAATGACGACGACATGGCCACGTTCCACGCGAAACGTCTTTCGCAGAAGATAACGCGCAGTCATGCCTTTGAGCATCGCGGCGGCCGCAATGTCGAACGAAATCCCTTGCGGCACACGCAAAGCGCGATCGTCTCGTACAACATGCATTTCGCTGTACGCGCCGGTCGGCCCGGTGCAATAGCCGACGCGATCGCCAACCTTGAAGCGCGTCACACCGGCGCCGATTGCATCGACGACGCCCGCCGCCTCCTGCCCCAATCCGCTCGGCATCGGCAGCTTGTAGAGACCGGTGCGCTGGTAGGTGTCGATGAAGTTCACGCCGATCGCTTCGTGGCGCACGCGGACCTCGTGTGGGCCGGGTTCGGGTGCGGCGATGTCGATGACGCGCATCACCTCGGGCCCGCCGGTTTGTTCGATACGGATGGCTTTCATCGCTGCCCCTCACTCAGTCATTCCAGACACGCGGAGCGTGATCTGGAATCCAGGGCAACGCCCTGTGCTCTACGATCCCTGGATTCCAGATCGGCCGCTGGCCGTCTGGAATGACTGAGAGATGGGTTCGACCTCAGCCAACCTCAACGCGTCGCACATTGCAGCGCACCGTAGCCGTCTTTCCCGTCGGCGCGATCCAGCGCGTCGACAGCAGCGGCAGACGCATCGGTCGAAATGCTCTGGAGCCCCGTCGCCGCAGCTTCCGCCGGCGCGACGCCGCTGTTGAAGATGCCCAGCCGCGCTTCCACGCCGCGCGCCGCCAGCGCCTGGTTCAGGCCCTCGTCCGGCTCCTCGTCGCCCGTCCAGGCGACGATGTGGCTCAGATCCACGCCCCGCCGCTCCAGCTCATCCAGATCGCGCGCGCTGCGGATGGTGACGTAGAGCATCGCCTCCGGCGCCAGCCGCGCCAGGCGGCCGGCGGCGCCCACGCTGTAGGTCACGAAGATCACCCGATCTGTCGCGCCGGCGTCGCGCACTTCGGCGACGATGTCCTCGAAGCGCACGTCCTGCTTGATGTCGAGTTCAAGCACGGTCTTGCCGGCCGCCCAGTCCAGCGCCTCACGCAGGCTCGGCGGATGCTCTTCGCTGCCTTTCAGCGTGAGCGCTTGGATCTGCGCCACGCTCATGTCGGCCACGTCGCCGAAGCCGCTGGTGGTGCGGTCGACGGTCTCGTCGTGCATGACCACGAGCCCGTCACGCGCGGCGCGGACGTCGATTTCCAGAAACACTGGCGCTTCGCGAACGGCGAGTTCGAAGGTCTTGATCGCGTTCTCCGGCATCCCATCGCGCGCGCCGCCGCGATGCGCGGAAACAGCAGTCTGATGACGGTCACGCAGGCAATCGAAAAAGGCAGGCAAGCCCGCCGGCGCCAATGGGACAGCGCGCGTCGGCGTTTCTCCGCCAACACGCGCGACCTCGTCGCATGCGCTCAGCGCCAGCAGCGCTGCGAACAACAGGCGCTTCATGCGAGGTGCCGGCCGAGCCACGCAATGGTGCGGCCGTCCGCCAGTTGCTTCGCGCCTTCGTCATAGTGCGCGCCGCCTTCGCGGGTGAAGGCGTGATCCTGCTCGGCGTATTCGTAGATGGTGACCAGCGGATTGGACTTCAGCGTCTCGCGGATGGTGTTGAGCGCTTCGACCGGGATGAAGCCGTCCTTCATCGGGTTGTGCAGCAGCACCGGCTTCTTGATCCCGCCAGCTTCGCCCAGCGCCGTATGGATGCCGCCGCCATGATAGGCGACGCTTGCGTCCGTATCGGTCCGGCAGGCCGCCAGGAACGCGATGTAGCCGCCCATGCAATAGCCGAGGCAGCCGACTTTCTTGGCGCCCCAGCCGCGCGCGGCGGTCATGGTCGCCTGCACGTCCTCGACGGCGGCGCCCTTGTCGAGCTGGTTCATGTAGTCGATGGCCTGCTTCCACTCGGCCTCGCTTTGATCCGTCAGTTCGATGCCCGGCTTGATGCGCCAGAAGAGATCGGGCGCCAGCGCCCAATAGCCCTCACGCGCCAGCCAGTCGGCCTTGCCGCGCATCACCGCGTTCACGCCGAAGATTTCCTGGATGACCACCACGGCGCCTTTGGCCTGACCCTGTGGTTTGGCCACGTATGCCCGGAACTCGCCGTCCTTGCCCTTGATGTTGGTCCAGTCACCCATGCGCCGATCTCCTTGGCTGTCCCGCCGCGCTGCGGCGCGTTATAGACCCGGCAGCGGCAACCGCCACGTCAGGATTTCCAACCCAGGAAGTGCGCCATGAAGTTCACCGTCAATGTCGAATGCTCGCCGGAGGAAGCGCGCCGCTTCATGGGCCTGCCGGACGTCACGCCGATCAACGACAAGCTGGTCGACGAGATGGGCAAGCGGATGGAAGCCAACCTGAAGCTCATGAGCCCCGAGACGATGATGTCGTCCTGGATGAGCGTCGGCACGCAGGCGCAGGACGCGTTCGTGAAGCTGATGACGTCGGGCGTGACCGCCGCGACTGCTCCACGTGAAAAGCCCTAAGAGCGGCTTAGATATTTTCACATGAAACCCGACACCATCGTCGCCTTGGCGTCGGGCGCCGGGCGCGCCGGCGTCGCGGTGATCCGCGTGTCTGGGCCCGCGGCTGGGCCCGTGTTGGAAGCGCTGACCGACCGCAAGCCGCCGCCGCCGCGTAAAGCTGCCCGCCGCGCGTTCTGCGCGCCTGATGGCGGGCTTTCGCTGGACGACGGCATCGCGCTCTGGTTTCCCGCGCCCGCCAGCTTCACCGGCGAAGACATCGCCGAGCTGCAGGTCCATGGCGGTCCCGCCGTCGTCGCCGCCATCATCGATGCGGCGCTGAGCCGGCCCGGCGTGCGCCTGGCCGAACCCGGCGAGTTCACCCGCCGCGCCTTTGAGAATGGCAAACTCGACCTCGCCGAGGCTGAGGGCCTTGCTGACCTCGTGGACGCCGAAACCGAGGCGCAGCGCCGCCAAGCCCTCCGGCAGCGCCGGGGCGCTCTGAGCGCGGTTTACGACGGCTGGCGCGGACGTCTGATCGAAGCGGCAGCTTTGATCGAGGCGGAGATCGATTTCCCGGACGAAGAGCTGCCGGATGCGCTCGCCTCCCGGGCTGGCCCACTGCTGACGGCGCTGGCCGCCGAGATGGCGCGCCACCTCGATGACGCCCATCGCGGCGAGCGCATTCGCGACGGCTACCGGATCGCCATTATCGGCGCGCCCAACGCCGGCAAGTCGAGCCTGCTGAATGCGCTGGCCCGCCGCGAGGCGGCGATCGTGAGCGAGATCCCGGGGACCACGCGCGATGTCGTCGAGGTGCGGCTGGTGCTCGGCGGCTACCCGGTCTGGATCGCCGACACGGCGGGGCTCCGCGAGGCCGCGGACGCGATCGAGGCGGAGGGCGTGCGCCGGGCGCTGGCGCGGGCCGAGGAGGCCGATCTGCGTTTGGCGGTGGTCGAGCCGGGCGGTCAGACTGACGGTCCTACCGGTCACACCAGCGGTCTGACCGGGGCGCTCCGCGAGGGCGACATCACGGTGCTTTCGAAGGCCGATCTGGGCGCCGGTCAGACCGGTATGACCACCGGTCATACCATCGCCGTGTCGAGCACTACTGGAACGGGTTTGGCCGAACTGGAGGTGCTGCTGGCGGCGCGGGTGGTCGAGGCGCTCGGCCGCGAAGAGGCGCCGGTGCTGACGCGGGCGCGTCACCGGCGGCTGGTGGAAGAGGCGCGGGCAGCGCTCGAACGCGCTGTGCCGGCGCTGAGGCGCGGGCCCGAATTGGCGGCCGAAGATGTGCGCGTTGCAGCGACGGCGATCGGACGTCTGACGGGGCGCATCGATGTCGAAGATCTGCTCGATGAGATCTTCTCAAGCTTCTGCATCGGCAAATAGCGCGGCACGCGAAAACCCGCATTTTATGCGGCGTTTCACGCGAAACTGGTGAACCGCCGTTAGCGTGTTTCTCGTGAAAACGCCGCGAGTCTTATGGAGCGCCGGCGTCCTCGCCGGCGGCTTGTTCTGCCAACCGCAGAGCGTCCTTTGAACCCGCCGGCGGGGACGCCGGCGCTCCATGGCAGTGACGCGGAAACGCGCGTCCTATATGAGCTTCCGAACACATGAGCTCTGCGCACTCCTACGACGTCATCGTCATCGGCGGCGGCCATGCCGGCTGCGAGGCCGCGGCGGCGGCTGCGCGTTTGGGCGCGCGCACGCTGCTGCTGACCCACAAGCTCGAGACCATCGGCGAGATGAGCTGCAACCCGGCCATTGGCGGTCTGGGCAAGGGGCACCTGGTCCGCGAGATCGACGCTCTCGACGGCGTCATGGGCCGGGCGGCCGACGCGGCGGGCATCCAGTTCCGGCTGCTCAACCGCTCCAAGGGACCCGCCGTGCGCGGGCCTAGAGCCCAGTCGGACCGCAAGCTGTACCGCGACGCCATGCAGGCTGCCCTGGCGGCCCAGGAGGGGCTGACCATCGAGGCGGGGGCGGTTGAGGACCTGGTTCTGGCCGACGGCGCGGTGGCGGGCGTGACCACTGCTGATGGCCGGACCTTCACCGCGCCCCGCATCGTGCTCACCACCGGCACGTTCCTGAAGGGCGTCATCCATATCGGCGCCAAGCGCATCCCGGCCGGGCGCCATGGCGAGGCGCCGGCGATCGGGCTCTCGGATCGCTTGTACGGCGCGGGTTTCGCGATGGGGCGGCTGAAGACCGGCACGCCGGCGCGGCTCGAGTCCAGCAGCATCGAATGGGCGGCGCTGGAGCTGCAGCACGCCGACGAGGAGCCGTACCCGTTCTCGTTCCTGACGACGAAGATCACCAACCGCCAAGTGCCGTGCGGCGTCACCTACACCAACGCTGAGACTCATCGCATCATCGAGCAATCGCTGTCGAAGAGCGCGGTGTACTCCGGCGCCATCAGCGGACGCGGCCCGCGCTATTGCCCCTCGATCGAGGACAAGGTCGTGCGCTTCGCCGACAAGTCCGCGCACCAGATTTTCCTCGAACCGGAAGGCTTGGACGACGACACCGTCTATCCGAACGGCATCAGCACATCGCTGCCGGAGGAGGTGCAGGAGGACTTCATCCGCACCATCGCCGGGCTCGAACATGTGCGCATCAAGCGCCACGCTTATGCGATCGAGTACGACTACGTCGATCCGCGCGAACTGCTGCCGACGCTGGAGACCAAGCGCATCCGCGGTCTCTATCTCGCCGGCCAGATAAACGGCACCACCGGCTACGAGGAGGCGGCGGCGCAGGGACTCGTCGCCGGTCTCAACGCAGCGCGCGCGGCGAGCGGCGCGGGGCCGTTCGAAGTAACGCGCGCCGAGGGCTATATCGGCGTGCTGATCGACGATCTCGTCACACGCGGCGTCACCGAGCCGTATCGCATGTTCACCTCGCGCGCCGAGTACCGGCTCTCGCTGCGCGCCGACAACGCCGACCAGCGGCTGACGCCCAAGGGCATCGAAGTCGGTTGCGTGGGCTCTGCGCGAAAGGCCGCTTTTGAAGGCAAAATGCGCGAAATCGAGAGCGCACGTGCGCTGGCGCATGCGCTCGAATTGACGCCGGCGCAAGCGGAGGCGAAGGGGCTGCGCGTCAATCAGGACGGCCAGCGCCGTGATGCGCTGCAGCTCTTGGCGTACCCGACAATCAGCTTCGCGCAACTCGCCGCGATCTGGCCGGAGCTCAACGCGCTGAGCGCGCAAGCGCGCGAGCAGCTCGAGATCGATGCGCTCTACTCAGGCTACCTCGAACGCCAGGCGCTCGATGTCGCCGCCTTCAAGCGCGATGAAGATTTGAAGCTCGATCCCGATCTCGATTATGCGAGTGTCGGCGGGCTTTCCAACGAAGTGCGCGAGAAGCTCCGCGCCGCGCGTCCGGTGACGCTCGGCCAGGCGTCGCGCATCGAAGGCGTAACGCCGGGCGCGCTCACCGCGCTGCTCGCACACGTCAAGCGCAGCGAACGGAGACGCGCCTAAATGACCACTCGACGCGACATGCTCTTCATCATCCGTGCGCCGTTCGAAGATCCCGCTCTGGAAGGGACGTGGTTCTGCCGCGACTGCGCGACCATGGAAGGCATGCTGCTCGCCAACCCGCATTGGGCGACGCACATCGAGGTGAAGCGCCTGCCGTTTCCGCGCCCGCGGCACGACATCATCGAGCTGCTTGGAGAAGAGAACCAGTCGATGCCGGCGCTGGTTCTGGGGGATGTCACCAAGGCGCCCGAGGACGCCAAGCGTTATGGCGCCCGCGGCTTCCTGACCGATCCCAAGGCCATAGCCCGCTACCTGGTCAGCCAATACGGCGGAGCAGGGCCGCACCCGTGAGCACGCCGCGCGACATCGTCGAAGCCTGGGTCGAAGCGTTCAACCGCGCCGACCTGGACGCGCTGGCGGCGCTCTATGCCGAGGACGCCATAAACCACCAGGTCGTGTTTGAGCCTGTCCGTGGCCGCGCCGCCATCCGGGCCATGTTCGAGCGCGAGATCGGGACGGCCGAGATGGTCTGCATCAAGGATAATCTGTTCGAGGACGGCGATTGGGCCATCCTGGAATGGCGCGACCCGAAGGGCCTCCGCGGCTGTGGGTTCTTTCAGGTCATCCGGGACCAGATCGTGTTCCAGCGCGGTTATTGGGATCGCCTGAGCTTCCAGCAGAGCCAGGAGCAGACGGTATGACCGGGATGACCGTTCCGGTAGTGCCCAAGGCGGACCAGGTATGACCACTGGTAGAGCAGGCTACGGCCCAGATGAGTTCCAGCGGGACCTCGGGTTCGATGTTTCACGCGAAACGTTAACCCGGCTGGAAACCCACAAACGCGTCCTGGCGGAGTGGTCGGAGCACACGAATCTGGTCGGCCCGAAGGAGCTGGAGCTGTTCTGGAGCCGCCACGCACTGGATAGCGCCCAGGTGTTGCAGCTAGCCCCCAGTGCCAAGCGCTGGGTCGACTTGGGGTCCGGGGCAGGGTTCCCGGGGCTGATCATCGGCGCGTTCCTGGCTGAGCGGGGCCCGGACGTGTCGGTCCATCTCGTGGAATCCACAGGTAAAAAGGCCAGGTTTCTGGAGGAGGTGGCCCGCGAAGCGGGGCTTCCGGCCAAGGTGTTCAACGAGCGGATCGAGGTCTTTCGGGCCGGCCAGGGGCCTTATGAGGTGGTCACCGCCCGCGCGCTCGCGCCCTTGAACCGACTCATCCCCTATGCGAAGCCGATTCTAGATCGCGGCGCGATCGGGCTCTTCCATAAAGGCGCTGACCTAGACGCCGAGCTGGCCGCCGCGAAAGACGTCCTTGAAGGTGGGGCGTTTCGGGCAGACGTGCTGGAGAGCCTCAGCGATCCGCGCGGCCGCATTGTTCGTGTAACACGCGTCCCGTGAACTCGCTTCTCTCCTCTTGAGGAGTGGGACATGCGTGTTTTGGCGATCGCCAACCAGAAGGGCGGCGTGGGCAAGACGACCACCGCCATCAATCTCGGCACCGCGCTGGCGGCCGCGGGGAAGGGCGTTCTCATCTTCGACACCGACCCGCAGGGCAACGCCTCGACCGGCGTCGACATTCATCCGGAAGACCGCACGGTGACGTCGTACGACGTGCTGGTGGCGCATCATCCGCTGAGTAAAGCGGTGATGCCGACCAAGGTGCCCAATTTGTACATCACGCCCGGCGATGCGCGTTTATCCGGCGTCGAAGGCGAATTGATGGGCGAAAGCCAGCCGCAATTTTTCCTGCGCAATGCGCTCGAAGCGTTTCGCCGTGAAACCTCGCTGGGCATCGATTATGTGCTGATCGATTGCCCGCCGTCGCTGAACATCCTGACCGTGAATGCGCTCACTGCAGCCGACGGAATCCTGGTGCCGTTGCAGACGGAATACTTCGCCCTCGAAGGCCTCGCGCAGCTGCTGGCGACCGTGAACGCCGTGAAGGTCAACTTGAATCCGACGCTCGAAATCCAAGGCGTCGTCCTCACCATGTACGACAAGCGCACCACGCTCTCCGATCAAGTCGCGGAGGAGGTGCGGACGCACTTCCCGGACAAGGTCTATGAGACGGTCATCCCGCGCAATGTGCGCATCAGCGAAGCGCCGTCGCACGGGCTGCCGGCGATCATCTACGATCAGAATGCCGCCGGTTCGAAAGCGTACATCGCTCTTGCGAAAGAGTTGATCGATCGGGAGCGGATGCGCGCCGCAGCGTAGGCGAAGCCAGGTAAATTTTACCGATGGGTAGGAATTACCCATCACACACTTAACAGAACGAACGAATCGGGTCGGGCAGGAGAGGCTGGGACCATGAACGATATCAGACCGCGCGGACTGGGACGGGGCTTGTCGGCGCTGCTGGGCGAACCGGTGAAGACCGAAGCGCCGAAGCCGGCGAATGCGCCGGCGTGGGATGCGACGCCGGCTGAAGCTGCGCCGCGTCCGGTGCAGCCCACGCACAACGTGTTCGAACTGCCGGTGCCGGCCGCGGCGCAACCGCAGCCGCAACCTGCGCCCGCCCCGCAAGCGGCGCCGCAGACCGTGCAACAACAAGCGACGGCTTCCGCAAACGACGGCCCGCGCTCGCTGCCGATCGATCTGGTCGGCCGCAATGCGCAACAGCCGCGCAAGCATTTCGACGAGAGCGATCTCACCGATCTCTGCAACTCCATCAAGGCCCACGGCGTGCTGCAGCCAATCCTGGTGCGCCCGGTGGCTGGCGGCCGCTACGAAATCGTCGCCGGCGAACGCCGCTGGCGCGCCGCGCAGCGCGCGGGTTTGCACGCGATTCCAGCGGTGATCCGCGAGTTCAACGACGTCGAAGTGCTCGAAGTCGCGATCATCGAAAACGTGCAGCGGACGGACCTGAACCCGATCGAAGAAGCGCAAGGCTTCCAGGCGCTGATCGATCGCTTTGGCCGCACGCAGGAAGAGATCGCCGAAGCGGTCGGCAAGTCGCGGCCGCACATCGCCAACATGCTGCGGCTGCTGAAATTGCCCGACGATCTTCAGGAAATGGTGCGCGACGGCCGCCTGAGCTCTGGCCACGCGCGCGCCATCCTGACGGCGCCGGATCCGCGCGGCTTGGCCCAGCGTGTGCTGAGCGAAGGGCTGAACGTCCGCGAAGTCGAGCGCATCGCGCAGCAGGCCAAGGACGAAAAGCACGGACCGCGCGCCGGCTCGATGGATACGAAGTCGGCCGATACGCGCGCGCTTGAGCAGAGCCTGTCGAATGCGCTGGGGCTCGATGTCGTCATCTCCGACAAGAACGGAGCAGGGGACATCAAGATTTCCTACAAGACGCTCGAGCAGCTGGATGACATCTGCCGGCGTTTGCGTGGAACAACGTTTTAGGGGCGGTTCGACTCGGGATCCACTTTCGGCGCGACTGCAAAATCCTGCTTTCGGTGGACGCCCGAGTCTAGGCTCTAGAACCGGCGCTGAACGTGCCAACACATTTCAACCGAGGTCAAACGCTGACCGTCGTTGAAACTGCATATTCCGCGAAACAATTTTCGAACGCGACATGCTGTGACCTTTTGGCGGCAGTGGATGTTTCCGCGCGCGTAAACGCGATCATTAAGACGAGCGCGCGGCGAACGCCACCGACAGATCACGCACGCATGGCGCGCGCGGAAGCTTTGCAAACACGCATGCGCCGCGCGCGAAGGAGTATGACGGAAAGCGCGCCCCCCGCGCCTTGCCCATGGTTTCACGCAACGAAAAAGGCCCGGTGGTTTCCCACCGGGCCTTCAATGACCGCACCTAAATCGTTCGCGGGGAGCTACGCGACGATCTGGGCGGCTTGGTTCAACGTGGCCCACGCGAAGGGGGCAAACACGGCGCACGCGGCGAAGACGAAGAAAAGCTTGGTCATCTGAGTTGCTCTCTGAACTGAATTCGGTGGACGGGTTAGGCGGTGATCTGCGCGGCTTGCATCAGCGTCGCGTAGGCGAACGGGGTGAGCAGGGCGGCGGCGAAAACCAGGCTCAGAAGGCGGGCGGTGCGGGTCATGTGCTTCACTCCTCAAATCGGAGCGTCGCTCCGATGAGAAGAAGGTAGCGATGGCTTAGCCCTGTCGCTGTGACGAAGGTCACAGAGGTGGAATCCCGGCGGCATCCTGGAGATCTGCCGCCGCTTCGCGGTCCGCTCTTGGCCCGAAGCGGACCGCGGTTCGAAATTCGGCGTTGAAGTCGGAATGCCTTCGGCGGAAGCGATCGCCATGCTTGAGCGAAGGGGATTGCAAAGGGAGCCCGGCGTCGAAAATTGGCTGAACGCAGATTGCGGTGGCCGCGTGCGCAACCCGGGTGAGACCCTCGAGATGTTCAGCCGAGGACCCAATCAAGGCCCGATTTGCCTCTTCACGGCATCTGGCCGTGTTGTTGCTATCGCGTGGGACCAGACGTTTTGGCCCTAAACCAACGTCCGCTGATGGCGAATAACGGGCGCGCAAGACTCAAGCCCGAAACCGCAGGACCGGGCCGGTCCACGTGACGCCATCGCCTTCGACCGTCTCGACATCGGCCGCGCCCGCCGCCTCGATCGCGCGGGGCCAGAACACTTGTGCGGGCTTGTTGTAGGCGCTGATGGCAAGCTCCCATTGGCCGGGATGCAGGCGCAGCAATTGGTGGAAGGCGTCGCGCGCGGCGCCGCGGCGGCGGAAGGGGCGGGCGATGAAGAACTCCGCCATGTTGTGATCGACCGATCGGCCGAGATGACCGTTCTTGTTCAGTAGCGCGAAGCCGGCGCGCTTGCCGCCGACGCGGATGGACCAGGCGGAATGCGTGGGTTCGCGCCAATAGGCGTCGAGGCCAGGATAGGCGCCGAAATCGCCGCGCTCGCTGATCTGAGGCGCCTTCTCCGGCGCCATGAGCTCGGTGAAGTCGTAGATGTAGAACTGCATCAGCCGGGTGATCGGATCGCGATCGTCGGCCGTCGCGCGCGTGAGTTCCACAGATCGGTCCATCGTTCTCCGATACACGCTGCTGCGCCAAACGCCTATTCCCAGCGGCGCGCGCTTCGGCTTTGCTGCGATGAGGAGGCGCCATGCCAAGCCGTGAAACTGTCGACGCTTTCGTCGCGCAGGTCGTCAGCGGAGACCATGTCGGCGCGATCCGCGACTGGTATCACGATGACGCCTGGATGCAGGAGAACCAGGCCGAGCCGCGCAGCGGGCGTGAGACGCTGATGGCGGGCGAGGCGAAGACGCTGGCGCGCATGCAGAGCGTCGAGACCGAATTGCTGGCGCCCCCGGTGATCGACGGAAACCGCGTGGTCATTCGCTGGCGGTTCACCTTCAAGCCGAAAGAAGGGCAGGGCTTCACGATGGAAGAGCTCGCCTGGCAGACGTGGCGTGACGACAAAATCGCGACCGAAACTTTCTTCTATGATCCGAAGCAGATGGGCCGCTGACACGCAATCCACGGGATTCCGTGTCGCCCCTGGGTGCTAGCCGGCCACCAGCCGGGCGACGCTGCGATAGGCGTCGGCGGCAATCAGGTCCTGCGGCGCGCCGGCGACTTTGCAGCGCAGCTCGGCTGACCACATCACGTCGAAGGCGGCGTTGAGTTTCTTGGCGGTCCACAGCCGCGCCTGCGCCGCGACCGCGTCGCGCTCCTTCCAGAACACGGGCGGGCGCAGTTTCGCGATTGCGTCAGTGGGATTGGCGCCGTCGTCGATCATGGCGCGCGCGTCGCGGAGCTGTTGCAGGCGGCGCAGCAGAGCGCGCAGCGCCGAGACGCCGGAGAGGCCGTCGATGCGTGCGAGCGATTCCACGGCGAGTGCGGTCTTGCCTGCAGCCGCGGCGGAGCTGGCGGCGTCGATGGCGCTTTCCGCTTCGCCGGCCAGCAACTGATCCAGATCGGCCACGTCGAGCTTGCGGCCGAGGCCGTGCGCATAGAGCGCGAGCTTTTCGATTTCACGCCGCGCCAAGCCGCGGTCCGGGGGCAGGGCGACGAGAAACGCTTCTTCGGCATCGTGCTCGAAGGTCACCCCCATCTCGGCGGCGGCGGCCTTGGCGTATTGCGCGCGCTCGGCGTCGGTTTCTTCATAGAAGGCGATGCTCGCGGCGACGACCTTGGAATTTGTGAAACGCTTCACCAATTCGCTCGTCCCCGAGAGATCGCCCGCTTCGACGATGAGGTACCCCCCGGGCTCGCCCGCTTCAAAAGCCTCGACCGCCGCAACGATCGAAGCATCCGCGCTCTTTCCGTCGACGCGCGCCCACACGATGGTCGGCCCGCCCAGCAGCGATTGCGCCGCCAAGGCGTCGCCGAGGCGCGCGGTGTCCTTCTTGATCTCGTCTTCGTTGAGCTTGGTGATGGCGTAGGGGTCGTCGCTCTTGCCCACCGCCCAGGCGGCGAGCTTCTGCGCAGCCTCGTGCGCGAAACTTTCGTTGGGGCCGTAGAGCAGAACGGCGCGGACGCTCTTGTCCGGCTTATCGATAAAGCGCCGGATCGCGGCGCCCGAGATTTTCACGCGCTCACCGGCTGCGCGTCTCGGAGCGCGCCTGCGCCATGCGCAGCGCCAGTTCGGCGCGGAAGCGCTCCGCCATGGTTTCAGCGGCGCGCTCGCGGGCGTCGTCTTGCGCGGCGATTTCGCCGAAGGCGGCGGTGGGAATGTCGTAGGTGGTGACCGTGAACACGGAGCCGCGCATGACCGTGCCGCCGTTCGCGGGCGTAAGAACGTAGTTGGCGGTCAGCCGAATCTCGGCGCGGGTGGAGGATTCGTCGCGGCGCAGGCCGAGCGGCGTCACCTGTTCGAGCAGCGTGATGCGCAGATTGGCGGGGGCCGAGCCGTCGTTTTCCACCGCCAGGATACGGTCGAGCTCCCGTTTCAGCACGTGGCCCGACTTGCCTTCGATCTCCTCGATATAGACCGGGCCGATGGCGGACTGGCCGTTCGGCTGGGCGTACATCGGGCTGAAGCCGCAGGCGCTGAGCAGAAGCGCGAAGCTCAGGATGATGAGACGCATCTCGAGGTTTCTCCCCACTTTATCCCGCATCGGCGCCGGCCCGGGCCGGCTCGTCTGGGACACGCTTCGCTAGTTTGCCACGATATTCACGATCCTGTCCGGCACCACAATCACCTTGCGGACGGTCTGTCCTTCAAGGAATTGCGCCACGGCGGGGTGGGCGAGGGCCAATTCTCGGACGTCCTCCTCGGGCGCGCCCTTGGCGGCCTCGATTTCGCCCCGGCGCTTGCCGTTGACCTGAATCGGCAGGGTGACGGTGTTGAGGGCGGCCAGGGCCGGGTTGGCCGTGGGCCACCGGTCGCCGACGAACGGCTCGTAGCCCAGCTTCTGCCAGCACTCTTCAGCCAGGTGCGGCATGAACGGCGAGATCAGTTGGGCCAGGATGCGCAGGGCCTCGCCGCGCGCGAACACCGCCGCATCATCCGCGCCTTTCAGCTTCGAGATGGCGTTGACCAGTTCGTAGCAACGGGCGACGGCGACGTTGAAGCGAAAGTTCTCGATGTCGGCGGTGATGCTGGCGATGGCGCGATGCGCGGTTTGTAGCAGCGCGAGCGGCTCGCCTTTGTCGGCGCCTTCCGGCGCGCCGGCACCAAAGTCTTTGCCGCCGTGTTCGTCCCAATGCGCCTCCGTCAGCGTCCAGACGCGCTGCACGAAGCGCCACGCGCCTTCGACGCCGCCGGCGGTCCATTCCACATCGCGCTCAGGCGGCGAGTCGCTCAGCACGAACCAGCGCGCGACGTCGGCGCCGTAGTCGGTGACGAACGCGTCGAGATCGACGACGTTCTTCTTCGACTTCGACATCTTCTCGATCGCGCCGACTTCGACGGGCTTGCCGTTGTCGATCGCTACGCGCTTGCCGTCCTTGACCTCGGTTTGCTCCGGCAACAACCAGGCGCCCGTCGCGGATTTGTAGGTCTCGTGAACGACCATGCCCTGCGTGAAGAGGCTCGCGAACGGTTCGCCGGTGGCGATATCGAGGTACCCGCAATCGCGCAGCCCGCGCGTGAAGAAGCGCGAGTAGAGCAGGTGCAGCACCGCATGCTCGATGCCGCCGACATATTGATCGACCGGCAGCCAGTAGGCTGCGAGCTTCTTGTCGAAGGGCTGGGCCTCGTTCGTTGGATCCGTGAAACGTGCGAAGTACCAGCTCGAATCCACGAAGGTATCGAGCGTGTCGGTTTCACGCGTCGCGTCGCCCGCGCATTGCGGACACTTCACATGCTTCCACGTCGGGTGCCGGTCGAGCGGGTTGCCGGGCCTGTCACGTTCAAACGTGACATCTTCCGGCAGCGTGATCGGCAGGCTTTCAACTGGCGCCGGCACGACGCCGCACTTGGCGCAGTGGATCGCCGGAATAGGGCAGCCCCAATAGCGTTGGCGTGAGACACCCCAATCGCGCAGACGCCATTGAGTCGTCGCTTCACCCGCGCCGCGCTTCACCAGTTCTTCGATGGCGCGCGTGATCGCATCGCGCGTGGAGAGGCCATCAAGGAAGCGCGAATTGTAGATCACGCCGTCGTCGCTGAACGCCTTGTCCGTTACCGAATAGGTCGCCGCGTCCGCGCCCGGGGGCAGCACCACCGGCTTGAACGGCAGTTTGTATTTGTTGGCGAAGTCCAGGTCGCGCTGATCGCCGGCGGGCGAGCCGAAGATTGCGCCGGTGCCGTAGGTCGAGAGCACGAAGTTCGCGCCCCATACCGGCAGCTCCCAGCTGTCGTCAAACGGATGTTTCACGCGAATGCCGAGATCGACGCCGAACTTCGGGGCCTTCTCGATGTCAGCTTCGGAGGTGCCGAGCGTCGCTGCGTCGGCGATGAATTTCGCAACGTCCGGCCGCGTTTCGGCGATTTTCCTGGTGATCGGATGATCGGGCGCCAACGCCACGAAGCTCGCGCCGAACAACGTGTCTGGCCGCGTCGTGAACACTTCGATCGATTCGCCGCCGTCGCGGCGCTGGAAGCGGAAGCGCGCGCCTTGGCTCTTGCCGATCCAGTTCGACTGCATCAGTCGGACTTTGTCCGGCCACTTGTCCAGGCCGCCGATCGCGGAGAGCAGGTCGTCCGCATAGGCGGTGACCTTGAACATCCATTGCTCGAGCTCGCGCGTCTCCACCGGCGCACCGGAACGCCAGCCCTTGCCGTCCACCACCTGCTCGTTGGCGAGCACCGTGTTGTCGACCGGGTCCCAGTTGACCTTCTGCTTCTTGCGATAGACGAGGCCCTTTTTCCAGAACGCCAGGAAGATCGCCTGCTGGTGCTTGTAGTAGGCCGGATCGCAGGTTGCGAGTTCGCGTGACCAGTCGATCGCGAGGCCCAGCAATTTCAGCTGCTCGCGCATGGCGGCGATGTTGTCGTAGGTCCAGCCCTTCGGATGGACGCCGCGTTCCATGGCGGCGTTTTCCGCCGGCAGGCCGAACGCGTCCCAGCCCATCGGGTGCAGCACGTTGTAGCCGTTGGCGCGGCGGAAGCGGGCGATCACATCGCCCATCGTGTAGTTGCGCGAGTGGCCGACATGGATGCGCCCCGACGGGTAGGGGAACATCTCGAGGACGTAGGCCTTCTTCCGGGCCTTGGCCTCTTCAGGCGTCAACGCACGGTGCAGCTGCGCGGCGTCCCACGCGGCGCGCCACTTCGGCTCCACTTCACGATGATTGTACCGAGACATTTGCGATCACGCCCTTCCAGGGCGTTTTGAGTGCAGACAAAAGACGCCAGTGTCTAGGGGGCCGCGAACGGCCCCGCTTAGTTGCCCAGCGTGCTAAGTCGCAGCTGACGCGCGCGCGTCAGGATCGCATTCTCGATCTGGATCTCGGTGTCGGGATCGACGCTCGCATCCGTCCACTGTCCGTTGACTTGCGTCTGACGGAAGATCGAGACGTTGAGCGCGTCCGCGCGCAGGCGCGTATCGAGAATGTAGACGCTCGCCTTGAAGCGCTCCGTCGGCGTAGTCGGATCGGAGTACCAGTCGGTGATGATCACGCCGCCGAACGGGTCGGCGCTTTCCAGCGGCATGAAGTTCAAGGTGTCGAGCGACGCGCGCCACAGGTACGAGTTTACGCCGATGCCATCTTGAGCGCCGGCGTTGCGGCGCCCGCCGAACAGACCGCCGCCGCTGCTGCCGCCGTCGCTCACGCGCGATTGGCCGGGCTGGCGGCCTTCGTCCGGCTTGAACATCGAGCAGGCGGAGAGCGCCACAGCCGCGACCAAGCAAATTGCGGCTTTCCAGAGCATGCGCCCGGGCTGCGTCATTAGGGTGTTCCTCCGCCGTAAGATTTCGCCCGAGTCGTCCCCCGACGCGGGCGTGTTCGGGCTCCTATATCATGGGGCCGGGACGGGGCCAGGGGTCCACTGTGAAGCGGGCGATGTTGTGGCGCGGGTTCTCCTCACAGGTTTGTGGATGTTCCGGAGGCGGTTTTCACGAAATATTTGGCGGGCTGTGTCCTATTTTTCACAGCTTCGGGGCCTCGATTCCGCTATATTGGTTCGCTAGTCAGGCCGTGTGCTGAGGGATTTTTGGGCCGTGCTTAAGTCGTCCGCCTGGTTGCTCGCCGGCGCCGTCGTCATGACGGCGGGGGTGGCGCACGCCCAGCCGACGGCGCAGTCGGTGGCGACGCAGGCCACGGAAACTCAGGCCTCCACGCCCTGGTATCAGCGCTTTACGACGTCGGGCGGACTAACCGAATCCATTACTGGAACCCAGGAAAACGACCGGATTCTGCCACCTGCCTGGACTCTGAACCAGCGGTGGGGCGTCACGCTGGACGTTCAGGAAGCTGAACGCATCGAGCGCTCACCGGATGGCGGGCGGGGCGATCAGATCGCCGCTGGCGGCTATTATCGCTTCACGCCGTCGCTGAGCGTCGGCGCCCAAGTGAGCTTGGAAACTACCCCGGCCCCAGGGGCTGCGCCGGTGACTCGCGAGGAACACCAAGAGCCTCGCGCCGACGTCCGGGTTGAGTCGGCGTTCCGCTTCTAGGCGGTAGCCAGAGCCTCCACGGCCGCAATACCAGCATACCCACGGCCCATGAGCCTTGCGCCTGTGCGGGCCGTGATTCCCCCGAGCGCGATGACTGGGGTAGGTGATGCACGCGCCAGTTGAGCCGCCCGAATCGCCCCGAGCGGGGGCCGACCGGAGGCGCTTTCTGATGGGAAAACGGGCGACAGCAAGATTGCGTCGACCCCGATGCCGGCGGCCCGCGCGATGGCGGCGCCGGAATGGGCGGCCGCTGTCGTAAGCCCCATGCGCTCCGGACGCGCCGGCAGCCGTTGTTCCGGCCAATGCACCCCGTCCGCCCCAACCCTGCGCGCCAGCGCAGGGTCTGCGGCGATGAGCAGAAACAGCCCGCGCGATGCGGCGATGCGCTTCAGGTCGCGCGCAACGCGTAGCCGCTCCGCTGCGCCGTAATGACGATAGATGATCGCCGTTCCACGCGGCAGCGACCGCGCGATGCGCTCCGGATGCGGCGTACGTTCCGGATCGGTCAGGAAATAGAGAGACGGAATGGGCGGCGCCCCCGCCTCGAGGTTGAGCCGCCGTGCGAGCGCCGCTAGCACAGACGCCGACCCCATGAATGCTCCTCTCGACGCCAACGCCGCGCGCACCGCGATCCTAGCGCGCATCGCCGCCGCTGCTGAAGCGGCGGGGCGAAAGCCGGGCGATGTGTCGCTGGTGGCGATTTCGAAGACGCAGCCCGACGAGCGCGTCGATGCAGTGCTGGCGGCCGGCCAGCGTCTGTTCGGCGAAAATCGCGTGCAGGAAGCGCAGACGCGCTGGGCGCCGCGGCGCGGGCAGTTTCCGGATTTGAAGCTGCGCCTGGTTGGGGCGCTGCAGAGCAACAAGGCGTTGGACGCGGTGAGACTGTTCGACGCGATCGACGTGTTGGACCGTGAAAAGCTCGCTGTGGCGCTTGCCGACGCCGTGCAGAAGGCAGGGCGGTCACCCGAAATCCTGATTCAGGTGAACACCGGCGAAGAGCCGCAAAAGGCCGGTGTCGCTCCTGGTGAAGCGGACGCGTTCATCCGCGCTGCGCGTGAAACGTACGGACTCCCGATTATCGGCCTCATGTGCGTTCCGCCGGTGGACGAAGAGCCCGCGATGCACTTCGCCCTGCTCGCCAAGCTCGCTCAGCGCAACGGATTGCGCGAACTCAGCATGGGCATGAGCGACGATTTCGAAACCGCGGTGCGTTTCGGCGCGACGATGGTGCGCGTCGGCTCAGCGCTGTTCGGCGCGCGCGGCTAGCCGATCACCGCCAGCGTATCGCCCGGCTGCGCCACGCGCAGCGCCGTCAGCATCGTGTCGCGCGCCACAGCTACGCAGCCTTCGGTCGGCGCAAAGTCTTCACGCGCCAGATGCCAGAAGATTGCGCTGCCTTTGCCGGAGACGACCGGATCGTCGTTGAAGCCCAGCACCACAATGAGGTCGTAGACGTGGTCGTCGCGCCACAGGTGCTCGGCGCTCGACGGGTAGGGATGACGGACCATGGTGTTATAGGCGGGGTCGTTGGGTGCATCGCACCATCCGTCCTCGCGGCTCAGCGCCCGCACGTCCAAAGCCGTTTCCGGCCGCGGCTCGCGGTCGGGGCGGTAGAGGATGCAGCGGATCGGCCATGCCCCAATGGGGGTTGCGCCATCGCCTTCGCGCTTCAGCTTGGCGCCCACCACCCCGCCACGGCCCAGGGTGCAACGGGCTTCCAAGCCGGGGCCAGTGAACCACCCGGTTGCAAAAGCATGAAAGGACATGGTCACGTTCTAAGGTGTAGGGTAACGGCGAGAAAACTGGGCGGCTGATGACCACGCGCGACGCGACCATTCTGATCATCGACGATGACGCGGAACTGCGTCAGGCGCTGGTCGAACAATTCGACCTTGAGGACGGCTTCGCTGGCGCGGGGGCGTCAAGCGCCGCCGAAGGCTTCGCCGCGGCGGCCGAGAAGAAACCCGCCGTTATCGTGCTGGACGTGAGCCTGCCGGACATGGACGGGTTTGAGGCCTGCCGTCAGCTGCGCGAGCAGGGCGTGCGGGCGCCGATCATCATGCTGACGGGCGCCGCCCAGGAAGAAGAGCATCAGGTCCAAGGGCTCGACGCCGGCGCGAACGACTACGTCTTAAAGCCGTTCAAGTTTTCGGTGCTGCTGGCGCGTATCCGCGCGCACTTGCGTTCGCACGAGGCCAGCGAAGACGCCGTCTTCAAGATCGGCCCTTACGAGTTCCGTCCGGCGATGCGCTTGCTGGTGGACGCCGCCGGCAAGAAGACACGTCTGACCGATAAGGAAACCTCGATCCTGCGGTATCTCTATCGCTCCGGCGAAAAGCCGGTCGGCCGCGAAGAACTGCTCCGAGAAGTGTGGGGCTATAATTCCAACGTGACCACGCACACGCTGGAAACACACGTCTATCGCCTGCGCCAGAAGATCGAGCCCGACGCGCAGAGCCCGAAATTGCTGATCACGGAGACGGGCGGCTATCGGCTGCAGGTCTAACGTCCAGTTGCCCTCCGCGCCCGCCGCGCTAGCCTAGGCCGCGGGGGAGACGCACATGGCCGACGCCGAAGCCGACGCAAAAAGCCACGAGGGCTTCAACAATCTGGTGGCGCTGACCATCGCGGTGCTGGCGACGTTCATGGCCATCTCGGCCATCAAGGCCAGCAATATCGAGCAGGCGATCACACAGGCCGAGGCTGAACGCAACAATAGCTGGGCCTGGTACCAAGCTGTACGCGTGCGCGAAGACATGGCGACCTATCAGCTGTCACATCTGGAGCGGCTGGCGCGCACCAATCACGATCCGGAAGAGGCGGCCCGCTTGAGCGCCGAGATCACCGCACAAAACGTCGAGATTGCGCACGTGCGGGCGCGTAAAGACGAAGTACAGGCCCGCGCCCAAGGCGCCGAGGCGCAAGTGTCGGAACTGTCCGTGTTCGATGACCAGTACGACATTTCCACCGCGATCATATCCATTGCGCTCTCGCTGCTGGCGGTATGCGTCCTGGTACGGGCCCGCTGGCTGTTCGGGTTTTCGCTGCTGCCCGCGGTCGCGGGCGTCGCCGTCGCCGCGCTCGCCATGGCGCATATTCCCCTTCACATGGATCGACTGGTGGCTTGGCTCACCTAGGCCCGCTCGCAAACCGCCTTCACACTTAAAGAACGTGTTAATGCTCTCGCGCCAAGGTTGAATTGGAGGGAGAGCAAGTATGACGGTTGCAGCGCTGTTGTCGCTTGGCGCGCCACAGCAGGCCGCCTTTGCCTTGGCCGCCGCCCGAGACGAGATGGAGGTCGCGGCTCTGATGCGAAAGCTCGCACGGGCCATGACCAGCGCCGATGGCGTGACCATCGTGTTCAAGGCTGGCGACCGCGTCGCCTACGTGGACGAGGACGCGATCGGGCCGCTTTGGAAGGGGCGCGATTTCCCGATTGAAACCTGCATTTCCGGCTGGGCCATCCGTCACAGGCAGACGGTCGCGATCGAAGACATCTTCGCCGACGAACGCATCCCGCACGAAGCCTACAAGCCGACCTTCGTGAAAAGCATGATGATGGCGCCCGTGCATCCTCCGAAGCCCTACGCGGCCATCGGCGCCTACTGGGCGCGGCCGCACCGGGCGAGCATGTTCGAACTCAGCCGGCTTGAGGCTGCAGCCGCAATCGCCGCCGTGGCCCTGCGCCGGCTGACGACAGGGCCCGCTTCGCAGGCGGCCTGAGTTTAGGCCGGTCGCTGCTCCGCCGCACGCGCAGCCTGCGGACCGCGGGTGGCGGCCTTCATCGCCGGCTGCGCCTTGGCCGCGCCCAGGCGCTGCACAAGCGCGGCGTATTCGTCCCACAGCTTTTGCGGCAGGCGCTGGCCGAACTTCTCGTAGGCCGGCGGAATGAGCGCGGCTTCTTCTTCCCAGACGTCGAGTTCCACACCGAGCAAGGTATCGAGCGCACCTTCGCTGAGCTTCAGGCCGGAAATATCCAGCGCGTCGCGCGCCGGCACATAGCCGATCGCCGTTTCACGCGCGTGCGCCTTGCTCTCGCAACGTTCGGCGATCCACTTCAGCACGCGGCTGTTGTCGCCGAAGCCCGGCCACACGAACTTGCCGCTTTGGTCTTTGCGGAACCAGTTGACGAAGAAGATCTTCGGCAGCTGCGCGCCTTCGCGCTCGCCGATCCGCAGCCAGTGGGCGAAATAGTCGCCCATGTTGTAGCCGCAGAACGGCAGCATCGCGAACGGGTCGCGACGCAGTTCGCCGACCTTGTTCTCGGCCGCGGCCGTGCCCTCGCTCGCGACGTTGGAGGCGAGGAACACCCCGTGGCTCCAGTCGAACGCCTCCGTCACCAGCGGCACGGCCGAAGCGCGGCGACCGCCGAAGAGGATGGCGTCGATCGGCACGCCGGCCGGATCTTCCCACTCGTCCGCGGCGACCGGGCATTGGCCGGCGGGCACCGCAAAGCGTGAGTTCGGGTGCGCGGCGGGTTCGCCGAGCGCGGGCGACCATTGGCGGCCCTTCCAGTCGGTGAGGTTCGCGGGCGGCGTCTCGGTCAAGCCTTCCCACCACACATCGCCGTCGTCTGTCAGCGCGACGTTGGTGAAGACGGTGTTCTTGTGAAGCGTATGCAGCGCCGACTTGTTGGTCTTTTCGCTGGTGCCGGGCGCGACGCCGAAGAAGCCCGCTTCCGGGTTGATGGCGTAGAGACGGCCGTCTTCGCCGAAGCGCATCCAGGCGATGTCGTCGCCGATGGTTTCGGCCTTCCAGCCCGGGATGGTGGGCTGCAGCATGGCGAGGTTGGTCTTGCCGCACGCGGACGGAAACGCCGCCGCCATGTATTTCACGCGGCCTTCCGGCGAGGTCAGCTTCAAGATGAGCATGTGCTCGGCGAGCCAACCCTCATCGCGCGCCATCACCGATGCGATGCGCAGCGCCAGACACTTCTTGCCCAGAAGCGCGTTGCCGCCGTAGCCGGAGCCGTACGACCAGATCTCGCGCGTCTCCGGATAGTGGACGATCCACTTGTCGTCGTTGCATGGCCAGGCGACGTCCTGCTGGCCCGGCGAAAGCGGTGCGCCCAGCGTGTGCACGCAAGGCACGAAGAAGCCGTCCGTGCCCAGCTGATCGAGCGCGCCCTTGCCCATGCGGGTCATCACCCGCATCGAGATGGCGACATAGGCGCTGTCGGTGATTTCGACGCCGAGCTGGCTGATGCGCGAGCCGAGCGGGCCCATCGAGAAGGGCACCACGTACATGGTGCGGCCGCGCATGCAGCCGTCGAACAGGCCGCCCAGGCGCGCGCGCATTGTCGCCGGGTCTTCCCAATTGTTGGTCGGGCCGGCGTCCTCGCGGTTCTCCGAGCAGATGAACGTGCGGCTTTCCACGCGCGCAACGTCCTTTGGGTCCGAGCAGGCGTAGAAGCTGTTCGGACGTTTTTCCGGGTTGAGGCGCTTCAGCGTCCCGGCCGCTTCCAGGTCGGCGGTCAGCCGCTCCCACTCGGCGTCCGAGCCGTCGCACCAATAGACACGGTCCGGCTTCGTGAGCGCGGCGATGCTCTCAACCCAGTCCGCCAGCTTGGCGTGTTGGGTCGGGGCCGGCTTCAGGCCTGGAATAGTGGTCACGCGAATCCTCCCAGGCGCTGGGCGGGGTCTCGCGCAGCGCGTTGTCTGCCACACATGGCGTTGTTGAGAAGTGGCATGTCAAACCTGTTCTTGGAGGTCGAGATGACAAGGTCGCACATTCGCCTATGACACCGGTAGCAATCGCTTGTGAATAGCAGGGTTGCCGTAACGCTTCCCCTGCCTTCTCGGTTGTTAACCTTGCCGGCTCGCGGTCCAATCGCGGACGATGGTTTCGAGCACGTTTAGCGGCACCGCGCCGTTGCTCATCAGCAGGTCGTGGAAGGCGCTGCGGTCGAAGCGGGCGCCCTGGGTTTCGGTCGCTTCGCGGCGGAGGCGGTTTATCTCCTGGCGGCCGATCATGTAGGCGCAGGCTTGGCCCGGCTGCACGCAATAGCGCTCGATCTCGGTGGTGACCGAGGATTCCTGATCGCCGGTCGCCTCCATCATCGAGCGGATCGCCTGCTCCCGGGTCCAGCGCTTGTGGTGGAGGCCCGTGTCGCAGACGAGGCGCGAGGCGCGGAAGGTTGCTGATTGCAGATAGCCCAGACGGCCGAGCGGACTGTCGGCATAGACGCCGAGTTCATCCGCGAGTTGTTCGGCATAGAGTCCCCAGCCCTCGCTGAACGCCGAGAATCCCAGCATGGCGCGCCGGATGAAGGGGATCGAGCCGGATTCCTGCTGGATCGAGATCTGCCAGTGATGGCCCGGAACGCCCTCGTGATAGTTGAGCGTCGGCAGTGTGAACTTCGGCCATTCATGGGTGTCGCGGAGATTGATGTAATAGGCGCCAGGCCGCGAGCCATCGAGCGCGGCGCGCTGATAATAGCCGCCCGGCGCGCCGGCTTCCGTCGTTGGCGGCACGCGGCGGATTTCCAGCTGCGCTTGCGCCAGCGTGTTGAACGCCTGCGGCATCAGCGAAACGATGTGGCGCGTCTGCGCATTCAGGTCCGCCAGGATCTGTGCGCGGCCGGCGTCGGTGTTCGGATAGAGCTGGTCGCGGCGGCGCGAAATCTGCTGCACCCGCGCCGCGACCGTGCCGCGGCGTAAGCCTTCGCTGCGCAGAATTTGATCCATCTCCGTGTGGAAGTCGGCGATGAGCGCAAGGCCCATGTCGTGAATCTGGTCCGGCGTGAGATTCGTCGTGGTGCGCGAGCGCAGCGCGGCGGCGTACATTTCTGCGCCTTGCGGCAGCTTCCAGACGCCGGCGTCGTGCGTTGCGGTGCGGCGCACCTCGCGGAGCGCCGCGATTTGGCGCTGATAGGCCGGGAAGATCGCGTCGCGCACGGCGGATTCGGCTTGCTGGATATAGCCGGCGCGATCGGCTTCCGAGATTTCGCTGACACCGGGCAGGCGGCGGACAAGCGTCTGCACCAGGACCGTGTCGCGCGGCCTGGCGCTGGCGAAGGCGTTGAGCTGAACGATGGCTTTGTCGATGGCGAAGTCCGGCGGCACAACGCCGACGCGCGCGTCTTCGCCAATGATGGCCGTGTCCTGGTCCAGCGCCCGCACATATTCGCGGAGGCGCGCGAGATAGGCGTCCGCGTCGTCCCTGCTTCGAATCTGATGCTGATTATCCATGAAATCGGGGAAATTGCGGTAGGTCCCGGTGAGCTGCGTGACCTGGTACGGCCCGCCGGCGCCGCCGCCGACTTCGAAGCGCGCGCTGGCGACCTGATTTTCCCAGGCCGTCGCAACGACGTCGTAGGTGACCTTGTCGGCGGCGCTTAGCGCGCTGCGGTCGATCGCGCGCAATTCGGCAAGCGCGGCTTCGGTCATGCCGCGATAGCGGCGCGCAGCGGCCTTCGAATTGTCGCCGAGCTTGTCCTTGAAGCGATAACCGGCGCGCTCTTCGGTGAGACCAAGCGAGGTGCAGCGCTCGGGGCTTTCCCGCAGGATGGCGTTGACGGTGCGATCGAGCACCGCGTGCATCTGCTCACCTGGGGTGGGCGGCGGCGGCGCCGGGGGGGCGGCGGGGGCTTCGGCGACCGGCGCCGGCGTGGCGCAGCCGGCGAGCAGTGCGAGCGATGCGGCGCTGGCGCCCAGGATGGCGCGGCGGGTCGAGTTCATGGCGTTCCCCCAAGCTGTGGTTGGCAGGATACTACGGCGCTCGCGGGGGCGGACAAGTGATCTAGATTTTCAATGCCGCCACCACGGGCACGTGATCACTGGGCCGTTCCCAGGAGCGCACCGGCACGTGGATGTGGAACGCTTCCGCCTGTGATAGCGGCGCGATGTCTTGCGTGGCCCAGATGTGGTCGAGGCGGCGGCCGCGATTGTTCTTGGTCCAGTCGGGGCTGCGATAGCTCCACCAGGTGAACAGCTTTTCCGGATCGGGTTTGTGCAGGCGGGCCAGATCGATGAAGCCGCCGAGATCGCGCACCGCATTCAGGCGATCGGTCTCCCCCGGCGTGTGCGAGACAACTTTCAGCAGCTGCTTGTGGCTCCAGACATCGTGCTCGCCGGGGGCGACGTTGAGATCGCCGACCAGCACGGTGGGCGCCGTGCCTTTGCGCTTCTTGTAGAGCGACTTCATGCGATCGAGGACTTTGAGCTTGTGCGCGAACTTGGGGTTGGTGAGTTCGGGCAGGTCGGCGCCGGCGGGGACGTAGAGATTGTGCACCTCGACGCCGTCGACGCGGGCGGCGGCGATGCGGGCTTCCGACTTGGGGCAGATCTTGGGGGCCTCCACCGGCTCGAGCTTGAGGCGGGAGACGATGGCGACGCCGTGCCAGCCCTTCTGCCCGACCACGTGCATGTGCCGGTAGCCGGCCTGCTTGAATGCTTTCTCCGGAAACTCGCCGTTGCGGCATTTGATTTCCTGCAGGCAGAGCACGTCCGGCTTCGCCTCGGCCAGGAAGCGGCAGACCGTCTCGATCCGAAGGCGGACGGAATTGATGTTCCAGGTCGCGATTTTGAGCATTGCGCGCTGTTTGGCCTGAGTGGGCCCGAAAATGAAGGAGCCCCGACCGTCTTCGACGACCGGGGCTCCAATATGCGCCTTGAGGGGGGCGCTTAACGCCGGCAGGGGATTACCGGCGACAGCCGCCGCGCTGGATCCGTCAGCGGGGGGGACGACGCCAATCCAGGGGGATGAGCGGCGGCTTGCCCGTTGTAGATACGCCACAGACCCGAAAAATTCAAGGACCGGTGCGGCGAAATGGCTTGCCTTTCAGCCATGAGTCCGTTCCGCGCGCCCCGCCGGCCGCTAGCGGCGGCCCGGACGATTGCGCTCCAGCTGGTCTTCGAGCCGGAAAAGGCTGGCGCTAAAGTTGGCCGGCTGGGTGATGTTGGTGAGATTGATGCGGGTGCGGGCGCCGGTGGCGTCGGTGACGTCCCACGCTCTCAGCTGCGCATTCGGGCCTTCGAAGAACATGGTGATCTCGCCGTCGGTCTGGCCCGAACGGTCGCGTGCGGTGACGACGATCCAGCGGTCGCCCTCGGTCGCCACGCGGGTGATGCGGGCGTCGCGTTCAAGATTGATCTGCTGGCGCAAAATCAGGTTGAGCGGCGTGGACCGCAGCGGCGTGCGATCGGTGTTGCGCAGCGCCGTATCGCGCAAATAGACGACGTTGCCGTCGGAGACGATGAGCAGGGTCGCGGGCGCATCGTATTCGAAGCGCAGGCGGCCGGGGCGCTGCATGTACACGACGCCGGAGGCGCGCCCGCCGCCGGAGGAGGCCTGCTCGAAGCGCGCTTGCAGGCGTGAGACGCTGTTCAGCGCCGTATTGGCGCGCGCCAGAGCGGCGGCGCGCTCGGCCCCTTGCAGGACGGTTTGTGTCTGCTGCGCCTGGGCGGGCGCGATGAGCAAAAGAGCGGCGATGCCGGCGAGGGCGGAACGTCTAAGCATGTGGGTCATGTGCCCGTAACGCGTGGCGAAAAAAAGGGTTCACCGGGCGCGTTCAGCAAAAAGTGTGAAGCGGCTTTTGCGACCTGAATGCGCCCCAATCTTTTGATTCAGCCGCCGGTCGAACATGTCGCCGCCGGCTAGTCGACGCCCTCGGCGCTGGGCGGGAGCGGGGTTTCGTCGCCTTCGGCGTGGCGGTGATGGAAGGCTGCGCCCATGTGGTGGGCGTCGTAGATCTGGCCGCAGACGGGACAGACGGTCAGGCTTTCTTTGAGCGGCGCGATCGGTTTCTGGTTTTGCTGCTCAGCCATGACGCGCTTCGCCTGGCGGGGCCGGATGCGTGTGCAAGGCGCGGCGGAGGGCGCCGTCGAGGTTGGCGGCGCCGTCACGCGCCGCGAGTGCGTCCATCATGACGCCGTGCACCAGCCAGTGCGCTTCGTTGGCGTCGCCGAGTTCGTACATCGCGACGGCGATGAGGGCGTCGGTTTGCGAGATGAGCGTGGTGCGCCAAGCGGCGTGAGCAGATGACATGCGAGCCTCATGAACAGGCTCAGGGCCGCGTGAATTCGCGGCGAAAAGCGTGCGTGAACGTTCTGAATGGCGCAGCGTATAGCGCAAAAGCCCGCGGACGTCGCCCATAATCGGCGCCTCGCGCTGGCTTTGCGCCGCGCTCGAAGCGCGCACGCTGCTGCAAACCGCGGCAAATTGTGTGCGCGCAACGCGACGGCGGTGCGCCGTGTGCGCACGCCTTCAGGCCGCAATCGCAGGCCGATGCATGGACTTTCAGCATCATTGCGCGTATGTTCCTCGCATCGATCCTCGTCGCGTCACGCTCTTGTCCTCCGCTGTCGCGCCGGATTTCTGCAGTTTCCTTCGAAAAATCGCCGCTCGCCGGGGAAGGTCCCCGCGGGCCATTTTGCACAGGAGACGGCAATGGCTGTCGGTACAGTAAAGTTTTTCAACACCGCTAAGGGCTTCGGTTTCATTGCGCCGGAGACGGGCGGCAAGGATGTGTTTGTGCACATCTCGGCGCTCGAACGCGCCGGCATGCGCAGCCTGAGCGACGGGCAGAAGGTCACGTTCGAACTCGAACGCGATCGCCAGGGCCGCGATTCCGCGACCAATCTGGCGGCCGCATAAAGTGGCCGGGATCGATCAGCGCATACCTGATCTCTCCGACAAAGAGCTGGAGCAGCTCCATGCGAACGCAGTTCGCCTGGCGCAATCCGGCACGCAGGTGCAGCGGCAGCGGGCTGAAGAGCTGCTGCCGCTCATCGGCGCCGCCATGGAAGAGCGCCGCGCTGCGCGCGCGGCCGCCAGCGGCGAAAAGCGGCGCGTGGCCGTGCGGCGCAAGCCTGTGGCCGCCAAGGAGGATCCGCAATGAGTTCAATCGAAGAAGCGCTCTCTCGCGCGGGCTATCTGACGTTCTCGCAGGCGCTGACCGCGAGCGCCCATGCGGCCACGCTCGATGACGGCACGCCCTACACGATCTTTGCGCCGACCGAGGCGGCGTTCGCGAAATTCTCGCACGACGGGCTGGGGCGATTGCTGCGCGGCGACGGCGTCTTGCTGCGCGCGGTGGTGGGCTTTCACCTGGCGGCCGGCAAGGTCTTGTCCGCGCGCTTCGCCGGCAAGCGTATCCGCGCCATGACGCAGGCGGGCGAAGACCTGATCATCGACGGCAAGGACGGGCTCTGCGTCAACGGCGCCAAAGTGGTCGAGCCTGACCTTATCGCGGGCGCCTGCGTGGTGCACGGCATCGATACGGTGCTGTGGCCGCGCGAACCTGCGGCGGCGGTGTCGTGATCGGAGTGGTGAAATCCTACGATGCGCGCCGCGGCGTCGGCGTGCTGACGCCCGACAAAGGCGGCGCCGAGATTGCGGTGTTCGCCAGCGAAGTCGAGCGCGCAGGTCTGGCGCGGTTGACGCCCGGCGAGCGCTTCAGCTTCGCGGTGAAGACCGACGATGCGCTGCGGCGCAGCTTTGCGGTGAAGCTCGAACGGCTGACGCCGGCGGCTTGATTTCTCGGACATGAGACGTGCGCCTGTGAGTCGGGGGTGAAACACACGCACGCCTAAGCCTGCGCCAGCTTTCGCGGACGCCTGCGGTGCGTGTGTGTCACCCCCGAAGCGGTGGGAGGCGGGGCGCGCCGGACGCGCGCGGGTGGTGCCTGATGGAGCGCCGCACATCGCTGCGCAGCGCAAGCGCGTCGAACGCGCCCCGTGTGCTCGGCCGTTTGTCCCGGAGCGGCGACCAGGAGTTCGAGGGCATGGCTGGTTCCTGAGCACCCAGCCGCCTTAGCTCCATAGCCTCTAGCCGGTTCAGCGCGTTGGACGTTTCCGAAAACGTCCAGACCCCTCGGTTTCGCTCCCCGCGGGCAATGCCTTCCGTCGTTCGCTTCGCGTCCTGTCCCCATGTCCGGCGTACCCGCGAAGGGCCTCCTCGTGACACAGCGGCAGGAGCACTTGCTCAGAGACCGATCGGGCAGGCGCTGAGATGACTCAGAGCTTCTTCCTTCAAGCGTCTCTGCGACGGCGGCCGCGCCGGCCGATGTCTCCACATTTCAAAGGTTCGGAGCTCTTCGAAATCCTCCCATGTGGGGACGGGGGAGATGATACGGGCGCGCAAGGAGGGGGCGGATAGATATTTTGCGGGGTGTGGGATTTCAGGGGGTTAGCGCGCGAAGGGCGTGGATAGATGCCCCATTGCGAAGACTCTCGTTCGCAATCTTGAATTGTCGCGGCGACTCGTTGGAAGGCAAGGACGCTCTATCCACAGAACGGATTGGTGTTGAAATGCCAGAGTCCAGACTATTCGAGATCGAGGTTGGCGGCGTGGGTTTGCTGACCTTCGGTAGTGCACACGAGATTCTGGGCTTCTTCCAGGTGGAACGAGCCGCCTACGGCTTTCTCAGTCCCAAAAGAGACGTGCCGGGTGGACTACCAGAGTACATCCCCGATCTTCGGAATCGCCAGAACACGTTCTGTGTGGAAGGCGAACAGATCACGAAAAACTTCGGAGAGCACCAAAACGTCGAGCGCTTGCAGCGCGAGTTGACCGATTTGTTTGCGCGCTCGCTTGTCGGCCGTCGAGGCGGCGTTCTACTGAGCAAGAGCCCTGCCTTTGCGCGAATTCGCGAAGTCCACGATCGATACTTGGCCGAAGGGGACGAATGGCGTGCCTACTTTGCGGGTAATGCCGCTTGGTACGCCACTGTTGGTCAAGGGTCGCAGGGTATCGTCAACATTGGCGCGATGCGACGTGGCGATGAGATCGCAGGCTTAATCGATGTCGAGCTTGGTCGGCTGGGTGTCTCGGAGCGAACGCCAATCGCCGCTCGGCAATCAATGGAAGCGTTGCTCGTCGATGGGCGAACCGCACTTGAAGCAAGGCATCATGATATCAACAAGGCGCTCGACGAGGTGCGCGCCTTCGAAACTAAGGCCCGCATCGACAACGATGCGAGAACACAAGAATACAACACGCGCGTCGCAGACGCGCTGGCGCGACTGGAACACACTCACGCGCACTACACCACAGTGATGCAATTGAAGGCACCGGTTGAGTATTGGACTGAAAAGGCGGTGGAGCACGCGCGAAAGAGCAAAGTGTATCGGTGGTGGGTCGTGGGCGGATTCCTATTGGGGCTCATAGCATTGGCTCTCGCGTATGTAAGTGCACTGGCATACGTGCTGAGCGATGCCATCCCGAAGGAGGCGCACGTAGCAGCGGTGGTATATGTGGGCGGCCTTGTGGCGGTGTTTACCACCGCTATTCTTTGGGCGCTTCGCTTGTTTGTTAGAATGTACATGAGCCACCAGCACCTCACGATAGATTCGGAGGAGCGCGCGGCGATGCTGAAAACGTTCTTGGCGCTTAGCGAGCAGAGCAAGGTGACAGACGCTGACCGCGCTCTCGTGCTTGCACCAATCTTCCGACCCACATCCGACGGTATAGTAAAGGATGACGCAGCGCCGATTACTTCGCTTCCAGCTCTCGTGTCGGGAGCGCTGGATCGTCGCTAATATGCATCGGCGAATTGAGAGTATCGCATGCAAGTATTCTGTTCAGGTACCGCGCTCATTCAGCACGCCGTCACGGGAGTGTCTTACGAGATACAGAGCGATGAACTGAGTTGGGAGGCAGGTATCTATCACATGCGTGCGATGGGCGCGGAGACGCTCTACTCCGCCGTTGTAAGTCACCCGAAGCTAGGTGATTTGAAGTGGGAGATTTGGGAGTATCCGACCGGCGTCGAAAGCGACAAGGCCACGTTGGTCGGATCGCATACAGTTGTGAGGGACTTTGAATTTGGGTTGAAGGCTACCGCTGCCGACCAAGCGGAATCACAAGAGGCTCGTGTCGAGCGGATGGTCGATTGGTTCTATTCTCAATACGAGGACCCCGCGGAACGGACGCCGTATGAGTCAGCGGAGGGCGGTTATCAGTGGATTTGGGGTGGGCCCTACGACGCCGCTGAAGTGCTCTGGGACGAGTTTCCTGATGAAGAGCAAGAAGCAATCGATGCGGCGGTCGAAGAAATCGAGTCCGACGGAATAGTGGAGTGGGCCCCGCGGGAGCGCCCCGATGACTACGACCCGCCAGAGCAATGGCCCGATCCCGATGAAGTAGTTGCCGAAGCGCTTGCCGACCTTCCCGAACAGGAGGCGGGCATCACCTTCGGCATCAAGGCCGCGGGCACAATTGGCGTCCAATGGACGCCGTCAACTGCCACTGACGAAGCACAGGTTTCGCAACTGGTGCCGGAGCTGCGTGTGGCCGCTCAGCAACTGAGCTCGCTACTTGCGGGCTCCAACGCGCACAAGCCGCTGAGTGATATATGCAACCGCTACGCGGAGACCGTCGAAAGCGATTCAGTTTCTATTGATCGCCTGTACTCGGTCGGAATCAGGCTCGAGAATTCCAGTCTTCGGATCAGGAAGGCAGTTGCAGACGGAGACCTGCCAGACCTTCCCTATCTTGCAGCGGAGGCCATAGATTCGGTTCTCGCACTTCATGGCGTGATCGTTGGGAGCACGATCAGAGGTCGAGAACTCATTGACGGAGCGAAGGCTTACGCCCGAACAGATTTCGAGATTGCCGTGTTGCGAAGTGCGGCGCAGCGCTTCGCCCAAGCGGTAAGCGCTACGTCAGACGTGTTCGACGAAGAGGCGCGCGAGGTCATTCACGACCTGAACGCCGAGATTGGCGATGGGCCTCACCCTGAAAGGGCGACGAAATCCGCGGTCACGGCAAATAGAAATCTCATTCTCGTTTTGGGCGGCGCGCTTGCCTCGACACTCCTCAGCACCATCGTCGTTCCCGGAATTGCCGCAAGCACGCCGGTGGCAGCCGCAGTCGAAGGCGTTACAGCGCTAACAAATGCCGCTTGGCTGTTTTTCCTCGAGCATCTAGGTACGATCAGGCATTACGCGGCTGTCGTCGGGCCCGATCTAAGATGGTTGGTGTCGCTCTGTGACCTGATCGATCACGCCAGGGCACGGCTCACCGCGGGGCATAAAAAAGCCCGGCACTAATCTTCCTCGATCACGTCGATCAGAATATCGCGCTTACCCGCCGCGTTGGCCGTCGAGATGATCCCGCGCTTTTCCATTTCTTCGATCAGCGTCGCAGCGCGGTTGTAGCCGATCTGCAGGCGGCGCTGCAGGTAGGACGTGGACGCCTTGCGGTCGCGTTGGACGATCTCCACGGCGCGGTCGAACATGTCGTCGCCGCTGCCTTCGCCGTCGAACAGATCCGGATTGTCGTTGTCGCCGGCGGCGTTGGGTTCTTCGGTGACGTCCTGGCGATATTGCGGCGCGCCTTGCGCCTTCAGCATGTCGACCACGCGTTCGACTTCGGCGTCGCTCACGAACGGTCCGTGCAGACGGCGGATGCGGCCGCCGCCGGCCATGAACAGCAAGTCGCCTTGGCCGAGCAATTGCTCGGCGCCTTGCTCGCCCAGGATGGTGCGCGAGTCGATCTTGCTGGTGACCTGGTAGGAGATGCGGGTCGGGAAGTTGGCCTTGATGGTGCCGGTGATGACGTCGACCGAGGGGCGTTGCGTCGCCATGATGACGTGGATGCCGGCGGCGCGCGCCATTTGCGCGAGACGCTGCACGGCGGCTTCGATTTCCTTGCCGGCCGTGATCATGAGATCGGCCATCTCGTC
>JBGAJJ010000005.1:0-489490 GCA_044224985.1 Terricaulis sp.
CTGCGGTCGTCTGGAAAGACTGAGGGAGTCTATCCGACCGGCTTGCGAGCGGCGCCAAGCTTCCGCCCATGCAACCGCCGCCCCGGCCTCCCCTCAAACCAAAGCTACGCCTGCAGCTCATCGTCGGCACGCTGACGGCGCTGATGTGGCTGGCGGTGGCGTGCCTCAATGCCATGGGCGTCGAGACCAGCGCCTGGCGCCGCCAGCGCCACGCAGCCTTCCGGCGGATGGCGCGCCAGGCCGCGCTGCTCATCTTCTTGCGCGCCGCCGAATTGCTCGGCCGCCATCGCTATGAGCGCACGCCGGCGCGCTACGGCGAAAAGCGTCTCCGCCGCCAGCAATTGCGCGCCGTCGTCGGCTGTGCGCTGCGCCGCAAGCTCCGCTGCCGCGATCCATTGAGCCGCGTGGCGCTGCTGATCGAAGCCTTCAACCGGATCGACATTCACGCGAGCGCTTTGGCGCGCCGTCTCCGCGCCGGCATCAGCCGCGCCTGGGGCGAGGCGCCCATGCCTGAACCCGCGGAAGCGCTCATCGCGCTCTGCATCAGCGCGCCCATCGCCAGCGACACGTCGTAACGCGCCGTGTCCGCCGTGAATCCGCTGTGCCGCTGTGGTTTTCTTCTTTCACCACGGCGGCACAGCGAAGGCACAGAGGACACTGCGCCCATCACGCAGCGCCGCGCGGAGCAAAGCTCCGCCGCGGGCGTCGGCGCGCGTGCGCTTTGGGGACTAGCGCCGCGTCGGGTTGTAGCGATCGCGCAACCGCGTCTGACGTGACACCAACGGCTGTTCGACGCCGGCGATGAACACCGCCGTCGGGGCCGTCTGCACTTCAAGCGGATCGCCGTCCCACACCACGACATCGGCGGTATAGCCGCGCGCCAGCTGGCCCAGCGAGCCGCCGACGCCGAATATGTCGGCGGGTCCCTTCGTCACCGCTGCGAACGCCGCATCCCATGAGAGTCCGTTGGTGACCGCGTTGCCGGCGAGTTGCAGCGCCAGCCGCGCCTGTTGCGCGTCCACGGTGCCGGGTTGCGGCGCAATGGCGATCTGCACGCCCGCACGCTGCAGGATGGCGGCGTTGTCGAGCCGCGCCGAGAGCCGCTCGAAACGATCCGGCAGATCCGAGAGCGGGTCGAGGATCACGGGGATGCGCGCGGCGGCGAGATCGTCCGCCACCTGCCAGGCTTCGGCGCCGCCATGAATGGCGAAGCGAAGGTTCGGGTGCGCGCGCTTGAAGGCGATCAGCCGGCGGATGTCGGTGGCGCTTTCGATGTGCACCAGAAAGAGGCCATTGCTGCGCACGAAGCGTTGTACGGCGGCGGCGTCCAATTCGTTCAGCACCGTGCCGCCCTGCCCGCTGCGATAGCGGCCGGGATATTCCGCCGCGTCGCGCAGTGCGGCCTCGAACGCCGGCCAAAGCGAAGCGCGCGAACCGCCGACGCGCGATGCGCCGGTTTCGCCCAGTTCAACCACCATGAAAGCGCGCTGCCGGAAGACGCTGTCGGGCGTGCCGCCCATGGAGACAAGCGCGCCCTGGCCGCCAAACAACGTGTCCGTCTGCGACGGCGCGATCGCGGCGCGCGTCACCCCTTCGATGCGGGTAATCGCAACGGCGGTGACGTCGGGATCGAACGCCGCGCCGGCGTCGGCGGCGGCGGAGACGATCGGCCCGCTGACATTGGCGTCGTTGGGCGCGCCGGAACCGGAGATCTCTGAAAGGCCGACTTCGCTCATCGCCGCGAAGGCGCCCGGCGTGACCCACTTGCCGCGGGCGTCGATCACACGCGCGCCGCGCGGCGCCGCGATGTTCTGCGCCACTTGCGTGATGCGCCCGTCGACGATGAGCACATCGCCGCCTTCGAGCACGCCGGCGCTCGTATTGGTGATGACGCGGCCGTTGTCGATGAGGACGGTCTCGGCGAACGCCGGAGTCGCAAACGCGAACGCGGCGATGGAGGCGAGGAGCAATCTCATTAGCGGCGCTCCCGATAGGTTTGGCCGAGTTCGAAGTCGGATCGCGGTTCCGTGGTCTGGCCGCGCTGATAGTGAAGCGCCCCGTCGATATAGACGCGCTCGGCGACGGCGTAGGTGGTGAGCGGATCGGCCGACCAGACGACGACGTCGGCGTTCTTGCCGACCGTCAGCGTGCCGGTGTGGTCAAGAATGCCGATCGCTTGTGCGGGATTGCGCGAAAGCCAGATCCACGCCTCGGCGCGCGTGATGTTGAGACCAGCGCGGCGTCCGTCGGACATCGCCTTGCCGGCTTCCTGGTTCAGCCGCTGGATGCCCACCTCGCTGTCGGAGTGGACCATGGCGCAGGCCCCGGCGGCGTGCACGAACGGAATGTTCTCGCGGATGCCGTCATAGGCCTCGATCTTGAAGCCCCACCAATCGGCCCACATCGCTGCGCAGATGTTCTCTTCGCGCAGCAGGTCGGCGATCTTGTAGGCCTCGACCGCGTGATGGAAGGCGGCGATGTGGAAGCCGAACTCGTGGCTGATCTGAATGGCGGTCGCCATCTGATCGGCGCGATAGCAATGCCATTCGAGCAAAATATCGCCGTTCAGAACGCCCGCGAGCGTTTCCATTTCGAGATCGCGATCGGGCGGATCGCCCTCGCCGTTTTCGCGGTAATGCTGCCAGCGGCGATTGTATTGCTGGGCGTTCTGGAAGGCTTGCCGCCAGCCGGCGACGTTGCCCATGTCGGTGGCGGGCGAAGAATTGCGGCTGCCGTAAACGCGCGAAGGGTTCTCGCCACACGCCATCTTCAAGCTCTGCGGCGCGCCGGGAAATTTCATTTCCTGCGTCGTGCGCGCGCCGAGGATCGGATGCAGCGTAACGCCGCGGCCGCCGAACAGATTGCCGGAGCCCGGCAGGATGTGCAGCGTGGTGACGCCGCCGGCGATGGCGCGCGAGAAGCCCGGGTCCATCGGCCACACCGAATGCTCGGCCCATACCTCGGCCGTATTCGGTTGCGTGAGTTCGTTGCCGTCCTGCGTCGCGTTGATCGAGGGCGAGGGATAGACGCCCAGGTGCGAGTGCGGGTCGATGATGCCCGGCGTCACGAACTTGCCGCGGCCGTCGACGATCTCGGCGCCTGCAGGGGCGGTAAGGTTCTGGCCGATGGCGGTGATGTGGCCGTCCTGAAACATGACGTCGGTGTCGGCGAACTCATGGCCTTCGCCGTCAAGCACGGTGGCGCCGCGGATCAGCACCGGCGCATACGGTCGCGGCGTGTAGGTCGAGGTCCACGCTTCCTGCGTGGGCTGCTCGTTTTCCCCTTCGGTAGAACTCGCCGTCGCGCAGGCCGCGAGCCCCAGGCTCGCCACGCACGCGATCATCAGTCGAAGACGCATCAGACCCCTCCCCGCGCCTAGCCGGAGCGCGCGGCCCGCATCCAAGAGCGATCCGCCGGAGCCGACAAGGCTTTGCACGCCTTTCGGGAGAATTCTTCGACGACGCGGACGGACTGCCGTCTCAGATCACGCGCTCGACGCCCCGCGCGGCCTTCAAAGCCGCGCGCGCGGCGGGTCCGGCGGGCGCCAGACGCTTGGTGTCGAGTTCGATCTCGCGGCCGTCCTTGAGTTTCAGCACGAGGCGCAATGGGCGCGCTTCGCCGGGCCCGGCTTTCGGCAATGCGCCCAGAGTCTGCGCCAGCAATTCCAGCGGCGCGCCTTCTTTCAGGATCACGCGCAGATCTTCGGTCGTGCGCGCTTCGGCGGCCTCCACCGGCTCGAACGTATCCGCCGCAAGCTTCATGTCGCCGTCCCGCCAACGCACACGTCCGCGGAAGACGAAGGCGCGGCCCACCTCCAGGCGCTCCCGCGCCGCCGCGACGTGCTCGGGCATCACCATGGCCTCGAAGTCGCCGGTAGGATCGGAAAAGGATACGAACGCGAGCGTGCCGCCGGACATCGCCGGCCGGTACTGCACGCGGCGCAAGACGCCTGCCATGGCGAACACGCCCTGGCCCATCTCCTCGCCCTCTTCGAGCAGATCGGCGTAGCTTGAGTAGCGATCGCCAGCTTCGATGAAGAAGTTCGAGAGCGGATGTCCGGAGAGATAGAAGCCGACGCTTTCGCGCTCTGCGTCGAGCTTGTCCTGCCCTGACCAAGAGGGCGGTTTCGGGAACGCCGGCCGCGCACTTGGCTCTTCCGAACCGAACAGGCTCGTCTGCGCGCTGGCACGCTCCTCCGCCACCCGCGCCGCGTAAGCTGCAATCGTCTCCGCCGCCGCGAACGCCCGCGCGCGATCCGACTCCAGCGGATCGAAAGCGCCGGCCTTGGCGAGGTTCTCAAGCTGGCGGCGGTTCACCGCTTTCGGATCGATCCGCTCAGCGAAATCGTAGAGCGCCTTGAACGGCCCCTTCGCCTTACGCTCGGCGACAACGCTCTCCATCGCCGCGACGCCGACGTTCCGCACTGCGCCCAGCGCATAACGCACCGCAACGGCGCCTTCTTCCGTCTGCTCCACGCTGAAATCCGCCTCCGACTTATTGATATCGGGCGGCAGCACCTGCTCGCCGATCCGGCGCGCGTCTTGGTGGAAACTCGCGAGCTTGTCGGAGTTGGAAATATCCAGGCTCATCGACGCCGCGAGGAAGTCGACCGGGAAGTGAGTCTTCAGGAAAGCCGTGTGATAGGCGACCACGGCATAGGCGGCGGCGTGCGATTTGTTGAAGCCGTAGCCGGCGAACTCTTCGACCAGATCGAAGATGTGCGCGGCAAGATTTTCGTTCACGCCATTGGCCTTGGCGCCGTCGATGAACCGCGTTTTTTGCTTCGCCATCTCCGCCGGCTGCTTCTTACCCATGGCGCGGCGCAGCAGGTCGGCTTCCCCGAGCGAATAGCCTGACAGCACCTGTGCGATTTGCATCACCTGCTCTTGGTAGACGATGACGCCGTACGTCTCTTCCAGGATCGGCTTCAGGGTCGGGTAAAGGTAGTCTGGCCGCGCGATCGAGTTCTCGATCTCGGCGATCTTCTCCGCGTCGAGCCCCTGCGCCCGCGCGGCTTTCAGTTTTTCTTGACCTGCCTTCACCGCCGCAAAGTGGTCGATGTTCTTCATCGGACCCGGGCGATAGAGCGAGATGAGCGCGATAACATCTTCCAGGCAGGTGGGCTTCACCTTGCGCAGCGTGTCGCGCATGCCCTGGCCTTCAAGCTGGAACACACCGAAGGTCAGGCCGGACTGCATCAGCCCGTAGGTTCGCTCGTCGTCGTAGGCCGTGTCGGTGAGATCGATTTTTTCGCCGCGCGCGCGGATGAACTTCACGGCCTTATCGATAACGTCGAGTGTTTTCAGGCCGAGGAAGTCGAACTTCACCAGACCAGCAGCTTCCACCCACTTCATGTTGAACTGGGTCGCCGGCATGTCCGAGCGCGGATCGCGGTAGAGCGCGACGAGATCGGTGAGCGGCCGGTCGCCGATGACGACGCCCGCCGCGTGGGTCGAGGCGTTGCGATATAGGCCTTCGAGATCGAGCGCGACACTCAGGAGCTCGCGCACTTCCGGCTCGTTCTTCTTGGCTTCTTCGAGCTTCGGTTCGACCTTGATCGCTTCCGCCAGCGTCACTGGGTTCGCCGGGTTGGCGGGCACCAGCTTCGCGAGCTTGTCGACCTGGCCGAACGGCAGCTGCATGACGCGGCCCACGTCGCGGAGCACGGCGCGCGCTTGCAGCGTGCCGAAGGTGATGATCTGGGCGACGCGATCGGCGCCGTACTTGTTCTTCACATACTCGATGACTTCGCCGCGCCGCTCCTGGCAGAAGTCGATGTCGAAGTCCGGCATCGAGACGCGTTCGGGATTGAGGAAGCGCTCGAACAGCAGGCCGAACCGAAGCGGGTCGAGATCGGTGATGGTGAGCGAATAGGCGACGAGAGAACCCGCGCCCGAGCCGCGGCCCGGGCCCACGGGGATGTCGTTCGATTTCGCCCACTTGATGAAGTCCGACACGATCAGGAAATAGCCCGGAAACTTCATCTGGGTGATGACGCCGAGTTCGAACTCGAGCCGCTTCCAGTACTCCTCTTCCGGGGCCGAGAGCTTGTCGCCCAGCGCCTTGATACGCGCCTTAAGACCGGCTTCGGCCTGCGCCTTCAGTTCCGCCGCTTCGTCGCGGCCGCGCTTGGTGTCGAACTGCGGCAGGATCGGGCTGCGCTTTTCGACCCGGAAAGCGCAGCGGCGCGCGATCTCGGCGGTGTTCTCGATCGCCTCCGGCAGATCGGAGAAGAGCTCCGCCATCTCCTTGGCGGTCTTGAAATAATGCTCCGGACTGACGCGCGGGCGATCCTCCTCGCCCATGTAGGATGAGTTGGCGATGCACGTCAGCGCATCGTGGGCATGGTGATCTCTGCGCGTCTTGAAGCGGATGTCGTTGGTGGCGACGAGTGGCAAGCCTAAATCGTAGGCGAAGTCCACCAGCGCGCCTTCGGTGTTGGCCTCCGCGTGCTCCGCATGACGGCTGAGTTCGACGTAGAACCGGTCAGCGAAGAGTGCGGCCAGTTGCTGGAGCAGTAGGCGCGCCTGATCGGCGTGACCGGCCTCCAGCAATCCGGTAAGCACGCCCTCGCCGCCGCCGCTCAGCGCGATGAGGCCCTCCGTGTGGGCCGCGAGTTTTTCCAGCTTCACGTGCGGCGCATCGTGGGCGCCCACATCGAGGAACGCTGCGCTCGAAAGCTGCATCAGATTGGCGTAGCCGGCGGCATTCTGCGCGTAGAGCGCCACCACCCCGCCGAAACCTTCGTGCTTCACATCCAGCGCGCAGCCGATGATGGGCTGGATGCCCAAGCCCGCCGCCTTGTCCGAAAACTCAAGCGCGCCGAAAAGATTGTTGGCGTCCGCTACGCCGATGGCGGGCATGTCGTTGGCGAGCGCCAGCTTGGCGAGATCGCCAACATGCAAGGCGCTTTGCAGCAGCGAATAGGCCGATCGGGCGCGGAGGTGGATGAAGGGCTGGGCCATGGCGATTCGGTATCGCCAGTATGTTGTATCGAATACACCAACCGCAACGCGGGCGGCTCGCATTTCCTGCGAACGCAGTCATTCCAGACACGCGGCGCGTGATCTGGAATCCAGGGCCGCCACACTGCTGTCTGTCCCTGGATTCCAGATCGGCCTCCGGCCGTCTGGAATGACTGAAAAGCGCCTACTGGCGCTGCACCAGCTTGCCGTGGTCCACGCTCATGACGCGGTCCATGTACTTGGCCAGTTCCATGTTGTGGGTGGCGATGAGCGCGGCTGCCCCCTCTTTGCGCACGAGGTCCGACAGGGCCGCGAACACCACCGTGGAGGTGTCGGGATCGAGGTTGCCGGTGGGCTCGTCCGCCAGGATGAGGGCCGGCTTGTTGATCATCGCCCGGGCGATGGCGACGCGCTGCTGTTCGCCGCCGGAAAGCTGCGCCGGCTGGTGATGCAGGCGCGACGACAAACCCATGACGCCCAGCAGGCGTTCGGCCTCCGTGAGCGCCTCCTTGCGCTTGCGGCCCGCGATCAGCGCCGGCAACGCGACGTTATGGATCGCGTCGAACTCGGGCAGCAGGTGGTGGAATTGATAGACGAAGCCAATGTTGTTGCGGCGGAGCGCTGTTCGGCCCTCGTCGTTCATCTCCCAGGCATCCTGGTCGAGGATGGTCACGTGACCTTCGTTGGGACGCTCCAGCAGACCCGCAGCATGCAGGAGCGAAGACTTGCCGGACCCTGACGGGCCGATCAGTCCCACGATCTCGCCGCGTGCGATTGTGAGGTCGACGCCGTCAAGCACCGTGAGCTCGCCCGCGCCCGACTTGTAGCGTCTGCGGATGCCTTCCAGCCGCAGCGCCGGCGTCGTAATGGCGGCGACGTCATTCATAACGCAGCGCCTCTACCGGATCGAGACGCGAGGCCCACCAGGCCGTCGCCAAGGTCGCCGAGAACGTCAGCACGATCGTAAACACGGAAATAATGAGGACCTCTATCCATTCGACTTTGGCTGGCAGAGACTCCAGCGAATAGACCGAACCTGGGAAGACATCGAAGCCGGTCAGCATCGAGATGAAGTTCTGGATCGGCTCGATGAATATGCAAAAGCCGACGCCCAGGATGAGCCCTGCCGACAATCCGATCAGCCCGACCGATGCGCTCGCCATGAAGAAGATGCGCATGATGGCGCCGCGCGAGGCGCCGATGGTGCGCAAGATGGCGATATCCCGGCTCTTGGTTTTGACCAGCAGGATCAGCCCCGTAATGATGTTGAGCGCAGCGATCGCGACAACCACCATGAAGATGAGCCGCATCACGTTGCGCTCGACAATAAGGGCATCGGCGAGACCACGGCTCTTGGCGGCCCAATCATAGATCATGACGTCCGGCCCCAGCCTGTCCCGCAGCGCCATCATGACGCCCTGGGTGTGGTCGGGGTCGGAGATGCGAATTTCCAGCTCGTCGGCGCCGTCGCCTCGGCTGAATAGAATCTGCGCCTGTTCAAGCGGCATGTAGATGAGCGCGGAATCGAACTCCGCCATGCCGACGCTGAAAAGCCCCCCAATCAGGAACGACTTCCGGCGCGGCACCAGTCCCATCGGCGTCGCCGCCCCTTGCGGCGACAACAGCGAAATACCCATACCCTCGACGACGCCCAGACTGTTGGCCAGCCGTTCGCCGACGAGGATCGTGGGAGAGTCGACGCCCTGAAAGCCGGACAAGTCGCCGCCCGGACGGATGTTATCCATCACGATAGGCAACGCTTCGAGCTCCGATCGCGGAATGCCGCGCACCACGACGCCCGCCGCCTGCCCGTCCACCGACGCCAGCGCCTGCGCGTTTATGATCGGCGTCACGTGCAGCACGCCTTGCGTAGCCCGCGCAATCTCGGCCAAACGGGCGACATCCGCGCCCGGCCGTCCCGAGACGTCGATGAACACGTGCCCGTTCACGCCGAGAATGCGCGAGAGCAGCGTCTCGCGGAAACCGTTCATCACCGACATGATGATGATGAGCGCCGCAACCGCGAGCCCGATCGCCAGCACGGAGATGCCGGAAATCAGCGCCACGCCGCCATGTGCGCGCCGCGCGCGCAGATAACGGTTCGCGAGCGTCCGTTCGAACAAACCAAAAGGCTGTGCGCTCATACTAATACGCCCGTGCGATCAGGATCTCTTCGACGCCGGGCTTGCCGGTGAAGATGCAGGGACCGAACGATTTCGGCTGATCCAGCGGGGCGTTGCGGATCGTCAGCTTCAGCGTCTTCAAGCGATCCCCAACTTCATCCAGCGCAGCTCCGGTCGGCTTCGACCAGTGCACGCGCGCCCAGCCCTTGAACTCGCGCTCGTCGTCAGCGGTTCCATAATACCGCGCGAGATCGTCCCACGTCGTTAGGCCGTCGACGATATTGTCGTGCAGCCGCTTCCTGGCCTCGGCGAACAGGTCCTTCTGGATTGTTTCCAGGATGGCGCCCGCCTGCGAGATGAAATCCGCGCGCGGGAGCGAGGTGGACTTGATCTTCTCGCCTTCCCGCAACGCGTTGCGGTTGATGAAGGTGACCTGCCCGTTGGCGGCGTCACGCGGGCCGATCTCGCAGATGATCGGGGCGCCGCGGCGAACCCAGTCCCAGCGCTTGTCGGAGGGCTTGGCGTCCTTGGTGTCGACCGACGCGCGCACCGGCGCCCCCAGCGCGGATTGCTTGTTCAACTCCGCGGCGAGCGCCGAACAATAGTCTTTTAGCTCCGCATCTTCAGGCTTGTTGCGCAGCATCGGCACGATAACGATCTGCTTGGGCGCCATGGCGGGCGGCGTCCGTAGGCCGTCGTCGTCGCCGTGCACCATGATGAGCCCGCCAATGAGACGCGTGGAGGTGCCCCAGCTCGTCGTGTGTGCGAGCGTCAGGTTTCCGTCCTTGTCCTGGTAACGGATGTTCTGCGCTTCGGCGAAGTGCGTGCCGAGATAGTGCGACGTGCCCGCTTGCAGCGCCTTGCCGTCCTGCATCATGGCTTCGATCGAGTAGGTGCGATCGGCGCCCGGAAAGCGCTCGTTCTCCGGCTTCTCGCCGACGATGACCGGGATGCCCATCACGTCCTCGACGACGCTGCGATAAATCTCCAGCGCCAGCATCGTCTCTTCCATGGCGTCGGATTCATCAACGTGCGCGGTGTGCCCCTCCTGCCAGAGGAATTCCGCGGTGCGCAGGAAGAGACGCGTGCGCATCTCCCAGCGCATCACGTTGGCCCACTGGTTCAGCTTCAGCGGCAAGTCGCGGTACGATTTGATCCAGCGGCTGAACGCATCGCCGATGATGGTTTCGGACGTCGGGCGAATGATCAGCGGCTCGGTCAGTTCGGCTTCCGGGTCGGGCTTCAGCGTGCCGTCCATCGCCTTCAAGCGATGGTGGGTGACGACGGCCATTTCCTTGGCGAAACCTTCGACATGCTCGGCTTCCTTGGCGAAGAACGAGAGCGGGATCAGCAGCGGGAAATAGTAATTTTCGTGACCGGTCTCGCGGATGCGGCGGTCCATCTCCTGCTGGAAGCGCTCCCAGATGCCCATGCCCCACGGCTTGATGATCATGCAGCCGCGTGTCGGCGAGGATTCCGCCATGTCCGCCTCGCGGACGATGGTTTGGTACCACTCGGGAAAATCACCTTGGCGCGTGACCTTAAGCGCGTGCATTGGGAGTCGATCCTACGTCTGGACGGCTTGGATAGACTGAGCCTGCCCGCTCGGCAACGTGGCGCTTTACCCGCGCATATTCCAGACATCATTGGTGATGGCCCAGGCCACGCCCAGCCACACAACCGCCGCGATCGCCGCCGCGATCAGCGCTTTCTTTCCGAGGTCGTGCGAACGGGGCGACCCCGGTTCGGCGCCGCGCGGCACCTCGTGGCCGCCCTCATGCAGCGAACGTGCGCCCAACGGCAGCACGGTGAAGAACACCAGCCACCAGACGATGATGTAGATCGCTGCGCCCAGAAAGAAGTTCATCAGTGGGCCGCCTTCGGCGTTTCCATGAGTTCGATCAGGACGCCGTCCGAATTCTTCGGATGAATGAAGATGATCGGCGTGCCGTGCGCGCCGATGCGCGGCTCGTTCAGCACGGTGGCGCCCTTGGCCACCATCGCGTCGCGCGCGGCGTAGATGTCGGCCACTTCGAAGCAGACGTGATGCTGGCCGCCGTTCGGGTTCTTGGCGAGGAAGTTCAGGATCGGCGATTTGTCGCCGAGCGGCTCGATCAGTTCGATCTGGCTGTTGGCGACGTTTACGAACGCAAACTTCACCCCCGCTGTCGCAAGCTCGCGCGTTTCGGTGATGGCGCTTTCGGGCACCCCGTAGAGATCGCGATAGGTCTGCTTGGCCTTCTCGATCGAGGGCACCGCCACGCCGACGTGGTTCAATCTTCCGATCATCGCTCACTCCGTTGGTGCTCTCCCGTGAGGGAGAGCTGTCGTCACGCGATAGCGGGACGACTGAGAGGGCGATCCACCGAGGGTGTTGCTCCGCCCTTTCCGTCTTGAGCTTCGCTCAAGACACCTTTCCCTCACGGGAAAGGACGAGAGCTTAGGTCTAAATCCTAAGCACGCTCACGTCGACCAGCGGCCGCTTGCCGAAGAGTTTTTCCGCAGCTTTGCGTACGCCGCGGACCACGGCAGCCTCCACCTGGTCGTCGTCTTTACGGTCGCTGTGGTTGAGCTTGGAGAACGCGGCCTCCGCCGCCCGCTCCAGGTCGTCGATAGCGATCTCAAACTCCTCGTCGTCGGCCATGGAGAGGCCCCTGACGGAGATGTTGGGGCCGGCGACAATGCCGTTCTTCTTGCCGCCGATGGCGAACGACACGTTGATCGCCCCCTCTTCGCCTAGCCGCTTGCGGTCGCGGAGGGCTTCGTCTTCGGCCTCGATCATCACGCCGCCGTCGACATAGAGCCTGCCTGCCGGCACTTCGTCGATCACCTTGGCCGGGCCGGGCGCCAGGCGGATCATGTCGCCATTATTCGGCGCGATGGCTTCGGGGATCTGCAATTCCTGCGCGAGCCTCACGTGCTCCAGCAGATGCCGCCGCTCGCCATGCACGGGCACGGCGATCTTTGGGCGCGCCCAGGCGTACATCTGTCGGAGTTCGTCGCGCGCCGGGTGACCGGAGACGTGGATGAAGTGTTCTTCGTCGGCGGTGATGAGGGCGACACCCTTCTCCAGGAACTGATTGTAGAGTTGATGAATCGCCACCTCGTTGCCGGGTATGACGCGCGACGAGAAAATGACCGTGTCGCCCTCTTTGAGCGTGACGTTGCGGTGTTCATTGCGCGCGATGCGCGAGAGCGCCGCGCGCGCCTCGCCCTGACTGCCGGTGCAGAGGTAGAGCACATGCTCGGGCGCGAGGCCGCCAGCCTCCTCTTCGTCGATCGTCTCTGGCGCATCTTGCAAGAGACCCACGCCCTTCGCGGCGGCGACAATGCGATGCATGGAGCGGCCGACGAGACACGGCGTGCGTCCGACCGCGCGCGCGGCCTGCAGCGCCGTTTCCACGCGCGCCACGTTGGAGGCGAACGCCGTCACCGCAACGCGGCCGGTGCAGCGCGCGATGACCTGCGTGAGCCGCTCGCGCACTTCCGCTTCCGAACCGGTCGAGCCTTCGACGAAAACGTTGGTGCTGTCGCACACCATCGCCAGCACGCCTTCCTCGGCCATTGCCCGGAGCTTGGCCTCGTCGGTGGTTTCGCCGATCAGCGGGTCGGGATCGATCTTCCAGTCGCCGGTATGCCAGACGAGCCCCAGCGGCGTACGGATGGCCAGGCCGTTGGGCTCCGGGATCGAGTGCGTCAGGGTGACGAAATCGATCTCGAACGGCCCCAGCGTCAGCTGCCCCTTCAACGGGATCACCGTAAGCGGCACCTTCTCCAACAACCCGCGCTCACGCAGCTTCTCGCGCACCAGCGCCGCGGTAAACGGCGTGGCGTACACCGGCGCCTTGAGACGCGGCCAGAGCCAGGCCAGCGCGCCGATATGATCCTCGTGCGCATGCGTCAGCACGATGGCGATGATGTTGTCGCGCTCTTCTTCAAGATATTGCGGATCGGGCAACACGATCTCGACGCCGGGCGCCATCTCTTCGCGCCCGAAGGTCACGCCGATATCGACGATGATCCATTTGCGCGTGTCCGGCGGGCCGTAGCCGTAGGCGTTCAGATTCATACCGATCTCGCCCGACCCGCCAAGCGGCAAGAAGACGAGTTCGTCGCCGGGTTGGGCTTTGCTCAAAGCTTGCCGCCGTTCCTGCGAAAGATTTCCAGAAGCCCGCGCGAAGTCAGGTCCTGATCCCAGTGATCGATGGTCGGGAACGCGTTCTCGAACAGCGAGGCCACGCCCCCCGTGGCGATGGTTTTCATCGGCTTGCCGTACTCGGCGCGAATGCGTTTGCAGAGGCCTTCGATCATGTCGATCGATCCCCAATAGATGCCCGATTGCATGGCGCTCACCGTGTCCTTGCCGATGACGCAGCCGGGGTCGCGGATTTCCACACGCGGAAGCCGGGCCGCCGCCTCGTGCAACGCCGCCAGCGAAAGATTGATCCCCGGCAGGATGATGCCGCCCTCGAAGGCGCCGTCCGCGCCGACGATGTCGAACGTGGTGGCGGTGCCGCTGTCGATGACGATGGCCGGCCCGCCATACTCGATGAAGGCGCCGACAGCGTTCACGAGCCGGTCAGCGCCGGCTTCGTTCGGCTTATCGATACGCACCTGGATGCCCAGCTTCAGACCGTCTTCGCCGATCACCATCGGTTCTTTGTTGATGTAGCGCCGGGACAGATTGCGCAGGTTGAACAGCGCCTGCGGCACCACGGTGGAGATGATGCAGTCGCTCACATCGGCGAATGAGAGGCCGGAAAGAGCCATGATCTGATTGAGCCAGGGCGCGTACTCGTCGGCCGTGCGTGTGGTGTCGGTGGAGGCGCGCCATTGCGCGCGCCAAGCCGCGCCGTCCCAGATCGCGAACTTGGTATTGGTGTTGCCGACGTCGATGGCGAGCAGCATGGGGCCTCTCAGGCGGCGCTGGAAAGAAGGACGTCGCCGGCGGCGACGAGGCGGCGGCCTTCGGCCGTATCGAGTTCGAGTTCGCCACGCGGCGATAGCCCTGCGATTCGGCCCTCAAGCGCCACATCGCCTTGCAACACGCGCGCTGCCTGGCCGAGGCCGTGGGCGCGCGCGAGCCACGCCGCACGCAACGGCTCAAATCCCTCACTGACGATACGCGCCGACCAGCGCTCCAGTTTCGGGCGCATGTGCGCGAAGAAGTGCAACGGTTCGGGCGCAGCCACGTCCGGCGGCAGCAACGCGCGCAGCGAGGTGGCGGGTTGATCCAGCGCCTCCGGCGCCGCCGCGAGGTTCACGCCGAAGGCCAGCGCCGCCCAGGCGCCGCCGCTGTCCAGCATGATGCCCGCGGCTTTTGCGCCATCGAGGAATACGTCGTTCGGCCATTTCAGCGTCGCGTGGCCCGCGCCGACGATCTCGTCGAAGCTCTCCGCCATTGCAACGCCGGTTGCAAACCCCAGGAGCGCGATCTCGGCTGGCGGGCGATCGGTCGTGAACAGCAGCGTGGCGAACAGATTGCCGTCGAGCGACGACCATGCGCGGCCACGGCGGCCGCGGCCTGCCGTCTGGCGCCTGGCGATCAGCCACACCGGCGCAAGCTCGCCTCGTTCGGCGCGGCGGCGCGCCTCCAGGATGGTGGAGTCTATTTCGTCGAAAACTTGGACCGGCGCGCCTGCGTCGATCATGAAGCGGCTTTCTAAAACGAGCGTCCCGCCCACTCGGCCCAATGCTGGATCGCGCCAAGCGCCAACACCAGGATGGGGAAGCTGAGCGCGGACGCGAGCGTCGCGGTCAGCACAATAGCGCCGGACGCGGGCTGTGTCGCCGCCGCCGGGGCGCTGAACCAGATCGAGGCCAGGAGACGCAGATAATAGCCGGCGGCGATGACCGCCGCGATGCCCCCGACGATCGCGAGCCAGACCAGCCCCGCGTTGATGGCTGCAATGAACACCACGTATTTGCCGAAGAAGCCGACCAGCGGGGGAATACCCGCCAGCGAGAACAGCAGCATCGTGAACATCACCGCCATCCAGGTGCGGCGCTGGCCGAGGCCGGCGAGGTCTGCGACCGTCTCGACCGGCTGGCCGTCGCGGCGCATCGCCTGGATGAGCGCAAAGATGCCGATCGTGGCCGGCAGATAGAGCGCCAGATAGATGAGTGCGGAAGACGGGCCGTATTGCGCGCCGCTCGCGAGCCCCATCAGCACGAAGCCCATATTGTTGATGGACGAGTACGCCATCAGCCGCTTGAGGTTGGTCTGCAGCAGCGCCGCGACGCCGCCCCAGATCATCGAGATGGCCGCAAGGGCGACCACCACCTGTCGCCACTGGTCGATCATGCCGCCGAAAGGTTCGTAGAGAATGCGCGCCATCAGCGCGGCGGCCGCGACCTTGGGCGCCGCCGCGAAGAAGCCGGTGATCGGCGTCGGCGCGCCTTCGTAGACGTCCGGCGTCCACATGTGGAATGGCGCGGCCGACATCTTGAAGCCGAGCGCGCACAGCATGAGCACGAGGCCGAAGATGATGCCCACCCCGCCCGCGCCTTCATGCACCGCTGCCGCAATCGCGTCGAAGCGGATCGAGCCGGTGAAACCGTAGACGAACGACGAGCCGAACAGCAGCAGGCCGGACGAAATCGCGCTCAGCACGAAATATTTAAGGCCAGCTTCCGATGAGTGCGCATCATCGCGCCGCCAAGCGGCCAGCACATAAGCGGACAAGCTGCTGAGTTCGACGCCTACATAGAGACTGATCAGGTCCTGCGCCGAGACCATGACGAACATGCCGAGCACGGCCAGGACGACGACCAGCGGATACTCGAAGCGCTTCTCCTTGATGGCGGAGAAGTAGTCCGCGCCGAGAAAGAGCGTGGCGGCCGCTGAGAACGCGATCAACGTCTTGGCGAACACGCCGATGCCGTCGACGACCAGTGCGCCCTGGAAAATCTCTACCGGCGCAACGGGACGATAGATGATCGCCGCGGCGCCGGCCGCGATGAGGGCAACGACGGCGCTGATCGAGAGGAAGCCGAACGCGCGGTCTTTCAACCAAGCGCCGGCGAGCACGCCGAGCAGCGCGTATGCGACCAGGATAATCTCCGGCCAGGCATGCGGGCCGCTGGCGATGAGGTCTTGCAGCGGCGACATCATTGCGCGCCTCCGGTGTAGGCGGCGGCGACGGCTTCGGCCGAAGTGCGCGTGAAATCGAGAACGTAGCCCGGCGCCAGACCCATAATCAGGGTCGCAATGATGAGCGGCGCGAAGGTCACCCACTCGCGCCCTTCAAGGTCCGTGATGCCGTCGAGCTTCGGGTTCTCGATGTTGCCGAGCGCCACCTTGCGATAAAGCGTCAGCGCATAGGCGGCTGAGAAGATCACGCCCAGGCACGCAGCGGCCGCAAACCAGGGATGAATTTGGAAGGCGCCCACCATGGTGAGGATTTCACCGGGGAAGCCCGACGTGCCCGGCAGACCGACATTGCCCATCGTGAACAGCATGAACACCGCGGCGTAGACCGGCATGCGGTTCACGAGGCCGCCGTAGAAGGCGATCTCGCGCGTGTGCATGCGGTCGTAGACGACGCCGACGCAGAGGAAGAGCGCGCCGGAGATGATGCCGTGCGAAAGCATCTGGAAGATGCCGCCCTGAATGCCCTGCATGGTGCCGGAGAAGATGCCCAGCGTGACGAAGCCCATGTGCGCGACCGACGAGTACGCGATCAGCTTCTTCATATCGACTTGACGGAACGCCACCAGCGAGGCCCAGACGATGGCGATGCACGAAAGCGCGAACACGAACGGCGTGAAGTAGTGTGACGCGTCCGGGAACATGGGCAGCGAGAAGCGCAGGAAGCCGTAGCCGCCCATCTTCAAGAGGATCGCCGCCAGCACGACTGAGCCCGCCGTCGGCGCCTCGACGTGCGCATCCGGCAACCAGGTGTGGACCGGCCACATCGGCAGCTTCACGGCGAATGACGCGAAGAAGGCGAGCCAGAGCCATATCTGCACGTTCGGATCGAACCTGGTCGTCTGCGCGTACGCCGTGAGTTCGGGGATGCTCGTGGTGTGCGCGATCGAGATCATGGCGACGATCGCCACCAGCATCAGGATCGAACCCAAGAGTGTGTAGAGGAAGAACTTAAACGCCGCGTAGACACGCCGCTGACCGCCCCACACGCCGATGAGGATGAACATCGGAATGAGGCCGCCTTCGAAGAAGAGATAGAAGACGACGATGTCGAGCGCGCAGAAGACGCCGATCATCAGCGTTTCGAGCAGCAGGAACAGCACCATGTAGATGGCGACCTGCTTTTCGATCGACCAGCTCGCCAGGATGCAGAGCGGCGTCAGAAATGTCGTCAGCAGCACCAGCGACATCGCCAGACCGTCGACGCCGACGTGGTAGGACGCGCCGAACGCCCATGGGATCTTCTCTTCGAGACTGTAGCCCGCCGCGGTCGGATCGAAGACCGCGAACGCCACCAAGGAGACAAGGAACGTCGCGATGGTGACGATGAGCGTGATCAGACGCACGCCCTTGTCGAAGCCCGGATTGTCGCCGCGCAGCATCGCGCGCGACGCCAGAATCCAAAGCGCACCCGCCGCCGGCAGGAAGATGGTGATGGAAAGCAGCGGCCAGCCCGCCACGAGCTCTTTCATCGCCCGCCCCCGGTGCCGGCATAGATTGCATAGGCGCCGAACGCGACCGCCGCGATCAGCATCAAGAAGCTGTAGTGATAGACGAAGCCGGTCTGCAGACGCCGCAACGCGCGCGAGAAGAATTGCGAGGCGGTTGTGACGCCGTCAGGCCCCAGGCCATCGATGATCTTCTGATCGCCGACCTTCCAGAAGAGATCGCCCACGGCCCGCGCGCCTTTGACGAAGATGAAGTCGTAAATCTCGTCGAAGTACCACTTGTTGTAGAGGAAGGCCCATACCGGACCCTTGGCCAGCGCCTTCGCCGCGCCCGACTGCCAGAGATAGAAGATGCAGGCGACCAGGAAGCCGGCGACGGTGACGCCGAGCGGCGCCCAAATCACGGCTGCCGGGATGTGATGCTCGCCCTCGTGCGCCGCGAGCGGCATCACTTCGCGCCAGAAGTGATGGCTTTGCTCGCCCAGGAAATACGGCGCGAAGATGAAGCCCGCAAACACCGCGCCCGCCGCCAGCACGAACAGCGGCACGAGCATCACCATCGGTGACTCGTGCGCCGGCGCCGAACCGTCGGGCTTCGCATGCGCGTGACCGTGACCATGATCATCATGTGCGTGGTCGTCGTGGCCGTGACCATGCGATGCGCCGCGGAACGTGCCTTCGAACGTCATGAAAGCCAGGCGCCAGGAATAGAAGCTGGTCAGGAACGCCGCGGTGATGCCGCACCAGAACGCGAATTGGCCGCCAATGGCGTTCGACGCGTAGGCGCTCTCGATGATGGCGTCCTTGGAGTAGAAGCCGGCGAACCCGCCGACGCCAGGGATGCCGAAGCCGATCAGCGCCAGCGTGCCGATCGTCATCATCGCCCAGGTGACCGGCATGGGCTTACGGACGCCGCCCATGTTGCGCATGTCCTGCTCGTGGTGCAGCCCGTGGATGACCGAGCCTGCGCCGAGGAAGAGCAGCGCCTTGAAGAAGGCGTGCGTGAAGAGGTGGAACATCGCCGCGTTGTAGGCGCCGACGCCGGCGGCGAAGAACATATAACCGAGTTGGCTACATGTTGAGTACGCGACCACGCGCTTGATGTCGTTCTGCGCCACGCCAACGGTCGCCGCGAAGAGCGCCGTCGTCGCGCCGATCACGGTGACAAAACCTGACGCGTAGGGCGCGATGTGGAAGAGGTCGCCGCAGCGGGCGACCATGAATACGCCGGCGGTCACCATAGTGGCCGCGTGAATGAGCGCCGAGACCGGGGTCGGACCTTCCATCGCGTCCGGCAGCCAGACGTGCAGGAAAAACTGCGCCGACTTGCCCATCGCGCCGATAAACAGCAGGAACGACACCGCCTCGACCGCGCGCACTTGCAGCGCGCCGATCCCCAGCATCATGTCCGGATGCGCTTGCGCGGCGGCGAACACTTCGTCGTAGCGGATCGAACCGTAGCAGAAGAACGCGGCCATGATCCCGAGCGCAAAGCCGAAATCACCGACGCGGTTGGTGATAAAGGCCTTGATGGCCGCGTCGTTCGCGGAGCGCTTCTGATACCAGAAACCGATCAGCAGATAGGACGCGACGCCCACCCCTTCCCAGCCGAAGAAGAGCTGCAGGAAGTCGTTGGCGGTGACCAGCGCCAACATCGCGAAGGTGAAGAATGACAGATAGCTGAAGAACCGCGCCTTATGCGGGTCCTCCGCCATGTAGCCCCACGAATAGACGTGAACCAGGAACGACACCGTGTTCACGACCACCAGCATCACCGCCGAGAGCGTGTCGATGCGGACGCTCCAGGTGGAGGTGAAACCGGCGACGTCGATGAAGCGGAAGAGCTCGATGACGTGGGGCGTCGCCTCGCCCCAGACGAAGCCGATGAAGATCGGCCACGAGAGCAGCAGCGACAAGCCGACCGAGCCCGTCGTTACGATCTGGGCGATACGGTCGCCGATATAGCGTTGCAGCAGGCCGGCGAAAGCGGCCGCAAAGAGCGGCCCCAGGACGATCAGGACTTCGGGGGAGAATTGCACTGCCTCAGCCCCGCATCTGGTTGATGTCTTCGACGGCGATGCCGCCGCGATTGCGGAAGTAGGTCACCAGAATGGCGAGACCGACGGCGGCCTCGGCGGCGGCGACCGTCAGCACCAGCATCGCGAAAATCTGGCCCTCGATGTTGCGCAGGAAGGCCGAGAACGCGACCAGGTTGATGTTGACCGACAGCAGCACGAGTTCGATCGACATCAGGATGATGATGACGTTCTTGCGGTTCACGAAGATTCCGAAGACGCCGATCGTAAACAACAGGCCGGCGACGATCAGGTAGTGGGAGAGCCCGATTTCCATCAGCCGATCCCCTGCCCTGGCGTGACGTCTTTCAGCTCGACAGCTTCGCTGCGCCGGCGACCGACCTGGGCGGCGATATCCTGCTTCTTGACGCCCGGCCGGTGGCGAAGGGTCAGCACAATGGCGCCAATCATGGCGACCAGCAGGATGAGCCCCGCCATTTGGAAGAGCAGAAGATAGTCGGTGTAGAGCACTTCGCCGATCGCCTGCGCGTTGGTGACAGGCGCCTCGCCTTCCGGCGCCAGCGCGATCGGCGCGCCGCCGGCCGAACTGGCCGCGCTCGCGACCAAACCGATTTCAGCCATGAGCGCGAACGCGACGAGAGCGCCAACCGGCAAATAATTGAGGAAGCCCTGCTTCAGCTCGACGAAGTCCACGTCGAGCATCATGACGACGAACAGAAACAGCACCGCGACCGCGCCGACATAGACGACCACCAGCAGCATCGCCAGAAACTCGGCGCCCAAGAGGACGAATAAGCCCGCGGACGTGAAGAAGGTCAGGATCAGGAACAGCACTGAGTGCACGGGGTTGCGCACGGAAATCACCGCGAACGCCGAAGCGACCGCGATAATCGACAACACCCACCAGGCGATCGCCGCCACCATTCCCGTCACATCCCTCTTCGCTTCGGGCCGAACCGGTCGGTCCGCCCTTCAACCCCGCGCGCCTTCTAGCGGTACGGAGCGTCCAGTTCCAAATTCTTGGCGATCTCGCGCTCCCAGCGGTCGCCGTTCGCGAGCAGCCGTTCCTTGTCGTAGTAGAGTTCTTCGCGCGTCTCGGTCGCGAACTCGAAGTTCGGCCCCTCGACGATGGCGTCGACCGGGCAGCTCTCCTGGCAGAAGCCGCAATAGATGCACTTCACCATGTCGATGTCGTAGCGCGTGGTGCGGCGGCTGCCGTCGGCGCGCGGTTCGGCTTCGATGGTGATGGCTTGCGCCGGGCAGATCGCTTCGCAGAGCTTGCAGGCGATGCAGCGTTCTTCGCCGTTCGGATAGCGCCGCAGCGCGTGCTCGCCGCGGAAACGCGGTGAGAGCGGCCCCTTCTCGAACGGATAGTTCACGGTTGCCTTGCGGCGGACCAGGTACTTCATGCCCAGCATGAAGCCCCCGATCATGTCGAGCATCAGGGCGCCCTTCGCGGCCTGGAGGATGCGGCTCATGGTCTAGCCTCCCGCCAAGCTTGCGGACACGCTCGGCGGCGCAAGGAACGTGACGTAGTAGCCGATGACGGCGACAGCGACCAAAGAGGTCGGCAAGAAGATCTTCCAGCCCAAACGCATGAGCTGGTCGTAGCGGTAGCGCGGCACGATGGCCTTCACCATCGCGAACAGGAAGAAGTTGAACCAAATCTTCGCCGCGAGCACGAGGAAGCCCAGCACCGGATTGTCGACCGGTCCCCACGGCAGATGCCAGCCGCCTAGGAACAGGATCGAGATCATCGCGCACATCAGCACGATATTCAGATACTCGCCGATCATGAACAGCAGATACGGCGTCGAGCTGTATTCGACCTGATAGCCCGCCACGAGTTCCGATTCCGCTTCCGGAAGATCAAACGGCGGACGGTTGGTTTCAGCCAGCGCCGACACGAAGAACACCACCATCATCGCGAACATGGTGACGCCGACCCAGAGATTGTTGGGGAAAGTCGCCAGGTCGAAGATGCGGAACCCGTTCCAGGTCCAGATGCCGGCACGCTGCGCTTCAACGATCGTCGTCAGGTTGAGCGAGCCCACCAGCAGCAGCACCGTGATGATGACGAAGCCGATCGAGACTTCGTAGCTCACCATCTGCGCGGCTGAGCGAAGGCCGCCAAGGAAGGGATATTTCGAGTTTGACGCCCAACCGCCCATGATGATGCCATAGACGCCGAGCGACGAGATCGCGAACAGATAGAGGATGCCGACATTGAGATCGGCGATCACCACCCCGCTCGCCAGCGGCACCACCGCCCAGCCGATGAAAGCCAGCACGAAGGTAATCAGCGGCGCGAGGATGAAGACTGTCTTGTTGGCGCCCGCGGGAATGACGATTTCCTTCATCACGAACTTGAAGAAGTCCGCGAAGGATTGCAGCAGTCCGAAGGGGCCGACCACGTTCGGCCCCTTGCGCAGTTGTACGGCCGCCCAGACCTTGCGGTCGAACAGCAGAATGAAGGCGAGCGTCAGGAGCAGATAGATGGCGATGGCCAGGATCTGGCCCGTCTTCATCAGCGTCCACTCAACCTCGACCGGCCAATTGACGAACGGAACGTAGTCGGCGTTCGGGTTCATTCCGCCGCCACCTTCGTGCTTTGGCTCTCAGCCTTCTGACGCGAGCACTCGGCCATCGTCTTCGAGGCGCGGGCGATCGGGTTGGTGAGATAGAAGTCCGTGATCGGGCTCTTCAGCGGCGCATCGCTCAGCGCGCCATCGGCGCCGATGCCGTCGACGCCCTCGCCCGGACCCGGCGCGTAGTCGACGCGGCCGAACGTCGGGTGATCGGCGATCATCTTGGCGCGGAGCTGCTGGAGCGAGTCGTAGGGCAGCGTCTTTCCCATCACCGCCGAGAGCGCGCGCAGGATCGTCCAATCCTCCTTCGCGTCGCCCTTGGGCGCGGTGGCGCGGCGGCCGTATTGAACGCGGCCCTCGGTGTTGACCCAGGTCGCGTCTTTTTCGGTGTAGGCGGCCCCCGGCAGGATGATGTCGGCGCGGTGCGCGCCGCGGTCACCGTGCGTGCCGATATAAATGGCCGTGCCCGCCTTCGGCAGCTCGACTTCGTCGACGCCCAGCAGCAGCAGCGTCTCAAGCCCGCCCTTCAGCATTGCAGCGGCATCCTTGCCTCCGGCGCCCGGCAGAAAACCCAGATCGAGACCGCCGACGCGGCCTGCCGCCGTGTGCAGCACGTTCACGCCGTAGCCGAGCTTGGCGACGCTGCGGAGGATCGCCGCGCCATCGTCGCGCGCCAGCGCGCCTTGGCCCACGATCACCAGCGGCTTTGCGGCGCCCTTCAGCACGTCGGCGAAATCGCCGAGCTTGGAGAGCGCTTGGCCGCTCGCGCCGACGTGCGTGTAGCGGTAGCTCAAGTCCGCGGCTTCGCCGATGACGCCGATCTGCGCGCCGCGCAGCCAGGCCTTGCGGATGCGCGCGTTGAGCACCGGCGCTTCCAGACGCGGGTTCGTGCCGACGAGCAAGATCACATCCGCTTCGTCGATGCCGGCGATGGTGGCGTTGAAGATGTAGCCGCTGCGCGGTCCGCCGCCGATCTTGGCGCCGTCCGGCCGGCAATCGAGGTTCTTGGAGCCGAGCGCCGCAAAGAGATCGAGCGTCGCCTTCATGCTCTCGGCGCAGGCAAGATCGCCCGCGATCGCGCCAATCCGGTCGCCGCCTTTTAGCAGCGCATTGGCGGCGGCGCCGAGCGCTTCGTCCCAACTTGCCGGACGGAGCTTGCCGTTCTCGCGGATGTAGGGCCGATCCAGCCGCTGGCGGGCGAGGCCGTCTTCGGCGTAGCGCGTCTTATCCGATATCCACTCTTCGTTGATCTCTTCGTTCACGCGCGGCAGCACGCGCAGCACCGCGTCACCACGGGCGTCGACGCGGATATTCGAGCCCAGCGCGTCCATCACGTCGATCGTCTCGGTCTTCCGCAACTCCCATGGCCGCGCATTGAACGCATATGGCTTCGAGGTGAGTGCACCAACGGGGCAGAGATCGATCACGTTGGCCGAAAGTTCGCTTGTGAGCGAGGCCTCTAGATAGGTGGTGACTTCCATGTCCTCGCCGCGGCCCGTTGCGCCGATCTCGGACACGCCCGCGACTTCGGTGACGAAGCGGATGCAGCGCGTGCATTGAATGCAGCGTGTCATCACCGTCTTCACCAGCGGGCCCATGAACTTCTCTTCGACCGCGCGCTTGTTTTCGTCGAAGCGCTTGCCGCCGCGGCCATAGGCCATCGACTGGTCTTGCAGGTCGCACTCGCCGCCCTGATCGCAGATCGGGCAATCGAGCGGGTGATTGATGAGCAGAAACTCCATCACCCCTTCGCGCGCCTTCGTGACGGTAGGACCGGTGGTGATGAGTTCGTTCAGGAGGTTGTCGCGCGGCGGCGGCAGATCTTTCACCTGCTGCGCGCAGCTCGCAACCGGCTTCGGCCCGGACTTGCCGCCGACTTTCACCTCGATGAGGCACATGCGGCAGTTGCCCGCGATGGATAGCCGCTCGTGGTAACAAAAGCGCGGAATCTCTGCGCCGGCGGCTTCGCACGCCTGCAGCAAGGTGAATTCCGGAGGGACGTCGACTTCAGCGCCGTCGACGAGAATTTTCGCCATGAGTCTGTCGCTTTCGCGGGAGCGAATGACCCATTTATTGCGTCGCCGCAAGGGGGCGAAACGTCCGGACTTTCCGCGGTCTAGATGCGACCTGTTCGCATCTGTGACATCGTGCAACGCGGTGCCGGAACAACCCTTGGAGGTTACGGCGTTTTACTGGGCTGTGCGGTAGTTTCTCAGGAACGGCGACCATCCAGACACGTTGCTTCCGTAAGGGCGGGCAACAGAAGGATTGCGTCCACATGGCCAACCAGCAAAACGATCCGCGCGAGCAACAAAAGAAGCCGGGCGAGCGTCAGCAAGAGCAGCAGACGCCGCGCCGCGACGACCAGGAGCGGCCGCAACAGCCGGGCCAACGCCGGCAAGACCGCGAAGACGATCAGCGCCGCTAGGCGCGAGCCAGAGGCGGGGCGGCGGCAAGCCGCCCCGCTCTCGTTGGTGAGGAGGTCTCACATGAGCGAGCAACGCCGCGATCAAGATCAATTCGAGCGCCTCAAGAAAGCGCACGAGATGGACCCGCGTTCGGACCGCATGGACGACGAGCGCGGTCATCCCTTCCGCAAACCGAAAGACGACAAGAAGCAAAAAGAGCGCCCGCAATAACGCCGCGTCAGCGGCGCGTCAGTGCACGGGGGTAAGCGCGAAGGTCCCCAGATCGGGATCGAGCGACATGCGCCATCCCCTGCCCTCGAACTCGAACAGGATGGACGCCGGCGGGGCGGCGAGGTCCGTTTCCGGGAGCAGCCGCAACAGCAGGTCCTCGGCATGGCTACGCAAGCGCTTGATCTTAGGCGCAGTCATCGCGTGCAGCGCCGGCTGGGCGCTGTCGACAAACATAATGGGCATGGTGGCTCCCCACGCAAGCCGCCCCAACCCTCCGCATCACAGCGTAGCGCAGCAGAGTTCCCGCGCAGCTTAGACTTTCGTAAGCGCTAGCGGGCCGACGACGGTGGTCCATTCGCGAACCTTCCATGACAGCACGACGCCGTTCTTCACGTAAGGATCGTTCTTCGCGAACTCTTCGGCGACCGCGGCCGTCTCGCCCTTGAACAAGAGCATGCCTTGCGGCGGATCATCGGAGAACGCGCCACCAAGTTGCAGTTCGTCGCGCGCGACGGAAGCGTTCGCCGCTTCCAAATGCGCACCCCGAAATGGCGCACGGCGATCGCGGAAGTCGGCGGGGTAATCGTAGAAGAGGACGAAGTGTTTCACAGCCCTACTCCGCCGCCACAGACGCGACTTGGTGCAAACCCTTCGCACTCCGATAGCGATCGATGCGTTGCTCGATCTCCGGACGGAAGTGACGGATCAGCCCCTGGATCGGCCACGCGGCCGCATCGCCAAGCGCACAAATGGTGTGGCCTTCCACCTGCCCCGCCACGTCGAGCAGCAGATCGATCTCCTTGTGCTCCGCTTCGCCTTTGGCCATGCGTTCGAGCACGCGCCACATCCAGCCGGTGCCTTCGCGGCATGGCGTGCACTGGCCGCAGCTCTCGTGCTTGTAGAAGTAGGCGATGCGGGCGATGGCGCGGATGAGATCGGTGGATTGATCCATCACGATCACCGCCGCGGTGCCTAAGCCCGACTTCAGCGCGACCAGCGAGTCGAAATCCATCAGCACGGTTTCGGCTTCGTGCGCCGGGATCATGCGCACCGACGAACCGCCGGGGATCACGGCTTTCAGATTGCCCCAGCCGCCGCGCACGCCGCCGCAATATTTCTCGATCAGCTCTTTGAGCGGAATGCTCATCGCCTCTTCGATGTTGCAGGGCTTGTTCACGTGGCCCGACACGCAGAACACCTTCGTGCCGGTGTTGTTCGGGCGCCCAAAGCTTGCGAACCACTTCGCGCCACGACGCAGGATCGTCGGCACCACCGCGATCGACTCGACGTTGTTCACCGTCGTCGGGCAGCCATAGAGGCCGATATTCGCCGGGAACGGCGGCTTCAGTCGCGGCTGGCCCTTCTTGCCTTCGAGGCTTTCGAGCAGCGCCGTTTCCTCGCCGCAGATATACGCGCCGGCGCCATGGTGCATGTAGATGTCGAAATCCCAGCCATGCACGTTGTTCTTGCCGACGAGCTTGGCGTCGTAGGCCTCCTTGATCGCGCGCTCCATGGCTTCGCGTTCATAGACGTACTCGCCGCGGATATAGATGTAGGCCGCGTGCGCCTGCATCGCGAACGAGGCGATGAGGCAGCCTTCGATCAGCAGATGCGGATCGTGGCGCATCATGTCGCGGTCTTTGCACGTCCCCGGCTCGGACTCATCGGCATTGACGACGAGGTAGTGCGGGCGGTCCTTCACCTCTTTCGGCATGAAGCTCCACTTCAAGCCGGTGGGAAATCCAGCGCCGCCGCGTCCACGCAAGCCGCTCTCTTTCACTTGGCCGATGATCCATTCGCGGCCAGCCGCGATCATGTCGGCGGTGCCGTTCCAGGCGCCGCGCTTCCTCGCGCTTTCGAGATCGGCGCCGTGCGCGCCGTAGAGGTTCAGGAAGATGCGGTCTTTATCGGCGAGCACGTCAGCCTCTTACGTTCAATGACATGAAGGTCCGAAGACCGAACCAAAGCGCGCCCACGGCGGGCGCAGCGACGTAGCCGCTGGTCAGCGGCATGCGCATGACGAGGGCCATGTACGCCGCGAGCCCCGCGAGCCCGAGCGTCAGCACGCCGTACAGAAACAGGCGCGCATTCTTCTGGCCGCTGCGAAACGGCTTTTCCTCGAACGGCAGCCGCGCCTTGGCGCGCGGCGTGTTTGGCGGCGGCTCAGGATTGACCATCGCCCGCCTTCTGATTGAGCGCGGCCCGCACGATAACGGCGGCGAACATCGCCATGCCAATAACGGCCGCGGCGATGATGCCCCAGATTTCGTACGTCTGAAAATAGAGCGCCACGCCGCCCATCAGCAGCACGGCCTCGATGATCGCGACGATCACGATTGTCTTCGGCGACAGACCGGGTGGCGGCCGATAGCTCATGACGGCGCCTTCTCCGGCAATCCCGGCAGCGTGATCGGCTTGCCGAGCGACCCGTCATAGAGGGTGGAATCGGTCAGCACCTGCGCGCCACCATCCGGCGCCGAGGTTTGGCGGCCAATGGCCGAGCCCGGCTTGATCTCCTCGCCGCGCGCGAGCTTGTCCATCAGCGCCTCGAGCGCCGCGGGCGTCAAATCTTCGTGGTAATAGTCGTCGATCGCGATCACGGGCGCGTTCACGCAGGCGCCCAGGCACTCGACCTCTTCCCAGGAAAACTTGCCGTCGGCGCTGACGCTGTGTTTCGGCCCAACGCGCCGCGAGCACACCTCTTTCAGCTCTTCCGAACCGCGCAGCATGCACGGCGTCGTGCCGCAGAGTTGGAAGTGATGTTTGCCGACCGGCTCCAGATGAAACATCGTGTAGAAGGTGGCGACTTCCAGCACCCGGATCGCCGGCATCTCCAAGAGCTTCGCCATTGCCTGGATGGCGGGTTCGCTCACCCAGCCTTCCTGCTTCTGCACCAGCCACATGATCGGGATGATCGCCGATTGCTTTCGTTCCGGCGGATATTTGGCCATCCACCAGCGCGCCTGCTCCATCGTCTCAGGCGAGAACGCGAAGCTGTCTGGTTGTTCGGCGGCAAGTCGGCGGACGCTCATGTATCTCTCACGAAATCGGCGCGGGCGATCAGTCCGTGCTCTATGGTGTAAATGGCGACAACGTAGAACGGCGCCTGGCCGGGCGCGCGGATGATTTCCTCATGGTCGACGACCACGTTGCCCACCACAGCGCGATGCAGAATCTTGGCGTGGTTCTGGGGAAAGTGTTTGAACAATCCGCCATAGCGCTCGCGCAGGCTGGCTTGCCCGCGATTGGTCACAGGTCCGTTGAATCCGGCCAGTTCGACGTCTTCGCCGAAGCAGGCGCAAAATCCGTCAAGGTCTTGTGCGTTGTAGGTATCCAGCTGGCGCTGAACGATATCGGCGGGGGTCATGCGGACGCTCTCCGGCCTTCGATCTGATCGAGCTTGGCGAGCGCCTTCAGCGCATCGTCTTTCGCCTTCAGCAGCGACGCGCGGCGATAGGCGCGCAGATAATTCTTCACGTAAGGCGCCTTCAGCAATGCGCCGCGGCGGATGATCCAGAGCAGCAGGAACGCCGGCAGCAGCGCCAGCGAGGAAATGTAGGGGATGCCGGGCACATCGATGCCGCGAAATTGCATGTAGCCGGTGCGCAGCGGCAGCATCACGAATCCGAACGCCAGTCCGACGGTCATCCCCTGAATCAGCGCGCCGATGCGCACCCGGGCCGGATGATGCTCCACATGCTGCGGCTGAAAGGCGACGAACGCGTGCAGCAGGAACGCAAGCGCGAAACCGAGCGCCACCAGGCCCTCGATCCAAAGCATGAGCGGTGCATGTTCCGCTGTCACCGATCGATTTCCCCGAACACGATGTCGAGCGAGCCCAGCACGGCGGAGACGTCGGCGATCATGTGGCCGCGGCAGAGGTGATCCATGGCCGCCAAGTGCGGAAAGCCCGGCGCGCGGATCTTCAACCGGTACGGCCGGTTGGTGCCGTCCGCCACCAGATAGACGCCGAACTCGCCCTTCGGCGCCTCGACGCAGGCATAAATCTCGCCCGCCGGCACGTGGAAGCCTTCGGTATAGAGCTTGAAGTGGTGGATGAGCGCTTCCATCGAGCTCTTCATGCGCGCGCGCTTCGGCGGCGCGAACTTCGAGTCCACCGGCATCACCGGACCCGGCGTCTTGCGCAGCAACTCGCAGCACTGGCGCATGATCTTGGTGGATTCGCGCATCTCTTCGACGCGGCAGAGATAGCGGTCGTAATTGTCGCAGTTCTTGCCGACCGGAATCTTGAACTCGAGTTCGTTGTAGATCTCGTACGGCTGCGAGCGGCGCAGGTCCCAGGCCATGCCGGAGCCGCGCACCATCACGCCGGAGAAGCCCCAATCCAGCGCGTCCTTCACCGGCACCACGCCGATATCGACGTTGCGCTGCTTGAAGATGCGGTTGTCGGTGAGCAGGCCTTCGATGTCATCGATGACGCGCGGGAATTGCTTGCACCAATCATCGATGTCTTCGATCAGCTGCGGCGGCAAATCCTGGTGGACGCCGCCTGGCCGGAAATAGGCCGAGTGCATGCGCGAGCCGGAGGCGCGCTCGTAGAACACCATCAGCTTTTCGCGCTCTTCGAAGCCCCAGAGCGGGGGCGTCAGCGCGCCAACGTCCATCGCCTGCGTCGTGACGTTCAGCAGATGGTTCAGGATGCGGCCGATTTCGGAATAGAGCACGCGGATGATGCTGGCGCGGCGCGGCACGTCGATGCCGGCGAGCTTCTCGATCGCCAGGCAGAACGCGTGCTCCTGATTCATGGGCGCGACGTAGTCGAGACGATCGAAGTACGGCAGCGCCTGCAGGTAGGTCTTGTACTCGATCAGCTTCTCGGTGCCGCGGTGCAGCAAGCCGATATGCGGATCGACGCGCTCGACCACCTCGCCGTCCAGCTCCAGCACGAGACGCAACACGCCGTGCGCGGCCGGGTGCTGCGGGCCGAAATTGATCGTGAACGTGCGCTTCTCTTCCGGCGGCGCGTTGGAAAGATCGTCAGCCATTGCTCTGTCCCGAGATGTCGTGACCGAAAGCCAGCAAGTGGCCGTCGGGCGTGCGCACGGAAAACTCGCGCATCATGTAAACTTGGTCGTCCGGCGCGCAGACGACGTCGGCGCCCTTGCCCGCGAACTCGCTGTGCAACGCGTCAGCGTCCTGCACCCAGAAATACGTATCGTAGCGCCCGTCATAGGCGCCGTTCGGCTTGAACGCGTCGCCGGGCGCCACCTGGTTCAGCATCACTTCGAGCTTGTCACGGCTGGCGATCGTGAACATGGGCGGATCGCCCCAGAACCGCGGAATATTGAAGCCCAACGCGTCGCGGAAATAGGCGGCCGTCTTCTGCACGTCAGCGACGAGCAGAACCGGCGCAACGCCACGCATCTGAGCCTGCGTGCTCATTGGTCCGTCTGCTCCCGCGCGATCTCGCGGCGCTCCCGATCGCCAATGTGCCAGTCGAAGAAACGCACGATGGCGACGCCCAGCATCGCAATAGCGACGAAGACGACGAACGAAGCGATCCCAATCTGCGACGTATGCGTGTTCATCTCGCCGAATAGCGGATCGCTGCTGTGCGGCGTGATACGCACGAGCTGCTCTGCGGTCAGCCACATCGCCAGGGGCGCGGCCAGCCATGGCGTCACGCGGATGTCCACGCGTTGGAGAATACGCCGCACGCAATAGTATGCGACGGCGCCAATTACGGCGGTCATGCCGACGATCTGACCGAAACGTCCGTCGGAGGCCCACGCGTCGCGCTGATAGAGCCACTCAAAAGCGAAAAAATGCGCCGCCAAACCCGCGCCGAGCAGCGCGCCAGCGCCAGCGCCGATCGCAACGCGCTTCAGCGTGATCGGTTCGTGCAGCGCCACCTCAGGTGGCTGCTCGAAGGCGCTCCAAATCGGCATCAGCCAGTCTGATCCGGACGCCCGGCCTTCTCGTCGCCGGGAAGCTCGGCGGGAATACCTTCCCATGGGCTCAAGAAATCGAAATTCCGGTATGCCTGCATGAGCTTCACCGGCTCATAGACAACGCGCTGCTGCTCAGGATCATAGCGCACTTCGACATTGCCAGAGAGCGGGAATTCCTTCCTGAGCGGATAGCCCTGGAAGCCGTAATCGGTCAGCAAGCGGCGCAGATCGGGGTGCCCGCTGAAAAGAATGCCGTACATGTCGAACGCCTCGCGCTCGAACCAGTCGGCTGCGGGCCACACACCAACCGCGGACGCCACCGCCGTCTGCTCGTCAGTTTCGATCTTCACCCGCACGCGCTGGTTCAGATGCATGGAGAGCAAGTGGTAGACGACGTCGAAACGCTTGCCGCGCTCTGGATAGTCGACGCCGCAAATGTCGATCAAAGTCGTGAACTTGCAGCGCGGATCGTCGCGCAGATAGGTGAGCACCGGGATGATCTGATCGGCGGCGACGCTGAGCGTGAGCTCACCCACCCCGACCGACACGTCCGTCACCGCGCTGGTCATCGCGCCCTTGATGTGGGCGCCGAGGTCACTGAGGGTCGTCATTTGCGTTCCACCGTCACTTCGTAGTGCTCGACCTTCGTGTCGTACCAGGAGAGCACCTTCTTCGCCGCCGGCGCCACGACCGCGTTCTCGAAGGCATCGCCCGCAAACGCGCGCACCGCCTTCATGTCGGCCCAGCGGCTCTCCACCACGAACTCGCAGTTCAAACCGTCGGCGCGCTCAAGCAATTGCACGCCCAGAAAACCCTCAATGCTCTGCAGCACCGGAAAAACGTGCGTCTGCAAATGGTCACGATACGCCTGGGCGTTGTCGGCCTTGGCGCGCGCTCTCCAGACGCGAACAATCATCTTTCGATGTTTCCTTCCCGGCGGATTTTCCGTTGCAGTTGCAGCACGCCGTAGACCAGCGCTTCCGCCGTCGGCGGACAGCCGGGCACGTAAATGTCGACGGGCACGACGCGGTCGCAGCCGCGCACGACAGCGTAGCTATAATGATAATAGCCGCCGCCATTGGCGCAGGACCCCATCGAGATCACATAGCGCGGCTCCGGCATCTGGTCGTAAACCTTGCGGAGTGCGGGGGCCATTTTGTTGGTGAGCGTGCCGGCGACGATCATCACGTCCGACTGGCGCGGGCTGGCGCGCGGCGCGAAACCGAAGCGCTCAAGGTCGTAACGCGGCATCGAGGCCTGCATCATCTCGACCGCGCAGCACGCGAGACCGAACGTCATCCACATGAGCGAACCGGTGCGCGCCCAGGTGATGAGATCGTCCGCCGCCGCGACCAGGAAGCCTTTGTCGGCGAGCTGGTTGGAGAGACCGGTGTAGAACGGGTCGTCTTCTTTGGCGGGGTAGCCGCCTTCCACCAGCACACGGCCTGCATCGCCGTAGAGCACGGGTTTGTCGCTCACTCCCATTCGAGTGCGCCTTTCCGCCATTCGTAGACGAAGCCGACCGTGAGCACGGCCAGGAACGTCATCATCGACCAGAAGGTGAAGGCCGCCACATCGGGCGCCAGATGCCCAAGCGTCGCCGCCCACGGAAACAGGAACGCCACTTCAAGATCGAAAATAATGAAGAGGATCGAGACCAGATAGAAGCGCACGTCGAATTTCATGCGGGCGTCGTCGAAGGCGTTGAAGCCGCACTCGTAGGCGCTGACTTTCTCTTTGTCCGGATCCTTCGGCGCGATCACCCAGGCAGCGATCAGGAACCCTGCCCCGAGCACGACGGCGACCGCCAGGAAGATGATAATCGGCAGGTAATCAGTGAGGTCGAGGCCCATGTTCGTCCTTTGGGGTCCACCTAAGACGCATCGGACCGCGACGCCAGGGTGAGAGGCGCCGCAGCCGCGAAATTGGCGCGGACGCTAGTGGCGCCCGCGGCGCACCGCAATGCTTGGCTCGATTTGCGAACAGCTCTCATCTAGAGAATGCGACCGCGGACCTCAGCGCCGCCGTGTGGCAGCCCGCTAACGCCCTCGGCGGTCAGGCGGTCATGCGATCGGCTGCAAGTTGTGAGAGGGGCGCGATGGCGCGAGTGACGGGGCTCGAACCCGCGACCTCCGGCGTGACAGGCCGGCGCTCTAACCAACTGAGCTACACCCGCGTCCGTTCGCGAGACGGTGGGGGTTAGGGCAACCCGCTCCCCCGGTCAAGCGCGCGAAGAGAGAGCTTGTAGCGCAAATAGATTAAGGCTGACCTGCCTGCGCCGGGGCTTCGCTCCAGCCGGCCGGATCGTCCCAGCGCCGCGTCGGCGCGTTGATGCGCAGCAGCGCCTCGATCCGATCGTTCGGCACCAGGACATCCGCGCCCTGGCCATCGCGGACACCCAAAAAAACGCTTCCGGTAGCGAGGTCTATGGCCATCAGTCCGGCCCCGTCCGCACACCCGGTTTGCGCACAGCCGCCGAACACCAGCGCCTGCGCGCCTCCGCCTTCGGCGATCTTGCCAGGCATCGGCGCATTCATGTTTACGGCCAGCCGGCCCTGCTCCGCCGGGTTTAAGCCCAGCTCCCCCGGCGCATAGCGCGTCATCTCTGGCGAGGCGACGAAAGCCTCGTACGTCTGGCCAATGTGAGCCCTGAAATCGGGCATTGGGAGCGACGTCGCTTCGGCGGCGGAGGGCCCGAGCGGCGCGACCGCAGCGGGGCTGCAGGCCCCAAGGCCGGCAGTCAGCGCAAGCGCATACAGGCATGCCCGCATCATTTGCGTCCTTGTCCCCGAAACAATGTCTAGCACGAGAAAGCCTAGCAGGAGTCGCTGTGCGACAGTTGGAGGACTGCGGGGTGGAACCCGGGCCCGCGAGACAGCCTTGCTAAGCTTGCCGCCACGGCTGGTGGGCGGTGAGGGGATCGAACCCCCGACCCTCTCCGTGTAAAGGAGACGCTCTACCGCTGAGCTAACCGCCCGCCGGACGTGGCTTTGACTTCCCTCTGGCCGTGCCTGCCGTCCCGCGCAAGGGCGCAACCAGTTCCGAACCGCAATTCTTGCAAAATCGGGCGTCCGGGTCGTGGCGGCTGAGACCACACGTCCCGCAGGCCACCGTTCTCTGCGGCGATGCGAAGGCCTTCTGCGCGATGGAGAAGAACAGGCTGATGCCTGCGATCATGAGCGCAATTGAGAACAGGCGTCCGCCAGCGGTGTCGATGGTGATGTCGCCGTACCCCGTCGTGGTGAGCGAGGTGACGACGAAATACATGGCGTCGACGAAATTGTTGAGCTTCGGATGGTCGCCCATGAACAGGGCTTGCGTCATCCCGGCGGCCAGAAAAATGAAGACGACGAGCGTGACAATCGATTTGGTCAGATCCTCCACGTAGGTGTCGTCCCAGCGTCCGCGCGCGAGCACGTTCCAGAAGCGCTCGCTCTGCACCAGCGTCCACAGGCGCAAAATACGCAGGAAGCCCCAATTCGTGAGCACGGTTGGAAGAAGCAGCGTCGCCAACACGACGAGATCGACCCAGGTCACTGGGTACTTGAGCCAACGTCGCACGCTGCCCAGCGCAAACAGTCGCGCGCCCAAATCGATGACCAGAAACACCGCAATCGCCGCGTCGGCGAACCAGAACCACGGCTGCTTCATCAGGAATTGGCTGGCGACGAAGAAACCGATGATCGCAAGATCAAGGATTAGCAGCAGGCCCTGGAAACGCACCGCCGCGTTGGTGTGCCCGAAATAGAGCGCCCGCACGCGCGAGCGAATGCGGTGACCTTCGCTCACCCCTGCCGGCTCTCGAGCTTGGCGAAAAAGGCGGCGGCGTCCGCATCGGCGCCGGTCGTCTCACCGGCGATGCTCTCGCAAAACGTCACCCAAGGGAGCTTGCTTTCGATTCCGTACTGCTTTTCGACCGGCGCTCGTTCCGGCCGATCCAGGGAGCCGATCGTCACGTAGAAGCGCGCTTCCGCAAGGTTGTAACTGAACGACAGCGGCGTGCCGCAGTCACGGCAGTAAGCACGCGTCGCCAGGTTGGAGCTTGCGAACACGCCCGGCTCGCCTTTCGTCCAGGCGAACTCGCTCTTCGGCGCGCCTGCGAGCAGCGCAAATGCGCCGCCGACGGCGCGCTGACACATGCGGCAGTGACAGGCGTGCGCGTTCTGCGGCGGCACATAGAGCGCGTAGCGCACCCGGCCGCACTGGCACCCGCCTTCGGCGGCGGGCGTTCGCTCACTTGCCATCCTGCATCCGTTCCAGCACGCCGACGAAGCCATTCAGCGCATCGTCGCGATGCTCCATCCTGAGCTTCCTGCCGCCGTCGGTCAGCGACCAATAATCCCGCAGCGGCGCCTCGCCGGACTTCGGATCGATTGTCGTCTCGATCAGCAATTCCTTGCCAACCCACTTTGCTACGCTGACCACCATGACGTCGGCGCTGGCGTTGGCGAACTTCTCACCGTCGGTTCGCCCCATGAAAGTCCGTACGGCGGTCCGGCCGTCGATGTACTCGACCTTGCTGACCTGCGCGAAGTCCGGGTCTTTATGCGTGATCTGCACGATCATCTGCTTCACAGGCATGCCAGGCAGCTTGCTCTCCTTGGGCACAAGCTTCCAGGTGCCGCTGAAATCGGGAACGTCCGGGGCTTCATTGCTCATGGCGTGGCTCTAACCAACAAGGCAGCATCGGGCAATGAACGAATCGTCTCCCGGTGCAGCAGGCGCGCTCAGCGGCGTGCGCGTGCTCGACCTTTCGCGCGTGCTGGCGGGGCCGTGGGCCACGCAGATCCTGGGCGATCTCGGCGCCGACGTGATCAAGGTCGAAAAGCCAGGGGCCGGCGACGACACCCGCAGCTGGGGTCCCCCTTTCGTCGAAACGCAAGACGGGCGCCGCGGCGACGCCGCCTATTATCTGGCCGCCAACCGCAACAAGCGCTCTGTCACGATCGACTTCGCGAAACCCGACGGCGCCGATCTCGTGCGCCGGCTGGTCCCGCGCTGCCAAGTGCTGGTGGAGAATTTCAAGACCGGCGGCCTGCGCAAGTTCGGGCTCGACTACGAAACCATTTCGCGACTCAATCCGGCGATCGTTTATTGCTCCGTCACAGGCTTCGGCCAGACCGGCCCCTATGCCGAGCGGGCGGGTTACGATTTCATGATCCAGGCCATGGCGGGGCCCATGAGCCTGACCGGCGATCCTGCAGGCGAGCCGATGAAGTCGGCGCTTCCGATCGCGGATTTGTTCACGGGCATGTACGCCGTGACGTCGATCCTCGCGGCGCTACGCCACGCGGAACGCACCGGCGTGGGCCAGCACATCGACATTTCCCTGCTCGAGTCTCAGATGGCCGTTCTGGCGAACCTCGCCACAAGCTTCCATCTGACGGGAGAGGAACCGAAGCGCTTCGGCAACGCCCACGCGACGATCGCACCCTATCAGGTTTTCGCCACCGCTGACGGCCATGTGGTGTTGGCGGTCGGAAATGATGGCCAGTTCCGCAGCTTCTGTGCGGCAGCCGGTCTGAAGCTGGCCGACGATGAGCGCTTCGCAACCAACGCTGCGCGCGTCGCCAATCGCATCGATCTTTCAGACGCCATCGCGGTCGTGATGCGAGCGCGTCCGACAGCGCATTGGATGACAGCGCTGGAAAAGGCGGGCGTCCCATGCGGTCCGATCAACACCGTCCCGCAGGCGTTCGCGGATCCTCACGTGGTGGCGCGGAACACGACGGAGACGCTGCCGCGGTGCGATGGCGGCGAAGTCAGGCTCACCAAAAGTCCCATCCGCATGAGCCAGACGCCCGCGTCCGCACGCTGCGCACCGCCTCTTCTGGGGCAGGACACGGAAGCCGTGCTGCGCGAGGTGCTGGACCTGCAAGAATCAGATGTGCGGCGCCTACGCGCCGCACAAGTGATTTGACCATTGGCTCAGCTCAGCGGCGGTAGCTGATCCGCAGATAACCGAACCGGCCCGGGACGTCATACGTCGTCGGATCGTAGTTGTTCAGCCCGCAGCTGAAGCATCCCGGCGGATCTTCGTCGGTGATGTTGTTCACGCCGACCGCCAGCACGATGTTGTCGTCCAGCACCGCCGGGCGCCAACGAAGCTGCGCGTCGAGGTAGGTGATCGCCTCGAGCGTATTGTCGACGCCCGCGGGTTCATCCACCTCCGAGATGTAGCGCCCCGTAAGCGTCGCGCCCCATTGTCCGAGCTCCCAGTTCACGGTGAGCGTGGATTTCACATCGGGATAGGCCTGGTCCGGGCTGCCCCGCTCCGTACCTTCACGCGGGATCGCGACGATGCCCGTCGCCGTTGGCACCAGTTCGTTGAACTCCAGCAGGAAGTACGTGGTCGAGCGAACCGAGAACGTGCCGAAGCTCCAGTCCGGAGACTGCCAGTCGATAGTGAGATCGACGGCCGTTTCCTCGATGCCGCCAATATTGATCAGCGGATTGGCGATGCCGGAAATGGTGCCGGTGCCCGTGCGCGTGATCGTCGAGCAGGCAAGCGCGTCGCCGGTCTGTGCGCAACGGTCGAGCAGCGACTGGCCGTCTTGCGCCTTGATGGCGCCGTCGAGCGTGATATCGGCGTAATTCACCTCAAACGTGACCCGGTCCGTCCAGGAGCGATCGCTGAGGAAGCTCGGCTGCCACACGAAGCCGAGATTCCAGCTTTCGCTAGTCTCCGGCTCGAGGTTCACGTTGCCGCTGGTGATCACCGGCACTTGCGGATTGAGCTGCACGTAGGTGCCGCCCGCGGGCACGCCATTGGTGATGCAGTTGCCCTGCACCGTTCCCGACTGAACCGGGCCGCCATTGAGGCCAAGGAAGTCCGAACACGGGTCGCGCACTTCCTGGTCGAAGCGCGACGCGGTGCCATACAATTCGCCGATCGATGGCGCCCGGAAACCCTCGCCCCAATTGATGCGGAAGAGCATCTCCGAGGTCGGCCGCCAGCGAAGACCGGCCTGGAACGTCTGGTCCTCGCCCGAGGTCGAGTAGTCGAATGCGCGGCCGGCTATCGATGCGGTCAGTTCTTGCATGAACGGCTTGTCGGCGACGAGCGGTATGCGGAATTCGGCGTAGATTTCCTGCACTTCGATCTCGCCCTGAGCCGGTTGCGCCGGAATGTCGGACGAGAAGCCGGCAGCGACGATCGGGTCCGGGTCGAAGCGGCCGTCGGTGTGACGGTGTTCGATGCCTGCGGCGAAGGAGAGCGGCCCCGCCGGCATGTCGAGGATGTCGCCGGTGATGTTGGCCGAATAATCCTGCAGGTTCTGCTCGGAACTGTCGTGCTGAACGAAGCCGATATAGTTGAGCATCGCCGGGGTGATGGAGCCCGCGCCCCCGAAGATGTTGAGCGGCACGCACGAACCGGTGCAGCTCGGGCCAAGCGCCGTCACCACGTTCAGCGCATTGACGTTGCCGGTGAAGGTCTGGTCGGCGCGGTTGCTCGCCCACACAGCATTCACATCCCAGTCCCACGTGCGGGCGCCGACTTGCACGCTGCCGGCCAGCGTCCCGGTAAGGTTCCAGCTGTCGACGTCCTGCTCGTAGTGACGCGGGCCCGCCTCAACCAGGCGGCGCCCAACGAAGGCCAGCGTGCCGGGACCGAGGTCGAAACCGAACGGGTTGTAGGGATTGGCGGCCGAGATCACGACCGTGTCGAGCAAGTTGCCGTTGCCGGCGTCCGGCCCGACGAACAGCGGCAGCGGCGCCGCCTGGTTCGCAGACTGGCGATTCACATACGAACCGCGCACCCGCAATTCCATCTGATGCGGAAGCTCGAAGGTCGCCTGCGCGAACGTGCTGAACCGCTCCGACGGAGTCAGAACGTAATTGTAGGGTTGAAAGTTAAAGCGATCGAGATCGGTGAAGTCCTTGAAGTCCTCGCCCGGTCCGGTGGGATTTGCTGGATTGTAGGTCGGGAAGCCCCCGGGCGGGAACGCCGACACCAAGGTCATGTCCAGATCCTGGTTGGTGTTGGGATCGTGGATGATGAAGCGGCCGAGCGGCGTGCCCGATGAGCAGCCCCCTGCAAGACACGATGTGGCGCCGGGTTCTGGAAACAGCGCGATGTCGCGATCTGCGGCGAGGATCGGCTCCTGGTTCACATAGCTGGCGCCGAACACGATGTCGGTGTTGTTCGAATGGAAGCCGTACGAAGCGTTGTATTCTTGCGTTTCGCCGTCGCCGTCGTCGAAGTAGCCGCCGTATTGGGCGGATCCTTCAAAGCCGTCTTGCTCACGGCGGGTGATGATGTTCACGACGCCGGCGATCGCGTCCGAGCCGTAGATCGGCGATGCGCCCTGTTGCAGGACTTCGATGCGATCGATCATGCCGGAAGGAATGGTGTTCAAGTCGACTGAGCCCGGAACGCCCGACGCGGAGGCGCCGTTGACCCAGCGAAGCCCGTCGACCAGCACGAGCACACGCGGCGAACCAAGGTAACGTAGATCGACTTCAGCGGCGCCCGCGCCGACGCCGCCGCCATCCGGCGGGTTGCCGAAATTGCCCGAGGAATTGAAGCGCGTGTTCAAGCCGCCGCCGGACAGCGGAATGCGCTGCAGCACGTCCGCGGTCGAGGAAAGACCGGTTTGATCGATCTGTTGCTGACCGATCGTGGTGATCGGCTCTTCCTGCGCTAGCGGCGTTCGGATGCGCGACCCAGTGACGACGATGGGCTCGCTTTCCTGATCTTCCTGCGACCAGGCCGGCGAGGCGCTGAGCGCCACGACGCCCAGCATAACGGCGCCCAGCAACGGACGCAGAATTGAACTTGAGAGTGCGCGACTGCGCAGGCGCGAATGACGACCGATCATGGTTCCCTCCCGCGGCGCGCTACGGCCTCGAGACGCGCCTAGGTAGAAACCTAAACGTGGTAAATGGCGCCCCACATCCGCGCGCGCCGCTTTGGCGTGACCCGCATGCGCGTCTCGCGTGTTTGGCGAAGTAGCGCGCTGCTGGAACCGCATGCGGCGGGGGGCGGAACAGGAACAGCCCTCTGGCTGAGACGTTCTTCCGGCCTGCTTTACGAGGAGAAGCTCATGATACGCGCCGCTCTGTTTGTATCGGCCGCCTTATTGGCGAGCGCTTGCACGGCAACCGGCAATACGGAACGCAGCGCCGCGACCGGCGCCGTTCTCGGCGGCGTCGCCGGCGCAGTGATCGGCAACAATGTGGGCGACGGCGACGCAGGCACGGGCGCCCTGGTAGGCGCGGCTGTCGGTGCGGCCGCCGGCGCTTATGCTGGTTGCGTACAGGACGGGCGCTGTGGCGGCGATGTGAACAGACGCCAGCGCTACGACGAACGCAGCGGACGCTATTACTTCCAGGATCCGCGTTCGGGACAATATTTCTACGAGAACGGCGAGCCTTATCCGTAAGGCCCGCACGAGACGTAGAAACAGGGCGCCCCGCCATAACAGGTGGGGCGTACCCTTTTAGCCCCCGCCGATGACATCCCAATCGCCGCCGACGCCGGCCAGAGCACCCGCACCGATGATGCTGGACCCGTCGAGCAGCCACACGAACACGGTCCCGTCGCTGCGTTGCCACAAGATGTCGTCGCGGCCGTCGCCGTTATAGTCGCCGATGCCTTCGAAGCTCCAATTGGCCGGATTGGCGGTGGCGACGTTTTCAACGCTCGACACCGTAGCCCCGTCCATCGAGTAGATGCGCACCATGCCGTCGGTGGCCCGCTGCATGATGATGTCGTCGCGCCCATCTCCGTTGACGTCGCCGACACCCAGGATGTTCCAGTTCAAGGCGGGCTGCGTGCTCAGGGCGGTAGCGCTTTCGATCGACGAACCGTTCATCTGCCAGATGACCGTCTGACCGGTGTCGCCGCGATGCCACAGGAAATCGTCCTGCCCATCGCCATTGAAGTCGCCGATGCCTGCGAGATCCCACTCGGCGCCAACCCCCACCACGGCATTAGCGGCGGCGATAGAGGTTCCGTCCATCTGCCAAATAAACACGATGCCGTCATTGCGCTGCCAGGCCACGTCGTCGCGATTATCGCCGTTGAAGTCGCCGATGCCGAGATATGACCAGCCGCTGCCGAGGCCGGTGATCGCGCTGGCCGCCTGCAGGCCGCCATTCATCTGCCACTCGTAGACCATCCCGTCCGTACGCTGCCACAGGACGTCCGCACAGCCATCGCCGTTGAAATCGCCGATGCCCAGCGCCGTCCATTCCGGACCGGCGGTGACCAGGAACGATGCGGACGAGATAGATGTACCGTTGACGTTCCAGGTCGCAACGACGCCGTCGTTGCGCCTGAACATGATGTCGGAGGTGCCGTCGCCGGAGAAGCTGTGCGCGGCCAGGTCCAGATAAACGTCTCGGTCGGCGAAGTGCAGGACTTCGACGTTGCTCAGGGTGTCGACGCCGTCGGCGCCGGCCGTAACCGTCCACGTGCCGTTGGCGTTGCGCACCCAGCTGGCGGAGCTCGATGCAACAGAATAGGCCGCCGTGTCGACGCCCGCGCCGCCGTCGATCAGGTCATTGCCCGCGGCGCCGGTCAGCATGTTGTCGCCGCTGTTTCCGGCGATCATGTTGGCCAACGCGTTGCCCGAAGCGTTAATCGCAGCCGAGCCGGTCAGGGTGAGGTTCTCGACGTTGGCGGCAAGAACGTAGTTGTTCAACTCCGTCTGCACGCTGTCGACGCCGCCGTTGAGCGCTTCAGTGACGACATCGCCAAGGCTGTCGACGATGTAGGTGTCGTTGCCGCCGCCGCCTGTCATTGCGTCGCCGCCGGCGCCGCCGTCAATGACATTGTCGCCGTCGTTGCCGGTGATGGTGTTGGCGAGCGCGTTGCCGGTTGCGTTCAGAGCCGCCACGCCGGTGAGCGTCAGGTTCTCGATTTCGGCCGAAAGCGTATAGCTCACTGAGGCCTGAACGGAGTCCGCGCCCTCGCCGGCGAGTTCGCTCAGCGTGTCGCCAGCGTTATCCACCACATAGGTGTCATTGCCGGCGCCGCCAGCCATGCTGTCGGCTCCCGAACCGCCGTTCAGCGTGTCGTCGCCGTCGCCGCCGATAAGGGCGTCGGCTTGCGACGAGCCTGTGAGCGTGTCGGCGCCGCTTGAGCCTTCGAGCGTGATCGTCGATCCGGCGGCCCAGTTCTGGAACGTCCAGCCCGCGAGCGAGGTCGAACCGGCGGTCGTGCGATAGAGATGAATGCTGTTGACTGCATTCATGCCGTCGACCGCCAGCGCCAGGTGGAAGCCTGCGCCTACCGTCGCCGCGTTCAGCTGCACGTTCGAGTTCTGCAGCGCCAGCGCTTCCATCGTGCCGACTGACATTGTGCGGAAGTCGACGTCTGCGCCAAGCACGCGCAGCGTATCGTAACCTTGGCCGCCGCCATAGGCTTCACCGGCCTGCGCATCGGCCGTGCCGTTGATGATGATGGTGTCGTCGCCCTGGTCGCCGTACACGAAGTCAAGCCCGGCGCCGCCGGTCAGCACATCAGCGCCGGCGCCGCCGTGAATGATGTTGGTCCCGCCTGAACCCGTGATCGTGTTTGCGTCGCCGTTGCCGGTCCCGTTCACGTCGCCGAGCAGGACGAGATTTTCCACGTTCGCGGCCAAGGTGACGGACACCGAGGCTTGAACGGTGTCGACACCTTCCGAGGCGTTTTCCAGCACCGCGTCGCCGGCGTCATCGACGACATAGGTATCATCGCCTGCGCCGCCGCTCAGCGTGTCCGCGCCCGCGCCGCCATCGAGGATGTTGGCGCCGCTATTGCCCGTGATGGCGTTCGCCGCGGCGTTGCCAGTGCCGTTGATGTCGGCCGTACCGGTCAGCACCAGGTTCTCGACATTGGCGGCAAGTGTATAGCTGATCGACGCCTGCACAGTGTCCGCGCCCTCGTCGGCCGCTTCAGTTACGGCGTCGCCTGCGTCATCGACGACATAAGTGTCGTCGCCAGCGCCGCCCGCCATCGCGTCGGCCCCTGCGCCGCCATCAATGGTGTTGGCGCCGCTGTTGCCGGTGATGGCGTTCGCGGCCGCGTTGCCGGTTCCGTTGAGGTCCGCCGTTCCGAGCAGCACCAGGTTTTCGACGTCGGCGCCCAGCGTGTAGCTGATCGAGGCCTGTACTGCATCGGTCCCTTGGCCGGCGCTTTCGGTGACCGCATCGCCGACGTCGTCGACGATGTAGGTATCGTCGCCGGCGCCGCCGGACATGCTGTCTGCGCCCGCGCCGCCATCGAGGATGTTGGCGCCGCTATTGCCGATCATCACGTTCGCCGCGCTATTGCCCGTGCCGTTGATGTCGGCCGTTCCGGTCAGCGTGAGGTTTTCGACGTTGGCCGTCAGCGCATAGCTGATCGCGGCCTGGACCGTATCGGCGCCTTGGTCGGCGCTTTCGGTGACCGCGTCGCCGGCGTCATCGACAACGTAAGTGTCGTCGCCCGCGCCGCCTGCCATCGCGTCGGCGCCCGCACCGCCATCCAGCACGTTGGCGCCGCTGTTGCCGGTGATGGTGTTCGCCTCGGCGTTGCCGGTGCCGTTAATGTCGGCCGCACCCGTGAGAGTCAGGTTCTCGACATTGGCGGACAGTGTGAAGGTCACCGAAGCCTGCACGAGATCCACGCCCGACGCGACGTCTTCGCTAACGCTGTCGCCGGCATCGTCGACGACATAGGTGTCATCGCCCGCGCCGCCGGACATGCTGTCTGCGCCCGCGCCGCCATCGAGGACGTTGGCGCCGCCATTGCCCGTGATCGTGTTCGCCGCGGCGTTGCCCGTGCCGTTGATGTCACCCGCGCCGAGGAGCAGCAGATTTTCGACGTTGGCGCTCAGCGTGTAGCTGACAAACGCCTGAACTCCGTCCACGCCTTCGTCCGCCGCTTCCGTCACTGCGTCGCCGGCGTCGTCGACGATATAGGTATCGTCACCGGCGCCGCCGGACATGCTGTCCGCACCTGCGCCGCCATCGAGCACGTTGGCGCCGCTGTTGCCGGTAATGGCGTTTGCTGCACCGTTGCCCGTGCCGTTGATGTCGGCCGCACCGGTCAGCACCAGGTTCTCGACATCCGCGCCGAGTGTGTAACTGATCGAAGCCTGAACCGTATCCGTCCCCTCGGCGGTCGCTTCGGTCACCACGTCGCCTAGGTCATCGACGACATAGGTGTCGTCGCCCGCGCCGCCGGACATCGCATCCGCGCCAGCGCCGCCATCGAGCACGTTAGCGCCGCTATTGCCGGTGATCGTGTTCGCCGCGCTGTTGCCCGCGCCATTGATGTCGGCAGAGCCGGTCAGCACCAGGTTCTCGACGTTGGCGCCGAGCGTGAAGCTGATCGCAGCTTGGACCGTGTCCGTCCCTTCGTCGGCCGCTTCCGTCACCGCGTCGCCGGCATCGTCGACGACATAGGTGTCGTCGCCCGCGCCGCCGAACATCGCATCGGCTCCCGCGCCGCCATCGAGCACGTTGGCGCCGCTATTGCCGGTGATCGTGTTCGCCGCAGCGTTGCCCGCGCCATTAATATCGGCAGCGCCGGTCAAGACCAAATTCTCGACATCCGCCCCAAGCGCGTAACTGATCGAGGCTTGCACCGTGTCGGCGCCTTCACCGACCGCTTCCGTCACGATGTCGCCCGCGTCATCGACGACATAGGTGTCGTCGCCAAGCCCGCCGATCATCGTGTCGGCGCCCGCGCCTCCGTCGAGGATATTGGCGCCGCTATTGCCCGTGAGCACGTTCGCGCCGCTATTGCCTGCGCCGTTGATGTCGCCAACGCCGGTGAGGGTGAGGTTCTCCACGTTCGCCGCCAGCGTGTAAGTCACGGACGACATCACCGTGTCGACGCCCTCGCTCGCGCCCTCGGTGACTGTGTCGCCGGCGTCGTCGACAACGTACGTGTCATCGCCTGCGCCGCCCGCCATCGCGTCCGCGCCAGCGCCGCCATCCAGCGTGTTGGCGCCGCTATTGCCGGTAATGGTGTTCGCCGCGCCGTTGCCCGTGCCGTTGATGTCGGCCGAACCGGTGAGCGTCAGATTCTCGACGTTCGCCGTCAGCGTGTAGCTGATCGCGGCTTGTACGGCGTCCGTGCCTTCATCCGCCGCTTCCGTCACCGCGTCGCCGGCGTTGTCGACGATATAGGTGTCGTCGCCTGCCCCGCCCGCCATCGCATCCGCGCCGGCGCCGCCGTCAAGCGTGTCGGCGCCGCCCGCGCCGTTCAGCGTGTCGTTGCCGTCATCGCCCCACAGCGTGTCGCCGCCGCCGGCGCCGGTGATGACGTTGTCGTCGGTGTTGCCGTTGCCGGTCCAATCGCCTCCGCCTGTATAAGTCAGGTTCTCCAGCGAGAAACCGAGCGTGAAGCTTGAACCGACCGACACGATGACGGTGTCGACGCCTTGACCGCCGTGTTCGGTGATCGTGCCGCCGAGCGCCGTAACGTGATACTCGTCGTCACCCAAGCCGCCGACCGCGGTATCGTCGCCATCGAGATAGATGACGTCGTTGCCGCCGAGCCCGTTGAACGTGTCGGCGCCGCCTGCCGTGCCGATCAGGCCCAGGGTGTCGTTCCCCGCGCCGCCGCTGATCACGTTGGCGAGCGCGTTGCCGCCGGCGTTGATCGTACCGGCGCCGACGAGTTGGAGTTCTTCCACGTTGTCGGCGAGCACATACGTGCTGAGATTGGTGATGACGGTGTCGGCCCCTTCGCCGACAGCCTCAATGACGACGTCGCCTGCGTCGTTGACATAATAGAGGTCGTTGCCCACGCCGCCCGACATGGTGTCGGCGCCCGCGTCGCCGTCCAGAATATCGTTGCCTGCGCCGCCGGTGAGCGTGTCGTCTTGCGATCCGCCCGAAAGCGAATCGTCGCCCGAGCCGCCGTCGAGTACGTCAGCTCCGGCGTCGCCGTTCAGCGTGTCGTTCTCCGATCCGCCTTCAAGCCGATCGGCGCCGTCGCCGCCGTTCAGTGAGTCGACACCGGCGCCGCCGATCAGCGAGTCGTTGCCTTCGAGGCCGTTCAGCGTGTCGTCGCCGTTGCCGCCCCACATCCAATCCCAACCGGCGCCGCCGTCGCGGGTCTGGTCGCCGGTGGCGCTCGCCGCCCATGAATTGCCGACGCTCACGTTTTGGGCCTGCCATTGCGCCAGGGTCAGGCTGTTGATGCCGACGATACGAACCGTGCCGCCGCCCGTCATGGTGAGCAGCGTGTCGGCCCCGTCGATGCTCATGCTGGCGATGGAGCCGCCGTAAAGGACGTCAACGCCGACCTCGAAGTCGCCGATCGTGTAGCTTTGATTCCAATCGTTCCAGAAGAAGTCGCGGCCGGAGCCGCCGTAGACCACGTCGCCATCTGCAGTGACGATGAAGTCGTCGCCGCCCCCGCCGCGCACCACCGTGGCGTTGGGGGTGGAGCTGATTTCAAGATAGTCGCCGCCGTTGCTGCCGATGAATTCTTCGAAATTGCTGAAGGTGTCGCGATTGGCGGCGCCGATATAATCGCGCGCGACGCCCGTGCCCAGCAGCGCCACGCCGTTTTCAAGCAGGTTGGCGTAGCTGAGGATGTCGTAGTCGGCGCCGCCGTCGAGCACGTCGGCCGCGCTGTCGTCGCCCGGCAGGACGATGTCGTTGCCCGCACCGCCGTCAAGCGTGTCGGCGCCCGCGCCGCCCGACAGCGTGTCATTGCCGTCTCCGCCTTGGATCGGCCCCTCGTCGCTGGCGTCGCCGTTGAAAGTGTCGTCGCCTGCCGTCGGCCCCGGGCCCGGTGTCCAAACGCCCATAGAAACTCATCCCCTTTTGGCCGCGCATTTTGCGCGGCCGTGTTCGCGGGCGTGCAAACACACGCGCGCATTCTGCGGTTACCGTCGTCAGAATCCGCAGCTGCCCGCGAATTCGCAAGCGACCGTAACTGAATGAGTAAATGCGCTCTGCTGCTTACAGCGCGGCGGAGATTTCCACGCGTTGAGCGGGAGAAATTCTATCCGCCGCGACACCGGTTAACTATGGCGCTCGATGAAGCCGAGCACATCGCGATTGTTATTAACCATCGCGGACCATGTTCGCGGCACGAGTGCAGGCGGTGTTCGCTTCATCGTGCGCACGCTCCGATCAATGATCGACGTACACATAGCAAATCATGCCGCGAGAGCCTGACGCGCTCTACCGCGCGTCAGCGCTTCTTCACCCACCGTCAACGCCGGCCTCCGCGAGAACTGACCCGCCTTAATCCGGCGCATGGGCGCTATTTCATGGCCCCTTGGCCCGGTCAGCGGCCCGCGCGGCGTGAAGCTTGATTTCGCGCAACGCGGCGCGCCGGCTTATATTCAATGTCCGCTGCAACGGCTGGAGATGCGACCCCGATGAAGTCTGCGCAACGCCTCCTGGAGTACGCCTCTTCCCGCGGCCTGAACGCGTGCTTCGCCAACCCCGGCACCTCGGAGATGCATCTGGTCGCAGCTCTCGACGCTGCGCCGGGCATCCGCCCTATTCTGGCGATCTTCGAGGGCGTCGCGACGGGCGCCGCGGACGGCTACGGCCGCATCGCGAGAACGCCGGCGCTCACGCTGCTGCATCTTGGTCCCGGTCTCGGAAACGGACTCGCCAACCTGCACAACGCCAAGCGCGCGCGCACGCCGATCGTTTCCCTCATCGGCGACCACGCCACCTACCACCTCGCCAACGATCCTCCGCTCGCGAGCGACATCGTCTCGATCGCCCGCCCCGTTTCATGCTGGCTCCGGACGGTGGGACGCGCAGAGGATCTGGTGGCGGCGGGCGCGGATGCGATCGACGCCGCGATGGCGCAAGGTCCGGCGGCGCTGATCCTGCCTGCCGATGTGGCGTGGTCCGATGGCGAGCCGACGCCGGCGGCGAACAAGCGCACGCAAGAAGACGCCCCAAGCTGGCGTGGCAAGGTCGACGACGCGGCGCGTTCGCTCGGCGCCGGCGCGGTCTTGCTGCTCGGCGGCCGCTATCTCAGTCCCAGGGCCTGCGCCGCCGCCGAAGCGATCGCGCAGAAGACAGGCGCCAAAGCGATCGTCGAAACGTTTCCGGCGCGGATTGCACGTGGCCGCGGGCGGGCGGCGCTCTCGCGCCTCCCTTATCTTTCCGAAGTCGCCGCCGGGACCCTGAGCGGCGTCAACGCGATCGTCCTGGCCGGCGCTGCGACGCCGGTTGCGTTCTTCGCCCTGCCAGGACGCCCCACGCGGCTCGCGCCCGACGATGCGCAGATTCTGCCGTTCGCCACGCCGACAGATGACCTGGACGCCGCGCTCGAAGCGCTCGCCGAGGCGGTTGGCGCGCGCATCAGCCAGGCGCAATCCGCCGGGGATGCGCCGTCGGCGCCGGACGCCGGCGACGCGATCGATCCGGTGGCGCTGGCGCGCGCCGTCGCCGCCACGCTCCCCGAGAACGCCATCGTCTCGGATGAGTCGAACACGCTGGGCTTGTTCACATTCGATGTCTGCGCCGGCGCGGCCGCCCACGACTGGCTGACGCTTACCGGCGGCTCCATCGGCCAGGGCTTGCCGGTCGCCACTGGAGCGGCGGTCGCCGCGCCCGAACGCCGCGTCGTCGCCCTGCAGGCGGATGGCAGCGCGCTCTACACGATCCAGTCGCTTTGGACGCAGGCGCGTGAGGGCCTCAACGTCACCAATGTCATCCTGAACAACGGCGCCTATGCGATCCTGAAGCTTGAGATGATGCGCGCAGGCATCAACGCCCAGACACAGGCTGCGAGCGACCTTTTCGACTTGCGCCGCCCCACGATCGACTTCGTTCAGGTCGCGGCGGGCTTCGGCGTGCCGGGTCAGCGCGTCAACACGCAGCGCGATCTTACACAGGCTTTGCGCCGCAGTTTCGCCCAGCCCGGCCCGTCCCTGATCGAGGTGATGTTCCCATGATCCCGTTGCCGAGCGCGTTCACAGCAAAACTGGCCGAACAATTCGGAGCGCGGTTGTGCACCGGCGAGGCAGTGCGCGCCCAGCACGCCGGCGGCGGGATGCATTTGCCGGCGTTGCCGCCGCAGGCCGTGTTGATGGCCGAAACGCTGGATGAGATCGTCACCGCCGTGCGCGCGTGCGCGGAGTTCGGCGTGCCGATCATCCCATTCGGCGTCGGCACGTCGCTCGAATGCCATGTGGGCGCCCCACGCGGCGGCCTTTGCATCGATCTCTCCGGACTGAAACGCGTCTTGCGTGTCAGCGAGGCGGACCAGGACTGTACGGTCGAAGCGGGCCTGACCCGTGTCGCATTGAATGAGCATTTGCGCCACACCGGTCTCTTCTTCCCCGTCGATCCCGGCGCCGACGCGACTTTGGGCGGCATGGCGTCCACGCGCGCGTCGGGCACCACCACGCTGCGCTACGGCGGCATGCGCGAAAATGTTCTGGGACTGACGGTGGTGACGCCGCAGGGCGAAGTCGTGCGTACGGCGCGCCGCGCCCGCAAGAGCGCCGCCGGGTATGACCTGACGCACCTCTTCGTCGGAGCCGAAGGCACGCTGGGTGTCATCGCCGACGTGACCCTGCGGCTCTTTCCGATTCCAGAAGCGGCCAGCGCCGCGGTCTGCGCGTTCGAGAGCACCGACGGCGCCGTGAACAGCGTCATCGAAGCCGTACAGCTGGGTCTTCCGTTGGCGCGCGCCGAATACCTCGACGACGCTGCCATCCGCGTCGTCAACGCCGCCTTCCACACCGACTATCCGGCGGCCGACACGCTCTTTCTGGAATTCCATGGCGCGCCAAGCGAGGTGAGCGGCCAGGCCGAGCGTTTCGGCGAGATCGCGGCGGGAAATGGCGGCGGCGCGTTTCGATGGGCGCTGGAAACCGAAGCCCGTAGTCAGCTCTGGCGCGCGCGCCATCAGGCGGGTCTGGCGGCGGCGGCCTCACGTCCTGGCGCGCGGCCGTGGTCGACCGATGTCTGCGTCCCGATCAGCCGCCTCGCGGAATGCGTCACGCAAACCAAGGCGGACTTGGCCGACGCCCCCTTTCCCGCTGTCGTCCTCGGACATATCGGCGACGGCAACTTCCATTGCGTGCTTCTGATCAAGGCGGACGATCCGTCCGAAGTCGAGGCGGCCGCCCGCTTCAACGATGCGCTGGTTGCGCGCGCGATCGCCATGGACGGCACCTGCACCGGCGAACACGGCATTGGGCTCGGCAAACGCGAATCGCTGCGTGAGGAGCTCGGCGCCGCCGTGGATCTCATGGCCAAGGTGAAGCGAGCGCTGGATCCCGCGGGCATCATGAACCCCGAGAAGATTCTCGCCTGACGCCAGCTTCGTTGACGGCAATCAGTCGGTGCGTCCTCCGGCAGACTTTCCGGGACCCATGTAGCCGAACAAAAAGGCGGCGACCTTACGCATCTGAATCTCTTCGGCGCCTTCGGTGATGCGATAGCGGCGATGATGGCGATAGATGTGCTCAAACGGCTTGTGCCGAGAATAGCCGATGCCGCCGTGCACCTGCATGGCGCGGTCGGCGGCCTCGCAGCAAAGACGGTTCGCCCAGTAATTGCACATCGACACTTTATCGGACAGTTCGCTCTCGATCTGCTTGTGGGGCATGCGGTCCATCTCCCACGCCGTCTTGCGGATCAGGAGACGCAGCATTTCGGCCTGGGTCGCGAGTTCGACCAGCGGCCACTGGATCGCCTGGTTGTCCGCCAGCGGGCGCCCGAACGGCTTGCGCTCGCGCGCATACTTCACGCTCTCCGCGATGCAATAGACCGCCGCGCCCAGCGAAGACGCCGCCTGGCGGATGCGATTTTGATGCAGAAAGCTCTGGCCGAGCTTCAGCCCCTTGCCGATCTCACCCCAATAGGCGTCGTACGGCACCCACACATCCGTGAGCGACACCCGCGGATGGTCCGTCGGCATGTTGAACGTCCACAAATACTCTTCGACTTTGAGGCCGGGCGTGTTCGAGGGCACAATGAACGTAGTGATGCCGCGCGCATCTCCGTCTTCGCCGCTCGTGCGCGCAAACACGATCACGTGCGTGGCGACATGCATGCCGGTCGTCCACATCTTGGCGCCGTTGATGAGCCAACCCGCGACGCCATCCCGCTCCTGCGGGACGGCGCGGGTTTCCATGAAGGTGGCGTCCGACCCGTGGTTCGGTTCGGTGAGGCCGAACGCCGTGATCATGCTCTGATCGAGCAGGCTGGCGCCGTCCCGCTCGTATTGCTCCGGCGTCGCGAATTCCTTGAACATCACCACGAACGGGTTGTTGCTGACGATCGAATGCTCGTTCTGCAGGTCGTTGTGCAGGCCTAGCCCTTTCGCCGCCAGATGCTCGCGGATGACAGCGAGCCAGAGCTGCGATCCTGCTCTGCCGCCCAATTCTTTCGGCCACGCGAAGCGGAGATGACCGGCGGCATCGGCGCGGCGGCGGGCCTCGGCAAGCAAATCTTCCCACGCCTTCTTGGGAACGCCGCCGCGTTCCCAGTCCGTGCGCTCGTACTCACGGCGGTGATCGAAGTACTTTAGGTTGTCGCCTTCGTTTTCGAGCGGCTTGATCTCGCGCTCGATGAAGGCGTCGAGTTCGGCCAGATAGGCGACTAGATCGGGCGGCAAGTCGAAATTCATGCACGGCTCCCGGACGTTTCCAGCGCGCGTCGATACGCAGCGTAGGTCGGTTGATCGATAGCGAGCTTTTCAAGCGCGGTCGCACGCAGATGTGCGGACAGGCCGGGCGTCGAGGCCGATAGTTCACCCGCGCGGATGCGCGCGCAGAGCATGCGATTGAGCGCCGCAAGATCGCCGGTTGCATCGAGGAGCGCCGTCAAGCGCCCATGCTCGGCCGCATCGCTTGCCGGAGACAGCGCTAGGGCGCGGCGCACGAGTTGCAGCGCCGCGGCGATCACCCGCCGTTCGAACCGCGCTTGGCCGGCGTCGGCGGGCGCGTCAGCGCCCAGCTGCGCGGTGGCGAGTTCGAGAATGGCGGCGGCGCTTGGGTGGTCCTGCATCTCAAAGACCCATCAGATTCAGAAGGTCGAGTTCGGTCTCCGACGCACGGCGTGCGATCATGGCGCGCTCAACGCCGCCGACGACCCCCTCGCGCAGCGCGATCGCCGACAGGGTGCAGATAACGCCCCAGCGCAAAGTGCCCATCACCTCCCAGTAACGCACGCGCTGGCGATCAACCGGCGCCCCGCCCGCGGCCTCGTAACCCGCAAACAAGTCCTCGCGCGCGCCGAAGCCGCCTACAGGATTGTCGATCGCGCCGAAGCGCCAGGAATTGACACACAGCCAACCCAAATCCTCCATCGGGTCGCCGGCGTGCGCCAGCTCCCAATCGAGCACCGCGTTCACGCCGCTGGGTCCAATCAGCAGATTGCCGGTGCGGAAATCGCCGTGCACGACGCTCGGCGCGACGGGCGCCGGCGCATGCTCGCGCAACCAGCGGAACGCCAGTTCGAAAACCGGACGTGGCCAGTCTTCAGCGCGGTGTTGCCGTTCAAGCGCGGCGATCACATCGAGCGCGTGCGTCACCGGCAACCCTGGCGGCCGCGGCAAGGCATGAATGCGGGCGAGTATCTCGCCGCATTGGCGGGCGAGCAGCGGGCGCACTGCAGCGAAGGTCTCGTCGCGCACGATGCGATGGCCCAGCGCCTCGCCATCGACATGGGACATGAAGAAGCCCGCGCCAAGCGCGTCCTCCGGCATGAGCACGTGGAGGACGCGCGGCGACGGCACGCCGGCCGAATGCGCCGCATCGATCAAAGCCGCTTCGAGCGCGATCGGAATGGACAGCTCGCTGCGCGCCCTGCCCGGGTCGCGCCGCAGCACTGCGCGCACATCGCCCGCGGGCGACGTCACCGTTACAGACCAGAGTTCCTGACTGGCGCCGCCCGAAAGCGGGCGCACCGCGGTTACCTCCGCACCGCCCGGCGCGAGCACCGGCGCCAGCTTGCTCAGACGCTCAACACTGGGCGGCTCCGGGACCATGCTGCCCTGCCATAATCGACCCGCGCCAACCCGTCAGCGCGGGCTCATGCGGATGGCGCCGTCGAGACGAACGTCCTCGCCGTTGAAATAGGAATTGCGGCACATTTCGAGCGCCAGTCCCGCGTATTCCTCCGGCGCGCCCAGGCGCTTGGGAAACGGCACCTGCGCCGACAAGGCGGCCTTCACGTTGTCGGGCGCGCCCTGCAGCAACGGCGTGTTGAAGATGCCCGGCAGGATCGTGTTCACGCGGATGCCTTCGCTGGAGAGATCGCGCGCGATGGGCAAAGTCATCCCGACGACGCCGCCCTTGGAGGCGGAATAAGCGGCCTGGCCGATCTGACCATCCTCAGCCGCGACGCTCGCGGTGTTCACAATGGCGCCGCGCTCGCCGTCGGCCATCGGCTCAAGCGTCAGCATGCCGGCCGCCGACTTGGCGATGCAGCGGAAGGTGCCGACCAGATTGATCTGGATGATCTTGTCGAAGTTCTGCAGCGGAAAATGCTTGATCGCGCCGCTTTCCTTGTCGCGGCTGGCGGTCTTGATCGCATTGCCGGTGCCGGCGCAGTTGATGAGGATACGCTCCTGACCGTTCTTGGCGCGGGCCTTGGCGAAACCCTCATCGACACTCGCATCGTTGGTGACATCGACTTGACAGAAGACGCCGCCGATCTCTTCGGCGACTTTTGCGCCGCGCGCTTCATTGAGATCGAAGAGCGCGACCTTCACCCCTTCTTTCGCCAGCGCGCGCGCCGTCGCTTCGCCCAGCCCGCTCGCGCCGCCGGTCACCACCGCAGCCACACCTGAAAGCTTCATGCCGTTTCCTCCACCCGCGCGGCGGCCGCGCGGTCAATGATGCTCAGCGCCGTCTCAGACGACGCCACGCCGTCGCGAGCATGCGCGATGGGTCTTCATTGGTATAGCGGCAGGCAGCGCGCAACAGGGGCTTTGTCGCACGAGCACGCGTGAACGCTGCGGCAAGCGCGACCGCGGACTATGGCAGCCAGGGCGGCGTCGGAAGGTCCTTCGATCGCAGGAACGCGGGATTGAACAGTTTTGACGCGTAGCGGTTGCCGTAATCGCAAAGGATGGTGACGATGGTCTTGCCCGGCCCGAGCTTGCGCGCGAGTTCCATGGCGCCCAGCACGTTGAGCGCCGACGAGCCGCCGACGCTGAGCCCCTCTTGCTGGACGAGGTCGTAGAGGACCGGCAGCCAGTCCTTATCCTCGATGCGGAACGCTTCGTCGACGACAACACCTTCCAGATTGGCGGTGACACGTCCCTGGCCGATGCCTTCGGTGATCGACGTGCCCTCGGCTTTCAGTTCCCCGTGCTTGTACCAGTTGTAGAGCGCCGCCCCGCCCGGATCGGCGATCCCGATCACGACGTCCTTGTTCTTCGCCTTGAGCGCCATTGAGACGCCGCCCAGCGTGCCGCCCGAGCCGACCGCGCAAATAAAGCCGTCGACCTTGCCCTGCGTGTCGCGCCAGATTTCGGGGCCCGTGGTGTCGATGTGCCCCTGACGGTTGGCGACATTGTCGAACTGATTAGCCCAGATCGCGCCGTGCGGTTCGGTGCGCGCGCGCTCCTCGGCGAGGCGGCGCGAAATCTTGGTATAATGGTTGTCGGAAGCTGCTGGCGCCGGATCGACTTCAACGAGGTCGGCGCCGAGCGCGATCACGGCGTCCTTTTTTTCCTGGCTCTGCGTGCGCGGCATCACGACCACCACACGATAGCCGCGCGCAGCGCCAACCAGCGCCAGCCCGATACCGGTGTTGCCGGCGGTGCCCTCCACGATGACCCCGCCCTTCTGGATCTGGCCGTTGGCTTCAGCGTCCTTGATGATGGCCAGCGCAGCCCTGTCCTTGACGCTCTGACCAGGGTTCAGGAATTCGGCCTTGCCGAGAATGGTGCAGCCGGTCTCATCGGATGCGCGACGGAGCCGGAGGAGCGGCGTGTCGCCGATGGTCTCGATCACCGAGCTGAGAGCATTCATCAGTGTGGTCCTGTTGCGGGCGACGCGCCGCCGCCGCCTACAAACCACGCCTCAAGGCGGCGGCGTCAACCGGCAAGCGCAAGACAGGCCGCAAAAAGTATGGAAGCGGACGTCGGTGACGCGTCGCCGTGCAGTGGCCTTCGGCTCTCCGGCAGATCATTGGTCGGGGCGGCGGGATTCGAACTCGCGACATCCAGCTCCCAAAGCTGGCGCTCTACCAGACTGAGCTACGCCCCGTGACCTTGAGATATTGGCTTCCGGCCGCCTCTTCCGAACTTATCTCACCGCGTCCGTCAAGTCCGACGCTGAATAGATGCGCACTTCGCCGGGGAAAGGCGGGGTATCGTTGTCGAACGACCCGGTGGTCGCCGCCCCGCCCTCGGCGTTGAAGGCGATGTTGGTCAGGTAGCGGGCCGGCGCGTCGAGCATGCCGAGCAAGCGTCCTTCGGGGCTGAAGCGCAGGATTCGCCCTTCGCCGTACACGGCGACATAGAGATCGCCGTTCGCCGCCATCTCGAGCCCGTCGGGGCCGGTTTCCGCATACGGCGTATCGTAACGCCGCGGCCTGCGAACGTCGGAGAGGTCCGCGAAAACTTCGGGGCCGTCGATGTCGCCATTGGCTTGGATGTCATAGACCAGCACGTGCGCGCTCATGTGCTCGTCCACGTAGAGCTTATTGTGCGCGCGATCGACGAAGATCCCGTTGGGATACCAAAGCGGACGCGCCACCTGGCGCAGGCGTCCCTCAGCGGTGAGGTACATCACCTTGCCGTGCGGCCGCGTCTCGCGTGAGAAGACGCCCGGGTCCGAAAAATAGACCCCGCCGCGTCCGTCGGCGTAGCCGTCGTTGGGGTCCATCAGCAGCTCGCCCGTGTCGTCGCGGTCCCAGCGGCGCAGCTCCTGTCCGCGCGCATCAACCGCCACGACGCGATGGCCGATATGGCAGAGCACCAGAAAACCCTCGCCATAGGGAGCGATCGCGGTCGGCCCGCAGCCTTGCTGACGGAAAAAAACTCCGCTCTGGCCGTTCTCCCAGGTGGAGATGCGATCGGCGCCCATCTCGGCATAATAGAGCCGCGACCCGACCCAGAGCGGTCCCTCCGGATAGGACGCCCGCACTGCCTGCCCCTCTTGCGCCGGCGCATGCCCCGCGCACGCAACCAGCGCAATCGCTGCGACCAGGAAGCTAGCCAGCCGCATCGGTGCGCGCTCGCATCTTCAGGAGAATGAGCCCGATGCCGCCGAGGACGATCGCCGCAGCGAACGTAAACATGATGTCGCGGCTGCCCAGAAAACGCATCAGGTAGAGCGGCGCGCCCAAAGTGCCGACGACGTTGCCGACCGTGGTGATCGAGTAGACGGAGCCCGCCACCCGTCCGCCGTGCTGGGGATCGGCCAGCAGCAGCCGCACCGCATACGGTGAAAAGAACGACAGCAGCGTCATGGGCACGAACATGAGCGCCACCGAGGCGGTCAGCGCCGCCGGCGGATCGTAGCCGAGATTCGCCAGCATCCAATCCAGCATCGGCGTTGCAAAGAACGGCACCGCCAGCAGAAACAACCCCGCCACCAGCACGACCACGCCCAGCACCTCCGAGCGCGGCGCGCGGTCCGCGACCGTGCCGCCGAGATAATAGCCGGCCATCAACGACAGCATCACCGTGGCGATCATGCAGGCCCAGATCTCGATGGCGCTGCCGAAGTACGGCGTCATCATGCGGATGGCGGCCATCTCGACGCCCATCAGCGCCGCGCCCAGCATGAAGCCGATGAACAGGATGGCGCCTTGCTTCCAGTTGGTCACGCGTGGCGCTCCTAACCGCGGCCGGTGCGGCAGCGGCGGTCGAGATCGCGGTAGCCGACCGGCGCGAAATCGTCTGTGAAAGCGCGCGCGCCGCCCGCGGTGACGTTGGCCCGGCGCGTGCGCAGCATGTTGGCGAGCGGGTAGCGCAGGCGGTAGGCGGTCTGCAGTTCGGTCGCACGCGCCGTCAGCTGCGCCGCCGTCTTCGGCGGGCCGTCATAAGCGATGAGCACCTCGTTGCCGCCGCCCTGGTAGAGGTCGGCATTGGCGAACACCGAACGCGCCGTGGCGACCATCCGGTTCACATCCAGCACGTCGGGCGAAATGTTTTGCGCCACCACGCCGCCGCTCGCGAGCCGGCGCTTCAGGATGCGATAGAATTCCTGCGTCACGAGATGGAACGGCACCAAGGTGCCCTGATAGGCGTCGACGAAGATGATGTCGTAGCTGACATTGTCGCGCGCCATGAACACGCGCCCGTCGCGCGTCACGATGCGCAGGCGCGCATCCTGGCGCACGCCGAAATGCCGCTGCGCCAGATCGACGACGCCTGGATCGAGTTCGATGCAGGTGATGTTCGAGGTCGGCACGAAATCGTGGATGTAGGAGGCGATGCGCCCGCCGCCCAAGCCGATCTCGGCCATGCGCGTCGCGCGGTTCGTATAGGCGAGCGCCACCGTCATGAACTGCGTGTAGGTGACCGGCAGCTCGGTCGGGTCGGCCGGATTGTAGAGGCTCTCGGTGAAGAGGCAGGTGTTGATCCCGAAGCGCATGGCGATGTAGCGCCCGTCGCGATCGATATAGGTGGTGGCGTATTGAGACTCGCGGCGCGCGATGCGGCCGTATTGAGCGGCTTGTCCAAAAGCGGGACCGGCGGCGCTGGCGCCCAAAGCGGCGATGAGGCCGCCGGCCAGCGCGCGGCGGTTGAGCGAAATCGGCATGGGAGCTGAACCAGCCTCCTCGAACGTGTCCCCTAAGACAGGGTCATGGCCCGCCGGGGCGGCGAGAACAAGGCGCAGGCGGGGCTTTCGGGGTGCGGCGTAACAGGCGGAAATGGCAGGCCCTAGGGGAGTCGAACCCCTCTTTTCAGGTTGAAAACCTGACGTCCTAACCGATAGACGAAGGGCCCGCGGAACCGCCTTGGTACGCGGGAACGGGCCATATAAAGGCGCCCGCCTGCCCTGGCAAGCGGGACCCGGTTGGGGGGTGCATGCTCCGGATTGTCGCCCTTCTGTGTGGCCTCGCCCTGCTCTCGCCGGTGGCGACTGTCGTCTGGCTGAATCTCGGCCAGCGCATACCCGGCTGGCTTGCGCCGATGGCCTACATTTCCGGGTCGCTGCCGGTGCTCATCTTCGTCACGCTGGCCGGCGCGGCCGTCACCCTGTGGGCGCTGATGAAGCTGATCGAAGGCGAACCGCGCGAATACGGACCGGACGGGTCGAGCTGATCACTCGGAATAATTGGCCGCCTTCGGCGCGACGCCACTGTCCGCGAGCGCCGTTCCGAGGTCCGTCAAATAAACATCAGCCACTTCGTTGTGGATCGGCGACAGCATCAGGTGCAGCGCCGGCGGATCAACGAGCGCGCCTTGCATCCAGCCGCGATGATGCATCTTCGCGAAGAGCCCGAACGTGTCGGCGCGCTCGTGCGTGAACGCGATGAGCCCCAGCTGCGGCGCGCCATGCACGCGGAAGCCAAGCCGCTGCACGCCCGCTTCGATCTTCTCGCGCGCCTGCACCACCGCGCCCTGCTTGGCGCGATAGCCGTCAACGCCCAGGAAGTTCATCACCGCCCATGCGGCCGCGATCGCGCCGCCCGGCCGGGTGCCCGCGAGCGTCGGCGTCGTCATGCGTCCGAGTGGCCAGGGCCCCGCGTCGAAGGTCATGCGTTCCTTCAGCGCTTCGGAGCGGAAGAGCACGGTGGAGGCGCCTTTACTGGCGTAGCCGTATTTGTGCAGATCGGCGGAAATCGACATGACGCCAGGCAGCGCAAAATCCCACGCCGTCAGCGCCGCGCCGTTCATGGCGGCAAACGGCGCAAAATAGCCGCCGACACAGGCGTCCACATGCAACCAGACGCCGTGCTTCGCGGCGATCGCGCCAAGTTCCGGGATCGGGTCGATCAGCCCGAACGGAAAACACGGCGCCGAGCCGACAAGCATCAGCGTATTCGCGTCGATCGCGGCTTCCATCGCGGTGGGATCGGCCAAATAGTCCTTCAGCGGAATGCGCCGCACCTCGATGTCCATCAGCGCGCAGGCTTTGTCGAAGGCCGGATGGGCAGAGTACGGAATGACGATGTTGGCCGGTCCCTTTTGGCCCTTCGCCCGCGCGTGATCGCGTGCGGCCTTCACCGCCATGGTGATCGAGTCCGTGCCGCCGCTGGTCATGGCGCCGGCCGCGCCCGCCGGCGCATGCATGAGCGCTAGTCCGAAACCAACGACCTCGCGCTCCATCTGCGCGAGGCTCGGAAACGCCGCCGGCCCCAGCCCGTTCTCTTCCGAGAACATGGCGTAGGCGGCCTTCTTGACCTGCTCGATTTCGGGCCCCGCGTTGAAGACGTAGACCGCAGTCTTGCCCTCGCGCCATTTCACGTCGCGTGCGCCGAGCGCGCGCATGCGATGTTCGAGGTCGGGCCAAGGCGTGCCGTGTTCAGGGAGTGGGGTCATGGCTTCTAACCTGAGCACTTGCGCTCAGGCGTGACAACCCGCCCTCCGTCATCCTGGATGCGGAGCACGGCCGGGATCCAGGGGCGCATAAGCACCGGTGTTCTGTCATCCCCTGAATCCCGGTCTCGCTCCGCGAGCCCAGGATGACGGAGTGTAGGAAGTAGAGCTACTTCGTCTGCGCCAAATCCACGAGATCGATCTCGGCCTTCACGGCGCCGTTCCACTCGTTCTTCTTCACCCGCACAGCGGCGTGGAAGACGCCTTCCTTCTTCAGAAGCGCCTCGCCCATCGGATTCTTCATGGCGCGGAAGGAGATGCCGCCGATGCGCGCGCCGCGTGCGTCCTCCAGCGTGAAACGCACGTGCTCTTCTTTGACCAGCTTGGAATAGCAGACGCGCACGTCCGGCAATGCGAACACCGGCTCCGGGTGGCCCTGCCCGTACGGGCCGATTTTCTCAAGCGCATCGATGAGGCCAAGATCGATCGAAGCCGCCGCCCCCGCTGCATCGATGGAGAGCGCGCGCGCTTCGCCTGCAGCCGCCGCGATCTCGTCCTTCAGCGCGTCGGAGAGGAAATCCTTCACCGCTTCGACTTTGTCCCACTCGACCGTCAGACCCGCCGCCGCCGCGTGCCCGCCGCCATTGATCAGGAGCCCAGCGGCCTTCGCCGCCGCAACTGCGCCGCCAAGGTTCACCCCCGGAGTCGAACGTCCGGAGCCCTTCGCCGGTTCGTGCTCGCTGACGCCGCCCAGCACGATGGTCGGCTTCATCAGACGATCCTTCAAACGCCCTGCCGCAATCCCGATGACGCCTGGGTGCCAGCGATGTGAGCCGACAATGACGACGTTGCGCTTCTCCGCTTCCGCCAGCGCTTCGGTCTCCGCGTCCGCCAGCATCTCCGCTTCGCGCGCGCGGCGCTCCTGGTTCAGCGCTTCCAGCGTCGCCGCCAGTTCACGCGCTTCTTCCGGGTCTTCAGTCGAGAGCAGCTTCGTCGCCAGCGACGCATCGCCGACGCGGCCGCCCGCATTGATGCGCGGGCCCAGCACGAAGCCGAAATCGTAAACCGTCGGAATGCCTTTGCGCCCGGCGCTCTCGCCCAGAGCGACCATGCCGATATTCTTGCCGTTGCGCAGAACCTTGAGCCCCTGCGAAACGATGGCGCGGTTGAAGCCCGTCAGCGGCGCGACATCGCACACCGTGCCGATGGCTGCGAGATCGAGCATCTGGATCAAGTCGGGCAAATGGTTCGCGCCCGGCGAACCGCGCCGCCGCGCCTCGCGGTTCACCGCGGCCATCGTCACCAGCACCACGCCCGCCGCCGTCAGCGCACCTTGGCCCGACGTATCGTCCAACCGGTTCGGATTCACCACCGCCAGCGCCTTGGGCGGCGCGCCGGCCATCAAATGGTGATCGAGCACGATCACGTCGAGGCCAAGTTCGGCGGCCCTGTTCAGCGGCCCCTCAGCCGCCGCGCCGCAATCGACGGTGATAACGAGTTCGACGCCGTCCGCCTTCAAACGCTCGAACGCGAGATCAGAGGGCCCGTAACCCTCCTTCATCCGATCCGGCACGTAGATTTTCAAATCGCGCCCGCGCGCCCGAAAATAGCGCACCAGCTGCGCGCCCGACGAGCCGCCGTCGACGTCATAGTCCGCAAGCACGGCGCACGAACGGCCCTTCACGATCGCGTCTTCGATGACGCGCGCGGCCTCATCCATGTCCTTGAACGACGAGGGATCGGGAAAATGCGTCTTCAGCGTCGGTTCGAGAAACGCCTGCGCTTCGTCCGGCACAACGCCGCGTGACGCCAGCACCCGCGCTGCAATCTCCGGCAAGCCGAAGCGCCGCCTGAGCGCTTCTACTATTCCGATCTCGGCATCCCGCGCCCGCCAGCGCCGGCCCGTCAGCGACCGCTCGACGCCCAGGAAGGCGGGCGCCTTACCGCTCGGAATAATCGCCGCCGCTGAGCTCATAACCTTTGCTTAAGGCGATTCGCCCGCCGCCATTGTGGCGGCCCCGGTCAAACCGGCTGCTTCACCCGCACTTCGCTCACCGTCCGCGTCGCCGCGTTGAGAATGAGCGTATGCGTGTGCGCAATGCCGTTCTCCACGCGGACGCCGTCCAGTAGCGAGCCGTGCGTGACGCCGGTCGCCAGGAACATCGCATCGTCCTTCACCAGTTCGTTCAGGAAATAGCGGCGCTTGAAATCGGTGACGCCGGTGCGTTCGGCGCGCGCGCGCTCGTCGTCATTGCGGAACACCAGCCGGCCTTGGAACTGGCCGCCGACGCATTTCAGCGCCGCCGCCGCCAGCACGCCCTCAGGCGCGCCGCCTTGGCCGACATACATGTCGATGCCGGTCTCGGCCTTGGTGCAATTGATGACGCCGGCGACGTCGCCGTCGGTGATCAAATGCACGCGGCAGCCCGCCTTACGGAGCGCCGCGATGATGTCGCCGTGGCGCGGGCGATCGAGCACGCAGACGCCCAGATCTTCGACCTTAACGCCCTTGGCCTTCGCCAGCCTGCGCGCGTTCTCATCCGCCGGTGCGTCGAGGTCGACGACGCCTTCTTCATAACCCGGCCCGATCGCGAGCTTGTCCATGTACGTGTCCGGCGCATGCAGCAAGCCGCCGCGCGGCGCGAACGCGATCACGGCGCAGGCATTGGCCATCGCCTTGGCGGTGAGGGTCGTGCCTTCCAGCGGGTCGAGCGCGATATCGAGCTCCGGTCCCTGCCCGTTGCCGACTTCTTCGCCGATATAAAGCATCGGCGCTTCGTCGCGTTCGCCTTCGCCGATGACGATGCGGCCCTTCATGTGCATCGAATTGAGCGCCGTGCGCATCGCATCGACCGCCGCCTGGTCGGCCGCCTTTTCGTCGCCGCGGCCGGCGAGCTTGGCGGCGGCGATCGCCGCGGCGATCGGCACCCGGGCTGCCGCAAACGCGAGATCGTCGGTGATGTGCTTCATCTTTGGCTCCAGGGCGGACGGCGCGATCCGTGTTCTTCCACAGGCATCACGCGGGGCGGTTCGGTGACTGCGTCGAGGCTTTCAATCGCCCGTGCAGCGGCGTCAAGGGCCGCGCGGGTGCAAGTTTGCGTGGTGAGCACGATCGGCACCGCCGGTTCACCATAAGCGGGCATCTGCAGGAAGCTCTCGATGGAGATATTCTCGTGCGCGAGGCGATCGGAAAGCGCCGCCACGACGCCCGGCTTATCCTCGACCAGCACCCGCATGTAGAAGCGCCCCCGCTCCGCGGGCGTCGCGCGCGGCGCATCCGCGAGTTGCGCCAGCGGACGCCCGAACGCCGGTCCGCCACGGCCTTCGGCGATATCCAAGAGGTCAGACGCCACCGACGATGCGGTCGGCCCTTCGCCGGCGCCGCGGCCGATGAAGGTGAGTTGTCCCACCGGCTCGGCGTCCACCACGAGCGCGTTCAGTGAGCCTGCGATCGCCGCCAGCGGATGATCGAACGACAGCAGCGCCGGGCGCACGTGCATTGACACCTTGCCGTCGATCAGCTCGCCCTTGGCTATGAGCTTGATGCGATAACCGAGCTTTGACGCCAACCGAATGTCCGTCAGCGTGACCCCTTCGATGCCTTCGATGCGCACATGCTCGAAATCCGGTCGCGCGCCGAAGGCGATCGCCGAGAGGATGGTGAGCTTGTGCGCCGCGTCGAAACCGCCGACGTCCATGGTCGGATCGGCTTCGGCGTAGCCAAGCCGCTGCGCATCCGCGAGCACATCTTCGAACGAACGCCCGGCGTGCTCCATCTCGGTCAGAATGTAATTGCAGGTGCCGTTCAGGATGCCGGCGACCGACTGCGCCCGGCAGCCGGCGAGGCTTTCCTTCAGCGCCTTTATCATCGGAACGCCGCCGCCCACGGCGGCCTCGAACATGAGCTTGGCGCCGTGCTCCTCGCTCAGCCCGGCAAGCTCCGCGCCATGCACCGCAATCAGCGCCTTATTCGCCGTCACCACGTGCGCGCCGCGGGCGAGCGCGATCTCGACGGCGCGTTTTGCAGGCCCATCCGAACCGCCGATCAGTTCGACGACGACGTCGATGTCCGGCTGCCGCGCCAGTTCCACTGGATCGTCGAACCACTTGTAGGGTGAAATGTCGAAGCTACGCGTGCGCGACCGATTGCGCGCGGAGACGGCTACAAGCTCCATCTTCTCGTTCAGGCGCGACTTCTCGTCGGCAAAGAGCTTCACCAGCCCGCCGCCGACGGTGCCGATGCCTGCAATCCCGACTCTGAGTTTGCCCCCGGCCATGCTTACTCCACTGCGCCGGGTCCGGCGTTGCTCTGCAGGAATTTCTTCAAATTGCGCGCCGCCTGACGGATGCGCTGCTCGTTTTCCACCAGCGCGATGCGTACGAACCCGTCGCCGTATTCGCCGAAGCCCGCGCCCGGCGCGACCGCGATCTCGGCGCCTTCCATCAGGCGTTTGGCGAACTCGACCGAGCCAAGATGCTTGAACTGCTCCGGCAACGGCGCCCAGCAGAACATGGAGGCGGTCGGCTTCGGGATCGGCCAGCCGGCTTTGGTGAAGGTGTCGACCAGCACGTCGCGGCGATCCTTGTAGATCTGCCGCATCTCGGCGACGCACTCCTGGGGACCATTGAGCGCCGCCGCGGCCGCCACCTGCACCGGCGTATAGGCGCCGTAATCGAGATAGGACTTCACGCGCGCCAAAGCCGCGATCAGTCGCTCATTGCCCAGCGCGAAGCCGACGCGGAAACCGGCCATGGAATAAGTCTTCGACAGCGTGTTGACCTCGACCGCCACATCGCTCGCGCCCTCGACCTGCAGCACGGACGGCGGCGGCTCGCCTTCGAAGTAGATTTCCGAATAAGCCATGTCGGAAAGCACGAACATGTCGTGCTTCTTCGCGAACGCCACGGCGTCCTTGTAGAAGTCCAGGTCCGCCGTCTGCGCCGTCGGGTTGGCCGGATAGCACGTGACCATGGCGATCGGCGGCGGCACCGAATGGCGCACTGCGCGGCCCAGGCCCGAGAGATATTGTTCCGGCGAATGCGCTTCGACGTGGCGGATGACGCCGCCCGCCATGATGAAGCCGAAGGCATGGATCGGATAGGACGGATTGGGCGTCACGATGGTGTCGCCCGGCGCGGTAATCGCCTGCGCCAAGTTGGCGAAGCCTTCCTTGGAGCCCAACGTCGAGACGATCTGGGTGTCGGGGTTGAGCTTCACGCCGAAGCGGCGCTCGTAATAGCCGGCCATCGCCTTGCGCAGACCGGGAATGCCGCGCGAGGCCGAGTAGCGATTGGTGCGCGGCTTCTTCGCCGTCTCGCAGAGCTTCTCGACGATGTGTTCGGGAACCGGCAAATCCGGGTTGCCCATGCCGAAGTCGATGATGTCCACGCCTTTCGAACGTAGACGCGCCTTCAGCTTGTTCACTTCCTCGAAGACGTACGGCGGCAGCCGTCGAATCTTATGAAAATCGCTCATCCGACCGGTGCAGGCCTATTCGTGCGCTTCGCGGCTGGCTTCGAGCGCCTGACGGGCCTCGTCGATGAAACTGGCCGGATCTTGCGGCGGTTCGCCGAAGGTCGCGCGCGGATTGGCGCGCATCTGCGCGGCGGCGGCCATCGTCTCGCGCTCGACGGCGTTCCAGTGCGCCCGCGAGACATTCGCGTCATGCTCACGCGGCACGCTGCGCAGCGACGGATAGGAGCTGTCGTTCTCGGCGGTGCGCTGCTGGAACCAGGCCGGCGCATCGGCGCCCGCCGAGGCGCAGCCGCCGAGGCTCAAAGCCAGACCGACCAGGATTGCACCCTTGCGCACGAGCATCTCCTCGGGAACCCGATTCCGCCCCCTCGAGGGGTCGTATACCAAGGCCCAGCTTTGCGCCACCACGGGACTCCGCTCTAGGATATGTCCGTAGGGAGAGAATCCGGATGTCAGAAGCCGACGGCGAAGCCGGGGCAGTCGAAAAGTCGCCGCCGGACGCAACGGCAGAGCCCGTGGCGGCCAAGCCGGCCCGCAAGCGCGCGCGACGCCGCGCCGCTGCGAAGCCCAAGCCGGCTGAGGCGCCCGCGCCCGCTCAACCGACCGCGGCAGGACCTGCCGAAGCCGCGCCCAAACCTGCGCCAGCGGCCGCCAAAGCAGTCAGCCCGGCGCCGCCCAGCCTCAACGAAGTCATCATGCAGCAGACGGCCGAGAGCCTGGCGCAGCTCTCCGCCAACCTGACCGGCGCCATGACGCGCGCCAATCAGGTGTTCTCCACAGCCTTCTTCGAGCAGGCCAAAGAGGCGCAAGCCTTCAATCCCGACCCCTTCGGCGTGCAGGGCGCGTTGAACGACGTCTGGTCTCATCTCGCGCACCAGCCGGAAACGCTCCGCGATGCGCACGCCAGGCTCTGGCAGCGCTACGCCGACATCTGGGAACGTCACACCGCCTACATGCTGACCGGCCGCGGCGCAGACGAGGAGCCTGCCCGCGACAAGCGCTTCCGCGATCCGGAATGGCGCTCCAATCCCGCCTTCTCGATGCTGCGCGAGACCTATCTCGCGACCAGCGACTTCATCAATGATTTGATCTCGAAGACCGAGGGCGTCGACGACGCCACCAAGCGCAAGGCGGCGTTCTTCATCAAACAGGCCGTCGACGCCGCCTCGCCTTCGAACTTCCTGATGACGAACCCGGCCGCGCTGCGCGAACTGCTGCGCACGCATGGCGAAAGCCTCGTCAAAGGCGTCGACAATCTCGCGGAAGACCTGAAGCGCGGGCGCGGCGCGCTCGCGATCTCGCAGACCGACCTCGACGCCTACAAGCTCGGCGTCAACGTCGCGACGACGCCGGGCAAGGTCGTCTTCCGCAATCGCGTGTTCGAACTCATCCAATACACGCCGACCACGGAGAAGGTGCACGAAGTCCCTCTGCTCATCTTCCCGCCCTGGATCAACAAGTTTTACATCCTCGACCTGCAGCCGAAGAACTCGATGATCCGCTGGCTCGTCGATCACGGCCACACCGTCTTCCTCGTCTCGTGGGTGAACCCCGACGAGGACATGGGCGACGTCTCGTTCGACGATTACATGCGCGAGGGGGTCTATGCGGCGGTGGAAGCGGTCGAAAAAGCGGCCGAAGTGAACCGCATGAACACGGTCGGCTATTGCGTCGGCGGCACGCTTTTGGCGGCGACGCTCGCGCACATGGCCAAGAAGAACGACACGCGCATCCAGAGCGCGACGTTTTTCGCATCGCAATCCGACTTCCAGTTCGCCGGCGATCTGCTCGTCTTCTCGGATGAAACCGGGATAAAATATCTCGAAGGCAAGATGGAACAGGCTGGCGGCGTCCTCGACGCGCAAATCATGGCCGACACATTCAATGCGCTGCGCGCCAACGACCTCATCTGGAACTACGTCGTCGACAATTATTACATGGGCAAGGAGCCGCCGCCGTTCGATCTCTTGTATTGGAACGCCGACCAGACGCGCATGCCGAAGGCGCTGCACCTCTATTATCTGCGCAACTTCTACCGCGATAACGCGCTGACCGGCGGCAAGCTCACCGTCATGGGCGAAAAGCTCTCGCTCGCCGACGTGAAGATCCCGATCTTCATGCAAAGCTCGAAGGAAGATCACATCGCGCCCTGCATGAGCGTCTACACCAGCGCGCGCAAATTCGGCGGCCCGGTGGAATTCATCGTCGCCGGCTCGGGGCACATCGCCGGCGTCATCAATCACCCCGACGCGAAGAAATATCAGTACTGGACCAACAAGAACTTGAAGGGCGCGCTCGAAGACTGGTTCGCCTTCGCGACCGAAACGCCGGGTTCGTGGTGGCCGTACTGGGACAAATGGCTAAGCGCGATCTCCGGCCCCGATGTGGACGCGCGCGATCCATCCGCGCACGAAGTGCTCGCGGATGCGCCGGGGGATTACGTGAAGGTGCGCTCCGCGCCGAGCGAAGCGGCTTAACGTATTCAGTCATTCCAGACGGCCGGAGACCGATCTGGAATCCAGAGCCACGACCTGAGTGTCGGACCTGGATTCCAGATCACGCTCCGCGGGTCTGGAATGACTGAATTAGAGCCCCGCGCTCTCTTCCAACCCAAGCGCCAAGTTCAAGTTCTGCACCGCAGCCCCGCTCGCGCCTTTGCCCAGATTATCCAAGAGCGCCACCAGCCGCACTTCTTCATCGTGGCCGAAGACGTAGAGCTTCATCTTGTTTGTGCCGTTCAGCCCCTCCGGATCGAGCGTCTTCACGCTCGCCGCTTCTTCCGGCGTCGCCACGCTCACGAACTTTTCACCGGCATACGCGCCCGCCAGCGCGCGCACGACGTCAGCGCTCTTCGGCTTCGACGGCAGCGCCGAGAGCGGCAGCGGCACTTCCACGATCATGCCCTTGTAGTACCGCCCGACGCTCGGCGCGAAGATCGGCGCGCGCGTCAGCCCCGTATGTTCGCGCATTTCCGGCACGTGCTTATGTTTCTGCGTGAGCCCGTAAATGCGGTACGGCACGCTCGTGTACTCCGGCGCGCCGGAATTCTCGAACTCGGCGATCATCGCCTTGCCGCCGCCGGAATAGCCGCTGACGGCGTTGACGCTGAGCGGCCAATCGCGCGGCACGATCCCCGCCTCCACCAGCGGCCGCACCAAAGCGATGAAGCCCGTCGGATAGCAGCCCGGATTGGAAATGCGCTTCGACGCGGCGATCTTGCCGCGCTGCTCGCGCGACATTTCCGCAAACCCATAGGTCCAGTCCGGCGCCACGCGATACGCCGTCGACGCATCGATCACCCGCACCTTGCTGTTCTCTATGAGCGACACCGCCTCGCGCGCCGCATCGTCCGGCAAGCACAGGATCACTGCGTCCGCGCCATTCAGCAACGCGCGGCGCGCATCGACGTCCTTGCGCTTGTCCGGATCGATCGAGACGAGCTCGATGTCCGAGCGGCCCTCCAGGCGCTCGCGGATCTGCAAGCCCGTGGTGCCCGCTTCGCCGTCGATAAAGACCTTCGCCGCCATCTCTCGTCTCCAGCGCCTCTAGATAGTGCGGGCGCCGCTGCAGCGCAGCGATTGCGCCAAGCCGCCGCTCAAGTAAAGCTCGGGACGGGAGGGGTTATCATGCGTTCCTTGGCCTTGGCCGTTGCTCTATGCCTCACGCTTCCGTCGCTGGCGGAAGCGCGCACACGCACTTGGCTGACAGCCGCCGCCGCGGAACCCGCCGATCCTGCGCCGCGCACCGCAACCGTGGGCCAAGCCATCTATGTGGAGCGTGTGCGATACATTGGCGCCGCGACCCTCGATGCCGATTACGCCCCGGACACCCGCAACCCCGACCGCAAGGTTCCCGCCGGGACGCCGCTCTTCCAGGTCGAGGACGACCACGGCCAATTCTTCTGCAGCACGGTCGCGCTCCGCCAGATCGACATGCGCGACGTGCCCACCGTGGCGCTGGGCGCGGCATTGTTCGGCGGCGCTTCGGGGCGCGGCATGTCGCGCGACACGCTCTGGCAATGCTTCCGCGACGCCGACGGCGACGGCCGATTCGACGAAGCCGGCGGCGGCATGTTCGACGAAACCACGGCGATCCGCCTGGTCAAAGGGGTGCGCGACTATGCCCCGATCGCCCAGCCGATCGCCTACACGGTGGCCGACCCTGCGGCGACTACCCAGACCCTGCACATCGGCATGGTGTTCAAACGCCTCCGCTCGCGCCAGCACGGCGCGCGCTACAGCCTGCTCTTTTGCTACGGGGGCAGCCCCAATCTCGGCGGCTGCGAACCGCTGGCGGAGTGGCTCCTGAACGACACCGGCCACCCGCTGCCTCAAACGATAGATGTGCTGGGCTCAAGCATCGTGCTGGAGGGCATCGACGGCGAGGGCGACGCCGCAGTGCTGCGCTATCGTGTCGAGCAAGGCTTCGGCGATCAGCGTTTCACCATCTCGTCGGACTACGACATCAACCCGGTGACCTACGTCGCCAACGGCGTGAACAGCCGCATCATCCTCGATCCGCCCGCCAACTAGTATTGCGCCTCACGCCAGTCGTTAACGTCGACATAAAGGATCGCGCCCGGAAACGTCGCGTTGGTTTGCGCCGCCCAGGCCAGATTCATCTCCGCCACCTCGCCGTCATCGAGCTGCAACAGAACGTCGTCGGCATCGTCGCGGCGCGCGATCGGCGTGAACGCGCGGTCCTTGAGGATATGCGCATCGGCCATGTCGCGCGTGAGCTTGGCAGCGAGCGTTGCACGCTCATCGCCCTCAACGCTCCGCCAACCTATTGGCCACTCTGCCACCACGTCCTCCGTCATCATGCACGCGAGATGATGTCTCGTTCGATGATAAGCAACCTCCTGTAGTCACCGAAGTCCGGCCAAGCTTCGTAGTTTGCCGACACATCGATGCTGCGTTCGCCTACTTCTTCCGTCTCGTCTGCCTTTCGGCTGCGCGACACGTGCACGCGCCCCTCCTTGAAGAACCGATACTGCTCCCAGAGCGCCACATCATCGGTGCGCCCGACAAACTCCGCGTACGAGCCTCCGCTCAGGAACAGCGGCTCGTCTCCCCGCCGCTGAAAGTCGTAGGTGAGATACGCCCTCAGTTCCGCGTCCAGGAAGTTCACGCCGACGTATCCGGTCTCGCCACTGACCTCGAGAAAGGCTCTGGGCTTCTCAGCCGGCCCGACAATCACCGTGTAAAGCGCGCCAGCGTCGTGCAGTGCGCGCGCGGCCTCAGGCGTGAGCGGGTCAATCACCATCTTCTCTGTTCGAAACCAACCTCGTGCGTACGAAAGCGGCTCGCCCATGCGCGGTGTCCTTCAATGCAAAACGGGCGCTCCGTTGCCGGAACGCCCGCTTCGCTTTTGCTTGGGTCTCGAAATTAGCGCTTCGAGAACTGGAAGCTGCGGCGGGCCTTCTTGCGGCCGTACTTCTTACGCTCGACCACGCGGCTGTCGCGGGTGAGGAAGCCGGCATGCTTCAGCGCCGGACGCAGCGGCGGCTCGTAATCCGAGAGCGCCTTGGAAATGCCGTGACGCACCGCGCCGGCTTGGCCCGAGAGGCCCGAACCGGTGACGGTGACGATGACGTCGAACTGGCCTTCGCGATCGGTGATGCGGAACGGCTGGTTGATCATCATGCGCAGCACCGGGCGCGCGAAATACTGATCGCTGGTCTTGCCGTTGATGGTGATCTGGCCCTTGCCGGGCTTCACCCACACGCGGGCGATGGCGTTCTTGCGCTTGCCGGTGGCGTAAGCGCGGCCGAGCTTGTCGACCTTGCGCTCGCGCAGCTCGGCGACGCCTTGCTCAACGCGGGCTTGACCCGGGACGCCGGTGATCTGGCCGAGAGACTCGAGGCCTTGAGTGGTGTCGGTCATGCTTAGCCGATCCTCGAATTCTTGCGGTTCTTGGATTTGAAATCGATGCTGACGGGGTTCTGCGCCGCATGCGGATGGTCGCCGCCGGCATAGACGCGCAACTTCGCCAGCTGCTTGCGGGCGAGCGGGCTTTCCTTCGGCATCATGCGCTCAACCGCCTTCTCGAGGACGCGCTCAGGATACTTGCCGGCGAGCACCTTGCCCGCGGTGCGTTCCTTGATGCCGCCCGGATAGCCGGTGTGGCGATAATAGACTTTGTTGAGAAGCTTCTTGCCAGTCAGCGCCACCTTGTCGGCGTTGATCACGACGACATGATCGCCGGTGTCGACGTGGGGCGTGAAGTCCGCGCGATGCTTGCCGCGAAGGCGCAGCGCGATGAAAGAAGCGAGGCGGCCGACGACCACGCCTTCGGCATCCACAACGATCCAGCCGTTGGTGATTTCCGAGGCCTTCGCCGAGCGCGTCGAAAGAGTGCGCATTGGAGTTGTCCTAACGAAACGAAGGCGCGCTTCTATGGAAGCGCCGACTCTGCGTCAAGAGACGTCCAATTATTATTTAAGTTCAATAGGTTGCGATAGCGGTATTATATTGCCGCCACACGCGATCTGGCCGCCGCCAGGGTCGTCATCCAGAGTACTGCCGCGCCGGCTTGATGCAGCAGGCTCAGCGACAGCGGCGAAACCGACAGCACCGTCACGATCCCCAAGAGCGCCTGGCAGAGCGCCACCGCCCCTACCGCCGCGCCGATCTTGCGCCCCGCGCCTTCCCCCTTCGTCCACGCGAAGAACGCCAGCGTCAGCGCGGCGAGCGCGATGATGTAGCCGAGCGTGCGGTGAAAGAGATGCTGCGTCGCGTGGTTCTCGACGAAGTTACGTGTGACGGGCTCGAGCGCGAACACGTTGTGCGGCACGATCTGATGTCCGATCGTCGGCCAATCCGCGAACGCCGGCCCGCCGTCGCTGCCCGCGAGCAATGCGCCCAGCAGAAGCTGACAGAAGATCAGCGCCATCAGCGCCCACGGCGCCCAGCGCGGCGCGGCGAGTGAACCCGCATCTCCAGGCCATCCAAACGCTTCCAACGCCAGCCACAACGCCAGCGCCAGGATCACGAACGCCATGCCGAGATGGATCGCCAGCCTGACCGGACTCACATCGGTGCCGCTGAAGAGCCCGCTCGTCACCATCCACCAGCCGATGAAGCCCTGCAGTCCGCCGAGGGCGAACAACACGGTCGTCGCCGCGAGCCGGCCTTTCAGCCGCCCGGTGAACAGGAAAAAGAAAAACGGCAATGCAAAAACAAGCCCGATGACGCGGCCGAGCAACCGATGCCCCCACTCCCACCAATACAGCGTCTCGAAATCCGCGAGGCTCATGCCGCGGTTTTGCTGCTGGTATTCCGTCGTCTGCTTGTAGAGATCGAACAGGCGCTCCCAGTCCGCTTCGGAGAGCGGAGGAATGGCGCCGCTGATCGGCTTCCATTCGGTGATGGACAAGCCGCTGTCGGTCAACCGCGTCGCGCCGCCGACCATGATCATCGCGAAAACGAGCACGCACACCGCGATGAGCCACCAGCCCACGCCTGCGTCTTTTCGGCTTGCGACCGCACCCATGCTTGCCGTTCCTTCCGCGCTTCCCATAGAACCGCCCAAGACAAAGGCAAACGCGGCGCGCCGCCGCGCAAGGGACGAGATGGACCAGCGTGCGCGCAAATTGGCCGGCTGCGTGGTGCTCGTCGGGTATCTGACGCTCTACGCGCTGCTGGCCGCGGCCATCGGCGTGTCGCTTTTCCCGGTGCTGCCGATGTGGGCGCAGCTCATCTATTACGCGATCGCGGGCGTGGTCTGGGTCTTCCCGCTGAAGCCGCTGTTCAGCTGGATGCGGCGCGACGGCGCATAAAAACCGCCCCGAAGCCGAGGGCTCCGGGGCGGTCTTGCTTCAACCTCTATCGCACAACCGCGTTATTGCGACGCGATGATGCTCAGGATGACGCCGGTGGCGATGCCGACGAGAAGGATCTCGCCGCGATCGTCGCGGACGTAGTGGTAGCCGCGCGGCGGTTGGCGCAGATGACCACGGCGCCAGTCGTACTCGCGGTAGTTCGAGCGATAGTACGACGGCAGACGGTCGCCGCGGCGCCAGGCTTGGTAGCCCGGACGATAGTCGCGGTAGCCGAACACACCGGCCGGAGGCGGCCCGTAATTGAAGCGGCCATTCGCCCAGTAACCGTTATGGCGCGACCGTTCCCAGCGCTCGCGCGCCGCAGCGTTGCCGTCGATGCCATCGTTCCGGAGGTCACGTCCGCGGCGGTCGTTACGACCGTCGCGATAGCGGCCATCGCGATCACGGGCGTTGCCGTCGATGCCGTCATGGTTGCGATCGCGGTATTGGCGCGGCGGGTCGGCGAAGGCCGGCGTCGCGGCCATCGGCGCGACCAGCGTCACGGCGGCAATGGCGGCGGTTGCAAAACGTTTCATGGTTAGTCTCCTTCCAGACTTGCGAAACGCTGGTTACGCGAGAACGTTTCGTTGCCTGGAAGATGAGGTTTCGGCCTTGAAGCGCGGCTGAATTGCTCAACAAAACAATGCGCTTATTGGCGCCACTTGGTGTCGGAACCGCGCTTTGACAAAGTTCGACACAATTATCCGCTGTTGGTGATCCGCCGTCTGCTTCGCGCGCTAGAGGGAGAGTTCTAGCGTGCTGGCGATATCGCGAACCGCGCCGCGTTGCGCAGCGTCGAGCGGAATCAGAGGCGGCCGAATGTTCCGCCACGCATCGCGGCCCGTGCGCTGCGCCATGATCTCTTTCAAAGCGGCGATGGTCGGAAACTTCGACAGCGCCGCGCGCCGCGCCACAGCCGCCGCCTGCAGCGCCTCCGCACCTTCGCTGCGCCATTGCTCCATCAGCGCGCCGAGCTGCGTCGAGGTCACGTTGGCGAGCGCTGAAATGCAGCCCGGCCCACCAGCCCGCAGCGTCGCCAGCAGGAACGCTTCGCTGCCGGCGAACACCTGAAAGCCCGGCATCGCCTTGAGCGCCGCATCCATCGCGCTCCAATCCCCGGACGAATTCTTCACGCCGACGACCGTCTCCGGAAAGGCGTTGCGCAAGCGCCGCAGCAGATCGACGCTCAGCGCAAATCCGGTTTGCGGCGGAATGTCGTAGATCAGCACCCGCAGCGCGCGCGCGCCGACGCCCTCGATCACGCGCGCATACGCGCTGAACAATCCGTCGTCGCTCACGTTCTTGTAGTAGAACGGCGGCAGCATCAGCACGTTGAAATAGCCCGCATCGAGCGCCGCGCGCGTCAGCGCAATCGTCTCCGGCGCCGAACAGCACCCCGTACCGACGATCACGCGGGCGCTCGGCAAACCCGATCGCGCGAGATGCGCGATCAGCGCCTTACGTTCGTCCAGCGAGAACGAGTTCGCCTCACCCGTCGTGCCCAGGACGACCACGCCAGCGGCCCCGTTCGCCAGCAGCCAGCGGCAATGCGCGGCCGCCGCCTCGAAATCGATGGAGAGATCGTCCTTGAGCGGCGTCAGCGCCGCCGCCCAAGCTCCGCCAGCAATGCTCATTTAATCGGCTCCTCGATTGGCGGCCGGGCGCTGGCGATTGTCGGCATTTGCCGCTTTCAGCACCGAGCGCGGACCGGGACAAGACTGGCTCGGCCGCGGAGCGTAACCGCGGTTTCAGCTCCAGCCAAATTGCGCGGCGGCGTCACGTACATGAATTGTCGCGCCGCCGGATACCGACTTTGTGCATGCGCAAGAAATCGCCCTCGTGACCCACCCTGTCCGGGTGATCGTCCAAGTTGTCAAAGAGCCTGAATGATTTAGGGTCTCCAAAGGGGGAGTGGCAAAGTGGCGGGTTCAGCACCCTACGTCTTTGTATCGCACGCGAGCGCCGACAACGCGCGGCTTCGACCCGTCATGCTCGCGCTGTTGGACGCCGGCATTCCGCTCTGGTTCGACAAGCCGAACCATCCCGAGATCCGCATCGAGGACGAGCGCTTCGCCGGCTACATCAATGGCGGCCGGGTCTGGAGCGGCGCCATCGACGATCACGCGCTGCCGGAATCGTCCGCGTTCCTGATTTTCCCGTCGGCGGCGGCGCTCGACAGCAAACCCTGCTGGCATGAAGTCGCGAGCGCCATGTCGCGCTGGCGCACGACCGCACAGCGATATTTCATCGCGCCGCTCTTTCTCGAAGACGCCGCTTTGAAGCAGATGCACGACGAGATCGACTCGTATCAGGGCTTCTCGACCTACACGGTCCAGAACGGCGCGCTCTGGGAGCTGACCCCGAACGGCCGCGTCGAGTTGGATCGCCTCATCGCCGAGCTGCGCAAAGCGTTCGCCGATTTTCACGTCAACCCGCTCGCCGCCAACGATCCGCGCGCGGGCGTGCGACTGCGCAATGAAGACGCCTACCTCGTCGACCGCCGCGACCAGATCAAGAGTTCGGTGCTGGCGATCTCCGGCACATCGGAAGCGCCGGCGCGCCATCCCCTGCTTATCGCCTACGGACGCGAGGATGAAGAGCCGCGGTGCTTCGGCGCCGTGACGCTGCCCAAGCGGGTGCTGGTGCGCGCGGAAGTGGCCAAGACCGCGGCGGCGACAAACCGGCCGCTGAAGCTCGACTGGCCCACGAGCGCGATGAAGAACGCCAAGGACTTCGCCACGCTGCTCACCAGCGAAGCGGCCACGCAATTGCAGGGCTACGACCGCTCGCGCCGGGGCGGCGGCGGGCCGTCGACGCCAACCACGCTCGCGGAAACACTGAGCCGCGAGGGCATTGCGCGCGTGTCGTTGACCGAATTTCCGCCCGCCGGCGACAAACCCATCCGTTCGCTCAGCGACTTCATCGCCGGTCTGCGCGCCTGGTGCGCCTACTGGAACGCTTTCCCGTTCGAAGCGGCCCGCGCCGACGGCCGCGCCACCTTCATGCCGGTGCTGGAGGTGACGTTCGCGCGCGTGTCGGAAGAGGAAGAACTGAAACAGGCGATCGCCCGGGCCAAAGGCCGCGACCGCTCGGCGCTGCAGAAGCGCCTCAACCTCCACCGCGCCCGGGTGAAGATCGAGCGCCAGATCCGCACCTGGCTCGGCAACGAGAAAAACATGAAGAACCTGTCGCGCCCGTTTGCGCGCGTGCAGGCGGTGGCGTTGCGGGAGCTGTCGTCGGTGACGCCTGCCGATGCAGAACACTGGGTCGACAATGACGACGAAATGTTCGGCACGCTTGATCAGCACGCACGCACGAAATTGCGGCTGGCGCTGCGCGGCGTGTTTCAGAGTGCGCAAGACCTGCCGATGCGCACCTGGAGCGAGCGGGCCTTACCGGTTTTGAATCCAAACAATTAGTCTTGTGGGGGACCAAAGTGGATTTCTTCAAGGGCGAGGGAAAAAAGGCAGGGAACGAAGTCTCGATACGCACCGAGGCGCTGCCGGAAGACGCGTTCAAGCGCATGAAGGATCCCGCCGGCTATCGCGCCGCCGCCGATACGGTGCGCGCGGTGAACGTCGCGCTGGCGCTGAAAATTCCGCTTCTGGTGGGCGGCGAACCGGGTTCCGGCAAGACGCTGCTGGGCGGTGCGGTTTCCTACGAACTGGGCAAAGTCGGCCCGCTCACCTTCGTGGTGAAATCCACGAGTGTGGCGCGCGATCTCTTCTACACTTTCGACGCCGTGCGCTATTTCCAGGCGCAGCCGCGCAAATCCGCGGATGGTTCGGCCGCACCCCCCAAGCCGAAGGACTTCATTGAATACCAGGCGTTGGGCTTGGCGATCCTGCTGGCGCTGCCGCTCGAAAAGCGACGTCCGTTCCTGCCCGACACGCTTTTCAACTTCAATCCGGCCGAGGAAAGCGAACTCACGCCGGAAACACAGGCGATGCGCGCCATGCTGCGCGGCGGCGAGCAGAAGCAATGCGTGGTCGTCATCGACGAAGTCGACAAGGCGCCGCGCGATCTGCCCAACGATATTCTGGACGAACTCGACGGCATGCGCTTCCGCGTGCCGGAACTCGGCGGCATCGAAACGCCGTCGGTCCCGTTCGATTACCGGCCGATCGTGTTCATCACCACCAACTCCGAACGCCAGCTGCCCGACGCCTTTCTGCGCCGCTGCGCCTTCCTCTTCATCGACTATCCGCGCGGCGGCGAACTGGAAGCCATCGTCGGCTCGCGCCTCACCGGCGTCATGGAAGGCGGCTCGCCGCTCTTGCGCGACACGGTGGCGTTCTACGAAAAGGTGCGCGCCGATGCGCGGCTGAACAAGCCGCCCGGCACGGCGGAGCTGCTGCAATTCCTGCAAGCCGCGCGCGTCAACGGCGCCGATCCGAGGAAGACCATCGCGCAGCAGCGCGACGTCATCATCAACGGCATCCAGCTGCTCGCGAAAATGAACCAGGATCTCGAGCCGCTCAAAACCGAATTGAGAAACTGGGGCGGCCGTGGCTGACGGGGCTGGCCCCCGTTTCGACATCGCCGGCCTGGACATTCTTTATCAGCGGCTGGCGAACGCCGGGTTCAAAGTGGGCCCGGCGGGGCAGAGCCGCGCCAATCTGCTGCTGCTCGAATTCATCTCACGCGACGCGCTGCCGGACGATCCGGAAGATCTCGCCCGCTGGCTGCAACCGATCTTCGTCACCCGCAGCGAAGACCGCGCGCGCTTTTTCGAAACCGTAATGGCTTGGTCGCGCTCGGCGCGACATGTGGAGGTCGCGCCGGAGGAAGAAAAGGAAGCGCCGAAAAAGCTGCTGCCGAAGCGCGAGTTCGATGGCCGGCCGGCGACGCCGCCGCCGGAGATCAAACCGCCGTTCTGGCGGCGCGTGCCGCGCGCAGCATGGGTGGGACTTGCGGCGCTGGTGGTGCTGGGCGCAGGCGCGCTGACGCCGCAGGTGCAGAACGCGGTGGTGCACATCTGGGCGCAGTTGACAGCGCCGAATGCGGATACGACGACGGCGACAACTGAAACGTCGACCGCAACGTCGATGGATACCTCCACGACGGCGACCATCGCGTCGCCGCCGGAGGTACATTCAAGGCAACAAACCGACGCGAGCATCGAAGCGCTTATCGCCTCGATCGATGCGCGAGTTGATGTTTACGACGGTATGCCAACATTGCGCGAACTATACGCCGCGACTCCTGCCGCGAGCGGTGAGCAAGTCATATCGCTTCCCGACGATCCGGACACCGTTGCGGCGCGCATGGGCTTTTCAGCTGATCGTCCGCTCCCGCTTACACGCACTGCTGTGATGCGCCGGCTGCTAACAGCAATGCAGCCAGATGCGCCGGTGGCATTCGCGAGGGCCGATCGCGCATCGCGAATCGACGACCTCGCGACCGGAGGTGGTGCTCAGGCAGTGAGCCTTGCAGGTCACGCCGACGCTATATGGAGCGTCGCTTTCAGCTCGGACGGCACCCGCATCGTCACCGCATCGAGTGATGGAACGGCGCGTGTATGGGATAGCGAAACTGGCAGGGAGATCATCGTGCTCAGGGGGCACGCGGACGAAGTTTTCGGCGCTAGGTTCAGCGCAGACGGCACCCTTATTGTCACTGCGTCCAGAGACCGTACCGTAAGAATATGGGACACGCAAAGCGGACGTCTGACGGCACCCCCCCTCACTCACGAATCTCGCGTAAACACTGCCGAATTCAGCCCAGACGGCGCTAGCGTCGTCACTGCTTCGACCGACGGAACAGTGCGTTTGTGGGACGTGGCCACGGGACAGCTCAGGACCGCTTTCATCGGACACACTAGCGAGGTCTATACCGCGTCATTCAATTCCGATGGGACGCGCGTCGCCAGTGCGTCGCAAGACGGTACGGTCAAAATATGGTCCGCTACAACGGGGCTCCTTGTCGCTTCGCTCCGGGCCAATGACGCCGCTGTATACAGCGCATCTTTCAGCCCCGACGGCCGTCGCATCGTTACGGCGTCGCAAGATCGCACAGCGCGCATATGGGACGCCGAGAGAGCAGTTCAGATCATCGCGCTCGTGGGGCACGATGACGAAGTCTACGGCGCCGCGTTCAGTCCTAACGGCGCTCGCGTCATGACGGCCTCCGCAGATGGCACCGCGCGTGTGTGGGATGCTACGACCGGTCGCCAGATCGCTAGGTTTACCGGTAGTCCCGCAGGGTTCACAGCTGGAGCCTATAGTCCAGACGGTACACACATCGTGATCGTCTCTCGCGATGGCACAGCCCGACTTCGAGCTGCGCCTGTGCGTGTCGGCGAAAATGTCGCCGACATCATGCAGGAACACTCGCTCACCAAGGCACAACTCGGCGAACGCGTGCGTGCAGCTCTCGGCATGCAACCCTACCCCGAGGTCGACGCCGAAGCGGAAGCGCAACTCAATCCCGCCGATCGCGAAGCACTGATTCAACAGCGCGCAGAGAGCGCCTCCGACGACGATATCGCCCGCGCCTGGGCGCTGCTCTCCTTCGACACCGGTTGGCCGCTCAACATTTCCGATCCGCCGTGGCTCCGCCCCGACCAGCAGCGCGCCGCCGATCCGCTGCGGCCCTACAAGGATAACGCCAACTGGATCGCGGCCGGCATCGTCGCGTTCGTCGCGCTGGCGCTCTGGCTTTGGTCCGCCATCAATGCGCGCGGTTTCCTGGCGCGGCGGCGGCCGGACGACAGCGGCCGCGTCGCCGACCTGGCCGCCGACGATCGCTCCAAGGCCGAGCGCGCCGACCAGTCCTTGCGCATCGCCGCGCGGCGGCTCTTAGAGCGGCGCGAAAGCACGCGCGCGCTCGATCTCACCGCCAGCGTCGACGCCACCGCCCGCGCCGGCGGCTTCTTCACGCCCGTGTCGCGCGCGCACCGCCGCATTCCGGAATATCTATTCCTGATCGACAGCCGTTCGCGCTTCGACCACGACGCCAAGCGCGCGCTCGATTACGTCGAACGCTTGCGCGCCGAGAACGTGAAGGCCGACTTCTACTTCTTCGAGCGCGCGCCTGACCGCGTGCGCGAAGACATCGGCCGCCCGCTGGTGCCGCTCGAAACCATCACCTCGCAGCACGCCACGCGCCGCCTCGTGGTCGTCGGCGACGCCGCCGCGATGCTGGAGAGCGACGGCAAGACCGTCGGGCGCTGGGCCGACACGGTGAAAGTCTGGGAAGACCGCGCGCTGATGACGACGGTGCCGGTCAGCGAATGGGGCGAAGAAGAGAACCGCCTCGCCGGCGCGCTCGGCATGCTGGTGCGCCCGCTCTCCGCCAACGCGCTGGCGCAATTGCCCGCGGAAATGCGCAATGAGACCGACGTGCAGCGGCAAGTCGCCGGCGCCGCGGGCCTGGGCGAACGGCCGCTGCCGGCGATGCTGCGCGAAGCGCCGCACATCTGGACGCTGGAATCCCCGCCCGCACCCGCCGACATCGACCGCATGCTGGCCGAGCTGCACGCCTTCCTCGGTCAGCACGGCTTCCGCTGGCTTTCGGCCTGCGCGGTCTATCCCGCCATCGAGTGGGACCTGACCATGGCGCTGGGCTGGCGGCTGAAGGAAGGCGAAGCCGGCGAAGAGCGCCCGCTCGTCAACGAACAGCGCACCGCGCTCATCTCGGAACTGCCCTGGATGCGCACGGGCGCGATGCCGCAATGGCTGCGTGAGCGGCTGCTGGACGAAATGAGCCCGCACGACCGCCAGGCCGTGCGCGCGTTCCTGGGCGAACTCCTCGACACCGCCCGCAACTCTGCGCGCGCGCCGCGCGACACCATCACGCTCTCCTTCAGCGTCGAAGGCGGGCGCGGACGCGACATGTTCGACGACGACGTCTTCGTGCAATTCCTGCTGGAAGACCCCAAGGGGCGCGACACGCGCGCGCTGGAAGCGACCAGGAAGGTCCGCGAACTGCTGCTGCCGCCGCTCGCAGCACGCTTGCTCCGACCGGCTGAACTCGCGGTGCTGCTCTCGGGCCTGATGCTTGCAGCGGCGGCGTGGTGGATCGCGCCGCGCTTCACAGACGCGCCTCTGCCGACCGGCGCCTGGGCGCCGCTGGCGGCGCTGGCGCTGGTGCCGTTGTTGCTGTGGGTGTTCCGCGGCGCGATCGGCGGCCTCTTCGGCGGCGCCTGGCGCACGCTCCGCGACCCGCGCGGCGCCTGGGACGATTGGCGCGAACGCACTGAAGCGCAGAAGGTCGTGCGCGACACGGATCGGCTGGCCTATTTGCAGAGCATCGCGCCGCGCGTGCTCGACCGCTCCGCCTTTTTCCGTGCCGTGTTTACAGCCGGCGCAGCGGTCTTTGCCATATGCCTGCCGCTCGGCTTCCTGCTGCGCGCCGGCTTGATCGATCTGGCGCCGCTACGCACGTCACTCGGCGAAGCCGGATTCGGCTGGGCCGCCCTCGTCGCTGTCCTGGCCGTCGGCGGCCTGCTCCTGGCCGTGGCTTGGCTGGCCCGCCGGATTGGCCTCACCAGCGCGAACGGCAGTCTTCCGACCATGCGCGCCCACGCGCGTCCGTCGGGCTACGCCGTGCTGACGCTATGTACGCTGCTCGTCATTGAGGTTCTGGCCGCCAGCTGCGCCCTGCTTGCCCCCGCCCCGCTCTGGGCCTACTTCGCCACAGGCGCAGTGCTCAGCGTTATATTCGTTCAATTACTTGTCGAGCGGCGCGCTGAGCAACGGCTGTCACGGCTCGAACTCGGTCTGCAGGAGCAGCCGCCATTCACAACCGAAGCGTATGTGAACGCCCCGCGGTCCGTCGCGGCCAATCTCACGCGCGCGTTGCGCCGCAAGGGCATCCGCGCCGCATACGCAGTGCAAGCAGCCTCCCCCGATCGCGTCTCGGTCAGCGCCAACAGCGAGGGCGAAAATCCGGGCGTGACCTCTCCCAGCGCACGCTTCGAAGAGTGGCGCAGCGACCTCGACTTCCCCGCCTTCACAGCTCTTCTGCGCGATACCGCGGCCATGATCAAAAATGGCGAACGCGTCGCCAGCGAGCGCATTGCGCGCCCTTATGCGGTCGTATCGTTCGCCACGGCTGACACGGAGCGCCTGACGCCGGTGGTGCTGGCGCTGGCGCAAAGCAATATCCCCGTCTGGGTGGATGTGCCCGCTGCGTTCCTGCCGTTCAGCGATGAGATCCAGGCCTGCATCGACAACGGAACCCTGTTCGGCACGGTCGATGCCGAGAGCGGCTTCGCGCGCTCTTCCGCATTCCTCAGCGTCGCCTCCAAAGCCGCGATCAAGAGCGACGCCTCAAGCGCCGCCGTCGGCGCTGCGACGCAACGCTGGCGCGATACCGGCCAACGCTACTTCATCGCGCCGATCTTTCTCAGCCCCGACGATGCGGGCCAGATGCAGGACGACGTCGACAGCTTCCAAGGCTTCGCCACCCACACAACGAACGAAAGCGGCCGATGGACGCTGACGGCTGAGGGCTCTGAAGCGATCGATGAATTGATCGAGGCGCTGCGCAACGCATTTCACGAGTTCGACTTGAACCCGCTGCCGGAGTCGCCGCCGATGCGGCGCGGCAACGGTTTCGGCTGGTCCGCCACGGTGCGAAAATGAGCGCCCGACGTTCTCGCGCGCGCTGGGCGTTCCTCGCCGCTGTGGTTGCAGTGCTCGCCTTGGCGCTGCCCGCTTCCGCGCAACGCGAGGACCCACCCGTCTGCAACAGCTACGCCGCCCGATGGGAGAGTGTGGCGGCAGAGGGCGATCGAGAAAAAATGCGCGACTTCATCGCGCAGCTTCCGCCCGAATGCCAAAATCTGCGCCAGGTGCAAGCCGCCTATTTGCGCGCGACGCAACCTCCTGGAGTAGAACCGGCCGTAAGCGCGCCAACGTCTTCTCCCGGCGCGCCTCTGTCCATGTTCAGCTGGTTTCTGATTGCGGTCGGCGCTGTCGTCGCGCTCACGCTGGCGGGCGTCTTCTTTGCGAGCCGAAGGCAAAGCGCGGACGCTTATGTGCGGCCCTCTCGCGTCTGGCCGATCGCGACCGTTGCGCTGGGCGCATTGTGGGGCGCCTGGACGTTCGCGCACGGCGCGTTCCCGGCGTACGCGCCCTCACCGCCAGCGTTCGTCACCTATGGCGCAATCTACCTCTTCCTCGCCTGCGCCGCGGCGATGGTGGGCGGCACGCTGCGCACGGCGTGGCTGACGGTGTTGCTCTTCCTGCTGGCAGGGGTGCTCAGCGCCGGTGGCCCGTCGCTCGCTGACGCCGGCGCGCCACAGGACATCGTGAGCAAGGCGCTGTTCGCCTGCCTCGCTCTCGCGTTTCTCGCCATCACGGCGCTAGCCATGCGGCGGGCGCGTGGAAATTGGCTGCTGCCGCTCATCAGTCTGCCGGCCGCGATCATGTATGGCGCGCTGCTGGTTGAGGTGCAGCTTCCGCTGGTCGAACTCGTTAGCTTGGTGTTTGCCGGGGCGCTCTGGGCCACCGCCCTCAAGCGCATCTTCTGGCCGCCTTCGGACGCGACGGCGCAGTCTCCCTACAGCGTGCGCCGCGTCATCCGCTCGCTTGCGGCCGCACGTCTGCCGCTGGCGATCGCAGCGGCGGGCGCGGTGGCGGCGCTGGCGCTGCAGACGCACCGCGAAAGCGCCGTGCGCGCGCTCTCCCCGCACGGCGCGCCGATCACGGCGATGGCGTTCTCGCAGGACGGCGCCTGGCTCGCCGTGGCGAGCGAAGACGGCGAAATCCGCGTCTGGCCGACGCGCGGCGGACGTTCGCACCGCATCGTCAATCCCGACGGCCCGGCGCGGCAGCTCATCTTCGACACGGTGACGGTCGAAGATGACGGCGCGCAAATCCGCCGCCAGCGCCTGCTCTACGCCACCGCCATGGGCTATGTCCGCGGTGTCGATGCGGAAACCGGCGCGCCGCTGCTGGCCGATGATGCGGTGCCGGTGAGCTTTGGCGTGCCGATGTTGGAGGCCGAAACGCCCGCCGATGGCCAAGCCCTCGCGACGATCGTCGCGGCGGCGGACAACGCCGGCGCGCCTGTCATTTTCAGACTCCACGAGAGCGAAGCGAGCGCGATCACCATCGCCCCTGACGGGCCGGCGTTCGCCCGTCTCACCTCACTCACGCGGCTCGCCGATCCTGGCGTCGTGGCCGCCAGCACAGCGCGCGGAGAACTCGTGATCATCCGAGCCGGCAGCGCGCTCACGTCGGTTACCGACATTCCGGCCTCCAACAACATCGCGCTCTACTCGCTCACTCAGAACATCGTCGGTTTCGTCGGTGACGAGGTGCGTGTGGAATCGCGCAACAGCGATGCGGAAGTCACATGGCGGACGCTTGAGCAGATCGGGACCTGCCCAGGCGATTTCCTGGCCCGCTTTGCGCCGCCAAGATCGCGCGACGGCTTCGTGTCATTCGCTCAGGTCGTCACGTCGGCCGGGCGCATTTGCACCGCCTTCGATCAGGGCGAGCGCGTCGGCTACGAAAGCCGCGCCCTGGCTGAAGCACCGACTGCGGCTGCGTTCACGCGCGACGGCGCAATGATACTCGGCTTCGCCGACGGCTCTGTGCGCCTCGCGGACACGTCGGGCGCGTTCGGCGGCCGGCTCGGCGGCCACGGCGATCGCGTCACCGTCATCACGCTGTCTCCCGATGGCCGCCACGCCGCCACCGCCGCCGCCGACGGCTCGGTGCAATTCATCGACCTCGCGCCATCGGCTGCGCCCGTTTACGCGATCCCCAACGCCATGGCCGAAACCGCTGACCGCGAAGGCCGGCGGCAATGGGCGGCGATGCTCGACCGCATCGCGCCGCGCGGGCGCACCGCGGCTGAAAGAGCCGGCCTCGATCTGTTGCGCGACGCCGGCCTGCCCGGCCCGTACACGGACGACGGGGCCGGCTGCGAGTTCGGAGCTTCTCCAAGCGAAACGCAGCGCGCCGCGGTGCAGAGTGCGCTCGCGCAATTCGGCGCCAGCTTGCAGGGCCAAACCGACCCCGCGAAAATCGCGGCCTCAAATCTGGGCGCCGGCTGCGCCGCGTTTGCGCTGGGCGGTGACGACAATGTCGCCGCCGCGCTGCAGAGCTTCCAGGTGGCTGCGGCGATTATCCCGAACGGCCCAGGCGACGTTCGAGAGTATGCGCAACGGCTGTTCGCAAACGCCGCTTCGAAAGCGAGCCCGGAGGTCTTCCTGGCCAGCTTGCGCGCGCGCGACGGGAGCCGGCTGACCGACGCACAGCTCACGGCCGTGGCGGCTCAGCTCCAATTGGATGCAAACATTCTGCGCGCGATCATTCGCGTGGAGAGCGCGGGTCCGGGCTTTTCGGACGGACGCCCACTACTTTCTTTCGAGCCATTCTTGTTCAGCCAAGCCACCAACGGCCGATTCGACTCGACACACCCAAATTTGTCGCAGCCAAGCAACCGCGCCTATCTCGGTGGAAGTCAAGCGACGCGCTGGGCGCGCCTCAGCCAAGCGTTTTCGTTGGATCGGGAAGCAGCACTGCGCGCGGCGAGCTGGGGCGTCTTCCAGTTCCGCGGGCGCGACTTTGCCGACGCCGGGTATCCCGACGTCTACACATTCTCCCACGCCATGTCGGTCTCTGAGGCAAACCAATTGCAGGCTTTTGTGACGTATCTGACCCGCAAAAATCTGGTGGCGGCGCTACGGAGACAGGATTGGTACACTTTCGCGCGCGAATACGAGAGCGACGCCCGCGCGGCGCCCTACGCAATTGCGCTGGCGCGCGCATATAGCGCCCTTCCCCGCACCGGCGCCGCTTCAGACGGATACCTGGACTCGCTCGTGGCGCAATCGCGCGAGCGCCTGACTCGCGCGGACTTCGAGGCGGCGGCAGGGCAACTCGGCTGCGAACCTGAAGCCCTGCAAGCCGTCGCGGAGGTACAATCCCACGTTTTAGGCGGCTTCGCAGCCGATGGCCGACCTGTCATTCTCTTCGAGCCGCACATCTTCTCTCGCCGCACCAACCACATTTATGACGTCACGCATCCAAACATTTCCTATCGGACTTGGGACGCCAGCAAATATCCGCGCACCCAAGCCGAACGCTGGGCGCAATTGCGGGAAGCGTACGAACTCGATCCGGAAAACGCCGTGGCGAGCGCGAGCTACGGGATGTTTCAAACGATGGGGTTCAACCATGCCGCGGCGGGCTACAGCACGCCTCGAGAATTTGTGAGTGTGCTCGCGCGATCGGAGCGCGATCAGCTCACGGCCTTCGTCGCCTTTATCCGGGCGAACAATCTGGCGGACGAACTCGTCCGGAAAGATTGGGAAGGACTTACGCTTGGCCTGGATGGCTCCGGGCAGGTCGAGCGCATGGGCCGACTATACCGCGAGGCTTATCAGCGGTTGCAGTCTACGCCCTAGTCGAATTGGCGCGCTGCTCGTGGTCGTATTGGTCGGAGCGGCGAGATTCGAACTCGCGACCCCTAGTCCCCCAGACTAGTGCGCTAACCGGGCTGCGCCACGCTCCGACCGGCTCCGCGAGGGAGGCCCCCCGCGAAGGAGCGCCGTCTTAGCCTTCGCGTGGGGTTTCCGCAAACCGGGAGGCGGCCAAAAGTGCGACGCCGGTGAGGGCCGCGGCGGTGAGCGCGAAGGTCCACTCGAAAAGATCGCCCGGATCGGCCGCGATCCGGCCTGCATGCACCAGCGGCAGCCAGGCGGCGAACATGAGCGCGACCGCGCCGGCCGCCCAGGTGACGGCGCGCCCGGCCAGGCACGCCAACCCGGCGAGGCCAAGCACGCCGCCTGTCAGCCATGGCCATTGCTCCCGATAGGCAATCCAATCCGGGATGAGCGAGGCGATGATGTCTGGGTGCGTGAGGTGAACGACTCCGAACCAAAGGATCGTCGCGCCAAACACGAGGCGAAGCAGCAGCGCCGAACGCGCGCCGCCAGAACGTGCGCGGCACGCGGCGGCGAAGGTCGCGCACTCGCTGGCGGACACCCAGCCCGTGGCGTCGGCTGGATTGAGCGAGGCGGCAATCAATGCGGCGACGAAAAACGCGCTCCACAAAGCGGCCGCGGCTGCGGCGCCCGGGCGCACCAGGGGGCCGGCGATCATGAGCAGTGCGGTAAGCAGCACCAATGCGCCAGCGCCGCGCGCCGGCATCGCGCCTGCAATTTCCAACAAGGCGTGCAAGCCAGGCAGCGCCGCGCCGCGCCAAAGCTCAAGCGCGCCGAGGCCCGCGAGCGGCAGCGCAAAGAAAAGCGCGCCGAAGGTTGCGGTGCGTGAAGCCATCGCCGCAACGCTAACGGCGCCCCCACACGGCGACGCGCCAAAATCGGACCTGGTAGCTCGTCCGTCAGTCATTCCAGACACGCGGAGCGTGATCTGGAATCCAGGGCAAACGCTCAGGTCTTGGTCCTGGATTCCAGATCGGCCTCCCGGCCGTCTCGAATGACTGAAAGGAGGATAAAGTGCGGCTCAATCCCACACTTGGACCGCGCGCCTTCGGTGATCGGCTCGCGCTTGCGCCGTGCGCTGAAGCATCGCGACGCCGACGCGCGCGTTGCGGTTCTGATCTGCACGCTACGCAACATCGAAGTCATGGCGACACACTTCGCGCAACGCCTGCGCCGCCGCACCACCAGGGTGTGGGCCATGCTGGCTTGCGCCGGCGCAGCCGAAACGCTTACCGTCGGCGCGCTGTCCACGCTTCACCTCGCCGACACTTCATGAAACAGGCATCCGCTCTGCTGCGCTTTCGCCGCGACGAAGTCCCCTTCGCCGCGCGCGCCAGTGCTTGAAGCACGGCCTGCTGCAAGACGCCTTCCGCGGAGTCTCGTTCAAGCAATGTCGACAGACTTCGAAAACCGACGCCGACGCTTAGCTTTTCGCGCGCCCGCTGCGGCCGCCTTTTTCGACGAAGTCGCGCAGCATCTGGCTCGGTCGGAAAGTCACCACGCGGCGCGGCGTGATCGGCACTTCCTCGCCGGTCTTTGGGTTGCGCCCCACACGCTGGCGCTTTGCGCGCACGGTGAAGTTTCCGAAGCGCGACAGCTTCACGGTTTCACCCGCCACCAGCGCATCCTGTACATGATCGAGCATGACGGTGAGCAGGCGCCCTGCGTCGCTGCGTTGGAGATTGGCGCGCCGCGCCAGCGCTTCGACAAGATCGGCGCGGGTGATGGTTTTGCCGGTCAAACCAAGCCCCCTCGGGTCGCGTGTTCCCCATGCCCACGCGCGAGGAAAAGCTAGGCGTCTCTGTAGCTTAGGTCAAATATTGCGCCGTGTTCACATTCGCACCAGGGCGGCGCCCCAGGTCAATCCGCCGCCCAGCGCCTCCATCAGCACCAGATCGCCCTTTTTGATGCGCCCGTCGCTGACGCCGGCGTCCAGGGCGAGCGGCACCGACGCGGCGGAAGTGTTGCCATGCACGGCCACGGTCGAGATCACTTTCTCCACAGGAATGCCCAGCCGGCGCGCGACGCCGTCCAGGATGCGCTGGTTCGCCTGATGCGGCACGAACCAGTCCACCGTGTCGATCGAAACACCCGCGCGCGCACACGCTTCCAGCATCGCCCCGGAGATGTGCTCCACCGCCTGGCGAAAAACCGCGTTGCCGATCATGCGCAGCTTGCCGGTGGTTTGCGTTTCCGAAGGACCGCCATCGACATAAAGCAGGTCGTGCATGCGCCCGTCGGTGCGCAGAAACGTCGAGATGACTCCGCGCTGCGTGTCGCAGGTCTGCGCTTCGAGCACCACCGCGCCGGCGCCGTCGCCGAACAGGACGCAGGTGCCGCGGTCTTCCCAGTCGACGATGCGTGAGAACGTCTCTGCGCCGATCACCAGAGCCAGCTTGGCCTGCTCGCGCGCGAGAAAATTGTCGGCCGTCGCCAGAGCGAAGATGAAGCCCGAGCACACGGCCTGCAGATCGAACGCCGCGCCTTTCACCACGCCCAGCGCGGCCTGCACGCGCGCTGCCGTGGCCGGAAAAGTGAGATCGGGCGTCGCCGTCGCCACGATAATGAGATCGACGTCGTGGGCGTCGCGCCCCGCATGCTCCAGCGCAGCCCGCGCCGCCTTGATGGCGAGGTCGGAGGTCTTTTCGCCGTCGGCGGCGATGCGGCGCTCGCGAATGCCCGTGCGCGCAACGATCCATTCGTCGCTGGTATCGACGCGCTCGGCCAACTCGGCGTTGGTGAGCACGCGTTCCGGCAGGTGACCACCGACGCCCAAAAGCACGGAGCGAAGCGCCATCAGCCGGCTTCCTTCTCCGGCGCGTTGTCGGGCGCCTTTTCCATGCTCTTGCCCGCGCCTGCGGCTTCGGCCTTCGCCAGCCGATCGAGATTGCGCACGATTTCCTCGCGATAATGGCTTCGCGCCAGCTTCTCAGCGACGCCGATGGCGGCCGCATAGCCGCGCCCGTTGGCGCTGCCGTGGCTCTTCACCACCAGCCCGTTCAGGCCCAAAAAAAGCGCGCCGTTGAAAGTTCCGGGGTCCATGCGTGTCCGCAACTGGCTCAACGCACCGTACGCGATGAGGGCGCCAAGCTTTGCGAGCCAGGTGCTGGTCAGCGCCTCGCGCAGATATTGCGCCACCAGCCGCGCCGTGCCCTCGCCGGTCTTGAGCGAGATATTGCCGGTGAAGCCGTCGGTGACGACCACGTCGACCGTGCCCTTGGCGATATCGTCACCCTCGACGAAGCCCTGGAAATCCATGTCGACGCCGGACTCGCGGATGAGCTTCGCGGCGGCGCGGATTTCCTCGTGACCCTTCTGATCCTCGGCGCCGACATTCAAGAGGCCGAGACTGGGGCGCTCCTTGCCCGAGACGGCGCGCGCGAACGCCTCGCCCATGATCGCGAATTCGACCAGTTGCTCGCCGTCGGCTTCGACATTGGCGCCGACATCGAGGATCACGGTGTAGCCGCCCTTCAGGTTCGGCCAGCGCGTCGCCAGCGCCGGGCGGTGCACGCCTTCCATCTTCCTGAGACGGAACATCGAGATCGCCATGAACGCGCCCGTGTTCCCGGCCGAGACGATGGCGTGCGCGCGACCCTGCTCGACGGCCTGCACGGCGTTCCAAATCGACGTGTCGCGGCCCTGCCGCAGCGCCTGCGACGCCTTCACGTCCATGCCGATCGATTTCTCGGCATGCTCAACGGTCGAGGCCGCTTTCGCCGCCGGATACCGTTCAAGCAACGCGTTGATGCGGGCGCCGTCGCCGTGGATCAGAAATTTTACGCCCGGCGATCGCTTCGCGGCGATGTCGACCCCTTCGACCACAATGTCGGGCGCATTGTCGCCGCCCATCCCGTCGATCGAGAGCACGAGATCTTCGGCCATTGGGCTCGCTTGGTCCTAAACCGGCCGCCCCGGGCCGCCTTGTCGCGCAGTCATAGTCCCCGGCCCCGGCCTTGCCAAACCTGTTCAGACAGGCGCACTGCCCCATCCATCCAGCCGGAAGAGGCTGTCCAACGACCCCGCCGCCTGCCGTTTTGTGACCTCAGAGGCATAACCGGCGAGCGCGGCGGCGAACGCGGCCCCCTCGCCCACGATATTTCGCTCGATGGCCAGTTGAAGCCCGGAAGCGTCCTCGCCCTCCAGTGCCGCAGCGTAGGCATGGAGACGGCCGTAAAAGTCCCCCGCCAGCTTGCGGACCTTCTTGGGGACGGTCAGATCGCCCACCCCGTCCTCGCGCAACCCAGCGTCGAATTGCCTGAACAAGCGATCGGTGAAGCTCTGGGCCAGGGGCGCCGCCTCCGGCGACGCCTTCAGCCGCACCAGCGCCAGCACCGCATGCAGCGTGAGGAGTTCGAAACGACCCTCCAGCGTGTCCGGGACGCGGCCGGCGCCGTAAAATCCAGGCTGCCGGCTTACGGCCGTGACCGTCGAAAGCAGCCTTTCGGCGTCTTCATCCGCCCGCGAGCGGCGGAATGGCCAGAGTTTGCCTAACGAGGCCATCGCGCCCTGCGCTCCCCCTCTTGCCCGTTTAGCCGGGCCGCCTTACCCACTGGGCCTCGATTTGGGCCCGAACGCCCGTGAGGTGAAGCATGAGCCGTAATTTCGTGCGTCTTTCCGCAGCCGCGTTTGTAGTAGCGACGGCGGCGTGCGCACCGGTGAACACCTACAGCGGCTTTTCGGCCGAGCGCAACAACGTGCAGATCGCCGACCCGCAAGTCGGCGTCGATACGCGCGAGACGGTGCAGCAGCGGTTCGGATCGCCGTCCACCACGGCGGTGTTCGATCAGACTGCCTGGTATTATGTCAGCCAAACCCAAGAGCAGGTCGCTTTCTATCGCCCGCGCATCACGCAGCGCCAGGTGATGGTCGTGCGCTTCAACGGCGAGACGGTCACCGCGGTCGAGAAGTACGGCATGGAGCGCGGCCGCCTGGTCGCCTATGACAGCCACGAGACGCCGACGCGCGGGCGCGAACTCGGCATCATCGAACAGCTGTTCGGCAACATCGGCACGACGCCGCCGATCCGCGGCGAAGAAGATCAGCAAGGCGGCCGCCGCTAAAGCACGTTCGGACAGACAACGAAAAACGCCCCGGCAGCGATGCCGGGGCGTTTTGTTTGAGCCGAGATCAGCTCCGAGGCGCGCTTAGTGCGCGCCCCAGTGCGCCAGCACCGCCAGCAGCAAGAGCGCCACGATGTTGGTGATCTTGATCATCGGGTTCACGGCCGGACCGGCGGTATCCTTGTAGGGATCGCCGACGGTGTCGCCCGTGACGGCGGCCTTGTGGGCGTCAGAGCCCTTGCCGCCGTGATGGCCTTCTTCGATCAGCTTCTTGGCGTTGTCCCACGCGCCGCCGCCCGAGGTCATCGAGATGGCGACGAAGAGACCGGTCACGATCACGCCGACGAGCAGCGCGCCGACTGCGGCCAGCGCCTGGCCTTCGCCAGCCGCCGCCCACACCGCAAAGAAGAGCACGATGGGCGCGAGCACCGGCAGCATCGACGGCACGATCATTTCCTTGATCGCCGCTTGCGTCAGGATGTCGACGGCCTTGCCGTAATCCGGCTTCGCCTTGCGCTCCATGATGCCCGGGATTTCGCGGAACTGACGGCGGACTTCTTCGACCACCTTCTGCGCCGCACGTCCGACCGCCGTCATCGACCAGCCGCCGAACAGATACGGCAGCAGGCCGCCGACGAAGAGGCCGACGATCACGTACGGATTGGAGAGCGAGAAGAGCGCCCGCATCGCTTCTTCGACGTTGGTGGCGCCGTTCACGATGTTGGCGAAGAACGGAAACTCGCTGGCGTGCGAGGCGTAGTACTTCAAGTCTTCAAAGTACGCCGCGAACAGCACCAGCGCGCCCAGACCGGCGGAGCCGATCGCGTAGCCCTTGGTGACCGCCTTGGTGGTGTTGCCGACCGCGTCGAGCGCGTCGGTGGTGACGCGCACTTCCTTCGGCAGTTCCGCCATTTCGGCGATGCCGCCGGCGTTGTCGGTGACCGGACCGAAGGCGTCGAGGGCGACGATGATGCCCGCAACCGAGAGCATGGTCGTCACCGCGATGGCGATGCCGAAGAGACCGGCAAGCGTGAAGCAGCCGACGATGCCGAGCACGATGGTGAGCGCCGGCAGCGCCGTCGATTCCATCGAGACCGCGAGGCCCTGGATCACGTTGGTGCCGTGGCCCGACTTCGAGGCTTCAGCGACGCTCTTCACCGGGCGGAAGCCGGTGCCGGTGTAGTATTCCGTGATCCACACGATCGCGCCGGTGACGGCGAGACCGATGAGACCGCAGAGCAAGAGATCCATGCCGGTGATGCCGGCGATGGCCGGCGGCGCGTCGGCGGCGCTGACCAGCGGGCCGAAGCCGAAGATGCCGTAGATGACGCCGGCGAGGCCGAGTGCGGAAAGCACGCCGGCTGCAACCAAGCCCTTATAGAGCGCGCCCATGATGTTGTTGGACGGGCCCAGGCGCACGAAGAAGGTGCCGATGATCGAGGCGACGATCGCCACGCCGCCGACCGCAAGCGGCAGCAGCATCGCGTTGTCGACCACGCCCGCGTAATTGCGGAACAGGATCGAGCCCAGCACCATGGTCGCGACCGTCGACACCGCATAGGTTTCGAACAAGTCCGCGGCCATGCCGGCGCAGTCGCCGACATTGTCGCCGACATTGTCGGCGATGGTGGCCGGGTTGCGCGGATCGTCTTCCGGAATGCCGGCTTCGACCTTGCCCACCATGTCGCCGCCGACGTCGGCGCCCTTGGTGAAGATGCCGCCGCCCAGACGCGCGAAGATCGAGATCAGCGAAGCGCCGAAGCCCAGCGCCACGAGGCTGTCGACCACGATACGATCGGTCGGCTCCAGGCCCATGAACTGGGTGAGAATGAGATAATAGATGGCCACGCCGAAGAGCGCGCCGCCGGCGACGAGCATGCCCGTCACCGCGCCCGCCTTAAAGGCCATCCGCAGGCCGCCCGCGAGCGACGTGCGTGAGGCTTCCGCCGTGCGGACGTTGGCTTGCACCGAGACGTTCATGCCGACGAAACCAGCCGCGCCCGACAGCACCGCACCGATGATGAAGCCGACCGGGATCTGCCAGGTCGGCCAGAAGGCGATGCCAAGCACCACCACCACGCCGACGCCGACCATGCCGATCGTCGAATACTGGCGGTTCAAGTACGCCTTCGCGCCTTCCTGGATGGCGGCGGCGATTTCCTTCATGCGGTCAGTGCCCGCACTGGCCTTGGTGATGGACTGCGTTTCGAGCCAGCCGTAGAGCGCGGCCAGCAGACCGCTGGCGACGACCAGCCATAGGATAACGTCGTTATTCATTGCTTTGCCTCTGGGGCGCGAACGCGCCTTTGTGGGATTTCGGGGATGGCCGCCGCACCGATTTCTACCGGTCTGCGCTTCCCCCCAGCGGAACGGCGCGGAAAATGCCAAAAGCCGCCCAGAGAAGCAATGCACAGGCAGGCGCCTCAGGTCTCCAAATCAGCAGTTTTGGGGGACGTTTCGCCTCAGGTGGCCGAGCCGCGGCTCGAATAGGAGGCCACGATCGTCACCCGCCCCACCGCCCGCTCGCCCAAAACCTGTATGGCGGCCGCACGGAACACCTGGATTGCGCGCGCTTCGTTCAGCGCATTCACGTCATCGGCTTGGGCCAGTTCGGTCGAATGACAGACGCGCACCAGCGCGTCGCGTAGGAACGCCGCCTTCTCGCGCGTGCGCCAAAGGTCAACACCTTGATTGATTTCGACTCGGATCGAAACGAAGAGGTAGTTCACGAGCTGGCCGTCGCGCACCACCGGCACCGCCAGGTACGGCGCATCCATGGAGCGCGAGGTGGTTGTTTCGTCCCCGCCCTCGCCTTTGCCCTTCTCCTTGGCCGCGCCATGCGCCGACGGCTGCGCCAGCGCGTTTTGCACCGCCAAGCCCGCCAGCAGGGTCGAAGCGATCATCGCCGCCGCGATCGCGCGTTTCATGGAAGCCTCCGAACCGACGAGAGTCCGGCGCTCTGGTTAACGCGATCTTACCGCCCAAGCTTATGGCTGTGCCCGGCGTTCGGAATATCGATCACGCGCCCGCCGCCGCCGACAAGGCGCACGCCCTCGCCCGGCTCCACGTCGCCGATGAGCGCGACATCGACGCCCGCTCGTTTCGCCGCGCGCACGATTTCCCAGCGCTGCTCGGCCGGAGCGGTGAAAAGCGCCTGATAATCGTCGCCGCCGGTGACGAGCTTCACCAGCCCTGCATCGCCCTCGCACGAGACGAAGGCATGGCCGTATTGCGAGAGCGGGATCGCTTCCGCATCGAGCCGGATGGCGACGCCGGACGCGCGCGCAATATTGCCGGCGTCGGCGATGAGGCCGTCCGATACGTCTGTGCTGGCCGAGGCGAACCGCGCGATCTCCGGCGTGAAAGCGACGGGCGGGTTCGGCGTCCAATAGCGCGCCCGAACGCCCGCGCCTTCCATCTCCGGCATGTCGGTGAGGCTCAGGAGTCCGAGGAACCCATCGCCGATCACGCCCGTGATCCACACCTGTTCGCCGGCCCTCGCATCGGCCCGCGCCGGCGTACGTGCTCCCAGGGGTTCGCCGAATGCGGTGATGGAAACCGTCAGGGGACCTGTTGTTGAGGTCGTGTCGCCGCCGAGCAGCGGCACATTGTAATGCTGCAGGTCTTCCCCCAGGCCACGCGCAAATTGCGCAAGCTGCGCCGCGTCTCGCGATCTCGGCCAGATCAGCGTCAGCAGCACGCCAACGGGCTTTGCGCCTTTCGCCGCGAGATCGGAGAGGTTCACCCTGAGCGCCTTCTTGGCGACGGTTTCGATCGGATCGTCCGCCAGGAAGTGTGCGCCCTCGACGATGGCGTCGGTCGTCACCACCAGCGCGCCGCGCGCGTCCAGCAGGGCGACGTCGTCCACGAGTCCGCGCGCAGCGGCGCTGGTCGCCAACGGTGCGAACAGCTTGCGGATGATGTCGAATTCGTCGGCGGCCATGTGTGCACCATAGCTTACGCGGCCGGCCGCAGGTCCTTCGCGCACGCATCCAGCGTGGCGTTCACGAACCCCGGCTCGGGTCCATCGAAGAAGCGCTTGGCGATCTCGACATATTCGTCGATCACCACCGGCGCCGGTATGTCCGCGCGCTGCTCCAGCTCCATCGCGCCGGCGCGAAGGATGGCGCGGGCGACCGCGTCGATGCGTTCCAGCCGCCAACCCTTGGACAGCCGCTTCGCAATAGCGCGGTCGATCGTGTTTTGGCGCGCGACGACACCGTCGACCACGGACGTGAAGTGATCCAGATCGCCCTCGGATTCTGTGATCGACGCTTCGGTCTCACGCGGCAGCTTGCCCGACTTGAAGTCGGCGATCACGTCCGCAGTCGAGGCCCCGGCGACTTCCATTTGGTAAAGCGCCTGCACGGCCGCGAGCCGCGCCACGCTGCGTTCGGCGTGGGTCTCGCTCATTGCATCATCTCGCCGAACTTGCGCTTCAGCGCGATCATCGCCGCACAGGCGCGCACGCTTTCGCCGCCCTTGTCGCCGCGCCTGGGATCGGCGCGCTCTTCGGCTTGCGCCAGCGTGTTCACGGTGAGGATGCCATAGCCAATGGAAGCGCGCTTGCGGATGGAGAGTTCCATCAGCCCACGCGCGCTCTCGCCGCAGACGTAGTCGTAATGGCTGGTCTCGCCGCGCACGACGCAACCGAGCGCGATGAAGCCGTCATAAGCCCCGGTGCGGATGGCGAGCGCAATGGCGCCAGGGATTTCGAACGCGCCCGGTACGGTGACGATCTCAAGCGTCGCTTCCGCTTCCCTGGCCGCCACCTGCGCGCCTTCGAGCAGCATGTTGGCGACGTCCTTATAGTAAGGGGCGACGACAACGAGCAGCCGCGCGCCCGCGATCTTGGTCGTGGGTGATCGATGCGCGTCCTTCACGACGAGAATCCGCGCCAGCCATCGATGCTGAGCCCGTAACCGTCCAGACCCACCAGCCGCTGCGGCGCACCCGCCAGCACGGTCATGCGGCCGACGCCCAGTTCTCGCAGGATCTGCGAGCCGATGCCGATCACCCGGCGCATGTCGTCGTCCTCGACTTCCAGCGGCTCGCCCTTCAGCCGCCGCGAGAGCGCATCCGGCACCAGGTCGCGCAGCAGCACGACAACGCCCGCGCCTTCCTTCTCGATCTCGCGCACGGCGCAATCGATGAGCCCGGCGCGGGCGCCATAGCCGCCCATGACGTCAGCGGCGAAGTCGATGCGATGCACCCGAACGAGCGTCGGCTTGTCGGCTGCAATCTCGCCCTTCACCAGCGCCGCATGTTCTACGCCGTCGAGCTTGTTGCGGAACACGACGAGGCGGAAACCCTTGCCGCCGCGGACCTCGAACGGTTCGTCGGCGATCTTCTCGACCAGCCGCTCATGCACGCGGCGATACGCGATCAATTCGTCGATGGCGCCGATCTTCAAATTGTGGAACTGCGCGAAAGCGATCAGCTCCGGCAGCCGCGCCATGGTGCCGTCGTCGTTCATGATCTCGCAGATCACCGCCGACGGATTGAGCCCCGCCGCGCGCGAAATATCGACGCTCGCTTCCGTATGGCCCGCGCGCACCAGCGTACCGCCGTCGCGCGCCGTCAGCGGAAACACGTGGCCGGGCGAGACGATGTCGCGGCGATCCTTGGTGGGATCGATGGCGGTGGCGATGGTGTGGGCGCGATCATGCGCCGAAATGCCGGTGGAGACGCCTTCGCGCGCTTCGATCGAGACGGTGAACGCCGTGCCCATGCGCGTCTGGTTGCGCGGCGTCATCGGGTCGAGGCCCAGCACCTCCGCCCGCTCCGGCGTCAGCGCCAGGCAGATGAGGCCGCGGCCATGCTTGGCCATGAAGTTGACCTGCGCCGGCGTCGCGAACTGCGCCGGGATCACGAGGTCGCCCTCGTTCTCGCGGTCCTCCTCATCGATGAGGATAAACATGCGCCCTTCGCGCGCTTCCTCGATGATCTCGGGGATCGGCGAGATGGCGCGCTTCAGTTCTTCGACCGGGGACGGCTTGGCCGCCATTACGTGTTTCTCCGCGCTTCGATGAGGCGCGCCGCATAGCGCGCCATCATGTCGGCTTCCAGGTTCACCTTATCCCCGGCCTGCAGCCGAGACAAAGTCGTAACCGCCCAGGTGTGGGGAATGATCAGCACCCCGAACACATCGCCTTCGACCTCGTTCACGGTCAGCGACACGCCGTCGATGGCGATCGAGCCCTTCTGCGCAATCAGATGCGAAATCGTATGCGGCGCCCGGATCGAGAGGCGGTAGCCTTCCCCATCCTGGCGAACCGAGATGACCTCGCCCATGCCGTCCACGTGCCCCTGCACGATGTGACCGCCCAGTTCGTCGCCGATCTTTAGCGAGCGCTCCAGGTTCACCCGGTCGCCGGCCTTGAGCGCGCCCATCGTGGTCAGCGCCAAGCTTTCGGGCGCCACTTCCACGATATGGCGCATGCCGCCGCCGGTGCGCGACGCAGTCTCCACCACGGTGAGGCAGACGCCGTCATGGGTGATGCTGGCGCCGATCTCGACGCCGGCAGGGTCGTAGGTGCTTTCAACGGTCAGGCGCACGAGGCCGTCGCGGCGCTCCACCGCTTTCACGTCCCCGACAGCTGTAACGATACCTGTAAACATGCGCCGCGCTTTTCAGACCCGCTCGTAGCTCTCCCACAGATCAGGTCCCAAAGCACGAAAGGCAACACGCCGCCATGCGGGCGCTTCCGAGACTCTTTGCACCATGAGCGGCCCGATCGCCGCGCGGCCCTCTTCCCCAAGGACAATCGGCGCCCGCATCCATTCGATGCGGTCGATGGCGCCCGCCAGGATGAGCGACGCCGCCAGCTTGCCGCCGCCCTCCACGAGCACACGGCCGACGCCGCGTTCGGCGAGCAGCGCCAAGGCGGCCTCGGCATCCACCGTTCCGGCGGCGCTCGTCGCCAGCGCCGTCTCGGCGCCTGCCGCCTCCAGCGCCGCGCGCCGCGCGGGATCGGCGCCTGCGCCGCCGATGATGAGCAACTTCGCGCGATCGAGGCTCGCGAACAGCCGCCCCTGCGGCGCCAGCGAAAGCCCGGTGTCGAGCACCACGCGCAATGGCTGGCGCTTCGGCGGCGGCTCGGTGCGCGCGAGCAACTCCGGATCATCGGCGCGCGCCGTGCCGGCCCCGATCATGATCGCATTCACGTCGCGGCGGAGCTTCTGCACCTCCGCCCGCGCTTCCGGCCCGGTGATCCAGCGGCTTTCGCCCGACGCCACAGCGATGCGGCCGTCGAGCGATGTGGCGAGCTTCAAGGTTACGTGCGGGCGGGTCATAGAAGAGGCATTCTACGCCGTGACGCGTCACGACGCATCAACGCTCCCGACGTGAGAGACAAACACGCTTGCGAGGCAATTTCCTCCGCTGGCGGCTCAGTCGTCCTTCTTGCCGCGCTTGCCGCCCTTGCCGGCTTCCTCGATGAAATCGGCGAAGTCGCTCGTCTCGCGGAAGTCGCGGTAGACCGAGGCGTAGCGCACGTAGGCCACCGGATCGAGGTTGGCGAGCGCTTCCATGATCATCTCGCCGATCGTCTCCGACGGCACTTCGCTCTCACCCTGGCTCTCCAGCTTGCGCACGATGCCGGAGATCATCTGCTCGATCTGGTCCTGCTCGATGGGACGTTTGCGGAGCGCGATCGAGAGTGATCGCGCCAGCTTGTCGCGATCGAACGGCACCCGCCGGCCGGACCGCTTCAACACCGTGAGATCCCGCAGCTGCACGCGCTCGAACGTGGTGAAGCGCGAACCGCACTTGTCGCACTGGCGGCGGCGTCGGATGGCGGCGCCGTCCTCGGTCGGACGGCTGTCCTTCACCTGCGTATCTTCGTTCTGACAAAACGGGCAGCGCATGGGACCTAGCGAGTTGGGAATAGGGAATGGGGAATGGGGTTAGTCATCCGTCCGCGACTTTCCTGGATCGCCCGAATCAGCGAACGCAGCATCCGTCCTAGTTTATCGCATTCGTCCAGAACGGGCTCGGCTTGTTGACGGTCCGTCAGACCAACGCGCTGACTTAAGAACAAGTGAGTTTCGAGCTCCTTCAGGGAGCCCTGGGAAACACGCAGGAACTGTACGTAGTATCGCGACGTCTCGCGACCGTGGCCTTCTGCGATGTTGGCGGCGATCGACACAGCTGCCCGCCGCATCTGAACGCTCAGTCCAAACCGCTCGTCGGATGGGAACGCGGCTGCCAGGCGATACACCTGTTCGGCAATGGACATTGCTTCCTGCCACACATTCAAGTCGCGGCAGGATTGAATGCCCATTTCCGCCTCCCCGGCGCTCCCTACTCCCTATTCCCTACTCCCAATTCCCTCGTTCACGAATAGATCGGAAACCGCGCCGTCAGCGCTTCAACCTTGGCCGCAACCGCCGCTTCCACGGCAGAACTATCCCCCTGCAGGCCGTCCAGCACGTCGCAGATCATGTCCGCGACCTGTTTGAACTCGCCAGGGCCAAAGCCGCGCGTGGTGCAGGCGGGCGAGCCCAAGCGGATGCCGGACGTCACCATCGGCTTTTCCGGGTCGAACGGGATGCCGTTCTTGTTGCAGGTGATCGAGGCCCGCTCCAGCGCCTGTTCGGCGATCTTGCCGGTGGTGCGCTTCGGCCGCAGGTCGACCAACATGACGTGGCTGTCGGTGCCGCCGGAGACCACCGCCAGGCCGTTCGCGATCAGCTGGTTCGCCAGTGCGCGCGCGTTTTCGAGCGTCCGCTTGGCGTAGAGCTTGAATTCCGGCTCCAGCGCTTCCTTGAACGACACCGCCTTCGCCGCGATCACGTGCATCAGCGGCCCGCCTTGCAGGCCCGGGAAAACCGCAGAATTGATCTTCTTGCCGATCTCTTCGTCGTTCGAGAGGATCATGCCGCCGCGCGGACCGCGCAGCGTCTTGTGCGTGGTCGTCGTCACCACGTGCGCATGCGGCAGCGGCGATTGATAGACGCCGCCGGCGATGAGGCCCGCATAATGGGCCATGTCCACCATCAGCACGGCGCCAATCTCATCGGCGATTTCGCGGAATGTCTTGAAGTCAATCTGACGCGAATAGGCGGACGCGCCCGCGAGGATGAGCTTCGGCCTTTCGCGATGCGCGATCTCGCGCACCTGATCCATATCGATCAGCTGATCGTCTTCGCGCACGCCGTACGCCACCGGATGAAACCACTTGCCGGAGATGTTCACAGGCGAGCCGTGCGTGAGGTGGCCCCCGCAGGCGAGATCCATGCCGAGGAATTTGTCGCCCGGCTGCAGCAGCGCGAAGAACACGGCTTGGTTCGCGTTGGCGCCGGAGTGCGGCTGCACGTTCGCGAACTTGCAGTCGAAGAGACGCTTGGCGCGATCGATGGCGAGGCGCTCGACTTCATCGACGTGCTCGCAACCGCCATAGTAGCGCCGGCCGGGATAGCCTTCCGCGTACTTGTTGGTGAGCACCGAGCCTTGCGCTTCCAGCACGGCGCGCGAAACGATGTTTTCCGACGCAATCAGTTCGATCTGGCGCGCCTGACGCTTCAATTCTGCGTTGATCGCCGTACTCACGTCGGCATCCGCGCGCGCCAGTGGCGCTTCGAAGAAGCGGTCGCGTTCCGACGCGCCTTGCTTCGCGGCTTCGGTCATTGTGGGTCCTTCACGAAGAATCTGCGCGCCCAGAATATGCCGCTGGGGCGCCGTAAGCAAAGCACTGATCCTGGCTAAGGCAGAGCAGTACTGGCGTCCGCCAAGTCATCGCCGGCTAGTACAACTTGAGGAATACTTGCAAAGCAGACTGATTGAGCGTCAATCTTCTACGACCTCAGAATGTATTCGAAGGCAGCGCCATGCGGGATGAAGACGAAATCGGGCGCGAGGAAACGGGCGAAAGTCTGCGCATGACCGCCGACATCGTCGCGTCATTCGTCAGCAACAATAAGATTAGCCCAGAACAACTCACGGATTTGATCCGCTCGGTTCATAGAACAGTGGGATCGTTGTCCCAGGGTGAGGAAGGATCACCGCAAGAAAAGCCGAGGCCGGCGGCCCCGATCAATAAATCGATCCACACGGACTATATTATCTGCCTCGAAGACGGGAAGAAGTTGAAGATGCTGAAGCGCTATCTGCGCTCCACCTACAACATGAGTCCCGACGAATACCGCAAGCGCTGGGGCCTTCCGTCAGACTACCCCATGGTGGCGCCCGCTTACGCCGCACGCCGCTCCGAGTTCGCCAAGAAGATCGGTCTCGGCAAGGGAGTCCGGCGGCGCGACTAGCCCGTCAGACGATTTTCCCAGGCCGCTCCGGCGGCGGGTCGTCCTGCTCGTCCATCATTTTCTGCAACTTGCGCAGCGCCAGAGCGCGCACGTCGGCGAGCGCGGCGGCGGCCGGCGCCTGTATGACCACCTCAGTACCGCTGCTCACGTGAACAGCGGCGATGCGCTGCACGTCCCCGATGCGGGTTATTTCGAAAATGACTTCGCCGGAGACCGGCTCGCTCACGCCGGATTCGTGTGCACCGGGCACATCGCCCACACCGACTTCAACGCCTCGACCAGTTGATCCATGAGCACGTCGTCGTGGAACGGCGACGGCGTGATCCGGAGGCGCTCGGTGCCGCGCGGCACCGTCGGATAATTGATCGGCTGAACATAAATGCCGTGCTGCTCGAGCAGAATGTCTGAGATCTTCTTGCAGCGGGCGGCGTCGCCGACGAGCACCGGCACGATGTGCGTCGTGCTCTCGCTCATGACCGGCAGCCCCTCTTCGCGCAGCAGCGCCTTCAGCCGCTCCGAACGCTCCTGCAACCGGTCGCGCAAATGCGGGCATTCGCGCACGATGCGGACGCTTTCCAGCGCCGCAGCCGCGATCGAAGGCGCAAGCGACGTCGTGAAGATGAAGCCCGATGCAGTGGAGCGGATCGCGTCGATTGCCGCCGCGGGGCCGGTCACGTAGCCGCCCATGGTGCCGAAAGCTTTGGCCAGCGTGCCTTCGATGAAGTCGACGCGATGCATGACCCCGTCGCGCTCGGCGACGCCGCCGCCGGTGGGGCCGTAGAGGCCGACGCCGTGGACTTCATCCAGATAGGTCATCGCGCCATAGGCTTCGGCGATGTCGCAAATGGCTTCGATCGGCGCGGTGTCGCCGTCCATCGAATAGACGCTCTCGAACGCGATCAGCTTCGGCGCATCCGCCGGCGCTTCGTTGATCAGCGCTTCCAGGTGCTGGATGTCGTTGTGACGGAAGATGCGGCGCTCGCAGCCGGCGCGCTTGATGCCTTCGATCATCGAGGCGTGGTTCTGCGCGTCGGAGAAGATCCAGAGGTCCGGGAAAATCTTCGCCAGCGTCGAGAGCGTCGCGTCGTTCGACACATAGCCCGAGGTGAACAGCAGCGCGGCTTCCTTGCCGTGCAGGCGCGCCAGCTCCCGTTCGAGATCGACATGGTAGCTGGTGGTGCCGGAGATGTTGCGGGTGCCGCCGGCCCCGGCGCCCACCTTGTCGAGCGCCACGTGCGCCGCATCCAGCACTTCCGGGCTCTGTCCTTGGCCGAGGTAGTCGTTCGAACACCACACCACGATGTCGCGCGTGGCGCCGTCGTCCCGGCGCAGCGTCGCGTGCGGAAACCGGCCGCGCTCGCGCATGATGTCGGCGAAGACCCGGTAACGGCCCTCCTCACGAATATCGGCGACGGCGGTCTCGAACGTGTGTTTGTCTGAGTCTTTCACGTCTGCTCACTTCCCGCGCGGCGAGCGCATTTTGACTTATAGGATGTTTCGGCCGTTCGAGGTAACTGAGGCGCTAAAGCGCATGACACTCACCTCTTTTTGCGAACGGTTCGCATGAACGACTATTCCGGACGTTATCCTGCCGCCCGCCCGCGCCGTTTGAGGCAAAGCAATTGGGTGCGCCGCCTGGTGCGGGAAACGCAGCTGAGCCGCGACGACCTCATCTGGGCCATGGTCGTCCATGACGGCGCAGAAGACGAAATTCCGGTTGCGGCGATGCCGGGCGTCGCCCGCCTCTCGGTCGCCGCCGCCGCCAAAGCCGCCAAGCAGGCCGAAAAGCTGGGCATTCCGGCCATCGCCGTCTTCCCGCACATCGACGCCAGGAAGAAAGACACCAGCGGCAAGGAAGCGCTGAACCCCAACGGGCTCGTCTGCACCGCCGTGCGCGCGATGAAAGACGCCGCCCCGGACGTCGGCATCATGGTCGACGTGGCGCTCGATCCGTTCACCGACCATGGCCACGATGGGCTGCTGAAGGACGGCCGCATCGTCAATGACGAGACGGTGGCGGTGCTGGTCGAACAGGCTCTGGTGCAGGTCGGCGCCGGCGCCGACATCGTTGCGCCCTCCGACATGATGGACGGCCGCGTCGGCGCCATCCGCGCCGGTCTCGACGCCGCCGGGTTTCAGGACACGCTCATCATGTCCTACGCCGCCAAGTATGCGTCGGCCTTCTACGGCCCCTACCGCGAAGCGATCGGCTCGGGAAAACTGGGGTCAGGCGCCACCAAGAACCCCGGCGACAAGCGCACCTATCAGATGGATTCCGGCAACACCGACGAGGCTTTGCGCGAGGTGGCGATGGACATTGCCGAGGGCGCCGACCTGCTGCTGGTGAAGCCGGGCTTGCCGTATCTCGACATCGTGCGCCGCGTGAAGGACGCGTTTGCGCTGCCGACTTACGCGTTCCAGGTCAGCGGCGAATACGCGATGCTGATGGCCGCGGCCAAGAACGGCTGGATCGACGAAGAGCGCGCGATCATGGAGACGCTGCTCTCCTTCAAGCGCGCCGGGGCGGACGGCATCGTCACCTATTTCGCCCCGCGCGCGGCAGCGCTGCTCGGCGCTTAGGCCGCTTTCGCCGCCGCTGCGGCCGCGATCTTCGTCATCGTCTGACGCAAGCCCGCCGCTACGGCTTCGCGCTCCGCCGTCTGCGCGGCTTCAAGTCCAACCAGCTGCTGCAGCGCCGCCGAGCTTGCCTTGATCCCGATTTTGGCGAGATCGGACTTCAGGTCGGGCTGCGAAAGCTGCGTGGCGAGCACCTGGCAAAGCACCATCATCGGCTGATCGTTGGCGTGCACAGCATAAGCCTGGAGCTTGTGCAGCGCCGCTTGGCAGGACGCCACGTCGCGCGTGCCGGCGACCAATTCCGCCAGTGCGCCCGAGAGCTTCGCCACTGTCTGGCCGAGCGTTTCGGCGACGGCGGCCTGTTCGTCGGCCTTGCGGCGCTTCTTGGGGGCGCCTGCGGTGACGATGCCGGCGCGCCGGCACGGGCCGACATAGCCGGCGGCGTCGATGAAGGGCCGGGGCGCGCCCAGCACTTTTTGGATCGTCGCCATCAGCACCTTGCCCGAGAGCGGCTTGCCGATCAGCGCATTGGCGCCGCCATGCCGGCAGTCTTCGGCGATCGACCGCGAGAACGCGCGCGAAGTGATGAAGATCGCCGACTTGCGGCTCACGGCCTTCATGTTGCGGCGGAACGCCCGCGTCCACGCCACGCCCGCGATCGGCGTCGATTCCAGCGAGCAGATGATGATGTTGGCCGGCGATACTTCCAGCGTATCCATCGCCGCTTCGCTGTCGGTGAACACCTTGATCTTGTCGACGCCCGCGTTGCGCAGCAGGTCAACGACCAGCTGCGCTTCGAACTTGTTGGTCTCGATCACAACCACCGACCAGTTGCGCACGTCCATTACCGCCAGCTCCGCAAAGCGAATGCGGACTATACGATGATGCGCTTAAAAGAGGTTGAAAGCGGACGTAACGGCAGCAGCGGTGCGTAAACGGCGGTTAACTACGCTGCGGCTTTTCCAGCCGCGCGATCAGGCTCGACGTGTCCCAGCGTTTGCCGCCCATGTTCTGGACGTCGGCGTAATAGCCGTCGACCATCTCCACCAGCGCCAGGTCGGCGCCGTTGCGTTCGGCTTCGTCCAGCACCAGGCCCAGATCCTTGCGCATCCAGTCGACGGCGAAGCCGAAATCGAAGCGGCCTTCGGTCATCGTCTTCCAGCGGTTCTCCATCTGCCAGCTTTGCGCTGCGCCTTTGGAGATGGCCGCGATCACCTTCTCGACGTCGAGGTCGGCGCGCTTGGCGAAGTGGAGCCCTTCCGCCAGTCCCTGCAGCACGCCCGCGATGCAGATCTGATTGACCATCTTGGCGAGCTGGCCCGCGCCCGCAGGCCCGATCAGCGTCATGTTCGCGGCGTAGGCCGCCATCACCGGCTGCGCTTCAGCGAAGACGCTCGCCTCGCCGCCGGCCATCACGGTCAGCCGGCCCGCTTCCGCGCCTGCCTGTCCGCCCGAGACCGGCGCATCCAGAAAGCCCAGGCCGCGCTCTTCGGCCTTGGCCGCCAGTTCGCGCGCGATCTCCGCCGAGGCCGTGGTGTGATCGACGAAAATCGCGCCCTTGCGCATCTTTGAAGCCGCCGCGTCGAACACTTCCCGCAGATCGCGGTCGTTGCCGACGCAGGAGAAGACGATGTCGGCGCCGTCGGCCGCGTTGGCGACCGAGGTGTAGGTGCGGCCCTTGTGCTTCTGGGCCCAGTCGCGCGCCTTTTCCTCGGTGCGGTTATAGACGCGCACGTCATGACCGGCGGCGGCGAGGTGGCCGGCCATCGGCCCGCCCATCACGCCTAAACCGATGAAAGCCGTTTTCGCCATGACCACTACTCCCGTGGATCGTCGAGGCGGCCGTAAAGGCCGCGAAAGAAGGTGAGCGCGGCGCCGGACTGGACCTTCAGATCCGTCACTTCGCCGATGATGATGAGATGGTCACCGCCGCGCCGGCGTTCAAACGTCCGGCATGCAAAATGTGCGATGCCTGTGTTGAGCACCGGCGCGCCTGCGAACAGGTCCGCTTCCGAAGGCTCCACCGTCTCGGTCTCCGCACGCGAATATCGCACCGCCAGCGCTTCTTCGCCCGCGCCCAGCACGCTCACGCCCCAAACGTCGGCCTTCGCGAACGTGTCGTAGCGCGCGCTCTCTTCGCCCAGGCACCAGAGCAGAAGCCTGGGCTTCAACGACACCGACGTCAGCGAGTTCACGGTGATGCCGGACACCCGTCCCTCGCCATTGGCGGCGGTCACCACGGTCACGCCCGTGGCGAACGCGCCCATCGCGCGGCGGTACTGCGTCTCGACGTCCAACTGGGTTCTCGCGTCCAAATTCCTCACCCGATCTTAACCAGCTTCGCGTTAAGCCGCGAACACTCGGCCCAGAACGGACCCCATGGTTGCTGCGACCAATCAACGCCCTATCCTTATCAAGAAGGTCAAGAAGGTTGTCGGCGGTGGTCACCACGGCGGCGCCTGGAAGGTCGCGTACGCCGACTTCGTGACCGCCATGATGGCGTTCTTTCTGCTCATGTGGCTCATCAACACCACAAGCCCTGAACAGCGAAGGGGTATTGCCGAGTTCTTCGCGCCGGCCAGCGTATCGCGTGTCTCCTCCGGCGCCGGCGGTCTCTTGGAAGGCACCAGCTTCGCCGAGAGCGGCGTGCGCCACGGCCACTCCGCGCCCGTCGCCTCATCGAGCGAGCCGCAATTCACCTCGAACGCCAGTGCCGAAAACCAGGCGCAGCAGAACACGGAAGCGGCCGGCCAAAACAGCCCCAATGAAGACGCCCTCACCCGCGCGCGCACCATGCGCGAGACGGCCGAGTTCAACCGCGCCGAGATCGCCATTCGTCAGGCCATGCAGGACATGCCCGACGTCGCCGAACTCTCGCGCAACGTCATCGTCGAACAGACGCCCGAAGGCTTGCGCATCCAGATCGTCGATCAGGAAGGCCGCTCGATGTTCAGCCCGGGCGATGCCCGCCCCAACGAACGCGCCCAGCGCCTGCTCGTCTCCATCTCCGGCGTCATCTCGCAGCTGCCCAACCGCATCACCATCTCCGGCCACACCGACGGCTCGCCGCCGGGCGGGCGCTACGCGTCGAACTTCGAACTCAGCGCCGCCCGCGCCAACGAAGCGCGCCGGATTCTGATGGCGAACGGGATACCGAGCGAGCGCGTCTACCAAGTCGCAGGGCGCGCGGACTCCGAACCGCTGTTCGCGGACGATCCGACGCTGCCGGGCAACCGCCGGATTGCGATCACGCTGTTACGCGAAGCGCCGCCGCTGCCGGCGGATCACGATCTCTAAGTATGAGCGTTCAGCCGGCCAGAACGTCTACGCCCCCAAGCACAAGTTTCATTCACTCCTCGCGACCCGGAAACCGAGATCGCGAGTCCGCGCCGTCTCCGAGAGTGCGCTGCGACTTGCGGAGCGCAGTCTCACTGGGGGATCGCCCCACGCTCCGCCCCGGAGATCGCGAGCCGAAATGCCCGCCAAGCAACTCGTGGCGTCATAACGTTCTCTGTAACAATCCTCGACCCACTCCCAGACATTGCCATGCATGTCGTAGAGGCCGAACTGGTTGGCAGGGAAGGATCCCACCGGCGCTGTCGAATTGCTGCTAAATCGCGCCTGCGACGTACTGAGGCTCGCGCCGGTGGAATACGCTGTCGTCGTTCCCGCCCGCGCTGCATACTCCCACTCCGCCTCGCTTGGCAGCCGGTAGCGTTGGCCGGTGCGGCGTCGGAGCCATTGCACATAAGCTTGCGCGTCGTTCCAAGAGACATTGATCACCGGCCGCGCACCTCGCCCCCAACCTTGGTCGGCGGGCCGATATCTGTTGCAACCGCCGTCATCGACACACGTCGCCCATTGCGCAAAGGTGACCTCGGTACGCGACAGGTAGAACGCCGCGACTTGCATTGTACGTTGCGGGCCTTCCACGTTCTCGCGCCCGGCCTCGGTGGTCGGCGAACCAATAACGAAACTTCCGCCGGGGATGCGCACCATGTCGGGCAGCGCGATTGGGGCCTGTGTTTCCGGCGCCGTCTGCACGGACGGCGTTTGCGGCCCCTGCTGTTGGCTTTGCCCTGTCGCTGTGGTTGTCGGTGTGGCCGCGCCTCTTGGACCGTCGGCGTCCTCGCCCGGGAGGTTGGATGCTGTGGTCGCGGTCTCCACCGGCGAGGACTCCGGTGGTCCAAGAAAGCGCCATGCGCCCCCCAACGCCACGAGCACCAGCGCCACCGCGACACCGCCTACAAACATCATCACAGCATTTCGTCGCGGCGGCGAACTAGAAGGTGCGGTCGCGGCTCTGCGCTCGCCGCCGATGCTGCTCAAGTCCAGCAGCCCCGTCTTCACACTCGCGCTCAGCGCCGCGCTCAGCTTTCCGACATCGTCACGAAAATCCGGATCGCGCCGGATCACCGCGGCGTGCCGGCGCAGCAGCGGGTGCAGCGTCGCCGGCAGTTCATCGCTCTTCGGCATGCGCGCGCCGTTCACAAGCACCGGCACCACATCGAGCCCTGGCGTCGCCAGCGCCGTCTCGACCTCCACCCGCACCCAATCATTCGGATCGTCGAGCCGCCGCGCGCCTGCTTCATCGCGCGCATCGAGCCAGCCCGGCCCGATCAGGATGAGCGCCACCTGGCAGCGCGGCAGCACGCTCTTGATGTAGGCGCCGAAATCGGCGCCGGGGCGGAGATTGTCGACGTCCTTGAAGAGCCGATCGCGTCCGAACTTGCGTTCGAGCGCATCATAGATGCGCCCGGCGACGTCGGCCGTGTCGTCGCGCCGATACCCGATGAAAATCGCTTCGCGGCCCATCACTCCCCCACGCGTGGGGAGCGTAGCACTGGAGATCGGGGGATAGAACGGTGGTCTATCCCCGCCTCAGTCATTCCAGAAGGCCGAAGGCCGATCTGGAATCCAGGGCTATGGCCTTGTTTGTCGGCCCTGGATTCCAGATCACGCTCCGCGTGTCTGGAATGACTGAGGGAATCTATCCGACCGGCTTCACACTCCCGCATCATCGCGCTTGCCGCACATGGGAGATTTCGAAGAGCTCCGAAAACTTTGGAAGGTGCGGCAAACGGTTGGCGTGGTGATGGGTCAAACCATCTTCAATCTGCTCGTCGGGGATGCAAACCGCGAGGTCCGGACTTTTCGGAAAGTCCGCACGTAGAACCGGTAATGCGGGGTGGACCTAAGCCTCTGGGTGGTTTCCGCGAGCGGCGTCATTGACGCCAGGAGCGGAACGGCACCGGCAGGCATGGACACAGTCCCACCGAAAGTCCTGTGATGACCCGCATCCGGGAAAAACGGCCGTTCACGGGGCGCGCGCGATGCGCAAGACGCGAAAGCGTCACCCTCGGCACTAACCCGGCGCCTCCTGCGCGCCCCGTCTCCCGCCTGCCGCGGTGCGGTTCGTCGGGCAAGCTTGCCCATTACGGGCGCTGGTTCCTTGCTTGGCTTGACAACCTTCTCATTCGCGCATACCTTGCTTTTACAAGGTAGCTTTATATATGGACGAAACAGAGAAATTCGCGGGGGTGAGAAAGGGCCTCCTGGAGTTCGCGCTCCTGACGGTGGTCTCCGCCGCGCGGGTCTATGTCGCCGACATTCTGACCCGCCTTTCCCAGACCCCGTTCGCGACCCAGGAAGGCACGCTCTATCCCCTGCTGTCGAAACTCCGGCGCGACGAACTCGTCGACTACGAGTGGGTCGAGTCCGACGCCGGACCGCCGCGCAAATATTATTCGCTGACCGCGAAGGGCGAGGAACGCCTCGCCGAACTCGCCGCCTATTGGCGGCACCTCACCACCACCTTGGAAAGCTTGGGGCGTCAGTAAGACCATGGAACGCGTCGTCACCGTCAATCTGAACGGCAGGTCCTACCAACTGGACGAAAGCGCCGAGACAGCGCTGCGCGCCTATCTCACGCGCGCCGAAGCCGCGCTCGCCGACAATCCCGACAAGGCCGAAATCCGCCGCGATCTCGAACAGGCGATCGCCGACAAGTGCGCGAGCTATCTCGGCCCGCACAAGAACGTGGTGTCGGCGGCCGAGATGACGACCATCCTCACTGAGATGGGCCCCGTCGAAGGCGACAACGCCGCCAACCCCGGCGGGCCTGAAGACACGGCGCGCGCATCAGCCGCCAGCGGCGCGCGCCGGCGTCTCTATCGCATCAAGGACGGCGCGGTCGTGTCCGGCGTCTGCGCCGGGCTCGGCGCCTATTTCGATCTGGACGCCAACCTCATCCGCTTCGGCTTCGTTCTGCTGTCGCTGATCAGCGGCGGCTGGTTCATCCTCGCCTATGTCGCGATGATGTTCCTGGTGCCCTCCGCGCACACGAGCGAGGAATGGGCCGCGGCGCACGGCGTCCCGTTCAACGCCCAGGAAGTCATCGACCGCGCCAAGCGCGAATATTCGCAATTCACCGGCGGCGACACCAGCCGCTCATGGCGCGCACAAATGCGGGCGCAGCGCCGCGCCTGGAAACAGCATATGCGCGACTGGGGCCGCGGCTGGGATCAGTCCTGGTACGGTCCGGCGCCCGGTCCGGAAGCCATGCAGCCCGTGGGCTACGTGACCCGCGTGTTCGCCGGCCTCTTCGCGTTCGTCTTCTCGATCGTGACGGCGGCGCTCTTCATCGCCTTCCTGATCGCGCTCTTTTCGCTTCTGCAGACCGGCGCCGTGATGGGCTGGGCCCCGCCGGCGGACATGCCGATCTGGCTCGCCATCGTCATTCTCTGCATCGCCTACGCTGCGATCTCCTCGCCCTTCAGCGCGATGCGCCGCTCCTCCTACGCCACCGTGCGCGGCTATCGCTACGGCTGGCGCGGCGGCGGCGACGGCTTCGTGACGTTCTTGCTGGTCGTGCTCGCCGTGTGGCTCGCCTACCTCTACGTGCCGGCCGCACACACCATGATCGAGAACATCCCCGCCTCGATCGAAAACTTCTTCGATCACCTGGAGACGAATTACTGACCTTGCGGTCTACCAAGCTCCATAGCCTAGGGCGCGGCCGCCCGCCGCGCCCACTTTTTTGTTGAGCAATGCGATTAGCCCCACGGCCCTTTCGCGCGCGGCGCCGCCTCTTGGATCGGCATTTGCGGCGCCGCGACCCGCCCGCCGGCGTACTGCGCCAGCGCCTGGATGCGCTTTTGGATCGGCGGATGCGTCGCAAACATGCTCGCGAACTCGGAATGCGGGTTCTCGATGAACATCTCGCGCACTTCCGACGGCGCGTTGACGGTGGCGTTGCCGGAAATCTTCTGCAGCGCGGAGATCATGGCGTCGGGGTTCTTGGTCAATTCAACCGAACCTGCGTCCGCCAGATATTCGCGCCGCCGCGACAGCGCGAAGCGAATGACGATCGCCAGCGCGTAGGCGATGCCGATCATGACCAGCGCCACGATGATGGCGATGATCGCGCCGCCGCCGGAATTGCGGTCTCCCCCCGACGAGGAGCGCCGCGACGACCCGCCGCCGGAAAAGGAACCCCAGCGCAGACCGCGGAACGCCATTTCGCCGACGAACGAAAAGATGCCGACGAACACCACCGCGATCACCAGCAGCCGCACGTCGCGATTGCGGATGTGCGTCAGTTCGTGCGCCAGCACCGCTTCCAGCTCTTCATCGTTCAGCGCGTTCATCAGGCCGCGCGTGACCGTGATCGAGTACTGGCCCTCGTGCAGGCCGGTTGCGAACGCGTTCATACCGTCGGTCTCCATGATGCGGAGATCGGGCGTCTTCAGGCCGCGCGAAATGCAGAGGTTTTCCAGCAGATTGTAGAGCTTGGGCTCAGTCTTGCGTTCGACCTTATGGGCGCCCGTCGCGGCATCGATGATGTTTTGGTAGAACACGTAGGCGATCGCGAACCAGACGCCGGCCGCAACCAGGGCGTAGGGCCAGGCCCGCGCCAGCGCGTCGCCGGCCCACACGAAATATCCGAGCACGGGATCCTCGCCCACGCTCATCCCGGCGAAGCCCGCATAGAGCAGGAAGAGCCCGTAGGTCAGCAGCAGCAAAAGCACTGGAAACCCGAGCATGAGCAGCACGGATTTCCCGTTGTTGTTCCAGATGTGCGTCTGCAGGCCGTAAGCTTCGCCCACGTCGCGTTCGCCTTAGCTGAACTTCACCTGCGGCGCCTGATCGAGGGTGGCGCGATTCTCTTCGCCGACATCGAAGAAGGTGCGCGGTCCGAAGCCGAACGCGTTGGCGAACAGCGCCGCGGGGAATTGCTCGCGCGCGGTGTTGTATTCGCCGACCGCGTTGTTGAAGAAGCGGCGCGCGGCGGCGAGCTTGTTTTCGATGTCCGAGAGCTCGGCCTGCAGCTGCTGGAAGTTCGTATTCGCCTTGAGGTCCGGATAGGCTTCCGACAGGGCGATCAGCCGGCCGAGCGCTGCGCCCAGCATGCCTTCAGCCTGGCCCATCGCCTTGGGATCGCCGGTACGCTCTGCGGTCACCGCCGCGTTGCGCGCCTGGATCACCGCTTCAAGCGTGCCCTTTTCGTGCGCCGCGTATCCCTTCACGGTCTCGACCAGATTGGGAATGAGGTCGTGGCGCTGCTTCAACTGCACGTCGATGTCAGCAAAAGCCTGATTGCAGTTTTGCCGGAGTGCGACGAGCCGGTTGTAGATGCCGATCACCAGCACCACCAAAACGACGACGACGATCAGAAGAATTATGCCGATCATTTCCGTTCCCTTGCGCCACGCACGAGTCGTGACGGAGACACATATAGGAAGTTCCAAGCGGCGTCGCTTGGAATGTTACATTGTACCGGTTCGCCCGCCCGGCGCTTTTCAGCACCACGCCTGTCACATCGAGCCGCCTTCGCCCGTCAAAGGGTCGACGCACTGCGTCACCAAGACGACAGGAGAACCGAAGATGGAACAACGCATGAAAGCGCCGGCCGCCGTGCTGCCCGGCGCATGGGAAGGCATTCAGGGGCTGAACAAGGCGGTTGCGAAAGGCGATGTGCCGGCGTCGGTGCTGCAGCTCACGCATCTGCGCGCCAGCCAGATCAACGGCTGCGCCGCCTGCCTGGACGGCGCGATCAAGCATACGCGCGAAGCTGGTCTGAGCGATGCGCAATTGTTCACCGTCGCCGGCTGGCGGGACTCGCCGCATTTCAGCGATGCGGAGCGCGCCGCGCTGAACCTCACGGAAGCGATGACCCGCCTGGCCGACCGCGGCGACGTGCCGGACGACATCTGGAACGAGGCCGCCAAGCACTTCGAAGAGCGCGCGCTCGCCGCATTGGTGCTCTCGATCGCGCTCAGCAATTTTTACAATCGGCTCAATGTCACCACGCGCCAGATCTATACCGGCCAGTGGTGATCAGCCGATCACGTCGCTGAAGCGGCCGGAACGGGAGAAGCCCTTGGGCGCGACCTTTCCGGCCGTTGCGCGCTTGCCGCGGTAGTCCTTCCACTCCGGCACCGCGCGCACCCGGCCGGCGGAATCCTCCCACGTGAGCCCCTCTTCCTTGGTGAAGACCTTCACGTCGGCCAGCCCCCGCTCGTGATAGCTCTGCAGCTTCACGCCCTTGCCACGGGTCATCTCCGGCAGTTCGGAAAGCGGGAAGACGAGGAGCTTTTTCTTCTCGCCGATCACCGCCACCTGATCGCCCTCGCCGACCCTGGCGGCCTGCATGGCGCGGCCGTTGAGGATCTGCTTGCCCGAACGCTTGGTCGCCAGCATTTCGCTTTCCGCCACCACGAAGCCGTAGCCCTCGTGACTGGCCACCACCCGCTTGGCGCCCTCCTCATAGACAAACAGCGCCACCGCCTCGTCGATGTCGCCGAGTTCGATGGTCAAGCGCACCGGCTCCCCGTGGCCGCGTCCGCCCGGCAATTTGTGCGCGTCCAGCGTGAACGCCCGCCCGTCCGACGCGAACAGCAGGAGTTTGTCAGTGGTCTCGCAACGTACGATGTGCTGGGCGTGATCGCCTTCCTTGAAGGTCAGATTGGAGAGGTCGCCGTGGCCCTTGAGCGCGCGAATCCAGCCTTTCTCAGAGAGGATCACTGTCACCGGCTCGCGCGCGATGAAGGCCTCAACGTCGATCTCGGCCGGCACGGCGCTCGCCTTGCCGAGCTCCGTGCGGCGCTTGCCCAGCGAGGTCTTGGGATCGAACAGCTTGCGGGTTTCCTTGAGTTCGCCGGAAATGCGCCGCCATTGCTTGCGCGTATCTTCCAGAAGGCCCTGCAGGTCCTTCTGCTCTTCGCGCAGCGCGGCATCTTCGCGGCGGATTTCCATTTCCTCAAGCTTGCGCAGCTGGCGCAGGCGGGTGTTGAGGATGGCTTCCGCCTGCGTTTCATTGAGTTTGAAGCGGGCGATCAGCTTCGCCTTCGGATCATCCTCGTTGCGGATGATGCGGATGACTTCATCGAGGTTGAGATAGACGATCAGCAGACCGGCCAAGACGTCCAGGCGCTGCGCGATCTTCTCCAGGCGATGCGCTGTCCGGCGCTGCAGCACGTCGCGGCGGTGGTCGAGCCAGGCGCGCAACGCGTCTCTGAGGCTCATCACCTTCGGGGCGCCGTCCTTGTCGAGCACGTTCAGGTTCAAACTGATCCGCACCTCCAGCGCCGAGAGCTTGAACAAGCTCTCCATCAGCACTTCAGGCTCAACGGTGCGCGACTTCGGCTCCAGCACGAGGCGGATGTCTTCGGCGCTCTCGTCGCGCACATCGCCCAGCAACGGCGCCTTCTTGTCCTCCAGGAGCGCCGCAAGCTGTTCGACCAGCTTGGTCTTTTGCACCAGATGCGGAATTTCGGTGACGACGATGCGCCACATGCCGCGGCCGAGATCCTCCGTCTGCCAGCGCGCGCGCACGCGGAAACCGCCGCGGCCCGTCTCGTAGGCCTCGCGAATGCTCTCCGGCGGCTCGACGACAATGCCGCCGGTCGGGAAGTCCGGGCCCGGCATTACTTTCAAGAGCTCGTCGACCGTCGCCTTGGAGTTCTCGATCAGCATGAGCGACGCGTCGATCAGCTCGGCTACATTGTGCGGCGGAATGTTCGTCGCCATGCCGACGGCAATGCCGCTCGAACCGTTGGCGAGCAAATTTGGAAACGCGGCCGGCAGCACCACCGGCTCTTCCTTCGAGCCGTCATAGCTGGGGCGGAAATCGACCGCGTCTTCGTCGATGCCGGCGAGCAGCGCTTCCGCCGCCGCCGTCATGCGGCTTTCGGTGTAGCGCATGGCGGCGGGGTTATCGCCGTCGATGTTGCCGAAGTTTCCCTGCCCGTCGATCAGCGGGTAGCGCGAGTTGAAATCCTGCGCGAGGCGGACGAGCGCGTCGTAGATGGACTGGTCGCCGTGCGGGTGGAAGTCGCCCATCACGTCGCCGACGACTTTCGCGGACTTGCGGAACGCCGCGTCGGGTCCGAGGTTCAGGCGCCGCATCGCGTAAAGCACGCGCCGGTGCACGGGCTTCAGGCCGTCGCGCACATCCGGCAACGCGCGCGACGTAATCGTCGAGAGCGCATAGGCGAGATAGCGCTTGGCCAGCGCTTCGCCGATCGGCTCCTCTACGATGCGGCCGCCGTCCTCCGGCGTCCTGGTGATGTCGTCAGCCATTCTTGGCTCTCCGAAACGGTCGCGCGCGTTTGCGCCCTTAAATCAGAGTCGGCCCGCAAAGCCCAATTTCTCGATCAGGCGCCGCCGCTGGTCCGGCATGCCCTCGCCTTTGTGCTCGAAAACCCGCCGTTCCAGGAAGAATCCGGAAAGCGCGAAGGCGTCGGCGACATCGCCGGACTTAAGTTCCGCATCCGGATCAACCAGAAAGGGCGGCAGCCTGAGCAGCACGTCCGCGTGCGGCGCGCCTGCATCTTGTGTGGCCGCACGACCGGTGCGCGGGCTGACCCAGGCGAGGTTGTCGGTCTCGCCCGTCACCGCACAGCGCGTGAGATCGAGCCCGTATCCCAGCGCCGCCAGCAACCCCAGTTCAAAGCGTGTGTAGAGGGCCGGCCAAATATCGCTCTGCGGCATGGCCTCGATCAGCACGATCAACGCATCATAAAGCTGCGGATAAGCCTGACGCTCGGCGGTTGCGCCGCGAATGAGCGAGACGGCGGAGGAAAGCCCCGCCAGCGCGATCGGATCGTCAAGCAGGCGCGTCGCGTGCGGCTCGAGCATTTCCAACGGCTGGAAGAAACCAAGTTGCTCCGCCAGCCGCGCCTTCCAGCCGGCATGCACGACGTTGCCGCTCTGCACGATCGGCAGCGTCTTGCGGCCCGCGTGCACGACGCCGCCAAAGCGCCCGTGTTCGCGCGAGAACACTTCGGCCACCAGCTTGCCCTCGCCGAAATGGCGCGAGCCCAGAACGACGGCGGCGTCGACCCATTCCATCAGAACTGCTTCAACTCCACACCGCGCGCCGCGGCGTTCTGCGCCGCTGGCCCAGCATAAGTATGATCGTCTACGCGGCGAAGCCAGCGGCGGGTGCGCACGAGCACGTCTTCGGCCCAGCGGACAAAGTCCTCGCTCTTGCGCTGCGACTGGCCGTCTTCGTCGTAATAGGTCGGCGAGTAATAAAGCCTTCCGCGGCGGATGAACGTGTCGCCCCGAAAGCAGCGCGTGAATTCGATCACCGGCGAGCGGCGCGTGTCGACGATATAGCTGAGCTTGCCCGGCGTGCGTCGCGCACCCACCTCCTGGCCCATATGCTTCAGGGTCAGCAGCACGAGCATAGCCTCTGCGCCCATTTTGCGGATTCGGATCGTGGGTTCGACATCCGGCACGGGCGATTGCCAAACGTCAGGAAAGGCGATGAATGGCCCGCTCTCGCGCAGCATCGCTTCGAAGGGCGCTTCGTCCTCTTCCGCGAGGAAAAAATTGATCTGGCGGCTCATGGGATTCGCTTGAGCCTCAAGCGTCCCAGTCCAATCCTAAACGCTGGTAAAGCGCACGCTCCTCCGTCCAGTTCTCACGCACCTTGACGTTGAGGAAGAGGTGGATGCGGCGATCGAACGCCGCCTCCATTTCCTTGCGCGCGGCTTCCCCGATCGCCTTGATCGCCGCGCCCTTGGCGCCGATGGCGATCTTGCGCTGTCCTTCCCGCGCCACGAACAGGGTCTGATCGATCTTCGCAGAGCCGTCCTTGCGCTCTTCCCAGGCATCTGTCTCGACAATGAGTTCGTACGGCAGTTCTTCGTGCAGCCTGAGGAACGCCTTCTCACGCGTGATCTCGGCCGCCAACACGCGCGCCGGCGCGTCCATGGTCTGATCTTCCGGAAAGAGCCACGGACCCTCCGGCGCGCGCTCAGTCAGCACGCGCGCGAGATCATCGACGCCGTCGCCGCTCTTGGCGGAAATCATGAATACATCGGTGTAGAGGCTCTGCTCGACCAGCGCGGCGGTCAACGCCAACAGCTCCGGCCGCGGCACGGCGTCGACCTTGTTCAGCACCAGGATCGACGCAGTCTCGTGCGCCTTCAAAGTCTGGGCGATGCGCGCCGCATCCGCCACCGAATGCGCATCGCCGCCCTTGCTCTTGCCCTTACCGACGTGAGCAGCCGCATCGACGACATGCACGATCGCATCCGCGCCTTCCAGCGCGCTCCAGGCCGCGGCCACCATCGCGCGCTCCAACCGCTTCTTCGGCGCGAAAACGCCGGGCGTGTCGATGAGAATGAGCTGCACGTCGCCCCGCATGGCGATGCCGCGGACAAGCGTGCGCGTGGTCTGCACTTTTTGCGTCACCGCGGCGACCTTGGCGCCGACCAGCGTGTTGACGAGCGTCGACTTTCCGGCGTTGGGCGCGCCGATCACGGCCACGACGGCGCAGCGTTGCTCAGACATCGACGCCGCGCGCTTTCAAGAAGGCCGCAGCTGCGGCGCGCTGCGCTTCACGCTTGGAGCCGCCCTCGCCACGGACGTAGTCGAAGCCGTCGATGCGTGCTTCCACTACGAAGTGCGGCGCATGTTCGGGGCCGGATTGATCGATCACGGAATAGCTCAAACCCTTTTTCCGCGCCGCCGTCCATTCCTGCAGCACGGTCTTGGCGTCGCGGGGGGCCGTTTTCGTGCTCTCGAACTCGTCCGCCCAGAAGCGCACGATGAAGCCGCGCGCGACGTCCAGTCCGCCGTCGAGATAGAGCGCACCGATGACGGATTCGCAGATGTCGGCGAGGATCGCCTCCTTGCCGCGGCCGCCCTGGCTCTCCTCGGAAGGGGAGAGAACGACGGCTTCGCCCAGACCCGCACGCCGCGCCGCCCGCGCGCAGGCATGGCGGTTCACCAACGCGTTGAAGCGCGGCGCAAGTTCGCCTTCCTCCTCGTTCTGATGCTCCGCGAGCAGGCGTTCCGAGACGACAAGTCCAAGCACCCGGTCGCCCAGGAATTCCAGGCGATCGTAGGAGCGGCGCTTCGTCTTGACGCCATCGAGCGCACTCGCGTGCGTCAACGCTTCGCGCAGCAACTCACGATTGGCGAAATTACGCCCCAGGCGCGCTTCAAGCTCTTCGAGGCGTGCGTCGGTCTTGCGCGCAGCGCCGGCCATGCGTGGTCCTTACTTAACCCGCTTCATGAAGCGCTCGCCGCGGAAACCCGAGAACCAGGTCCAAGGCGCGATGTGGGCCGAACCGTCGAACGATACGACGACGAACTGCGCGGGTCCCACCAGGTGATCGAACGGCACCATGCCGACCGAGCGGCGGCTGTCATCGGAATTGTCGCGGTCGTCGCCCATGAAGAAGTAATGGCCCTCGGGGACGACGAAGACACGCGTGTTGTCGAGTTCGGAGACGCCTTTGTCGAACGTGGTGTAGCTTGGGCCCCCGCCGGGAAGCGTTTCGCGATAAGCCTGGATGTGCTCGACGATGCCGTCCTGATTTTCGAAATCGACGACGCCGAGCGATTCCCGCTGCACCGGCTCGCCGTTAATGTAGAGCGCGCCGTTGATCATCTGGATGCGGTCTCCCGGAAGACCGATGAGGCGCTTGATGAAGTCGCGCGCCGGCTCCTGAGGAGGACGGAACACGACGACGTCGCCACGATGCGGGGGCGTGCCGAAGAGACGTCCGGACGGCAGCAGACCCTCAAGCGGCGCAAACGAATAGCGGCCGTAGCCGTACGACCATTTGGTCACGACGATGTAGTCGCCGACTTCAAGCGTTGGCTGCATTGAACCTGACGGGATGCGGAACGGCTGCGCGATGGTGAAACGCAAGAGCAGAGCCAGCGCCAGCGCATACAAAATCGTACGCACATTCTCCCAAAAACCGTCCATTGCCGAAGGAGAAGAACCCGTCGTCATCGTGCTCATGCGTTTCTCGCTCAAGCCGCCGCCGGGCAAAGCACCTGACTTTGCCCGCTCGGCGGCGCGGTCTGTTCACTGACTTGGCGGCCCCGTCGGCGGCTAGAACCTTCCCCTTCGGGGCGGGCGCCGGTCACGAGGCGCCCCCTGGATTGGCAGCCCGCTCAGTCGACTCTAACTCCGCCGAAATGATGACAAAGCCGAGAGCCATCGGATAGTCGTCCGTCAAACTCACATGGATGTGGGCGACCATGCCGGGTGGGGTCAATTCGGCCAAACGGCGTGCGGCGCCCCCGGTCAGCTTCATCGTGGGCTGGCCGCCGGGCAGATTGACGACCCCCATGTCCCGCCAGAAAACCCCCTTTTTTATACCTGTTCCCAATGCCTTAGAGCATGCCTCCTTGGCGGCGAAGCGCTTCGCGTAGGTGGCCGCACGCTCGTGTGCGCGCCGTTCGGCCTTGGCCTGTTCCACCGGGGTATAGAGGCGCTGGACAAAGCGGTCGCCAAACCGCGCCAGCGTCTGTTCGACGCGACGGATGTCGATCAGGTCGGAGCCGACGCCCAAAATCATGGCCGAGACCTAACTGGGCGGGCGGACAGCGTCGATGCGCCGGCGCATCTCGCCGACTGCGTCCGCCAGTCCCCGGAAAATGGCTTCGCCGATCAGGAAGTGACCGATATTGAGCTCCGCCACCTGAGGGATCGCCGCGATCGGCGCCACCGTGTCGTAGTCGATGCCGTGCCCGGCGTGGACCTCAAGACCGAGGCTCGCAGCCTGCGTCGCCGCCGCCTGCAGCGCTTTCAGTTCCTGGTGCGCATTTTCCGCCTGCCCCTCGCGCGCTGCATCGCAAAAGCCGCCCGTATGCAGCTCGATTACTTCGGCCCCGGTGCGGCTGGCGGCTTCGATCTGCAGCGGATTTGCGCCGATGAAGAGCGACACCCGGCTGCCATTGTCTTTGAGCTTCTGTACGAAGGGCGCGATCCAGTTATGCCCATGCGCGACGTCGAGCCCGCCTTCGGTGGTGCGCTCCTCGCGCCGCTCCGGCACCAGACACACGGCGTGCGGCTTGTGGTGCAGCGCGATATCGAGCATCTCAGATGTGACCGCCATTTCCAGATTCAGCGGCTTGCCGCGCTCGCGCAGCATCTCCGCCAGCCGCGCGATGTCGGCGTCGGAAATGTGCCGGCGATCTTCGCGCAGATGCGCCGTGACGCCGTCGGCGCCCGCATCCAGCGCCACGATCGCCGCGCGCATCGGGTCGGGATAAGAAACGCCGCGCGCGTTGCGAATGGTGGCAACGTGATCGATGTTCACACCAAGGCGAACACGCTTGCTCACGCTTGCAAGCCCCGACTGCCCGGCTTGACTGCCGGCATCGCCGCGAGCTCAGGCGGCAGCGCGTCGGCCGGATAAGAGGGCGCATCCACTTGCGCGAGCGACACCAGCTTCGCGCCAATGTCGGCCTTGCCGCCGGAGCGATCGATCAAGCAGGCGGCGCCGACAAGCTCGCCCGGATGGCCACGAATGGCATCGAGACATTCGCGCGACGACAAGCCCGTCGTCACCACGTCTTCCACCATCAGCACGCGCTCGCCCGGCTTGATCTCAAACCCGCGCCGCAGCTGGAACTTGCCGCCCTCACGCTCCACGAACATGGCGCGGGCGCCCAGATGTCGCGCCGTTTCATAGCCGGGAATGATCGCGCCCACCGCCGGCGACACCACCGCATCGATGTTGCCGAACGCGGCCTTTGCCTTCTCCGCCAGCGCCTTGCACAGACGCTCCGTGCGCGCGGGATCCATGAAGACGGCGTTCTTCTGGAAGAACACCGGGCTGTGCAGGCCGGAGGAAAGGATGAAATGCCCCTCCAGCAACGCGCCCGCGGCGCGGAATTCGTTGAGCACTTGGTCCTGATTCATCGGCCTTATTTAGCCCGCCGCTGAGGCGGCGTCGACGGCGCGCTCAGTCGCGCCTAGGCTCATGGTGTCACACAATGGGGACCGGCAATGATGCGCACTCCTTCGTTGGTCGCGGCGGCTTTGGCGGCGCTCGTCGTTTCGGGCTGCGCATCGCTCACTGCGCCGGCGCCCTTGTTCACAACCGCCGATCAGATCGGCCCGACAGCGCTCAGCGAGGGCGTCTGGATCGGCGTTGACGAGGACTGTCCCGCGCGCGCCGCCGCGCGCCGGAGCGGCCGGTTTCAGCGCGGCTGCGACGTATTCGAAATCCGCCGCACCGAAGACGGCGCGTGGACACTGACTGGCCGCACAGACCTCATGAGCGCGCCGCCAAACCAGGATGCGACGAACGAGGCCGTTGTATTTGTTCTCGCCCCCGTCAGCGAGCATCCGAGCCCTGACGCTTACGCCGCCTATTACCTCGCCGAGGTCCGTCAGGAGGACGGCAGCACAATCTTTGTCGGCGTGGTTCCGATCGGGACGATGCCGGCGACATCGTTCACCACCGTGAGCATCGATTGCGGCGCAATTCTCCGCGACGGCCCCATCGATGGCGTCGCAGTCACCTATCGAAGCGACGACACCGGCGCCGCAACGGAGACCATCCAAGCCTGCGCGGCGAGCAATCCGGCTGCAGTTCGAGAAGCTGCAAGGCGGGCGCTCGTCGAAGGCGCGGGCGCGCTCATTGAGCGCAACGAGCGCTTTCTCTACGTGCGCCCACGCTAGCCGCGCACGCGCTCGACGTCCTTGACGGCCTTGCTTGTGCGCATGGCGGCGACGATGTTGGTCAGGTGCTTGGCGTCGGCGACTTCGATGTCGAACACCATGTCGAAGAAGTCGATCGTGCGCTTGGCCAGGCGCAAATTGAGGATATCGCCTTCGTTCTCGGCGATGATCTGACAAAGGCTCGCCAGCACGCCGCGCTTGTTCTCCACGGTTGCGACGATGCGCCCGACCGCGAGCGTGCGGTGCATGGCGGTCTGCGTCCAGTCGAGGTCGATCCAGGTTGCGTCAGGATCCTTCTCCAGTTCGCCGAGCGCTTCGCAATCGATCGTGTGCACGATGACGCCCTTTCCGGGCTGCTGCACGCCGATAATGCGGTCGCCGGGAATGGGCGTGCAGTCCTCGGCGAAGTGGAGCGCGACGCCGGCGGTTAGATCGCCGCCGCGGACGTAGAGCTTGGCCTTTTCCTTTTCCATCGGCCGGCGCTTCTCGTCCTTGCGGACCTGCGCCTCAAGCCCAGGAAAGGCAGCCACGGCGACGGCGCTCGCCTTCAGAGATCCTTCGCCGACGCAGGTGAAGAGTTCTTCCTCGTCGTGCTTGCCCAGCCTTTCGGCCGCCTCGTTGAGGCTGGTTTCCGCAAGGTCGTGCCCATAGCGGTGCAGCGCGTGCGCGACCAGTTCGCGGCCGAGCTTCGAGAATTCTTCGCGCCGCGCCGCGCGCTCAAGCCGCCGCTGGGCGGACTTGGCGCGGCCGGTCTTGGTCAATGCCTCCCACCCGGGCACCGGCGCTGCGCGGTCGGCAGTGAGGATTTCCAGCACATCGCCGTTGCGAAGCGCCGTGCGCAACGGGCGCTCGACGCCGTTAATCTTGGCGCCGATGCAGCGGTCGCCCAGTTCGGAGTGGACCGCGTAGGCGAAATCGAGCGGCGTCGCGCCGTGCGGCAGCGCGATCAGCGTGCCCTTCGGCGTGAACGCGAAGACGTGGTCCTGATACATTTCGAGCTTGGCGTGCTCGACGAATTCGTCGAGGTCGCCGCCGTGCTCGGCCAATTCCAAAAGTGAGCGCGTGGCTTCGCGCGCATCCAGCCCAACCGCGGCCGCCTGCTCTTCGTCGAAGCCGTAGCTCTCGTTCTTATAGCGCCAGTGTGCGGCGACGCCGACTTCGGCGAGCTGATCCATCTCCTCAGTGCGGATCTGGATCTCCACGCGCACATTACCCGGTCCGATCACGGTCGTGTGGATGGAACGATAGCCGTTCGGCTTCGGGTTGGAGATGAAATCTTCAACTTGATCCGGCACGCACCGCCAAGTTTGGTGAATGAGACCCAAAGCGCGGTAGCAGTCGTCAGGATGGTTCACGATCACGCGGAACGCATAGACGTCCGCCAGATCGGAAAACTCCACGCTCTTGCGCTGCAGCTTGCGCCAGATCGAGTACGGCTGCTTTTCGCGGCCGAACACGCGCGCGTCGATGCCGGCGAACTCGAACACATCCATGATGGTCTGGATGATGATCGAAACGTTCGCGCCCTTTTCCTGCCGGAGTTGCTCAAGACGCCCGTGGATCGCCGCTTCCGCATCCGGAAAGGCAATGTGGAACGCGAGACTTTCAAGCTCGCGCGCCATTTTCTCCATGCCGATCCGGCGCGCCAACGGCCCGTAGATTTCCAGCGTCTCCAGCGCGATGCGGCGCTGCTTCGCCGGATTTGGCACGTGATGCAGCGTGCGCATGTTGTGAAGGCGATCGGCCAGCTTCACGATAAGCACGCGCACGTCGCGCGACATGGCGAGAATGAACTTTTGCAGGTTCTGCGCCTGCTTGTTCTCCTCGCTCTGCACTTCGAGTTGCGAGAGTTTGGTGACGCCTTCGACCAAGTCCGCGACCTGTTCGCCGAACATGACGCTGATCTCGTCGCGCGTCGCTTCGGTGTCCTCGATGGTGTCATGCAGCAAGCCCGCCACGATGGTCGCGGCGTCGAGCTTATATTCCGTCAGGATGCCGGCGACTTCGATCGGATGCGCGAAGTACGGGTCGCCGGAGTGGCGCTTCTGGCTGCCGTGCTTGGCCGTCGCGTAGACATAGGCGCGGTTGATCAGGTTTTCGTCGAGCGAGGGGTCGTAGGCGCGCATGCGCTCCACCAGCTCGAACTGGCGAAGGTAGCGCGTGCGTGGCGGCGCATCGCCTGCACCAGCGGGTGCGGGCGAAGGTGTTGACTGGGCGATACCGTCATCGCCCGGCACGGGGCTAGAACCGCTCGTCGCGCTGCGCTTCGGCTTCCTGCTGGAGCGCACGGAGAACGTCGTCTTCGCTCGACTGCACCGGCGCGGTCAGCGCCAAGCGGTCCTGCTCGTCCTCGGCCTGCGCCGTCGGCTGCACGTCCTGGTAGAGCAGGACGAGGCTGTCGCGGACGTCGTCCGGCGCGACCGCGTTTTCCGCGATTTCCCGCAAGGCTACGACTGGGTCTTTATCACGATCGCGCTCCACCAGCGGCTCGGCGCCGGACGAGATGTTGCGCGCCCGGTGGGCCGCCAACAGCACCAGCGAAAAGCGGTTGGGAACTTTATCGACGCAATCTTCGACGGTTACGCGAGCCAAGGCGCATCCTCTTCAAGGCAAAACGGCCGGAACAGGCTTCAACCTAGTAGGCTTATCGGCTTTTCGCAATGCGAAGAGCGGCCGGCTGGGCGCCAAATCCGGCTAAGGCGAGCCTGAAAACGCGCCTATCCGCACCGCGGGCTGCCCCGGGGGCAGCTCCCTTAACAGGTCGGCGACCGTCTTGCCGAGGCGCGGATGGCGCCATTCCGGCGCAATCTCCGCGAGAGGGAAGAGCACGAAGGCGCGGTCCTGCAGGCGCGGGTGCGGCAGTGTGATCTCATCGAAGGTTCCTGCCTCGGCGCCCATCGCCAGGATGTCGAGATCGAGTGTGCGCGCGCCCCAGCGTTCGCGACGTTCGCGACCGAACCGAACCTCAATTGCACGCAACGCCGCGTAAAGCTGTTGCGGTGTGTCCGTCCCGCAGTCTAGCTCAGCACACGCGTTGAAATAGGCAGGCTGGTCGCTCGGCGGCTGCGCCGCAGTTTCCCAGATTCCGGAGAGCGCGCGCGGCGCAAGCCCCGCTTGCTTCAACGCCGCCACCGCCTGCGCCAGCAGCGCAGCTCCCGCGACGCCGCGATACGGCAGGTTGGAGCCCAGCGCGATGAAGGTGCGTGGCGCGTGACTCATTGCAAACGGCCGCGCGTGGGGACGCGCATACGACGGGACAACGACGGAATGAACTTGCTCGAACGCACGATCCATCCATCCGAACGCATCGCGATCTTCATCGACGGCGCCAATCTATACTCCGCCGCCAAAGGGCTGGCGTTCGACATCGACTACCGGAAGCTGCTCGATGAATTCAGGCAACACGGCCGGCTCGTGCGCGCCTACTATTACACGGCGCTGGTCGAAGATCAGGATTTTTCTCCAATCCGTCCGCTCGTCGATTGGCTGGACTATAACGGCTATACGCTGGTGACGAAGCCTGCGCGCGAATACACCGACGCCACTGGACGCCGCCGCTTCAAGGGCGACATGGATGTCGAGATCGCCGTCGACATGCTGCAGATGGCCCCGGCGCTCGATCACATCTTCCTCTTCTCCGGGGACGGCGATTTCGTGCCGGCGGTAGAGGCCGTGCAGCGCAAGGGCGTGCGCGTCTCGGTAGTGTCGACAATCAAATCGAACCCGCCGATGGCGGCCGACGACCTCCGCCGCACCGCCGACGCATTTCTCGATCTCGGCGACCTCGCATCTCTCATTGGCCGGCCTGCCCGCGAACGGGCCATGGCTGACGCGCGCCACGAAGCAGATTACGAGGACGGACGATGACGCACACGGATGTCCCTCCGGAAGCGCCGAGGGACTGTCCGCTCTGCCCCCGGCTCGTCGGCTATCGCGAGACCAACCGCCGCGCCGAACCGTCATGGTTCAACGGCGCAGCGCCTTCATTCGGCGACCCCAATGCCCGCATTCTTATCGTGGGCCTCGCCCCAGGACGCACCGGGGCGAACCGCACCGGACGTCCGTTCACTGGCGACTACGCCGGTGAACTTCTCTACGGCACGCTGAAGAAACTCGGCCTCGCGAAAGGGGAGTACGGCGCCGACCCCAACGACGGCTTCACGCTCAAAGGCGCGATGATCACGAACGCCGTTCGCTGCGCGCCGCCGGAGAACAAGCCCACGCCGGCCGAAATAGCGACGTGCAGGCCATTCCTGTCCGCGCGCATTGCGGCATTGCCAAAGTTGAAAGTGCTGTTCGCGCTGGGATCGATCGCACACGAAAGCGTGCTTCGTGCGCACGGCCTGAAACCCACGCACGCCAAATTTGCGCATGGCTGCGAAGCCACGCTTCCCGCGGGTCTATTGCTGGTCTCCAGCTACCATTGCTCGCGCTACAATACCCAAACGCGGCGGTTGACTGCCGAAATGTTCGAGGCCGCGCTGGCGCGCGCCAAAGCGCACGCGTTCTAAGACGCCAAACTCAATTTCGGCGCTTTATTCGCAAGCGGCAGCCAGAGGGTGAACACGGACCCTTCGCCCATTGCGCTCGCCACTCCAACGTCGCCATCCATGAGGCGCATCAGGCGTTGGGTGATGGCGAGCCCCAATCCAACGCCGCCGCTGTGGCGGGTAAGCGACGCTTCGGCCTGGGTGAACGGGTTGAAGAGCATCGCCATGACTTCGGCGCTCATGCCGATCCCGTCGTCCCGCACGCTGAGTTCAACACCGCCGTCGCGGGCTCGCATGGCCACCGTGATCGTGCCGCCGTCGGTGAACTTGATGGCGTTTCCGACAAGATTGACGAGACATTGCTTGAGCCGGTGCGCGTCGGCCATGACGAAGGGCAGATCTCGGTCCACGCAGTCGACCGCAAGCGTGTTCCCGCGCTCGCGCGCGGACAAATCGAGGGTTTTGACGACATCCCCGACGATCGCGCCAACATCGCAAGCGTCGATGTTCATCTCGATGCGTCCCGCCTCGATCTTGGTCAGATCGAGCACGTCGCGAAACAATATCTTGAGGTGCTGCGCCGCCTGGAGCACCCGTTCAGCATCTTCACGCGTGCTTTGCTCGCGCGTTTCTTCGTGAATGAGCTCCGCATAGCCGATTATTGAGTTGAGCGGCGTGCGCAGTTCGTGGCTGACCGTCGCCATGAAGCGCGACTTGGCGCTGTCGGCCTCTTCGGCGCGCTCCGCACGGCGTTGCATCGAAATATCGCGCACGGCCGAGACGAAGAGCCCCTGCGACTGGCTGAAGGGCCGGCGATGCATCTCCACTTCCACCGGCCCATTCGCGCCTATGAGCACCGTACGCACGGGGAAAGATCGCTCGTTGCGCAGCGCAGCGCTGACTTGCGCGCGCGCATCCGGGCTTAAGAATTCGGAGATGAGATGACCCTCGAGTTCTGGCAAGGTGCGTCCGAGGATGGCGGCCATACGCTCATTCGCTTCGTGGATGCGCTCTCCGTCGTGAATGACGATGCCTTCGAACGCAGCGTTCGCCAGACGGTGCATGCGCGCCGCCGCCCGCAATCTTTCTGCGACCAGCCGCCGGTCCGTGAACGAAAAAACCCCGGCCGCCACCAGCATGCCCGCCGTTCCGATGGCGATTACGCCCGCCAGCGCGTCGCGATCGAACCCCTGTGGCGCGGATATGCGGGGATCGGGCGTCAGCGTCAGCGCCGCCATGCCGACGTAATGCAGAGCCTGCACCGCCGCGACCAAGCATACACAGGCGACCACCGCATCGAACCGCCGGCGTCGCGACAAAAAGCCGAAGGCCGCGATGGCGCCCGATAGCGATGACAGCACCGCCGCAGCAAGGAGATCGGGCGCCCACGCTTTCGTCGCTGCCGCCGTCAGGCTGGCCATGCCGATGAAATGCAGCGCCGCCATCGCTGCGGCGAGCACCGCGCCCGCCGCCATCACACCGAGCGTCGATCGCTTTGCGCCTTCGTAGATTTCAAAGGCCAGCCACGCACCACCAATGCCTACGGCAAGCGAGAGCATGGTGGCGCCGACTTCGAACGCCACCGGCACGCCGGGATCGAACGCGAGCATGCCTATGAAGTGGGTCGCCCAGACGCCGCCGCCTGCGGCCACGCCCGCCAGCGCGAGCCACGCCCGCCGATAGCGCGACGGCGCGGCGGCGACCCGCGCGAGCACAAGCAGGGCGCCGGCCCAGCACAACACACAAATCAACACCGCGAGTCCGACCAGCCAAGGATCGTGCTGGACTAGAACGCAAGCTAGAACGCGCATGGGCCATTCCACCTTTTCGATGGACGACCCTGCGCCTGGCTCGCCTAACGGCCACTTCTGTTAACTGTGTTGGGCGAGCGCGGCGCCCCGCGTCGCCTTGGCGCAGACATTCGGACTAGGCCGCACCGCTTAGCCGCGGTCCCTGAGCAGACGCGCCTGGTTGCGCTTCCACTCGCGATCCTTGCTGGCTTCCCGCTTGTCGTGCGCCTTCTTGCCCTTTGCGATGGCGATCTCGATCTTGGCGATGCCACGATCGTTGAAATAAAGCTTGAGCGGCGCAATGGTGCGGCCCTCGCGCTCTACGGCGACAGACAGCTTGTGGAGTTCGCGCTTGCGCACCAGGAGCTTCCGCGGCCGTCTCGGCTCGTGGTTGAACTGACCGGCCGGCGGGTATTCTGGAATCGTCGCATTGATAAGCCACAGCTCGCCGCGTTCGCTGGACGCGTAACTTTCGGCGATGTTGGCGCGCCCGCCCCGAAGAGACTTAACCTCCGTGCCGACCAGCTGAATGCCGGCCTCGACGACATCCTCGATGGCGTAGTCAAAGCGCGCCCGGCGGTTTTCCGCGACGAGCTTGCGGTTCGGTTCAGGTTTCTTGGCCACTAGATCAAACCCGCAGTTGTCATCGCCGCGCGAATTTGGGTCTTGGCGGCCTCGCTCACGGGAACGATCGGGAGGCGCACCTCGTCCGTGCACTTGCCGAGCAGCGATGCCGCATACTTGGCGGGCGCCGGCGAAGGCTCCACGAACATCGCCTTATGAAGCGCGGCGAGCTTGTCGTCGATCCCCCGCGCGCGTTCGAAAGCGTTCTGCGCCGTCGCCTCCTGCATCTGCGCGCAGAGCTTGGGCGCGACGTTGGCGGTCACCGAGATGCAGCCCTTGCCGCCATGGGCGTTGTAACCGATGGCGTTCGGATCATCGCCGCTGAGCTGTATGAAATCGCCGCCGCAGGCGAGCCTTTGGCGCGCCACGCGGCCAACATCGCCAGCGGCGTCCTTGACCCCTACGACGTTCGCGAGACCGGCGATGCGTCCCAGGGTCTCCACGCTGATGTCGACCGCTGTGCGTCCGGGTACGTTATACGCCACGATCGGCAGATCCACCGCGTCGCTGATCGCCTTGTAGTGCGCGAACAGCCCGTCCTGGCTCGGCTTGTTGTAGTACGGCGCAACGATCAGCAGGCCATCGGCGCCGGCGGTCTTGCAGGCCTGCGCCAGCTCGATCGCGTGCGCCGTGGAATTGGAGCCCGCGCCCGCGATCACAGGCGCCCTGCCGGCGGCGGCCTCGACGCAGAGTTCGACGACCCGCACGTGCTCCTTGAACGACAGGGTCACGCTCTCTCCGGTTGTCCCGCAGGGCACGAGACCGTGAGAACCCTGTCCAATCTGCCATTCGACAAAGGCCTGGAACGCCTGTTCATCTACGGTTCCGTTCCGAAATGGCGTAATCAGAGCTGGAATCGATCCGTGAAACATGAGGGCGGTGTCCGGCGCAGTCAGGGCTGGTTCTTGTGGCGCGATTCCTGCCACACTGGTGGTCCAGGTTAAATAGTAACGGTTCCGCAAGAATGCGGGGCCCGCTGCGGAGAAAGCGGGATGGTTGAGACCGGGCGATTGTTCCGAATGTTAACGCTGGCGGGCGCCGCCGGCGTGCTGTTGTTCGCCTCTAGCGCCGTGCCGCCCGGTCCGGCTGAGGCGCAAGCGCAGGCTACGCCGCGCCAGACCGTTTCCGAAGCAGAGCGGATGCGACTGCGCGAAGGTCTTTCGGCTGCCGAGAACAGCGATTGGGCGGGCCTTGTCTCGTTGCGGGACAGCGCCACCGATCCACTGGTCCGCCGCATGCTGCAATGGCGTCTCGCGACGGCGCAAAACGCCCCGCTTTATTTTGACGACCTGCAGCAGGCGTTGAGCGAACTCCAGGGCTGGCCCGGCCGACGCATTATGCGCGAACGGGCTGAGCAGGCCATCTCCGACTCGCGCCTGTCGCCGGGCGAGCGGATCGCGTTCTTGCGTGAAGAAGGGGGGCCAGCCACAGGCGACGGCCGCATGGCGCTCGCCAGCGCTCTGCGCGCCAGCGGTCAACGCGACGAAGCCATCGAACTGGCGCGCCGCAGCTGGCGCGAAGACGCGCTGACCTCCGCCGCCGCGGATCGGGCGCTGGCCGAATTCGGCGCAAACTTCACCCAGGACGATTATGCGGACCGCGTCGACATGCTGCTGTGGCGCCACGATGCCGCCGGTCGGAGCTCCGCCGGCCGCTATCTGACCCGCTTGTCCGCCGCCGACCGCGCCGTCGCCAACGCCCGCATCGCCATCCAGTCCCGCCAGCGCCGCGGCCTGCAGCGCGCGGTCGATGCGGTGCCGGCGTCGCGGGCCGACGACCCGGGCTTTCTCTATGACCGGGCGCAGTATCGCCGCCGCAGCGACCAGCCCGTCGACGCCATGCAAATGGCCGCGCGCATCGATGCGCGCGACGCGCCGCTCGCTGCACGAGACGAGATCTTCCAGGAGCGCCGACTCTACGTCGCCCGCGCGCTGCGCGGCGGCAACCCGCAACTTGCGTATCGGCTGGTCTCCGATCACGGCCTCACCTCTGGCGAGGCTTTCGCCGACGCCGAGTGGCTGTCGGGCTGGATCAGTCTACGCTTCCTCCATAACCCGCAGCGCGCATCCGAGCACTTCGCCCACATGGCCGACAACGTCTCGTCTCCGGTCAGCCGGTCGCGCGGCCTTTACTGGCGCGCCGAGGCGGCGCGCGCGCTCGGCGATACCGCCACCGCCGAAACGCTGCTCAGCGAAGCGGCGCGCTTTCCGTTCACGTATTATGGCCAACTCGCCGCCACCCGCGGCGAGCGCACCGCCGTCATCGATCTGCCGGACACGACCCAAATTAGCGGCGCCGCGCGCGAGCGCTTCGAGAACCGCGAACTGGTGCGCGCGCTCCGGCTGATGTCGGAAGTCGGCGCTCAGCGTGACTTCGAGTCGATCGCTTTCTATCTCGACGACACGCTCGAAGACCCGATGGAGATCGAGCTGCTCAGCCAAATGGCGCGCGAACAGAGCTATAACCGCACCGCGCTCCGCTCCGCCAAAGCCGGCCTCTTCCGCGGCGTGGTCGCGGTCAACGCCGCCTATCCGCTGCTTGAGCTGCCCCCATCCGTGCGCCAAGGCGGCCGGCCCGAGCCTGCGCTGGTGCTGGCGATCATCCGCCAGGAAAGCGAGTTCGATCCGTCCGCCATCTCCAGCGCCAATGCGCACGGCCTGATGCAGCTCATTCCTTCCACCGCGCGCATCCAGGCCCAGCGCGAGGGCATCACCTATCAGCGCGGCGCGCTCACCAGCGACCCGCAATACAATATGACGCTCGGCTCGGCGCACTTAGCGGATCTGGTGGACGAATGGGGCGGGTCCTACGTCTTGGCGATAGCCAGCTACAACGCCGGCTCGCACAACGCCCGTCAGTGGGTGGGCGATTGGGGCGACCCGCGGTCGATGTCGGTGGATATCGTGGACTGGGTCGAGCTCATCCCGTTCGCCGAAACGCGCAACTACGTACAGCGCGTGATGGAGAACCTGCAGGTCTATCGCTACAGGCTCGCCGGCCAGCCGGTTCAGATCCAGCTCGAGCAGGACCTGCGGCGCGGGCACTACTGAGCGTCACTTCAGCCATTCCAACATGCAGGTCGTCGCCCTGGATTCCAGATCGGCCCGGCCGTCTGGAATGACTGAATGTCGGGCTACGAATTCAAGGCCGAGATAAACGTCTCCGCGTCGACATTCCCACCGCTCGCCACCACAGCCACCGTCTTGCCCTTCACGTCGACGCCGCCCTCCAGCAACGACGCCAAGGGCAGCGCGCCTGACGGCTCGAGCACGATCTTCAACCGCAGAAACGCAAACTTCATCGCCCGCCGTGTTGCGTCGTCGGGCATCACCACCACACGCTCGAACCGCGCCTTGGCAATTTCGTACGTGATGTCGCCCATCTCTTCGGTCAGCAACCCATCGCAGATCGACCGGATGCCCGGTGCGTTGCGCTCGCGTTTGCCGGAGGCGAAGGAGCGGGCGATGTCGTCGTGCCCCGCAGGCTCACAGGCGATGATGCGCGCGTTCGGCAACGCCAGCGAGACGCCAGACGCCAGGCCGCCGCCGCTTGCAGGCACGAACACGATGTCGGGGCTGATCTCTTCGCCGATCTCCAGGCCGGCAGTGCCCTGACCCGCGATCACGTTCGGATCATCGAAGGGCTTAATCAGGCTTAAGCCCCGCTCGCCGGCGAGCTTCGCGCCGATCGCTTCGCGGCTTTCCTTCACGCGGTCGTAAGTAACGACCTCCGCGCCGTTGGCGCGGGTGGTGTCGAGTTTGATCTTCGGCGCATCTGCCGGCATCACGATCACCGCGCTGATCCCGAAGAGCTTGGCCGCCGTCGACACGGCGATGGCGTGATTGCCGGACGAGAACGCCAGCACGCCGCGCTTGCGAAGCTCAGGCGCCAGAGCTGCAATCGCGTTGGTGGCGCCGCGCATCTTAAAGGCGCCGCCGCGCTGCAGGCATTCCGCCTTCACCCACACCTTAGCGCCAGTCGCCTCATCCAGCGCATCGTTGCGCAACAGCGGCGTGCGCACCGCGATGCCTTTGATGCGCCCGGCGGCGACGCGGACGTCGTTGATCGTCGGCAGGGTCATTAGGAACCTCTCGGCTTGGCGCGGCGCGTCGGCGGCGCCGTGAGCGGATCGTCCGGCCAGGGATGTTTCGGATAGCGGCCGCGCATGTCACTGCGCACCGCTGCATACGAGCCCCGCCAGAAGCCGGGCAAGTCTTTCGTTGTCTGCACCGGGCGATGCGCCGGAGAGAGCAGTCGCAAGGTGAGCGGCACACGGCCGTTGGCGACGCTCGGGTGCGTGTTGACGCCAAACATCTCCTGCAGCCGGACATCCAGCGCGGGTCCGCCTTCAGCGGTGTAGTCGATCGTGAGCGATGACCCAGCCGCCGTCTCGAACCTCGCAGGCGCTTCGGCGTCGAGCCGGCGGCGCAGGTCGTAGGGCAGCGTATTGAGCAGCGCCTGGAGCAGGTCGACCGCTTTCAGGTTGGCGGCGCCGTCAAGCGCCGGCGCCAGCCACGCATTTAGATTCTCCGACAGCGCCGCATCCCCCCAATCGGGCCAGTCCTCGCCCTGCACGCGCCGCAGCAAAGCGACGCGCGCCCGCGCTTGCTCTGCAGCTTCGCTCCACTCCAACAGACCGAGGCCGCCGTCGCGCACCGCCCCCAGCAGCGCCTCGCTCAAATCCGCCCCGCTCAGGCGCTCCATCGGCGCTTCCGATAGAACAATTGCGCCCAAACGGCGGGTGCGACGGCCGCGTATGGCGCCGCTTTCGGCATCCACGCTTGTGCTGATCGCGCTGACGATGTCGTCCGCAAACATCGCCTCGACCTCTGGCGCACTCAACGCCGCCGCCTGGACGATGCGCGCTTGCCCGGCGGCGCCCACCATGTCCGCGATCACAAGAAAGGGCGCCGTGTAGAACGGGGAATCCGCCTCCACCTTCCCTGCCCGGCCGTTTGCGAGTGTGAAAGCGCCGTTACCGCGCGCCTTGGCGACGCGATCGGGATACGCGCGCGCCATGACAGCGCCGCTGCGCGCTTCCTCCACTTCACGGCCGTGGTCACCGGCGCGGCGCGCAATGGACTCCGCCAGGCGCACTGCGGCCGCGGCGCGAGGGGAGCGATCACGTTCAAGCGCCAGCACACGTTGGCCAATATCCGTGCTGCGGCCGCCGAGCCCTTGCTCCGTCAGCAGCACGGCGATCAAGGCGGCGAGCAAACCTTCGCCCTCCCGCGCGGCGGTGACCACCATGTGCGCCAGCCGCGGCGGCAGCGGCAGTCTGGCGATCGCAGCGCCATGGGGGGTCAAGGCGCCGGCCTCATCCAGCGCACCGATGCGCCTCAGGAACGCCAGAGCGCTGCTCCAGGCCGCAACGGGCGGGGGATCGAGCCAAGTTAGCGTGCCCGCGTCACGGGCCCCCCAGGCCGCAAGATCGAGGGCAAGGCCGGCCAAGTCGGCATCCAGAATTTCCGGCCGATCGAAACCCGGCAGCGCGCGTGTTTCGCCCTCGCTCCAGAGCCGCCAGCAGACGCCAGGCGACAGGCGGCCGGCGCGGCCCGCCCGCTGCGTGATGGAGGCTTTACTGGCGCGCACGGTTTCCAGCCGCGTGAAGCCGATGTCAGGCTCATAACGGGGCCGTCGCGCCAAGCCGGCATCGACGACAATGCACACGCCATCGATCGTCAGGCTCGTCTCCGCGATAGATGTGGCGAGAACCACTTTACGTCGTCCAGCCGGGGCCGGCGAAATGGCGGCGTCCTGATCCTGCGGACTCATCGCGCCATAGAGCGGCCGGATGTCCACGTTCGGATTTTTGACGCGTTCGCGCAACACGTCGGCGGTTCGCTCGATCTCGCGCACGCCGGGCAGGAACACCAGCGCGCTGCCCTCGTCAGCGGCCAACGCGCCGATCACCGCGCTCGCGACCTCGACCTCCAAGCGCTCGTGCGGGGCGCGGGGCCGATAGCGCAGGTCCACCGGAAACATGCGTCCTTGGCTTTCGATGATTGGCGCATCGGCGAGCAACGTGGCGATGCGCGCCGCGTCCAGCGTCGCCGACATCACCAGCAGGCGAAGATCGGGGCGCAGCGCCTGCTGCGCATCGCGCGCGAGCGCCAGCCCCAGGTCACCTTCAAGACTGCGCTCGTGGAATTCGTCGAACAAAACAGCGGCAATACCCGACAATTCTGGGTCGTCCAAAATCATGCGCGTGAAAACGCCCTCGGTGACGACTTCGATTCGCGTCCTGGGCCCCACCTTCGAATCCAGGCGGACACGATAGCCCACGGTTTCGCCGACGCGCTCGCCCATCTCCGCCGCCATGCGCGCCGCTGCGGCGCGCGCGGCGATGCGGCGCGGAGACAAGAGCACAATCTTGCCGTCGCCGCGCCAAGCCGCGCCGAGCAGACCCGGGGGCACACGCGTGGTCTTGCCCGCGCCGGGCGGCGCCACCAGCACCGCTTCGCTGCGCACTTCGAGCGCGGCGCGAAGCTCCGGCAGGATGTCGTCCACGGGTAGCATTATCAGCGGCTTAGCCGGTCGGGCCGGCCCTGTCTCGTCGCATTGGCGCAAGTCGGAAGCCGCGCTATAGCGGGGTGACGAGGGGATATCAGCGAATGCACAAGGTTCTTCGGCTCCTGCCCATGATCGTGGCGGCGATCACGCTCGCCGCGTGCGCCACCGGCCGCACCGCGCAGACACGCCGCGGCGTCGAACAGGCTGCCGTGACGCCATTTCGGGATGTGGGGCTGGTGCGCCAGGAAATCCCGCTGCTCCTCCGCAATCTGCAGTACCCGTATTCGACGGCGACCCTGGGCGGCGGCTGCCCGGCGGTGCTTCACGAGATCAGTCAACTGGATGCCGTGCTGGGACCGGAGAGCTATCAGCCTGGTCCCTCGCGCAACATTTGGGACCGCAGCGGCGACTTCGCCGAAGAACAGGTCATCGACATGGCCGAAGGCACCGCGCAGGACCTCATCCCGTTCCGCTCCTGGGTGCGTCGCCTGTCGGGCGCGAGCCGCGCGGAACGCGAAGCGCTGCGCGCGTTCGCCAATGGTCAGCAACGCCGGACCTTTCTGCGCGGTTACGGCGCTTCCATCGGCTGCCCGAACATCATCCCGCCGCCGCCCCCGCAAGTGCATCAATCGCGCGGCGGCGACGATCAGCCGGTCGGGCGCAACTGAGCTTTGAAGGCGTCGCGGAACTGCTCAAGCCGGCCCTCCGCAATGGCCGCGCGCAAGCGCGCCATCAGCGATTGATAGTAGGCGACGTTGTGCCACGAGAGCAGCGTCTGGCCGGTGAGTTCGCCCGCCTTGAATAGATGGTGCAGGTACGCCTTCGAATAATCCCGGCTCGCCGAACAATCGATGGCAGCGTCGAGCGGGCTTAGGTCTTCGGCGAATTTGGCGTTGGTGATGTTAATCGGGCCGCTGTCGAGCCAGGCCTGACCGTGCCGCCCCGAGCGCGTCGGCAGCACGCAGTCGAACATGTCGACGCCACGCGCCACCGCTTCGACGATATCGAGCGGCTTGCCGACGCCCATGAGATAGCGCGGCCGGTCCGCCGGCAGAAACGGCGTGGTGACGTCGAGCGTCGCCAGCATCGCCTCGTGGCCTTCGCCGACCGCGAGCCCGCCGATGGCGTAGCCGTCGAAACCTCCCGCGACGAGCGCTTCGGCGGAGACACGCCGGAGATCCGGTTCGACACCGCCCTGCACGATGGCGAAAAGGTTCTGCGTCGCACGCACGCCAAATGCATCCTTGCAACGCTTGGCCCAGCGCAGCGAAAGCCGCATCGCCTTCTCGACATCCGCATAAGGCGCCGGCAGCGCCGGGCACTCGTCGAGTTGCATGACGATGTCCGAGCCGATCTGGTCGGCTTGGATTTCGATGGCGCGCTCGGGCGTGAGGCGGTGTTCGCTGCCGTCGATGTGAGAGCGGAAGGTCACGCCCTGCTCATCGAGCTTCCGCAATTGCGCCAGCGACATCACCTGATAGCCGCCGCTATCGGTCAGAATCGGCTTCGGCCAGCGCATGAAGCTATGCAACCCGCCGAGCTTCTTCATCCGCTCGCCGCCGGGGCGCAGCATCAGGTGATAAGTGTTGCCGAGAATGATGTCGGAGCCGGTGGATTGCACCTGGTCCACCGTCAGCGCCTTCACCGAGCCGGCGGTGCCGAGCGGCATGAAGGCCGGCGTCCGAATGTCGCCACGCGGCGTCCGCAACACGCCGGCGCGCGCCGCGCCGTCGCGGGCGTGAATGTCGAAGGAAAACGCCGTCATCGTGGCCGCCATAGCAGGCTGGCGTCGCCGTAGGAATAGAATCGGTAACCCTGCTCGATCGCGTGTCTGTAGGCGGCTTGCATGCGGTCGAGACCGGCGAAGGCCGAGACGAGCATGAACAGGGTCGAACGCGGCAGATGGAAATTGGTCCAAAGGCCGTCGACGACACGGAAGCGATAGCCCGGCGTGATAAAGATGGAGGTGTCGCCGGTTTCAGCGCGCACGCGGCCGTCTTCGTCCGCCGCGGATTCCAGCGAGCGGAGCGCTGTCGTACCGATGGCGATTATGCGCCGGCCTTCCGCCTTGGCGCGATTGATGGCCTCGGCGGCGGCAGGCGAGATCGTGCGCCACTCGCTGTGCATCACATGCGCCTCGGTGTCCTCAGCCTTCACCGGCAGGAACGTGCCCGCTCCCACATGCAGCGTCACGGTCACGCGCTCGACGCCGGCGGCGTCGAAACGGGCGAGCAGGTCCTCGGTGAAGTGCAGCCCCGCCGTCGGCGCAGCCACTGCGCCGTCATGTGCGGCATAGACGGTCTGATAATCGGCGCGGTCGCCTTCGTCCTCGGTGCGCTTGCCGGCAATGTAAGGCGGTAGCGGCATTTCTCCGATCTGGGCGATGCCGGCGTCGAGGTCGGGGCCGGCGAGGTCGAACGCCAGCGTGATTTCGCCCTCTTGGCCCTTGGCTTTCACTGTCGCGTCCAGCGCCCCAAGCAAACAAACGCCTTCACCGTCCAGGCCGAAGCGGATGCGATCGCCCTCTTTGAGCCGTTTGCCTGGCTTGGCGAGCGCCGTCCAAGTCGACGCGGATAAGCGCCGCAGCAGCGTCGCCTCCATCTCCACGCGCGAGCCATCGCGGTCGCGCACGCCCTTCAGCCGCGCCGGGATGACGCGGGTGTCGTTGAACACGAGTACGTCGCCGGGCCGGAAGAGCTGGGGCGCGGCGCGCACGGTCATATCTTCGAACGCACCCGCCTCCGGCGCGAGCAGGAGCCGCGCGCTGTCGCGCGGGCGGGCGGGGCGCAGCGCAATCCGCTCCTCCGGCAGTTCGAAGTCGAAGAGATCGACGCGCATTCAGGCTCCAGCGACGAAAGGGCTAGTCATCGCAGGCGCCTGCATTGCATCTTTCGCCGGCAGCGCAAGGGGCCACGCCAGATGACGGACGAAACGCCGCCGCCGATCAGCAATCCGCAAGACCCGAAGCGGACCGGCCACCGCTGGCTCGACCTGACCGTTGCGCTCTCGGCGCTGCTGATCTCGGCGGTTTCGATCTTCGTCGCCTATTCGAGCAACCAGTCGATGGAGCGGATCGCGCGCGCCAGCTCGTGGCCGTTCATACAGCTCGGCAGCGGCAACGCCGCCGACGACGGCGCACACGAATTGTCGTTCGGCGTCGCCAATGTCGGCGCGGGGCCCGCGCGCCTCTACACATACGATGTCCAGATTGACGACAAGCCGCTCCCGCCTGGCGGCCACTTGCTCACGCGCATGCTGCAGGCCTGCTGCAACGAAGAGTTCAGCGCCGCGACCGCACGCTCGGGCAGTCAGGTCAGCGCCATGGGTTCCGAGATGTCGCAACCCATGGCCGAGCGCTTCATTGCGCCAAACACGGAGGTGTTGGCGCTGCGTTGGCCGCGCACCGAGGACAACGCCGCGCTCTGGGCGGCGCTCGATCGGGCGCGCCAGGGCGGACGCATCAGCGTGAGCGCATGCTATTGCTCGGTGTTCGACGATTGCTGGGTCGCAGAGACGAGCGTGTTCCCGCCGCGAGAGGTGGCCTCATGCGACAGCGCCGCGCTGGCGCGCGCCCGTCCGCAACGCCACTAGCCCTTGACCATCCGTCCGCGCCGCATTTCTTCCAGCTCCCAGCGCATGTTCGCGCGGGCGGCTTCGCCGAGTTCAACTTCATAGAGATCGGTTCTGAACGTGCACGCGCGCTCAAGCTGCTTGGCGAGAAACGCGCCCCGGCCGGCGGCGAAGGCCGGATCGACGATGTGCGGGTATTCGGCGCGGATGCCCGCCGCGTAGCGGCAGTAGGCTTCCCAGGGCGCGCCAAGGATGGCGATGTCCATGTCGAGGAAGAGCGCTTCGTCGCCAGAGGCCTCACCTTCCTCGTGGCGCTTGGTCATCTCAATGACGTGCGCCACGCGTTCGGCGAACACAGGCTCCGCCACGAGCGACGACAGCGCCCAATCGGCGCTCAGCTTTTCGTTATCCGGCTCGCCGGGCTGATAAATCGCGTCGTGAAACCAGATCGCATAGCCGACGAAGCGCACATCCGCGATCGCCGATGCGCGCTTCTCGGCTTCGTCCAGAAGCCAGATCAGATGCGATGTGTCGTGATACCTGCGCTGCGGCTCGGACCAGGCGCGGATCAACGCCTGACCGAGATCGTCGGCGCCGGCCCCGGCGAGGCGACGCCACCGTTCAAGCAACGCGCTCATTTATGGTGCGCGGGCGTCTCGCCGGCATGCGCCGGAGCCGGCCGGCAAGGAGGCCGGCGCTCCATGCGATCACTCCGCCTTCGCGCTGATGATCTTGCCCGGCGTGCGCGGCGGCTCGCCCTTGGGCAGTGCGTCTACCGCTTCCATGCCTTCGGTGACCACGCCCCAGACCGTGTATTGCTTGTCGAGGAAGCGCGCATCGTCGAAGCAGATGAAGAACTGGCTGTTGGCCGAATTGGGATCAGCCGTGCGCGCCATCGAACAGACGCCGCGCACGTGCGGCTCGGTCGAGAATTCCTGCTTCAGGTTGGGCTTGGAGGAGCCACCGGTGCCGTTGAAATTCTTGCCGTCGCCGCCCTGTGCCATGAAGCCCGGAATGACCCGATGAAACGGCACGTTGTTGTAGTAGCCCTCGTTCGCAAGCTCGCCGATGCGCTGCACGTGCGCCGGCGCCAAGTCCGGGCGGAACTTGATCTTCACCGTGCCGGTGTCGAGCTCAAGGGTCAGTTGATGAAAGGAATTATCGACCACCAGTGTCTCTCTCTGTCATTGCCGCGCGGCACGCGCGTCGGAATTTGCACGTCGCACACCGAGAAGTCGGCGCGGCGTTCGCGGCGGGTTTGTTCAATCAGCTCGCGGAATTGCGGGCCGTCCGTGCGCAATACATAGATCGGCGCCCGTTCGGTTTCAGGCAGGTCGGCCGCGACGCGGACCTGCAGCATGCGATCGGGGTTGGGCGGCGGATTGCCCACGGCGAGCTGCATGACCGCGTCCTGCCCCCAGACCACTCGCCCGAAAATCGTGTAGCGCTTGTTCAGCGCCGTATTGGGCTGGCGCATGATGAAGAACTGGCTGTTCGCCGAGTTTGCGTCCTGCGCCCGCGCCATGGAGACCACGCCGGCGCAGTGGAGCGCGTTCGCGGCAACGCGGCCATCGGCAGTGACCGCCATCTGGGCGTCCGGCTGGCTCTCGATCGGCAGCGCCTTATAGAAGCCCAGACGTGCGCCGCTCTGTTGCGCAGCTTCGATGAACGGCATGTCGGCGCCGCGGCGGAACAGGAATTCCTCGCGGAGATCGGGCAGGTTGGAGGCGCCCTCGCCGGTGCCCAGCGGGTCACCCGTTTGCGCCATGAAGTCCGCCACGACGCGATGGAAGGTCAGGCCATCGTAAAAGCCCGCGCGCGTGAGCTGTTTGATGCGCTCGACGTGCCGCGGCGCGATCTCGGGATAAAGCTCAATGACGATGCGGCCATGGACCGTATCGATGTAGAGCGTGTTTTCCGGATCGACCTGGCGCCAATTGCGCGGGTCAGGCGTGTTGGGCTGCGCGTGCGCAGTCTCAAGCAACCCCGACAACCCCAGCGCCAAAAGCGCAGCGGCCAAAAATCCACCTAAGCGCAGCATCAAGACACCCCGAACTTTGCCTTCAGTCGTCTTTCTACTTCCGCCGGCACGAAGTGCGCGATGCTTCCTTGCAGTCGCGCGATTTCCTTGACCAACCGAGATGCGATCGCCTGATGGGTCGGATCCGCCATCAGAAATACCGTTTCGATCTCGGGATTAAGCTTCTGGTTCATGCCGACCATGGCGAACTCGTATTCGAAGTCCGCCACGGCTCGAAGTCCTCGGACGATAATTTGCGCCCCTACGCTCTCCGCGAACTTCATCAGCAATGTGTCAAAAGGTTGAACGACGATCTCCGTGCTGACGTTCAGGCGGACGCATTCCTGCTCCACCATTTCCACCCGTTCGGCCAGGCTGAACAACGGACCCTTGTCTTCGTTGATCGCGACGCCGATCACCAGGCGGTCCAAGAGCTTGCAAGCACGGCGGATAATGTCGACGTGGCCGTTGGTCAGCGGATCGAAGGTGCCCGGATAGAGCCCGACGCGCATGGCGGGAGGAACAGGCTTGGTCATGTCGCCCCACGCCCAAACCTCTTCGCCGCGGCGTAAGGCAGCCTAGGGGCCGGCGTGCCCTCACCCGGCAGGCGGACGCGCGCGTCGAGGGCGCGCAGGATCGCGCGCCGGACCTGCTTCACCGGCGCCGCCAGCTTCGATGCGATGCGCTTGCCCCCCGTCACCTTCACTTGCCCGCGTCTCCGCCGTCGTCCTCGCCCGATTCCGGCCCGGCCTCGCCACCGAGCGCTTCCAGCCGCTCAGCCGCGACGACGTGCTCGTCGTCGGCTGTGGAAATCAGAATCACACCTTGGGTCGCCCGTCCAGCGATGCGGATCTGATCCACGGCGGTTCGGATGAGCAGGCCCTTGTCGGTGACGAGGAGAAGTTCCTCGGCATCCTTCACCGGGAAGGAAGCGATGAGGCGCGCGTCGTTCTGCAGTTTGTGTGCGATCAGGCCTTTGCCGCCGCGGTTGGTGACCCGGTACTCGTAGGCCGAGGCGCGCTTGCCGAGGCCGTTGGAGGTGACGGCCAGCACGAACTGCTCCTGCGTCTTCAACCACGAAAGCCGTTCAAACGGCGTCGCTTCACCGTCGGCCGGCGCGTCTTCGTCGGCCTCGACCTCGACGTCGCCGCGGTCCTTGGCGTCCCACTTGAAGTAATCGGACACTTCCTTGGTGGTGACGTCGATGTGGCGAAGCACGCCCATGCCGATGACGGTGTCGCCACCGGCCAAGGTGACGCCCCGCACGCCGGTAGAGTCGCGGCCTTTGAACACGCGCACGTCGGTGACGCGGAAGCGCACGCACTGGCCGTTCGCGGTGGTCAACAGGATGTCGTCCTCGTCCGAACAGATCTGGACGTCGACGATGCCGTCTCCCTCGTCGGGCTTCATGGCGATCTTGCCGTTGCGGTTGACCTGCACGAAGTCGGAAAGCTTGTTTCTGCGCACGTAGCCCGAGCGCGTTGCGAACATGACGTCGAGCTTGTCCCAATCCTGCTCGTCTTCCGGCAGCGCCATGACGGAGGTGATGGTCTCGCCCTGCGCCAGCGGCAGCATGTTTATGAGCGCGCGGCCCTTGGTGCGCGGATCGCCTGCAGGCAAGCGCCACGTCTTCAGCTTGTAGGCCATGCCCGAGGACGAGAAGAACAGGATTGGCGTGTGCGTGGACGCCACGAAGAGACGAGTGACGACATCCTCGTCCTTGGTCTGCATCCCGGCGCGGCCGCGCCCGCCGCGGCGCTGCGTGCGGTAGGCCGCGAGCGGCGTCCGCTTCACGTAGCCGCCATGGGTGACAGTGACGACCATGTCTTCGCGCGGAATAAGCGCTTCGTCGTCGATGTCGCCTTCGGCTTCCGAGAATTGCGAGCGGCGCGGCACGCCGAACGCGTCCTTCACCGCCGTCAGCTCGTCGCGGATGATGCCCATGATCCGTTCGCGCGAAGCGAGGATCTCGAGCAATTGCTTGATCTCTTCGGCGATCTCGGTCGCCGCCTTGGCGATATCGTCGCGGCCGAGGCCGGTGAGACGGGAAAGGGTCAGAGCCAGGATCGCGCGCGCCTGCTCGTCGGAGAGGCGCACCTTGTCGCCGTCGCTGACGACAGTGCGCGGATCGGCGATCAACCCGATCAGCGGCATCATATCGCCGGCCGGCCAGTCGCGCGCCAGCATGCGTTCGCGCGCCACCGTTGGGTCGGCGCTCTCGCGGATGAGCCTGATCATCTCGTCGATGTTGGCGACCGCGATGGCGAGGCCCACGGTCTCGTGGCCGCGCTTGCGCGCCTTCGCCAGCCGGAACTTCGTACGCCGCGTGACGACCTGCTCGCGGAAGCTGATGAAGATATCGAGGATTTTCCGCAGGCCCATCTGCTCGGGCTTGCCCTGGTTCAGCGCCAGCATGTTGACGCCGAACGAGGTCTGCAGTTGCGAGAAACGGTAGAGCTGGTTCAGCACCACGTCCGGAACTGCATCGCGCTTCAGTTCGACGACGAGCCGCACGCCCAATCGGTTGGATTCATCGCGCACTTCGGCGATGCCTTCGATGCGCTTCTCGCGCACCTGCTCGCCGATGCGCTCGACCATCTCCGACTTGTTCACCTGATACGGAATCTCGGTGAACACGAGCGCTTCGCGCCCGCGAATGGTCTCGTTGTGGTGCTTGGCGCGGATGACGACCGAACCGCGGCCGGTCATCAGCGCGAGCCGCGAGCCGGCGCGGCCGAGGATCTCGCCACCGGTCGGAAAATCCGGACCGGGCACAATGTCCAAGAGATCGAGGTCGGCGATGTCGGGCTTGTCGATGACCGCGACCGTCGCATCGATGATCTCGGACAGGTTGTGCGGCGGAATGTTGGTGGCCATGCCGACCGCGATGCCGCCGCCGCCATTCACCAGCAGGTTCGGAAACCGCGCCGGCAACACCGTCGGCTCCTGCATGGAGCCGTCGTAGTTGTCCTGGAAGTCGACGGTGCCTTCGTCGATGTCGTCCAGCAGGGCGCGCGCGGGCTTCGCCAGCCGCGCTTCGGTGTAGCGCATGGAGGCCGGCATATCGCCGTCGATCGAACCGAAATTGCCTTGGCCATCGATGAGCGGCAGGCCCATCGAGAAATCCTGGGCGAGACGCACGAGCGTGAAGTAGATCGCCTGGTCGCCGTGCGGGTGATAATTGCCCATCACATCGCCGACCGACTTCGCACTCTTGCGGTACGCCTTGTCGTGCGTGTTCCCCGCTTCATCCATCGCGTAAAGGATGCGCCGGTGCACCGGCTTCAAACCGTCGCGCGCGTCAGGGAGCGCGCGCGAGACGATCACACTCATCGCGTAATCGAGGTAGCTGCGCTTCAGCTCATCCTCGATGGTGATGAGCGAGACGCCCTTGGGAAGGGTAGGACCGCCGTTCTCGGCGGGATCGGACGTGTCTGACACGGGATCCGGGTTCTAAATTTGAAGCTTCGGGAAGCGCAAAAAAGGACGGAAAAATCCGCCCCCGATTCCGCGCCAAACTAACATTGTGACGCGGGCGCCGCAAACCAACGGGGTGCGGCGTTTGGGTCAGGAAAAGGTCAGCAAAAAGAGCCGCTTCCAGGCTAACTTATCCACAGCGTTGAAGGCGCACCGAGCGCATGGCGCTGGTCCCTCAAATCCCGCGAGATAGATTGGCTGCTTATGTCTTTGGAGCCATCGATGCGCGCCTCACTATTCGCCCTTCTGGCCACCGCTCTCACCGCTGCCTGCGCGAGCAGCACGGCTGTCGACTACCACGCGGTACGGCCGCGCCAAGCGCTCATCGTGGCTGCCGACGGTCGCGCCATCGGACAAGCACACTTCACCGAAGGGCCGGCGGGCGTGATGATCCGCATCGAGATCGCCGAACCAGGCCTCACCCCGGGCTGGCATGGCCTGCACCTGCACCAGCGCGGTGATTGCAGCGATTTCGCGAGCGGCTTCCAAAGCGCAGGCGGTCATATCGGCATGCGCCAAGGGGTGCATCACGGGTTGATGGATCCCGAAGGGCCGGAGGCGGGCGATCTGGCGAACCTGTTTGCGTCGCCCAATCCGCCCTACGCGGCGCAATTCTACTCGCCCTACGTGACGCTCGCCGATCACATGCTCGGCGCGCGTGAACCGCTGCTGGATGAGGATGGTTCAGCTCTCATCATCCACGCCAACGCCGACGATCAGACCACACAACCGATCGGCGGCGCCGGCCCGCGCGTGGCCTGCGCCGCCCTGCGCATGCTGCCCTAGTCCGGGCTCGGCGCCACCGGCTTGAAGCGCCGCTCGGCAAGCGCCACCAATCCCACGCCGAGCATGGTCGTCGCGGCGCCGGCGATGATGTTCGGCGTTATCGTATCGCCCAACACGAACGCCGCGAGCGTGAAGGTGATGACCGGCGTCATCAGCAGATACGGCGTTGTGCGTGAGACTTCATATTTCTGCACGAGGCGGAAAATGAAGGCGTTGGCGACGATCGAGGACACAACTGCCCCGAATACGACGAAGAACCAGATGCTCCAGTGTGCGTGCTGCGCTTGTTCGAGGTGATCGTGCTCGAACGCCAGCGAAGCCAGCGAGAGCGTCGGCGCGCTGGCGAGCGCGATCCACGCCTGCGTCGCCCACGGATCGAGCCCGCCGCCGAGACGGCGCACGAGCACCGTACCCAGCCCGTAACAGCAGGACGCGGTCGCAACGAACAGCAGCGCCCAGCCCTGCGCAAATACGACCGGATCGAAATTGAGCGACGCTGCGCCCAGAAACGCCACCGCCACGCCCGCCCATCTGAGCGGGCTCACGATTTCCTTCAGCAGCACGGCCGCAAATACGACGGACGCGGGCGCCCAAAGCTGCATGACCACCACCATCGGCGCGAGATCATGCGCAAGCTTCAGGCCCGCATACTGAATGCCGAAGTGCAGCGGCCCCACACAGGCCAGCATCGCAAAGAAGAGCCACCGGTTTTCCTTCGGCGGCGGTCTGAGCCACGCGGCCAGACACGCCAGCACGATCACGAAGCGCAAGGCAGCCGTCATCATCGCCGGCAACGCGTCGATCGCGATCTTGGCGAAGATGTTGTTGACGCCCCAGATCAGCGCGATCGACAACAATTGCAGAAGGTCGAGCGGCGCAAGGGCACGCGGGGCGGCGGTCACAACGCCGCTCTTAGCCGGATTCCGAATCTCGGCGCATGCCGGTAACATATAACCGCCACCCCGCGGCTCATGTCGACGGCTCTGCCGGTGCTCAACGCCGCGGCCCGGCCGCCGACCTCGCTGTGCACCGTCGAACACGAACTTGCGATCAGCATGGTCGTTGATCCCCCGTGGCGTAGCTTGCATTACTGTTTGTCGCAGCACACACTATTTCGTTCGGACTAGACCTAACGGCATAGGTAAGGGATGGCCTCCACACTGGCGCACAGTCCAAAGGGGTCTCGCGTGGAAGCGACGCCCACGATGAAGCCGGACGAATGGCTGAGCTTCATCGCCGATCCGACCTGGCTGCCGCACGACTACGAGCCGCGCGACGACACGCTCACCTTTGTGCGTCTCGACCGCGAGGCCCAGCGCCGGGCGATCTATCTGGACCAGCGCTTTCTGGCGCGGGCGCCGAAATCCATGCCGGCGCCGATCCACGAACTGCCCGTCGATGCGATCGCCGCGCGCGCGCAGCCGATGCACTTCGTATTTCACACCTCGTTTTGCGCCTCGACGCTGATGGCGCGCGCGCTCGACGTGCCGGGTGTCGCGATGGGGCTCAAAGAGCCTGCTGTCCTGCTGTCCTTCGCCGACGCGTGGGCCGGCGGGCGCCGCTCACCCGGGGCGAGCACAGTGCTGAACGCTGCGTTGAATCTGCTCTCGCGACCGCTCGCGCCGGGCGAGATCAACGTCGTGAAGCCGGTGAACATCGTCAATTATCTCATTCCGATCTTCATGAACTGGCGGCGCGACACCAAGGCGATCGTCATGCACTCAACGCTCGATGCATTCCTGCGCGCGATTGCGCGCCGTGGGCTCGAGGGGCGCAACTTCGCACGCGGGGTCCATCATCAATTGTCGACGGCCATTCCGCTCGAGCACGGCCTCTCGGCCGAAGACATGGTGCGCATGAGCGACCTGCAGATCGCGGCGATGGCCTGGCTGATGCAGACCGCGTTCGTCAGTTCGGTGGTGAAAATCTTTGGTCCGGAACGCATCCGGCTCCTCAATGGAGACCGCTTTGTCGCCGAACCCGCACCGACCATGAGCAGGCTTTCGGCGTTCTTCGGCCTTGCGATGAACGATCAGCAAATCAGCGATCTGGTCGAGGGCCCCGTTTTCCGGGAGCACTCCAAACAACCGATGTTGGCGTTCGACGCGTCGTCGCAGAAAGCCCAGTTCGAGAACACCGGCACGATCCACTTCGAGGAACTCAACGCAGTGCGCGCCTGGGCGCGGCGCTTCGCGGCGCGCCTCGATCTGGCGACCGAATTGGAAGACACGCTCTAGAGCGACACAGGCGCAGCGGTGCGCTAGCCTTGCGCCATGCTGACCCGCCGCACCTTCGCCGCTTCCGCAGCACTTGCGCCACTCATCGCGTGCAGTCGCAACGAGCCCCCCGCGATGCAAGGCGCGGCTTCCGGTGACGCGTCCTGGCGCGAGGGGCCGCGTACGCCCTACGCCGTCCAGGAGATATATCCCGCGCTGCATCACGCTGTGATCTGGATCGCCGGCGGCTTCGCGCCGCTCGCAGCTTTGGGTGCAACACATCGGACCATCGGCCTTGATGTCGCGGCCGGCAAATGGCGCGACGGCCCGCATCTGCCGACGCCCTCGCATCACGTGCAGCTCGCCTCGCTCAACGACGAACTCTACGCCATCGGAGGCTTCATGGGCGGCGAGAATCGCCGGCGCTGGATCTGCACGCCGCGTGTGCTGAAGCTCGCGGGCGATGCCTGGGTTGAAGCGCCATCGCTGCCGAGGCCGATCGCCGAAGGCATCGCCCTCGTCCACGGCGGACGCATTCATCTCATCGGCGGCCGCTCACCGCGCGGCGCCGCGAACCGGGAGTGGGAAGATCAGATCGATGTGAACGATCACTTCGTTTTCACGCCGGAAAGCGGTTGGGAACCCGCCGCGCCGCTGCCGCTGGCGCGCAACTCGCACGCGGGCGTCGTGCTCGGCGATGAGTTGCACATTATCTCCGGGCGCACCGTCGAGAACGGCCAGACGCCCGCGCACCACATCTACGATTCGCGCACCGCCACATGGCGCAATGGCACGGAATTTCCGGAAGCCCGTGGCGGAATCGCCGCAGCGCTCTGGCGCGACCGCATCGTCGCCGGTGGCGGCGAAGTCTTCGCTCCCGGCTCCGTCGGCGACACGCTCTACGAATTCGTCGACGGCGCCTGGCAGCGCCTTACGACGCTACCAACTCCACGCCACGGCCACGGCTTCATCACCGCCGGCGGAGCGCTGTACGCCCTCGGCGGCTCGCGCCGCCCAAGTGCGGGCGACACGCTCAGTCGTGTGGATGTGATGCGTTGAGCCTTAGAACGGGATCTCGTCGTCCAGGTCTTGGCTGAAGTTTTCGCGCGGGCCGTCGCTGACGCGCTTTTTGCCGGAACCGCCGCCGCCAAAGCTGCCGCCTTCATCTTCGTACGAACGGCCGCCGCCGTCGCCCTTGCCGCCGAGCATGGTGAGCTCGCCGCGGAAGCGCTGCAGCACGATTTCCGTCGTGTATTTTTCGACGCCGTTCTGCTCGTACTTACGCGTCTGCAGCTGGCCTTCGATGTAAACGGTCGAGCCCTTCTTCAGGTACTGCTCGGCCACCTTGGCGATGTTCTCGTTGAAGATGACGACCCGGTGCCACTCGGTCTTTTCCTTGCGCTCGCCGGTCTGCTTGTCGCGCCAGTTTTCCGAGGTCGCCACCGAGAGGTTCACCACCGGATCGCCGTTGTTCAGCTTCCGGATTTCGGGATCCTTCCCGAGATTGCCGACCAAGATCACCTTATTGACGCTGCCAGCCATGACGGCCTCCGTTTCCTACGCTCACAAATCAACTCGACTGCGGAGTCCAAGAACCCCAGGCCTCGACCGGGCCCTTCGATCCAACGCTGCCCGGTAGACTGGGCGGAACTTTGTTCTTATTATGTTCTCACGAATCAGATCGGTCCACAAGGTTAATGTGCGCCGGTCGGGGCCGGGAGGGCTGGGGCGCGTGAATTCGCAGGGCTTTCACATGTTCCGCGCGAGCGGAAGTGCGCCGGAGCGCCTATCTGACCGCTATCTCCCACATAGCGTCCCGGCTACGGCATGGGGCGAGACGTCAGGACTGCACGCATGACCAGGGCGCCCGCCCTTTTCATTGGCCATGGCTCGCCCATGAACGCGATCGAGGACACGCCGTCCGCGCGCGGCTGGGCCGACGTGGCGCGCCGGTTTGAGAGGCCGCACTCGATCGTCATGGTCTCCGCGCATTGGGTGACGGACGGCGTCCGTATCATGTCGAACGCGCAACCCCGCACCATCCACGATTTCGGCCGCGGCTTTCCGCAGGAATTGTTCGACCAACAATATCCGGCCCCCGGCAGTCCGGAACTGGCGAACGCGACCGTTGAAAAGCTGACAGCCTTTGGCGCGCAGCTCGACGAGAGTTGGGGCTTGGACCACGGCACGTGGAGCGTGCTGAAGCACATGTACCCGGAGGCGGACATCCCAGTCGTGCAAGTGAGCCTCGATGCGCGCCGGTCGGCGGCAGAGCACTACGCCGTTGGCCGAGAACTCGCGGCGCTGCGTGATGACAATGTATTGGTGATGGCGAGCGGCAACATCGTTCACAATCTGCCCGCCTTCTTCCGCGCGCCGTCGCCAGAGCCGCAGCCGTGGGTCGCGAGCTTCGATGCGCTGATCGCCGGTGCCGTCGCCAACGATCACGAGAAAATCGTGAACTACACGCAGCAATCCGACGCCGCGATTGCGGCGCCGGACTGGGAGCACTTCACGCCGGTGCTCTATACGCTCGCCGCCCAGCGCGAGGGCGAGGCGCCCGCACTCTTTAATCGTCACTATATGCCCGGGATTTCGATGACCTCTCTCGCCTTCGGACTGCCCGCATGAAAGACGGCCTCACTCACATCCGCATCCGCGGCGCCCGCGAGCACAACTTGAAGGGCGTAAACGTCGACATTCCGCGCAACGAGCTGGTGGTGATCACTGGCTTGTCGGGCAGCGGAAAGTCGTCGCTCGCGTTCGACACGATCTACGCCGAAGGCCAGCGCCGCTATGTGGAGTCGCTGTCGGCGTATGCGCGCCAGTTTCTGGAACTGATGCAGAAGCCGGACGTGGATTCCATCGAAGGCCTCTCGCCGGCGATTTCGATTGAGCAGAAGACCACGTCGCGCAATCCGCGTTCGACTGTCGGCACGGTCACCGAAATCTACGATTACATGCGCCTTCTGTGGGCGCGCGTCGGCATTCCGTATTCGCCCGCCACCGGCCAGCCGATCGCGGCGATGCAAGTCAGCGAAATGGTCGACCGCGTCATGGCGCTGAAGGAAGGCACGCGCTTGTATTTGCTCGCGCCGGTCGTGCGCGACCGCAAAGGCGAATACAAAAAGGAAATGGCTGAGTACCTGAAGAAGGGCTACCAGCGCGCCAAGATCGACGGCGAGTTCTACGACTTGAGCGAACCGCCGACGCTCGACAAGAAGTTCAAGCACGACATCGACATCGTCATCGACCGCATCGCCGTGAAAGCCGGCATCGAAACGCGGCTGGCAGATTCTCTCGAACAAGCCTTGAAACTCGCGGAAGGCATCGCCTTCGCTGAGATCGCGACCAGCACGTCCGAAGACGCCACTGGCAAGGCCACGCTCAAGAACAAGGCGCCCAAGCCAGAGCGGCTGATCTTCAGCCAGAAGTTCGCCTGCCCGGTCTCCGGCTTCACCATTCCGGAAATCGAGCCGCGCCTCTTCTCGTTCAACAATCCCGCCGGCGCGTGTCCTGCGTGCGACGGCTTGGGCGTGCAACTGAAGTTCGACGCCGAGCTGGTGGTGCCCGATCACGACAAGACGCTGAAGGAAGGCGCCGTGGCGCCGTGGGCGAAAGGCCCCTCGCCGCTCTATGCGCAGACCTTGGAAGCGCTGGCGAAGCACTTCAAAGCCAAGATCACCGCGCCGTGGAAGGAGCTGCCGAAGGAGCTGCGCTCGGCGATCCTGCAAGGCACCAAGGACCCGATCAAGTTCGTCTATGACGACGGCGTCCGCCGCTACGAGACGACCAAGAATTTCGAAGGCGTGCTGCCAAACCTGGAGCGGCGCTGGAAGGAAACCGACTCCGCCTGGGTGCGCGAAGAGCTGGAGCGCTATCAGTCGGAGGCGCCCTGCCCGACATGTCTCGGCAAGCGGCTGAAGCCGGAAGCGCTCGCTGTGAAAGTCGCGATGAAGGATATTTCGGAGGCCTCGGGCTTCTCGATCCGTAAGGCGCGCGATTGGTTTGCGGGGCTCAACGATGAGCTGAACCCGAAGCAGAAAGAGATCGCGGTCCGCATTCTGAAAGAGATCAACGATCGCCTGCGCTTCCTGGTCGACGTCGGCCTCGATTATCTCTCGCTCGACCGCGCTTCCGGCACCCTCTCCGGCGGCGAAAGCCAGCGCATTCGCCTCGCGTCACAGATCGGCTCCGGCCTCACCGGCGTCCTCTACGTGCTGGACGAACCCAGCATCGGCCTGCACCAGCGCGACAACACGCGGCTGCTGGAAACGCTCGTCCGCCTGCGCGATCTCGGCAATTCGGTGCTGGTCGTCGAACACGACGAGGAAGCCATCATGACCGCCGACCATGTCATCGACATGGGACCGGCCGCGGGGATTCACGGCGGAACCATCATCGCCGAAGGCACGCCCGCGCAGATCGAGAAGAACAAGAACTCTATCACCGGCGATTATCTCACCGGCCGCCGCGAAATTCCGATCCCGGAGAAGCGGCGCTGGACCAACAAGAAGCGCATGATCACCGTCAAAGGTGCGCGCGGCAACAATCTCCGCAGCATCGACGCTGATATTCCGCTTGGCACTTTCACGTGCGTCACCGGCGTCAGCGGCGGCGGCAAATCCACGCTCGTGGTGGAAACGCTCTACAAGGCTGTCGCGCGGCAGTGGCACGGCGCGGGCGATGTGCCGGCCGAGCACGACAAGATCGACGGACTCGAGCACATCGACAAGATCATCGACATCGATCAATCGCCCATCGGCCGCACGCCGCGCTCGAACCCAGCGACCTACACCGGCGCCTTCACGCCGATCCGCGATTGGTACGCTGGCCTCCCCGAAGCGAAGGCGCGCGGTTACGGCCCCGGCCGCTTCTCGTTCAACGTCAAAGGCGGGCGCTGCGAAGCGTGCCAGGGCGACGGTGTCATCAAGATCGAGATGCACTTCCTGCCCGACGTCTACGTCACCTGCGATACCTGCAAGGGCAAGCGCTACAATCGCGAGACGCTCGAAGTGCTCTACAAGGGCAAGTCGATCTCCGACGTCTTGGACATGACGGTTGAAGAAGGCGCCAACCTCTTCAACGCTGTCCCGAGCATTCGCGACAAGCTCGAAACGCTGAAGCGCGTCGGCCTGGGTTACGTGCACATCGGCCAGCAGGCGACCACGCTGTCGGGCGGTGAAGCGCAGCGCGTGAAGCTGTCGAAGGAACTGAGCAAGCGCGCGACCGGCCGCACGCTCTACATTCTTGACGAGCCCACTACGGGCCTCCACTTCGAAGACGTGAAGAAGCTCTTGGAAGTGCTTCACGAGCTGGTCGACAACGGCAACAGCGTCCTCGTCATCGAGCACAATCTCGACGTCATCAAAACCGCCGACTGGATTCTGGATTTGGGTCCCGAGGGCGGCGACGGCGGCGGCATGCTGGTGGCGCAAGGCACGCCGGAAGATGTGGCCAAGGTCAAAGCCAGCCACACCGGCCGCTATCTCGCCGAAGCTTTGAAGCGCCAGTCCGAACGCCGCGGCGCGCAGAAGCCGAAGCTCAAGGCCGCTGCCGCCGAGGCGGCCCCGCCGAAAGCCGTAAAGAAGAACGGCAAGAAGAGCGCGACGGGCTAGTCGCGCGCGCCGTCATGGCGTCCCTCGTCCGCGCATGTTAGCGTCGCCGCCTCGGGGGAAGCGATGATCAAGACCTTGTTTGCCGGCCTCGTTGCACTGTGCCTCTGGGCAGCCGCGCCTCTCGCGCATGCGCAGGCCGGCAACGAGTGGATCCTGGGCGCCTGGCGCATCAATGTCAGCATCGGCGACCAGGGCTATGTCGGCATCGCCAACATCTTCGAGGTTCAGGAAGGGCGTTATGAAGCGCACATCACGCTTATCAGCGCCAGCAGCGGCACGAGCGCAACCGAACTCGCGCGCGTGACTGTCGATGGCGACGCCGTCATCATCGACAGCTATGACGTCGTGCAAACCAACGAACCGAGCGGCTGGGATCGCGACGACTTCACGCTCCATCGCGACGGCGACCGCATGTTCGGCTCGCTCCGGGACGAAAAGGGCGAAGTCGGCGACGACGCGCATTTCTTTCGCTAGTCAAACGTCTGGGCGACGTTTGCGCTGACGCCCTCGATCTTACCGTCTTCGATCGCGGCCTCCAACGCACGCGCGTTGAGGCCGGCAAGAAAGAACACGATCGCGAAATTGCTCAGCACGTAAAGCAACACGAGCGCCGCGATCATGAGCGCTTGGCCCTCTTCCGTCAGCGTGTCCGTCAGCCCCATGACGCCGAAACGCTGAAACAAGAGTGCGCGGATGCCAAGCAGCGCGGGCGCAAACACGATGAACCAAAGCGCCCATAGCAAGAGATAGGAGCCCCCCAGCGACCGCACACGCCGGTGCGAGACGCGCCAGCTGTCGAAATACGCAAATCGCCGGCGTGAAATAGACGCTGCATTGCCCGCACCCATGCCGATCCCCAGCGGCAGCAGCATGAGTAAAAGCACCGCCATGGGCGTGCCCAATCCAGCAAATACGAAGAGAAGGCTGTCCTCGGCCCCGAGACCCGGCAATGAGATCGCAAGCCCCGACAGAATGCTCGCGATCACGGTCGCAACGCTCGCCACCAGGAACCAGATCAGATTGCCGGCGAAAACGCGCCAAGTGTCGGCGCCGATCGAAAAGCCGCCAGACCGCCCAGCCTCTTCCCGCAGCAGCCAGCGCAGACATGCCGCCTCGAGCGAGGCCATAACCAGCATGTACGCGAGCGCCAACGCGGCGCCGCTCACGATCATCCGCAAGACGAGAACGCCGTCGTCCGGACCGAGATCTTCGCCGTAAAGCGCCGCCTCCAAGACATCACGGTTCAGCAATGGGAACGCCGAGATCACGGCCAGCGCCGCCAATGCGTGGACCAAGACGGCCGCTGTCAGCACGCCAGACCGAGGACGGCGCGCGAACACATGAAACGTCGCTTTGAGCGGGGCCGGCATTAATCGAACACGGTGGCGAGGTCGGGCGTCATGCCTTCGAGCTTGCCTTCTTCGATGGCCGCCAGCACGGCGCGCGCGTTTGTGCCGGCGGCGAGGACGGCGATCATTAGGTTGGCCACAAACAATGCGATGAGGCTCGATGTGCTGAACACGAGGTTGCTCTCATCCGCCGCCAGTTCGGATTCACCTGCACCGAGCATGAGGTAGCCGAGCATCGCCAAGCCGAGCATGATCGCGACGGCGACGACGGCCCACATGGCCCAATGAATGCCGAAGGAGCCAAGCAGCGCCAGCGAACGTCGCCGCGAGACACGCCAACTCTCGAAATAGGCAAAGCGCCGGCGTGCGATCGACGCGGCATTGCCTGTACACATGCGCAAGGCGATCGGGGTCAACAGCAGCGCCCAGAGCCCGAGCGCCGCGAAGCCGATCCAGGAGCCTCCCTCAACCGTCGCGCCGTAGCCGGTGACATTGAACGCCGAAAGACCCAGCACCGAGAGCAAGAACGTGAGGATCCAGACTCCGGTCGCGACGGCGAACCATATCCAGTACCCCGCGTAGACAAGCCACGTGTCGCCGCCAAGGGAAAAGCCCGCGAAACCCGTCGTCTCGCCTCTGATCATCCAGCGCAGCAGCGCCGCCTCGAACGAGGCGGTGATCAGCGCGTACAAGAACGCGGCGGCGAGAAACAGCATCGGGGACGACAGCACAGCCTGGGTCGCGGCGCTTTCATCTTCCCCCAGCGAGCCGGCCATCGGCGCGATGGCGCGCCCGTAGAGCACCCCCAACAGGACGGTGAGCGCGAGCGCCAAGACGCCGTGCACCACGGCAGCGCTCAGGATGACGCCGCCGCGCGCGCGGCGGCGAAGCGCGAAGAATGTGCCCTTCAGCGGCTCCGCCATCGCGCGTCAGCCTCACACGATTGAATGACGTCGCACTGGCGCTCAGTCGAAGGTCTGTGCAACCGCGGCGGTCTGAATGCCCTCGATTTTGCCGTCCTCGGCAGCCGCAATCACGGCCCGCGCATTGATGCCGTAGAAGGCGACGTAGACGACAAGACCGAGCGCCAGGAAAATCAGATAGACCGCGCCAGCCGCCGCAAGCGACTGCGGATTCATCCCCGCCGCCAGCGCTTCGCCCACCTGCGCGCCCGTCGGATCGGTGGCGAGACTCTGCAAGGCGGTGAACAAGCCCGGAAAGATCAGGGCGACGATCACGGCGACCATCACGATCTCGCCCACGAGCACGATCAGACACCAGATGAGGAAGGCGCCGAACATCGCCCAAAAGCGTCCCTTCGTGACCTTCCAGGCGTCGAAGAACGCGAAGGTCTTGCGGCCCACAGTGACGGCGGCCGCCGGCGCGAGCCGCACCGCGAAATAGATGAGGACGATGTTGAGCAGCAGTCGCACGCCAAGCGCAACGGCCAGGGTAGCGCCCACATCCGGGCCATTCTGACCGCCGGCCAACACCGCGAAGGTGGCGACGGTGCTGATCATCCCGATGACGATTGAGGCGCCCATATAGAGGAAGAACCACACCCAATAGGTCAGATAGACATTCCAGGTATCGCGGCCCAACGACAGCCCCATTAGGCCGCCGCTTTCACCGCGGATCATCCAGCGCAGGCACGCCGCTTCGAACGCGGCGACCGTGAGATAAAGCGCGAAGAGAAACACCAGAGACGAAAGCAGCAGCACGCCTATGCCCGACATGAGTCCTGCAGGCGGCTCAGGCGCCGTGGTGTCGCCGGCTGCGGCGGCCGACAGCGCCTGACCGTACCACTGCATCACCGGCATGAACATGGCGTAGTTGATCGCGACGAAAGCCGCAGTCAGCACAGCCAGCAGGACCACGTAGGCGATCGCAGCGCTGGTGATCACGCCGCCTCTGTCACGTTTGCGGAAAGCGAAAAAAGTCGCATTGAGCGGATTGGCTGCGGCCATGTCGTTCGTCCCCTCCGAATATGGCTGGGCCAAGCATGCCCGTGGCGCACGACAAGATCAATCTTGCGCGAACGTCTACGGGGCGCGGACGGCCGCCATAATCGCCGGGTTCTGCGCCAAATGCTTGAGCGCCACATCCAGACGTTTAGCCAAGTGCTCTTTCAGGTGCTTCTTGGCCGCATCGGCCGCCTCCTCACGCAAGCTCAGAAACACCGCAAGCGCAAAAACCCATCCATCTTCGCTGAAGTAGCCGCTCGGACCGCCGCGCCAGCCTTGCCGGCCGAAGTCCTGGAATTGCTCGAACGAAAACGCGCCATTGGCGGCGATCAGGCCGAAACCGAAAAATGCGACCGCCATCTCGGTGGCAAGCTCCTCGATCATGGGTTCGACGTCTGCGCCCGGCGGCAATTCTTCAACCGAATGCAATCGATAGTGCGCCAGTTCGTGCGCGAACATGGCGATGAGGTTGTACGGATAAGCCACCAGTCCCGGGTCGTACGTGATGATCACGCGTCCGTCTTCGCTCTGAAACGTGCCCCCGACAGGCTTCTCCGAGCGCACAAACGCGAAAGGCGCCACTTCGGCGTTGTTGGGATAGCGTTCAACAAGGGTGCAGGGCCAGTCGGCCATGCCCATTAGAGTTTTGATGCGCAGGAAGACCGCCTCGGCCCGCTCGTGCGGCGCGCCGGCGACCTGCGGGAAGTACGTCGCCGTTGGCAGCGCCAGCGGCGCAGATTTCACGCGTTCGACGCCGCCGAAATTGCGCAGCAGGTAGCGCCAGCAGTCGATGTGCCACTCTTCCACGTCCGGATCGAGAAACTTGCGCTTGCCGAAGAACATCCCCGGAAGATGCCGCGCTCACGGGCAAAGCTCAATCGCGCTTCGCGCTTTCGAGCATCAGTGTCGGCACGCCGCACGTGCCGTCGCGCACCGTGAACACACGCGTGCCGGGCTTCATGCCCGCGCGCACCTCCGAAACGTTTACGCCCAAACCAGCCAAGCGCGCCCGCGCAGCGTCCGCGTCCTGGACGCGCCACGATAGTCCCCAAAGCTTATCCTTCGTCCCGAGGCTCGCGACATGGGCGATCTCCACCACGGCGTCGCCGCAGCGAAAGAACATGAGCCGACGGCCCGCCACCTCGCGGTCGAGCCGCATGTCGAGGCCAAGCCGTGCGCCGTACAACGCGGCGGCGCGCTCCATGTCGGCGCTTTGCACCACGACATGATCGAGGCCGCTGACGCTGCTAAGCGCAGGCGCGCGCTCGCGACCGGCATCCTCGCGCTGCAGCATGAACACACGCACGCCATGAGTGCGTTCGGCGCTGATCCTGAAGACGCGATACTGCCCGGCGTCGCCCGAGGCCGGCCCGCTGATCGCCTGCGGTTCAAGACCGATGCGCATGCAGCGCCGATGCATCGCATCGGCGTCCTTTACAGCAAACACGAGGCTTTTCAGCCCCTCGCCGTCCGCCAACGCCGCCCTTAGCCGCGCCGCCGCGGGACCGTCGTCTACGGGCGCGATCAGTTCCACCGCGATGTTGTTCAGATCGAAGAGCGCCGTCGCGACCCCATCACTGACGAAGCGCTTCCCGACTGGCCGCCCGAGCAGCGCCGCGTAGGCGGCGATCCCGAACTCAAGATCGCGGACCGCGATGACGACATGATCGAAACCGCTGATCATCGATCGCGCGGGAGCCGCGGAACCTGCGGCGGGCCGGCGGCGACACGCGTCACGAAGCGACCGCGCGTCGTGAACGGCGTTTCCGTACCGGTCATGCGCGCCGACACCGAGAAATCGGTCGTCGCCTCGCGCGCGAGCCCGGTCGATAGATCAATGACGGCCCGTGTGTTCTCTTCGTAGGCCACGTCACCCAGCATCGCGTCGAGCATGCGCGCCAGTTCGGCCCCCGCGGGCGGCTCCTCGCCCCCTGGGTAATATGGCGCCAGAGGCTGGATGACATTCTCGGAGACGAACTCAGTCATGCTGCGCAGCGCGGCGCGCGCGCTTTCGGGATCCAGCCGGGATTGGCGGACGACGATCGCGGTGTTGTCGCGTGTATTGACGCGATCCAGCCGCATCGTTCCATTGTATCGCAACGGCGGCGCACCGAACGGCATGTCGTACTCATCGACAAAGCTCACGGTCTGGCGGCGGGTTAGCGTTCGTCCCTGCACGAAGGCGGGCGGATAGACCCAAGACATGCCGGCCGCGGCGTCGCGGGAATCGAACGCATCGATCACCCGCGACACCGACTGCAGCACCGGTTGGCGCAGCGTCTCCCAGCTCGGCGTAGCGACAGGCGCGCCCTCTCCCTCGTCGAGGCCCTTGGAGTGCGGCGCCGCCGGGGTTGGCATGGGGTCCGGCGTCGTCGCTGAGCGCGGCATCGCGCGCGCGATGCCATCGGCCATCAGCACGAAGTTCTCCACCCGCGCGCTCCAGAACGGCCAATTGGTCATATCCATGCAGCGGCCGTATTCGTTCACACGGCAGTCGAACCCGACATCTGTCGCCATCCGCAGCATGGCCGACATGGCGTCGCTCATCGCCGGCCAATTGATCGCGCTCGCCGTCTCCCCCTCGACCCCTGGCAAGTGCGGGATTTCGTAGCTCAAGCTCACCGGCAGAAACCGCCACAGCCGGTCCTCGGCGTCGAGCACGCGCACTTCGTAGACCTGCGACATGCGTATTTCGTAGTTCTGGGCGGCGACTTCGGAGGTCTGCGTATATTCCACGGACACCGTGAACACATCGCCGGTCCGAACCTGGATCGGACCGCCGACCGTCTGCGCCGCTGCGCGCGGTTCGAGGCACAGCGTCAACACAGCCGCAAGCAAACCGAAAACAAGATTGCGCATGGATCCCCCCGTTGGAGGGATGTTTCCCAAAACCCACGCTCAAGCAAGTGCAATCGGCGCGCGAACGCCGACAGCATTCATGGGCAGGCAATCTTAGTCGCAGCCGTCCCGGCGACCCTGGAAAATCATCCGTTCAGCGCCGTCGCCGATCACCGTGATGCGCAAGCCGTCGCCGGCGGCGTCAATGAAGGCGCGGCCGCCCTCGAGCGAACCCATGTCGCCTTGCGCAACCGCCCAGCAAGCTTGCTGCGGTGCAGTCTGGCAGAGCCGCCAGCCCTCGGCGCTCTGCGCGAGCGTGTAGCGCTCCTGCCGGTTACCGCCAACGCCGTAGGTGACTTTCGAACCAACCAGCGCGCCCGAGCCGTTGCGATCCGGCAGCCAGCGCATGGTCACCGCGCCGGCGTCGCGATTGATCCAGCAGCCGGCCACGCGTTCGTTCGGCGGCGTGGCGTCCACCGCGGTCGCACACGCGGCCAAACCCAGGCTCAGGACCAATGCTCTCATCCCGCGGGCAATTCCCCCGTGCTTTCCAACTCAACCGGTCCTGTCATCAGAACCCGATCGTCGCCTTCGCGCCATTCAATCTGAAGTGATCCGCCATCGGTGATGACCTCGACGGCGCGCCCGGTCAGCGCCTGGCGGTGGGCTGCGACCACCGCCGCGCAGGCGCCGGTGCCGCAGGCCTTGGTCAAGCCAGCGCCGCGTTCCCACACGCGTAGGCGAATTTGCTCGGGCGATCGCACTTCGGCGAAACCCACATTCGTACGCTCAGGGAACATAGGGTCATGTTCGATCTTGGGCCCCAGCGTCTCGATGGGGACGGCGCGGACATCGTTCACAAAGAACACCACATGCGGGTTGCCCATGTTCACCGCACCCGGGCCCTTCAGACCGCCCGCCTCGAACTTCAAGACATCGGTCTCCATCGGCCGCGCAAGCGGGATCTCCTCCCAACGCAGCAGCGGCGAGCCCATGTCCACCGTGATGACCCGATCGCCGGCTCTCTCCGCGTAGAGCATGCCCGCGCCGGTCTCGATCCGCCGCGAGGCTGCGCCGCCTTCTTCCATCAGCATCCACGCGACGCAGCGCGCGGCGTTGCCACACGCTTCGACGTTGCCGCCATCCGAGTTCCAGATGCGCATAAAGGCGTCGCCGCGGATCGAGCGTTCGAGCGCAATCACCTGGTCGCAGCCGATGCCGCTGTTGCGGTCCGCTATGGCGCGCGCCTGTGTCTGCGACAGCGGCAAGGATCCGCGCGACCGCGCATCGATGATGACGAAATCGTTGCCGCAACCGTTCATCTTGAAGTAGCGCATTTCCCACAATGTAAGGCGCTTCGGTTAAGGGCGCACCCCCTTCAGCCCTCCGTTATTGCGGTGCAGCGCGACCAATCACCCTTGCGGCACCCCGGCCCCATCTGCTTGGGTCTGCTCACACGGGAGGGGATTCCATGCGTTTGGTCTCGCTGGCGGCGGCGGTGCTTGCCTCGCTTGTTCTTGGTTCGTGCAGCACGACGGGTTCCATGTCATCGGGAAATGACCCTTATCTCTGGCTTGAAGATGTCGAAGGCGAGCGCGCGCTTGCGTGGGTGCGCGAGCAGAACGCGCGCTCCTTGGCCCAACTGGAAGGCGACGCGCGCTTCGCGGCGCTCCACGCTGACGCGCTCGCGCTCGCCAATAGCCGTGATCGCCTGCCGCTCGGCGGCGTGCGCGAAGGCTATCTCTACAACTTCTGGCAGGACGAGACAAACGTACGGGGCCTATGGCGCCGTTCACCGCTGGCTGCCTACACCAGCGGCAACCCGACCTGGGAAACGCTCCTCGACTTCGACGATCTCGCCCGGCGCGAAAACGCCAACTGGGTGTTCAAGGGCGCCGACTGCCTCGAAGGCACGACGCGCTGCATGATCGCGCTCTCCGATGGCGGCCGCGACGCGGTCACCTGGCGCGAATATGACATTGGCGCGAAGAGCTTCGTCGACGGCGGCTTCGTGGTGCCGGCCGCGAAAGCAAGCCTAACCTGGGTCGATCAGAACACGCTCATCGTGGGCACCGATTGGGGTCCGGGCACGATGACGGAGTCCGGTTATCCCTTCATCCTGAAGCGCTGGACGCGCGGCACGCCGCTGACCTCGGCGACGGAAATCCTGCGCGGCCAGAGCACTGACGTCGGCATGTATCCCGGTACGCTCGAAGACACCGACGGCTCACGCGTACCGATCGCGATCGAAGCTGATACCTTCTTCGAAAGCCAAAGCTATCGCCTCGATGGCGCAGCGCCGCAGCGCATCAATCTGCCGGCGAAAGCGACCGTCCAGGGCCTGCACAAGGGCTTCCTCGTTTTCACGCTGGAAGAGGCTTGGCGCGGCCTGCCGCAAGGCGCGCTGGTGGCTTATCCGCTGGAAGACACCGGCGCCGAAGCGCCGCGCGCGACGGTGCTGTATGCTCCGAATGCGCGGCAATCGATCGAAGGCGTCGCCTTCACGCGCGATGCGATTATCGTTTCCGGCTACGAGAACGTGCGTGGCCGCCTGCTGCGCTTGGCCTATGACGGGCGCGCCTGGGTCGAGAGCAATATCGATTTGCCGCCCAACGGCTCAGTCGGCATCGCCGGCTCCTCGCCGACGGAAAGCATCGCCTACGCCGTCTTCGAAGACTTTCTGACGCCGGACACACTCTACGTTCTGGAAGACCGCGGCACCCGCGCCCGCGCGATCCGCTCGCTGCCGGCGCAGTTCGATGCATCGCCCTATGTGTCGGAGCAATTCGAAGCGGTGTCGTCCGACGGCACGCGCATTCCATATTTCGTGCTGCGCCGTCGCGATCAGCAAAACAACGGGCAGAACCCGACGCTGCTCTACGCCTATGGCGGCTTCCAGGTTTCGCAGACGCCGGCCTACTCGCCGAACGTCGGCAAGCTCTGGCTCGACCGCGGCGGCACGTATGTGCTGGCCAACATCCGCGGCGGCGGCGAGTTCGGCCCGGCCTGGCACCAAGCGGGCCTGAAGACGCACCGCCAGATCATCTATGATGATTTCTACGCGGTGGAGCAGGATCTCGTCACACGCGGCATCACATCCCCGCGCCGGCTCGGCATCATGGGCGGCTCCAATGGCGGACTGTTGATGGGTGTGATGCTGAACCAGCATCCGGAAATGGTGAATGCCGCCGTCGTGCAAGTGCCGCTCTTGGATATGCTGCGCTACGACCAGCTGCTCGCAGGCGCATCGTGGGTGGACGAGTACGGCTCGCCATCTGTGCCGGCGGAGCGACGCTTCCTTGAGCAGATTTCGCCCTACCAAAACCTCCGCGCGCGGCCGGATTTCCCGCTGCCGTTCGTGGAAACGTCGACGAAGGACGACCGCGTGCATCCCGGTCACGCACGCAAATACGTCGCGCGCATGATCGAGCTTGGGATGCCGGTGCTCTATTACGAGAACATCGACGGCGGTCACTCGGCGGCGGCAAATCAGAACGAGGCCGCGCGGCGCCGCGCGCTTGAGTACACGTATTTGATGCAGCGGTTGATGGATTGAAGAAGTAGCAACGTGCTCTCCCGTGAGGGAGAGCTGTCGTCACGCGCGAGCGTGATGACTGAGAGGGCGAGGCTTCAGGCGCAGCGCTTGTGGCTTCGCCCTTCCGTCTTGAGCTCCGCTCAAGACACCTTTCCCTCACGGGAAAGGACGAGTGATCATTACCGCCCAATCTCCGTGTCACCCTGATCTTCCAGCTTCGGCGCGGCGGAACCTGGCAACACGGGATCGTCTGGGCCCTTGCCCAGCTCTTTCTCCCACTTCGCCACCACCGCCGTCGCAATCGAGTTGCCGACGACGTTCGTCGCGCTGCGGCCCATGTCGAGGAAATGGTCGACGCCGAGGATGAGCAGCAGCCCCGCTTCCGGCAAACCAAACTGCGTCAGCGTCGCCGCGATCACCACGAGCGAGGCGCGCGGCACGCCGGCCATGCCCTTCGACGTCACCATCAGCACCAACAGCATCGAGAGCTGCTGCACCCAGGTGAGTTCGAGGCCGTACACTTGCGCGATGAAGATCACCGCGAAGGTGCAATACATCATCGAGCCGTCGAGATTGAACGAATAGCCGAGCGGCAGCACGAAGCCGGCAATGCGCTTCGACACGCCGAACTTCTGCAGCGCTTCGAACGTGCGCGGATACGCGGCCTCCGAACTCGCGGTGGAAAACGCCAGCACGATCGGATCGCGGATGAGACCCAGCAGCTTCAGCACGCGGAAGCCCACCACGAGCAGCCCCGCCAGGATCAGCACGCCCCAGAGGACGACGAGCCCCAGATAGAAGCTGCCGATAAAGCGCGCATAGGTGCCGAGAATTTCGAGACCGTTCTCAGTGATGGTCGCCGCCACAGCCGCGAACACCGCGAACGGCGCGAAGTTCATCACATAGCCGGTGACGCGCAGCATCACGTGCGAGACGCGCTCGGCGATGTCGATCACCGGTGTGCCTTCCTCGCCCAGCGAAGCGAGACCCACGCCGAAGAAAAGCGAGAACACGACGATCTGCAGGAGCGAATTGGTCGCCATCGCATCGAAGATCGAAGTCGGCACCAGGTGCACGACGAAGTCCTTGACGTTGAGCGCCGACCCCTCCGGCGCCGTGCCGCCTTCCGGAATCGGCAATTGCAGGCCGACACCCGGTTGCAGCAGATGCACCATGGCGAGGCCGAGCAGCAGCGAGAAGATCGACGCCGTGATGAACCAGAGCAGCGTCCGGACGCCGACGCGCCCCAGCGATCCGGTCCCACCCATGTGCGCGATGCCGACCACCAGCGTCGATAGCACCAGCGGCGCAATGATCATCTTGATGAGGCGCAGGAAGAGGTCGGTGACGACCTTCAGATAGCCCGCGATCTCGGGCCAGCTTTCCGCCGGCTGCTGCTCATGCAGCACGTAACCGACGCCAATGCCCGCAATGAGGCCGAGAAGGACGAACCAGGTAAGATATCGCTGCATCCGACCCGCTTAGCGGAATGGAAGCCCCGTCTCCAAGCGGAAATCGCCAACGTGAGGTCCCGTCTTGATTTCGGCCCGCCCGCACGGGACAAGGCGAGCGGAGTTGATGGCATGAACATCTGGCGCGCGGCGATCGGAATCCTGGGCTTGGCCCTTCTGGGCCTTGTGATTTGGGCCGCGTTCTCGCTGCAGGATTTGCACGGCAGCTTCCTCGATCAGTTCGGCGTGGTGACGACGCTGCCTTGGGGCATCGCTGCGCTCGCCGATCTCTATCTCGGCTTCGTGCTGTTTGCCTCGATCGTGTTCCTCACCGAGCGCTCGTGGGTGATCGCCGCGATCTGGGCCGTTCCCATCTTCATCCTCGGCAACATCTGGGCCGCGCTCTGGCTGGTGATCCGCCTGCCGCATCTCGCCAAGCAATTGTCGAAGCCGGACTGGCCGGCGAGCTGAGGGCTCAGGGCTTCGCGCCAGCCGACAATTCGGCGCGCAACAGTTCGGCGAGCATACGCGCTTCTTCCGCGCGCTGCCCGCCCTCGCGCCACGCGACGCCGATGGCGCGGCCCATGATCGGCTTCGCGAACGGCCTGAGCGCCACATGCGCCCCAGCTGCTGCACCGCCGTCGGCGGCCAGCTTCGGCAGCAGCGTGACGCCCATGCCGCCCGCCACCATTTGCACAAGCGTGTGCAGGCTTGTGGCGCCCACATCGGCCGCTCGCTTGCCGGGAGGTGTGCGGCAAACGGAGAGGGCGTGTTCGCGCAGGCAATGCCCGTCTTCAAGCAACAGCACATCCTCGTCGCGGAGGTGTTCGGGCGAGAGATCGTTGCGGGCCGCGAGCGGATGGCCCACCGGGCAAAGAAACAGAAACTCGTCTTCCGCCACCGGCGCCGTCGCTATGCCCGGCGCCGAATACGGCAGCGCAATCACGGCTGCATCCAGCGTCCGCGCCTTCAACTGGTCGATCAATCGCGAAGTCAGGTCCTCCCGCATCTGCAGCGTGAGGCGCGGAAATTTCTTCCGCAACACAGGCAGTACGCGCGGCAACAGGAATGGCGCGATGGTCGGAATAGCGCCCAGCCGGAAGGCGCCCACAAAAGGCTTGCCGGCGTCATGCACGGCGCGGACAAGGTCCTCCACCTCGGCGATCGCGCGCGCAGCCCGCTCGGCAGCCTCTTCGCCGGCCGGCGTCAGCGCCGCTCCGGTCCGCCCCCGCTCCACCAAAACGCTTCCGAGAGACGTCTCAAGTTCCTTTATCCCGGCCGACAGCGTCGGCTGGGTTACCCCCACCGCCTCGGCGGCGGCGACAAAACTGCCTTCCGCCCTGAGCGCTGTCAGAAACTGAAGCTGCCGAAGCGTCGGCATTGAGGAAGCGGGGATGCGGTCGTCCATAGGCGGCTTCTATAGAATAGACCGCGCAATATCGACTGAATTTGTTCTCGATCAACCCCGGCTTCAAGCCGCAGCTGCGATCGGCGGCTTGGCCGCTTCCAGCCGCTTCGGCGCGCGGAGCGTGAACGTCGAGCCCGCGCCGAGTTCCGACTTCACGGAAATATCGCCGCCGATGGCGCGCGCGGCGCGCTGCGCGACCGCGAGCCCCAATCCCATGCCGCCGGTCGTGCGCGTGGTGGACTCGTCCGCCTGCGAGAACGGTTGGAATATCTTGGCGAGGTTCTCGCGCGCAATGCCGCAGCCGGTGTCTGACACCGACAGCACGAGCCATTCCTGGTCGGTGACGTCGCGTTCGCGCTCGGCGGTGACCGCGATCAGTCCGTTGCTGGTGAATTTGGTAGCGTTTGAGAGCAGAGCGGCAAGGCAAGCGCCGACTTTGGCGGCATCCGTGTGCGCAAACTCGGCGTCCGGCGCAACCCGCATCGCAATCCGGTTGCGGTTCGCCTGCGCATCGACCCCGCTAAGCACCTCTTCGATGAGCGCTCGCACGTTCACGTCACGCAGCGCCAGCCCTTCGTGACCGGCATCCATGCTGGTCATGTGCAGAATTTGGTCGATCAGGCCGAGCAAGTGGCGCGCCGAGCCGGTGATGCGCTGCGTGTCTTCGACCAGATCGGCGCGAACGCCATCGGCCTGCAAGTCTTCGCCGATGATTTCGGCATAGCCAATAACAGCGTTAAGCGGCGTGCGCAGCTCATGCGTCATCACCGTCAAGAAGTCCGACTTGGCGCGATTGGCGGCTTCCGCCTCTTCGCGCTTCACCTCAGCTTCGGTGGCGCGCTCCTTGGCCTGCCTGGTTGCGTCGCGCAGCCCTCGCATCATGCGGCCGTTATAGAGCGCCGCCCTCAGAACGTAGGCCAGGAACCCGGCTGCGCCCGCGGCGACCCCAAGTCCCCCCTCAAGGGCGTCGGCAGGTCCGGCGGAAAACGGAATGAAGGACATACCGAGCAGGCACAACATCGCCGGCGCGGCCGTGATCGCCATGAACGCGGGCGCCTGAAACAAGAAGAGCATGACGCTGACCAGCGCGCTTGCGGCCATCAGCGCCGACAGAATGCGCCCTGGCCCGCCCCCGGCATAAGCCAGATAGAGCGTCATCGCCGAGAAGATGGCGATCGTAAACGCACAGCCCCACACAAACAGCGCACCGGTAGTCCGGCGTTCGCGGCCGCGGGTGTTGAGGTATGAATGGCCCAGCATCGCGTCGAAGCCGGTCGACAGCGTCACCGCCAGAAACCACCCGAACCCCGCCGCAAAATTGTCGAGCACGAACGAGGCGCCAAGCGCGAACAACGCGCCGATGCCCAGCCGCCAACGCCAACTCGACACGTGCGCACGCGCCGCCGCGAACATCGAAGGGTCTTGGAAGTTGATCACAGCCCGCACGATCCGCCCGAGGACAGTGTATAGGCACAGGCTGCTTGAGTTTGGATTAACTGGTTGTTGCGGGACTCCTAAACAAAAGGTTCGAATGACGCGCGGAATGAGCAAACCATGAGCGATTTCGACGCCGCCATCGTGGGCGCCGGCGCCGTGGGATTGGCTTGCGCCTACGCGATCGCCAGGCGCGGGAAGAGCGTCATCGTGATCGAGCGTGACGTGCGTATTGGCGGCGGAATTTCCTCAAGAAATTCCGAAGTCATTCATGCGGGCCTGCACTACGCAACCGGCTCGCTGAAGGCGCGCCTCTGCGTCGAAGGCCGGCGCGCGCTTTACCCTTTCCTCACCAGCCACAACATCGCGCACAAGAAGTGCGGCAAGCTCATCGTTGCGACTGAGGAGGGCGAAATTTCCGCCCTCCACAAACTGCGACAGCAGGGTGAACTGAACGGTGTGGAGGGCGTCCGTTACCTTCAAGGTGACGAGGCCAAGCTGCTCGAACCCAATCTGCGCGTTGCGGCGGCGCTTGAATCGCCGGAGAGCGGCATCCTCGATAGCCATGGCTACATGCTGGCGCTGCAGGGAGAGATCGAGAGCCACGGCGGGGCGATCGCGCTTAACGCACCCTTCGAGGGCGCAGCGCCGCGCGCCGGAAATTTCGAAGTTCGCGTGGGCGGCGCCGATCCTACGCGCTTCACCTCGCGCCAACTCGTCATCTCTGCGGGCCTCGGCGCGCAAGCATGCGCCAGCGGCATTGATGGATTTCCCGCTGAGCGCATACCCGAGCTCTATTTCGGCAAGGGCAATTACTTCATGCTGACCGGCGTCAAGGCGCCGTTCGCGCGACTCATCTATCCGCCGCCAATTCCGGGAGCGCTCGGCACGCACTATCGCCGCGACCTCGGCGGCATTGCACGCTTCGGTCCCGACCTCGAGTTCGTCGCGACTGAAAACTATGCGGTCGATCCCACACGCGCCGCGAGTTTTTATGAAACCGTCCGCCGTTTCTGGCCGGGCTTGCCCGACGGCGCGCTCGCCCCCGACTACGCCGGCATCCGGCCGAAACTGCATGGGCCAGGCGAAGCGCAGGGCGACTTCGTTATCGATAGCGAGGCGATGGAGAATGTCGTTGCGCTCTTCGGCATCGAGAGCCCAGGCCTCACCTCATCACTCGCCATCGGCGAAGAAGTGGCGAAACGCCTTACGCACTGAGCTGGAAATCAACCGGGGTCGTGTTCGCCTTGCCGTCGAACGCGCAGTCCTTGAAGTGCCCGTTGCCGTCGACCCAATGCAGGAAGATGTGCGCCGACCACCGGTTCGGGTTCGGTTGCACCCGGCCATGCCGATAGTAGACGCCCTGGTAGAGGATGGCGTCGCCGACACCCATGTCGATGGCGCTGTACTCATCCTCTTGAAACGTGGTCTCCACCGGTTCGGCGTGCGTCAGCCGCTTCTTGCCGATCTCGAACGACCACGGCTTGCCGTCGCTATACGCGAGCGTCAGCGACAGCGAGTGCTCGCAAGCGAAGCGATCCGAATGCACCCAGCATACGTCGCCCGCGCGATAGACGCGGAAGTATGAGTAGGTCGGCAAGAGCTCCCGCTGCGTGAGTTCGCACATCGTGGGCGTCAGCCCGTAAAGAAAGGTCAATAGCGGCTTGTGCTGGTGCGCGTAGATCTCCAGCGCCGGGCGCTTCAGCATGACGCCTTCGCGCATGAATCCTTCGAGCGGCACTTCCGCATTTTCCAAGCTCGACTTGATCTGCGCCAGGAAGTCCTGCGCGACCGCCGCCGGCACCAGTTTCTCCAAGTGCGCGTAGCCGTCGCGATAATAGTCGCCGTGAACCTTCATGCGGCCAGCGTAAGACATGCTTGGCGCCGCTTCCAGCATGTTGACGCACGCGCGCGCTGCGGCGCATTACCAGCGCCGTGTCCTTGAAAGCCGCCATCACCGCCGCCTACGCCCAACGCTGGGATGAGGCGCTCGACCTCGCGCAGTGGGCGGCGGAAGCGGGCGACGCCGACGCCGGCGCACAGCTTGGCGTCCTCGCCGGCATGCCTGGATTGACCGAGTGGGCGCTGCTGCGCGCTTCCATCGATGTCCAGCAACTCGTAACGCCCCGCTCCCTCGACCGCCTCAGCAACCGCGCGCTCATCGGCGTCTCGCGCGGCTATGCGACGCCGTCAATGTGCGCCTGGCTCATCCAACGCGCGAAGGACCGGCTCGAGCCCTCTCTCGTGAACGACGCCGCGACCGGCGAACTGCGCGTGCATCCGATGCGCACCGCGCTCAATTGCGCGTTCGATCCCGATCACCGCGATCTCATCGTCGCAGTCCTGCAGGCGCGCGCGGCCAAACTCGCCAACATGGATGTGCGCCAACACGAAGTGCCGAACGTGATCAGCTACGAGCCCGGCCAGCAGTTCGGGCTGCACGTCGACTACATTGATCCAGCCACGCCCGGGTTCGAGCGCGAACTCCAGATTCTTGGCCAGCGCACAATCACCATCGTCACCTACCTGAACGACGACTTCGATGGCGCCCCCACGCACTTCCCCGCGCTCAACATCGATTTCCGCGGCAAGACCGGCGACGCCATCGCCTGGTCGAACGTCCTCCCCAACGGCCAAGCGGACCGCAACACGGTCCACGCCGGGATGCCGCCCACGCGCGGCCGCAAATGGGTGCTGTCGCAATGGCTGCGCGACCGGGCCCAGCCATTCGCCTGAGACGTCCGCGCATTTGACCACAGCGGGTTGCCCGCCTAGAACCCCGCCCACGCGCCAGCTTGAAAAGCGCGCTTTGACCGGCACACGGCCCCATATGAGGCCCGGAGGCTGGCGAGGCACCCCGCCCGACGTGATCGTCCGGCGGGGCTAAAACGCTTTGGGCGCAAGGAGTTATGATGTTCGAGGCCCTGACAGAGCGGCTAGGCGGCGTATTCGACAAGCTCACTGGGCGCGGCGCGCTCAATGAGGCCGACGTCGATGCGGCGCTGCGCGAGGTGCGTGTGGCGCTGCTCGAAGCCGACGTCGCCCTGCCCGTGGTGAAGGACTTCATCGCCAAGGTAAAAACCGAGGCAGTCGGCGAAGCCGTCATCAAGTCGGTGAAGCCCGGCCAGCAGGTCATCAAGATCGTTCACGACGCGCTGGTGGACATGCTGGGCGGCGATGCGCCGCCCGAACAGCTCCGGATCAGCGGCGAGCCGCCGAACGTCATCATGATGGCGGGCCTGCAGGGCTCCGGCAAAACCACCACGACCGCCAAGCTCGCGCTGCGTCTGACCAAGACCGACAAAAAGCGCGTGCTGATGGCCTCGCTCGACACGCGCCGTCCGGCGGCGATGGAGCAGCTCACCACGCTTGGAAAATCCATCGGCGTCGACGTGTTGCCGATCGTGGCCGGTCAGCCGCCGGCGGAAATCGCCAAGCGCGCCATGACCGCCGCACGCCTCGGAGGTCAAGACGTCCTCATCCTCGACACCGCCGGCCGCACCACCATCGACGAACAGATGATGGCGGAAGCCGCGGAAATTTCGAAGATCGCCCGCCCCGGCGAAACGCTGCTGGTCGCCGACAGCCTCACCGGTCAGGACGCGGTGGAAACCGCGCGGCGCTTCAACGAGCGGCTGCCGCTTACCGGCTTGGTGCTGACGCGCGTCGATGGCGACGGCCGCGGCGGCGCCGCGCTTTCTATGCGCGCAGTCACCGGTCTGCCGATCAAGTTCCTGGGCGCAGGCGAACGCCCTGACGCGCTCGAACCGTTTGATGCGCGCCGCGTCGCCGGCCGCATCCTGGGCCAGGGCGACATTGTCGGGCTCGTGGAGAAGGCGGCGGAAAACGTCGATCGCGCCGAAGCTGAGAAGATCGCGAAGAAGATGGCCAAAGGCCGCTTCGACTTCGACGACATGGAAAAGCAGCTGGGCCAGCTCATCCAGATCGGCGGCCTGAAGGGCGTCATGGGCATGCTGCCCGGCGTTCAGAAGCTCAAAGGCCAGATCAACGAGGCCTCGCTCGACGACAAAATTCTGCGTCGCCAGATCGGCATCATCCGCTCGATGACGCCAGCAGAGCGCGCCAAGCCGGATCTGCTCAACGGCCGCCGCCGCGCCCGGATCGCGAAGGGCGCGGGCGTCGACGTCGCCGAACTCAACCGCCTTGTGAAAATGCATCGGAACATGGCCGACATGGCCAAGCAGATGGGAAAGGGCAAAAGCCCCTTCGGCGGCATGCCGGGAATGCCCGGCATGGGCGGCGGGCCCAGCCCAGAACAGCTCAAACAGCTCGGTTCAGGAATGAAGTTACCGGGCGCTCAACCATCAGGCGGCCTCCCGGGCTTGCCTGGAACACTGCCGGGCCTTCCCGGAAGCGACAAAAAAAGCTAAGAGTTCAAAGGAGAAGCATAGCAATGTCCCTGAAAATCCGTCTCGCCCGCGGCGGCGCCAAGAAGCGCCCGTTCTTCGCCATCGTTGTGGCGGACAGCCGGAACCCGCGTGATGGGCGATTCATCGAGAAGGTTGGCACCTATAACCCCATATTGAAGTCCGACGACCCGAACCGGGTCTTGCTGAAGCTCGACCGGATCCAGGACTGGATGAAAAAAGGCGCGCAACCCACTGATCGCGTTGCCCGTTTTCTCGACCAGGCGGGCGTGATGAAGCGCGAGCCGAAGAACAACCCGAACAAGGCCCAGCCGGGCAAGAAGATGACGGAACGCGCCGAAGCGCGCGCCGCCGCCAATGCTCCGGCCGAGGGCGCCGCGGAGGCGTAAGAAGTCCCTTTGCCCGATAAGAAGCACCAACCTGCGAAGCCGGCGGCCAAAACGGCCGCCAAGCCCGCCGCTCCGGCCAAGAAGGCCGCCACTCCGGCGCCGGCTCCGGCCGCGCGTCCGGGCCGCCCTGCCCCGCCCGCCCCGGTCGCCGCCAAAAAGGCTGCACCGCCGGGCAAGGCCGCGAAGGCCGCTCCGGCTCTCGCACCTGTTCCGGCGCCGGCGAAACCTGCCGCCAAGGCGGCGGCGAAGTCTGTGCCAGCGCCGAAGCCTGCAGCGGTTCCGCCTGCGAAAGCAGCGACGCCGGCCAAGCCGGCGGCGAAGTCCGGGCCTGCGCCCAAGGCGGCTCCGGCCGCCAAAGCGAAGCCGGACGCGAAGCCAGTGGCGAAGGTGGAAGTGAAGCCTGTCGCCGCCCCGAAGCCCGGCAAGGCTGCGCCGAAGGTCGAGGCGAAGGCGGCGCCGAAGGGTGATGCAAAAGGCAAAGCGGCCCCGGCTGCCAAGCCGGCGCCTGCGCCGAAGGCTGACACAAAAGCAAAGCCTGCCGATAAGGCGGCGGCGAAACCCGCGCCAGCCGCCAAGACTGAGCCGAAAGCCAAGGCCGACCCGCCGCCGAAACCTGAGAAGCCAGGCAAGGCCGCGCCTGCTGCTAAGGCCGCCCCCGCACCTGCACCTGTCGCCGAGAAGGCGCCGCCAAAGGGCAAGGGCAAGGCCGCCGCTGCACCCGTCGTTGCGAAAGTTGCGCCGGTCCGCGCCACCGTTGCGCCGGTTCGCCCGAGCGCGCGGCCGGTCGCCGCCGGCAAGGGCGCCCCGATTTCGTTGACGCCGCGCCCGGTGATGCAAGCGCCGAAGCCGCTCGCTGCACCAAAACCGGTGCAGCAACCGGAACTGGTTGGAGATCTGAAAGACGTGCCTGCGTTTAAGCCGAAGGCCGCCACGAGCGAAAAGGGCAAGCAAATGGTGCTGGTCGGCGCTATTGCGGGCGCCTTCGGGGTCAAAGGCGAAGTTCGCTTGCGCGCCTTCACTGCGACCAAGGAAGGCGTCATCGCCTATGGCCCGCTGCATGGCGAAGACGGCAAAGTGCTGCTGCGCCCGAAGAGCTGGCGCGAATTGCGCGACGGCGTCGCGGTCGTCGCGCCCGAGGTGAAGACCAAGGAGCAGGCCGACAAGATGCGCAACACGCGCCTCTACGTGCCCCGCGCCAACCTGCCGCCGACGGCGGAAGACGAGTTCTACATTGTCGACCTCTTGGGCTCGCGCGCGGAAGCGCTCGACGGCACCGTCCTCGGCGACATCGTCGCGGTGTGGAATTTCGGCGCTGGCGACATCCTCGAATATCGCCCGCCCAATGGCGGCCCCAACGTGCGCATCACCTTCACCAAGGAAACGGTGCCGTACGTGGACCTCGCCGGTAAGCGCCTCGTGCTCGATCCCCCGGCGCCGGAGCCGGTGGGCAAGTAAGCGAACGCTGCGTGTGCTAAGGGCAAAGCGATGAGCTTCGCCGCGTCCATCATCACGCTCTTCCCGGAAGCCTTTCCGGGAACGCTCGGCTTGTCGGTGATCGGCAAGGCGCTGCGCGAAGGCCTGTGGTCGCTCGACACCGTGCAGCTCCGCGATTTCGGCCAAGGCCCGCACAAAAGCGTCGACGACACACCCGCCGGCGGCGGCGCCGGCATGGTGCTACGCGCGGACGTGGCGGCGGCCGCGATCGACTCGATCTCACGCAACGATCGCCCGCTGATCTATCTCTCCCCACGCGGCGCGCCACTGACCCAGGTGATGGCGCAAAAATGGTCGAGCGGCCCAGGCCTCATCCTCTTCTGCGGCCGCTTCGAAGCTTTGGACGAGCGCGTCATTGAAGCGCGCGGCATGCAGGAAGTGACCGTCGGCGACGCCGTGCTGGCGGGCGGGGAAGCGGCGGCGCTGGTGCTGCTGGAGGCCTGCGTGCGGCTCATTCCCGGCGTGCTCGGCAACGAAGCGTCGCTGGCGGAGGAGAGCTTCACCGGAGGCCTGCTCGAACATCCCCACTACACGCGCCCGCGCGAGTTCGAGGGCCGCGCCATCCCTGACGTCCTGCTCGGCGGCGACCACGCAAAGATCGAGGCTTGGCGCCGTGCTGAGCGCGAGCGCATCACCGCCCAAAGACGGCCCGAATTGAAGCGCACCCGCGACTGATGCTGCGGTCTGCCCTTATCGCCCTCGCGCTGGCGTGCGCCTTTGCCGTGCCCGCCACGGCACAGCCGGCGCAAACGAGCGCGCCCCAGTCCCAACAGCTCGCGCGCGCCGCCACCCAGCTCGCGGCGCTTTGGCGCGCGGTCCCGCCCGGCCGCATGACCGAAGCCACCCTCACCCACGCCTGCGACGGCGCCATCGAGGAGATGGCAGCTCTGCAGCGGCGGCTGCCTGATCCGATCACCGTCAATGGCCTCGCCGACATCCGCGCCGAACACGGCCTCGTCTTCGTCCCTACGGACGAAAACCCCACCCTCCTCTTTGCCTTCCCGAACGATGACCTGCGCGGCATCGCCACGGGCCTGGGCTCATTCCGGCTGGATCCGGCGGGCGGCGAAGGGAAACTCATCTTCCAGGACGCGGCCGGTCACGACAGCAACCTCGAGATCGGCCACGCCGGGCGCTTTCCCTTGCTTCGGGTCCGCCCTCGCGGCTCGGAGTACGACGTCCAACTCTACGTTTATTGCGTCTCGAGCCTCTGAAAGGGCCGGAAGGGGGCCTCGACAGGGCCGATCCCATCCCTTATACGCCCCGCTTCGGATTTTCTTGAGGAGGACGCGGGCAACCCGCGCCCCCTGGTAATCTCATGAACCTGATCGAAACGCTCGAAAAAGAAGAAATCGCCCGCGTCACCAAGGGCAAGACCGTCCCCTCCTTCGACCCGGGCGATACGCTGCGCGTCAACGTGAAGATCAAGGAAGGCGATCGCGAGCGCGTGCAGGCCTATGAAGGCATCTGCATCGCCCGCTCCGGCTCGGGCCTCAATGCGAACTTCACGGTCCGCAAGATCAGCTTCGGCGAAGGCGTGGAACGCGTGTTCCCGCTGTTCTCGCCGACCGTCGACTCCATCGACGTCGTGCGTCGCGGCAAGGTCCGCCGCGCGAAGCTCTATTACCTGCGCGACCGCCGCGGCAAATCGGCCCGCATCAGCGAACGCGCCGGCGGCGCCCGCGAAGAGGATTTCGTCGGTGAAGCTGCCGACGCCGGTGGCGACGCAGCGAAGTAAGCGGCGTTTCCATCGTGAATTCCAAAGCCCCGCGGCCTCCGCGGGGCTTTGTCATTTCAGGCTTCCGCTTGACCTCGTCCGCGCCTGCCCTCACCTCAAGCCGACGCGAATGACCGCTTCCGCTAATCCTCCGCGCGGCGTCGAGATTTTGACGCTCGGCTGCCGCCTCAACGCTTACGAGAGCGAAGCCATGCGCGCGCTCGCAGGCGATGCCGGGCTGTCGGACGCCGTCATCGTCAACACCTGCGCCGTCACTGGCGAGGCGGTGCGGCAAGCGCGCCAGACCATCCGCCGCGCTCGCCGCGAGAGGCCAGACGCAAAGATCATCGTCACCGGCTGCGCGGCGCAAATCGATCCTGAGAGCTTTGCGGCGATGCCGGAAGTGAGCCGCGTCATCGGCAATGCGGAGAAAATGCGCGCAGAGAGCTACACACACGGCGAACGCGTGGCGGTCGCCGACATCATGAGCGTGCGCGAAATGGCGCCGCATCTGATCGACGGCTTCGCCGAACGCACGCGCGCCTACGTCCAGGTGCAGAACGGTTGCGACCACCGCTGCACGTTTTGCATCATTCCCTACGGACGCGGCAATTCGCGCTCGGCCGCGGCCGGCGATGTCGTGGAGCAGGTGCGCCGGCTCGTCGCCAATGGCGTACCCGAAGTGGTGCTGACCGGCGTCGATCTGACGTCTTGGGGCGCTGACCTGCCGGGCGCGCCTCAACTGGGCAATCTCGTCGCGCGAATTCTGAAGCTGGCGCCCGACCTGAAGATGCTGCGACTCTCGTCTCTCGACGCGATTGAAATGGACTCGGAGTTGTTCGACCTCGTGACGCGGAACGAGCGTATCGCGCCCTATTTGCATCTCTCGCTGCAGCACGGCGACGACCTCATCCTGAAGCGCATGAAGCGCCGCCACTCGCGCGCGCAAGCGATCGAACTCTGTCAACGCTTGAAAGCGGCGCGGCCGGAGATTGCGCTGGGTGCGGATTTGATCGCGGGTTTCCCCACCGAGGAGGAGCCTCACTTCGCCAACCTTCTCTCGCTCATCGACGATTGCAATCTCGCCTTCGTCCACGCCTTCCCCTTCAGTCCCCGCGCCGGGACGCCGGCGGCGCGCATGCCGCAAGTCGAACGCCAGGTCGTGAAGGCGCGCGCAGCCACGCTTCGCGCCAAGGGCGCGGAAGCCTTGAGACGGCACCTCGATGCTTGGGTTGGGAAAGAGGCGGATGCAATTGTTGAGCGCGAAGGATTTGCGCGCTTGGCCGACTTCAGCACGGTCCATTATGGACCGCCGGCGTCCCCGCCGGCCGGCGCCGGCCGGCGAGAGGCCGGAGGTCCATATCAGCGCCTGCGCTTCACGCATCATGACGGCGCGCATCTGATTGGCGTAGCCGCATGATCTGGGGTCTATTCGACAAGAAGAAAGCCGCGACGGAGGACGCGGCCGAGCGCAAAGGGCTTTTCGACGGCCTGCGCAAATCCTCAGCGAAGCTCGCGGAAAGCGTCACATCGGTCTTCACCAAAGAGAAGCTCGACGCCGCCGAACTCAGCGAACTAGAGGACGCTCTCATCGCCTCCGACATGGGGGCGCCCGCCGCGCACCGCATCGCGCAGGCGCTCGCCGACAAGCGTTTCGGCAAGGAGAACGGCGGCAGGGAAGCGCGCGAAGCGTTGGCGGCGGAAGTTGCCGCCATATTGCGCCCGCGCGAGGCGCATCTCGATCTCACCAGCCCGCCAAAACCGCGCATCGTACTGGTCATCGGTGTCAACGGTTCGGGAAAGACGACCACGCTCGGCAAGCTTTCAAAGCTGCTCGGCGACGCCGGCGCGAAAGTCGTCATCGGCGCAGCCGACACCTTCCGCGCCGCCGCGATCGAGCAATTGCAGGTCTGGGCGCAGCGCTCGGGCGCCGCCTTCGTTGCATCGACACAAGGGGCTGACGCCGCGGGCGTCGCCTTCGAGACGGTTAAGCAAGCCAGGGACGCCGACGCCGATGTGGCGCTGATCGACACAGCAGGCAGGCTGCAAAACAAGACCGAACTGATGGCCGAACTCGCCAAGATTGTTCGCGTCATGCGCAAGATCGACGAGGACGCACCGCACGAGACCCTGCTCGTGCTCGACGCCACCGTCGGCCAGAACGCGCTCTCCCAGGTCGAAAGCTTTCGCTCGGTCACCGACATCACCGGCCTGGTCATGACCAAGCTCGACGGCACGGCGAAGGGCGGCGTGCTCGTCGCGCTCGCGCAACGGCACGCCATTCCCATTCACTTCGTCGGCGTCGGCGAGAAGGCCGAGGATTTGAAGCCATTTGACGCGGACGCATTCTCCCGCGCTTTAGTCGGCCTTGACGGCTAGATCACGTTGCGCGCCGCTTCCGCCAGAAAGACGCCAATAACAACGGCCGACAGCAGCAGGCTCGCGATCTGCGTTGCACGCGGAAACACGTGACGGGTGGAATATTCGGGCTCAAGCATGGGTAAATCTCCTGTGCGCTCAACATGAGCGCGCAGGCGCTTGAATCCGAACGATCGCTGCTCACCCCCGCTGTGAGCCGATCTCACACCTAGCCGGCGGAATGCACGCGCACCGGCAGCGGCACGTTGCAAACATTGATGTGGCCGGTGGGCTCCAGGAACCAGCTCTCGCGGCGCGTGCGGCGACTGTCGATCACCGCGCGGAACGTGGCGCTATCTGTGCGCAACACTTCGAGATGCGCGCGCTCACTTTCCGGAATGTCCGCCTCCACGCGCACGCGGGTGATCGGCGTGCGTTGCGAGGGCTGTTCGTAGAATCCCAATGGTCCCGTGCCGCGCGGCATCGTCGAGAGAATTTCCATGCCCTGGATGACGCGCCCCACCGTCGTCACGTTGCGATCGAGGTGACGGGGCGCTTGGCCAATGACCACGTAAAGCTCGGCGCCGCCGCCAGAGTCGGCCGTGTCGCCACGGCCTGCGCCGACGACGCCGTAGCAATGCGCGATCCAGGTTTCGTCGCCTTCCGCCGCAACGGGAAATCCACCGGCGAAGCCGACCACGGGGGCATAGGAGTCAGGATCGACCAGGCGCGTGATTGAGACGCCTCTTCGGGAACGCGAGAATTCCGCGCCAATCGTCGCGTGTCCCTCGCCGTAGCCGGCAGGCTCATTCTCGTCGCGGCCCCATTGCACGACATAATTGTCTTGGCTGCGCACGATCCAGGCGCCGTCATAATAGTGCGCGCGCGCCAGCGCGGTGATGTTGGCGGCGTGGTTCGGCGTGTATTGCGGCGAGAGCTCGATGATCACCCGGCCCTGCGGCAGATCCATGTAAATCGTGTTCTGCGGGTCGAGCGGGCGCCAATCGGCGGCGGGAGAGGCCTGCAGGATGTCACCCAGCGAGGGCACAGTCGGCGTCTCTGCCCCAGCTTGCCCGGTGGCGGCCGGCGGCGTGGTCGTCGCGCATGCGGCCAAACACACTGCCGCCAAAACCCAAGCCCGCATGGTTCGCTCCCCAAGAATTCGGCTCGATCTCAACGGGAACCGCACCGAAAGGCAATGCGCTTCTGTCGCAACCCCCTGGTTCGGCCACGAAGTTCCGCTATCACCCAGCCCTGATGACCGAAACCAACCCAGCCAAGAAGACGGGCGCCCTCTCCGGCGCGAGCCAGCTTGCCGTCGATCTCGGACCGATCGCGGTCTTCATCGTCTCCTACAACATCCTGCATCGCATCGAAGCGACGAAGGAAAACGCAATCTACCTGGCCATCGGCCTCTTCATCGCCGCGACCCTTGCGGCGATCGCCTACTGCAAGATCGTGCGCGGAAAGATACCGCCTGTGCTGCTCGTCACCGGCGCTCTGGTGACGGTGTTCGGCGTCATCACCATTCTGCTGCGCGATCCCTCGATCATTCAGATCAAGTTCACCATCACATTCCTGTTCTACGCGGCGGCGATCGCGTTCTCGCTGCTGATCAAACAGAACGTCTGGAAACTGCTGTTCCGCCACGCCTTCAGCCTGCCGGACAAGATCTGGGACATTCTCGCCTGGCGCTGGGCGGCGTTTTACGTACTGGTCGCAGTCTTCAACGAAGTGCTCCGGCATTACTACAACGAGGCCAACGGCAACTTCGACGTTTGGCTGAACGTGCGCACGGCGCTGACCTATCCGGCTTTCCTTCTGTTCGCTGCGGCCAACACGCCTTTGGTGTTGAAACACCACATCGACGACGAGGCAGACGGCGCCGGCAAAGACGCCGAAACGCCCTCGCCTTCGTCAGGCCCGTCCTGAATTTCGCAGCTTCGGGCGCAATTTCGCCTTTCTGGGGAATGACCGTACACGGATGTTGTTGAACGGTCGCACTGCGCCGTTAATCTCCGTGCCGCGTATTGGGGCGGCATCGATGAGTCCGGACGATGTCGGGCGCTGAGTCCGACACTTTCAACCTCGCGGACTCCGCGAGCCACCTGCTGCACCGGGCGGAGCAGCTTGCCTCGGACCGATTCACGCTGCTTGTCGGCAAGGACGTGACGCTTCGCCAGTTCGCGGTCTTGGCCGCCATCGCGCAAGCCCCCGGGGTCAGCCAGGCCGAACTCGTGCGCATCACCGGCGTCGACCGCTCGACGATCGCGGGCATCGTCTTGCGCCTGCAAAAACATGGCTGGGTCGAGCGCGCCGATGCGCCCACCGACAAGCGCGCCAATGCGGTGACGCTCACCAGCGAAGGGGAAGTGGTGCTGCGCGCCGCCACCAAGCACGCCAAGGCGGCGGATGCGGCCATTCTCGACGCTCTCCCGCGCACCAAGGGCAAGGCGCTGATCGCAATTCTGAAAAAACTGACAAAACATGCAGAGGAATTGGCGGGCAAAGCCGAGAAGCAAGCCAAGCGACAGGCCAAGCGCGATCGCGTAGGCGCGGCGAACCAAAAAGACAGCAAACGCCGGGCGCGGAAGTAGTCAGCGTCGTCCGAGAGCCGGCAGGATGCTGTTGGTGATGTCGCCCTCCGTCAGCGGACCGCGATGCACCGCGACGATGCGGCCATCAGCGCCGACGACGAACGTCTCGGGTACGCCCGCCACGCCCAATTCAAGTCCGAACCGGCCCTCGGGATCGAGACCGACGGCGTGGAACGGATTACCGAGTTCGGTCAGGAACGCGGCGGTGTCCGCCGCATCGTCTTTGTAGGCGACGCCTACGATATCGACGCCGCGCGCCTGCAGCGACATCAGTTGCGCGTGCTCGGCGCGGCACGGCACGCACCAGGATGCAAAGACGTTGATCACGTAGGGCCGGCCGATCACATCGTCGCCGGTGACCGGCGCGCCGCCGTTGAGGCGCGCGAGCGACATCGCCGGCGCCGGCCGCCCGATGCGGCCATCGCTTACGGTCTCGCGTTCGCCGCCGCGGGTAAGCAGCAGTACGGAAACGATCACGAGCAGCGCCAGCGCCGCCAGCGGCAGGAAGGGCAAGAGCCGCTTCACTTCTTGTCCAGTTCTTTGGCGCGCGCCGACCAATGCGCCAACCGGGCCACAACGATCGCCGCCAAGCCGATCAAGCCCACGCCGGTGACGAGATATGCGGCGACAACGAAACTCAACCCGCCCTGCACCATCACGCCGCCCCACGCAGGCGCGCCGCGTCGACGCGACGCCGGTAGATGGCCGAACGCATGTTCGCCATGAGCAACGCGGCGAACAGCGCCATGTATGCGAACGCCATCGTAAACAGCGGCCCCTGCATCGATGGATGGATCCCTGATCCGCCCTCGCGAAACACGCTCGCCGTCTGGTGGAGGGTGCTCCACTTGTCGACGGACCAATGCAGCAAGGGCAGCGCCGCGAGCCCCACCATGCAGAGCACGCCCGCCATGCGCGCGGCTTTCTCCTCGTCTTCGATGGCCGCCCAGAGCGCCAGATAGCCGAGATAGACGATGAAGAGGATCAGCATGAGCGTTAGCCGGCCATCCCAGGCCCACCATGTGCCCCATGTCGGCGCGCCCCAGAGCGATCCGGTGACGAGACACAAACCTGCGAAGGTCGCGCCGATCGGCGCGGCGGCGCGGGCCGCAACGTCGGCCAGCACGTGGCGCCAGACGAAACCGATGACGCTGGCCACACCCATGAAGGCGTAGATGCCAAGCGACCACCAGGCTGCGGGGACGTGGACGTACATGATGCGGACGGTCTCGCCCATTTGGTAGTCAGGCGGCGACAGGACCAGCGCCCAGTAAAACCCGACCGCGAACAGACCCGCCGCGATCAACCCGAGCAGCGGCGCCGCCCAGGCGGACAGCGCCATGAAACGCGCGGGGTTGGCGAACGCCTGGATCATGATCCTTGTCTGCCCAAAATCGCTCTATTCCGCTTGGAGACGCAACGCCGCAGCCGCGGCAATCGGCGAAAGCGCCACGTATCCAAGTGTGATTCCCCAAAGGATCGCGAATTCGCCGCCGAACCCCGCGTGCGCCACGATCGCGCCGAAGATGATTGGCGGTGCGAAGAACGGCAGCACAATGATCGCGATCAAAACGCCTGCGCGCTTTACACCTGCCGTTACAGCCGCTCCTACCAGACCCACGGCAATGAAAGCCGCCATTCCCAGCGCCACGCTGGCGGCGACCGCAGGAACCAAAGCGGGGTCCGCCTGAAGCGCGATGGCGGTCGGCGCGCTGGCGAGCGCCAGCGGCACGCCAACCGCGCACCAGAGCGCCAGCCCCTTGGCGAACACCAGCACTTCCAGCGGCGCGGGCGAAAGAAGCATCTGATCGAGTGAGCCGTCCTCGAGGTCGGCCTGAAACAGCCGCTCCAAAGTCGCGAGCACCGCGAGCGCCGCGGCGATCCACATGAGCGGCGGTCCGGATTTGGCGAGCATGGTCGGATCGTTGCCCATAGCCAGCGGCACCAAGGTCGCGGCGCCGAAGAAGAATCCGACCGGCGCAAGCGCGCCCCCACCGGCGCCCCACATCTGCGCGAAGTCGCGGCGGAACGATGCGCCGAACGCGCTCATCGGACGGTCACCGACTGATCCGCGGCGACGCCCAGCGGCTCGTGGATTGCCGCAAGCACGAGGCCGCCGTTGCGCCGATGCGTCTCGATCATGCCCGCCAGCAATCCGCGGCCTTCAGCGTCTAGCGCTGCCGCGGGTTCATCGAGCAGCCAAATCGGCCGCGGTGCGATCAGCAAACGCGACAACGCAAGCCGTCGCGCTTGGCCCTGACTGAGCACGCGCGCGGGCAAGGCGGCCTGGCGCGCTAGTCCGACCGTCTTCAACGCGCCCTCGTCTACACGTCCGCCGAACAATCCAGCCCAGTAGCGCAAATGCTCGCCCGGCGTGTCCGCGCCCTTAAGTGCGTTGGCGTGGGCGATGTAGTGGATCGCCGTCGGCGCCTCGCTGACGCCCTCGACACGGATCTGACCTGCGTGCGGCCGGAGATAGCCGGCGATCGCCCGCAATAAGCTTGTCTTGCCAGATCCATTGGCGCCGGTGATTTCCACAAAGCGGCCCGCGTCAGCGGTGAAGCTCAAGCCTTCGAACAGGATTCGCCCGCCGCGCGAGATCGCAAGCCCGTCGACCCGGATCGCCGGCTTGTCTTGGAAAGGTCCGGGCGTGCTCATAATGCGGCCCTGCTTGTAAGAAGGGTTGCGCAATCCGCCAAGGCGGGGACAAGGCTCATATTCGTGCGGGAGGGAGGTGCGGACATGCGGCGAATGTTTGCGGGCATGCTGTTGGCTGGGGTGTTGGCGGCGTGCGGCCAGGCCTCCTCCCCGGTCGGGGTAACCACTGAAGAAAGCGCGCCCGCCGGCGGCTACGCCGCGATGGACAGCGAACAGGAGCGCACCGCGCAGCAGGTCGCCCAGCAACCGGCTGTGTCACCCGCACCGGAGGGCGGCGAACAGGCGCAACCCGCTTCGCCTCCGCAACAACCCAATGCACAGGGCGGCCCCGCCCCGGTGCTCTACCTCGCCTATACGTACGGCGTCGGCCTCGAACTGCCTTCCACCTCCGTATCAAGCGTCATGGACGCACATATCCAGGGGTGCCTACAGGCCGGCCCGCGGCTCTGCCAGCTCATCGGCTCGAACAAGACAGGCGACCCGGAAAGCTCCATGGGCGGGTTCGTGCAGCTGCGGGGCGAGCCCAACTGGCTGCGCGCATTCATGGGCGGGCTTGCGGCGCAAGCCGAAGCGAATGACGGCCGCATCACGTCGCAAACCGTCAACAGCGAAGATCTCACGCGCAATATTGTCGATACCGAAGCGCGCCTGCGGGCGACCCGGACATTGCGCGATCGCTTGCAGCGTCTGCTCGACAGCAGGCCGGGACGCCTTTCCGATTTGCTGGAGGTGGAGCGCGAACTGGCGCGTGTGCAGGGCGAACTCGACGCGACCGAGAGCGCCCTGGCCGTGATGCGCACGCGCGTGTCGATGTCAGAGCTGACGCTGAACTACACGTCCAAGCCGCGCTCAGTCGGTAGCGACACCTTCCGTCCGCTGCGCGATGCGCTGGCGGGGTTCCTGAGCGTCGTCGTGGTGGGCTTCGCGGCCATCATTACGATCATCGCCGGCCTCATTCCGTTCGCCGTGGTCATCGTCCCTATCGTGTGGGGCATTCTGGCTTGGCGGCGGCGCCGGGGCGGCCGGCTCTTCAACCGTCAAAAGCCGCCGCCGGCTGCCGATCCGCCCGGCGCAACGGGTTCGTAGCTGCGAGACATTCGCAACTGGCTGCAAGTCGCGCGAAAGTGCGATTTGCCGTCAATTGCGCGTTCACAGAACGGCGCTACATAGAGCCTTGCCGCGCGCCCGGTTTGATTCCGGATTTGGGGCGCTCCCCAACGCGTCTGCATCTCGTCCCTCTGACCAGGATGCACGACCATGCCATCTTTGAACTCGTTCAACGCCCGCTCGACACTTCAAGTCGGCGGCAAGTCCTACGCTTATTTCGATCTCAACACGGCCGGCCGTAACGGCCTTGGCGACATCTCCAAGCTGCCGATGTCGCTCAAGGTGTTGCTGGAAAACCTGCTGCGTACCGAAGACGGCGTCGCGGTGAAGCAGGCCGACATCCTCGCCATGACCTCGTGGCTCATCAATCGCGGCAAGAACGAGGTCGAGATCGCTTTCAGTCCCGCGCGCGTGCTGATGCAGGATTTCACCGGCGTGCCCGCTGTCGTCGACCTTGCGGCGATGCGCGATGCGGCCGAAAAGCTCGGCGTAGATCCGGAACGCATCAACCCGCTGGTGCCGGTCGATCTCGTGATCGACCACTCGGTGATGGTTGATCATTTCGGCGGTCCGGATGCGTTCAAGCAGAACGTTGAACTTGAATACGCCCGTAACGGCGAGCGCTACCAGTTCTTGCGCTGGGGCCAAAGCGCCTTCGCGGACTTCCGCGTCGTCCCGCCTGGCACCGGCATTTGTCACCAGGTGAATCTCGAATATCTCGGCCAATCCGTGTGGGTGCGCGATGTCGAGGGCGAGACCTACGCTTATCCAGACACGGTCGTGGGCACCGACAGCCATACCACAATGATCAACGGCATCGGCGTGCTGGGCTGGGGCGTGGGCGGTATCGAGGCTGAGGCCGCGATGCTCGGCCAATCGATCTCGATGCTGATCCCGGAAGTGATCGGGTTCCGCCTCACCGGCAAATTGCCGGAAGGCTCCACCGCCACCGACCTGGTGCTCACCGTCACGCAGATGCTGCGCAAGAAGGGCGTCGTCGGCAAGTTCGTGGAATTCTACGGCCCCGGCCTCGACGACCTCTCCGTCGCCGACCGCGCCACCATCGCCAACATGGCGCCCGAATACGGCGCGACCTGCGGGTTCTTCCCGGTCGACCAAAAGACCATCGACTATCTCGCCGCCACCGGCCGGAATGCGGATCGCGTGGCGCTGGTTGAAGCGTATTGTAAGGCGCAAGGCCTCTGGCGCACGGCGCAAGAGCCGGAATTCACCGACACCCTGGCGCTCGATCTCGCCGACGTAAAACCCTCCCTGGCCGGCCCGAAACGCCCGCAAGACCGCGTACTCTTGGGCGGCATCGCCGAAGGCTTCACCAAGGTGATGACGGACGAATTCAAGAAGGGCGGCGAGTTGAAGAAGCGCGTCGCCGTTGGCGGCGAGCCCTATGAAGTGGGCCATGGCGACGTCGTCATCGCCGCGATCACCTCCTGCACCAACACCTCGAACCCGAGCGTTATGCTGGCCGCGGGCCTCGTCGCGCGTAACGCCCGCAAGCGCGGCCTCACCGTGAAGCCGTGGGTGAAAACCTCGCTCGCGCCCGGCTCGCAAGTGGTGACGGATTATCTGAAGCGCGCCGAGCTTGATGACGATCTCGACGCGCTCGGTTTCAATCTCGTCGGCTACGGCTGCACCACGTGCATCGGCAATTCCGGCCCGCTGCCGCCGGCGATTTCACAGGCGGTGGCCGAGAGCGATCTCGTTGTGGCGTCCGTGCTTTCCGGCAACCGCAACTTCGAAGGCCGCGTGAACCAGGACGTGCGCGCGAATTACCTCGCCTCGCCGCCGCTGGTGGTCGCCTACGCGCTCGCGGGCTCGGTCTATCTCAACATGGACACGACGCCGCTCGGCATGGGTACAAACAACGAGCCCGTCTATCTGCGCGACATCTGGCCGACGAACGAGGAAATCGAAGACGTCGTGCGCGCGGCGGTGACGCAGGAAATGTTCGCCAAGCGCTACTCGGACGTCTTCCAAGGCGACACGCACTGGCGTGCGATCAAGGTCGAAGGCGGACGCACGTTCAAATGGCCGCTGGGCTCCACCTACGTGGCCAACCCGCCTTACTTCGAAGGCATGACCATGGAGCCCGCGCCGATCGTTGACGTGACGAACGCCAACATCCTCGCGCTCTTCGGCGACTCGATCACCACCGACCACATCAGCCCAGCCGGCTCGATCAAGAAGACCTCGCCTGCGGGTCTTTTCCTCACCGAGCATCAGGTGCCGTTCGAGGAGTTCAACTCCTACGGCGCCCGGCGCGGCAATCACGACGTGATGATGCGCGGCACCTTCGCCAACATCCGCATCAAGAACGCCATGGTGGTCGATGAAAAAGGCGCGGTCGTCGAAGGCGGCTTCACCACCTATCAGCCCAGCGGCGAACGGATGGCCATCTACGATGCCGCCATGCGCTACCAGGCCGAGAAGCGCGACCTCGTCGTCTTCGCAGGCAAGGAATACGGCACCGGCTCCTCGCGCGATTGGGCGGCCAAAGGCACCAAGCTCCTGGGCGTGCGCGCGGTCGTGGCCGAAAGCTTCGAGCGCATCCACCGCTCGAACCTGATCGGCATGGGCGTGCTGCCGCTACAGTTCACCGACGGGCAGTCCTGGAAGACGTTGAACCTGACTGGCGCAGAGACCGTCTCCATCGCCGGGGTCGCAGGGCTGGGGCCCCGCCAGAAGGTCACCCTGAAGATCGGGCGCCCCAACGGGAGCGTGGAAGATGTGTCGGTTTTGTGCAGGATCGATACCGAGAACGAGGTCCAGTACTTCAGGAACGGCGGGATTTTGCCCTATGTGCTGCGGGGGCTGGCGAAAACAGCCTGAGGATGCAGTCCGTCACGCCGGTTTGATTCGAACCGGCGGGCGGGCCCAGCCATGGTCCCTCCCATGATTGCCCGTTTGTTCGCCCTGGTGCTTCTGGCGCTGGCGGCGACCGCCACAGCGGCTGAGGCGCAGGAGGAGACGCACCGGCCGCAAGTCGTGGTGGAACTCTACACCAGCCAAGGCTGCACGCAGTGCCCGCGCGCGAACCGCCTGCTTGGGCGCTTCAGTCATGAAGATGGCGTGCTGGCGCTCACCTTCGCGGTCGGCATCTGGGACTATCTGGGCTGGAGCGACACCTTCGCGCAGCCCGCCTTCGGCGACCGCCAGCGCGCCTATTCGCGGGCGCTGCGCGTCCGCGGCCGCTTCACCCCTCAACTGGTGATGAACGGCGCACGGCAAGTAAGCGCCTCGGACTGGGACGATGCGCGCGCGGCGCTCGAAGAGTCCCGGGCTGCGCCACGGCACGAGAACGCGCCGGACATTACGATCTCAAGACTCAGGAACAACCGGGTGCGCGTCACCGTCGGGAGCGGCAGGCCGACCCACGCCGATATCTGGCTGGTGGCGTTCGACCCAGGCCCGCTCACAGTCGTCGTCGCCGGGGGCGTGAACGTCAATCGCACAGTGGCCCACTACAACGTCGTACGCACAATCGAGCGCATCGATACGTGGAACGGCACTGCGACGTGGTTCGAGCGCCCGCGCTGCACGCCGGAGTGCGCTGTCATCGTGCAGGAGCCTGACGGCGGGCGCATTCTTTCGGCGGCCTACACATACCGCGCGGGCCGCTATTAAAGCCTTCAAGGCGCCGGCGCAGCCACGCCCGGCAACAGATCCGAAAGCGGCGGCGCCAGCGCGGCGGCCTCTTCCGTGCTCAGCGCATAAGCCCAACCGGCGACGCGGGTGTTGATCGCGAGTGCGGCTTGCTCCTGCTCAGGTGTCGCGGCGCGCGCCACGAGCTTCACCCAGGTCTTGCCGTCCGCGTCGATCAGCTCCGCTTCAATAGCGATGCCCTCAAATGTCGTCGCGCGCACGCGTGCCCGCGCGGGACCTTGGATCGCCGGCGCCGGTTGCACGTCGATCGGCGAAAGCTGGGTCAGCTTCTCGGCCACTTCCTGCACCGAAGATTGCGCCAAAGGCTGCACCGGCGGCGAGACGATGCCGAACCCGGCCTGCGCCGTGTCGCGGCCCAGAATGTAGGCGCGGCCCACGGTCGGTTGAATTTCCACGCGCGCCAGCTGCGCCGCCTCCATGTCAAGCGGGCGCAGATCGAGCCACGACGCGACATCCCGGAACGGCGGCAGATGGGTCTCTCCTTCGCGCACGGCCCAGGTCTGATCGTCGTCGGGGCGGCGCACATAGGTGCCGCTGGTTTCGACTCCGAAGATCAGGTTCACCAGCAGCGCGCCGCGCCCGTCTTCGACTTGCACCATGATGCCGCGCCCGCCCTGGCGCGGATCGGTGACGCCGAGGCGTTCATGCTTCGAGGCGTCGCTGGTCATGCGGCGCTGGAAGTGGAGCTGCTCCAGACCGTCGGTCAGCTGCTGCAGGCGCGAGGCGAGCACAGGATAGTCGCCGCGATCGCGCATGGCCCAACCGCGCTCGGTCTTTTCGATGCGATAGGTCGCATCCGCGGTGGTGACGATGATGCGCTGCGCCCCGCCGATGCTCTCTGAGAGACCCGGCACCACTGGCCCGCTGGCGAGGTCGGGGCGCGACGAGCGCGCTTCGATCGCGACCGTGATGGCGGCGATGACAACGAGCGCGAGCGCCGCCAGTCCGAAGGTCAGCGCGAGGCCCTTGCGGCGTTCAGCCAAAAGCGTGGTCATTTGCCCGCTCCTCGGCGGCTACGCCGCTGCCGGCGCCAGAACAGGAAGAGGCCCGCGGCCGCGACCAGAATGGGCGCCAGCCACACGTTGATGAAGAACACCAGAGCCTCAAGCCGCTCGATGTCGCCGCGCAGATTGCGCTCGACGCCGCGCAGTTCGGTGCGCACCGCGGTGACCCGGCTGCGGAAGCCTTCGAGCGCGGCGCGCTCTTCCGGCGTCAGTTCGGCGCCCAGATCGCCCGAGAAGAAGCCCGACCCACGACCGCGCGCCTGCAGCTCGGCGAGCTGGTCTTCGGTCTGCTGCAATTCTTCCTGCAGCTCGCGCTGACGCCGCTCGATGCTGCGCTGCGCGGCGTTCTCCATCTCCACGACGCGGGTCATCTCCCGCGTCGCGCGGGCGCGCGACCGCAGGGACACCAGCGCGTCCGAGCCGCCGAGCACGTCGATCGCGTTCAGCGCGAATGACCCGTTGTCGAGTTGCGCCGCACCGGACTGATCGACGTAGAAAGCGTCTTCGAGGAAGTCCGTGTCGGCAACGATCACCAACTGCGCCGGCGTTGCAGAACGCGTCAGCCGCTCCTCGCCTTCGCGCGGTGGGGCTGCGCCCTCCGGCGGGCCTTCCGGGTACGCGGTCTCCAGCGGTCCAGTGAGCCGGAGCGCGATCGTCTCGATCCGCCCGCCCGGGGGCCAGTCGTTGATGAGATCGTATGGCGACGGCCGCATCAGCGCGATCGGGGCCGCGAGACGGCGCGTCTGCCCGCTGGTGCGCGCCAGCCAGTGGGTTTCCACGCCTGGACGTTCGCTGGCGGTCAGCGCGCCCGGCATGGCGAAGTTGATGCCGCGATTGAGCCACGCGGTCATCAGGTCGTGACGATCGAGTTGCTCTTCCGTCGCCGGGACCCGGATGAAGAGCGGTTGCGGCGCAGTGCGTTGCCCGCCCGCGCCGTCTTCCACCGGCACCGGCAAGGCGCCGCCCAGATCGAGCACGACATCGCTCGACATCTGCACGCCCCAACGCGATAGCAGCGGCTCCAGCGTCGAGGCCGTTTCCATCGTCGGCATCGGATTGAATGCGGAAAGCCCGCCGTTCTGCGCCGCGCTCATCGACGCCGGATCGAGTGCGATGAACGCGCGGCCGTGACGCAGCACGAACTGATCGATCGCATAGCTTTGCGCAGGGGTCAGCGGCCCGGGATGGATGATCGCCAAGACGTCAGTCCCGACGGGAATTTCGCTGAAGTCCGCCTGCAGCTTGGTGACGTCCATGAGACGCCCCAGTTCTTGGGCGAACACGGACTGCCCCGCGGCCGAGCGCGGATCGCCGGCCGCTGCCGGATCGATCGGCAGCGCCGTGATGAGTGCGACTTTCGTCTTTTCCGGGTTTTCGAGTTCATAGACGAGGCGCGTGATCTCGTACTCGAGGAACGGCTCGCGCTGCGGATCGAAGAACGAAATGGTGCGCCGGTCGTCGATCGCGTTCGAACCCGTGAGGCCGAAATAGATCGGGTCGGCGCCCTGTTGCTGGTCGCCGACCGGCTGAATGCCGTACTCGGCAGCGTTGTCTTCGTCCTCGCTGAACGGTTTGACGTTCACTTCGACGAAACGCACGCGGCCGTGGCTGCGCGCGGCGAAGGTCTGCAGCATCTCGCGCACCCGAGACGCATAGGTCTGGAGCTGCGGATAGCGCGCCGTCGCATCGCGCGAATAATAGAGCGTGAGTTCGACCGGCTCGGTCAGCTGATCGAGCGTGCGCTGGGTGCCCGGCGACAGCGAATAAAGCTGGTTTTCGGTCAGATCGATGCGCCACGAGCGCAACCAGGAATTGGCGATCACATTGAGCGCGATGAAGCCCACGAACATGGCGAGCGCGGCCAGAAAGGCGAAACGGCGAGCTGACATGGGCCTCAGCCTCCCCGCCGCGCATCGACCGCAAGCGCGGTGAAGCCGAGACAAAGCGCGATCAGCGACAGGAAGTAGAAGATCGAGCGGAATTCCACGACGCCGCGTTGCGCCGCATCGAAATGATAGAGGATCGAGAAGCGCGAGATCGACTCCGCCACCGCCCCGCCGACGAAGCCGGAGAAGAAGTCCGATACCAGCGGCAACCCAAGCGCGGTAAGCAAGAATGCGACCATCACCGCCAGCACGAACGCCACGATCTGCGCCGGCGTGATCGCCGACATCGCCGAACCTATCGCCAGATACGCGCCCGCCATCAGCAGGCTCGCGATGTAGCCGGTGAAAATCGCCGCGTTATCGGGATGCCCCAGGAGATTGACCGTCACCCAGAGCGGCGTCGTCAGCAGCAGCGCCACCGCCGCCACCGTCCAGGCCGCCAGATACTTGCCCAGCACCAGCGACCAGGTCGGCGCCGGCAGGGTCAGCAGCAGTTCGATTGCGCCCGAGCGCGTCTCTTCCGCCCACAGCCGCATCGCCACCGCCGGCAGGAAGACCATAAAGATCCAGGGATGGAACGCGAAGAAGGCCGTCAATTCGGCGCGGCGCGCCTCGAAGAAACCGCCGACCTGGAAGGTGAAGAGCCCGATCGCGAACAGAAACACCGCGACGAACACGTAAGCCGTCGGCGTGGTGAGATAGGACAACAGCTCGCGCCGGTAGATGGCGCCCATGCTGGCCATGCCCGGCCGCTTCTTCTTTACGGCGACAACGCTGCTCACGTGCGCTCCTCCCCACGGGTGAGCGCCGCGAACGCGCGTTCGAGGCTGCCGTGCTCGTCTTTCAGTTGCGCCGGCGTCTTGTCCACGACGATGCGACCCCGATCGATCAGGATCGCACGCGTGCAGACCGCCTCGACCTCTTCCAGCGAGTGCGTCGAGATGATGAGCCCGCGCTCTTCGCCGAGGCGGCGAATGAGATCGCGGACGGCGTTGCGTTGATTTGGATCGAGGCCATCGGTGGGCTCGTCCAAAATCAGCAGCATCGGATCGTGCAGGAGCGCCGCCGCCAACCCGACGCGCCGGCGGTAGCCCTTCGAAAGCGTGTCGATCGGCTGATCGATGGTGTCGCCCAGGCGCGCGTCTTGGGCGGCGCGGCGCACGGCGTGACGCGCCGCTTCCTTCGACATGCCCCGCGTCTCGGCGACAAAGCGCAGGAACGTCCACGGCGTCATCTCGCCGTAGAGCGGCGCGCCCTCGGGGAGGTAGCCGACGCGCTCCTGCGCGCGGCGGCGGTCTTGCGCTACGTCAATGTTGAAGACTTTGGCGACGCCGTCGTCGGGCTCGAGATAGCCCGCGATCATGCGCATCGTTGTTGTCTTGCCGGCCCCGTTGGGACCCAGGAAACCGACGATCTCGCCGACATCGAGTGAGAACCCGATGCCGTCCACGGCTGCGCGCCGACCGAACGACTTCCGCAGACCGTCGACCTGCAGCAGCATCTGTGAGGAAGCCCCCTCAAAATTCGAAGCCGCGCTCTTAGGACCGTTTCAGGCGAAACGCCACCGCTTCTTATCCACAGAGTCGGCGAATCGGGCGCGGCGATTCGTCTGCCCGTTTCGGTCTGGTTAAAACCTGCGCCTGCTACGCTGGAGCTGTGAGTAACTCGCTGCAGGCGACGCTTTCACGTAGCAGTGTGATGCCAGCGACGCGCATCGAAAGCAGTTGATTTTCAGGCTGTTTCGCTCGGCCCAGAATGACAAAAGCCCGCGTCAAACGCGGGCTTTTGAGAAACGAGTGTGGCCGACGAAGCGCGTACCGAGGGGGGCTGGGGGGGCTGATGGATACCCCGATACGTGCCTTTCTCCGCCGGCCACGGAACTGAGTTTGCGCTTCAGTGAGGCGAGAGCAAGCGCAAAATCAGGCCAAAAGCCGACCTCTGCGCAATTGTAATGAACCGCCCTTTGCGCTTTGCTTGTTGCTCACAAGCAGTGCAACGAACTGCACGCCAGGAGCGACGCCACGCCCATGCAGCAGCAGCGCAAGACGATCTTCTTCGAACGCCGCGAACTTGATCAGCTGCTCAGCTTCTATGGACGCATGGTCGCCGCTGGGGAATGGCGTGATTACGCGATGGATGCGCTGCCGGATCGCGCCCTGTTCAGCGTCTATCGGCGCGCGAGCGAGGCGCCGCTTTATCAAATCCAGAAGAAGCCCGCCGATCAGGCGCGTCAGGGCGCGTGGAGCGTCGTCACCGCCGACGGCAGGGTTTTGCGGCGTGGACATGACCTAACACGCGTGCTCGCCGTGCTGGAGCCGAAGCGATTGCAACTCGTGCGCGACTGAGACGCGCAATGCACGAAAACAAAAACGCCCCGGCCGAAAGCCGGGGCGTTTGTCGTTCTCGCTGACCGTCAGATCAGCATCAGTTCCGCGGCGACAGCAGCCGCAGGATGAAGAGGAAGAGGTTGATGAAGTCCAGGTAGAGGCTGAGCGCGCCCTGGCTGGTCGCGACCGCAAGGCCGCGGCTATCGCCGCCAAGCGCGTAGTACGTGTACTTCAGCCGTTGGGTGTCGAACGCCGTCAGGCCCGCGAACACCAGCACGCCGATCACCGAGATGGCGAAATTCAGCGCCGGGCTCGGGAAGAACATGTTCACCAGCGAAGCGATGACGAGGCCGATCAGGCCCATGAACAGAAACACGCCGAAGCCGGACAGGTCCCGCTTCGTGGTCGAACCCCAAAGCGCCAGCGCGCCAAACGTTGCGGCCGTGATCAGGAAGGCTTTGACGACGGTGAGATAGCCATTCGGGATCGCTGCGTATTGAAGCAGGATGATGCCGAGGCTCGTGCCCAGCAGCGAGACCACGCTCCAGTAGATGAGGTTAGCCGCAGTCGGCGACGGGTTCCGCATGGCGAACGCGGAGATGAGCAGGATCGCGATCGGACCGAACGCGAAGACGAAGTAAAGCGGCGTGTTGAACACCAAATTGGTGATCACAGGCACCGAGGCGGCGACGTAGGCCAGGCCGGCAGACAGCGCCAAGCCCAGCGCCATCTTGTTGAACACCCCGGTCATGAACGCGCGCAAGCCGGCGTCCACCGACATATCGGCGCGATCAACTGGAATGGAACGAGCGTTGTAGTCGCTCATGATGAGGTAAGCTCCTTTTGCCCCGCCGGACCGGCGACGCAGCAATATATGGCGTTGGGGTTCCTTTTGGGCAAGCTATACCGGGTGTGCCCGGCCGTTGCAGGGACGGCGTCAAGGGCTCAAAATTCCGTCGACGAAACGAGTTCCTTAACTCGTGCGTTAACCACGGCGGCGGTCTCTACTGCCCGTTCCGGGCCGGGACTGACCGAGAATCGCGCTACCAGCGGCGCGGAGGTTGAACGGGGTGGCTGACGAACACGATCCGGACAGGCCGGAAGACGATCCGGTGCGCCCGCCCGAACAAGGCGAGCCGAGTTCGGCTGCGCCCGAGGGCGAGCAGCCCGCACAGTCTGCCGCCTCGGAAGAGGCTCCGGTAGAACCTGCGTCGACACCACAACCGGCGGAAGAGGCGCTGTTCGACGCGCCGGAGCCGGCTGTTGAGGCGCTGCCGCAAGCGCCAGAACCCGCGGCCCCACCCCCGCCCGAGCTCGAGCCCCAGCCCGAGCCGCCGGCCGTGCAAGCTGCGCCGCCGACTCCGCCCGAGCCGGAACCCCCAGCGGCTGACAGCGAGGAAGAGCCCGAAGTCGAAGCGCAAGCGGACGGCGGCGACGACGCGACCGAAGACGACGCGGCGGAGGATCACGAGGGCGAGCAAGACGCTGCCGCTGCGCCGCCCCCTGCTCCATCGCCAGCGCCCGACTTGCCGGCGAATTACTTCCGCGCCGCCGGCGATCCCGACGAATTGCCGCCCGAGGTCGACACTACGTTCATGGGCCAGATGCGTGATCGCTGGGAAGCGTTCGAGCGCAGGATCGAACCGACCGCCAAGCAGATTTGGGCGAAGACCAAAGAATTTGGCGCAGAGATTTGGCTGCGCCTGCGCGGCATTCGCCGCCCGAAAACCGTGCGCGAGGTCGCCGTATGGGGCGGCTGGGTCGCCAGCGGCTTTGCCGCGCTGCTCATCGGCTTCTTCTTCTTCGTCACCTGGGGCATGCCTTCGACCGACGATCTTTGGGAAGCGCGCCAAGGCCAGTCGATCACCTTCCTCGATCGCAACGGCCACGTGATCCTGCGCGAAGGCGCGCAGAACGCGCCGCCGGTTGAACTATCGACGCTGCCCCAATACGTGCCGCAGGCCTTCATCGCCATCGAAGACCGGCGCTTCTATCAGCATTTCGGCGTGGATTTCTCAGGCCTCATGCGCGCGGGCGCGCAGAACCTGCGCGCGGGCCGCGTGGTGCAAGGCGGCTCGACCATCACACAGCAGCTCGCCAAGAACCTTTTCCTTACCAACGAGCGCACCTGGCGGCGGAAGGCGCAAGAAGTGGCGTTGGCGATCTGGCTTGAGAGCAAGTTCACCAAGGACGAAATTCTCGCGCTCTATCTGTCGCGCGTATATTTCGGCGCCGGCGCCTACGGGATCGAGGCGGCGAGCGAGCGTTACTTCGACCGCCCTGCGCGCGAACTCACGCTGCTGCAGTCCGCCATGCTCGCAGGCCTGGTGAAAGCGCCCTCACGCATGAATCCGGCGCGCCAGGACATGACCGCCGCGCGCCAGCGCGCAACGGTGGTGCTCGATGAGATGGTGCGCGCCGGCTTCATCCAGGAAGCTGAACGCCGTGCGGCGCTGTCGGAAGAACTTGTCATCAGCCAGCGTAATCCGGCCGGCATTTTGGGCTATTACCGCGACTGGGTCGACCCGCTGCTGAACGAGGTGATCGGCACGCAGCGCGACGACTTCATTGTCGAGACCACGCTCGACATCACCGCCCAACGCGCGGGCGCGGAAGCAGTCGAGCAAGTCCTCGCCGAGCACAGCGAAGAGCGCCGCGTCGGCCAGGCCGCGCTGGTGGCGATGGACGACCAGGGCGGCGTGCGCGCCATGGTCGGCGGGCGCGATTACGACCAAAGCCAGTTCAACCGCGTGACCCAGGCGCATCGCCAGCCCGGCTCGGCGTTCAAGTATTTCATTTATCTCGCGGCTATGGAAAACGGGCTGACGCCCTGGAGCGTGCGCGAAGACGCGCCCATCACGGTGCACATCGACGGTCAGCCCGATTGGACCCCCGGCAACTACACCAATGAATTCCACGGCCCGGTGACGCTTACGTCGGCCTTCGCGAATTCGTTCAACATGGTTGCGATCCGCGTCTCCAACGAAGTCGGTGGCCAGAACGTCATCGACGTGGCGCAGCGACTCGGCGTGCGCTCGCCACTCCATAATTATCACTCACTCGCGCTGGGCGCGCAGGAAGTGACGCTTCTGGAGATGACGCAAGCCTACGGCGCAATGGCCAATCAGGGTTATGGCGTCGAGGCGCATGGTGTGGCGCGCATCCGTCGCGCCAACACCGATGAGACGATGTGGTCCTGGCGGCCTCCCACCCGTACGCTCGTCATTGAGGAACGGCCGCGGCGCTACATGGACTTCATGATGAACCGCGTCGTCGCCGCCGGCACCGGCACAGCAGCCCGCATCGAGGGACGTCAGATCGGCGGCAAGACCGGCACCGGCAACGATTACCGCGACGCCTGGTTCATCGGCTTTGTGCCGGGCTATGTCGCCGGGGTCTGGGTCGGCAACGACAACTTCGCCACCACCGCCCGCGTGACCGGCGGTTCGCTGCCGACGGAAATCTGGCATCGCTTCTCACAGGTTGCACTCAACTCGGTGCCCGTCCGCGACCTCGATATGCCGGGTCCAGACGATTACGATACCGGGCTGCCCGCAGAGGGCGAACCTGAGGCGATCACCGTGGTCGGGGCCCCGCTCGGGCCAGGCGCGGCGCCCCCGGAAGCGCCGCCGGACGGCCAGGACCGGTCCTTGGACTTCGGACCGGAAGGTTAGGCGAAACTCCGCATGGAACGTGCTCAGACCGGCTGACATAGGTGAGCCGGAACGCTAAACCACGCGTACAATCTAGGCCGCAGGGCAAGGCGGCCAACGCTTGGGGGTCTTCATGTTCCGGAAGTTGCTCGTCCTTATCGGGGCTGCGTGCGCGCTTGCGACACTGCCGGCGTCCGCGCAGCAAAGCGTCGCGCGTGCGCCGCTCGATCTTTTCGTCGGCTACGACACGCTGCGCGAACCCGACCTCTCTCCCAACGGCCGCTATATCGCGCTCGTCCGCCGCGAACCGGTCGGCGACGTGCTGATCATCTTCGACCGCCAGACGCGCCAATCGCAGGCGATTCAAACCGCGCGCGCCGACCAGCAGATGCGTATCGACTTCGTGTCGTTCAAAACCGACGACCGCATCGTCTTCGGCTTCAGCCAGAAAGTGCACGTGGTCGCCGCAACAGGTTCGGCGCGGGTCGGATCGCGCGCCGATGACGCCTTCGAGTGGGTATCGCGCGTCTATGCGAGCGACATCACCGGCGCGAACCGCATCTCGCTCTACGACCCCTCTTCGCAATCTGGCCTCCCGCGCTGGGTGAACGCCCAGATCGCCGATATGCTGCCCCGCGACGACAACAACGTGCTGATGGTCGCGCCGAAAGCCGGCGGGGCCGAACTCTGGCGCATCAATGTGCGCACCGGCGATCACACCACGGTGGATCGCGGCGGCCTCTACACCTTTAACTGGGTTGTCGACAGCGAAGGCATTCCGGTGCTGCGCCAGGACGTCATCGCCAACGGGCGCGGCTATGCCTGGTCGCGTCGCGGCCGTGGCCAGAACTCGTGGACGGAAATCATCCGCTTCCGCGGCGCCGAGGGCGCCAATTCCGGTCCTACCTTCCAAGGCCTCGGCCCCGCCGTCGCGCCGGGCCAAGTCTTCGTGCTGGCGCGCCGCGACAACGACGACACCAGCGGTCTCTACGTGTATGACGCCGGCACCGGCCAGTACGTCGAAACGGTCGAGACCAATCCCGACTTCGACGTCTCGAGCGCCATCCGCGACTTGGACAACAACAAGATCCTCGCCGCCTGCTGGTGGGGGCATCGGTGGGAATGCGATCCGAAGGATGAAACCTTCGGCCGTTACTGGGTCGGCGTCACGCGCGCGCTGGGCGACCAGCTGAACGTGCGCCTGGAGGCCCGCGGCGGCGAACGTGGCGAACTCTGGCTCCTGCGCACCAACGGCCCGCAGGATCTCGGCACCTACCGCCTCTACAACATCGAAACGCGCCAGCTGGCGACGCTCTTCACGGTGCGTCCGACGGCGGATGCGTCGCTGCTGCCGACGCAGCGCGTCGTGCAATACACCGCGCGCGACGGCACGCAGCTCTGGGGCTACCTTTGGATCCCGCCCGGCGTCACCAACGCAACCAACCTGCCGACCATCGTCGTGCCGCACGGCGGTCCCGAAGGCCGCGACGTCTGGGGCTTCGATCCGTTCGCGATGACGTTCGCCAGCCAAGGCTACGCGGTGTTCCAGCCGAACTTCCGCGGCGGCGGCGGCTTCGGCCGTCGCTTCGTTGAGGCCGGCCACCGTCAGTGGGGCCTGCGCATGCAGGACGATGTCGTCGACGGTGCGCGCTACCTGATCCAGCAGGGCATCACCGATCCCAACCGCATCTGCATCACCGGCTGGTCGTATGGCGGCTATGTCGCGATGACGGCCTCGTTCCAGAACGCCGACGTGTTCAAATGTTCGGTTGCCGGCGCCGGCGTGTCCGACATGGTGGCGATGCAGCGCTGGGTGCGCGCCGGTCCGCGCGACGCAGACGTCGCCAGCGGCGGCGGCCAGGGCTCGCAGAGCATGTCCTATCGCTATTGGACGGAAGCGATGGGCGATCCCGACACCGATCGCGCCATGATGGATGCACACTCCGCCGCCCAGAACGCGGACCGGGTGGGCATGCCGCTCTTGCTGATCCACGGCGAAGAAGACGAGACCGTGCCGATCGAGCAAAGCCAGCTCATGGTGCGCGCCATGCAACGCGCCGGAAAACAGGTGCGCCTGGTCGAACTGCCGGACACGAACCACTATTTCCGCCCCGACCAGGGCGATGCGTGGCGCACGGTGTTTACGGAATCGCTGGCCTTTTATCAGCAGAACATCGGCCCGGGCGTCGCGCCGGGAAGCCAATAACGAACGGACGACCGGGCGCGCGCACACCGCGCGTCCGGTCTGCTTCGCATCCGTTCGGATGAGCGCGCCTATTTCCTAACGTCAGCTGCGGCTGCGCCAAAGCGCGCGCATTGCACATTCGAATTGATCGCAACGTCCGGTTCGATCGGAGATCGACAAGGGCTGACACAAGTCGACATTTGGCTACCATGTCGACGCGCTACGAGCGGACATCGTCGCCAAGGGAATCAAATGCTCACCAATACGCGCCAGGCATATGGCTGGCTGACAATTGCGCTGCACTGGCTGGCCGCCGCGGCCGTGATCGCCATGCTCTACACCGGCTTCAACGCCGATTGGGCCGCGGATCGCGAGACGCAACGCGCGCTCATGCGCGTGCACATCGCCACCGGCGCGAGCGTCTTCCTGGTGCTGATGCTGCGCGTGGTCGCCGATTATCTTCAGCCGCGCCCGGTGGGACCCGAGCAACCCAAGCCGCTGATGCTCCTGGCGTCGCTCGTCCACCACGCGCTACTCATCGGCATCCTGGTCCAGATCGTCAGTGGCCCACTCGCCGTGTTCTCCGGCGGGCGCGCCATCGACGTCTTCGGCGCGTTCTCGATCCCCAGCCCCATGGCGCGCAACGAAGGCCTTCATGAAGCGGCCGAGCTGGCGCACGCGATTGGCCGCTGGACGATCATCGGCGCGCTCGTCCTGCACCTGCTGGGCGTGGCGAAACATGTGATCGTCGACCGCGACGGCGTGATGCGGCGTATGCTGATTGCGGGAAAGACGCTCTAGCGCGCCATGCCGATGGCGTGCAGCGCGCAACCGTGCTGATGCAGCCAATCGCGCCCCGCCTCGTAATTCGGCATGCAGCGCTTCACCTGCGCCCAGAAGCGGCGCGAATGGTTCATCTCGCGCAGGTGCGAGACTTCGTGCGCGGCGAGATAGTCGAGCACATGGGCCGGCGCGAAAATCAGACGCCATGAAAAGGCGAGGACGCCATCGACGGAGCACGAGCCCCAACGCGAGCGGAGCTCTTTCACCTGGATTTTCACCGGCCGTACGCCCAGCGTCACCGCGTGGTGTGCAACCCGGTCGATAAGATCGGAACGGGCTTCGTTCTTGAAGAAGCGGGTCACGCGCGATTCAAACAGCGCCGGATCAGGACACGGCACGACGATGCGGGGCGGCGTCCCCGGCTCTATGCGCGGCTGCCCGCGGCCATGCTCGACCACCAGCAGGTGATCTTCACCCCGCAGCGGCGCGATCGCACCGGGCGTGAGCACCACGCCTTGCGGCAACCGCGCCAGTTCGCGCGCAATCCACCCGGCGCGCTCGGCCGCAAATTGCGCAGCATGTTTGAGATGGCGTTTGGTCGGCGCGGTGGCGATCGCCTCGCGGCGCGTCGGATCGATGCGCACCGAAACGCGCCGCGCGCGCGGATTGACGACGAGCTTCACCGGCACACGCACGCCGGTGATCGTTTCGATTTCGGTCTGAGTTGGTTCGGGCCGCGAATCAAAGCGCATGCCCCAGAATCCCACGCGCCGGGTTAACGGCTCAAGACACTCACGGAGTATGCGCGGCAGCATGCGCCATGCACACCACAGCGCGCGCCGCCGTCAAGCGTGGATGTTAGGCTTCCGAAACCAGCTTTAGATTGGCCCGCTTGGCGTTGCGCGCGGCCGGCGACTGAAATGCGCGCATGAATTCGCGCATGCGCGGGTAGATTTCGGTGCGGAAACGGCGGCCTGAAAACACGCCGTAATGGCCGACGCCCGGCTGAATGTAGTCCTGGCGCATGTGCTCGGGGATGTTCGCACAGATCGTGTGCGCGGCTTGGGTTTGCCCAATGCCCGAGATGTCGTCGTTCTCGCCTTCGACGGTGAGCAGCGCCGTCTTGGTAATGGCGCCAGGATTCACCAGCTTGCCGTCGTGCGCAAAGGTGCCGGTAGCGAGCGAGTATTTCTGGAACACCTCTTCCAGGGTCTGGATGTAGAACTCCTCGGTGAGATCCATCACCGCCAGGTACTCGTCGTAGAACTCGCGGTGCTTTTCGGTCGAGTCGCCGTCGCCTTTCACCAGGTTCTGGAAATAGGCCTGGTGCGCATCGACGTGCCGCGAAAGGTTCATGCCCATGAACGACGCGAGTTGCAGGAAACCGGGATACACGCGGCGGAAGGCGCCCGGGTAAAGCGCCGGCACCGAATGGATCATGTTCTTCTTGAACCAGTCGATGTCGCGGTTCTCCGCGAGTTTATTGGGCGCTGTCGGCGATTTCCGCGCATCGATGGGCGAACCCATGAACGTCATTGTCGCGGGCGCGCAGGGATCGTTTTCTTCCGCCATCAGCGAAACCGCGGCGAGAACCAGCGGTCCGGGCTGACACACGGCGACGACGTGCGTCTCGGGCCCGAGCGCACGCAGCATCGCCATGACGTGGTCGATGTAGTCGTGGATGTCGAACCGGCCGGAGAGCACCGGCACCATGCGCGCGTCGGCCCAATCGGTGATGTAGACGTCATGCTCCGGCAAAAAGGCTTCCACCGTGGAGCGCAGCAGCGTCGCATAGTGGCCCGACATCGGCGCAACGAGCAGAACGGCCGGATCGGCGCGTGTCCCGCGGGCCGCCTCCAACTGTTCCTCGTTGCGTTCGAAGTGAACCATCGAGCACCACGGCGATGACCAGACGGTCTTTGGCGTCACCGCCACTTCCGCGCCCTCGACCATAGTGGTCGGCAGGTTCCAGTCCGGCTTGCGGTAGCGGCGGGTCATGCTTTCGAACAGATCGGAAGCAGCGGCGGCCGTGCGCGCGATTTCGGTATCGGCGACAGGGTTAAGGGGCGAGCGCAGCATTGAAGACTGCATGAGAGCCGCAATCCGAAGCGGAGCAACGGACAGGTGGCCAAGTTCGTACAGCGAATAAAGCATGCGCTTCCTTGCGATTGCTGCGCCGCAGCAAGGACTCAACACTCTGCCGGACCGGCAGTTTCCAACAAGCTAAGGCGTCAGATTAGGCGAGTTCGCTGCAACGCGGCGCCCAAACGCACGACATAGCCGTCAGCCATATTCGGGAGGCCGCGTGCGTTTCCCCCACCCGCAGAACCCGTCTGAAGGATTACGTAATGGCAATTGTAGTTAATGCCAAGGATGACCGGCAGTGCGCGGAAAAACGATCGAAATCCGTCAATTAGCCGGCCCGTGCGAGTTCCTGGGGAACATGCTCGAGGCCGGCGGCGATGCACTGGGCGATCGTCGCGGGTGTCGCGTTCTGGGTGGGCATGATCGCCCGCGTGCGCCAATGCTCGTCCATCACGTACAGGAACGACGAGTGATTTACGGTATATTCGCCTGCCGGCCGGCCTTCGATGGGCGCGGTGCTGTGAACGACTTTGAACTCATCGGCGACGGCATTGACCTGCGCTTCGGCGCCGGTCAGCCCCACCAACCCGCTCGGAAATCCGTCGGTACGGACGTAGGCGCGCATCACCGCCGGCGTGTCGCGCGCAGGATCCAGACTGATCATCACCGCCTGAAGATCGTAGCCGCCTGGCTGCGCCATGGCTTCGGCCACCGTATACATCGTCGTCGGGCAGACATCGGGACAGTGCGTGAACCCGAAATACAGAAGCGAAGGTCCCTCGGAGAAATCCGCCTGCGTCACCCGCGTTCCATTTTCGTCGATGAGCGCGAACGGACCGCCGATGTTTTCAGCCCCGTTCATCAGGATACAGCCTTGAGGCGCCGCCGTGGCCCCGCTGAAGTCGCCGTTGTTGATGACGAGAAAAAGCGCCCCGGCCCCAGCCACAGCCGCGGCCGCCAAGGCCGGCACGATTGCGCCAGTCAGGTTCCGGCGGGGCGTTTCTGCGGCGCTTTTCACGCCGTAACGCTAGGCGGCGCGCGCGAGACCCGGCAACGCGGCGCAGGCGCGCACCGGACGCATTGCCGCAGGAGCGCCTTGAGTATCAGAGCGACGGGACTTCGTGTGACGCGATGATGAAGTTCAGCCGCCCCCTTGCCGCCGTTGGCGCGCTTGCGGCCGCCGCCCTCATCGCCGGCGTGGTGCTGCTCCTCTCGAACCGCGCTGCGCGCGAGCATGAGAGGGCATGCGAAGTTCGCGCGTTCGAGGGATCGCGCTTCACGGTGTGCGCCTATGACGCGCAGCGCGACGATTTTCGCCTCGTCTCGCGCGGCGCCGACGGCGCCTACCTCCGCACATTCGAACGCATGCTGCAGACGCTCGGGCGCGATGCGCGGCGCGTCCGTTTCGCAATGAACGCCGGCATGTTCAACGACCGCGGCGCGCCGATCGGGCTATACGTCGAAAATGGCGCCGAGCAGCACGTCCTGCGGCTCACCAATGGACCGGGAAACTTCCACATGAAGCCGAACGGCGTGTTTTGGATCGATGACGACGGCGCGCTGCACCTTTCACGATCGGAAGACTACGCGACGCTCGCGCCACACCCCCGCTTCGCCACTCAATCGGGTCCGATGCTGGTCGTCGCTGGTTCGCTGCATCCCGCGTTCGCGCCCGACGGGCCTTCGCGCTACATCCGCAACGGCGTCGGGCTGCGCGACGATCGAACCGCCTACTTCGTCATCTCCTCGGGCGCGGTCTCCTTCGGGCGCTTTGCGCGCTTCTTCCGCGATGAATTGCATTGCCGCGACGCGCTCTTCCTCGACGGCTCGGTCTCCAGCCTCTACGCGCCCAGCATGGGCCGCAGCGACGACAATCACGATATTGGGCCCATAATCGTCGTGCTCGACCGGCGGTGAGTGCGGACGTACGACTCGAAATTTCCCTTCCTGCGTGCCGAGGGGCTTGAGCAAGAGCAGCAACCAGGGGCACATGACGCCTCGAAATGAGCGTCGACTCCCTCCCGCCGCCCGCCCTGACGTTCTGGACGGTCACCAGCCGCGTGCGCGTGCGCACCCTCATCTTGCTGCGCTGGCTAGCCATTGTCGGACAAACCGCGGCGGTGCTGTTCGTGCGGTTCGGGCTCGACGTCGAATTCCCGCTGTTCACCGTCTTGGCGATCATCGGCGTTTCGGTTGCGCTCAATCTCGCGCTGATTGCGATGCGGCGCTCGCAGCAACTCGCACTCGAATGGGAGGCGGCGGCGCAACTTGCCTACGACGCACTGCAACTGGCGGTGCTTCTGGCGCTGACCGGGGGGCTGCAGAACCCGTTCGTTTTCCTCTTCATCGCACCGGTCGCGGTGTCGGCGACCATTCTTCGCCCCGTTGTCACGGCGATGCTCGCGGCGCTGACCTTTGCCTGCGTGGGCGCCATCACCGTCTGGCGTTTTCCGTTGCCCTGGCCGGAAGGCTCAAGCTTTGAACTGCCGCCGATGTACCAGCTGGGCGTCGCCGCGGCGGTGCTCGTGGGTTTAGGCTTCACCAGCGTCTACGCCTGGCGCGTCGCCGCCGAGGAAGAACGCCTCAACATCGCGCTGAACGCCGTGCAGGCCGTGCTCGCGCGCGAGCAGACACTCTCCGCGCTGGGCGGCCTGGCCGCCGCCGCCGCGCACGAACTCGGCACGCCGCTCGCCACGATTCACCTGGTCGCAAAGGAAATGGCGCGCGAGGCGCCGGCGAACGATCCGCGCGCGGAGGACCTGAACCTGCTCGTCAGCCAAAGCGAACGCTGCCGCGCCATTCTTGGCCAGCTCTCGGCCAAGCGCGAACAGATCGACGTCATGCTGCAGCGCGCGCCGATCAAATCACTGTTGGAGGAAATCGCCGCGCCTCACGAGGGCTTGGGCACGGAGATCGTCATCGCAACACAGGGCGATGGCCCCATTGAGATCCGGCGTATGCCTGAAATTGTGCATGCTCTGGGCGCGATCGTTGAGAACGCCGTCGGCTTCGCAGACGCGCGCGTGGATTTCGAAGCGCGCTGGACCGCGGACGAAGTAGAGATCACCGTCGGCGACGACGGCCCAGGGTTCTCACCCAACGTGTTGGCGCGTCTGGGCGAGCCTTATCTGACGGAACGCGACGAAGGCGGCGCGGCCGGCGGCATGGGTCTCGGCTTCTTCATCGCCAAAACGCTTCTGGAGCGAACTGGCGCAAAGATAATCGTCAAAAACCGTCCTCACCCGGCGCAAGGCGCCATCGTGCGGGCCCGCTGGACGCGTGCTGAAATCGAGGCGCCGAAGCTTTGATCTGCAGATGAAAATCATTACATAGAGGCCACGGAGCCCCTCCAAATGAATGAACCTGCACCGATCGACGGCGATAAGTCGCTTCTGATCCTCGACGACGACGTCGCCTTCCGCACCCGCCTGGCCCGCGCGCTTGAGGGCCGCGGATTTGAGGTCACCGCGGTCGGCAGCGTCGCTGAAGCCAGCGACGTCGCCGCCAAGACCCCGCCCGCCTACGCAGTCCTCGACCTGCGCCTTGAGGACGGTTCCGGCTTAACCGTGGTCGAGGCCCTGTCGAAGCACCGCGCCGACTGCCGGGTCGTCATGCTCACCGGCTACGGCGCCATCGCCACCGCAGTCGCCGCGGTAAAGGCCGGCGCAATCGATTACCTGGCGAAGCCCGCCGATCCGGAAGACATCGTGAAGGCCCTGCTCGCCGCGCCCGACGATAGACCGGAGCCGCCGGAAAATCCGATGAGCGCCGACCGCATCCGATGGGAGCACATACAGCGCGTCTACGAACTCTGCGGCCACAACGTCTCGGAGACCGCGCGCCGCCTCAACATGCACCGCCGCACGCTGCAGCGCATTCTCGCCAAGCGCGCGCCGCGCTGATGGCGGCGCCGCTCCGCATCGATTTCGTGTCCGATATCGCGTGTCCGTGGTGCGTCATCGGATTGCGCGGCCTCCTGCAGGCGCTTGCCCGCATGCCGGAGGTTGAAGCGGACATCCACTTCCAGCCGTTCGAGCTCAATCCGAACATGGCGCCGGAAGGGGAGAATACGCGCGAGCACGTCATGGCCAAGTACGGCTCCACGCCGGAGCGCTCGGAGGCGGCGCGGCAAGTGCTGCGCGAGAGCGGCGCCAAGCTCGGCTTCACCTTCAACTACAGCCCCGACAGCCGCATCTGGAACACGTTCGACTGCCACCGCCTCTTGCACTGGGCCGGCCTCGAAGGCCGTCAGCTCGAATTGAAGGAAGCGCTCTTCAAAGCCAATTTCACGGACCAGGCCGCGCTCAACGATCCGAACGTCCTCGCAGACGCCGCCGTCGGCGTCGGCCTCGATCGTACCCGCGCGCTGGCCATCGTAGGCAGCGATGAATTCGCCCAGGAAGTCCGCGCCGAAGAACAACTCTGGATTCGACGCGGCATCCAGGCGGTGCCGTCGGTCGTCTTCAACGAAAAGTGGATGGTGCGCGGCGGCCAGCCGCCCGAGGTGTTCGAACAAGCCATCCGCAACGTGCTCGCCGAAGAAGCCAAGCGCGCCACAGCCTAACGCTGACATCGCGTGACGCACGTCACTTGCCGCGCATTTCTTACTGCATGGCAACGCATAACTCACACGCCGCCCAGCTAGCCTGCCTGTCCTTTCAACGTGAGGGGACAATCACATGAGCTTCGATATTTCGGCCGTCGTTTCTCAGCTTGGCGACGAAGCCATTGCCCAAGCGGGCGAGCCCGTCGGTCTCAACAAGGACCAGTCGGTGCGCGTCGCACATGCGTTCGCCACGCACGCGGGCCTCGGCAACGCGCAGATGATCCAGGCCGTCGCCGCAGACACGGGCCTGGATGAAGAAGTCGTCGCCGCCATGCTCAAGAAACTGATCGAAGTCGGCCGCGACAAGGTCATGGAAGACACCGGCATCAACGCCGCCATCGACAACACCAAACAGGAAGCGATGGCCGCGCTCCAAAACGCTGGCGGCGGCCTGATGGGCCGCCTGTTCGGGCGCAAATAGCCGCGCACGCTACCCGGACGCGAGCCCGGCGAACGCCGGGCCGCGATCCGATCAGCGCGGCGCTTGGCGGCCCCGAAACAACGCGCTAGCGTCTGCGCACACGCGACAAGACGTGGGGGATCCAATGTTCTTCTCCGAAAAGCTCGGGCCGCTGCCGAACGCCAAGGGAGTCGCGCCGAAAGGCGCTCAGCCGCCCTCCAAGCAGACCGTGCAGCAGGCCAAGCAAGCCCTGCAGCAGCCGATGCAGAAGGCCGCGCCGCCGAAACCTACGCCTGCGCCAGAACCTGAAAAGAAAAAGAAAAAGGGCTGGTTCTGAGGTCGAACTCAGTACAGCAGGTGCGGCGCGCGTTCTGACGCCCACGCCTGCTCGTCCGGCGTCGTGACGGCGTCGAGATCGTCGGGCGCGGCGGTGTGGTCATCCACCCATTGCCGCAGCAGCTCCGAGCCGTTGATGACGTCGATCGGCAATTTGCCGAACGCGTATTCGTACGGAAAATCGCGCCACAGATCGTAGCTCGGATAGAGCTGGCGAATGGCCTTGAAGCCAAGCGCCTGCACACGCCAGGGCTTGAAAGCGGCATGATCGTAGCTCGCGTCCTCGACATGGATCTGCACGCCGCTGCAAAGCTGCTTCATGTGCTTGTGGAAGGTGGGCTCGAACCAGCAGTCACGCAGCCGGCAGCCATGCAACCATTGCGGCGCCAGCGCCAGCATTTCGCCGATTACCTTGCGTGCGTCGATGTCGGGCGCGCCGAACAGCTCCAACGGCCGCGTCGTGCCGCGTCCTTCGCTCAACGTCGTGCCTTCGAGCATCACGGTGCCGGCATACGCCCGCGCCATCCAGAGGTTGGGCGCATTCGGCGATGGATTCACCCAGGTGCGTTCGCCCAGCGGCCAGCCGTAGCCCGGCGCGGCGTCGGGTTCGTACCCTTCCATCGCGATGACGCGATAATCGACATCGAGCTTGAAGTGCTTCACGAACCAGAGCCCCAGTTCGCCGAGCGTCAGGCCATGGCGCATCGGCATCGGCCCTGCGCCGACAAAGCTCTCCCAGCCGGCGCGCAGCGTCATGCCTTCGATCGGCCGCCCCGCCGGGTTCGGACGATCCAGCACCCACACGCTCTTGCCGTCCTTCGCGGCGGCTTCGAGCATGTAGAGCAGCGTTGTGATGAACGTGTAGATGCGGCAGCCCAGGTCCTGCATGTCGATCAGGATCACGTCGAACGTCGACATCATCTGTCCGGATGGGCGCCGCACATCGCCATAGAGCGAAAACACTGGAATGCCGTGGATGGGATCGGTGTAGTCGGACGTCTCCATCATGTTGTCTTGCTGGTCGCCGCGCATGCCGTGCTGGGGGCCGAACGCCGCAGTAACGCGCAGATCATCGAGCGCCATCAGCGCATCGAGCGAATGCGTGAGATCCGCCGTGACTGACGCCGGATGCGCCAGCAGCGCCACGCGCTTGCCCGCGAGCGGCGCGCGTAGCGAGGCGTCTTCGAGCAAACGATCGATACCGAATTTCATTTTTGCTCCGTGGCGGGGAGAACGAGCGCGAAGGCGTCGGCGTGATGGAAGTCGGGCTTGCCGGGCGCGTGCGCCAGCGCCCAGTAGGACTTGGCGCCGCTCTTTTCTTCGATGACGGCGGAAAGCCCCACTCGCCAATCGGAGGCGCGCGAAAGTACGGGCGCCTCGATTGAGGCAGTCAGCTCATAGCGACCTGCGCCCGGCGTGACGGTGATGTCCGGAAACGGTATCTCAAACGCGACGCTCATGCCGGTGCGGTAAGCGTCGAAGCGATAGGCGGCCCATTGCAGCGAGGGTGCGAAGTTGAATTCGTAATAGACCTCGCCCTGCCCGCCGCGCACGAACGCTTCGAAGCAGGTGTGCTTCCAGAGCTCATCCATGCGCATCGGCAGCGTCTCAGCCGGGATGGCGACGTCGCCAATGGCGCCCTCCATCACGTAGCGGATGGCCAGCCGCCCGTTCCGCGAGCGCGTCGCCACCGCCTCGAGCCGGGTCAGGGCGGCGGACGGGGTTTCGGGATGAGGTCTCAGGTCCATCAGCGCCCACCTCTTTCCAACAGCCCTCCTTAACACGGCGTGCCTTCGACATAGGCGCCCGCACATGCTATCCGCGCCGCCGTTATGACGACGCCCCAACCCAAATCCGACTTCCTGCGCACGGCTATCGCGCGCGGACAGTTCCACCAGTGCACCGATCTCGACGGCTTGGACAAAGCCGCGCTGGCGGGCGTCACCGGCTATATCGGCTTCGACATGACGGCGCCGAGCCTGCACATCGGCAACCTCACCCAGATCATGTACCTGCGCCGCCTGCAGCAAGCCGGCGGCAAGCCGATCGTGCTCCTCGGCGGCGGCACCACTCGCGTCGGCGATCCCTCCGGCAAGGAAGAGATGCGCCAGCTTTTGACCGAAGAGCAGATCGTCAGGAACACCACCTCGATCCGCGGCACGTTCGAGAAATTCCTGAGCTTCGGCTCGGGCAGGAGCGACGCCATCCTGGTCGACAATTCGGAGTGGCTGCTGCCGCTCAACTATCTCGACTTCCTGCGCACGGTCGGCCGCCACATGAGCGTCAACCGCATGCTGACTATGGACAGCGTGAAGATGCGCCTCGAGCGCGAGCAGCCGATGAGCTTCATCGAATTCAACTACATGATCCTGCAGGCCTACGACTTCGTCGAGCTGAAGAAGCGCTATAATTGTTCGCTGCAGATGGGCGGCTCCGATCAGTGGGGCAACATTGTCAACGGCGTCGAACTGGGCCGCCGCATGGAAAGCTTCGAACTCTTCGGCCTCACCCAGCCCCTCATCACCACCGCCAGCGGCGCCAAGATGGGCAAGACCGCCGCCGGCGCCGTCTGGCTCAACGCCGACATGGTGAGCCCCTACGATTACTGGCAATATTGGCGCAACGCCGAGGACGCCGACGTCGGGCGCTTCATGAAAATCTTCACCGACCTCTCGCTCGAAGAGATCGCGCGTTACGAAGCGCTGCAAGGCGCCGAGATCAACGACGCAAAGAAGGCCCTGGCGACCGAAGCAACGGCGCTGCTGCACGGGCGCGAGGCGGCGTCGAAGGCGGAAGAAGCCGCGCGCGCGACGTTCGAGCAAGGCGTGCGTAGCGAGAACTTGCCAACGTTCGACGTGACGTCCGCCGAACTCGCCGGCATGCGCGTCGCCGCGGCTTTCGTTCGCGCGGGGCTGGTAGCGTCCAACGGCGAAGCCAAGCGCCACATCGCCGCCGGCGCGCTCCGCGTGAACGACAATGCCGTGTCGGATGAAAACGCGACGCTCAGCGCCGGCGACGTCGTCGACGGCGCGATAAAGCTCTCGCTCGGCAAGAAAAAGCACGCACTGCTGAAGGTCACCTAGTTCAGTCATTCCAGACACGCGGAGCGGGATCTGAAATGACTGAAGGAGTTAAGGCGCTGGCGCGCTTTCGCTCACCACCGCGCCGATGGCGCCCTGGGGCGTCGTGTTCTGCTCTTGCGGCGGTGGCGCGGCTTGCGGTTCGGGCGGCGGCGGAGTCTCCGGCTCGCGTTGCTCGAATGCGTGCGTTTCGCGCCGCGGCTGCGTCGGTTCGAAAATGCGCCGCAGGATTCCGGGCGTCAGCGCCGACAGCGGATTCACGCCGACGCGCGGCTCCGCCGCCGGCCCGTTGATGGAATAGGTCATGCCGACGACGCCTTCGCCGCGGCGCGACACGAAAAGTTCGCCCACCAGCGGCACGTTGCCGAGCATTGAGTTCAAGCCAGGCGAAGGCGCCACGACGCCATCGATGTCGAAACTGTCGCGGCCGATGTCGTAGGCCCCGGAGCCCGTGAGGCCCAGGGACGGACCGGCCATGCGTCCTTCCGTAAAGCTCACGCGGTTGTTGGCGTAGACCATCTGCGCGTCCAGCGCGGTAAAGCCGATGCCGTCGCCGTTGAGCATCTCGACCAGACCGGTGAGCGAGCCTGCCGACGAAAGCAGTCGGGCCATCGCCGGCAAGCGCACGACCTGGAAATCGCGCAGTCGCACATTGAAGCGCGCCTGGCTCGGCGGCCCGACACGCCAATCGCCTTCCGCCGTCGCCGTGCCGCCGACGATGTTTTCCGTGCCCGTCAGGGCGCGCATCGCAAAGCCCGCATCTTCAGCACGGAAACGGATGTGTCCCGCAGGATCGGTGGGCCGCGGGCCAAGCGCCAGCGAGAACGGTTTGTCGCCGGGAGAGCGGCCCTCCGCCACCAGCATCACCAGCGCGCCGCGCGCGCTGACCACGTCGACGACCGCATCGCCCAAAGTCGCGCCGCCGCGCATCTTCAGGCGATCGACAGCGATGTGCGCGCGCACGGGCGGATCGTTGTTCTGCGCCTGCGCTTGGCGCTGCGACACCGGCGTCGGCCCGGCCGCAGGCTCGCCGTCGCCCATATCCATGAACGGCGCCGCATCGAACAGCGCGCCCGTAACGTTCACATCGAGCCCGCCGTCCGCGGCGCGCAGTGCGGTGAGGCGCGCATCGCTGCGCCCCTCGATCTGCAATCGCGTGAGATTGATCTCGGCGATCTGATTGTCGCGTGACAAGTGGATCATGCCGCTGGTGGTGAGACCGCCGCCGCGTCCTTCGATGTTTGTAAACAGAAGGCCGCCGTCGCGGTGGCGTTGCACCGTGAAACGCGCCGAGGCCGCTATGCCCGCGCGTTTGGTCCAGTAACGCCATGGTCCCTCGATCGCGGCGTTGCGCAAATCGAGTTCTATTTGCGCATTGTCGACGTCAAAGCCGCGTCCCGCGCCGTTGACGGTGACGCCGATGCGCCCCGCCGCATACTCGGTCGCAATCGGATAGCCGAGCCGTTCGAGGTCGGTCGCATCGAAGTCGCCGGCGATCGTATATTCCGAGGAAGCGCGGCTCGGTCGGTTCAGGAACTCTTCCCAGCGGATGGTGACGTTCGACGTGCCGGCGCGCACCGGCCCGCTCACCGTGATTGAGCGCTGATCCCCGTGCACCTGCAACTGGCCGTTGGCGAGCGATACGCGCCGCGTCGTCATGTTGCCGGCGAAATCGGCGATGCGGCCGTCGACGCTGAAGCGCCAGTCTTCGAACGGCACCTCGCTCAGCATCGGACGCTGAATGCGCAGATTGACGAAGCCGCGCCCCTGCGCGGTCGCCGCATCGATCGGCAGCCGATCGCCCAGAGCCAGCGGTTCCTGACGCAGAACTTCGAGGATCTGGCGCGCCTCGCCGTCGACCCGTGCGCTGATCGTCGCCATGCCGCCCTTCGGCTTCAGGCGTGGAATATCGACGCGGCCATTGGTGACGGCCATGCCGTTGAAGCGCGCTTCCGGCACCGTCATCTCGAAGGAATTGCCGCGCAGAATCCCCGACCCGCGTCCGTTGGTGACCGAAGACATCGTCTCGATGAAGCGCATCTCGACGCCTGAAACGTTGAAGCGCACGTCGATCGCGTCATTGGGCAGGACGCCGGCCGCCATGTGCTGCGGTCGGATATCGAGATGCACCACGGCGTCCGTCACCCGCCCGGCGCGCAGCGAACGTGCGAGATAGTCGCGCGCACCCTCCGCAAGACCGGTCGGCCACAGGCTCATCACCTGCGTCACGTCCAGCGCGCCGGCGACGCCGCCATCGAGCTTGATGCCCTGATGCGGGCGGCCCGCGACATCGGCCCAGTAGATGCGTCCGGTGAGATCCAGCGTGCCCTGACCGGTCTGCGCATGAATGCGGGTGAAGTTGATCGATCGCTCGGCGCCGACGATGGCGCCTTGCACTTCGACGTTCGAGAACGATGCAGGCTCCGCAAAGGTGCCGGGAACATCGAGCGTGAGCGACGGCAGCGCGATGTTGAACGCAGCCGGCTGATCGCGCTCGCCGCTGAGGATGCGCGAGACGTCGCGCACGCGCACCTCGCCGTTCACGCGGGTGCGCGAGCCGGCGAGTTGCAGTTCGTCGATGATGAACTCGTCGCTGTCGATGTCGTAGCGGCCGTGGAAACGGCCGCCGGAGAGATCGAAGCGTCCGCCGGCCATGTCGGCGACGCCGCGCCCCAATGTGGCGTCACCGTCGAAGCGGGTGATGCCGCTGCGGCGGTCGAGGCCGATCGAGACCGTCGCCGTGAACGGCGCGTCGAGGCCTGCGAACGGGCCGAGCGCCGCTTCCGAGAACAGCGCCCGCGGGCGGACGTTATTGGCGCCAAATTCGACGATGGCCGATTGGAAGTGGGTGTCGGTGGTGATCCGCAGCGTCGCGGGCGCCTGCCCCTGCGCGCCTTCGAGCCGCGCCTCGGCGACGAGCGCGAGCGACTGCCCGCGGCGGGCCAGTTCGAGGTTGGCGGCGTCGGCGGTCCAGCGGCCGCCGCCCTGTTCATCGATGATGGTGAGCTTCGCGCTGCGGACCGCAACCTCGCGCAATTGTCCGCCTGGTCCGACCGGCCGGAACGCCGCCTCCATGCCGTCGAGCATGCGCGCGACGCGCTGTTCCAGCGTTTCATTCAGCGGCGGCGGCGGCACGATGATATCCGGCGGCGCGCCGGGCGGCCCGAACGCGACCTGCATGGCGCCGTTGGCCATGCGGGTGATGGAAATTTCCCCGCCGCGGAATTCCGCCCGCTCGACCGAGATCCTGCCGATCAATAGCGGTAGTGCGGCGAGTTCGATGCGCGCTTCGTCGGAACGGGAAAGCACATGTCCGCGCCCGTCCTCGACCGACACGCCGACCGCGCGCAGCTGCAGTGCGCCGCCCTGATCGGACCATGCGAGTTCGACACGCTCGATGCCGACAGGGCGGCCCGAGCGCGCCTCCGACAGCTCTGCTTGAACGTGTTCGCGCAGGAAGTTGAGTTCGATCGGCCCTTGGCTCAATCGCCACCAAAGAACGCCGACGCCGATGAGCAGCGCCGCCATCAGCCCGAACAGCACTTCCGCGACAATCAGCGTCGAGCGGCGAATCATCCGCGCCTCTCCGCCGCCCCGCCCAAATCTGTAGCGCGAACAGACCTTTTGGCGCAAAGCGATGCACCAGCGCCGTCGCAGCAGACGGCGTTTCCAACCGGGCTTTCGGCCCAGAGGGCGATCATGTCCAAGGCGGCACTCAAACCTGGCGACCCCGCACCCCCCTTTGACCTCCCGACGGCCGGGGGCGGGCGCGTCAAGCTGGCTGGCCTCAAGGGCAAGCGGGTCGTCCTTTATTTTTATCCTAAAGACGACACGCCGGGTTGTACGACAGAAGCCCTAAACTTCACTGAAAAGTCTGCGAATTTCGCACGTGCGAACACGGTTATCGTGGGCGTCTCGCGAGACAGCGTCGCTAAGCACGATAAATTCGCGGCGAAACATGGGCTGAAGGTGCAATTGGCCTCGGACGAGGACGGGACGGTCTGCAACCTCTACGGGGTCTGGGGCAAGAAAGTGCTCTATGGACGCGAGTATATGGGCGTCGAACGGGCGACGTTCCTGATCGATGAAAAGGGTAAAATTCAGCGGGTCTGGCGAAAGGTTAAAGTCCCCGGCCATGTGGATGAAGTCTTAAATGAGATTAAGTCAGGCGGCTGACGTTAAGATTATTGTTCGCTTTGTACGGCGTGACTTGGCCCGCTATTCGCAACCGCCGTGTTAAAGATGCTGAAATTCCCGTAAACCGCGGCCCGGGCCTGTTGCAAATCGGGAGCGTTTCAGGTTCTAGTCGAACTCGGCGGGGCTAACGGTATTGTGTTGTAGGTTAGCGGGCGGTGGCGGACCATGAGCCAGTTCGGATCGCGTGCGCGGGCGTTCTTCGACCGCGTATTTCCTGAGCGGCAGATTTATCATCGGAGCGGCGGGAGCGTTCGATACGTATCCCTGTCTCCTGGTAAACAAGCCATGATCGCGTTGGGCGCAGTCGGCCTCGCCGGCTGGTGCGTCTACGCGACAGCCAACACCCTGCTTGAGGGTCCCAACGCGACGGCCTCGAACGCCGAAATCGAGCGCGAGCGCGCCAAATACGATCGCTGGCTGAACGAGTCCCGCGCCCAGGCCGCAGCGGCGACCGCGCAGCTTGAAGAGCGCACCCGCCAGTTCGACCGAGCGACGGCCGATTTCGAAGCGCGTCACGAAGTGCTCCGGTCCCTGCTTGAATACGCCGGCGGCCAAGGCCTCCAGATCGCCGCCGCCCGCCCGATTGAGCGCGACGGCGCCCGGATCATCATGGCCGCCTCGATCGACGAAGCCGAGCCGCGTCAGTCGCGCGCCGTTTCGAGCGAGCCTTATCAAGTCACCACGGTTGGTTTCCGCGCCCGTACCGAGCGCCTCACCACGGACCAGGAGCAAACGCTTTCGGAACTCGAAGACTCTGTCGTCGAGCGCTCCGAGCAAGTCCGTGGCGTGCTCCGCCTCACTGGCGTGTCGATGGCCTCGCTTACGGGCCCCGAAGCCGACGCTGAAGCCGGCGGTCCGCTGGTTCCGCAAGACCTCGTCGCCTATTTGCGCGACAGCGATCTCAACCCGGCCTTCGCACAACGCGTCGCCCAAGTCGCCGCCCGCATCGGCGAAAGCCGCCGCCTCGGCGAGATCGCCTCCTCGACGCCGCTGGCCGCGCCGGTCGCCGTCGATTACCGCGAAACATCCGGCTACGGCCAACGCATCGATCCGTTCAACGGCCGCGTTGCGTTCCACTCGGGCCTGGACATGGCCGCGTTCGAACGCGCGCCTGTCGTCGCGACCTCGCCCGGCACGGTGGTATGGGCCGGTGTCCGCTCCGGCTATGGCAATTGCGTCGAGATCGACCATGGCCACGGCTTCAAGACGCGTTACGGCCACTTGCGCGATATTCAGGTGACCCGCGGCGAACGGGTCGCTATTGGACAACGCATCGGCTCGATGGGTTCGACCGGTCGAAGCACCGCAACGCACCTTCACTACGAGGTGTGGTTCCGCGGCAGGGCGGTAGACCCTGTCAACTTTCTGAGGGCTGGACGGCATGTTCACGAACAAGGGTAAGCAAGACACCACGACCATGCCCGCGCTGCCCGATCCGCAGACTCAACGCAGACAAGTTCAAGGCGGGCGTTCGGGGATGGCTTCGATCATCGCCAACGGCGTCCGCGTTGTCGGCACGATCGAGGCGGAAGGCGCTGAACTCCAGATCGACGGCGAGATCGAGGGCAACGTCCGCGGCGGCTCCGTGACGGTGGGCGACACCGGCATGGTCAAGGGCGACATGATTTCCGAAAGCGTGACCGTGCACGGCCGCGTCGAAGGGTCGGTGCGCGCGCGCAAAGTCATGCTGGCGCGCAACGCGCACGTGTTGGGTGACATCGTCCACCAATCGCTTTCGGTCGAGATGGGCGCGGTGTTCGAAGGCCAGTGCCGCTACCTGCAGGATCCGCTGAGCCAATCTGGCCCCGGCACCCCGGCGCAGCCGCAAGTGGTGTCGCCGAGCGAGCGTCCGGCCAACCAATTCGGCGTGTTCGGAGAGCCGGACAATGACGACCGCATGGTCTCGGGCGTCATCGTGACGGGCACCAACTAAGTTTCAAAAGTTGGAGTGGAAACACTCTCGAAGGCCCGGCTCACCGCCGGGCCTTTCATTTGTGCGCGTCGTCGGCAGACGGACGCGCGTAAACGATGCGCATGAATTCCGTCCAAACGCCGTCTTCCTCGCGCTCGGTCACCGCTTCGAAGCGATCTGACGCGGTGAACCGCCAGCGCGACCGCAGATGCAGCACTCTACCGTCAGCGCCGATGTAGCGCGCATCGGGGAAGGATAAGCCATCCACTTCCGCAATCGCGTAACCGCGCATCAAGGCGCCGTCGCTCGCATAGTACGTCACGTCGATGCGCCGCAATTCGGGGTCCCACGCATACATGCTCACGCCGCCATAGCCCGCACCGGCGACCGTGTGCACGTCGTTCCACTGGGCGCCTAAGTTCACCTGCGTGAAACAGCGATCGTCGCGCAGATGGTTTTGGCCCGCGAAGACGCCCGTCCAACAGCCCTCGAATGCCTTGAGCGCCCGCAGATCCGGCTGCGGCTGGGCGTTGGCGGTGAACGCGCACGCCCATGCGGCAAGCGCAAGGAACGCGGCGCACATCACGTTAATGCCAGGCGCCGATGATTGCGCCGATCAGCGTGAACACGACGGTGTTGTAGCCGGCGTTGATGAGGCTCAGCTTCCAGCTTTTGGCCTCGAACAGGTACTGCACCCCGAACGCGGCGCCGACCCAGCACAGCCCGGCGACCAGACCATAGAGCGCCGAGAACGGAAACGGCGTCGGCCCGAGGAAGAACGCGAAGCTTGCGGCCTGCACGAACGCCAAGACGAAAGCAGCGCCGAACATCACGCCCTTGTTGGCGCGCGCCGCCGCTTCCGCATCCAAGCCGACATGCTTTTGCCAGGCTTTGCCGAAGAGCGGCCCATACCAGAGAAACCCGACCGGAAACGACGAAAGCGCCGCAACCACGACCGCGAGCCAATTGATGCTGATGCCTTCCATTTTCTCTCCCCCCAAGACCTAAGCGTCGACTTTCGCTTGTGTTTCCAACAGATCGAAATGCGCCCGCAATTGCGCGACGGCGCGATCGAAATAGCCGACGTCGCGATGCGTCCGCGCCTGCATCACGCCGCCTTCCATCGCGGTCAGTACGAATTGCGCGAGCGCGCGCGTGTCGAGCCCTGCCGGCAAGCGCGCGCCGGCGTCGACGAGGCAACCTTCGATCGCCGCCGTCCAGTTCTCGAAATTCTCGGCGATCAGCTCGCGTACGCGCGGATCGGGCTCATGCAGTTCGAGCGCCAACGACCCGATCGGGCAGCCGTAGGTGCACTCGGTCTCCACGATCATGGTGCGATACCTGCGCAGGAGCGCGAAGATTTTCTCGATCGGATCGTCCACCCCGCTCCAGGCCGGTTCGAGGAGCATCGGGTAGATGCCGTCGCGATACGCTTCGAGCACGCCGATCAGGACATCCTGCTTCGAGGGGAATACGTGATAGAGGCTGCCGGAATTGAGCTGTGTGCGCGAGAGCAGGTCGGCGACGGAGGTCGAGTTGTAGCCCTTCAGCCAGAAGAGCTCCATCGCCGCCCGGACGATCTTTTCGCGCGCGCTCACCGCCGCTCCCCGACGCGCTCGCCAAGCTTCTGCAGCGTGTAGGCGTTGCCGGCGTCGAACATGCGCCAGAGCGCGTCGTCCGCCTCGCCTTCGCCGTAGCCCAGCATCGACACGCGTACGCGTGTTTCACCTGCGCTCACCGGCTCGAGTTCTATTACGGTCCAGAGTTCGGCGACGCGCTCAGCATGCGGAAATCCCGGCGGCGCATTCGCCACCTGAATGCTCAGCATCCGCTCCGGCAGGTAACTCATGATGCGGTTGCGGATGTTGCCCGGGTCGCCGAGACGGGCGCTCGCGTCATACGACGCTTCCCACATCCCGCCGATGCGCAAGTCGATTGCCGCCACTGGTGCGAGCCAGGAGCGCAGGCCCTCCGACGTCGCGAACAGCATCCAAATGTCGTGCGCGGATGCCGGCAACACCGCCTCGTGGCACAGCGCCCGCGAGCCGTCGGTCTCGGTGCGCGTACAGGAGCTTACCGCCACCTGTTGCGCCACCGGTTGCGCCGCGGCTTCCCCCGCCAGCGCCGTCAGCCAACACGCCGCCAATACAAGAATTCGCATGCGCCCTCCGTTGATTGATTATTCAATCAACGGGCGCCGTACGTCAAGCTCCCATCTGGCGCGGGCGCGGACACTCACGACCCGAGCGCGAAGGGAGATGACGACAATTACGCGCGCCTGCGTTTGCGCGCGGAGCGCCGATCCCGCGCTGCGGGAAACAAGACGAGCTAGATGACGCCAGGCGCGGCGGCTTCGAAGTTCTCGCGCGTAAGTGCGGTGCTCCCCGCCGGCAGCGCTTGGCCCGGCTCGACCAACACCGCCAGACGCTTCTTGAAGAACCCGCCATCCACGTACATCAGCAGATTGCGCGGGCCGGCGTCGGTATCGACGCGCCACGCCATAGCGCGTGCGTTCGGACCTTCGGGCCAGACGCTGCGGACAGGCGCAACCGCGCCCTGGCCGATGCCGTCAAACCGAAGCCCGGCCATGGCGCAAAGCTCAAGCGCGGTCTGCGCTACAGGATCGCTGCTCAGGAACTCGACGTGTGCGTGTTCGCGCTCGGCGCGTCGCGCTTGCAGGAGCGGATTGGAATGGGCGATGCGCATCACCGCATCGCGCCAGTCGGCGTCGGGAACGACACGCAGCTTGCGCAAGCTCTTCAGCCATGTGCGATGGCGCGGCACCAGCGGCTCGCTCTGTTCGATCTGCTGGAATTGTGCATCGATGCCGCGGATCGCCGCTTCGACATTGCGGAAGCCCGCTTCCTTGGCGAGACGGTGCGCCTGCTTCTCATCGGCGCGCCGCAAGCGCAGGAATTGATTGAACAGCGCCAGATGCGGGTCGGCGATCATGCTCTTCAGGCCCATGCCCGAGAGTTTCACCGCCAGACTGTCGCCGCCGCGATTGAGGAAGTACTGGACGTGGCCGCCCTCTCGCGCCTGGTTCACATAGTCCTGCGCGAAGTAGCCCCAGAGCGCTTCCTGCGCGAACTCACCCGGCAAGAGCAGCGCGTCGTTCTGCATGGAATTCACGAACGCGATCGAGGCGTTCACGAGCGCGGCGGGATCTTTCGAGTCCAGCGCCCCGCGCGGCAGGATGAGCTCGTCGGTCAACAAGCCCTGAAACGTCGTCAGCGCGGTGTCGCCGGCCAAATGCTCGCGTTGAAACTGCTCGATCCACGGCGGTGGGACCGGCGGGACTTCGTCCATCATCGGCGCGCCCCCTCAGATTTCCGCAACACGTTCATTTTCCTCGCCTCAAGAGCGGGAACCCTACACGAACGTTTCAGCGACGCCTACTCGATATCTTCGACCTGCGTTTCGCCTGCCCCGCTTACGCGCGCGGCGAGAGAAGCGGCCATGAACTGATCCAGATCCCCGTCCAGAACGCCTTGCGTGTCAGAGGTTTCGACGCCGGTGCGGAGGTCTTTGACCATCTGGTACGGCTGCAGCACGTAGGAGCGGATTTGGCGCCCCCAGCCGATCTCGGTCTTGGACTCCGCCAGCTTGTCGGCCGCCGCTTCCCGGATCTGCAGTTCGCGCTCGTAGAGCCGCGCCCGCAGCATGTCCCAGGCGGCCGCCCGGTTCTTGTGCTGGCTGCGCTCGGCCTGGCAGGCGACCACGATGCCGGTCGGCATGTGGGTGAGGCGTACGGCGGAGTCCGTCTTGTTGATGTGCTGACCGCCGGCGCCGGAGGCGCGGTAGGTATCGGTGCGCACGTCCTTGTCGAGAATGTCGATCTCGATGGTGTCGTCGATCTTCGGATACACCCACACGCTGGCGAATGACGTGTGTCGACGCGCGTTGGAATCGTACGGGCTAATGCGCACGAGGCGGTGGACGCCCGCCTCGGTCTTCAGCCAGCCGTACGCGTTCTCGCCCTTCACCAGCAGCGTCGCCGACTTGATGCCCGCGGTGTCGCCGTCCTGATATTCGAGTTCTTCGACCTTCATCCCGTGCGCGTTGGCCCAGCGTGCGTACATGCGATAGAGCATCGACGCCCAATCCTGGCTTTCGGTGCCGCCGGCGCCGGAATTGAATTCGATGTAGGCGTCGTTGCCGTCCGCCTCGCCCGAGAGCAGCGCCTCCAGCTCGGCCTTCGCCGCGTGCGTCTGCGCCTTCTTGAGTGTTTGATACGCCTCTTCGACCAGAGCCGCGTCGCCCTCGGCTTCCGCCATTTCGGCCAGCTCGAGCGAGTCATTGAGCTCGCGCTCGATCGCCAGGATGTTGTTCATCCCGGACTCGAGCTTGTTGCGCTCACGCATGAGCTTCTGCGCCTTCTCCGGGTCGTTCCAGAAATCGGGGCGCTCCGAGAGCGCCGTCAGTTCGTCAAAGCGGACCTGAGCGCGATCCCAGTCAAAGACGCCTCCGGAGCAGAGCGACGGCAGACGTGATCTGGTCGGAGAGAGAAACGATGTCGGCGCGCATTGTGGTGGTCCTGAAGAATCTGAAGCAGCTTAAATAAGCGAAGCCCTGAAGCGGCGCCAGCACAGCGGAAGCGCCTCCCGCTGTCGGGGAGGCGCTCCCTGCAAGGGAGGGCGGCTGGTCTGAGCTAGTAAAGCCCGCCCAGATCGTCGCTCTGCTGTTCCTGCTGACGGCGTTGCGCGCGCTGGCGCTCCTCTTCGCTGCCGTAGCTCGTGTTGAGCCCCGAGAGCACCCGTGGATCGATCGGATCGGTGCCGCCGAACACAAAGGGCGAGGAGCCTTGATCGCGGGTGGGCTCGGTGCCTGGACGGAAGGCCTCGAGGATGGCGTTTTGCGTGGTGGCGTCCGCAAGCTGACCGGTCATCGGATCGATGCGCACGAGGCGAACGCCAGCCGGGATCCGGAACGGCGCCGGTGACACATCGCGCAAGGCCACCTGCACGAAGTCGCGGAAGATCGGCGCCGCGATGCGGCCGCCCGTTTCCCCTTCGCCCATGTTGCGCGGCGTGTCGAAGCCGACCCAGACGCCGACGACGAGGTCGGGCGAGAAGCCGATGAACCAGGCATCCTTATAATCGTTCGTGGTGCCGGTCTTGCCGCCAAGCGGGATGCCCAACGTGCCGACCGAACCCGCCGCGGTGCCGCGCTGAACGACGCCTTCCGCCATCGAGACGATTTGATAAGCGGTGACAGGGTCGATCACCTGCCGGCGCGTATCGGGCAGCGAAGGCGGCGCCTGGCCACGCCATTCCTCGGTGCACTGCGGACACTCGCGCTGGTCGCGCCGGAACACCGAGCGCCCAGTGCGATCCTGGATGCGGTCGATGACGATCGGCTGAATGTATCGCCCGCCATTCACGAGCATGCCGTAGGCCGTGGTCATGCGCATGAGCGTGGTTTCGCCCGCACCCAGCGCCAGAGAGAACACAGGCTGGGTATTCTCTCCGTAAATCCCGAAGCGGCGGCCGTATTCGAGCACCCGATCGGCGCCCATCTCGTAGGCGACGCGCGCCGTCATGGCGTTGCGCGACTGTTCGAGACCGCGCCGCAGCGGAGTCGGGCCGTAATATTCGTGCGTGTAGTTTTCCGGCGACCAATTGGAGCCGTCGCCCGCTTCGATCGCCAGCGGGCCGTCGTCGATCAGCGTCGCGGGCGTGATCGGGGCCTGGCCGCCGGTCCATTCGAGCGCCGCCGCATAGACGATCGGCTTGATCGACGAACCCGGTTGGCGCAGCGCCTGGGTGGCGCGGTTCATGCCGCCGCTTTCGTTGAACGAATAGCCGCCGACCATCGCCAGCACACGGCCGGTGTGCGGGTCCATGGCGACGAGCGCGCCTTGAATCTGGGGCACCTGGTGCAGGGTGTAGCGGCCGTCGTTGCGGCGGGTGACGTAGATGATCGAGCCACGCCGAAGCGCACGTGCAGCCTCTCGGCGCGCGCCCTGCGCCGCCCATTGCGCGTCATCGTTCACGAGGCGGCCGGTGCGGCCGTCCTCGGCGGTGAGGTTGACGGCGCCGTTGGCGACGTTGGTGACCATCGCCCGCTGCCAGTGCGAAAGCTGCGGCGCCGCAGCGGCTTGCGACAGCTGGGCGGCGATGTCGCCGGCGGCGTCGCCTGCGCCGATGGGCCCGCGCCACGCATAGCGGCGGTCATAGGCTTCGAGCCCCGTGCGCAAGGCTTGCGCAGCCGCAAGCTGCAGGCGGGTGTCGAGCGTGGAGCGGATGGAGAGGCCGCCGTCATAGAGCGCGCGCTCGCCGTATTGCTCCTGCACCTGGCGGCGGATCTCTTCCACGAAATGCGCGGAGGCGACGTATTGGTCGCCGGCCAGACGGTTGTGGACGACGATCGGCTCGGCGCGCGCGGCCTCTGCTTCGGCTTGCGTGATGAAGCCACGATCGAGCATGCGGCGCAGCACGAGATTGCGTCGTTCCATAGCCCGCTCGGGGTGCGCAGCCGGATTGTAGCTGGACGGCGCCTTCGGCAGCGCGCCGAGCATGGCGGCTTCGCCGAGCGTGAGTTCGCTGAGCGGCTTGTCGTAGTAGTTGAGCGCGGCCGCCGCGACGCCGTAGGCGCGGTTGCCGAGATAAATCTGGTTCAGGTAGAGCTCAAGGATGCGGAGCTTGCCTTGCTCGCCGGGGAACGCCTTCTCGATGCGCTGCGCCATCACGCCTTCGCGCAGCTTGGTGTAGATCGCGCAGAAAATTCCGTCGCACGCCGCGGCGCGGCCCGTGAGCATGTTGCCGGCGACCTGCTGCGTGATCGTGGACGCGCCTTCCAGCCGGCGCCCGCGCAGCACGTTGCCCACGTTGGACACCATGGCGCGCGCAAGACCCGAGTAATCGATCCCCGAGTGTTCGAAGAAGTGCTGATCTTCGGTAGCGATGAAGGCTTCGCGCACGTGATCGGGAATCTCGTCGATCGGCACGAACATGCGCTGCTCGCGCGCGAACTCGGCGACGAGCGCGCCGTCGCCAGCGTGCACGCGGCTGGTGATCGGCGGCTGGTAGTTTTGCAGATCGGCGAGGCTCGGCAGACCGGCGGTCACCGCGATCAGCAGCGCTACGACGCCGACGACGCCAACGCCCGCCAGCGCACCGATGCCGATGAGAATTTTGCGCCAGAGCGGCCCGCGGCCGAACCAGCCGCCGCCGCCGCCGCCGCGCTCGTCGTCCCAACCGCGGTTATCGTAACGGCGCGGACGATCGTCATAACCGTCGTCTTCGTCGAGCCAGCGATCCGATACTTCCCTACGCGACATGGCGCCCCGCTTCTGCTCGCGCTTTTCCGAAAATCAGTGCCCGGGCCTCGCCGTCTAATGCGGCGCGATTAAGGCCTGAGCAGCGACCGTAACGAGCCCGTCATATACGGAGATTCGAGCCGCTTTTAGGCGCGCGCCATGGTCATGCCAGCGTTGAAGAATTGGTCAACGGCGTTGGCGATCGCTTCTGCGACATGCTGGCGTTCCCGGGGACTGGCCAAGCGGCGCTCATCGGCGGCGTTCGACAGGAAGCCCGTTTCGATCAGAACCGCCGGAACATCGGGCGCCAGCAGCACAAAGAAACCGGCGCTGCGGTGGGTATTGGTCAGGAGCGGCGAGACCTGGCCCAGGCAGGGGATCACGGTCTGGGCGAACTGGGCCGAGCGGTTGGTGGTCTCGCGTTGGGCGAGGTCGACAAGAATATCGCCCACCAGGCCGCGACGGGGGGCGGCGCCGAGGTCGATATCCCAGTTCTGGGCGTTCATCATGCCCTGCGCCCGCGTCGCCCCGTGCTCCGAAAGTGTATAAACCGAGGCGCCCTGCGCCTCGCCGTTGGCATGGCTGTCGGCGTGCAAAGAGATGAAAAGATCGGCGTTTTGGGCCCGCGCGAAACGGACGCGGTCTTCCAGCGGCACGAAAGCATCAGCGTCGCGCGTCAGCGCCACCCGGTAGCGGCCGCGGGATTCCAGGGCGTCCCGGAGTTGCAGGGCCGCGTCCAGGACGACGTCCTTCTCGCGCGTGCCGGTGACCCCAATCGCACCCGGGTCGCGCCCGCCGTGACCGGCGTCGACCACGATGGTCCGGCGCCGGGCGCTGCGGCCGGCCAGTTCGACCGGGCGCTGCGGCGCCGCGGGAACCGCTGGCGCTGTCGGCGCAATATCAAAGCGAAGGTCGGGCTGGCGGCGGCCGCCCAGTTCCTGCCGCACCAGCCCGGCCGGAGCGTCCAAATCGAGCACCAGACGCGCACCCTCCGCGCGCTGTGCGTAACGGTAGCGGCGCACCAGACCGGCGCCCGGCCCCTCGCCGGCCGCGCCGCCAGGAAGCGACACGCGCGCGCCCGCCAGATCGATCACGAAACGATCGGGGGCGGATAGGAAAAAAGTCCTCGCCTGGGCCTGCCGGTCGAGCGCCACCGAAACGCGGACCGCGGGTCCCGATTGCTGCAGCAGCACGCCGCGCACGACGGCAGGTTCATCACCCCAGGCGCGCCCGCTCACGGCGACGCCCAAGGCGGTCGCGCTGGCGAATGCGAAATGGCGGCGCGTAAGGTCCATGAAGATCGGGAAAGTACCTCAAGCCGCTTGCTATCAAGTTGAAAGGAAAGGTTAGCGCGCGGGTAACCGCAGTTCGGCCAATTGCGGCAACCCGGCTGCAACAAATCGGCAATACCGGCGCAACGCAGCGCCGCTAAGCGGGCCGCCGGAGGGAAGCGAATGATCCGCACCATCGCGCTCGCGCTCGCGTTTGCCTACGCCGTCAACGCCACCGCCGATCCGGTGCTGCCGCGCGAAGCGGCGGCGAACAGCGCGCTCAATGCGATGTGCCGCGCCGACCGTGGCCGCTTGTGGCGCACGGACCTGTGCGGGCCGCTCATCGTCGTCGACCCCGCTACTCGCGCCGTTTGGGCGAGCCAAGCCGACGCGGACGGCGTGCTTGTCCGTGGCGATGGCGGCTGGATTGGCCGGCTGCCGCAGGGTGTCACCGTCGCGAACACGTCGGTGGAATGGGCGGGCGTGCGCTGGATCATGGTGATGGGCCCGCTGCCCGACGATGAGGTTGAGATGCGCGTGCTGGTCGCCCACGAAGCCTGGCACCGCGTGCAGGCCGGCATCGGGCTGCCTGCGCAAGGCTCGGAAAACGCCCATTTGGAAAGCGAAAACGGCCGTTATCTGATGCGGCTCGAGCTCCGCGCGTTGCGGCGCGCCATGGCGTCCCGCGGCCAGGCGCGCTGGAACGCAGCGCAAGACGCACTCGCTTTCCGCGCAGCACGGTTACGGGCGTTCGAGGGTGCGGCGGCCCAGGAGGCGGCGCTCGACCGCAATGAAGGGCTTGCATCGTACACCGGCGTGAAGCTTGGCGCAGGGCGCGATGCGTTCGCCTATGCGGCGCGCACATTGGCGGCCTACGATCACCACAACGCCTTCGCGCGCTCATACGCCTACGCATCCGGGCCGGCCTACGGCCTGTTGCTCGATCAACGCCGGGAGGGATGGCGCGCGCAGCTTGGCGCAGACGCGCCGGCGGATCTGCTCGCCCGCGTGCTAGGCGCCGATTTCACAGAATCCGCGCTGACGGAAGCCTCATCCCGCTATGACGGCCTCACTTTGCTCGCCGAGGAGCGCGCTCGCGCGGAAGCTCAGGCACAGCGCGTTGCGCAACTTCGGGCGCGATTCAGCGAAGGCCCTCGCCTCGTGCTCCCGCTCAGTGCGGTGCAGATGGAGTTCGACCCCAATCAGGTGAGCCCGGTCGAAGGGCTCGGCCAAGTGTACGGCGTGCTCACCATCCGCGACGTCTGGGGCGAGTTGCGGACCACGGCCGGCGGCCTGATCAGCGCCGACTTCACCCGGCTCACGCTGGCGCTCCCGGACCCGGGCGGCGTCTCCGGACCGGGCTGGACGCTCACGCTGAACCCAGGGTTCCTGGTTTCGGCGCCGGATCAGTCCGGGGTAACCACGGTTCGGCGCGGCTCGGGCGGGGAATGAGCGCCGCCCTCAGCCCGGCGCGCTTCCTTTCCTGAATCAAATCATGCATGGTGCTGGGCATCGCCGGTTGCGCCGTCAGGGATTATTCCCAGGAGCGCCCGGCGCGCTCCCGCCACGCGGATCGGCGAACCAGGCCCTGCGGCGCGCTTTCCTTGCGCCCGCGTTCGGACCCGAAGGCCCATCCGTTGCCGGAGCGTAAGCGTCGCCCATTCAGGCGGCGTCAACTGGAGCAACCTATGATCCGCACCGCGATCGAGATCCGAACCGAGGCCCTCCGGGGTCAGGGCGGCGATCGCGCAGGATCATCCCTCATGACTTTGCGTCGCCTCGCCGCCCCTGCCCCGGCTCGTTCCGGATGCCCGGGGGCCTGTGCGCGCGACGCGCACGGAGCCCGTTTTAATGGCCAAGAAAATGTTGATCGACGCCGCCCACCCGGAAGAAACCCGGGTTGCGGTGCTCGATGGAAGCCGCGTTGAAGATTTCGATTTCGAGGTTGCGAGCAAGAAACAACTCAGAGGCAATATCTATCTCGCCAAGGTGACGCGCGTTGAGCCGTCGCTGCAGGCGGCCTTCATTGAGTATGGCGGCAACCGCCACGGCTTCCTCGCCTTCTCGGAAATCCATCCCGACTATTACGCCATTCCGCACGACGACCAGGAGGCCATCAAGGCTGAGCTGGCCAAGGCGGAAGAGGAAAGCGAGAACGAGGAAGAGGATGACGAGGCGCGCGACGAACGCCGCCGCCGCATTCTGACTCGCCGCTACAAGATTCAAGAAGTCATCCGCCGTCGCCAGATCATGCTGGTGCAGGTGGTCAAGGAGGAGCGCGGCAATAAGGGCGCGGCGCTCACCACCTATCTTTCGCTCGCCGGCCGCTATTGCGTGCTGATGCCGAACACCGGACGCGGCGGCGGCATTTCCCGCAAGATCACGCAAGCGACCGATAGGAAGCGCCTCAAGAAGATCGCGCAGGACCTGGAGGTCCCGCAAGGCCAAGGGCTCATCATCCGCACCGCGGGCGCCAAGCGCACCAAGACCGAGATCAAGCGCGACTACGAATATCTTTCGCGCGCCTGGGAGACGATCCGCGATCTCACGCTGCGCTCAATCGCGCCGGCGCTCATCTATGAGGAAAGTTCGCTGGTGAAGCGCGCGATCCGCGACCTCTACGACAAAGACGTCGACGAAGTGCACGTCGATGGCGAGGGCGCCTACAAGGAGGCCAAGGACTTCGTGCGCATGCTGATGCCCAGCCATGCGAAGCGCGTCCACCTCTGGAAGGATTCGACCCCAATCTTCGCCAAGAACGGAGTCGAGCGGCAGCTCGAGAGCATCTACTCGCCGATCGTCACGTTGAAGAGCGGCGGCTACATCGTCATCAACCAGGCCGAAGCCCTGGTGGCGATCGACGTCAACTCCGGCCGCGCCACCCGCGAGCGCAACATCGAGCAGACCGCGCTCAAGACCAATTGCGAAGCGGCCGACGAAGCCGCGCGGCAAATGCGCCTGCGCGACCTCGCGGGCCTCATCGTCATCGACTTCATCGACATGGAAGAGTCGAAAAACGACCGCATCGTCGAAAAGCGGATGAAGGACAATCTGCGCTTCGACCGTGCGCGCGTGCAGATGGGCAAGATCAGCGGCTTCGGCCTGCTTGAGCTTTCGCGCCAGCGCCGCCGCACCGGCGTTCTGGAAGGCACCAGCCACGTCTGCGAACATTGCCAAGGCGCAGGCCGCGTCCGCTCCACCGAAAGCGCTGCGCTCGCACTGTTGCGCTCACTGGACGAAGCCAGCGTCAAAGCCAAGGGCCGCATCATCGATGCGCGCGCGGCCACCGAGGTCGCGCTCTATCTGCTGAACGAAAAGCGCGAAGCGTTGGCGTCGCTGGAAGCCAATAACGGCGTGCGCGTGCGGGTGTCGGCCTCGGCGAACCTGACGCCGGCCGACTTCGAGATCAACGTTTCGGCGGTGATGGACGAAGAGGAAGCCGCCGAGGCGGAAGCCGAAGCGAGCCGCCGCTCTGCAGCCCGCCGCGAAGCGCAACCGGTCGAGGTCGAAGAAGAAGAAGACGACGCCGCTGAAGAGGCGGACGCCGAAGCGGAGGAGACCGAGGAGAGCGAAGAAGCGGTCGCTCGCGCGGAGAACGGCGGCGATGGCGACCGTCGCGGCCGGCGCCGCCGGCGCGGCCGCCGTGGCGGCAAGCGCCGCGAGGACGAAGCGGCTGAACCGCGCGAGGAAGCGAGCCCGCAGCCGCGCCCGGAATCTCTCGCCAATGGCGATGAGCGCGGCCGCGGCCGCAGGCGCCGCCGGCGCGGGCGGGGCCGCCGCACGTTCGAGGTGGATGGCGGCGAATGGCTGGATTTTGTCAGCGCCGATCCGAAGCATTTGGCGCCGCGCGAAGCGCCCGCGCGCCGTGAGCGGCCGGCGCGCATCGCCGCCGAGGCCGCCCCGCAAGAGGACGAAGCGGTCGCCGTAGAAGCCGAGATCATCGTCCATCCCGCGGCCGAGCCCGTCCTGGATGCGCCGGATGCCGTCATCGCGGCGGCGCCGGCGGCCGAGCCGGAACCGGCGGTGGCCGAAGAACTCGCCCAACCGGCGTACGAGCCGGATCAGGAACGGCGTGACAAGTTTTTCTCGCGCATCTCCAAGTGGGCCAAGAAAAGCGGCTGACAAAGCGCTAAGGTGAGCCTGTCACGTTCCCGCCGTTTTTGAGCGTTTCAAACGCGGCGGGGATGGGGCCACGCGAGTCTCGAAGGAGAGCGGCATGACCGCAGCGGCGTTCGCAAAACTGCGCAAACGCATCGCCACAGGGTTTGTGGCGTTCGTGAGCGCCTTGGCGATCAGCGTCTCGCCTGCAAGCGCAGCGCCGCTCATCCGCGACGCGGAAATCGAAGCCACGCTGCGCGAGTACGCAACCCCGCTCTGGCAGGCCGCCAATATCCGTCCGGAAGACGTTCATATCTATATCGTCAACGACAATTCGCTGAACGCGTTCGTCGCCGGCGGCCAGAACATCTTCGTGCACACCGGCCTCATCATGGCCGCGCGCAATCCCAACGAGATCATCGGCGTGCTCGCCCACGAGACCGGCCACATCTCGGGCGGCCACCTCGCACGCTCGCGCGAAGCGCAACAGCAAGCCATGGCGCCGATGCTGATTTCGATCGGTCTCGGCGTTCTGGCGATCGCAGCCGGCGCGCCGCAAGCGGGCGCGGCCCTCATCGGCGGCAGCCAAGGCTTCGCGATGGGCAATTACGTCCGCTACACGCAGGTCCAGGAAAGCGCGGCAGACCAGGCGGCGGCGACCTTGCTGGAAGACAGCGGCCAGTCCGGCCGTGGCCTCATCAGCTTCTTCAACAACAACCTGCGTCAGTACGAATTCCAGCAGCGGCGCATGCCACCCTACCTGATGACGCACCCGTTCTCGTCCGATCGCGTCGAGGCGCTGCGTCAGCGTGTCGAAGCTGCGCCGCATCGCGACGCCGAGGACTCGGCTGAAAACCTGCAGCGCTTCCGCTTCATGCAGGCGAAGCTGGTCGGCTTCATTCAAAGCCAGGGCCAGACGCTGGCGAAGTACCCGCTGAGCGACACTTCCGCTCCGGCGCGCTACGCGCGCGCAGTCGCTTATTATCGTGTCTCCCAGCTGGATCAGGCCCGCGCCGAACTTGACAGGCTCATCGCCGAGGATCCGCGCAATCCCTATTTCCAGGAACTCTACGGGCAAATCCTGTTCGAGAACGGGCGCGCGGCTGAATCGGTGCCCTACCACCGGCGCTCCGTCGAACTCGCGCCGCGGGAACCTCTGTTGCTGATCAACCTCGCCCGCGCGCTGGACACCGCACAGGGACGCGCCGGCACCGATGAAGCCATCGCGCTCTTGCAACAGGCCATCGATATAGAGCCCGACAATGCTTACGCGTGGCGCGAACTCGCCACCGCGCGCGACCTGCGCGGTGAGGAGGCGCTGGCGCAGCTCGCTTCGGCTGAGCAGAACTTCTCCATGGGAGACTATGGCGCAGCGCTGAGTTTCGCCGAGCGGGCGCGCAGGACGCTGCCGCACAATACGCCCTCCTTCCAGCGCGCCAGCGACATCGTGACCTTCGCCGGCGAGGAGATGCGCGAGCGCGCGCAGCAACGGGGCGGGCGATCCTAAGCTTGGCGTGGACGCGCCAAGGCTCTATTGCCTGAGCTGAGTTTCACGGAGACCGCCCAATGGCGCGCTGGTTCGCCGCCCTATTTCTGCTGTTCGCGGCGCTGCCGCCGGTTGCCGCAGCACAGAGCTTCAACGCGCAGGAACAGGCCGAAATCCGCGCCGTCGTGCGCGATTACCTCGTGCGCAATCCGGACGTGCTGCGTGAGGCGCTGGACGCGCTGCAGGCGCGCAACGACGCGCAACGCTGGGATCAGGTGCGCTCCGATCCGCGCAATTTCGCGTTGGGCCCGGCGAACGCGGCAGTGACCATCGTGGAATTCTTCGACTATCGGTGCCCCTATTGCCACGCCTCGCTCGAATGGGTCGAACGGGTGCGCCGGGAGCGCCCCGACGTGCGCGTCGTGTTCGTCGAGCTGCCGATCCTCGGGCCCTCGTCCATGGAAGCGTCGCTGGCGTCAGTCGCGGCCATGCCGCAGGGACGCTATTGGGAGTTCCACCGCGCTCTTATGGGCTTTCGCGGCGATCTCACGCCGGACCGGATCGACGAGCTCGCGCGCCGTTCCGGCATCGATGTGCCGCGCATGCGGCGGGCGATGAACGAGCCCGAGATCACACGCCTGCTTGAAGAAAACCGCGCGCACGCCATGAACTACAACATCACCGGCACGCCGGGCTTCGTCATCAACGGCGAGCTGATCCCCGGCTTTCGGCCGGATGCGCTGGACGCCCGCCTCCGCGAAGCCGCACGGGAAGCGCGCGGACGGCGCGAGGCGCGAAACTAGTGTCGGCGCTTGCGCCTCAGTTCTGGCGCTACATTCCGGCGCTCTCGTTCGCGCTGACGCCTGCCTTTGTTCTGTTGGGTCAGTGGGTGGCGGAAGCGGTCGGCCGCACCACCTGGTTTGACGCAAACGCCATGCGCAACATGGCGATCCCCGCGCTCCTGGTCGCCGGGTGGGCTTTCCTGCAAGCGGCGCGGCTGGGGCGCGGCAGCTCTTGGATCCTCGTGGCGGGGGCCTTCGCAGGCGCCTGGATCGCCTTTCTCGCGCCGGGCCAGACCGGTTCTGGCGCGCTGGCGTTGACGTTGGCCGGTTGGGCGATCTGGCTTTTCGCAGCCATTGCAGTCACCGCGGACGCCGTCGAGAACGTGCGCTGGATGCGCTGGGTGGCGCTGCCGCTGTTGACGATCGGCGCGGGGCTCTGCGCGCTCTGGCTCGGGCACGAGCTCATTTTCGTCTACGCTCCGATGATCGCGAACGGCGGCCCGCCCGTCGGCTAAGAGATGGTGATGTGATCGGGCGCCAGTCCCTGGCGATAGCGCCTGAGCGCCGCCTCATAGGCCGCCTCCATGTTGCGCGCGAATGCCGAAGCATCGAAGAGCGCCGCCGTGGACATGGATTGCCTGGCGGCTCCTAAGGCGGCACGCGATTGCGCGAACTGGATCGCGCGCGCCTCGTAGGCTTCGATCTCGGTCGCGATGAGCGCCGGCGCGCGTGCGGCGGCCAGAAGGCTTGCGCCCATGCGGCTGGCGAAGGAGCGCCCGCACAGCGTGAGCACCGGCAGGCCTGCGCGCAGCGCGTTGCTGGTGGTGGCGCCGCCATTATAGGGGAACGTATCCAGACAAAGATCGGCAAGGCGTTGGCGCGAGAGGTGCTCGGCCATCGCGACCTTATCGGCGAACACCAGCCTCCGCGCATCCACGCCGCGCGCCTGCGCTTCCGTGCGCAGATTGGCCGCCGCCGTTTCATTCCCCGCAAACAGCCAAAGCACGCTGCCGGGCGCGCCCGATAGAATGCGCATCCAGCTGGAGAACAGCGCCGGCGTGATCTTGAAACCGTTGTTGAACGAGGCGAACACGAACGCCTCGCCGGGCAGTCCATGATCGGCGCGCGCCGGCGCGGCGCCCAGCGGTATCGCGGCGTCATTGCACTGATACCAGGGCAGCGACACGATCTTCTCGGCGTAGTCGCTGCGCAGGTCCGGCGGAATGATCGTCGCGTCGGCGACGAGATAGTCCATATAGGACGCGCCCATCGAGCCCAGGTAGCCCAGATAGCTCATCTGCACCGGGGCCACGCGCGCGGCGAACACGCCGGTGCGGTTGTTGGCGGTGTGGCCGCTGAGATCCACGGCGATGTCGAGGCCGTCTCGCTGCGCCATCGCCGCGATCTCCGGCGCAGACATGGCGCTCGCGTCCAAGAAGCGATCGACGCTGCGCCTGACCCTCTCCTGCCATCCATCGCGTTTGCGACCCATGGAATAGGCGACGATCTCGAAACGGCTGCGATCGTGGTTTTCCAGCAGCGGCGTTGCGAGATGCGCCACCGGATGGTCGTGAAAGTCCGAAGAAAAATAGCCGACGCGGATTTTTTCGCCTTCAGCCTTCGCCGCGAACGGCGCACGCGGCTGCGCCGGCGGCGCGAACAATTCAGCGCAACGGCGGTGCACGTCTGGCCGATCCGCCATCGCCAAAAGCGGGAACGGGTGCGAGGCCTTCCTGCCCGCCTCCACCGCCGCGAAGAGCTGCGCGACCTCGGCCTCGAAGTCGCGCCAGTCGCAAAGCTGCATCTTCGCGTGCAGCCAGTAACCGCGCACGTAATCGAGCTCGGCGCCCGACTTCAGCACCCGCGCGAGATCGTCGCGTGCTTCTTCGAGGCGCTTCATGTCCAGGAACAGAAACGCTCGCCACGCCAGCGCCGGGACGTAATCGGGATCGCGCTCCAAGGCGCGGCCGACGCTCTCCAGCGCGTCCGACGCGCGGCCCAGCGCCGAGAACGCGATGGCGCGGTCGAGCCAGGTTTGCGGCGCGGCGAAACGCGCGTCGGCGGCGATGGCCGCGTCGAAGCTGGCGATCGCCTCCGCAGGGCGCTGCAGCGCCTGCAACGCGCCGGCGCGATTGAAATGCGCTTCCGCCAGCCCCGGCTTCAGCGCCAAGGCGCGATCATAACTCGCCAACGCCTCCGGGAGCCGTCCAAGCGCTTTCAGCCCATTGCCCAGATTGGCGTGCGCCTCCGCATGATCCGGCTTCAGCGCCAGAGCGCGCGTAATGAAGTCGACGCCGCGCTGGTGCTGACCCAGCTGCATGGCGGCGACGCCCGACAGGTGCAGCGCTTCAACATGCTGTGGCGCGTCGCGCAACACGTCCTGATAGAGCAGACCCGCGTCGGCCACCGCGCCCTGGCGATGCAGCGCCACCGCGCGACGGAAGATCGCCTCGACGTCGCCGTTCAAATGAGCCCGCCCAGCGGCGAACTGGGGTCGGCGTATTTCTTCTTTGGCATGCGGCCGGCGAGATAGGCTTCGCGGCCAGCGATCACGGCGTGCTTCATGGCGCGGGCCATGCGGATCGGGTCCTTCGCTTCGGCGATGGCGGTGTTCATCAGCACGCCATCAACGCCCAGCTCCATCGCCTGCGCCGCATCGCTCGCCGTGCCGACGCCGGCGTCGACGATCACCGGCACGCGCGATTGTTCGACGATGAGGCGGATGTTCACCGGGTTCTGGATGCCGAGGCCGGAGCCGATCAGCGAACCGAGCGGCATGATGGCGACGCAGCCGGCGTCTTCGAGCTTCTTCGCGTACACAGGATCGTCGCTGCAATAGACCATCACCTGGAAGCCTTCGGCGATGAGCACCTTCGCGGCTTTCAGCGTCTCTTCCATGTCGGGATAGAGCGTCTTCTGATCGGCCAGCACTTCGAGCTTCACCAGCTTCCAATCGCCCGCTTCGCGCGCGAGCCTCAGCGTGCGCAGCGCGTCGTCGGCCGTGAAGCAGCCGGCGGTGTTGGGCAGGAAGGTCGTCTTCTTCGGATCGATGTGATCGGTGAGCCGTTCCTTCGTCGGATCGGAGAGGTTCACGCGCCGCACCGCAACGGTGACGATCTCCGCGCCGCTCGCTTCAAGTGCGGCGGCGTTCTCGGCGTAAGTCTTGTACTTGCCGGTGCCGATGATGAGGCGCGAAGCGTAGCTCTTGCCGGCGATGGTGAGCGGTGTGTCAGTCATTTATGAAATCCAGCCATCCCAAGCAGCGATGGCGTCTCGAGCGGCCGCGAGATGGTTGCGCGCAGCCTTGGCGTCAGCGCCGAACGGCGAAGAGTAGCTCCAATCTCCGCATACTCGGTTGAGGAGACCCTTTATATCCGCGTTCGAGGTCTTCTCATCCTTGAGTGCGGCGTCAATGAAGCTCACGGCTTCTTCGCACTCCACTTTGCTGACACCAAGCTGGTGGGCGAAGTCGTCCGCCATTCGAAGCCGCGAGTAGTTATCGACGGACTCCACGCAAGCGATGACCTTGCCTAGCCCCGCCGGTGCGCGCGCCTCAAGCGGTCGGACCATCACCCGCCCCCCACGAACTGGACGATCTCCAGTTCATCCCCATCCGCCAGAACAATCTGCGACCACAGAGACTTCGGCGCGATTTCGCGGTTGCGTTCGACGGCCACGCGACGCCCGTCGATCCCCAGGGAGGCGAGCAGGTCCGCCAGGGTCGCTGAATCGGGCGCCTCTCGCGTTTCTCCATTGACCGTCAGACGCATAGGCCTTCCTATCCGCCCCGACTTAAGCCCCCCACGGATGACCGGCAACCGCTGTCATCCATCCAGCCGCGCATGAAAGGTTTCTTTGGGGACGATGCCGGACGGGAAGCCGATCTACGTGCTGAATGGCCCGAACCTCAATCTGCTGGGGTCGCGGGAGCCGCACATCTATGGCAGCGCCACGCTGGCGGACATTGAAGCTGCCGTTACGAAACGCGCGGGCGAACTCGGCCATACAGTGGTGTTTCGACAATCGAACATCGAAGGCGAACTGGTCGACTGGCTGCAGGAGGCTAGAGACAAAGCCGCAGCGGTTGTTCTAAACGCCGCCGCCTACACCCATACCTCCGTCGCTTTGCATGACGCCATCAAGGCGATCGCCATCCCGGTCATTGAAACCCACTTGTCCAACCCCGCCGCGCGCGAGGATTTCCGTCACGTTTCGTTAGTCGGAAAGGCCGCAAAGGGCGTCATCGCCGGCTTTGGGGCGACATCGTATTTACTGGCCATCGAGGCGGCAGCCGCGCTGGCGAAAGAAGGTCAGAACGCGTGAGCAAGAAACCGAGCCGATCCCTCGCCAAGCGCAAAATGGCGCGCGTGCCGCAGGTGGCGGCGCCCAAGCGGAAGGCCTCGAAGAGCGGCGTCGATGCGGACCTAGTGCGCGATCTGGCCAAGGTGCTGGACGATACCGGGCTGACGGAGATCGAGGTCGAGTACGGCGAATTGCGGCTGCGCCTTGCGCGCACGCTGACCATGGCCCCGCCGCCGCCCGCGCACACCCACGTCGTGCATTCCGCGCCGGCGCCGGCGCCAACGCTGTCACCGCCGCAGGCTCCTTCATCGCAGCCAGCGGCTGCGGCGCCCGCACCGGCCGCCTCGCATCCGGGCGCCGTGCCCTCACCGATGGTCGGCACCGCTTATCTCTCGCCCGAGCCCGGCGCGCCGCCCTTCATCAAGGTTGGCGACAGTGTCAGCGAAGGCCAGACCTTGATGGTCGTCGAGGCGATGAAGACGTTCAATCCGATCCCGGCGCCGCGCGCGGGCAAGATCACCGCCATCCTCGTCGCCGACTCGCAACCGGTCGAATACGGCGAAGCGCTGGTGGTGATCGAGTAGTCGATGTTCGAGAAAGTCCTCATCGCCAATCGCGGGGAAATTGCGCTTCGCATCCACCGCGCCTGCAAGGAGATGGGCATCTCCACCGTCGCGGTGCACTCCACCGCCGACAGCGAAGCCATGCACGTGCGCCTCGCCGACGAGAGCGTCTGCATTGGCCCGCCGCCGGCGGCGAAATCCTATCTCCACATCCCAGCCATCATCGCCGCCGCCGAAATCACCGGCGCGCAGGCCATCCATCCCGGCTACGGCTTTCTCTCGGAAAACGCCAAGTTCGCCGAGATCGTCACCAAGCACGGCATGACCTTCATCGGCCCGACGGCCGAGCACATCAAACTGATGGGCGACAAGATCGCCGCGAAGCAGGCGGCGATCGATACCGGCATGCCTGTGGTGCCCGGCTCCGATGGCGGCATCGCCACGGAAGAGGACGCGAAGCGTTGGGGCAAGAAGATCGGCTACCCGGTGCTCATCAAGGCTGCGGCCGGCGGTGGCGGACGCGGCATGAAGGTCGCGCGCACGGCGGACGATGTCGCCGAAGCCTTCGGCACCGCGCGCGCGGAAGCCAAGGCCGCGTTCGGCAACGACGAAGTCTATATGGAGAAGTATCTGACGCGTCCGCGTCACATCGAAATCCAGATCGTCGCCGACAGCCATGGCAACGTCATCCACCTGGGCGAGCGCGATTGTTCGCTGCAGCGCCGTCACCAGAAGATTCTCGAAGAAGCCGGCAGCCCGGCCTTGAACGCCGACGAGCGCGACAAGATCGGCCAGATCACCGCCGACGCGATCCGCAAGCTGGGTTACCTGGGCGTGGGCACGGTCGAGTATCTCTACGAGGACGGCGCGTTCTATTTCATCGAAATGAACACGCGTCTGCAGGTCGAGCACCCGGTGACCGAAAGCATCACCGACATCGACCTGGTGCGCGAACAGATCCGCATCGCCGACGGCGCCGCCTTGAGCGTGAAGCAGAAGGACGTCCAGTTCTTCGGCCATGCCATCGAGTGCCGGATCAATGCCGAAAACCCGGAAACCTTCCGCCCCTCGCCCGGCACCATCACCGGCTTCCACCCACCGGGCGGCTTAGGTATCCGGCTCGATAGCGCGATCTACTCGGGCTATGCGATCCCGCCGAACTACGACTCGCTCATCGGCAAGCTCATCGTCCACGGCCGCGACCGCGCGGAGTGCTTGATGCGGCTCCGCCGTGCGCTCGACGAAATGGTGATCACCGGCGTCGAAACCACCCTGCCGCTCTTCCGTAAGCTGATGACCGAGCCGGACATCATCAATGGCGACTACTCGATCCACTGGCTCGAGCAACATCTGAAGTCGAAAGCGGACGCCAAGGCTTAAGCCTTGCAACACGCGGAGCACTTCACGTGGGGTGCTTCGTCATGGCGCAAAATAGCTTCAGCATGCTAGCAGTGTTCGCGACACTCGCCTTGTTGGTGATGGCGATCGCCGCGCATTAACCGCGCCCGCGGCGGAACGGCGCCCGCAGAGGCGGCGTTCGTACCGCATGGAAACGCCCACCCATCCCGACGTCGACATGGCCGACATCGCCCTGCGGCTGTTCGCTGCGACGATCGTGGGCGTGATCATCGGCATCGACCGCGAATGGCGTGGCAAGCCAGTCGGCGTGCGCACGCTGGGGCTGGTGTCACTCGGCTCGGCGCTCGTCTGCCTTGCGACCGTCCACCTCTCCGCGCTCAATAACGAGCCCGATGCGGTCAGCCGCGTCGTGCAGGGCGTGATCCAGGGCGTCATGGCGGGCATCGGCTTTCTCGGCGCGGGCGCCGTGTTGCGCAAACCCGACGACGACGGTGGCGGCGTCCACGGCCTCACCACCGCCGCCACCGTCTGGGTCACCGCAGCGCTCGGCATTGCGTGCGGCCTGGCGACCTGGCGCATCGTTGCGCTGGGCGTGGTGCTGACGTTGGCCGTGCTGGTGGCGCTCCTGCCGCTGGACGCCTGGTTCGACCGCCGCCGCGCCCGGCAGGGCAAGAAGGATCTGAGCGAGCACTAATTGGTCGACTTGAAGCCGACCTTCTTATGTGTGTCGTCGCAGAACGGCTTGTTTTGCGAATGGCCGCAGCGGCAGAAGCGCGCCGCGGTTACGCGCGCGACCACACGGCCCGTGCCGGATATGATTTCCATGTTGCCGCGCACCATCAGCGGCCCGTCGATCTGCGGTGTTATCTCGATGGGGCCGTCACGCACCGCCAGCATCGCGGTCTTGTCGCCTGTGGCCGGCTCGCCGGACGCTTCGAAGTGAATATCGTGGTGCGAGCCGTCGCAGTACGGCTTGTTCTTCGAGGCGCCGCAGCGGCAGAGCGTGGCGCGATAGCCGATCGATTTACCGTCGATACGCAGATCGCCGCGCCAGGCGTTCGGCCCATCCTGCAGCGTGCGCACGAGGTTTACCGGCGGCGCCTGTTCGCCGGGCGCGCCGTCGTTGCGCACGTACTGAATGGCGCCGGAGGGGCAGTTGCGCGCAACGGCCGCCAACTCCTCGGCCTCGGTGTCGTCGGGATGAATCCAGGGGCCCTCGACATTGGCGAGGAAAGAGCGCGGCGCCTGGGTGACGCAATAGCGGGAGTGGATGCAGAGCTTGCCCGTGTAGTTGATCGTAACCTTCTCGCCGACGACATGCTCGACGCCGTCCTTAACCTCGTACGCCTTGGCTTTTGTCACCGGCGGCGGCGCAGCGGCGATCGCAACAGGCGCATCTTCGATCGCTTCGAACTGTCGCGCGCGCGCCGCGAGCGCCTTCAGCAATCCGGTCGCACGCGCGACCCGCTGATCCTTTTGATCCAGCCGCTCGGCGCCCTTCACCAGCTCCGCCATCCGCTCCACGAAGAAGCGGCGCGAGCTTTCGGCGTGCGGCAGCGGCGCAGAGTCGCGCAGCGCCGTAAACGATACGCCGGCGTTGCAGCCGGTCCGGCTTCCCGACGGCCGCCGGGCGGCGCTTTCGCCCAGCATGGCGAACGCTTTCATGATGTCGATGGACAGATCGACCGCGAGCGATTTTTCCCGGCTCGGACCAGGCACGACATAGGAATACGCAAGCAGCCGCAGCATGGTCTGATAGGATGCATTGGCCACATCGACGATGGCGGATGCGGCTTCGTCCTCGATCCAGACATGGCCGTCGGGATCGGGCGGACGGCGCAAGACCGGATTCACGGCTGCATTGAAAGCCGGCTCGAAACCCGGATTTTTCTGCTTGAGCGCGGTCAACTCATCGCGGATGCGGCGGAAACGGCAGAAGTGAGAGTTCGGATTCTCGGCGCTGGCGCCTTCGCCCTGCGTGACGATGGCCTCGCAGGCCTGGATCGCCGTCTTCTTGCAGAGCACCGGCTTGGCGCCTTCCAGGTCGATCTCGTTTGCTGAAAGCTGGAGCGCAGGATCGCCGCAGAAGAGGTCTTTCTCACCCAGCCGATCAGTCATGACGCCCAGCGCGTATTCCATCGTATCGTAGAACTCGCCCACGGTTTCGTAGTCGAAGCCCATTGGCGTGAGGCGGCGCACGGGCGGGTTGCGCTTAAAGTTGCGCTCATAGTGGAAGCCCTCGCCGTCCGGCTCGGTAGAATCCTTGGGCCGCTCCAAATGAATGAAATGCTGCAGCACGTCCTCGTTGAAGGGCGCCAGCTTCACCACTATGCCGGCAGGCAGGTAGCCTGCATCGATCGGAAAATTGACGCGTCCGAAGCGCGGCGCGCCGCCCACCGCGGCGGTGATATTCCAGACCGCCGCCAGGTGGCCCATTTCCTCGATGGCGACGTCGAGGATGGTGCGCCGCCAGCGCTTCACCGCCGCCGCCTCGTCGGCGCTGAGCCCTTCCGCTTCGCCGTCCTTCAAGCTGAACGCCGCATAGAGGTACGTGCACATGAGATTGTGCTCGAGTTCGGCGGCCTCATAGAGCGCGTGAATGAGTTGTTCGCGGGTGGGCAGGAGCTTCAGATCTTCGGCCATGCCGCCACCCTAGTCCCGGGACGCCGCCCTCGCGAGCGGCTTGCGACTAGTCTGATGGTCTCCAAAGGTGACGCCAGCGTCGCCTTTTGGCATGGTTGCGCCCCGTGAAACCCTTCACGCCCGACGATCTTATCGCCTGTTACCGGCGCGGCGTCTTTCCCATGGCGGAGAGTCGCGATGACGAAGGCGTGTTCCTGGTCGACCCGGACTGGCGCTGCATTCTCCCGCTCGACAAGTTCCACATTTCGCGCCGGCTGAAGCGGACGCTGCGCTCGGGCGTCTTCACCTTCACGATCGATCGTGATTTCGTCACGGTTATCGACGGCTGCGCCGCTCCCGGACCCGACCGCGAGGACACCTGGATAAACCCCGACATCCGCGCGCTTTACCTCGAACTGCACGCGCGCGGCATGGCGCACAGCGTTGAAACCAGGCTCGACGGCGTGCTGGTGGGCGGCCTTTACGGCGTGGCGCTGGGCGGTGCGTTCTTTGGCGAGAGCATGTTCTCGCGCACGACCGACGCCAGCAAAGCGGCGCTCATCCACCTCGTGGCGCGCCTACGCTACGGCGGCTTTAGGCTTCTCGATGCGCAATTCATGACCGCACACCTTGAACAGTTCGGCGCGCAAACACTGCCGCGGCGCATCTTTCATGCATTGCTCGGGCTCGCGCTCGATACGAGCGGCGATTTTTCCAGATTGCCGGAGGACGCGCCGCCGGACGAGATGTTGGCGATTTTGTCGGCCTAGAGGCCGCTTACTGAACGCAGTCCACGGCCCAGATGTCGTACACTGGATGGTCCACCGCGTTGAGGCCCGGGCTTGAGGCAAACAGCCAGCCGTGAAAAATCTCGCGCCGCGCCTGCTCTGCCTCGCCTTCGCGCGCGGTGGGATGATCGTAGACCTGCACGTAGATGCGAACTTCCGGCGTCTCTTCCGGCGCGCTCTTGGCGCAGGCGCGCGGCACCACTTCAAGTGAGCCAATGCGCGTCGTGCGCCCGATCGACATGGTGTAGTCCCGCGCGTGGCCGGTAACCTTGTCGAGCCCACGGATTACCGCCCGCTCGGCAAACGCCGGCGTCGCCAGTGCGGCCATGAACAGAGCAGCGCCGAGAACGGTGCGCATCATGGATTGGTCTCTCCGCTCGAACTCTCGTTGTTTCCCCGGGCGAAACTGGAGAACAAAGTGAGCAAATCCACGGCGCCCGCTGTGTTCGAGATTTCCCCGTTCTGCGCCAATGCATTACCTGAGCCAGGCTCGATCGCGACGTAATTGCCGCCGAGGAGGCCCATGGAGCTGATGCGGGCGGTGGAATCGTCGGGAACACCGCAGCCTTCCGGCGGCGGATTGGGGCCCTCGCAACGCTCAAAATGGAAAACGGCGCGATCCAACGACAGGGTAAGCTTGGCCTGGAAGGTCACGGGGTCCATCTCGACCGCCTGCACCACGCCGATCTTCACCCCGGACATGCGCACATCCGAGCCGACATCGATCCCGTCAACGCGCTGAAAATGGCCGGTCAGCACGTAGCCGCCGCGGCCGCCGCTGGTTTGGCCGGCCTGTGCGGCCGCAAAAGCGAAGAAGCCGATCGCCACCGCCGCGACGATCGCGCCGAGAATGGTCTCGCCCCAACGCTCCATCAGGCCTTGTCCTCCGAATCCGGGCTCCAGGCTTCATAATCGGCGGTTGACGCGGCCCTCACGCCGCCGCGCGCCATCGAACCCTTGGGGCGGTACGCGTATCGGGTGCCGGTTAGGTTCGGCTTATGCGGTTTTTCCCAGGGCTTGAGCTTGGCGGGCGCCACCGTCGGCGGATCCTCAACGGTGTGATGCATCCAGCCATGCCAATCGGCGGTGACGCGCGAGGCCTCCGCCAAGCCCGAATAAATCACGTAGCGCCGCTTACGCCCTTCCAGGCTGGGCCGCTTTTCTTCGAAATAGCGATTGCCGAATTCGTCCTTTCCAACGAGCACGCCGCGGCGGCCGATGTCGAACATCGCGCCCAGGGTCGCCCCGTTCCACCAGGTGAAAATGCGCTTGAGCATGCGGGAAAGACGTCCTTGAGCGGGGCCAAATCAGCGGCGCGCACTATGGCGAAGCCCCCTTTCTGCGTCCAGTGCAGGTGCGAAACCATATCTTGGGATAACTGGCGGTCGTTGCATACTAGATATTGATTGCCGACCCCGACGCACCCTAGTTTCAGCCGCTCTGAGGGAGGCTTTCATGGCCCAGGATTTTGCGGACGAGACGGCGCGGGCGGTAGAAGCGCCGGAGGCGTGGACCGAAGCCATGACCCTGGCCGCGGTTGAGGCCAACTTCGTTCTCACCACCGACGCAGGACCCAGCGTCTCTGCCGCCATCGCACGCGCCGCCGCCCGCTTGGGCGCATGGGCCAAGGACACGGCGCTGGCCGATGTGTTGGCGCTGCGTATGAAGGCCGGACAGGTCGCGTTCGACCCGCCGCTCATGCGCGCGGCCCTGGCCGAAGGCCCGGCGCTTGCGGTGAGCACGGCGCTGATCCGCTGGCCCGACGAGCGCAGCGAAGAACTCACCGCCGTATCGCGCGCGCAAACCCTGCTTGCCGCCGGCGCAAAGCTCGGCATCGCGGGCCAGCCCAGTCAGCCTGCGCTCGATGCGCTTGAGGCCGCTGCGCGCCTAGCCGATCCGACCGGACGCGAAGGCGCGACAATTCTGGTGCGCCCCGACGCGGATTCAGCGGCCGCACTCATCGCGGATGAAACTGCGCGCGGCAAAGCCGGCGCCGCCATCGCCGCAGGCGCCCGCGCGCTCGATGCGGCTCTGGCGGAACTTGCTATCGAAGTCGTGCGCAACGGTCTCGATGCGTCCAGCGGCGGCGTGCGCCGCAAAGCAGCCGCTGCGCGTCTCGCCGGCGCGCCGGACGCCGATATTCTCGCCGCGCTCTCCGGCGCCGTCGCGCGCGGCGCCTATGCGGCTGCGTTGGACGCCGGCGCCGATCCCGCCCGCCGGCGCGTCTTAATCGCCTCGCCTGAGATGAGCGCGCACGCTCTCACCGCGTTCGGCGAGGGCGCCATGGATCCCACCGGCGCAATCAGCGCGGATGACGAGCGCAGCGTTATCGGCGCCAGTCTTGCGCTGCATCGGTTCCAGTGCAGCGAGAACGGCTTTGACATTGCAGGATTTGAAGCCTCGGTGCGCGCGCTGGTGCATGCGCTCGACGCGGCTCATGGCAGCCCGCGCACCAGTCCGCGCCGCCCCATCCTCATACGTCTTGAGGGTCTACATGCGCTGCTGATGCGCTGCGGCGTCGCCTATGACAGCGGTGAAGGCCGGACGATCGCCGCAGCGGTTGCGGCGCTCGCGCATGCAGCCGCGATCTCGGAAAGCGCAGCGCTCGCGGAAGCCGCCGGCGCCTATCCCGAATGGACTCGCGCTCGTGAAGCGGAGCACGCCGCCCTGCGCAACGCGCGCGCCGTCATCGGCGCATTAAGCGGGCCAGTGGCCGCGCGTGCGCAGGCCATCTACGCAGCCTTGCCTGAGAAAATCGGCGGCCTGCGCACCAGCATCGTCGTCGCGTTCGCCAACGACGCCGCAAGCGCCGGGCGGCTTGGCTTGCAAGCGACGGGTCTGTCGCCCCAAGCCGGCGTCGCCAATTATGGCGCACGCGCCGACGGCGGTTTCGGTCGTCAGCTGAGCGACGACGCCCGCGCCGGCCTCGCGCGCCTCGGCTACGACGCCGACGCCATCGCCGCGATCGCGCTTCATGTCGAAGGCCGACGCACCTTGCGCGGTGCGCCGGGCGTCAACCTGGAGCGGCTTGAAAAAATCGGTCTGACCGAGCCCGCGCTCGAAGCCATCGAAGAAGCGGCGGCCGACGCCTTCAACATCCGCGCCGCGGTGCATCCGCTGGTGATCGGGCCGGACCTTTGCGAAGAGGTGCTGAAGCTGCCGCCGGACGTCGCGGCCGGCAAGCGCGGCGACCTCCTGAAGACGCTGGGTTTCACCGAGGACGACATCGCCGCGGCCGAAGCGTTCTGCATGGGCGCGGGCGATCTCAACGGCGCCCCCCTTGAGGAGGCGCACGCCGCCGCTTTTCTCGGCGACCGCGACATCGCGCCGGAAGCGCGCATAGCGATGGCGGGCGCGGTGGCGCCCTACGCCCGCGCCGCACTCGACATCACGCTCACGGAAATCGACGCCGATCGCCGCGCAGCCTTGCTCAACGCCGCGGGTGCTGCGGGCGTCAGCTTGATCAACATCCGCGCCGAGGCGCCGGCGGCATCGCTCAGCTTCTCGCTCGACGACGAGATCGAAGAACCGGCGGCGCCGCTGCAGCGCCCCGCACCGGTGACGCAAGCCGCAGAAGCGCCACCGCAAGTGCAGCGCCGCCGGCTGCCGGAACGGCGTAAGGGCTACATCCAGAAGTCGGTCGTCGGCGGCCACAAGGTCTATCTGCACACCGGTGAGTACGACGACGGCGAACTCGGCGAGATTTTCATCGACCTCCACAAGGAAGGCGCGGCCTTCCGCTCGCTCATGAACAATTTCGCCATCTCGATTTCGATTGGCCTGCAGTACGGCGTGCCGCTCGAAGAGTACGTGGACGCATTCCTGTTCACGCGTTTCGAACCGGCGGGCGAAGTGAAGGGCAACGAAACCATCCGTCACGCCACGTCGATCCTCGACTACATCTTCCGCGAACTGGCCGTTTCCTACCTGGGCCGTGGCGATCTCGCACAGGTGGACCCGTTCGATGCGCGTGGCGACGGCCTGTCCAAGCGCGCCAACGACGCGGAGAGTGCGGCGCGGCTTATTTCGCGCGGCTTCGCGCGCGGCGCATCGGCGGACAATCTCGTGTTGCTGCGCCCGCGCGCCACGGTGGAGAACATCCGCGAGCGGCGCGAGCCGCCGTCGCGCCCCGCCGCAACCGGCTATCGCAGCGAGCCCTGCGCGGCGTGCGGCCATTTCACGGTGGAGCAAACCGGCGTCTGCGCCGCTTGCGGCGCGAAGGGCGAAGTCAGCGGCGGCTGACGCTATACTTGGTCGCCGTCGCTCGGCTCTGGTTCATCCGCCGGCTCTGGCGACGGGTCCGGCGCTTGTTCGCGTGCATTCTGATCCGCTGTTGGAGGATCGTCTTGCGGCGCGCCGCCATCAGCGCGGTTGCGCGCGGCCTGCGGCGACTCTTCCTCTTGGCGCCGCGACTCCGGCTCGGCGCGGACAGAGCCTGGCGCGTTCACTTCGACGGCGTGCGGCGGCGGTGTTTCGACCGCCGGCTGTGGCGCGGATGGCGGTGTTGGCGACGACGCAGGCGGCGGCGTGCGCGGCGAGGCATGCGGACGGCGCGCGCTGTTGACCGGCGCAGCGTGACGCTGACGCGGGAGACGCGCCGCGCGCTCGCGCCGATGCGGACGCCCGTGTGCTTCTGCGTCGGCCGCCGCGCGCCGCGCGCGGACATGCGGCGTCCTGCGCGCGGCGCTCTCCCTCGCTCGCGGCGGAGTTGGTTGTGTTTCACTGGGCGAACCCGCGAGCGCCGGGATCGGATCGGGCGTCACCGGCGGCGCCGCTTCAGCGACGACGATCGGAGGTCTTGGCGCCGCTTGTTCCACGGGCCGGGCCTGCGTCGGTGGCGGCGCGGCGCGCGGCTGCGGCGTCGCGCACTCAAGTTCGAAACGCACGCACATATCGGCGCCGAACGCGCGGGCGGCCAGATCTGCGTCCTGCAACGCGGTCTGCGTCGCGGTTTCGAGCTCGGCCATCTCCTCGGCCGTCGGCGGACCGGATATGGCGAGCGTCATCGCCACCAGAAAAGCGGCGGTGATCATCGCGAACCCGCCGATGCCGGCGATCCAGGTGCGGACAAGGGACATTACCGCGCGCATGGCGCGTACGCTCCACCCAACGATGTCCCTCGTTATCGAGAGAACACGTGGCGCGCGCGGCGGATAGCTACGAAAGCAGTAAGCTTGCGCTCTGCCGCATAACCTGTGTTATCGGCGCCGCGCTCACATCGACGAATAGACGTACCAGAGCACCAGCAACACCAGGCGCGGCGCAAAGGCGGAGCCGGTTACCCGCGCAAGCGTGATGGCGACAGTCGCAGCAACCGCGCCGGTGGCGGGGGCGAGGATCAGGTTGTCCGCCGATGGCGCGCGGAAAAGCGTCGGCGCCGCAAGCAATGTCGACCATGCGGCGCCCGCGATCACGAACGCTGCGCGGCGCAACATCGGCGCAAACGCTGCGGTATTGGTGAGCGCCATCAGCCCGCGCGCCTCGCTCCGGCCTGCATGGGCCGAGAGCGCGAAGACCAGGAGCAGCATGGCCGCGGGGCTGGCCACGTGGCGGAAGTCCGCGACGGCGGCAATCGCAAAAACGATTGTGGCGAGGATCAGGAATATTCTTCCCGACCCGATGAGACGGAATTCGGAGATGAACAGCCCGAGCGGCGCCGCCCAGCTGAAGCCCGCAGGCTTTGCATCCGCGTGCGCTTTGGGTGGCGCGCCGGCGCTCAGGAGTTTGCCCAACCTGCCGCCAAGGGGCGCGCGCTTGCGCGGACGGTGCTGCTGATAGATGAGCCCCGCGATCACCACGATCGCCACGGCGACGCCAATCCAGGCGAAGCGCGAAGCCATGTAGCCTGGCGACATGAGGCCCGCCATCACGTCGAGTTCGATCGAGCCCTCGGCGCGAAAGCCGCCGCCGATTGAGAAGCTGTCGGTGCCCGCCGGCGCGCCGTACTTCAGCGGCGTCACAAAACCGGCGAAGTCCCACATGTTGGCCGCAAAGCCCGGCTCTGCCTTTTCCGTTGCGACCGGCACTGCGATCGAGGCGATCCAGGTGCAGAAATAGGCGAAGTCGCCGAAGCCGCTGCGCAAGAGTGGCCGCGCGTCGAAGAGAAGGCGCAGCGCCGCGAGGCCGATGAGCGCGGGAGCTGCGACAAGCCAAAGCGCGAGGCTGAGTTCGTATATACTCAACGCGTCGCCCTGCAGCATGAACGTCGCCAAGTAGACGCCGGCGACGTTCAGGGCGGCCAAGATCGCCAGCAGCACGGCGCTGTCGGCGAAGAAGCGGCCAAGCGCGATGGCGATGCGCGACGCTGCGGTGACTTCTTCCACCTGCCACGGCTGGCGGCGCGTCGTGTTGGAGCGCAAATAGAGCCAGGCGACCGGCAGCAACAACGTCGAGACAACGATGCCCAGCGACACGCCAAGGAAAGGCGACGTCACCACCGGCAGATGATTGTCGAGCGCGATCTTGATGCCGCCGCCGTCATCCAGCGGCAGCATGTAACGGGCGCCGATGGGCGCAACCAGCAGCATGAACCAAAGCGCGCGGCTGCGGGCGTAACGCTTCAGCGACGTCGCCAGCGACGAGCTTGTGATGACGGCTGCGTTCATGCCGCGCGCACCTGTCCGGCTTCCACCCGCAGCACGGCGGCGGCTTGCGGCGCAAGCTCGTCGGCCAAGTGCGTCGTCATGACCACGACAGCGCTCTTGGCGCGCTCCACGATCAGCGCGCCGAGTTTGCGCGCAGTCTCGCCATCGAGCTCCGCAGTGGGTTCATCCAGCGCCAGCAGTTCCGGCGCGCCCAGCATGGCTTGCGCGAAGATGAGCCTCCGGCGCATGCCGCCGGAAAAGCTTGCAATTCTGTTGTTGATGTCGGCGTGCAAACCGATGGCGTCGGTGATTGCGCCGAACTGCTTGTCCGCGGCGCCGAGGTCGAGCCCCTTGAGCGCCGCGATATGCAGTGCGAACTCGCGCGCCGTCAGATCCTCCGGAAGGTCAACCGCTTGCGGCGCATACCCAAGCGTGCGCCGCCAGGGCCCGCGCGCGGTATTGCCGTTCCAGCTGATGGCGCCGCGATTGGGCCGCTCGGCGGTGGACAGCAGCCGCAGCAAAGTCGACTTGCCGGCGCCGCTCGGCCCGATCAGCAGAGTCAGTCCAGGTTGAAATGTCAGCGAAACGTCCGCCAGCACCTGCTTGCGGCCATAGCTTTTGCTGACGCTCTTCAATTCGAGAGACGCCATATCCTCCGCCCGTTCTCCAAGCGCACCCGTTCACCGAACGAGCGCGGGCTCGGTAACGGGATGCGCGGGGCGAACGCCCTGGATGCAGGGCGTTCGCGAAATCCGCGCCGCTTCAACCGGTGTATTCGGTGCGGGCCTTCTCCAGCTTCTCCTGCTGGGTTTTTTCGAGCGACCGCATCATCAGAATGAACCAGTTGCCCACGTCGATCGCGATGGCGCCCGCCCACACGATCACGATCACCATGAAGAGCGCGCCGAGTATGGTCATGATCGCCGTCTTCAGGCGATCGCCGATCACGTCCGGGTTGAACAGCGACACTTCCGACTGCGCCTGGCGGGTGGCCTCAAGCTGGGCTTGGATCGCCTGCTGATTGGCGATCGCCTGTTGGGCTGCGCTATCGGCCTCACGGAAGGCGCGTTCGGCTTCGTTTGACTGCTGCTGCAGCACGATCTCGCGCTGCTTGCGCTCCATCAGCTCCACCATGAAAGCGCGGAACTGAACGCAATCCTGCACCGTCATGCCGCGCCAGTCGTAGCCGCGCGGGCATGACTGCATGTAGCCGTCGAGGTTTTCGCGGACGCGCTGGATGTAGTCGGTGTTGCGCGTGCCCGCGAGTTGCTGCGCGACGCCGTTGTTGATGTAGACGGAATTCTGCGAGAACTCGTAATTGTTCTGCGACTGCGTCTGGTAGGCGCGTTGCGCCGTCTCCATGCGCGTCTGCAGGCCCTGGCGAAAATCGGGGGCGCCCGCAGCGGTCACTTGCGCGTTCGCCTGTTCGAGCTGCGTCTCCAACTCCGCGACCTGTTCGCTCAGCGCCTTGCCTCGCGCGATCTCCGCGCTCGGGTAGAGCGATAGCGCTGCGCTGGTGACCCCGCTCGAAAGCACCAACAAGCAGATCAGCAAAAGCAGCAGGTACCAGATGCGGTTCAGCCGGAAGAGCATGAACACGCGGCTGCCCTCGTAATCCTGCTCGCTCTCGCCTGCCGTGCGGATGATGTTGAGCGCCTCGCGCAGGAACACGAACGGCGTGGTGAAGATGGTGAGCGCGACGCGGAAAATGCTGCCGATCGATTCACCCAGCCGGCCGCCCGACAAGACCACCAGAACCCCGGCCGTCACCGCGGCGAACGCCACCAGGCCCACGAGCGGGTGCTGGAATAGAAAATCCCACGGACTGAACATTGGAAATCCCCCGTTTCTCCCGGGAGGAGACTATTACCCGCTGTTCAGCTTTGGCTACCGCCAATCGTAAACAATCGCGTCCAGACGCCCTTTGCGTAACCTGTACAAGACACATGACGCCGGTACGAAACCTGCGACGCTCGTCAAAATTCCCCATGGAGTTGCGCCAAGATGAAACGCGCCGCCCTATTCGTGTGCCTTTTCGCCCTCGCCGGACCCGCTTTGGCCCAGGCGCCTGCTGATACTGGCGGCCCGATCGGCTCTCAGGCCGAGCGTGACGTGATCGCGGGCCGGGTCGGCACAGGCGCTTCCTGCCCGCGTTGCGACCTTTTCCAGATCGATCTGTCCTACCAGGACATCGCCAACCGCGACTTTTCCGGGTCGCGGGTGCGCCAAGCCGATCTGTCTCTGGCCACGGCCGACCGCGCTGACTTTCGGGCCGCCAATCTTTCGCTGACCAATTTCTTCGGCGCACGCCTGACCGGCGCAAACCTGACCGACGCCAACCTCTCCGGTGCAACGCTGGTCGGGGCCTATTTGGGCGGCGCGCGGGTGTCCGGCGCGATCCTGCGGGGCGCAAATCTCTCCGGCGCGGAATTGGACGGCGCGGTCGGCCTTACCCAATCTCAGTTGTCGGAAGCTTGCGGGGACGCAACAACAACCTTGCCCGCGGGTTTGACTGTCCCCGCCTGCTGAAACAATAAGTAACAATCAGCGCTTACTGGGATTTCACTGGCGCCCCATCATGGCCGCTTCTATGCGGTTACTGGTGGTGACACAGTTTCGCCTCATTGCGGCGGGTGCAGCGGCGCTCGTTCTGGCCTGCGCGGGCACCGCCTTCGCTGAATGGCCCTTTGGGCGCGCCGATTCCGGCGTCCGCATGCAGCCAGGCATCGGCGGCGTCTGCGAAGCCTGCGACTTGTCGGGCCGCATCCTGGTCGGGGTGCGGATGACAGGCGCGAACTTCAACCGCTCCGACTTCTCGCACGCCATGCTCACGCGCGCCGACGCATCCGGCTCAGCTTTCGAGGGCGCCAACTTCAGCGACGCGGATCTGGCGCTCGCAAAGCTGGTCGACGCGAACTGCACGCGCGCGCAATTCACCCGCGCGACACTCGTGCAAGCCAACGCACGGGGCGCCGATTTCACCCGCGCGGAATTCGACCACGCCGACGTGACCTCCATGCGCTTCGATGACGCCAACCTGTCCGGGGCCGACCTGCGCGAAACCCGGGGTCTCACGCAGGCGCAACTGAGCAACGCGTGCGGCGACGCCCGCACGCGGCTGCCGCGCGGACTGCGCGTGCCGCGCTGCGGCTAGGATTGATTCAAATCAAATAGCCGTCGCAGAACGGACCGCACTGTCCCGCCATGCGGTTCACAATATCAGCGCGCAGCAAGCCCAACGACGTTCCCATTCTGGCTTTCCTGGCCCGCAACTTCCCCACTGTCGCAATCAGCGAAATCGACAGCGTCTTCGGCTTCGTTGAAGCCACCACACTTTATGGCGGACGTCCCTTTCGTGGCCCCGAACTGACGCCGTACGACGTCAAGGAAATGTACTACGCCGGCATCGGCGTTCGGCTGCCGCTTTCGAACCACTACGTGACGGAAGAGGAATACGCGCAAGCTAAGCCGTTGCTCGAGCAGTATCATCGCAACGGCAACGCCGCGATCGTGACCAACGACGACCTGGCGAAATGGATACGCCGCGATTTCCCGGCCTACCGGATCGAGGCCAGCGTCATCAAGAACCTGAACACGCAAGCGCGTGTCGAGGACGCGCTTGCGCTCTACGACACGGTGGTGCTGCCGATGGAGTTGAACGACGACGTCGATTTTCTGGCCGGTCTTCCCGACAAGAACCGCATCACGCTGTTTGCGAACGCAGGCTGCGCGCGCAATTGCCCGTCGAAAATCTGCTACGTCTCGATCTCCAAGCACAACAAGACCGGCTCCGGCGCGATCATGTGCTCGCAGCCGCTCAAGGCGCGCGAGCAAACCGGCATGGTCTCCTTCGACCTCAACCGCCTGCACGATCTGGGCTTTGACCGCTTCAAACTGCTGCGCGGACGCCCGCTCGGCGGCACCGGCTATTAGCTTCAGCTCTTCGCCTGCTCCACTACGCGGATGTGCAGTTCTTTCAATTGCTTCGGCGTCACTTCGCCCGGCGCGTTCATCATCAGGTCCTGGGCCTGCTGATTGAACGGGAAGACGATGACTTCGCGGATGTTGTCGACGCCAGCCAAGAGCATGACGATGCGGTCCACGCCTGGCGCGGAGCCGCCGTGCGGCGGCGCGCCATAGCGGAACGCGTTCAGCATGCCGCCGAATTTCTCTTCGACCACTTCGCGGCCGTAGCCGGCGATCTCGAACGCCTTGATCATGATGTCCGGCTTGTGGTTCCGGATCGCGCCTGAGCTCAATTCCACGCCGTTGCAGACGATGTCGTACTGGAACGCCGTGATCTTCTCGATCGTGTCGCGGTCGTTGGGATCGAGCTTCAGGAATTGCTCGTGATCGTAGTTCGGCATCGAGAACGGATTGTGGGAGAAGTCGATCTTCTTCTCTTCCTCGCTCCACTCGTACATCGGGAAATCGACGATCCAGCAGAACGCGAACTGATCCTTGTCGGCCAGGTTCAATTCGTCGGCGACCTTGTTCCGCGCCTGCCCCGCAAACTTGTAGAAAACGCTCGGATCGCCGGCGACGAAGAAGCACGCATCGCCGACCTTCAAGCCCATCTGCTCGCGAATGGCGTTGGTCTTCTCGACGCCGATATTCTTGGCGATCGGGCCCGCGCCGCCTTCTTCGCCTTCGCGCCAGAAGATGTTGCCGAGCCCCGGCTGGCCCTCGCTTTGCGCCCACGCATTCATGCGATCGGTGAAAGCACGGTTGCCGCCGCTCGGCGCGGGGATCGCCCACACCGCCGTCTTCGGCTTTTCCAGGATGCGCGCGAAGAGGCCAAAGCCCGCGCCGCGGAAATGTTCGCTCACGTCCTGCAGGATGAGCGGGTTGCGCAGGTCGGGCTTGTCCGAGCCGTATTTCGAGATCGCTTCGGCGAACGGAATGCGCGGGAATTTGTCGGCGGGCGTCACGCGCTTGCCGTTGGCGAATTCCTCGAACACGCCCGCGAGCACCGGACCGACGGCGTTGAACACGTCCTCTTGCGTGACGAAGCTCATCTCCAGATCGAGCTGATAGAATTCGCCCGGCGAACGGTCGGCGCGCGCATCTTCGTCGCGGAAGCACGGCGCGATCTGGAAGTAGCGGTCGAAGCCCGCGACCATCAGCAATTGCTTGAATTGCTGCGGCGCCTGCGGGAGCGCGTAGAACTTGCCGGGATGGAGGCGCGACGGCACCAGAAAGTCGCGCGCGCCTTCCGGGCTGGACGCCGTCAGGATCGGCGTTTGAAACTCGGTGAAGCCCTGCTCGATCATGCGCCGGCGCAAGCTGGCGATCACCTGGCTGCGCAGCAGGATCGACTTGTGCAGCTTCTCGCGCCGCAGATCGAGGAAGCGATACTTGAGACGCAGCTCTTCCGGATAGTCCGGCTCGCCGAACACCGGCAGCGGCAGCTCTTCCGCCGAACCCAAGGTTTCCAGCGCCGTCGCCTGTACCTCGACGCCGCCCGTCGGCAGGTTCGCGTTGCGCGTTTCCGGCGTGCGTTCGACCACCTTGCCGTCGATGCGGATCACGCTCTCAGCCCGCGCCTTTTCGGCGCCCGCAAACGCCGGCGAGGACGGTGCAATCACGATCTGCGTCAGCCCGTAATTGTCGCGCAGGTCGATGAATAAGAGCCCGCCATGGTCGCGCTTCCTGTGCACCCAGCCCGAGAGACGCACGGTCTGGCCGGCGTCGGACGGGCGCAATTGCCCGCAGGTGTGGGTACGGTAGGCGTGCATCGAAGGCTCCGAATTGATTCGGGGAGTTTAGGCGGATTTCGCGGGTAAGGCGCATGCGGGGCGCGGGCTTGTCAAGGCGCGCCGGAAGCGCCCATCTGCAAGCCAGATGTGCAACCTCTATTCCATGACCAAATCGCGCGAGGCGCTGACGGCCTACGTCCGCGCCATGCGCGACCGGACCGCCAACCAGCCGCCGCTGCCCGCGATATTTCCGGACCAATTGGCGCCGGTGGCGGCGACGTCGAAGGAAGGCCTGCGCGAAGTCACCATGATGCGCTGGGGGTTCCCGCCGGCAGGCGGCGGCAAGCGGCCGGTCACCAACGTGCGCAACCTCAAATCCAGCTATTGGCGCGGTTGGCTGGAGCAACCGCGCTTCCGCTGCGTGGTCCCGGCGACGAGCTTCGTCGAATACACCGACTCCACGCCGAAGGTGGCGCATTGGTTTGGGCTCGGCGACGAGCGCCCGCTCTTCTGCTTCGCCGGCATCTGGCGGCCGTGGACCGGCGTGCGCGGCAAGGAGGAAGGCACGCACCTCCTGTTCGCCATTCTGACGACGGAGGCCAACGAACTCACAAAGCCCATTCACGCCGAGGCCATGCCGGTGATGCTGACCGGCGACGATATTGATGTCTGGCTCGAGGGCTCAACCGACGAGGCGCTCGCGCTCGCGCGGCCGTTTCCGGCAGACCGGATGAAAATCGTGCTATCAGGGCCACGGGAAGATGTGGGGGAAGCGGCATGAAATGGCTGGTTGGCGTTCTTGTTGTTCTGGCCGCGCTGGGCGGCGTCTTCTACTGGGCCGTCATCGACGGCGACGCGCCTCCCGGCCCGCAGAATGAATTCGACATCGCCGCCTATCGCGCGCTCGTCGCCGGCGACGCGCCCGAAACGCTGCCGACGGCGATCAATTATCAGGTCATCGGCGCGAGCGAAGCGCCTGGATTCGCGGCGGAGTCCGGCGCGTTTTCGACAGGCCAACGCACCTTCGACTACGGCACGTTCCAGATCGTCGCCCCGGGCGGCGACATCCTTGTCGACGCCGCCGTCGATCAAGCGACGTTGAACGAAATGTCCAAGGGCAAGGGCCGCTTCGACGCCGCCGCCTATCAAAGCGTGCTCGACGCGATGACGCGTGCGCCGATCGTGATGATCACGCACGAGCACATCGATCACGTGATGGCCGTGGCGCGCCATCCAGAGCCGGCGGCGCTCGCGCCGCGCTTGCGTCTCACGCCGGAGCAACTCGCAGGCCTGCCGCAGCACGCCATCAACGGCCAGCTCGCGCCGGAAATCGCGGCCGTCGCGCCGATCGATCTCACCCGCCCAACACGCATCGCACCCGGCATCGTCGCTGTTGCGGCGCCGGGGCATACAGCCGGTGAGATCGTCATCTATGTAAAAACCACGACCCGCGAGTACCTGCTCATCGGTGACATCGCCTGGGTGTTCGAAAGCGTCGAGCACGCACGCGGACGCCCGCGCTTCATCCGCTGGATCATGCCGGGCGTCGATCCAGATCGCGCGCACGTGCTGCGCCAGCTGCGGGCCTTGCACGACATCCACGCCGCGGAGCCCGGCCTGGTGATCATGCCGTCGCATGACGACACCTACCTGCGGAGATTGATGGCCGATGGGGCGCTTGGGGACGGGCTGGCGGGCGCAAACACCGCCGCGCCGCCCGCCCGGTAGCCCGCGGGGCCAACATTAATGGGCGGGGAATTCACCCAGGGAGTGTGTGGATAGCCCCGGTTACAGGCTGCAAATCACAGCGGCCGCACAGCTGGCCTTGACCCGGGCGGCGGCGCGTCCCAACCACGCCTTATGCGTGTGGTGACCAAGACCGCCGAACTCGAAGACCTGTGCGCCGAACTGGCCGCGCAGCCCTTCGTGGCGGTCGACACTGAGTTCATGCGCGAAACGACCTACTGGCCGAAGCTCTGCCTCATTCAAGCCGCGGGGCCGGGCGTGGAGGCGGTCGTCGATCCCCTTGCAGACGGATTGAAGCTCGACCCGTTCTCCGCGCTGTTGGCCAACAAGGCCGTCCTGAAGGTTTTCCATGCCGCCCGTCAGGACCTCGAAATATTCCTGAAAATCGGGGGCGCTCTGCCGGCGCCGCTGTTCGACACCCAGATCGCCGCAATGGCCTGCGGCTACGGCGACACCATCGCTTACGACGCGCTGGTGCAGCAGGTCTTGAAGCGGCGCTTGGACAAATCCTCGCGTTTCACCGATTGGAGCCGGCGCCCGCTGTCGGACGCACAGCTCGCCTACGCGCTCGCCGATGTGACGCACTTGCGCGACGTCTATCCGCGCTTGCAGCAAAAGCTGGAAAGCGAAGGGCGCAGCGACTGGTTGGACGAGGAGCACGCCAACCTCTCCGATCCGGCGATCTACGACACGACGCCGGAGAACGCCTGGCAGCGCTTGAAACTGCGCAAGACCACGCCCGATTACGTGCTGGGCCTGCAGACCGCAGCCGCATGGCGCGAGCGGCAGGCGCAGGCGCGCGACGTGCCGCGTGGGCGCGTCGTCAAGGACGAGGCGCTCTACGAAATCGCCGAGCACCGGCCCAAGAGCGCCGCCGATTTCGACCGCATGCGCGCGGTGCCGCGCGGATTTGGAAACTCGCGCGCAGCGGCGGAGCTGCTCCAGGCCCTCGATCGCGCGTTTGCGGATCCCAAGCGGGTCACCACCAAGATCGAGCGTCCGCCCCCGCTGCCCTCGGGTCTCGGCCCGACCGTCGAGTTGCTCAAGGTTCTGCTCCGCTACGAAGCCGAACGCGGACAGGTCGCCCCGCGCCTCATCGCTTCGGTCGCCGATCTCGAGGCCATTGCTGCAAGCGACGAGGCAGACGTGGAAGCGCTCAAGGGCTGGCGCCGGAAAGTGTTCGGCGAGCGCGCGCTGGCGCTTAAGCACGGCAAGCTCGCGCTCATGCTGAAAGACGGCAAAGTCACCGTGGAGCAGCGCTAGCGGCTACTCTTCGTCGTATCGCAGCGAGATCAGCTTTCCGTCGCGCACGCGCGCCCGGAAGTAGGACGCCTCGCCGCTTGACGAGGTGGCGCGGAAGATCAGCCATGGCGGACCCGGGTTGGCGGGTTCTTCGCTGCGGAGAAACTCGAAGCGGGGCATGTCACGCACGATCGGCGTGAGGCGATCGCGCGTCGCCGCAGAGTCCGCTGAACGCGCGAATGTGAGGAACTCTTCACTCAGGAGATCAAGTGGCTCCTCCAGTAAGATCACCTGCCTGATCGCGCGCCGCACCATGACGGTGCGCGCAGGATCGGGATCGGTCGCAGCAGGGAGGCGATCGTAACTCAACTCGGGAATGGCGCGCAGCGTGAGCGCGCGCATCAGCTGCGAGGTTCCGCCGTGATAGGAATTCGCCAAGATCAGGATCGAAACGTGGCGCTCGGGGTAGTGCGCATAGTCAGCCACGAAGCCTTGGGTTTGACCGGTGTGGCCATGGCGCGGTTCGCCGCGAAAATCATCCACCTCCATGCCGAAGGCATAGCCGGTCTTGACCCCATCCGGCAGCGTCACGGGCGCGAACATCTCGCGCATGCTGCGCGCCGACAGCGCGTGCCCTTGCTGCAATTGCTCGTCCCAGCGCGCCCAATCCTCAAGCGTTGAGAGGATGCCCCCGGCGCCGAACGTGCTCGCTTCGGAAATCGGACGTACATCGACCCAGCCCTCGCCCTGCGGCGCCGGCTGACATCCTTGCGTGATGGGCTGTCCCGAGGGCGCATAGCCGCTCTCGAACGTGTGACGCAGACCGGCCGGCGCGAACACGTGCTCGCGCATGTAATCGCCGAAGCGTTGGCCGGAGACGCGCTGCACCACCAGGCTCAGGAGAAAGTAGCCGGTGTTCGAATAGCTCCATTGTGTGCCCGGCTCGAAGTCGAGCGGCCGGTCGCGCACAATGTCGAACACCTGCTGCGGCGTCGGCGATGTCTCGTAGACGTCGTAGCCGCCGGCTTCTTCATAATCCGGCACGCCGCTCGTGTGCGTCAGCAATTGTCGCAGCGTGACGCGCTTCCACGCGTCGGGAATGTCGTCGAGATAGGCGCCGACGGGAGACTCAATGTCCAGCCGCCCCACGTCGCGTAATTGCAGCACCGCCGTCGCCGTCATGTGCTTGGAAATCGATCCGATCTCGAACGCCGCGTGGGGATCAATGGCGCCGTTTCCCTGACAGTCGCCCGCACCCCAGGCGAACATCTCCACGAGCCGGCCGTCACGATAGATCGCCGCCACCACGCCTGGCGCGTTGCTCCGCGAAGCGAGTTCGGCCAAGTGCGCATCGAACGGCTGCGCGGCGATCGGCGCTGCAGTCTGGCACGACGTAGCGACAATCGCTGCGCCAAACGCAGCGGCGCGAACCCAAAAGGGAAATTTCATGGCGCCCATGCCTTCCGCATTTCAACCGCGCGGCAATCGCTGCGCGACCAAAGTACGGTCGCCAGCGACGAAATCTACGGCGCCAGCCTTTCGCACTCGACTCGAAAATCATACGCCACATCGTCGGCGCAGTCGGGCCAGCAGCCGCTTTCAAGCCAGTAATCCACCAACCCTAGCCGCGCGCAGAGGGCCGGAAAGCGGTTGCTGCGATAGAATGGCGTCCCGCCAGTATTGACGAAAATCTGCAGCGCCGACTGCGCGCGCGCCATGCCGAAGCCGTCGTGCGGATCGGCGCGCAGCTGGCGGCCGCTGTCGAGCGCCTTGAACAACGCATCAAAGGCCTCATCGGCGCACCCGAAGGCCGCAGCCGTCATGCAGGAGGAAATCACCAGCGAGCCCGGCGCTCGGTCGGCATGCTCAAGCATGGTCATGCACGCAGCGCGGCGCTCGCTCACACCCATCTTCAGTAAGTCGATGTGGCTTTGCAGGACACGCACGTCCTTGACCGACACGCCGCGCTTGGGCGGCACGCCCTTGGCGGTGAGCGCGTCCGCCTCGTCCAGGCGGCCTGCAGCACAATAGAGGAGGCCTTCAATGTACCAGCAGAACGCGGAGTCCGGATAACGCGCCCAGGCGGCGCGCGCCACGTCCACCGCTTCCTCCGGCCTGCCGTTGGCCATCAGCAGCGCGGCGCGTACGCTTTCGATCACCGGTCCGATCGGATCAAGCTTCTGCGCCCGTTCCGCCGAAGCGAGCGCTTCGCGCACGCGCCCCACGCTCCACAGCCAGCCCGCGCGCGCCATCAGCAACGCTGGATCGTTAGGACTGCGCCGCAGCGCTTCGTCGACCAAGCGCAATTTCTCGCCATGCTCGGCGAAAGCCGGCTTCAGCATGGAGAGCGCCCCCAGCGCCGACGGACAATCGGGATCGATCTCCAGGGCGGTCTCGGCCGCCTCCACCGCGGCCGCGTGCATGGGCTGGCCGATAATGTCGCGGTCGCGCGGCAACAGGAAGGCGCGCACGCTTGCGAGCCCCGCCCAGCCCGGCGCGAAATTCGGCGCAAGCTCGACGCAGCGCATCAGCAACGTCTCCGCCTGCTCTTCGTCGATATCGCTCAGCGTGAGCCAGATATTGCGGGCGCGGAGATAAAGATCGTAGGCGGCGGGGTCGATCGGCTCGCTGCGTTCCTGCGGCGTAAACGCATGCTTCAGCGCGGCGCCTACCTTGGCGGCGATATCGTCCTGCAGGTCGAACGCGCGCTCGACTTCGCCTTCGTAGCGCTCGCTCCACATGGCGACGCCGTTGCGCGATTCAATCAGTTGCGCGCGCACGCGCAAGCGCGGGCCCTCCCGGTGCACCGCGCCATCGAGCACGTGCGACGCCTTCAACACCGCCGCCGCATCAGTTTTCTTGGGGCCTCGAAATTGAAATGCCGACGTGCGCCCGATCACCTTCAGGCTCGAGTGGCGCATCAGCGCATGGATGATCTCGTCGGCCACGCCGTCCGAGAAATAATCCATGGCCTCGTCGCCGCTGTCATTGTCGAACGGCAGCACGGCAAGCAGGTGTTCGCCGTGCTTCAACTTGGAGCGTGCGGTCGCGGCGACCGCCTCCAGCGTGAAGACCTCGATCGTCTCGCTCAATTTCTCCAGCAGCACCGTGCCGCTTGGATGCAAACGGTTGCCGAGCGCGCCACGCACGGCCCGCTGGATATCCACGGAAGCCACGATGGTTCCGGGCTCCGCCTTCTGCTGCAGGCGCGCCGCGATGTTGACGCCATGCCCCAGAAGATCGCCGTTGGCCTGCACGACCACGTCGCAGAGATGCACGCCCACCCGCACGCTCTTGCGCGAGACCGCCTTCACCAGCATTTCGGCGGCGAGCAAGGCCGAGGAGGCGCTCGGAAACTCCAGCATGAAACCGTCGCCGGCGCTTGAGAAGATGCGCCCGCCGTGTTGCGCGGCGGCGGCTTCGAGCGCCGTGCGCACGCCCGCGACCACGGCCACGGCCGCGTTTTCGTCAATCTCGGCCATCGCGGAGAATCCGCAGATGTCCACAGACATGACGGTCACGAGTTTCTTGACGTCGTCGGTCATGGGACCCCGTCTAGAGCGACGGGGGTTCTAGCACGGGGCGCGCCCCCCGTCAGGCGTTCCCGCCCTCGGGGACGTCCTTGAAGTAGGGAACGACCTCGCCGCTGTACTTGATGGTGAGCGGATTGCCGTGCCGGTCGATCTGCTTGCCGACGGAGAGCCGCACCCAGCCTTCCGACACGCAATATTCTTCGACGTTGGTCTTTTCCTGGCCCTTGAAGCGGATGCCGACGCCGCGCTCCAGGATGGCTTCGTCGTAGTACGGGCTCTTCGGGTTGACGGAGAGACGGTCGGGCGGGGTTTCGCTCATAGGATCTTCGTTTCCGCGGTAAGGCCCAGGGCTGCGGCCGCTGTTTCGAGGCGCCGCTGAGCCGTTTCCGTCATCAGCTGCGCCACCTGCTTCTTCATGCGCAAGACGAGCTTGCCGTCAACCGCATTGGCCTCGAATGACGAAAGCAGCGTCTCGCTGCGCCCGGAAAGATCGGCGCCGAAGCGCAGCGCCGCGCCCAGGGCGGCCGCGGCCACCTGGCGGTCGTCCGACAACAGGCGGAGGTAGGCGTCGGCGTGGCGGGGCGGCGCCTTGGTGTAGCGATGATGGATGGCCGCTGCGAGGAACGCGCGCTCTTCATGGCTGATGGCGGCAAGCGGGGCGCGCAGGATGAGGTCGAACATCACCTCGACGCGCTGGTCGGGGTGCAACGGCCCGCCGACATCAGCGAGGCGCGCGGCTGCGCCGCGCAGCACCAGTTCGCGTCGCGGCGTGAACACGTAGGGCTGCCCCTGGAACACGGGCGCGAGCCACTCTTCCAGTTTCTGCCCAAACGAGCGGGTGCGCGACCATCGCCCCGCGAGCGCTTCCGCGGCGGCGATCAACGGATGCTGCGCAAGCGCTTCGGGACTCATGCGCTCCAGCAGCACACCCTCGCGCAAACCGAACGCCGAGAGGATCACGCGGTCGAACTGCCCGACCTGGATGACGCGTTCGAGCACCACCGCGGCGTACGGCAGCGTCTCGGCCCGCTTTGCCGCGGCCTCCTCCAATTTCTCCAGCGACCCTTTGCTCTGCTTGCGGACGACATCGACGAGCTTCAGCACTTCGCGGCGCGACATCTCGTAATGGTGCAGCACGCCGAGAGGATGGTTGCGCATCGTCATGTCGATGCGCCCGAGCGCGCGCCAGGCGCCGCCGACGGCGTAGAAGTCGCCGCCGCGGCGCGACAGGAGCTTCGTCGCCGCGAGCGCCTCGTTCACATCTTCGACGATTTTGCCGTAGTCGAAGCCGCCGGAAGACGCGAGCGAAAGCGGGCCCAGATTGAAAGTCTCGCCGCGCCCAGGCCCATCGCCGTCGAGTTCGATAAGCTCCAGGCTTGCGCCGCCCAGATCGCCGACCACGCCTTCGGCGTCGGGCGCGCCGCCGCTGACGCCAAGCGCCGACAGCCGCGCCTCATCGGCGCCGGAAAGGATGCGCAGCGGAATGCCGGTTTCAGTTTCCATCCGCGCGGCGAACGCCTGGCCGTCGCTTGCGGCGCGAACGGCGGCGGTGCCGACGGCGAACACGCTCTCGACGCCGAGCGCATCGATCAAGGTGGCGAAGCGCTTCAGCGCGCGGATGGCGTGCTCGGCGCCGTCCGCCGACAGTTTGCCGGTGCGCCCGAGATCGCGCCCGAGGCCGGCCATGACCTTCTCGTTCAGCGTCGGCGTCATGGCGCGTCCGTCGATGCGGTAGACGACCAGACGCACGGAATTGGAGCCGACGTCGATGACGGCGGCGTCCTGGCCGTCGCGGAGGTATTTCGGTTTGCTCATCACCAACAGTCCTTTCCCGTGAGGGAAAGGTGGCTCGCGCGATAGCGCGAGACGGAAAGGGCGAGGCCGCAAGCACCGCTGCTTGCGGGTCGTGGCGCCAGCGCCCTCTCAGCCGCCGCGCTTGCGCGCGATGACAGCTCTCCCTCACGGGAAAGGACCCGACAGCGCTCAGTTCGTGCGTCGCGGCCCGATATGGTCGAACGCCGCGGGCGCGTCGCCTTTGAGCGCACGGCCGCGCCCCGAGAGGCTCGGGTTGCGCATGAAGTAATTGTGCGCCGAGAACGGATTATCGAGCTTCGAAACATCGACCCGCGTGAACACCCCGTCCTGGTCCATGTACCAGGATTGCGCCTCGTCGTTGAGGTTCGCGACCATGATTTGATCGAGTACTTGCTGGTGAACGGTGGGATTTTCAACCGGACACATGACCTCAACCCGGCGCTCCAGGTTCCGCGGCATCCAGTCGGCCGAGGAAATGAAGACCTTGGCTTTGGGATTGGGCAGCTTCGCACCGGCGCCGAAACAAACAATCCGGGAGTGCTCGAGAAACCGCCCGACGATCGACTTCACGCGGATGTTTTCGCTCATCCCGGGCACGCCCGGCCTGAGGCAGCAGATGCCGCGCACGATGAGGTCGATTTTCACGCCCTCGTTGGAGGCGCGATAGAGCGCATCGATGATCTCGGGATGCACGAGCGCGTTCAACTTGGCCCAAATGGCGCCGTCGCGACCGGCGCGCGCGTGCTGGATCTCTTCCTCGATCAGCTGCAGCAGCGTCGACTTCACCGTGATCGGCGACATCGCGATCTTTTCCAGCTGCGTCGGACGCGCGTAGCCGGTGACAAAGTTGAAGAGCCGGCCCGCGTCACGGCCGATGGCCGGGTCGCAGGTGAAGAGCGAGAGGTCGGTGTAGATGCGCGCGGTGACGGCGTGATAATTGCCGGTGCCGAAGTGGGTATAGGTCTTCAAGCCGTCGCTCTCGCGGCGGATGACCAGAGAGACCTTCGCGTGCGTCTTGTAGTCGATGAAGCCGTACACCACCGAAGCGCCGGCGCGCTCGAGCGCATTGGCGACGCTCAAATTCGTCTCTTCGTCGAAGCGCGCTTTGAGTTCGATCAGCGCGGTGACGTTCTTGCCTGCCTCGGCCGCGGCGACCAGCGCGGCGACGATCGGTGAATCGCGCGAGGTGCGATAGAGCGTCTGCTTGATCGCGACCACCGCCGGATCGGCTGCGGCCTGACGGATGAACTGCACCACCGAGTCGAACGACTCGTAGGGGTGGTGGACCAGGATGTCCTTGGCGCGGATGGCCGCGAAACTGTCGCCGCCATAATCCTTGATCCGCTCCGGGAAGCGCGGTTCGTATGGCTTGAACTTCAGGTCGGGCCGCTGCTCGTTCACCAGCGTGCTCAACGCCGCAAGACCCAGGAGGCCGTCGACAACGATCACGTCGTGGGGATCGGCTTCGATTTCGCGAATGATAAAGGCGCGCAAATCCTCGGCCATCGAACCTTCGAGCTTCAAGCGGACGATGTCGCCCAGCCGGCGCTCCTTCAGGCGCGCTTCGAACTCGCGCACCAGATCCTCGGCCTCTTCCTGAATTTCGATGTCGCTGTCGCGCACCACGCGGAACGCGCCCTGCGCTTCGACCTCGTAGTCGGGAAACAGTTCGTCCAGGAACAGCAGAATGGTGTTTTCGAGCGTCAGGAAACGCTTGGCCGGCCGCTCGCCTGGCGGCGGCGACGCATCCGGCGCCTGGCGTCCGCCGGTCACGTCGATAAACCGCGCGACCTGCGTCGGCACCGGAACCAACGCATTCAGCAGCCGTCCGTCGGCGCGGCGCTTCAGCTTCAGCGCGATGGCGAAACCGAGGTTGGGGATAAACGGAAACGGATGCGCCGGATCGACCGCGAGCGGGGTCAGCAGAGGAAACACCTCTTCCATGAACTTCGGCCGCAACCACTCGCGCTCGCTCTTGGAGATTTCCTCGCGATCCAGCACGGCGATGCCGGCGGTGCGCATCTCGTTGCGCAAAATGCGCCACTGTTTCTGTTGGCGCGCGATGAGATCGGTGGCCGCTGCGTGCACCCGCGTGAGCTGTTCGTCCGGCGTAAGTCCGTCCAGGCTCAAGGTGAGCGACTTCGCCTTCACCTGCTCATGCAGGCCGGCGACGCGGACCATATAGAATTCGTCGAGGTTCGACGCCGAAATGGAAAGGAAACGCAGCCGCTCCAACAGCGGGTGCGCGCGATTTTCGCTCTCTTCCAGAACGCGCGTGTTGAACGCGAGCCATGACAACTCGCGGTTTATGAACCGCTCGGGCCCCCACGTGGCGCTCGTCTCGGGTCCGCTCGGGATCGGCTGTTTCTCAGCCGACACGCGCTTGTTCTTGCGCGGCTTCGCCATCTGTTAACCGTCTCCACCACCCCAGGACGCCTGCGCCTTTTCCAGCGCTCGGCGCGCCGCCGCCAAAGCGACGGGCTTGGCCCCTTTGACCAGGTCGGCGTCCAGCGCCGCGGCCATCCGATGGGCGGCCGCGAAGGTGCGCGGCAGCCGTTCGGCCAGGTACCGGGCGGCATCATCGCTCAATTGAATGAATTGTTCGCGACATATCCGGCGCAAAACGACCTCCATGAGCGCCTGATCGGGCTCGCCCAGGCGCGCGACCGGCAGAGCGGCGAGGCGGGAGCGGAGGTCGGGCAGCTCGGTGGGCCAGATGGCGGGCGGCTGGGCGCCGACCAGCAGGACTGCGCCGGCCTTGGCCCGCGCGAGGTCCAGAAGCCGCCAAAGCATGCCCTCGTCGCGCGCGCCGTCGGCGTCGTCGATCAACATGCGTCCGCCGCTCTCGGCGAAAACGGCGGCCGCGTCGTCCGGCGCAGCCAGCGGGGTGATCTGACGGGCGCCCGCCTCGATGGCCCAGGCGAGGGCCAGGTGGGTCTTGCCCGCGCCTTGCGGTCCGACCAGCGCCAGCGCCCCGCCCGGCCAATTGCGCCACTCGGTCAGCAGGGTCGCCGCGTCACGGTTGGCCTCGGCGACGACGAGCGTGTCGGGCGAGCGTTCGCCCATGCGAAATTCGAACAGGCGTTGCTGGCGCATGGCCGCCGCCTACTGCCTCCGCGGCGCAGCGCGCAGCACCGGTCCGCTCGATGTCTGCTGCAGTGTGACCCCATTGCGCGCCAGTTCGGCCTGCAATTGCGCCGGCTCGCCGACATAGGTGAACGACACCAGCGCCCCGTCGCGCCCGACCGCCTCGATGCGGATTTCCGAAATCAGTGTGCGTGCGGCGGCTTCCAGACCTCCCTTGATCTGCTGCCACTCCGCCATGCTCGCATAGAGCGCCGAGGCGGGGACGCGATTACGCGTTCCACTTGCGACGGGCACGCGCGCCTTCCACTCATTTTGCAGCTGATCGCTGGCCTGGGTCGCGAGCGAGGAAAGCGCTGCGCGCAGGCTTGCGGCGTCCCCGCCGTTCACGCGGGCGGTGACTTCGCCACGATCGCGGGTCTGACCGTTGACGTTCACTTCGACCAGCGCCGCGGTCACGGTCGACCCTTGCACACGCAGCGTCGCATAGAGCGCACTGGTCGCCGCCGCCGCCGTCGCAAACGGCGCCGCGGCTTGCCACGAAGGCGCGCCCTGCAGCCCGTCCGGAGCGACCGCCAGCGGCACGAGCTCTTCCTGATAGCCGCCGTCCATCCACACGTCGCGCCACAGCGCGGCCGTCTCCGTCGCCGTGCCTTGCAGCACCAGCGGCGCGATCAGCACCGGCGCCGTGCGCGCATCAACGACCGTCAATCCCTGCTGGCGCAGGAACGCGCGCACCTGGTTGGCGTCGAAGCGGACGGTAAGCCGGCCGATATAGCGGGTCGCGGAACGGCGCTCTTCCTCAACGTCGACCGAATTGACCATATGCTCCAGTGAAGCCGGATCGAGTTGCGGCAATTGCCGGCCGGCGAGTTCCGCGGCCGGGGTCACCCGACGCACCAGCCGCTCGAAGCCTTGCTGCTGAGCCGCAACGAAGCCCGCCTGCTGTCCCGCGGCGGCGTTGGCGGCCGTAACATCGACTGATATGCCCGCCACCACATAGACATTCGAACTTTGGGCGCTTGCCGCCCCAGGCGCGAACGCGCACAAGGCCGCGGCGATAAACGCGGCGAAGGCGGCCAGAGGGGTGGCTTTCATGCGTGCAAACCTCGTTTCGGGGATTGGGCAGACCCTACCCGGCGCGGAATCGCCTATCAATGTGGCGCCTTCTGGACCCGTTCGGGGGCCAAAAGCCAGGACATGACTGTGACCGGAACCAACGGCCTGACCTATCGCGACGCCGGCGTCGATATCGACGAAGGGGAGCGGTTGGTCGATCTGATCAAGCCGGCCGCGAAATCCACAGCCCGGCCCGGGGCCGAGGCCGGCCTGGGCGGCTTCGCGGCGGTATTCGACCCCAAGGCTGCGGGTTTCAAAGACCCCATCTTCCTGGCCACCACCGACGGCGTCGGCACCAAGCTCAAGATCGCCATCGAAAGCGGCCGCCACGAGACGGTGGGCATCGATCTGGTGGCCATGTGCGTGAACGACCTCTCGGCCCAGGGCGCCGAGCCGGTGATGTTCCTCGACTATTACGCCACCGCGAAACTGGACGCGGATCAGGCCGCGCTCGTGGTGCGCGGCATCGCCGAGGGCTGCCGCCAGGCCGGCTGCGCGCTCGCCGGCGGCGAGACCGCGGAAATGCCCGGCATGTACGCGAAGGGCGACTACGACCTCGCCGGCTTCGCCATCGGCGCGGCGGAACGCGGCACGCTGCTGCCGCGCATGGATGAGATGCAGGCCAGCGACGTGATCGTCGGCGTCGCCTCAAGCGGGTGCCACTCCAACGGCTATTCGCTGGTGCGCAAGGTCGTCGAGCGCAGCGGCCTCGCCTGGGATGCACCGGCGCCGTTCGAGCAGGGCAAGACGCTGGCCGAAGCGCTGCTCGCGCCGACGCGCATCTACGCCAAAGCGCTGAAGCCGCTCTTCGATGCCAGACTGATCAAAGGCCTCGCCCACATCACCGGCGGCGGCCTCGTCGAAAACACGCCGCGCGCGCTGCCGGACGAACTGGCGGCCGACTTCGATTGGACCGCCTGGACACGCCCCGCCGTGTTCGAGTGGCTGCAGTCCACCGGCGGCGTGCCCGAAGAAGACATGCGCCGCACCTTCAATCTGGGCGTCGGCTTGTCGCTCATCGTCGCGCCGGAGAAAGCGGACGAGGTGATCGCGCAACTCAACGCCGCGGGCGAGCGCGCGTTCGTGATCGGCAAACTCAAAGCGGCATGAAATCCGTCGCTGCTCAGTCATTCCAGACGGCCGGAGGCCGATCTGGAATCCGGGGCCGCCACGCAGGTCTCTGCTCTGGATTCCAGATCACGCTCCGCGTGTCTGGAATGACTGCGTAATATGAAGCGCGTCGCCGTTCTCATTTCAGGCCGCGGCAGCAATCTGCAAGCGCTGCTGGACGCCAAGCAGGACGCCTACGAAATCGTCCTCGTCGTCTCCAACGTCCCCGGCGCCGAGGGCCTGGAGAAAGCACGCCGCGCCGGCGTCGAGACGCTCGTTATCGATCACAAAATCTACGGCAAGGATCGCGCGGCGTTCGAGCGCGCCATCGACGCCGAACTCGGCGCGCGCGCCATCGACATCGTGGCGCTCGCCGGCTTCATGCGGGTGCTGACGCCGTTCTTCGTGCGCGCCTGGGCCGGTCGCCTCGTCAACATCCACCCGTCGCTGCTGCCGAAATATCCGGGCGTGAACACCCACGCCCGCGCGCTTGAGGCGGGCGACAGCGAACACGGGGCGACGGTTCATCTCGTGGTCGAGGAAGTCGACGCCGGTGAAATCATCGGCCAAGCCTCGATGCCGATCGAACTGGGCGATACGCCCGAAGCACTGGCGCAGCGCCTGCTCGCGCTTGAGCACGCGCTTTATCCGGTGTGCCTGGCCAAACTGGCGCGCAGGCTCTCCTGATTCAGTCATTCCAGACACGCGAAGCGTGATCTGGAATCCAGGGGCAAACACCTTATCGTTGACCCTGGCCGTCTGGACTGACTGAAGGAATTTGACCCCGTCTTGCCCGCAAGCGAACATCGCGCTCGATGAAAAGACGCATCGCAGTGATTGGGCTCGGCCAGCGCATCGCGCACGTCCTGGCCGCGATGGCCGAGGTCGGCTGGCCATTGGAGATCGTCGGCTACGCCGATCCATCGCCGGTCGGCGTGCCGGTCCTGCATGGCGCGGGACTAAGTGAAGGAAACGCGTTCGCCTCCGCCGCAGCGCTGCTCGCGGCGGGCCCGTTCGATCTGGTGATGATCGGCTCGCCCAATCACCTGCACCTCGAACACCTGGACCTCGCCCGCCGCGCCGGCTTTCCGATTTTCATCGAGAAGCCCGTCGTGCGCACCGAAGAGGAGAGCCTGGCGCTCGCCGCCACGCTCGACGGCGGCGGACCGCCGATCTTCGTCGGGCTGGTCATGCGCTCGATGCCGATCGTGCGCGAAACGCTGAAGCGCGTGCGCGACGGTGCGATCGGCGCGCTCATCTCCATCGACGCCACCGAACACCTGCATCCGGAGCATGGCGGCTATCTCGCCCGCAACTGGCGCAGGCGTCAGGACTGGGGCGGCTCGTTTCTGCTCGATAAGGTCTGCCACGACTTCGATATTTTCAGTTGCCTCGCCGGCGCACGCGCCGCGCGCGTGGCGAGCTTCGGCGGCCGCGCCATCTTCCAGCCGCAGAGCCCGGCCCGGAGCGCGGCTCACGCCCGCCACGACGCCGGCTGGTCGGGCGCCGGCGACGCGTTCGCTTCCGACATGGACGTCACCGATCACCAGGTGGCGATCGTCGAATACGCCAACGGCGTGCGGCTCTCGTTTCACGCCAACACCAACACGGCGCTGCAGGAGCGGCGCTGGTACATCGCCGGCACGCAAGGCACGCTTATCGCCGACCTCGTCCGCAACCGGCTGATGATGCGCCGCACGGATGCGAGCGAGAAACCAGAGCGCATCGATTTCGGTGAACGCACCGCCGATTTGCACAACGGCGCAGACCAGGCCATGGCGCGCGACCTCGCCGCCGCCCTCGACGGCGCGCCGTTTCCCGTCACAGTCGAAGAATCGCTGGAAGCCGGGCTCACGGTGATGGCGATCGATCAGGCCATGGCGTCCGGCGCCGTTGTCGATTGCGGTTCGATCTGGAAAGCCTACGACGCGGCGCGCCATGTGCGATAGTTTCGTCGTCCTGCCCGCGCTCACCCAGGGCGGCGCGATGCTGTTCGCCAAGAACAGCGACCGCGAACGCAACGAAGCGCAAGCGCTGGAATTTCATCCGCGCGCGACGCATGCGCCGGGCGCCACGCTCAAGGCGACCTACATCGACCTCCCGCAAGCGGCGCAGACCCACGCCTGCATCCTCAGCCGGCCATACTGGATGTGGGGCGCCGAGATGGGCGCCAACGAGCACGGCGTCGTCATCGGCAACGAAGCCATGCACAGCACAACCGGCGCGCCGGAAACGCCCGCGCTCACCGGCATGGACCTGTTGCGTCTCGCGCTCGAACGCGCCGCGAGCGCGCGCGCGGCCTGCGATGTCATCACCGACTTGCTGGAGCGCCACGGCCAGGGCGGCGACTGCGGGCATTTGCAGCCGTTCTATTATCATAACGGCTTCCTGATCGCCGACGGACGCGAAGCCTATGTGCTGGAAACCGTCGGCCGCTCCTGGGCGCGTCAGCGCGTGAGCGATCAGCGCGCGCTCTCCAACGTCTACAGCATCGGCGCCGACTATGACGCCGTCAGCGCCGATCTCGGCCGCGAACCCCGCTTCGACTTCGCCGCCCGTTTCGCCGATCTGGAGCGCGACGCGCAGAGTTTCGGCCGTGGCCGCTGCGCGCGCGGCGCAGCGCTGCTCGCGGCCAACGCCGGCAAGCACGACGTGCTCTCGATGATGCGCATCCTCCGCGATCATGGCGAAGAGGGAGAGGACGCGGGCTGGACCCCGGAGCACACGCGCCGCCGCTCCATCTGCATGCACGCCGCCGAGGGCGCGCGGCGCAGCCAGACCACCGCGTCGATGATTGCGGAATGGAGCGAGAGCGGCGTCACGCTCTGGGTGACGGACGGTGCAGCGCCGTGCGTGAGTATTTTCAAACCGCTGACCTTCGCCGCCACCGGCGTCCTCGATGCGGCGCCCCTGACCGAGCGCTACGATGCAAACACGCGCTGGTGGTCGCATGAGCGGTTTCATCGCAGCGTGCTGAAGAACTACGTGACGCGCGCCGCAGCGGTCGCCAGCGTTCGCGACGCTCTGGAAGCGGACTTCGTCACCCGCGTCCGGGCCGATCGCAACAGGGTCGCCGCCTGCTGGCGCGATGCGGACGCAGCCGAACAGCGCTGGCGCACCGCGCCCGCCGCTTGGCAGGATAATGCCTATGGCCAATCCTGGGCCGAGCACGACCGCCTTGCCGGCCTGCCGGACTAGCCCGCCTTCGCGGCCGTCCGCGGTTCCAGCTCTTCCTCGATCATACGCGCAATATCCTGCAGCAAGCGCAGCTGCGCCGCGCTCAAGCTGCGCGGCTTATGATCGACGACGCAAAACGCGCCGACACGAACCCCGGCGGCGTCGCAGAGCGGCACGCCCGCATAGAAACGCACGTGGGGATCGCCGACCACGGCCGGATTGTCGGCGAAGCGATCGTCCTTCAGCGCATCGGTCACCACCAGCGGCTCGGCCTGCAGGATAGCGTGCGTGCAGAAGCCGATGTCGCGCGGACTTTCGCTGAAATCGAAGCCGTAATGCGACTTGTACCATTGCCGGTCGCGATCGATCAGCGTGACGAGGGCGATCGGGGCGTCGAGTGCGTTTGCGGCGATGCGCGCATGGCGGTCGAACCGCTCCTCCGGATCCGTATCCAGAAGATGCAGCCTCTCCACCGCCGCGAGCCGCTTCTCTTCGTTCTCGGGCAGCGCCGCCTTCCGCCAGCGGAGCATGGCGCGCATGATCCAGGCGCGCATGCGCGAGCGCGCGTATTGCAGGCTGTAGGGGCGTGTCAGCCAGTCGGTGACGCCCGCCGCCTCGCCCTTGTCCGCGGGCACGCGCGTTTGATCGCTGACGATGATGATCGGCGTGTCGCCGGCTTGGCCCTGGCGCAGCGCCCGGCAGAGCGCCACGGGATCGACGCCTGGCTCGGCGTCGCCCAGAAAAATGAGCGACGGCTGCGCATCCGCCACCGCCTGCGCCAGCTTCTCCACCGGCACTTCGGACACGCTCGGAATGCCGTCCTCACGCGCGGCCGCGGTGAGCACCGCCCGCTCCGCCGCCGCGACGCCGGCAATCAGCACGAGCTCCTCGGAAACGTCGCCCGCCGGCTCCACCAGGCTCGAAGGCATGAACGGCGTGAATTTGTCGTCGTTCGCCGCGCCCTGCAGAACGATCACGTCGCCCTCGGCCGCGCCGACGACGTCGAGGTCCGCGCCCGCAGCAGCCGCGCGCGCGCGCGCGCTGGCGACCAGGGCGTCGACCGCCTCGTCTGTGCGGGCCGGGTCGTGGTGGTAGATGGCGAGCTTTCGCGCCTGCGCCGCCGCCGCCATGTCGACGGCGTATTCTATCGTCGAATGTCCCCAGCCCAGCTTTTCGGGATATTCGCGCGCAGTGTATTGCGCATCGTGGATGACCAGATCGGCGCCGCGCATGAAATCGATGTGCGCGACATCGCCGCTTTCCAATGTGCCTGGATGACCTTCGCCTGCCGCCGGGCTGTGCGACTCGTGGTCGGACGCATAGACGAGGCTGGCGCCGTCGGCCTCCAGCCGATAGCCGACGGTGAGCGCGGGATGGTTCAGATATTGCGTGGTGATGCGCACATCGCCGATCGCGAAGGCGCCTTCCACCACTTCATGGAAATGTACGTTCGCCGAGAGCGCATCGAGCTTTACCGGGAAATAGGCATACTCCATCTGCCCCGCGAGCACGTCCTTCAGCGACTGGTTCACGCCGCGCGGCCCGTAAATGTGCCATTCGTTGCCCGGCTCGAAGAGCGGCGCGAAAAAGGGCAGGCCCTGTATGTGGTCCCAATGCGTGTGCGAGATGAGGATGCTGCCCTTCTTCGCCTCGCCAGCCGCCATCAAGCTCCGGCCGAACGCAGCCGCACCCGTCCCGCAATCGATGAGAATGATGACGCCGGAGTCAGACCGGACCTCGACGCAAGACGTGTTGCCGCCATAGCGCAGCGTCGTTTCGCCCGGCGTGGCGATCGATCCGCGCGTGCCCCAGAAACGCACTTTCATCGCGGCGCCTTCCCTGCGACCTCCCCAACATTAAGCGCGCGCCCGCGCGAGCGGCAAGTGTGGTTCGCTCCGGCTCATCGCGCTAACGGCGTCTTCGCGGCGCTGGCGTTAGGCGCGTGTACGTCTGGGTCATCACATCGCCGCTTGGCATGGGCGAGGAGAGCGAGAGCGTTGTGTCGCTGCAGGTATACGAGTCCGATCCACCGGCGCCGGCTGGGCTGGAGCTGGATCCCTCCCAGTAGGCGCCGGCGCCGCCTGACACCATGCTGTTGAAGGACTCAGCGCTTCCACCTCCGTCGATACACGAATAGAGTTGCGAACCTTCCGCCGCCCACCGCCCGGTCATCGCACGCGTCACGCCGTCGGTTTCGCCCACAATCGAATCGTCGCCTGGGCGGCGAAACACCATTGTTGTTCCGAACGAGTGTCCCTCCGAGCGAAAAGTCCCGTCGTCCGCATAGATCAACTCGACGTCACTCTGCTCCAAGCGCGGCAATTCCATACCCTGCGGCATACGGCTGCGCAGATACTCTGTCGGCCCCCCAGCTGTGAGCCGCCAGCGGCCGACGACGCAACGATCAATGGTCGCGCGCCTCAAAACGCACTCCGTGCAAGCTTCGATCCGACGTGTATTGAGCGTAAAATCCGTCGCGCCGTCGTGCGTTGTGGGCATGCCGACGAAACGATACCGGCCGCTCGGCGCGCCGTGATCGCGCGCATCGATTTCCGACGGCCAGCGCGCCCACGAATCCGAATCCGCGCGGCGGATCTTCAGATTCGCGTCCGTCGCAGTGTTATTCCAGCGCCCGCACTGATATTCGGCCCACCCGAGGGTTATCACGAAGGGCTTGAGAGCGACGGCGTGTTCGCCATCTCCTTCGATGTTGAAAGTTTCACCGTCCGGCGGCTGCCCAAATGATACGCGCCCTCCGCGAGGATAGTTGATCTCGCGCTGATCATAGGCTTGGGCAAACGCCAGCCATTCATCTTCCGAGAGCACCCGCTGCATGGCGATCTCTTGGGCGATTGCCGCGCCGCCTTCGGACATCCGATGGAGAAACGGCAGTATCGCGCCAGCGCCGCCGTGCGCTTGATGATACCAATAGAAGAACACCGCCATCTGATACGACATCTCGTACAGTGCATCACCGCGAGCGACCGCCCGCTCAAATCTGGGCGCGCGCGCCCAGCGCTCCTGAGGGCCGGCGACAAGCGCGGCGAACCACTCGGCCGATCCCTCCACCCACCAAAGTCCGCGCCCGCTTTGTGAGGCATTCTGACCGACCGACAGCGTCGCCTTTTGAACGCAGTGAAACAGCTCATGCGCTACCGCGTAGCGAATCTCGGCGGCGCTGTAGTCCGTCTGTATGAACAGGGTAACGTGGCACTCGACGTAGCCTGCGCGACTCGCGCCGGCCACCGTCCAGGCATCCGAATAGCCGGTGCGAGGTTGTATGTCGGTGCGCGCGGATGGGATTGCCGAAATAAGGAAGGTCGTATCGTCAAGATCGTAGTCGCCCAGCTCCGATAGGCGCGACAGCGCCTCACGCACGCCAGCTTCGATCGCATCGACACCACCGGGCGGCAGCGATTCTTGCACGTTCTCGTCACCGATGCCGCGAACCTGGATCAACCCCGCGGGCGTGTCGTGAGTCAGGTCGAAATAGACACGGCACTGAATGCGCCCCGGCGACCATCCCGGGTGATCTTCGAACGGCGGCACCGTAAAGCTTCGCACATATTCGTCGGTGCAGTCCGGCGACTCTCTGAGCTGCGCGCGAGTGGGGGGCGCGCCCAAAAGCGAAGTGGCCGCCAGCACGGCCAGCAACAGTAGAATTCTGCGCACAGCACCCCTCCCTGAGCCGCACCTCGCGCGCGCATATAATCACTTCGCGACGTCTCGGTCGCCCCGAAAGAGGCATGATGGTCGGCATTACGGCGCGCGATTGGTTCGGCATAATCCAAGATTGTGGGATAGAGCGCCGCTCTATCCCGGTTGGAGCGCGCGCCTTCAGGCGCGCACTTCGTTTGCAATCAAGCAGATGCAAGTGGCGCCGCCGCGCGCACGAGAGATCTATCCGACCGGCTTTTCGACCGGCGCATCATCGCGCTTGCCGCACATGGGAGATTTCGAAGAGCTCCGAAAACTTTGGAAGGTGCGGCAAACGGTTGGCGTGGTGATGGGTCAAACCATCTTCAATCTGCTCGTCGGGGATGCAAACCGCGAGGTCCGGGCTTTTCGGAAGGTCCGCACGTAGAACCGGCACTGCGGGGTGGACCTAAGCCCCCGGGCGGCTTTCGCACGACGGCGCCAAGCCGGCGTAAAGCGGACCTGCACCGGAAGGCATGGACAAAGTCCCACCGAAAGTCCTGTGCTGACCCGCAACCGGGAAAAACGGCCGCTGAACGGGGCGCGCGCGATGCGCATCGACGCCGCAAGGCGTCACCCTAGAGACGACCTCGGCGCCTCCTGCGCGCCCCGCTCCCACTTTTCCGCGCACACGCGCAACAAGGATGGCGCACGCCCATGTTCAGCGCACTATATCCCTCGTCAAAGGAGCTGCTCGATGGCTGAACGCGACTACGTGCTTGGCACCCATGATGACGAAATCTACCGGCTGGGCTTTCAACACCGCGTCTGGCGTCCGCGTGCGCTCGACGCCTGGGCCCGCGCCCGCATCGGTGATGGCTGCAAAGTCATCGATTTCGGCGCCGGCCCCGGCTTCGCCACCATGGACCTGGCCGAGATGGTCGGCCCGCACGGCGAAGTGCACGCGCTTGAGCGCTCGCGGCGCTTTCTCGACACGCTCGAAGCGCAAGCCAAGGCGCGCGGCTTTGGCCAAGTGAAGGCGCACGAAGTCGACGTCGTCGCCGATCCGATCCCGGTGGCGAATGCGGACGCGGCCTGGGCGCGCTGGATCTTTGCATTTCTGCCGAAGCCAAAGGACGCGCTGAAGAAGCTGGTCGATGCGCTGAAGCCCGGCGGCGCGCTCGTGCTGCACGAATACATCGACTATCAGACCTGGAAGCTCGCGCCGGCGGCGCCGAACTTCGAACGCTTCGTGCAGGAAGTGTCAGACAATTGGCGCGCCTCCGGCGGCGAGCCCGACATCGCCCGCGATCTGCCGGCCTGGCTCACCGAAATGGGCGTGAAGATCGAGAGCCTCCGGCCTTACGTGGACGTCGTCTCCAAGGACGACAATGTCTGGCGCTGGCCGATCGGGTTTTTCGACATCCACATCGACCGGCTGCTGGAGCTGAACCGCATCACCCCGCAACTGGCCAAGGATATGCGCGACGAGTTCGCCCGCGTCAGCGCCCAGCCCGGCACGCTCATGGTGACGCCGCTGGTTTTGGAGATCATCGCGCGGAAGTAGCTAGCCAGCGCGCGCCGCGCGGGCGTAGGCTTTGCCCGCTCAACAGAAGGAGCTCCTCCCATGGCAGACAAGAAACCCGGCGGCCCGCTGCCCGGCCAAACCGGCACCAACCCAGGCAAGGCGAACGCCCCCGTCGGCGGCGGCGCAAAGCCCGTCACGCCGAACAAGGATTTCAAAGGCGGCGGCGGCAAGAAGTAATCGTTGCGCACACAAGCAAGCGGGCAGCGGTGTGAGCCGCTGCCCGCTTCTGTTTGAGCTATTGCGCCAAACTTAGCCGACGATCTCTTGATCGTTGAAGAAGAACTGGATTTCGCGCTCGGCGTTTTCGAGAGAGTCCGAACCGTGCACCGAGTTGGCTTCGATCGATTCTGCGAACAGCTTGCGGATCGTGCCGTCGGCGGCGTTGGCCGGGTTGGTGGCGCCCATCACGTCGCGATACTTGGCGACTGCGCCGTCGGCTTCGAGCACCTGCACGACGACCGGGCCCGAGATCATGAAGCCGACGAGGTCCTTGAAGAACGGACGTTCCTTGTGGACGGCGTAGAAGCCCTCGGCTTGGCCTTCCGACAGCCAGATGCGCTTTTGCGCGACGATGCGCAGACCCGCCTTTTCGATCACCGCGTTCACGGCGCCCGTGAGGTTACGCTTGGTGGCGTCCGGTTTGATGATCGAGAGCGTGCGTTCGACGGCCATGTGTAACCCCAGCGGAAAGAAGAGCCGGGTCTATAGCCGCCGCACCGCACGCCGCCAAGTGCGTCAGAAACACCCGACTTCGGTGACTTTCTGATCCGGTCCGACACGGATGTTCAGCCGCTCGGCGGAGAAATCCATGGTGATCATCTGGCCGGGCATGATCACCCGAGCGCGCGGCGGCAAGGTGGAGCGGTCGATGGAGGACACGTCCTGTCCGACGAACTGCCGATACCGGCTCGCGCCGCAGGTGTCCTGGCGCGTGGCTTCTTCGGCCGTATTCGGCGGCGTGGTCGTGCTGGTTTGCGCGCACGCGCCGAGCAGGAACAGGCTGATGAGGATGGCGCGCATGAAATGTCTCCGTCGGCTCGTCCCGTTATCTGGTCCGCGGAAGCCGCCATTTCCATGGCCGGCTCTAGCCGCAGCGGAGGCTAGCCACTTTGCCGTCGCGCCCAAGCTGAAGGTTCAGGCGCCGGGGAACAAAATCCTGCGTCGCCAGGCAGCCGTAGCAGATGGTGCGCGTGTTGGCGGGCAGCGTGCCCATATCGATGTCGGCCGGCGACTGGCCGACCAGATGGCGATGCGCCGCCATGTTGCAGGTGTCGGGTCGTGTGTCCTGGCTGGTGCCGACGCGATCCATCTCGCGCGTGGTCATTGCATCGTCGCTCGCGCACGCCGCCACAATCCCCGTCAGCACCGCCAACAGCAACGCCCGCTTCATGCCTGCTTCTCCCATTTTCCCGCGCCGCTTTCTTTCCAGTACGACACCGCCACGCCCGCATCCTTGGCTTGCTTCCAGCGCGCACGCGCCAATTGCGTGGCGTTCTCGTCGCGCCCGTCGAAAACCAGGCATGCGCGCTCGTAGCTGGCGATATCCTCGGCCGCCGCCCCGTCGAGCAGAAACAGCACCTGCGCGCCGTTGGGATTGCCGCCGTCCTGCGTCAGGTAGACCGGCTGGCGTTCGGGATTGTCGCGCCCGTGCGGCAGAAAGCTCTCATCCCGATAGGTCCAGAGTACGCTGTCCAGCGCATCGAGCCGGTCGCTTGAGCCACCGCGCACCAGTGCGCGCCAGCCGCGCTGCAGGCATTTCTCCAGCAGCGGCGGCAGCGCCTGCTCAATGTCGCTGCGCTCAAGATGGTAGAACCAGAGTTCAGCCATCACTCTTCATAGCGGTTGGCGATCAGGCGGTTCAGCAGGCGCACGCCGTAGCCCGTCGCCCAAACCGGCGAGAGCGGATCTTCGTAAGGACCCGACTTCCACGCCGTGCCCGCGATATCCAGGTGCGCCCAGGGCGTGCCGTCCTTGATGAAGCGTTTCACGAATTGCGCGCCAATGATCGAACCCGCCACCGGTTTGCCGGCGATGTTCTTCATGTCAGCGTTGGGCGTGTCGATCAGCTTGTCGTAAGCGGCCCCGAGCGGCAGGCGCCACACCGGCTCGCCTTCAACGGCCGCAGCCGCCGTGATCGCCTGCGCCAGCTCTTCGTCATTGGCGAAGAGTCCGGCGTGTTCGTTGCCGAGCGCGATGATGACCGCGCCGGTCAGCGTCGCCAGATCGATCACCGCCGACGGCTGGAACTTGTCCTGCGCGTACCAGACGGCGTCGGCCAGGATGAGCCGGCCTTCCGCGTCGGTGTTCAGAACCTCGATGGTCTGACCCGACATGGTGGTGACGATGTCGCCCGGACGCTGCGCGTTGGAGCCGGGCATGTTCTCGACCAGCGCGACAACGCCCACCACGTTCGCCTTCGCCTTGCGCGACGCGATCGCCTTCATCGCGCCGGCGACCGCGGCTGCGCCGCCCATGTCGCCCTTCATTTCGTCCATGCCGGCGCCCGGCTTCAGCGAAATGCCGCCGGTGTCGAAGGTGACGCCCTTGCCGACCAGCGCCAGCGGGCGGCTCTTCTTCGAGGCCGCGCCCTTCCATTGCATCGACACCAGGCGTCCGCCGCGCACGCTGCCCATGGCGACGCCCAGCAATGCGCCCATGCCGAGCCGCTCCATCGCCGGCGGATCCAGGATCTCAACTTCAACGCCAAGGCCTTCGAGTTCCTCACGCAGCTGTTCAGCGAAGGTCTCCGGGTAGAGGGCGTTCGGCGGCTGGCTCACCAAATCGCGCGCGAAGAAGACGCCGTCGGCCACCGCCGCGTCCTTCTCGGCGCGCGCGCGCGCGGCAGCCGGCCCCTCCATCATGATTTCGACCGTCGTCAGAGTCGGCTGCTGCTCGGGCTTCAGCTTGGTGCGGTATTCGTCCCAGCGATAAGCGGCGAGGCGGGCGCCCATGGCGGCATGGGCGCCCGCCTCCGCCTTTGCGACGCCCGGCAGCTGGTCCGGCTGCAAAACGAGTTTCTCAGCGCCCGAGGTCAGCAGCTTTTTCACGGCGTGGCCCGCCCAGCGCTCGACCGCCAGACCATCGGCCGCGTCCGGCTTGCCTACGCCAACCACCAGCACCCGGCCGAAATCGACGCCTTCCGGCGCCAGAATATCCACAACCTGGCCGGCCCCGCCGGTAAAGCGCGCCGCCTTCAGCGCCTTGCCGATCCGGCCTTTTGTGGCCTCGTCCAGGGCTTGGCCGGCGGCCAACAACGCCCCGCCTTCGCCACCCATCACCGCAACCGCGTCGCCGCTCGCCGCGGTCACAAATTTGACGTCCATGAAATCCCCTCTGGGAAAACAGCAGGGCGGGCGCCCGCTTCAACCTTGATCGGCGCAGTGGTAGCTCATGCGTCACACGATTGAAAAGCAGTGCAGCCGGATTAGGGAACGGTAATGACCGCCCGGGGCGGCAGGCCGGCGAAGGAGCGCGATGAACACCGTTTCGGCTTACGTGTTCCGGCAGGCGCTCATGCCCCTGTTGGCGATCCTGGGCGCGCTGGCCGCCATCGCCATCCTGACCCAGGGGCTCAACCAACTCGACATCATCATCACCAATCGTCGCGCCGGCTTCGCCTTCGCCTATGTGACGCTGTTGGCGCTGCCGCAACTCATTTCGCTCATCCTGCCGCTCGCGGTGTTCTTCGCGGTTGTCTACGCGATGAACAGGATGCAGAGCGAAAGCGAAATCGCGGTGCTCTACGGGGCCGGCATTTCGCGCGGCCGCATTGCGCGGCCCATCATGCAACTCGCAGTGCTTGCCGCGCTCACCCACCTTGCCGTGAATACCGTGATCCAGCCCTGGTCGCTGGCGGAACGGCGCTCCGTGTTCTTCGCACTGCGCACCGACATCGCCTCGAGTCTGGTTGAAGAAGGTTCGTTCACGTTTCCAAATGAGAACCTCACCCTCTATGCGCGCGCGCGCGGCGCTGGCGGCGAAATGCGGGATCTGTTGATCAACGACGCGCGCCCCGAGCTCGATTATCCCGTCACCTACACCGCCCGCGCCGGCGCCATCGCCACCATTGACGGGCGCCCGGCGATCGTAATGCGCGACGGACAGATCCAGCGTCAGCGCGACGACGGCACCGTCGATGTTCTGGATTTCGACCGATACGTGCTGCAGATGGGCCAGATGACGGAGGAGCCGGCGACCTTCTACCTGAAGGCCTCCGATCGCACTTTGAACGAACTCTTCTTTCCCGACCGCACCGCTCACTACGACCAGCGCAACATCGATCGCTTTCTGGCGGAAGGGCATTCGCGTCTCTCATCGCCGCTCCTGAACGTCGCACTCGCGATGATCGCGCTCGCCGGCGTTCTCGGCGGCGAATTCAGCCGGCGCGGCTACTTACGGCGCATCGCCGTGGCCTTCGTGATCGCGCTTCTCGTGCGCCTGACGTCGGTGGCGCTGCAGGCTGCTGCCACGGACGAACCTGATCTCAACGTCCTGCAATATGCGCTGCCGGTGGTCACCATCCTGATTTGCTCTATCGCCATGGGCGGCAAAGGGGCGCGAAAACGACGGCACTCGATGGGGCCCGAAGTGGGACGGAGGGCCGCGGCATGAGCTTCCTGCTTACTCGCCTAGGCCGCTACATAACCGCGCGCTTGCTCACTGGCGTCGCCGTTGCGCTGGTCGGCGTCGTGGTGTCGATCCTGTTGATCGATCTGGTCGAACAGATGCGCAGCGTTGGGACGCGCACCGAGCTTTCGATCCTTGAGGCGTTGCGCTTCACGCTGCTGAAGACGCCGATGCTGATCGAACAGACGCTGCCGTTCGTCATGCTGGCGGGAACGATGATGGCGGTCATTGGGCTCAACCGCAGCAGCGAACTCGTGTCCATGCGTGCCGCCGGCGTCTCTGCGTGGCGCTTCCTGGCGCCGGCGGCGTTTCTGGGCGTCGTGCTGGGCGTCTTCACCATCACGCTGCTCAATCCGCTGGGCGCGCATCTCTATCAAAGCTTCGAGGCCGAAAAGGCGAACGCGCTCTCGCAGTACAGCGCTCAGGCGCCACGCAACGGCATCTGGATTCGTCAAGGCGATCCGGAGGGACAAGTCGTGATCCACGCAGACAGCGTCGACGCCACCGGCGTGACGCTGACCGGTGCGACATTCATGTTTTTCGAAGTGCAGGACGACGTGCTGCGGTTCACCCGCCGGATGCGCGCGCAGAAGGCTGAACTGAAGCCGGGGTTCTGGCAGCTTACCGATATTGTCGAGGCCACCCCCGGTGGACGACCGGTTCGCCACGCCCACCTCGCCATCCCGACGTCGCTGGACGCCACCGAACTCATCAACCGCTTCGTAAACCCGGCGACACTGTCGTTCTGGCGGCTGCCGGGATTCATCAGCGAGGCCAGGGCGGCAGGCTTTGCGCCGACCCGGTACGAGCTGAAGTGGCAGAACCTGCTCGCTTATCCTCTGCTGCTGGCGACGATGGCCGGACTGGGCGCGACGTTCTCTCTGCAGTTGCAGCGGCTCGGCAACCTTGCCCGCTGGGGCTCGGCGGGGGTGGGAATCGGGCTCTTCCTGTTCTTCTACGCCCAGTTGGCCGGCGCCTTCGCCATTACTCAGACCGTTCCGGCGGCGGCAGCGGCCTGGAGCGCGCCCTTGGCGGGAGCTTTCATCGCTTTGGCTATGGTTGCTTTTCTGGAAGACGGCTGAGGCGCCACAGGGAGGGCACAAGGCTCCCCAAAGCGGCGTCCCGCGCTGGACGCCCCCCGAGGCCAGCGGTTAGGTAGAAGCTGGGGAGTCGCACAGAGGGAGCGAATGGTCCGTTCGGGGGAGATGGCCGACCGGTCGGCCGAGCGGACGCCTATCGCATTGGCGGCGCTCGCGACCGCGCTTGCGGCGGCGATGACCCCGCAGACGGCGCTTGCTCAAGTGCTGGCGGCGCCCACGACCACGCCGACGACCGCCACCCAGACCGAAGAACGGGTTCTCCTCGAAGCCGACCAGCTGATCGACGACGAACAGGCGCGCACGATCACCGCCGAGGGCGACGTGCAGGTCCGCTACCAGGGCCGCACGATGCGGACCGACCGCCTCGTCTACGACCTCAACAGCGGTTCGATCCACGCGGTCGGGAATGTGCAGATCGTCCTTGAGGACGGCTCGACGACCTACGCCAACGAGGTTGAGGTCGATGAAGCTCTGAACGTCGGGATCGCAACGGAACTGCGTGCGCGGTTGGGCGGACAAGGCACGCTCGCAGCGCGCGCCGCGCTCCGCCATGGTGAGGGCGAGAGCGAACTTCGCAACGTCATCTACACAAGCTGCCCGATTTGCGAGGGCTCGGATCGGCCGCCGACGTGGAGCCTGCGCGCGCGGCGCGCCATTCAGGACCGCGACAGCCGTACCATTTCATACCAAGGCGCTGTGCTCGAAGTCAGCGGCGTGCCGATCCTCTATCTGCCGTACTTCGCCCACCCCGATCCGACGACGGACCGCGCTTCCGGTTTCCTGCCCCCGAACATCGGCCGCAACCGCCGTCTCGGCACGTTCTACCAGCAGCCCTATTACTGGGCGATCTCGCCATACCAGGACATGACCGCCTCCGTGCGCGTGCACGGCAACGTCAACCCGCTGCTCGGACTTGAATATCGACAGCGCACTTGGTCGGGCCAGTTCGAGTTCGACACCACGTTCACGCAGGAACGCCTGTTCGACAGCGAAGGCGACCGCTCGGGCAGCGACCTCTTCCGCTACAGCGTGTTCGGCAAGGGCAAGTTCGAGATCAATGATTACTGGGATTGGGGCTTTGGCGTCGAACGCATCTACGACGACGAATACCTGCGCCGCTACGATCTTGACGGTCCCGGTGAGCGCCGTGGGCCCTATATCGGTCAGGATACGCGCCTCATTTCGCAACTCTATGCGATCGGCCAGAACCAGCATTCGTACTCTTCAGTCTCGTTCGTGAACTTCCAGGGCCTGCGCGAGACCGATACCTCCGACCTGCTGCCCGTTATTGCCCCGTTCGCCGAACATGAGACGGTGCTGACCGATCCGCTTCTTCACGGGCAGCTCCGCTTGCAAGCCAACAGCGCCGTGCTGCTGCGCGACGACAATCCTGCAACGCTCGCATTCGAGGGCAGCGATGCGCGCGTGTCGCTCACCAGCACGTGGCGGCGCGACATGATTTTTGGACCGGGCATCGTCATGAGCCCGTTCGCGCAAGCGCGCGGCGACGCGTACCGGATCGAAACCTCGGAAAACGAGTACGAGAGCGTCACCCGCGGCCTCGGGCTGGCGGGCGTGGAAGTCAGCTGGCCGTTCATGCGGCCCGGCGAGCGCTTCGATATGGTAGTCGAGCCGGTCGCAATGGCGGCGTTCGCCAGCGAGAATGCCGACGACCCGCTGATCGTCAATGAGGACAGCCTCGCCTTCGAACTCGACGACTCCAACCTCTTCCGTCCGAACGCCGCCCCCAATTATGACCTGTGGGAACCGGGCGGACGGCTGAGCCTGGGCGTCCGCGCGACGGCGCGGGCGCATTCCGGCGAGAGCGCCTCACTCCTGTTCGGGCGCCGCTGGCGCGACCAGCAGGCGGTCGGCTTCACCGAAATCAACAACCTCGACGGCCGCACCTCGGATTGGGTCGGGGCCGTCCAGGTGGACCTCGGACGTAATTTCGGCACCGAGGCGCGGGTGCGCCTGGACGACGAGACCTTCGAGGTGAACCGAGTCGATCTCGGCGTGCGCGGGGCGATCGGCCGCTTCAGCGCCAACATGCGGTACTTCAGCGTCGATGAAACCCTCGCGCCCACCGACCCGAATGAGGAGCTCAACGCCAACCTGGGGGTGGAGCTGGCGCGGGGCTGGCGGATGCAGTTCGGCCTGACGCGCGACCTAGATTCAGACATGAACCTGCGCCAGGACATCCGGGCGATCTACGAGGATGACTGCACCTTCCTCGAAATCGCCTACACCCGGAACGAAACGCAGCGGGGCACGATTGGCCCCGATGAGGGGCTCCAGATCCGGATCGGGCTGCGCTCGCTCGGGGTGTTCGGCGGGAGCTGAGGCGGAGCAAGGCATGACCATGAAGCACGTTTTCGCAGCGGCGGCGCTGGCCGCCGTCATGAGCCTTGGGGCCGCGGCGCCGGCACAGGCGCAGATGGCCGAGGGCGTCGCCGCCATCGTCAACGACCGCGTCATCTCCACCTTCGACGTTCGCCAGCGCGCCGGCCTTCTCCTGATCTCGTCCGGCGTCCAAGCCACGCCCGAGCTGCAACAGCGGGCGCGGGCGCAGGCGCTGCGCGACCTGATCGACGAACGCCTGCAACTCGACGAAGCGGCCGAATACAACGTTCACGTCTCGCAGGAAGAGGTGACGCGCCGCCTCGCCGATATCGCGCGTTCGAACGACACCACGGTCGAAGGTCTCGCCACCAGCTTTTCGCAAGCCGGCATCTCGATCAACACGCTGCGCGCACAGATCGAAGCTGACGTCGCGTGGCGGCGGCTGATGGCCGGCATGTACGGATCGCGCCTGCGGATTTCCGAAGTCGAGGTCCGCGAAACCCAGGAGCGGATCGCCGCGGCCGCGACGCGCCCCCAATACCTTCTTTCGGAGATCTTCCTGCCGGCTGAGACGGAGCAGGAATTCACCGACATGCAGCAAGGCGCCATGCGCCTGCTCGAGCAGATGCAACAGGGCGCCCCGTTCCCGCTGGTGGCGCGCCAATTTTCGCGCGCGCCGTCCGCCGCCGCCGGCGGCGACCTGGGCTGGATCGCCTCCACCGAATTAGCGCCGGAACTGCAGCCCTACGCCGAGCGGCTGCAGCAGGGGCAGGTGTCGTTGCCCATCCGCGCGCCGAATGGCGTCTACTTGCTCGCCATGCGCGATCGCCGCGCGGGCACCCCCGCGAGCGCGAGCAACCAGGTTGCGCTGCGCCAGATCAGCGTGCCGATCGGACGCCAGAGCCAGCTCGAACGTGTCGCTCGGCGTCTGCGCAGTTGCGACACCATCGAGCGCGACACGCGCGACATCGAAGGTGTGAACGTGCTGGACCTCGGCACCACGACCGAAGCCGATCTATCGCCGGCCATCCGCGACCGCGTCAGTGGCGTGGCCGTCGGCCAGGCGGCGACCGTGCAGCCGGTCGGCGACTCCGCCAACACCTTCGTCGTCTGCTCACGTCAGACCGGCGGCGGCGGCGTGCCGGACCGGCAGGAGATCGAAGAACGCCTCCGCGAATCTGAAATGTCGATGCTCGCCGAACGCTACCTGCGCAACCTGCGCCGCGAAGCGACGATCATCACCCGCCAGCAATAATGGCATGAAGCCACCACCCGCCTTCCAGCCGAGTGGAAACCGGTCCGCCGCCGGGAAGGCGGGCAATCATAAATTAGAGTGGGCGCTCAGGCGAAAAACCGGTGTCCACTTTTTCTGAGCGCCCACTCGCCGTTTCGATGGGCGATCCAGCCGGGATCGGCCTCGAACTGGCGGTGCGCGTCCTTGCCGACCGGCGCGATGCGCCGCCGTTCTTTTTTATTGGCGACAGCGATGCGCTGGAACGCGCGGCCAGACGCGTCGGCGTAGCGCTGCCTGCGCTTCGCATTGTCCACGCGGCGCGCGAGATCGGCGATGCAGACGATTCCTGCGTGGTGCTTGAAACACCGCTCGCGATGGAGGAAGTCCCCGGCGAGCCCGATCCTGTGAACGCCGACACCACGATCCGCTGCATTGAGCAAGGCGTGGCGGCGGCGCGCGAGGGGGCGGCGGCCGGACTGGTGACGCTGCCGATCGCCAAGAGCGTGCTCCATACCGCCGACTTCGGTTTCCCGGGTCACACCGAGTTCGTCGCCCACCTCACCAAGGACGATGCCTGGGCGGAAACGCGCGGACCCGTGATGATGCTGGCAGGACCGTCGCTGAAGGTCTCGCTCGCGACTATCCATACGCCGCTCGCAAGAGTGCCCGCATCACTGACGACCGAACGCATCATCCACGTGGTGCGCGTGACGGCGGAAGCATTGAAGCGCGATTTTGGCGTCGCCGAGCCGCGCGTCGCGCTGGCCGGGCTCAATCCGCATGCGGGCGAGCACGGCACGATCGGACGCGAAGAGATCGAGATCATCAACCCCGCCGCAGCGCTGCTGCGCGCAAACGGGCTGGCGGTCTCCGACGCCAAGTCAGCCGACGCCCTCTTCCACGAAGAAGCGCGCAAGGGTTACGACGCGGTGATCGCGCTCTATCACGATCAAGGCCTCATCCCGATCAAGACGCTGCACTTCTGGGACGGCGTGAATGTGACTTTGGGCCTCCCCATCATCCGCACCAGCCCCGATCACGGCACCGGGTTCGATATCGCAGGCGACGGCGTGGCGCGCGACGACAGCTTTCGCGCCGCGCTCAAACTGGCGTGGGAGATGGCGCAGCGGCGCGCCGCCGCATGACTCGGGGCGTGAACGCCGACGATCTGCCCACACTGCGCGACGAACTCGAAGCGCACGGCCTCTGGGCCAACAAGGGCCTGGGCCAGCACTTCCTCCTCGATCTCAACATCACGCGCCGCATCGCACGGACGGCCGGCGATCTTGATGGCAAGCGCGTGCTTGAAGTTGGCCCCGGTCCCGGTGGACTGACGCGCGCGTTGCTGGAAGCCGGCGCCGAGGTTGTCGCCGTTGAAAAAGACGCGCGCTTCCTGCCGCTGCTTGAGCCGTTGATCGCATGGAGCGACGGACGGTTGACCATCGTCAATGACGACGCACTGATGGTGGATGAAGCGGCGCTTCTCAAGGGCGAGCGGGCGGCCGTCATTTCCAACCTCCCGTACAATGTCGGCACGCCCCTGCTGGTGAAGTGGCTGAAGGCCGGCGCCTGGCGCGGGGACATGACGCTCATGTTCCAGAAGGAAGTGGCGCAGCGCATCGTCGCCAAGCCCGGCGGCGACGCCTACGGACGCCTGGCGGTTTTAACCCAGGCGCGCTGCGACGCGCGGCTCGAATTCATCGTGCCCGCGCGCGCCTTCACACCGCCGCCGAAGATCTCGTCAGCCATTGTGCGCCTGACCGACCGCGCCGATGCGTACGCGCACCTCGACGCACTCGAACGCGTAACCGCCGCCGCCTTCGGTCAGAGACGAAAGATGCTGCGCTCCGCTCTGAAGTCGCTGACCCCGGAGGCTGAGACGTTGCTGGCCCAAGCGGAACTCGCCCCTACGGCGCGCGCTGAGGAGATCGATCAAGCCGGCTTCCGCCGCCTCGCCGAAGCATGGCGCTCTAACGCCGCATGACGTCTGGTTTTGGTTGGCGGCAGCGGCCGATGCGCAGATGCTGCGGACCATGAACGCCTATTTGATGGCCTCCGCTCTTGCCGGCTTAGGATCCGCCTTCGGTCATTCCTACCTGAGCGAGCGCTACATTCTGCGTCCCATGTACGCCGCGCGCGGCGACAATCGCGTGATTGCCGACGGGGCAAGTTGGCGCGTGACGATGGCGATGTTCCACCTCGTCTCATTTGCTTGGGTGCTGATCGCGGCGGCGACGCTGTGGCTGACCGCCAATCCTGACAGCGAAGTCCTGCCGCTTCTGGCCGCCATGGGAGGCGCCTTCTATTTCGCCAGCGCGCTGGCGAACCTCTGGGCGCTGAGGCGCCTGCATGTCGGCAACATCCTGCTGACCGTTGCGGCGGTCGCCTTGGTCGCCGGGGCGCTTACGTCTTGAACATATCCCGGTAGCGTTCACGAAGCAGGTTCTTCTGCACCTTGCCCATGGCGTTGCGCGGCAGTTCGTCCACGAACAGCACGCGCTTCGGCGTCTTGAACGCCGCCAGCTTCTCACGCGCGGCGGCGATGAGCGCAGATTCGACGCCGGCGCCGATCACCACCGCTACCACGCCTTCGCCGAAATCCGGATGCGGCACGCCGATGACGGCGCTCTCGGTCACACCCGGCAGTGCGTCGAGCACCAGCTCGATTTCCTTGGGATAGACGTTGTAGCCGCCGCTAATGATGAGATCCTTGGCGCGGCCCGTGATCCAGACGCGCCCGTCGGCGTCTCGCCGGCCGACATCGCCGGTCTTGAAGAAGCCGTCCGGCGTGAATTCCTCGGCGGTCTTTTCCGGATTGCGCCAATAGCCTGAGAACACGCTCGGCCCCTTGATCTCGATGACGCCGACCTCATCGCCCGCAATGCGCAGTTCGACCCCTGGCAACGGAAGACCGACGCTGCCCGGCACGCGGTCGCCCTCAAGCGGGTTGGAGGTGATGATGATCGCCTCGCTCATGCCGTAGCGTTCGAGGATGCGCTGGCCGGTGCGCGCTTCGAACTCGGCGAACGTGCCCTCCAGCAGCGGCGCGGAGCCGGAAATGAAGACACGCATGTGCGACGCGGCTTCGCGCGTGAAATCCGGATTGGCGAGGAGCCGCGTATAGAAAGTGGGCACGCCCATCATCACGGTCGCGCGGGGCAATTGCGCGATCACCTCCGCATCGTCGAATTTCGCCAGCCAGATCATCGGCGATCCCGTCATGAGCGCGCAGTGGAGCGAGATGAAGAGGCCGTGAACATGGAAGATCGGCAGCGCGTGCAGCAGCACGTCGTCTGCGGTGTAGCCCCAGGTCTGGATTAGCGCTTCGGCGTTGGAGGCGAGATTGCCGTGCGAGAGCATCGCGCCTTTGGAGCGGCCAGTTGTGCCGGAGGTGTAGATGATGGCTGCGGTGTCGCCGGCTTCGCGCGGCGTGATGACAAAGTCTGGCTCGAACGCGTGCGAGGCGCCGGCGAATGGGCGGATGTCGCGGATGGTGAGCCTCGGCTCGAGGTCGGCGATGAAGTAGTCGAGTTCCGCGTCGGTGTAGGCGGTGTTCAGCGGCGCGTAGATGGCGCCGACCTGCAGAGTCGCCAGATAGAGCATCAGCGTGCCGACGCTCTTCTCCACCTGCGCCGCGACGCGATCGCCCGGCTTCACGCCATCCGCACGCAGCTTGGCGGCAGCGCGGCCGACACCCTGCTCCAACATGGCGTAACTGACGGCGCGGCCGTCCGGCAGCATCAGGCAGGGCTTCGAGCGATCCGACGGAAAGCGCGACTGAATCAGAGCGTAGAGGTTCATGCCGCCTTGCTAGGCGAGCCAATGGTCCAGGACAACGTCACCGGCTTGCCAAGCTTCTGGCCCAGCCAGTTGGCTAAGGCTTCAGCACGTTCCCAATCGCCGGAATAGGCGGCGATCCGCTCCGCCGGTCCGTTGGCGAACGCCAGTGACACATAGAATCGTGAGGCGCGACGGCTACCGCGCGCTTCGTCGACGCCAATGTCTTGGATGTCGGCGCGCTTCCGCGTGAGTGGGTGTATGCGCCCATGTGTCGCCGGAAGCGTGACGTTGGTGGAATCAATGACGAGGTCGTGCGCCGCCGCGCGGGGGCGCACCCAGAGGCGAATTGGAAATCCAATGATGATGGCGGCCACAACGGCGAACACGACCATCACCGCCGCGAAGCTGATCTGTCCACCGAAGGGCAGCGCTCCGATGAATGTCACGAAAACGCTGGCGAATGGCAAGAACAACGCAAGCACGCCGCCGAGATAGAGCGGCGACACCGCAGGCATGCGCACATGCGTGGCGCCAGTCGGCCCGGTCGACACCTGGCAGCCGCCAACCACGATCTCGCGCTTAGAGTACATGAGCAGCGTCGCCAACGCACCCCAGGCCAAGAAGATGAAAGCCGTCACGCTAAGCGATAACAACCACGTCACGGCCTCAGAACCGTGCGTGACGGGATCAAGCACGGCGCGCTCAGGACGAAGCGGGTCATAGTGGACCGTGACCGACGAACCCGCCGGATGCGCGCCTGGTTGCGCGGCCTCCTGGCCTGGTTCGACACCGAGCGCGGAGGCTGCATCATACGCCAACTCGCTCTCATGGCGGCGGCCATCGACGATGTAGGCATAACGCACGGCCCAATAGCCATCTTGCATGCGGCTCTCGGTCAGCGCGCCTTGAGTTTCGGCGTAGCTCTGCTCGCGGAATGTCTCGTAAGCGCCCGCCCAGCCGGCAAGCGCCAGCGGCCAAAGCGTCCACGTCAAAACGACGGAGAACACGAACATGAAAAGGATGCTGAAGTAGCGCATGCGCCGCCTCCGCTTGGCCCGCAGGCATGGTTACGCGTTATGCGCACGCGATCAATCGCGCCGTGCCTTTGGTCACGCGCGTGGCAAGCCGCGCGCGTAGAGGAAAGCCCGCGCGTCCGGCGTGCCAAGCATCTGAAGACCGCGCACGGCCCAGCTCCGCAGGCTTTCGTCGGCCGACGCCGATTGTTCGCACAGCAGCGCGAATGCTTCAGGCGCACGCGCTTCGCCGATCAGCTCCAAGAGCCAGCACCGCACGCCGTCCTGCGGCTCGACCGCGAACGCCGCCATCAGTTCGGCGACATGCTCCCGCGCCATGCGTTGGACTTCGAGAAACCCGCCCTCCGCATCCATGGCGTTGCGGCTGCGCATGAGCGCCAGCGCTTCCTTGAAGGTCGGGTGACGGGGCTTGGCCACCTAGATGCCCTGCTTCAGCCGCTCCACGTGCAGCGCGAGCCACATCTGGCGGTGGCGCTTCAGGCGCTCGGCGGCGAGGATCTGTTTGATCTGCGCCAAAGTCTGTTCAAGCAGCGCATTCACCAGCACGTAGTCGTACTCTTCCCAGTGGCTGATCTCATCGAGCGAGCGCGCCATCCGCTTCTGGATCACCTCCTCGGTGTCTTCCGCGCGCGTGTGCAAGCGGCGTTCGAGTTCGGCCATCGACGGCGGCAGGATGAAGATGCCGACGACATCCTCCGGCGCTGCGGCGCGCAGCGCGCGGGCGCCCTGCCAATCGACGTCGAACAAAACGTCGCGGCCCTGGATCAATAGCGCTTCGACCGGCGCGCGCGGCGTGCCGTAATGGTTGCCGAAGACCATGGCGTGTTCGAGAAACTCGCCGCGGTCGGCCATCTGCTCGAACTCTTCGCGGCCGAGAAATTTGTACTCGCGCCCGTCGATCTCGTTGCCGCGCTTTTCGCGCGTGGTGGCGGAGACCGAGAGCGCCATGTTCTGATCGTCCTCGATCAGCTTCCGGGCCAGCGTCGACTTGCCGGCGCCCGAGGGGCTCGACAGCGCGAACATGAGGCCGCGGCGGGCGACGTGTTCATTCAACATTGGCGGCCTGCTCCTTGAGCTGGTCCACGACGGCCTTCATGTCGAGGCCGATGCGGGTGAGTTCGAGGTCGGCGGACTTGGCGCACAGCGTGTTTGCTTCGCGCGTCAGTTCCTGTCCAAGAAAATCGAGCCGCCGGCCGGCGGGCTCGGGGCTTTTGAGCAGCGTGCGCAGCTCGGCGGCGTGCGCGCCCAGGCGCTCCAGCTCCTCCTGCACATCTGCTTTGGACGCGACTATGGCCGCCTCCTGCGCCAGGCGTAGCGGATCCAGCTGCACCTCGGGCGCGAGCGCCGCCAGCCTCTGGCGAATACGCTCCTGCGCCGCTGCGGGCGTTGCGGCCGCTGACGCACGCGCCGCCGTGATCAGCGCATCAAGCTTGTCGGCCATCTCGGAGAGGATGCCCGCAAGCACGCGCCCCTCGCTCTTGCGGGCGTCCGCCAATTTGGCGAGCGCCGCTTCAAAGCCCTTGCTCAGCGCCGCCTCAAGCGAGGCGCGCGCCTCATCGCTGAGCTCGGCCGCATCTTCGCTCAGCATCACGCCGCGCACTTGCAGCAGGCCGTCCCAAGTCGGCTTGCGCACCTTCTTCGCGGCGACAATCGGTTCGCCGGCTTCGATAAGCTTCGCCACCAGCGCCATGTCGATGCGCACCGGCGCCGCCGCCGAGGCGTCCCGCGCCAGCGTCAACGAAGCCTGCACCGAGCCGCGCTTGAACACCTGCGACGCGGCTGCGCGTGCCGGCTGTTCCAGCGTCTCCAGGCCGGGCGGCAGCCTCAGCTTCAGATCGAGCCCGCGTCCGTTGACGCTCTTCAGCTCCCATATCCAACGCTGGCCCGCATGCTCGCCCTCGGCGCGCGCGAATCCGGTCATGCCCGAAATGCTCATGTCCGCATTGTCGCGTATCTGTCGGGCAAGTGTCACCTGGGCTCTGCGCGAATCGCCCAAAAGCAGGGCGGGTTTCGGCCGGCCGAACGCGCGAAGCCCCATGGCCCGCCCCGCGCGGAACAGCCCGCACTCAACCTCGCCTCTTCGCGAGGAGACGTTTTTCTTAGCGCTGGGGCGCTTGCGTTGTGGAGGTCTGCGGCGCCCGCTCGGCGGCGAGGCGCTCACGCTCGATCATGCGCCAGCGCGCGACATTGGCATTGTGCTCGGGGAGCGTCGCCGCGAAGGCATGTCCGCCCGAACCATCGGCGACGAAATAGATGGCGTTCGAGTCTGCCGGGTGCGCCGTCGCTTCAAGCGCGGCTCGGCCTGGATTGCCAATTGGCGTCGGCGGCAGCCCGTCGATGCGATAGGTGTTGTAGCCGGTGTTGAGCGCGATCTCGCTCGCGAGGATCGGCCGGCGCTGGCCTTGCCGGTTTACCAGGCGACCGTCGGCGCAGCGATCCGGATGCTGGCGGCACACGCCGTAGATGATCGTGGAATCCATTTCGAGTCGCATCGGCCGGCGGAGGCGATTGACCATGACCGCCGCCACCAGAGGCCGCTCGCTCGCTACGCCGGTTTCGCGCTCGACGATCGAAGCCAGCGTCACCAGTTGGTCGGGGGAGGTGAACGGCAAGCCAGGCGCACGGCCTTCCCAGATCTCCGCCAGGGCCTGATCGCGCGCTTCGCGCATCTGCTGCACGAGTGCGGCGCGCGTCATGCCACGCTCGACGTGATACGTCTCCGGCAGGATCGAACCTTCCGGCGGCGTCTCAGGCATGTCGCCGGTGAGATACTCGCTTTCCTCGATGAGCTTCATCGCCGCGCGGACCGTGATGCCTTCCGGAAAGACGATTCTGTGCTGCAGCGCGTTGCCTTCAGCCATGAGCCGCACGATGTCGCGCACGGATGAATTGGCCGGGATGGCGTACTCGCCGGCCTGCAACGCCTCACCTGGCGCAAACACGCGCGTGCCGATGCGGAACATCAGCGCATTGCGGATGAGGCCTTCTTGCTGGAGCTGCGTGCCGATGGCGGCCGCACTTGAGCCCCTTGCGACGGTGAAGGTGACGTCCTCCGCCTTCGGACCAGCTCGCGAAGCCTCGGTGTAAAACGCGAATGCGGCGATTGCCGCGGCCGCGATGGCGACCACCGCGAGCGAAGCCAGCATGGAGAAGCATCCCCACGCTCCGCCGCGGCTTTCTTTCACCGCAAAACGACGCGCCATTACTCTACCGCTGTGATGACGACGGCTGCGTTGGTGCCGCCGAACCCGAACGAATTCGACATGGCCGCCTTAATGGGGCGCTTCTTGGCCTTAAGCGGGGTCAAATCTATGGCCGTTTCCACGCTCGGCGTTTCGAGGTTCAGCGTCGGCGGAATGATGCTGTCGCGGATCGCCAGCGCGCAGAAGATAACCTCAACCGAACCCGCCGCGCCAAGCAGGTGACCGATGGCGGATTTGGTCGAAGAAACCGAGAGTTTCGCCGCCGCATCGCCGAACCGGCGTTCGATGGCGCGGAGCTCGATCTCGTCGCCCAACGGCGTCGAGGTGCCGTGCGAGTTGACGTAATCGATGTCGCCCGCCGACAGCCCGGCATCCTTCAATGCCGCCGTCATGGCGCGGAAACCGCCGTCGCCGTCCTCGGAGGGCGCGGTGATGTGGTAGGCGTCGCCGGAAAGGCCGTAGCCCTTGATCTCGGCGTAGATTTTCGCGCCGCGCGCCTTGGCGTGCTCGTACTCTTCCAGCACCACCACGCCCGCGCCTTCGCCCATGACGAAGCCGTCTCGGTCCTTGTCGTAGGGCCTAGACGCCTTCTCCGGGTTGTCGTTGAAGCCGGTGGACACCGCGCGCGAAGCGCAGAAGCCAGCAAGACCCAGCCGGCAGATCGCCGCCTCAGCGCCGCCGGCGACCATCAGGTCCGCATCGCCATGCACGATGAGCCGCGCCGCATCGCCGATCGCATGCGCGCCGGTGGCGCAGGCGGTGACGACCGCGTGGTTCGGGCCCTTGAGGTTATGCCGGATCGAGACCTGCCCGGAGACCAGGTTGATGAGCGCGCTCGGAATGAAGAACGGGCTGATCTTGCGCGGTCCATCACGCTCCAACACGAGCGCGTTCGCTTCGATCGTGTTCAGACCGCCAATGCCGGAGCCGATCAGAACGCCCGCGCGCTCTGACGACTCTTTCGTCTCCGCCTTGAAGCCGGAGTCCGCCAAAGCTTCGTCCGCCGCGGCGATGCCGAACATGATGAAATCGTCGACGCGGCGCTGCTCCTTGGCCGAGAGCGTGTTGTCGGGATTGAACGCGTGCGGGTCGCCCGCCCCGCCGCCGCGGCCGTCGACGCGCGGCACCAGACAGCCGATCCGGCACGTGAGGTCGTCGACCTTGAAGTGCTCGATCTTGCCCGCGCCGGATTTGCCGGCGAGCAACCGCTCCCACGTCGCGCCGCATCAGGGGCGCGGGGCCTTAGCCCACTTTCTCCGAGATGAACTTCACCGCATCGCCCACCGTTTGGATGTGCTCAGCGGCGTCGTCCGGGATCTCGATGCCGAACTCTTCTTCGAAGGCCATGACCAGTTCGACATTGTCCAAGCTGTCGGCGCCCAGATCGTCGATGAAGCTCGCTTTCTCGGTGACCTTTTCAGGCGCAGCCTCGAGGTGCTTGATCACAATCGCTTTCACGCGCTCGAAAACGTCCGACATCTATGGCTCCGCCAGTTTGGAATTGGTCATGCCGCCCTTACGGCATTGTGAGCGCCTTTTGAAGACCCGGAGGGTCCGGCGCAAGCCTTTTTAGCCGCCCGCTAGGGCAAGCCAGCCCCTCAGATCATCGCCATGCCGCCGTTCACGTGCAGCGTCTGCCCGGTCACGTAGGCCGCCTCCTCGCTGGCCAGATAGACAGCCGCCGCGGCGATATCCGCCCCCTGCCCCAGCCGTCCGGCCGGAATTTTCGCAAGAAGCGCGGTTTTCTGCGCTTCCGCCAGCACGTCGGTCATGGCTGAGGCGATGAAGCCTGGCGCGATCGTATTGGCGGTGACGTTGCGGCTAGCAACCTCGGCGGCCATCGCCTTGGTGAAGCCGATCATCCCGGCCTTGGACGCCGCGTAATTCGCCTGTCCGGGGTTTCCGGTGACACCGACGACAGAGGTGATGCCGATGATGCGGCCCCAGCGGTTCTTCATCATCGTCTTCAGCGCCGCGCGCGATAGACGGAAATAGCTCTCAAGATTGATCTTCAGAACCTTCTCGAAATCCTCGTCCTTCATCCGCAGCAAGAGGCCGTCCTTGGTTATGCCGGCGTTGGCGACGAGAATATTGAGCGTGCCGCCCAGTGCGGCTTCCGCCTGCCCCACGAGCGCATCGACTGCAGCGCCATCGGAGAGATTGCACGCCACGATCGGGTGATCGCCGCCGATCTCGGCCTTCACGGCTTCCAGCGCCTCGACCCGCGTTCCAGAGAGCGCAACGCGCGCGCCCTGCGCGGCGAGGCCCTTGGCGATCGCGCCGCCGATGCCGCCGGAAGCGCCCGTGACGAGCGCGGTCTTGCCTGTGAGATCGAACATAATTGGTCCCTCTTGGCCGCCTATCTGGTCGTTCCGGGCTGTGGTGTCAAAGCAAGCTGCTAGTTTCTGCGCCTCAGCAGGGAGGGTATGACATGGCGGCGTTCGACGGCCTCGCGTTCGTGAAAGCGATCCAGGAAAAGCGCGCGCCGGGCGGCGGGCCGCCGCCTTGGGTCGCGCACATGCGGGTGATGGAAGAGAACCTGATCGAGAGCGTCGAGCCGGGACGCCTCGTCACCAACTGGACGCCGGGCCCGCAATTCACCGTCAATGACGGCTACGTCCAGGGTGGCCTTCTGAGCGCGATGGCCGACGGCGGCCAGTTCACGACGCTGATGTCGATGTTCACCGAATTCGAAATGTGGGTGACGATGGATTTGCACGCGCGTTTCGTGCGCCCGATCAAGGGCGGCAGCACCGTGCGCATCGAGAGCGTTGTTCTGAACAAGTCGAAAACCAACGCCGTGGTGGAGAGCACGTTCACCGTTGACGGCAAGCTCGCAGCGAAGATCACCGGCGGCTGGCGCAAAATCGAGCAAGGCCGCACCGAACAGCTCAAATCGCCTGGCAGCTAATCCGCGGCCATCGCTGCAAGCTTCGTCACTGTATTCCAATTCCGCGCGGTGCCGAGCTTGGGCATCTTCAACTTCGACACGCCCTGGCCCTTCGGAAACATGATGTAGAGGCAGCCTTTGCCCTGCTTCGTCTCTTCGCCGAAAAGCGCCGTCTTCGCCATCGCTTCGAACTCGGCGGCGGTCGCCTTCGCGCGCATGAAATAGACGACCATGAAGCTCGGATCGCTTTTGGCGAAGGCCTTGAACGGGTTGGCGGCGATGATCGCCTGCAGTTCGGCGCCGGTGCGGACGTAGACGTCCGTCTTCAGTCCAAGCCCGTCTATAATCACGCCTTCGAGCTTCTTCTCCAACTCCACGCCAGCGAGCTTCGCGCCCAGCACCAGATTGCCGCTCGCCACCAATGTGCGCACATCGGTGAAGCCCGCGTCCTCGCAAACCTTGCGCAGCTCGCTCATCACCACCTTGCGGCCGCCGAGGTTCACGCCGCGCAGCATCGCCGCATAGGTGGTCATGGCAGGCGCGGCGCGCGAAGCGTTTGCGCACCGGAGCGATAGATCTGCGCCGTGACGCGCCCATCGGCGCCGCGTTCGAACTCGACCCGCGCTTCGAGATCGGGCGGCGCATAGAAAAGGTCGCGACCGATCGGAAGCAATTCGGTCTGCGAAGAGCCTGTGGTTTGCTCCAACAAGCGTTCGCCCTCGACGCGGACAGTTGAGACAAGTCCAGGCCCGAACTCGTAGGCGCCGGCATAGTCCGCCAATTGCGCAGCGCTCACCGCGATGATCGCCGGCGCCTGCGGGACGCGTGCGGCGGTCATGCTCTGCAAGCGCCAGCGCCCGTGCTGGCGCACGTAGACGTCGAGCCGAGCCAAGTGCTCGACAAGCACGTTCTCGCCCACCCGCGTACGCTCCGTCTCGCGATACCAGAGCACCAGCGTCGACCCCGTACGCGTCGCGTTGAACGCAGTAACTTCGGTGTCGGTGGAGGCGCCGGCTTCGCTGCCGATGGCCACGGCTTCATCAAGGTACGCACCGCGCCCGAGCTGGCGCCCGTCCGGACCCATGGTGATGAAATTGTCGGTGAGCAGCGCTTCGAAAAAGGCACGGTCGTGCGCGCGATAGGCGCGGATACGCGCTTCCTTCAGCGGCCAATACTGATTGGCTTCCGGCGTCGCCCAACGTTGCTCCTGCGCCGACGCGGCGCCGGCGCACAACATGATCATAAAGGCGAGGATCAGGGACCGCATGGGTCCGACGCTACACCGTCTTCGCGAAGGCCTCCAAATCGGCGGGCTCGTTCAGCGAAAGCGCTTCAGCGTCCGGGGCATTGCGCTTGACCATGCCGGCGAGCTGCTTGCCTGCGCCGACTTCGACGAAGCGCGTGACGCCGCCGCCCTGGGCCATCCACTCCACGCTTTCGCGCCAGCGCACGCGGCCCGTCACCTGCTCCACCAGCAAGCGGCGGATGACGGAAGGCTCATGCACGGGCTGTGCAGTGACGTTGGCGACCAGCGGCACGGCCAACGTGGCGATTTCGGCCGCCGCCAATGCGCCGGCCATCACGTCGGCGGCAGGCTGCATCAGCGGCGAATGGAAGGGCGCGGAGACGGCCAGCGGAATGGCGCGCACGCCCTTGGCCTTCGCGGCCGCAAGCGCTGCATCGACGCCCGCCTTGTCGCCGGAGATGACGACGTTGCCGGCATTGTTGTCGTTGGCGACCACGACGACCCCGGCCGCAGAGCCCTCTTTGGCGATCTCTTCGGCCACGTCGACGTCGACCTTGCCGATCAGCGCCGCCATTGCCCCCGCGCCCACCGGCACGGCGGCCTGCATGGCGTCGCCCCGCGTGCGCAGCAGTTTTGCCGCGTCGCTGACCGTGAGCGCGCCTACGCTCGCCAGCGCCGAGTACTCGCCAAGGGAATGGCCCGCCACGAAGGCGGCCTTGCTCGGCGCCACGCCGAACTCGCGCTCCAGCGCGCGCATGGCGGCGAGGCTGACAGCCATCAGCGCCGGCTGGGTGTTGGTGGTCAGGGTCAGTTCGTCGGCGGGGCCTTCGAAAATGAGCTTCGATAGCTTCTCCCCCAGCGCCTCATCGACCTCCTGGAAGACCTCGCGCGCCGCGCCGAAGGCGTCATGGAGCGCCTTGCCCATGCCGGGCGCCTGGCTGCCTTGGCCGGGGAAAATGAATGCGATTGTCATGGGCGCGACTTAGCGGAGCCGCGGCGCCGCGACAACAGGCCCGGCGCCCTGGGCGTCGAGTTCCGCCAGCCAGGCCAGGATCAGCGGCGCGGCGGCCAGCATGGACGGATCGTGTCCCACCGGTCCGACATCTACCGCGCGCACATCGGCGCCGCGTGCGCGCATCGAGCGCTGCGCATGCAGCGCCTCCTCCGGAGCAACGTCGATGTCCGCCGAACCGTAATAAAGGCGCACAGGCGCGCGTGGCGTCCAATCGCTCACATCGCTTTGCCCGAGCCGCGTCAGCAGCCAATGCTCGCCGTTATTGTCAAAAGCATCCAGAAACGACGCGCTGAACATGGCGCGCGGCTCGCGCGGCAGCGCTTCCATGATCGCGCGCCCTTCGTGCGGCGTGGAGAACAGATTGTCGGCGACGCCCGCGTAGTCGGGTGTGAGAACGCTTTCGAGCGGCTGATCGTAGTAGGCCGCGTAACCCCAGCTCATGTAAGCGAGATAGAGCGCATCTGACGGCGCCTGGCCGGTCAGCGCGACGCCCAGCGACACATCGCGAATATCGTACGGCCCAGCAACGGGCGCGGCGCCCAGAACCGGCTCTCCCGCAGCCTCCAGCATGCGCATTGCTGCAAGCGTCGCCTGCCCGCCCTGCGAGAATCCGGAGAGAAAGACCGGCCCATCGGGCACGCCCTCGACGCTGCGTGCGGACTGAATCATCGCCACGACAGCCGCCGCCGCGCTGTCCGCGACGAGGTAAGGGTGGGGCCCCCCAGATCCGCCCAGCCCCTCATAGTCTGGCATGATGAGCGCGTAGCCCGAGCCCGCGATGAGAACCGCCGCCGCCTGACCCGCTCCGTCGAGCGCCGATGGGACCCGATCGCGGGATGTCGTCGTGCCGTGCTGGAAACTCACCAACCGGCGGGCGTGGGTCCCGCGCGGAAGCGCCAACAGCCCGGTGAGAACTGCGGCATTGGCGCGGTAGGTCATCCGGTAGCAATCGACATCATATGCGGGCTCAACGCCCCGGACCCCCGCCGCAGCCAGCAACGCTTGGCTCTCGAGCCGCGAGATGGTCCGCAACGGCGTTAGCTCAACGCCAGGTCCAGCCTGCAGCGCCGCAGGCCGGGCACAGCTCACAACCGCCAACACCATCGCCAGGATCAGCACGCGCACGAGAGTCGCCATCACCTGCCCCTCGTCCCTAGCGCCTCGACGACACATTGAAGCGGATCGGTATGCGCGTACGTCCGCCCAGGGTCGGCTCGCCCTCGCGCGTCGTGGGCGCCATGCGGAAGTGGCGCGATACGCGGAGCGCCGCTTCGCCGAACGCATGGCCCTCCGGCGTTTCCTCGACGACGGTGCAGTCCAAATGGCCGGCGGCTGCCACGATGCAGTCGAGCACCGCCCGTCCGCTCACACCGCGCTCAAACGCCTCGCGCGGATAGTAGCGCATATAATCCGCCGCCGTGGGGCGCTCGGCCCAGACCGGAATGGTGACGCGCGGTGATACCGGCTGGACCTCGAAGGGAGCCGCTTGCGATCGCGGCGGCGCCTGCGGCTCGGCCTTCTGCGCCCACGCGGGCGACGCCAACAGCGCGAGCACCACGGCCAGCGTGCTCCAAATCAGGCGGTTCACCCGGGCCTCCTGCGAAAATCTATCTAGTCAGCGAGTTGCCACCTGATCGGCACGCGAACGCGTCCACCCGCTGTGGGCGCGCCATCCCGGGTCAGCGGCGCCATCCGGAAGGACCGCGCGACGCGAAGCGACGCTTCGCCGAAGCCGTATCCCTCGGGCTCTTCAGTCACCACCATGCACGCCAGACGCCCGTCCGGCGCAACGAGGCAGTCCAGGATCGCGCGTCCGTCCACGTTCTCATCGAGCGCCCGCTGGGGATAGTTGCGGGCGAAATCCCCGGCGTCCGGGCGCTCGACCCAGAATGGGTTCGTCAGGACGCTCAAGGTTGGCGGCGCCGGCGGCGGGTCAACCGCAACGGGAAATGCCTGAGAGCCCGAGTTAAGCGGAGGTCCAGGATCGACTTTCTGGGCCCATGCAGGCGACACCAGCAGCGCAAGCAGCAGGGTCAGCGCCAGTTTGCTCCAAATCAGCCGCGTCACGGTCGTCCCCTGCGCCAATTCCCGGGGTCCGGACACTAGTCCGCAGCCAAGCTCCAGACCAGCGCCCCGCCAGCCCTTGCTTCCGGGGCCGAAATGCGTATTTTCCGCGCCTTCGCGATCCGCGGCCCCGGGACAGGTCACTGTGCCCGGGGTCCATCGTTTGGGCCGGTCTTCCTCCGGTACGGGCGCCGCGGGTCATCCAGGAAGGGAAAAATGGCTTATTACGAACACGTGCTTATCGCGCGGCCGGAAATCTCGCCGCAGCAAGTCGACGCTCTTGTCGAAACCATCACCAACACGGTCAAGGAACTGGGCGGCCACGTCGGCAAGACCGAGTATTGGGGTCTCCGCAACCTGACCTACCGCATCCGCAAGAACCGCAAGGGCCACTACGCCCTCATCAACATCGATGCCGCGGCCCCTGTGGTGCACGAACTTGAGCGCCGTCAGCGCATCAACGAAGACGTGATGCGCTTCAAGACCATCCGCGTCGAAGCCCTCGATGAAGAACCCTCGCCGATCCTGGCCCGTCGCGACCGCGACGAGCGCCGGCGCGCGCGCCGTGAAGGCGGCCGCGACGATGAAGGCGGCGGCGGTGATTTTGAAGGCGGGGAGGAATAATCATGGCCCAAAAAGGCGCCCCGAAATTCAACATTTCGAACATCCCGGCCCGCCGCCCGTTCGGACGCCGGCGCAAGGTGTGCCCGTTCTCCGGCGCGAACGCCCCGAAGATCGACTACAAAGACGTGAAGATGCTGCAGCGCTACATTTCCGAAAAAGGAAAGATCGTGCCGGCGCGCATCACCGCCGTCTCCGCCAAGAAGCAACGTGAACTCGCCCGCGCCATCAAGCTCGCGCGCGAACTCGCCCTGCTTCCGTTCGCCGTTCAATAAGGAGGACACGCTCATGCAAGTCATCCTGCTCGAACGCGTCGAAGCCTTGGGCGCCATCGGCGACGAAGTGAAGGTGCGCGACGGTTTCGCCCGCAACTTCCTACTGCCGCAGAAGAAGGCGCTCCGCGCCACCGAAGCCAACCGCAAGGTCTTCGAAGCGCAACGCGCCCAGATCGAAGCGCGCAACGCCGAAGCCCGCTCGGTCGCCGAAAAGGCCTCCGGCGGCATCGACGGCCAGTCCTACGTGCTCATCCGCCAAGCGGGCGAAGCCGGCCAGCTCTACGGCTCGGTCTCCGCGCGCGATGTGGCCGATGAGATCGTCAAGGGCGGCGCGAAGATTGACCGTAGCGCGGTTGTCCTCGACAAGCCGATCAAGACCATCGGCGTTTACGACGTGCGCGTGCGCCTGCACGCGGAAGTCACCGTCAAAGTGAAGGTCAACGTCGCCCGCTCGACCGACGAAGCCGAGCGCCAAGCGCGCGGCGAAAACGTCATTGCCTCGGGCGTCGAAGCGGAAAAGGCGCAAGCCGAAGAGCAAGCCAAGGAACTGGCCGCTTCGGCGTTCAAGGACGATGGTCCGCGCGAATAACTTTGCGCGTCAGCGCTGAAACAAGAGGCCCGTGCATCGCAAGATGCGCGGGCCTTTCTTTGTGCCCGTCGTGCCACCTTTGTGCCTTTGTGGTGGAGAAAACCACGAAGACGCCAAGAAGGCACGAAGGACACAAAGGCGCCTGCGCTGCGGCGACTGATTCCATCGTTCCGCGTCAACAACAAAGATCGGCGCACGACTCGGGATATCAGGCCGGATACGCCAAACGCGTTAATCGTTGCGCTCTCGAATCGCATCATCGTCACATCAATGTCGTCTCAACCCTCCCTGCCGCTAGCGGTCCCCGCCCAGGCGGCGCCGCGCGCCGCGCCACACAACCTCGAAGCCGAGCAAGCGCTCTTGGGCGCTATCCTGTTCGACAACGAGACGTACAACCGCATCACCTCGCTGCTGCAGGCCAAGCACTTCTTCGACCCGGTGCACGGCCGCATCTTCCAGACCTGCTCCGAAATCATCGCAGCGGGTGAGCTGGCGGACGGCGTCACGCTCAAGGAGCGTTTCGCGCGCGACGGCGGCATCCAGCAAATCGGCGGGGCGGTGTACCTCACCACCCTGCTCGCCAACGCCGCGCCGCTTTCGACGCAGGCGCAGGCCTACGCCGAGCTGATCTACGACCTGGCCCTCAGGCGTGAACTCATCCGCGTCGGCGGCGTCATCACTGATCTCGCGGAGAACCCGCCCGACGGGTCGGACGGCAAAGACATCATCGAAGAAGCCGAGCGCACGCTCTTCCAATTGGCCGAGAGCGGGACCGGCAGTTCGGGTTTTTCGCCGTTCTCGCGCGCGCTCACGGCTTCAATCGAAAGCGCGGCCGCAGCCTATGAAAGCGACAGCGATGTCTCGGGCATCGCCACCAGCTTCGAGGATCTCGATCGCATGCTCGGCGGCCTGCACGGCTCCGACCTGATCATCCTCGCCGGCCGTCCTTCGATGGGCAAAACCGCACTCGCGCTCAACATGGCGTTCAACATCGCCAAGGCGAAGCTCTATCACGACCGCGCGCCGGACGAGGACAAGCCGCCGACCAAGGGTGGCATCGTCGCCTTCTTCTCGCTTGAAATGAGCGCCGAACAGCTGGCCACACGCCTTCTGTCGGACGCCGCCGGCATTGAGAGCGACCGCATCCGGCGCGGAAAGATTCACAAAAACGAGTTCGAAAAGCTTCAGGACGCCGCCGCCGACCTTCAGGCGCTGCCGCTGCACATCGACGAAACCGGCGCCATCGGCATCGCGCAATTGCAAGCGCGCGCCCGCCGCCTGAAGCGCACGGTCGGCCTCGACTGCATCATGGTCGACTACCTGCAGCTGGTGACAGGTTCTTCCAAGAAGACCGACGGCCGCGTGCAGGAAGTCAGTGAAATCACGCAGGGGCTGAAGGCGCTCGCCAAGGACCTGCATGTTCCGGTCATCGCCCTCTCCCAGCTCTCACGCCAGGTCGAGACCCGCGACGACAAACGGCCGCAGCTCTCGGACCTGCGGGAATCCGGCTCCATCGAACAAGATGCGGACGCGGTGCTGTTCGTTTATCGCGAAAGCTACTATCTGGAGCGTGGCGAGCCCCGCGACGGCACGGATGAACACTTCGCCTGGCAGCGCCAGATGGACGAAGTGCGCAACCAGGCCGAAGTGATCATCGGCAAGCAGCGCCACGGACCCATCGGCAAGGTGAAGCTCTTCTTTGACAGCCGCTACACCAGATTCGGAAACCTCTCGAGCCGCACCGCCTGAACCGCGGCTCGCACGCCTGCGCGTCAACGCGGCCGCGATCGCCGACAATTGGCGCTTCTTCAAGAAGCTCGCGCCGAACGCCGCGACCGCGGCCGTCGTCAAAGCGGATGCTTATGGGCTAGGCGCACCCGCCGCCGCGAAAGCGCTGGCGGAAGCCGGCGCACGAACTTTCTTCACGGCGACATTCGGCGAAGCGCTACGCGTGCGCAAAGCGCTGGGCGACGGTCCACAAATCATGGTGCTTAACGGGCCGGCGGCGAACGATGCGCAACACTTCGCGGCGCTCAAGCTGACGCCGGTGCTGAACTCGCTAGAGCAGATCACGCTCTGGAACGGACGCGGGCCCGCGGCGCTTCACATCGATACCGGCATGAACCGCCTAGGCATCGGTCCGGACGAACTTGCGCAAGCGGCGACCGCGCTCAAGAACACCTCGCTGGCGCTGATCATGAGCCACCTCGCCTGCGCGTCCGACATGACGCACGAGATGAACGCGACGCAGCGCATCCGCTTCATCGACGCGGCGTCGCTCTTCCCGTCAGCGCCGCTCAGTCTGGCCGCCACGTCCGGCGCGCTCATCGGCGCCGATTACCATTTCGACCTCATCCGTCCGGGCATCGGCCTCTATGGCTCCGGTGCGCTCGACAAGGACAATCCGCAGCTCGCGACCACGGCCCTTGTAGAAGCGCCGATCTTGCAGGTCCGCGACGTCGCGCCGGGCGAGACGTTCGGTTATGGCGCGACGTTCACGGCGACCAGAAAAATGCGCACAGCCACCGTCGCCCTGGGCTACGCCGACGGCTACTTGCGGACGCTCTCGGGGCGCGGCTATGGCGTCATCGGGGGCGGGAAGCGCCCGATTCTGGGACGCGTTTCGATGGACCTCATCATCCTCGACGTGACAGGCTGCGCGGACGCGAGGCCCGGCGCGTGGGTCGAATTCCTCGGCCCAAATGCACCTTTGGACGAGATCGCGTCACTCGCCGGGACGGCGCCCTACGAAATCCTGACGACGTTCGCGGGCATGGTGCGAAAAACCGGAGGCAAGGCTTGAACCCGTTCGCTTCCATCGGCCGCGCCGTGCTCGGCCTGCTGGCGGAAGCGGGCCGCTTCAGCGCCTTCGTCGGCCGCGCCATTACCGCCGTCTTCACGCCGCCGATCTTTGTCGGTCAATTCCTGCGCCAATGCCTGCAGATCGGCTATTTCTCGCTGCCGGTCGTCGGCATCACCGCCGTCTTCATCGGCGCCGCGCTCGCGCTCAACATCTTCGTCGGCGGCGCGCGCTTCAACGCCGAGCAATTCGTGCCCAACATCGTGGTGCTCGGTATCACCCGCGAACTCGGCCCTGTCCTCGCGGGCTTGATGCTTGCGGGCCGCGTCAGCGCCGGCATCGCCGCTGAGATCGGCACCATGCGCGTCACCGAACAGATCGATGCGATGTCGACACTCTCGACCGATCCGTTCCGCTTCCTGGTCGCGCCGCGCGTGCTGGCGGCGACGCTTTGTCTGCCGCTGCTTGTATTGGTCGCCGACATCATCGGCGTCATGGGCGGCTATCTCGTTGCCGTGAACAGCCTCGACTTCAACGGCGTCACTTACCTGCGCAACACATTCGAATTCATGGAGCCGCAGGACGTGATCCTGGGTCTCGTGAAGGCTGCCGTGTTCGGCTTCATCATCGCCGCGATGGGCGCTTATCAGGGTTACCAGAGCCAGGGCGGCGCGCTCGGCGTCGGCCGCGCCGCCACGAACGCCGTGGTTGGCGCCATCGTGCTCATCCTTGCGGTCAACTACCTCATCACGGCGTTCTTCGTGGAGTGATGGGATGACATCTCTTCAGTCATTGCAGGCGAGCGGAGAGAGACCTGGGTTTCCGGACATCCTCCTCGTCGTTGGCCCTGGATTCCAGATCACGCTCCGCGTGTCTGGAATGACTGCAGGAGTGTCGCGATGACCACGACACCCAAACTTCAGTTGGTAGAACTCCGCAAGAAGCTCCGCGGCCGCCAGGTGCTGGATGGGATTAATCTGGACGTCGCGCCCGGCAAGTCGCTGGTGGTGATCGGCGGCTCGGGTGTCGGCAAGTCGGTGACCCTGAAATGTTCGCTAGGGCTGATGCAGCCCGACAGCGGCAAGGTGCTGGTCGACGGCGCCGACGTGACACGGATGCCGCAAGCGGCGCGCGCCAAAGTGATGCGCAAGTTCGGCATGCTGTTTCAGGGCGGCGCGCTGTTCGACAGCTTGAGCGTTTGGGAAAACATCGCCTTCCGCTTGATCTACGCCGACAAGGTCGCACGCGGCCAAGCCAAGGAGCGCGCCATCGCGGCGATGCGGCAGGTGCGGTTGGCGCCTGAATTCGCCGACGTGCGCCCGATCGAACTGTCCGGCGGCATGCAGAAGCGCGCGGGCCTCGCGCGCGCGATCATCGCCAAGCCCGACATCCTCTTCTTCGACGAGCCAACGACCGGGCTCGACCCGATCACAGCGGACGCCATCAACGATCTCATCGTCGAGCAAACAAAAGAACTCGGCTGCGCCGCCGTCTCGATCACGCATGACATGGCGAGCGCACGCAAGGTCGCCGACGAGATCGCCATGCTCTATGCCGGCAAGATCGTCTGGCGGGGGCCGGCAAGCGCCATCGACAATAGCGGCAACGCCATGGTGGACCAGTTCGTGGCGGGACGCGCGGACGGGCCGATTCAGGCTGTGGTCTAGCTCAGAACAATTGCAGTTCGCCGCTTGGTCCGATGTCGGCGTCGGCCCCGCCAGCGGGCGACAGCCGTCGCACCAGCGCCCCCAGCGCCACGGAGGCAAGCGCGGTGCGGATCGGATCGGCCTCCTGGGCGCTCAGCGCGCCGGCATAGGCGCGCAGGAAATTGGCGAGTTCGTTCAGGTGCTGAACCAGCAAGTCGGCCGACTGCGCGTCCATGATGGCGACCTCGGATAAATCCCCCGCCGAAATGCGCTTCGAGAGAAGCTCCTGAAGCACGATCCCTGTGCGGCCAAGGTTGTTCAGCTCGTGGGCGAGCGCGTGCAGGAGATCAACAGAAGCAGTGTCGGCGTTCTGAGCGATCACGACCGGCACCGCTTGCGCACCGCATCGAGACCAGCGAGCAGTCGCTCTACCGCCGGGGGCGTCAGTGTGCGCGACTGCAGCATCCGCAGCGCGTCGTGATGCACGTGCACGCCTACCCTGTCCCAATGATTGCGCACATCGCAGTCATCCAGAAGCGCGCATAGGGAATAAGCGGCCTGGCCAAGCGCCGGCCGATCGAAGGTGCCGGCGAGGTTGGCCACGCCGTACGCCATCCGATACATCTCTTCGCGCAGCTCCGGCGTCGGTTGCTCGCATGCAGAAAGCGCAGCGCCGATGCGCTCGATGCACTCGCTCACGGTGACATCCGAGCGTTCACGCAACCGGCCAAGCCGCGCCTCCGCGCGTTCGCGCGCCGCTTCGGCAGTAATGCCCCCGGGGGCGTCAATGAACTGCGCCAGACGGTTGTTGCCATTTGTCATCGTACGATCACCAGAGTTCGAGTCCGCTGCCGGATTGATTGACGACATCGGTATGCGTGGTCAGCTCGCCGCGACGCCCCTCGCGCGTCGCGACCCAGAGGATGCGGTCGAGCAGCACGTTGGTTGAGAACGGCTTGGCTATGACGTAGTCGGCGCCGCACTCGCGCGTCGACGTGATCATGCGAATGCGCGTGTGTGCGGTCGTGATGATTACGGGCACATCGACGTTCGCCCCACGGCGATCGCTCCGGAACCAGCGGATAAGGCGAAAGGCCTCCTCCTCGAAGCCGTAGGGATCGAGGAGCACCAGATCGACGGAATGGGTCTTCAGCACGTCGGTCCCGGAGACGAGGTCCCCGCAACGGTACATCTTGCGGAAGCCGTATCCTGAAAGGATGCTGGTCATGACTTCCAGGCTGAGCGGGCTCGCGTCGATCATGGCGACCGACGCGTTCGAAAAGTTGAAGGTGGGGCCCGCCGAAGAACTGGACATGAGCTATTGCGCGACGCGACGCACCGCCTCCACCAATTGGTTTGGGTTGAACGGCTTGATGATCCAGCCCGTGGCGCCGGCGGCCTTCGCCCGCGCTTTTTTCTCCGCATCGCCTTCGGTCGTAAGGACCAGTATCGGAGTCGCACGCGCTTTCGTTTCCCGGGCGCGCGCAATGAAGCCGAATCCGTCAAGCCGGGGCATGTTGATGTCGGTGATGATCACGTCAGGCGTAACGTGTTCGAGCTGAGCCAAGCCATCGACCCCGTCCTCAGCAAGGACGACCTTGTAGCCAGCGTTGCCCAGCACGAAATTGACCAGTTCGCGCACGGTCAAAGAATCATCGATGGCCAGCACCGTCTGCGTCATGGATGCCTTCTACGGCTAGCGTGAAAACTGCGCTCGAAAGCTCACATGCCGGTCTTAACCAAGAGTTGCGCGAACGCTCTCACTCAACGGCTAGTGCAGACGGCCTAGTTCGGCGGTAGTCCATTCGCACTGGCAGGTAGGCGCCTTCGAACTAGTCACGATGTGCTTCGCTCAGCCCTGCGCTGACGCGAAACATGTGGCCGTCGGGATGGCGCAAATGAAACTCGCGCACGCCCCACGGTTCGTCGGTCGGCGGCCAAGTCACGATCATGCCGTGTGACAGCGCTAACCGGTGCATCGTGTCGACCTCCGCCGGCGAGCCGAGCCACCAACTCATCCAGACGCCATCGGTATTATCGTCGCCGGGCGCCGTGGGCATAATCGTTCCGCGCGAACCTTGCGCGCCGACGCACAGAAATATCTCGGGCGCCCGCGCGCTGTCGCCGCACACTGCGCCAAACGTGGCGTCGCCCGAATCTTCCGGCCAGACGAAGCCGGGCTTCCAGCCGAGCTTGGCAAACCATTCTTGGCTTTCTCTGATGCTGGTGACGTTCAGTATCGGCGTCAGCGCTTGCACCCGGCATCAGGGGCTCCGTCTAACGGCGCAGTTTGAGCGCGTCGGCTAGAATTTGATTGTGGTCGAAGGCGAGTTTCAGTGTCTTCCAGTCCGCGACGAACGACGCCCAGGCCGCATCGTCGCCACCGGCCACTTTGTTAGAAGAAGCCCGCACCAGGAACGCCGTGCTCACGGTATGCGCGCGCGGGTCGCGGTTGGGCGCGGAATAAACGCCAATCAGCGAGACGATCTTGCCGCTGACGCCCGTCTCTTCTTCAAGTTCGCGCAGCGCCGCGTCCTCCACGCTCTCGCCGATCTCGACGAACCCGCCCGGCAACGCGTACTGGCCCTTGAACGGCGGATTGCCTCGCTTGATCAGCAACAACCTTCCCGCCCGATCGAACACGACGCAATCAGCCGTGAGCAGCGGCGTCTTCGGCTTTCCGGCCAACTCAGAGCGCCCGCGCGATGACGCTGTCGAGCGCCGCTGGCTTCACCGTCGGCGCAAAGCGGCCAAGCACTTTGCCGTCACGGCCGATCAGGAATTTGGTGAAATTCCACTTGATGGACTTGCTGCCGAGAAAGCCGCGCTTCTCGCTCTCAAGATACGCGTAGAGCGGATGCGTCTGCGGACCGTTGACATCGATCTTGGCGAAGATCGGGAAGGTGACGTCATACTTCGTAGTGCAGAAAGTCTTGATCTCGTCAGCGTCGCCCGGCTCCTGCTTGCCGAACTGGTTGCACGGAAACGCCAGCACCTCGACTCCCTTGTCCGCGTACTTTCGATGCAGCGCCTCCAGCCCTTCGTATTGATAGGTGAAGCCGCACTGGCTCGCGGTGTTCACGATCAGGAGCACCTTGCCCTTGAACTCGGCCAACGGGCGCTCCTTGCCGTCTATATCGCGCGCGGAGAAGTCGTAGATCGATGCCATGCGCGGACACTAGGCGCGAGGCGCGCGCCTGTCACGGGCGCCGCTAGGAGAGTTGTTGCGCCGCCTTTTTGGCCGCCTTCAGGTCAGCGACGAAGCGGTCAAACTCCGCCTCTTTGTCGGCCTCGTCCGGCAGCCGCAGCAGCATCGAGGGGTGGATGGTCGCGCGCAGCGGCGCGCCCTCGCGCGTTTCCAGCTCATCGCCGCGCACCGAGGTCAGCGACCCCTTGTGTGCCGATAACGATTGCAGCGCCGTCACACCCAGCGCCACCACAAGTTTCGGCTTCACCAGCGCGATCTCATGCTTCACCCACCAGCGACAGATTTCCACCTCGCCGCGGTCTGGACGTTTGTGCAGCCGCCGCTTGCCGCGCGGCTCGTGCTTAAAATGCTTCACCGCGTTGGTGACAAAGATCTCGCCGCGATCGATGCCCGCCGCCGCGAGCGCCCGATCGAGCACCTTGCCTGCCGGCCCGACGAATGGCTTTCCTGCCAGATCTTCTTGATCGCCCGGCTGCTCACCCACGAGCGCGAGCAGCGGCTGATCCGTGGGCCCCGATCCGGGCACCGCTTGCGTAGCGTCTTTCCAAAGCGGACAGGCGCGGCACGCCTTCAGCGCGCGATCCAGGTCCGTCATCGACGCTGGCGCACGCTCATGCTCGGCGATCGGCTCCAGACGCTCCGGCAAATTTTCCGGCGCGATCTTGGCGTGTGCGGCTCCGGCGCGCTTGCGCGGCGTGGTGGGGTGGGCGGCGACCATGGTTTCCGTGCGCACGCCAGCGGCGCGCACCAAGGACGGAATGCTCTGCGTCTCCGGCATGTTCCGCCAATAGTGCTTCGGCATCTCGCGCAGCATGGCCGCCACCTTCAACCGCGCCGGATTGAACATGTTTTCGTAATAGGCGCGCCAGTCTTCCTCCCGCGCATCCTCTGACGGTGCGTCGGCCTCGGTTCCACCCGGCCCAAAGCTCAGCTGCGCGCCATCCCAGTGCGCGCTCGTGTGCGGCGTGATGATCGACCACCGCATGCCCGCGAAACGCTTAACGAAGTGGTCCACCCCCATGCGCAGCACGTTGTACTGCGGCTCGTACCAGGACACGAAACGCGGCCCCTCCGGCGTCTCGACTTCTCGGAAGCGCACGAAAGCATGCATCTTATGCTCATCGCGCCAGACCGCGCGCGCGAGCTGACGAAGCTTGATCACATCCGGATCGGCGGCATCCTGCATCAGGTGACGCTGACGCTGCAGCCGCCACAGGATGCGATAAAGAAGCGCGAAGCGTTCCGGATCGTCGTGCAGCACGGCGGCTTCCGCCATCTCCACGAACTCGCGGGGCACGCCCAGCTTTACGTCACCGCTGGGCGCCGGGTCCGCGAACAATGCCTGCTCATGCGTCCACAGCACCTTAGTCGGCGGCACGCCCGCGCCGAGCAGGCTGCGCGCCTTATCACGCCACTCGGCAAAGCCGGCGTCAGGATCGAGTTGCGCAGCGATCATGCGAAAAGGTCAAGCTGCGCCGGTTCGGGCGCGAGCTTTGCGCGCAGGTTTTCGACATCGGCCAACGGCCGCCAGTCGCGCGCAATCAGGAACGGGCGGCACTTATTCAGGCTGCGCGTGAGCCGGGCCACGTCATCCAAGCCCAGATTGCGGTGCCGGCGCGCCATTAGAATGCGATCGATGCTCTTCACCCCAAGCCCCGGAACGCGCAGCAGCAGCTCACGATCAGCCGTGTTCACATCAATCGGAAAATCGTCGCGATGCGCCAGCGCCCAGGCGAGCTTGGGATCAATCGCCAAATCAAGCAGACCATCCTCGCCCGTGACGATTTCCTTCGCCTCAAACCCATAAAAGCGCATCATCCAATCGGCTTGATAGAGCCGGTGTTCGCGCATGAGCGGCGCGGCCTTCAGGGGCAGGCGCGCAGTGGAGTCCGGGATCGGGCTGAACGCGGAATAATACACGCGCCGCAGCCGGTAGCCGGAATAGAGCTGCGCCGACGCCTCCAGAATGTCGCGGTCGTCCGCGCCGTCGGCGCCGACGATCATCTGGGTCGATTGTCCGGCCGGCGCGAATTTCGGCGCGTTCTTCTCTTTGCCTTCCTCGATTCCGAGCGTCACCTTCGCCATCGAACCACGGATGACATCCGCGCGCTTCTCCGGCGCGAGCGTCGCCAGCGTATCCTCGCGCGGCAGCTCTACGTTCACCGACACGCGATCCGCGTAACGCCCCGCTTCCGCGATCAGCTCCGGCGATGCGCCGGCGATCAGCTTCAGATGGATGTAGCCGCCGAACTTGTGCTCTTCGCGCAAGCTCTTCGCCACACGCGTCATCTCTTCCATGGTTTCGTCGTGCGACTTCACGATGCCGGACGAGAGGAAGAGCCCTTCGATGTAGTTGCGCTTGTAGAAGTCGAGCGTGAGCTGGACGATTTCGTCCACCGTGAACTTCGCCCGCGGCACGTTCGAAGAGCGCCGGTTGATGCAATAAGCGCAGTCGTAGAGACACTGGTTGGTCAGCAGTATCTTCAGCAGCGACACGCAGCGCCCATCCGGCGTGTAGGCGTGGCAGATGCCCATGCCCTTGTCGGTCGAGCCAATGCCGCCCGTGCCCAGGCTGTCGCGCTTCGGCCCGCCGCTGGAGGCGCACGAGGCGTCGTACTTGGCGGCGTCCGCCAGAATTCTGAGCTTTTCCCGAACCTGCATCTGTTCTATATATGTTCTGGTTTAGAGTCGCGGGCAACGCGGAACCGCAGACGCGGCTCAGGCTAGGCTGAGGCGACCGGGAGATTCGCATGGCCAAGTCCGACCACGTCTTCACCTGCCAGGCCTGCGGGGCGATCTGGCCCAAATGGGCGGGCAAGTGCGACGCCTGCGGGGAATGGAACACGCTGGTCGAGGAAGCTGCTCCGCGCTCGGTGGTGCCGGGCGCCCTCGCCGCGGCGAAGGCCAAAGGCTCGAAGCTGGCGTTTGTTGAACTGGCAGGCGACGCCGAGCCGCCCGCCCGCCTCGCCACCGGCATCTCCGAGTTCGACCGCGTGTGCGGCGGCGGCTTGGTGCCGGCGTCGGCCATCCTCGTGGGCGGTGACCCAGGCGTGGGCAAGTCCACCCTGTTGCTGCAAACCGCCGCCGCGCTCGCGCGCAAGGGCGCAACGGTCGCCTACGTCACCGGCGAAGAAGCGGAAGCCCAGGTGCAGGACCGCGCGCGGCGGCTGAAAGCGTCGGACGCGAATGTGCAACTCGCGGCGGAGACCGACCTCCGCAAGATTCTCGATGGCTTGAAGACGCTGAAGCCAGATCTTGTGATCGTGGACTCGATCCAGACGCTGTGGGCCGACGGCGTTGAAGCTGCGCCCGGCACAGTCGCGCAGGTGCGCGCCTGTGCGCATGAACTGGTGCGCTTCGCCAAGAAGACCGGCGCGATCCTCATTCTGGTCGGCCACGTCACCAAGGACGGCCAGATCGCGGGCCCCCGCGTGGTCGAGCACTTGGTCGACGCGGTGATCTATTTCGAAGGCGAACGCGGCTTGCCGTTCCGCATCCTGCGCGCCGTCAAGAACCGCTTCGGCCCCACCGATGAGATCGGCGTGTTCGAAATGGTGGAGTTGGGACTGGTGGAGACGCCAAACCCCTCCGCGCTCTTCCTGGGCGAGAACGGACAACGCGCGTCCGGCGCCGCCGTGTTTGCAGGCGTCGAGGGCTCGCGGCCGGTGCTGGTGGAAATCCAAGCGCTGGCGGCGGCCAGCGCCTACGGCACGCCGCGGCGTGCGATCGTCGGCTGGGATTCAGCCCGGCTCGCGATGATCCTCGCGGTCTTGGAGACGCGTTGCGGCCTCTCGTTCGCGGGACGTGACGTCTATCTCTCTGTCGCCGGCGGTCTGCGTATTACGGAGCCTGCCGCAGATCTCGCGGTCGCCGCAGCGCTCATCTCCGCCCTTACGGACGAACCGCTGCCGCGCGATTGCGTAGTGTTCGGCGAAGTGGCGCTCTCCGGCGAAATTCGGCCTGCTGGGCGTACAGATTTGCGTCTCAAGGAAGCCGCGAAGCTGGGCTTCTCCAACGCGCTTGCGCCACCGCAGAAAAAGGGCGCGAAGTTCGATCTGGAGGTGAAGCAGATCAGCCATATCGCCGATCTGGCGGCCGCCCTCGCGCCAGCGCCAAGGCGGCGTGAAGCCAGCTGAAATTATGGAGCGCCGGCGTCTCGCCGGCCTGCGCGAGCCCATGTAATTGCGCGCAATAGTCCATGATAGAGCAAGCCGGCGAGGACGCCGGCGCTCCATAGGACCTGCGCTAATGCAGGCAGTCGCGCGACTTCCCGCCCCCCTCGCGCAGGAAGCCGACGTAATATTCGGCGTAGGGCGCCGCCGCGCGGTGCAGGTCCGCGTTCAGCGGCTCCAGGCTCGCAATCCCACCTGCCCAACCAGCGGCGCAGTGCGCCGCTTCAGCGTCTGAGTTCACGCACCCGATGAACGCGTTGAACGCCGCGCGATAGGTATCGAACTGCGCCCGCGACATCGGCTCGCCGTGCCCAGGTATCGCCAGCGTGAACGGCGTGGCCCACACCTCGTCTAGTGCAGCGCTCCATTGCGCCGGACATGCTGTTTCAAAAAACGGCGCGGGCAGCGTCACCAGATCGCCCAGCACAGCGACACCCGAACGCCGGTCGTAGAGCCAGAGATCGGCGTCCGTCACGGCGCCGTCGGTGACATGCACGTCGAGCGGCACACCTGCGAAACGCATGCGGTGCGAACGCGTGACCGGCACTTGCGGGCGCAGCATGTCGCGCTCCTCCATCGTCGCGATGAAGATACGAACCTCGTCTTTCTGAATGTTACTGAGTTGATCCCCGCTGAGCATTGCGGGCGCGTCGGCGAGATTGCGTGTGAGGAAGCCATCCGCCCCGAGCGCGCGGTCCACCGCCGTCGTAGTGTAGACGCGGGCGCGGGGATAAACGGCGCGCAGGCGCCCGTTGCCGCTCGAATGATCGAGGTGCCAATGGGTGTTGAGGATGGCTTGGATCGGCCGGCCGCGGTCGCGCGCGAAGCTCAGGATCGCGTCACTGTGCCAGCTGTGGCGACCCGTATCGACCACAGCGAGACCGGCCCGGCCGACAAACACGACCGAATTTCCATCCGGCCCACGCTGCGGCGCCATGGCGCCGCGGATGAGATACACGCCAGGCGCGACCTGCTCCGCGGAGGGCGCACTGGACGACGGTGGAGGCGCCTCGCCCGCCTGCATCAAAAACACGGCCAGGATTGCGGCTTGCAGCATAGTTTCACTCCCGCATCCCGCTTAATCCGGCGGTAGGCACGGCGGGGGATGTCGTTCGACCGGACGCCCTGTTCGCTCGACCGGATACGCCCCAACCGCGTCCTGGGCTTTTCTTCCCACTGGGAGCCGTCTATCGGTTCCGTTGTGCTGCGCCGTCCCGAAGAACCGGGTGGGTGTCGGCCGCGGGGCGGCGTCATTTTCTTTCCCCGCTGCGGAGGGGGACCTGAATGGAACTCGGCTTCACCTGGTTTGACTTTGCGGCTCTGGCGATCCTGGGCCTTTCGGGCGTCATGGCGTTCGCGCGTGGCCTCATCCGCGAAGTCTTCTCCATTATCGCTTTCATCGGCGGTTTTCTGGCGGCGGTGTTTTTCGCCGACATGGTGCGTCCCTTCATCGAGAGCATCTCCGACCTCTCCGGCCCGATCGCCTCGGTGGCGGCCGGCCTGCTCATCTTCCTCATCGTCTTCATCCTGATCACCGTGGTGACCTCGGCCGTCGCCAAGACGGCCCACCAGTCTACGGAGATTGGCAGCTTCGACCGTGCGGCAGGTCTCGCCTTCGGGGTCCTGCGCGGCGTTCTCGTGGTGGCGCTCTTCGTGCTCTTGATGCGCCAGACGTCGCCGCCCGAAACCGGCACCCCAGCAGGCCAGCAGGACCTTGAGCACTGCATCGCTGCACATGACCCATTCGTCGGTGCAGTTCGCTGCGCGCGGACCTATCCTATCTACGAGGGTGTAGCTAAAGGCCTCGAAGTGGTGTTGCCGCGAGCAAGACAGCGCGCGCACGACTATATTGAGCGCCAGAAGGGTGAGTCGGCGGCCATCCCGCCGGCCACTTCGACATCGACGACCACGACCACGACGACGCAGCAGCCCGCGTCGCCATAAGAGCCGAGGTTAAATGCAGAGCGACCGCCCCCTTCTCCGTTTCGCTTCCGGACCGGAGAGCGCCCCGGGTGTCGCTCCGGACTCCCGCAATGAAGAAGGCAAGCCGCGCGAAGAGTGCGGCGTGTTCGGGGTGTTCGGCTCTGAGGACGCATCGGTCCTGACGGCGCTCGGTCTGCACGGTCTCCAGCATCGCGGCCAGGAAGGTTGCGGCATTGTGAGCTTCGACGGGGTCCGGTTCCATCACGAACGGCACCTTGGTCTGGTGGGCGAGAACTTCTCCGGCGCCGATGTTCCGCGCCGCCTGCCGGGAACGTCCTCTATCGGCCACACCCGCTACGCCACCCAGGGCGGCACCATCCTGCGCAACACACAGCCGCTGTTCGCCGATCTCGCACTGGGCGGCTTCGCCATCGCCCACAACGGCAACCTTACCAATTCTCGCGACCTGCGGGAGCGCCTGGTCGAAGACGGCGCCATCTTTCAGTCGACCTCCGACACCGAGTGCATTCTGCAGCTCATCGCCAAGTCGCGCCGCGCCAAGGTGATCGACCGCTTCGTGGAAGCGCTGCACGAAATCCAGGGCGCCTACGCGCTGGTCTGCCTCACCAACACAATGCTGATCGGCGCGCGCGATCCGATCGGCATTCGCCCGCTTGTGCTGGGCGATCGCGCCGGCGCGCCGATCCTCGCTTCGGAAACCTGTGCGCTCGACATGATCGGCGCCAAGTTCGTTCGTTCGATTGAGCCGGGCGAAGTCGTTGTCTTCTCGCGCGAGAAGAACGGCAAGGTGAAGATCGAAAGCCATTTCCCGTTCGGCCAGCGAAAAGCGCGGCCGTGCATCTTCGAGTACGTGTACTTCGCGCGGCCGGACTCGCAGATCGACGGCCGTTCGGTTTACGAAATCCGCAAGCGCATGGGCCGCAAGCTCGCGCAAGAAACCGGCGTGAAGGCCGACGTGATCGTGCCGGTGCCGGACTCGGGCGTGCCCGCGGCGATGGGCTTCGCTGAAGAGAGCGGCATCCCGTACGAGCTCGGCATTATCCGCAACCACTATGTGGGCCGGACCTTCATTCAGCCGAAGCAGGAGATCCGCTCGCTTGGCGTGCGCCTCAAGCACGCCGCCAATCGCGCGGTGATCGAAGGCAAGCGCGTGGTGCTGGTGGATGACTCCATCGTGCGCGGCACGACGTCGGAGAAGATCGTGCAAATGGTGCGCGACGCGGGCGCCAAGGAAGTGCACTTCCGCTCGGCTTCACCGCCGATCAAGCACCCGGATTTCTACGGCATCGACATGCCGACCCTCGACCAGCTCATGGCCGCGCAGATGACGCAAGCAGCCATGGCCAAGAAGCTCGGGGTTGACACGCTGGGCTTCCTCAGCGTCGACGGTCTCTACTGGGCAATGGGCGAAGAGAAGCGCAATCCTGCGAGCCCGCAGTTCACGGACCATGCCTTTACCGGCGAATATCCGACGCCGCTGCTGGACCACTCGTCCGACCGCGCCGCCAAGGACTTCCAGCTTTCGTTGCTGGCGGAGAGCCAGGCGGAATAGACTGCGGCTTGCGCGCGCGCCCCAGTGACGGCGCGCTGCGCCGTCGGTAAGACAGCGCCAATGACCGAACACACCGACCGCCGCATCGCCGTCGTTACGGGCGCGTCGCGGGGCATTGGCCGCGCGACGGCGCTCGCGCTGGCGGATGAGGGCTATCGCGTGGTCTGCATCGCGCGAAGCCAGAAGGCCCTGGAGACCCTCGACGACGAAATCAAGGAAGACGGTCACGGCGAAGCGACGCTCATCCCCTTTGACCTCCGCGACCTCGACGGCATCGACAAAATCGGCGCAGCTCTGTTCGAACGCTTCGGCCACATCGACGCTTTCGCCTCGTGCGCCGGGGCGCTCGGCTCGCTGACGCCCGCCAACCAGGCGACGCCCGCGGTGATGGACGAGGTCACCAAGATCAACTTCCTGGCGCCACAGCGCCTCATCCGCGCGCTGCATCCACTGCTGCGCGCGTCCGACGCGGGGCGCGCCGTCTTCCTCACGTCGAACACGCGCGAACCGCAAGCCTATTGGGCGCCCTACCTCGCCACCAAGGCCGCGCTCGATGCGCTGGTGCTCTGCTACGCCGCCGAGGTCGCGATCACGCCAATCAAGGTGAACCTGTTCAACCCCGGCCCGACGCGCACCGCGATCCGCCAGAAGGCGTTTCCCGGCGAAGATCCGATGAGCGTGCCCGCGCCGGAAGAAGTGGCGCCTCGCATCGCGGAGATGCTGCGCCCCGAGTTCATGAAGAACGGCGAACTCGTCGCCGCCTTCGCCCCGCGCATTCACGGCTGACATGAGCGCGCAGGTCGACTGCGTGATCATCGGCGCCGGAGCAGCGGGCCTCTATTGCGCCATGCACGCCGGCCGGCGCGGACGACGCGTGCTCGTCATCGAGCACAACGCAGAGCCGGGCGCGAAAATTCTCATCTCCGGCGGCGGTCGCTGCAACTTCACCAATGTGAGCGCCGGCGATCCCGCGCGCTTCATCTCCGCCAACCCGCACTTCGCCCGCTCGGCGCTGGCGCGCCATAAGCCGGCGGACTTCATTGCGCTGATCGAGAAACACGGCATTGCCTATTATGAAAAGACGCTGGGCCAACTCTTCTGCGACGGCGCGCGTTCATCGCAGAAGGTCGTCAAGCTGCTCATGGACGAATGCGCGGCCGTCGGTGTCGAGGTGCGCACGAACTGCCGCGTGACGTCGCTCAGCCGTGGCGAGCGCTTCGAATTGATGACGAGCCAGGGCGCGATCAGCGCTGAGACCTGCGTCATAGCCACCGGCGCGCTCTCCATCCCTAAGCTTGGCGCAACAGGCTTCGCCTATGACATCGCGCGCCAGTTCAACATCCCCATCGTCGCTACGCGTCCCGGTCTCGTGCCGCTGACGTTCCGCCCTGCCGACCGCGAGTGGATGCAGCACTTGAGCGGCGTCGCCGCCGAGGTCGCCGTCTCCTGCGGTAAGACCTCGTTCCGCGAAGCCGCCCTCTTCACCCACCGCGGCCTCTCCGGCCCGGCGATCCTCCAGATCTCCTCCTACCTGAAGCCCGGCGCGTATCTGAACATCGACTGGCTGCCCGACCAAGCCGCGGACTTCCTCGTCGCCGCCAAGCGCGAGCGTCCGCGCGCATTACCGAAGACTATCCTCGCGCAACATCTGCCCGACCGTCTCGCCGCAACGCTTGCCGCGCAGCATCCGCCGCGCGAGCTTGGCGATTGGAAGGACGATGCGCTCATAAGCTTTGCGCAGCGCACTGTGAAGCAAGCGCTGCTACGTCCCGCAGGCGACGAAGGCTACGCCAAGGCCGAAGTCAGCGTCGGCGGCGTCGACACCAACGCGCTGTCGCAACAGACGATGGAAACGCGCGTCGTACCCGGCCTTTTCTTCGTCGGCGAAGCGGTGGACGTCACCGGCTGGCTCGGCGGCTATAACTTCCAGTGGGCTTGGTCGAGCGGCTGGGCCGCCGGTCAGGCCTGCTGAGCGGTGAAGCGTTTGTTGATGAGCGCAATCGGGATGCCCACCAGCACCGTGTGCGTGAATACCGTGCCCCAAACCAGCCACGGGTAGTCGGCGCCGCCGCCGCCGCGCACCTTGCTGAACGATTCCTGCAGCCGCGCGCTTGCATCCTCCAGGCTCGACGCAAAACCCGGCGCATCGCCAGCGTGTGAAAGCGGCACGACGACGTAGTTCATGGCCACATAGAGTATGAGACCGTAGATGAATCCCCACAGCACGGCGTTTTTCTTGAGCGCCCTGAATTGCGAAGCGATGAGAACGAACACGCCCGCCATAATCGTCGCGAGCATGAAGTGGGTCGCGAGACCCAGCAGCGCGGTATTCCAGCCGCCCGACCGTGTTGCCTCGCGCCCGATCCAGCCCCCCGCCACCGATTGCAGAACCTGTTGCGGGCTTATGCCGAAACTCAGCGGACCGTAGACGATGAAGGCGTACAGGATGTCCAGCGTGCCTGCGACAAGGCCGCCAAGCAACGTCGCGATAAGGCCGTTCTTCATCAATATCCCCTGCAAAGCTCGGGCTGGGGAGTTAGCCGTGCGCGAAGACGTCCGCCTACAAAAAATCGACAGTCGCCCAATCAATACGTCGTGCTAAGCTCGTGCGCTGCACCAAAATCCTAAAAGGAGGAGCGATGCGCTCTCTGCTTCTGGCGTTTTGCCTTGTCGCCGCACTGGCGGCGCCTGCTGTGGCTCAGAAAGCCCAGCCGCGCGCAGTCAACGACCCGCCGCCGGCGTTCGAAACCACGCCGCAATCCGCTGCAGCGGGCGCAGATCTGTTCCAGGCTATCATGTTCGACAGTGGTCTGTTTGAATCGGCTTTCGAGCCGATGATCGCGCAAGTGTTGCCCGACGTGCGCGCCTCAATCACGTCCTCGCCGCTTTACCGCGAGGCGACGCCCCGCCACCGCGCTGCGCTGCTGGCGTTCGTCGACACCATGCCCGTCATCCTGCGCACCGAATTGACGACGGAACTGATGACGGTGCGCGGCCGCATCGGGCCGCGCTTCGCCACGATCATGAGCGAAGAAGAACTTACAGGCCTCGCTGCGTTCATGCGCGATCCGCAGACCAGGCCCGTCCTCCAGCGCTATATGGACGCCTTCGTGGGGGAAGAGCAAAGCGGCCGCGCGCGCGAACCTGACTTCACCGACGAAGAGCTTGCACCGATGGAGGACTTCATCGACACCCCCGGCGGCATCGCGCTGTTGCGCGTCGGTGATCGCCTCTCCGACATCATGGAAGAAGAGTTCGACGCCGCCACGTTGCGCATGCAGCCACGGATCGAGAGCATTATCCAGGGCGGCATTTGCGACGCGTTGGAGAACGAGTGCCCGAGGGTGCTGCGCGAACAGCTTGGACGCACCTAGTCCTCGCCCTCCGCAAAGGGATTCTTGCCTGGCCGCACGATAAGACGCACCGGCGCCGCGTGCAGATCGAACGCATCCCGCAAACCGTTCACCAGATAGCGCTTGTAACTCTCCGGCATGTCCTCTGCACGGGAGGAGATGAGCACGAAGGTAGGCGGCCTTGCTTTGATTTGCGTTAGATAACGCGGCTTGATGCGCCTGCCGCGCACCGCCGGCGGAGGGTGGCGCTCGACGGTGGCGTGGAGCCAATCGTTCAGGTCTTTCGTCTTGACCCGCGCGGTCCAATCCGTATGCGCTTCGCCGACGGCGCGCATGAGCCTGTCCAGCCCAACGCCGGAGAGCGCAGATATCGTCACCAACGGCGCACCGCGCGCTTGCGGCAAGCTTTCCTTGGCGACGAGCTTCATCTCTTCGAAGTGTGCGCGCGCATCCTCGATCTTGTCCCATTTGGCCAGCGCAAACACGAGCGCACGCCCTTCGCGGATCACTAGATCGGCGATGGCGAGATCCTGCTTTTCGAACGCTTCGCCCGCATCCATCACCAGCACGCAAACGTCGGCGAACCGGATCGCGTGCAAAGTCTCGCCCACGCTCATGCGCTCGAGCTTAGCCTGCACCTTCGCCTTCTTGCGCATGCCTGCAGTATCGACGAGGCGATAGGGCTTGCCGCGCCATTGCCAATCGACAGCGATGGCGTCACGGGTGATGCCGGCTTCGGGCCCTACAAGCAGCCGGTCTTCGCCGAGCAATGCGTTCACCAGCGTCGACTTACCGGCGTTCGGCCGCCCTATGATGGCGAGGTGAATCGGGCGCTTTGTCGCGTCCTCTTCGGCGCCTGGCGCAGGTGCGAAGGCGGCGATCGCCGCATAAAGCTCCGCCATGCCCTCGCCGTGCTCTGCCGAGAGGGCAATCGGCTCTCCCAGACCGAATGAATACGCCTCGTTGATGCCGACGTCGCCGGCGCGGCCCTCGGCCTTGTTGGCGGCGAGCACCACCGGTTTGTTCGCGCGCCGCAGCAATCGTGCAAACGCCTCGTCGGCGGGCGTCACGCCCGTGCGTGCATCGATCAAGAAAAGAATGATGTCCGCGTCGCGGATCGCCACTTCCGTCTGCTCGCGCATACGCGCTTCGAGCGAGGCGTCGCTCACGTCCTCGAAGCCGGCCGTGTCGACGAGCGTGAAGTCGAGGTCGCCGAGACGTCCCCGCGCCTCGCGGCGGTCGCGCGTTACGCCCGGCGTGTCATCGACGATGGCGAGCTTCTTGCCCGCCAGCCGATTGAACAGCGTCGATTTGCCGACATTGGGCCGTCCGACGATGGCGAGCTTCATAACAGGCGTCAGTATTGAGGTTTCGAGTGTTCACAAAAAGAAATCGGGCGCCAGCGTCAACCGCTGACACCCGATCTCGTCGCTTCAAATGGCGGTTAGCGCAGAACGACTAGCCGCGCCTCGTCGGTCACGATGTAGATGTGGTCGTGCGCCGCGATCGGCGGGATGAAAACGGGCTGATCCACGTCGGCTTGCGCCACAATGTCCCCGTCGGTCGGGTTCACCGAAACCACCTGTCCCAGCGAGTTCGCCAGCACCAGGCGGCTGCCCACCATGATGGGACCGGTCCAGGCAACACGGCCCTTGCGCTCGTCCTCGTCCTGGAAGCGGCGGAGCTGCTTGACCCAATAGACGTTGCCGGTCGTGCGATCGAACGCAGCCAGTTCGCCATCGACGCTGACGGCGTAGAGCACATCGCCCGCCACCCAGGGTGTCTGGGTGGACGCAAAGCCGCGCGCCCATACACGCTGGCCGGTGCGGATATCGATGGCGGCAAGTACGCCCGAATGACTGGCCGCGAACACGACCCCGTTGTCGATCACCGGCCGCCCGGCGATGTCGTTGATCGCCGAGAGCGAGGTGAGCCGCCCGCTGCGCGAGAGCGAGTCCGACCAGATGCGACGGCCGTTGGCGGAAAGGAGCGCGACCAATTCGCCGGAAGCGAACGGCGCGATCACGGTCTCACCGTCATAGGCGACACTCGACGCCGACAAGATGCGCGCCGGCTCGGCGATGGCCTGGTGATTCCACTGCAGTTCGCCGGTCTCGGCGCTGAAGGCGATCAGTTCGCTGTCGTTGGTGATGGCGTAGACGCGCCCGCCTGCAACCGTCGGCGCGGAATGGAAGGGCGCGCTCGATTGCGTGCGCCAGATCTCCTCACCAGTCTCCGCGTTCAGAGCCACGAGGAAGCCGAAGCCGGTGGTGACGAAGACGCGTCCATTGGAGACGGCGACGCCGCCGCCGCGCGCAACACGGTCCCGGCCATGTTCGGGACGGAGCTGCCGCGCCCACAGGCGATGGCCGTCATCGGCGCCCACCGCATGCAGGCGGTGATCCGCATCCAGGAAGAAGAGGCGTCCATCGGCGATCACCGGCGGCGCCGCGAGCTTCACGCGGTTGTTCGAACCCGCGCCCAGATCGGTGCGGAAAACCCGCTCCAATTCCGCAACACCGGAAGCGTTCGGCGGCGAATTGTCGGGCGTGCCGCCCGGCTGGCTCCACTCCTGCAGCGTCACCGCCGGCGGCGGCGTGATGGTGCGGCTTTGCAGCGCCGGATCTGGGGTAAGCTCCTGTTCGAACGCGAGAATGGAGATGCGCCCTTCCTGCGGCACGTCGCTGCGCGAAGGCTCGCGCTGCTCGTCCCCGAACGGCCAGATCGCATCGGCGGCCTTGCCCACGGTCGAGCACGCCCCGAGCGTGGTCATCGCCGCAAGAGCAGCGATCCGAGCAAAATTCATTGCTTTTCTCCTTCGGAGCGGCGCGCAGGCGTTTGTTGAGGCGCGGCCTCTGGTTGTTGGTTCGCGGCCGGCGCGGGCGCCGGACCGATGACTGAAAGCGCGATTTGCGCGCGCTGGCGCACCGCTTCGGGGGCTTCGAATGCAAGCGTCAAAGACTCAAGCGTGGAACGCGCGAGTTCGAGGTCGCCCGCCTCCCAAGCTTCGACGCCGAGCAATTCCTGCGCGAGATAGGACGTTGGCGTGTGAGCGTCGATGAGCGGCTGTACGCGCGCGCGCAAGGCTGTGAAGTCTTGCGTGTCGGCGGCGATGTAAGCGGCGCGGATCTCGGCGCTTTGCTTCAGGATCGGATCTTGCGCGACGCTGGCGGCGTCATCGAATCCGGCAAGCGCGCCATCAAGATCGCCCTGCGCCTGCAGGATGGCGGCATGCTCCATGCGCGCCATGGTGCGATAGGAATTCGGGCCGCCATTGTAGAGCGCTTCGAATGCTGCTTTTGCGCCGTCTAGGTCGCCGTCGCGCAGCATCTGCTGAGCGGCCACATAGCGGTCGCCGTGCTCGCGCGCGACGCCTTGCATGTACTGGCCGTACATCTGCCAAGCGCCCAGCCCGAGGATGACGACTGCCGCCGCACCCGCGATCCAGGGCCCGTACTTCTTGATGAAAGATACTGTGCGGTCCTGGCGGAGACTCTCGTCGACTTCCTGGACAAATGAATCTGTATGGTCCTGCTGGCTCACGGTCTCGTCCTTGGGCCCCCCGGCGACCGTGAGTCCCGCCCCTTTAAAATCGGCGGCAAGCTAGCCGCGCTTGCCGTCCCCGGCAACGCGGCGGCGCTGTGGCTTTCCGCCCGGGGACGCGTTCAGGACGTACGTCTCAGCTGCGGCAGGAAAACGGCGGGCCCGGACGTCGGCTGCGTAGGCCGCCGCCGCCTTGTCGATTGTGGCTTTGAGGTCGGCGTAGCGGCGTACGAACTTGGGGGTCCACTCGAAAAGCCCAAGCAGATCATCGGTTACCAGAATCTGGCCGTCGCACTTCGCAGATGCCCCGATGCCGATCGTGGGGGCCCGGACCGCCGCAGTTATTTCGGGGGCGAGTGTTTCATCCACCCCCTCGACCACAATGGCGAACGCCCCGGCCTCGTCGGCCGCCTTGGCCTCCGCCAGCACTCGGGCACGCTCCTCGCGCGTGCGGCCTTTGGCGCGGAATTTCCCGTCCACGTTCACTGCCTGGGGCCTTAGGCCCACATGGCCCATGACGGGGACGCCGCGATCGACCAGGAACTTGATGGTGGCGCCGATATATTCGCCCGCCTCCACCTTCACGGCTTGCGCGCCGGTTTCTTTCAGCAGGCGGGTGGCGTTTGCGAAGGCCTGCTCCGCGCCGGCCTCGTAGCTGCCGAACGGCATGTCCACCACCACCAGGGCGTGCTGGGCCTCCCGCATCACCGCCTGACCATGCAGGATCATCATCTCCATGGTCACGCCGACGGTGTTGGGCAAGCCGTGCACGACCATGCCCACGCTATCGCCCACCAACAGCAAGTCGCAGTGCGGGTCGAGGATCTTGGCCATGGGGGCGGTATAGGCGGTCAAACAGACCACCGGCTCGCCACCCTTGCGCGCGCGAACTTCGGGTGCGGTGACGCGGCGGACGGTCTCTGCGTGTCGCGACATGGGGCGGCTCTCTTGCTGCGCTGCACAATGACATAGCGTCTGCCATGACGCAGCGCCAGCAGGGCTCACCTGTCGCGGGAGTGCTTATTGCTCGTTTATGGTGCGATAGGCGACAGCGCCGCCGCCGACCAGTGCGGCGGCCACAAACAGCACCTGCGTGAGGCCGGCGCTCATCGACGACCAAAGCGTGGAGGCCTGAGCGGCGAAGTCCGGGGTCGTGCTGACCGCGCCGTGGGCGCGCGCCAGTTCCAGACCCAGAGCCGCCTGAATTTCCGGCGCAACAGCCGATCCGAAGCTCCACAGGCCAAAGGCGACCGCAGCAGCGGCGGCGGCCATACCAGCGTTTACAGCCGACTGCATGACCTGGTTCGAGATTTCACGGCGCGCAACGCCCTTGGCCACCGTAACGGAGAACCCGTCGTCGGCCGGCTCATGATGCTCCTCAGCGAAGGAGCGGGTCAGGAAGGCGTCGAAGTCGCTCATGATGCCGGTTCCAACATACGGCGGAGTTTCTCAGTTCCTCTTAAGACGTGGGATTTAACCGTGCCCAAAGGAAGTCCCGTGATCTCCACGATCTCAGAGTGACTCAAACCCTCCCCATGATTCAAGGTCACACAGAGGCGTTCGGCGTCAGAAAGTTTGGCTAACGCCTTTTGAAGGTCGATTTTGGCGCCCGCGGCCTCCTCCGGCGTGGATTGTTCGTCAGCGATCGGGCTGGCGTCGTCGATGACCTCAAACACCGCCTTTTGGCGGCGCTTGGCCATCAGGAACGTCGTCACCGCGATCCTTCTGAACCATCCAGGAAAGGCAGCCGGCGTTTCCAAGTCTCTAATCCTGTCCCATGCCTTTACGAACGCATCCTGAGCCAAATCGTCTGCTTCCGCGTGATTTGAGCACATGCGGCGCAGAAGAGCCCGGGCCCAGCCCTGTCGGCGCTTCACCAGCTCCCCGAAGGCAGACTGGTCCCGGGCCTGAGCCGCCACGATAAGCGTGGCTTCCGAAGCCTCGGCCAGATTGAGGAGCCCTCGAGCGGCCAATCACGAATCTCACACGTCCTTCTTCTTGGTTGAATAGTCCACGATGGCCAAAAGGACGAACGCTGATCCAAGCGCGCCCAAAATAACGGCGGCGGTGAGCATGCCGCTACTGGCCGCGCCCGTCGGTTCAAAGTCGCCCGCCAGATAAGCCGCGCCTACAAAGCCGCCGGCCAGCGCGAGCAGGACAACGCCGGAGCCCAGGGTGCGGCGGGGACGGTCGGGCTGCTGCGACGGTTTGGCCGAGGCCTGCGTCAACTCCCGCATCAGGGCGGGATCCAAGGGTTGACCCTTTTCCAATGCCTGCGAAATCAGTTGGTGGGCCGATTGTTTCGTTCGTTCCCGAAGCCAGATAGGCACCAGAATAACGGCTGCTAGGAAGCCAAAAAACACAAACGGAACAAACACATCCGCGCCCATATGCGCTCTCCATAGCCCGGGGTCTCAAAGCCCCTTTGACATCCTAGATGCCCATTTTGAGAGAATTGGATGCAGGCGCCCGTGATCTGGGTCAACGGGAGGCAGGCGACAGCCGCGCCAGCGTGCGGGCCGTCGCCGTTAGACCGAGCAGCACCCCGAGGCTCAGGACCACGGTTTGAGCGACCTCCGCGTGGGTCCCGGCCCAGCTGCCCAGCATGATGAGGAGGGTCGCCCCCGCCGCTGCGAGCCCGGCGGCGCGCAGAACACCCGCCGCCCGCTCCGCCTCGTAACGCTTCCGCTCGGCCCGCTCCATGACGGTGAGTACGAAGCGCGGGTCCAGCTTCGGCGCAGCCCCGGCGCCCAACGCGCGCATGAGACGCTCTTCACTCATCCTTCGTCTCCAGCGCCTTCAGCAACCGTTCGCGCCCGCGCGTCACATGAGACTTCACCGTGCCGAGCGGCAGCTTCAAAATATCCGCCGCATCGCCGTGCGAAAACCCCTCTCCCAAGCAGAGCGCCACCGCCGCGCGTTGATCGTCCGGCAACGCGGCCATCGCGCGCGCAAGCGCAATCCGATCCTCGATCGGCGCAGCATCCCCCGCGTCGTGCGCCTCCGTCGCCCAATCGGTGTCACGCATCATCGCCCGGTTCTCCGCACGTCGGGCGTCGCGCGCCAGCCGGTAGCCGATCCCGCACACCCAGGAGCGAAAACTCGAACGCCCTTCGAAGCGCTCAAGGCGCGACCACGCGATCACGAACGCTTCCTGCGCAAGATCGTCTGCATCGCTCCAAACCCCAGTAAAGCGGCGCAAAAAGCCCCGCACCGCCTGCTGGTTCTCGCTGACAAGAGAAGCGAACGCGCGCCCATCGCCCTTACGTGCGGTTGCAATGAGGCGCACTTCCTCATTTGTCGTCATTGCCGCGGCCCGGCCGCATGAGCGCGATGCCCAAACAACCCAGCGCGCTTACCGTCATCACCGAAGCAACGACAAGAAACGCCGTGCGCTGGTCAGCTTCAGCGTTCGCGTACGCGATCCAAAAGCCGAACCCCAACGCCGAGAACAACACCACCTCCGACCACGGCGCCTTGGCTTGGTCGGCCTTCGACAATTGATCGTAGAGCTGCTGCGGCGGCTCCTTGCCGGCCTCGATCGCAGCCTTAATCACCTCCATCGCCAGTTTGCGGCGATTGTGTTCAAGCAACGAGACGAACCCTTGCGCGATCATGGCGATGGTGACCGCCGCGAGAATGAAGGCAGCGACCGCGCCCTGACTGAGACTGTTATCCATCGCCCGACTCTCCGTTCGGCCAGTATGTAGCCGCCGTTCGTCGATTTGGATGCGATGGAGGGTTGTCGCCCAATACTTAAGTTGCTACTTAAGTGTTGATGTTTAGGCCCGAGTCGCTCGACCTGGCGTTTCAAGCTCTGGCCGACCCCACCCGCCGCGCCATGGTCGATCGTCTTGCACGCGGCCCCGCGACGGTGAGCGAACTGGCCAAACCGCTCGAAATGTCGCTTCCCGGCGTCATGCAGCACCTCGCGGTGCTGGAAGCGAGCGGGCTCGTCGTCTCGGAAAAGATTGGCCGCACCCGCACCTGCCGGATTGAGCCCAAAGGTCTGAGCCAAGCCGAACAATGGATCGCCGACCGCCGCGCCCTCTGGGCGCGCCGCTTGGATCGTCTCGGCGCCTTTCTCGATGAAACCAAGGACGAAGATTGATGCTCACCCTCTATGCCCACCCGCTCTCCTCGTTTTGCTGGAAAGCGCTGATCGCGCTCTATGAGAACGACACGGCGTTCGAGCTTCACCTGCTCGACCAAAATGCTTGGGGCGAGTTTGCAGCGAAATGGCCGGTCGCGCGCATGCCGGCGCTCGAAGACAGCGAGCGCAAACAATTCGTCCCTGAGGCGACCATGGTGATCGAGTATCTCGACCTCCATTACCCCGGCCGCACACGCTTTATTCCTCGAGACGCGGACGCCGCCCTGCAGGTGCGCATCTGGGACCGCTTCTTCGACAATTATCTGCAAGTGCCAATGCAAAAGATCGTCGGCGACCGCATTCGGCCGGAAGGCAAGAAGGACCCGCACGGCGTCGAAGAAGCCAGGCGTCTCATCGCCACCAGTTATGCCGTGCTCGAGAAACAACTCGGCGATCGTCAGTTCGCAGTGGGCGACGGTTTCACGATGGCCGATTGCGCCGCGGCGCCGGCCCTTTTCTACGCCGCCAAGAACGTGCCGATCGACGGTTATCGGAAAGGCGCGGCCTATCTCGAACGTCTACAGCAACGCCCCTGCTTCGCGCGGGCGCTGAAGGAATCGGAGCCCTACTTCCACCTCTATCCGGCGGCCTGAGCGACGATGACCACAATTGCACATACGACCATGGTCATGGAGCGCACCTACAAGGCTTCGCCTGAACGCGTGTTCCGCGCTTGGGCGGATGCGGAAGCGCGCGCTCGCTGGGGAGCGCCGGCCCCGCACATACAGATCGTCTATGAAGCGGCGGACTTTCGGGTTGGCGGCCAGGACGTATCGCGTTGCATCGAACCCGGCACGGCCGACTACGTTGCCAACGTCTACTATCTCGATATCTGTGAGAACGTGCGCATCGTCTTCGCGGAGAACGTGATGCACGGCGAGCGGCGCCAATCGGCAGCCCTCATAAGCGTGGAGCTTTCACCAGAACGCGACGCGACACGGCTCCGGCTCACCATGCAGATCGCCTCGTTCGACGATACCGGCATGGAGGCCGGCTACGACCAGGGCTGGTCGGCCGCCCTCGACAATCTCACCGCGGAATTGCAGGCATGATCAAACGCTCCACCACACACGCCACGTTTGTGATCGAACGTGAATATAAGGCGGCGCCGGCACGGGTGTTTGCCGCCTTCGCCGATCTAGACAAGAAGTCGAAGTGGTTCGGCGGCCCCGAAGGGTGGGATGTGGCGCACGCGCACAAACTCGACTTCCGCGTCGGCGGCCGGGAGAGCGTGAGCGGCGGCCCGCCCGGCGGCGTGGTCCACTCGTATAGCGCCACGTTCTGGGACATCGTCGAGAACGAGCGCATCGTTACCGCGTACGAGATGCATTTGGATCAACGGCGAATCTCGGTTTCGCTCGCCACCACCGAGATCAAACCGAGCGGCGCCGGCTCAAAACTGATCTACACTGAGCAAGGCGTCTATCTCGACGGCTATGACGACGCCGGCCAGCGCGAACAAGGCACGCAAGAGCTATTCAACAATCTCGAAGCGTTCCTGAATACATGAGGCGCGCGTTATGACTACGACCACCCACGCCTCCTTCATCATAGAGCGCCGCTACAACGCCTCCCCGCAACGCGTCTTCGCCGCGTGGGGCGACGCCAAGGCCAAACGCGCCTGGTTCGTCGAAGGCGAAGGCTGGGACATCAAGCGCTACGCCATGGACTTCCGCGAAGGCGGCGCCGAGAGGAGCACATACCGCTTCCTCAAGGGACAAGAGGTGTTCGGCAAGGAGACGACGTTCGGCAACGATACCGTTTTCAACGAGATCGTCCCGAATGAGCGCATCGTCTTCACCTATTCAATGGCGCGCGACGGCGTACGCTTCTCGGTGTCGCTCGCCAGCGTCGAACTCACGCCGACTGGCAACGGCACGCGGCTCGTCTTCACCGAACACGGCGCGTTCTTCGGCGGCGCGGACGGCGCAGAAATGCGCGAGCAAGGCTGGCAGGAATTGCTGGGCAAGCTCGACGCTTACCTCGAACTGGAGGCCTGAGCCCCATGGCCAAGATCATCATCTGGAACATCATGTCGCTGGACGGCTGCTTCGAAGGCGCTACGCCGTGGGATCTCTCCATGCACGAGACCGTCTGGGGTCCGGAACTGGAAGCGCTCTCGAAGGAGCAGTTGGCGGACAACACCATCCTCCTCTTCGGCAAGCAAACTTACGAAGGCATGTTCGAATATTGGTCGAAAGCTGCGAAGCAAGAGCCCGGCGACATCGCCGGCGGCATGAACCGCGCACCGAAAGTTGTGGTGTCCACCACGCTCAAGTCGGCGGAATGGCAGAATTCACGGCTCGTGCGCACCATCGACGAAGTGAGGACGCTGAAATGCGATGCCGGACCAAGAAACATCTTCGTCTTCGGCAGCGCCCAACTCACCTCGTCTCTGCGTCAGGCGGACCTGATCGACGAATATCGCATCTGCATCGCACCGCTGCTGCTCGGCAAGACTGGCGGCGCACCATTGTTCAAACCGCAGGACGAACGCCTTCGGCTCGATCTCATCAAGTCCGAACCCATCGCCGGCGGCGGCGTCCTTCTCTTCTACAAACCCGTTGCCTAGCGGAGATAACGCCATGAAGAAATTCCTCGCCGTCTACACCGGCTCCACCGCCGCACGCGAACGCTCCGGCTTCGACAAGCTCAACGAAGCCGACCGCAAGAAACTCGAGAAAGACGGCATCGCAGCCTGGATGGCGTGGGGCGAGAGGCATAAGGCAGCGATCGTCTTTAACGGCGGCCCGCTGGGTAAGACGAAGCGCACCGGCTTGAACGGCGTCACCGACATCAAGAACAACCTCGCCGGCTACGTCGTGGTGCAAGCAGACTCGCATGAGGCGGCGGCGAAAATGTTCGAGGGCCATCCGCACTTCGCGATGTTCCCGGGCGAGGCCGTCGAGATTGTGGAAATGCTGCCGCTACCGCAATAGCTTCGATGCACGCGCTCTTTCGAGGGAAGGACGTCCGTTGGCGGCTACTTCAACACCGCCGCGTACAGCTCCGGCTTGAATCCGACCGTCAGCTCGCCCTCGACATCAAGCACCGGCCGTTTGATCATGGACGGCTGAGCGAGCATGAGGGCGATCGCCTTCTTCTCGTTCAGCCCTTCCTTGTCACTATCCGGCAGCGCGCGAAACGTCGTACCGGCGCGATTCAAGAGAACCTCCCAGCCCACCTCTTTCGACCAGCGCTCCAGCGACGCCTTGTCGATGCTTAGGGTCTTGTAGTCATGGAAGCTGTACGCAACGTCATGGCCGTCAAGCCAGACGCGCGCCTTCTTCATCGTGTCGCAGTTCTTGATCCCATAGATCGTAACTTGCTTGCTCTTGGGCATGGACGTCCTAGTCTCCCGGCCGACAAACGAACGCCGGAGGACGCCCGTGACTGATCTCACCTTCTATACCAACCCCATGTCGCGCGGACGCATCATCCGCTGGATGCTCGAAGAGGTGGGCCAGCCGTACAATACCGAAATCCTGGGGTACGGCACGTCAATGAAGAGCGCGCAATATCTCGCCATCAATCCCATGGGCAAAGTGCCAGCGATCAAGCACGGCGACACCGTCGTAACCGAATCGGCCGCGATTTGCGCTTATCTCGCGGACGCTTTCCCGCAAGCCAAACTTGCGCCGGCGTCCGGCTCGAAGGAACGCGGCCCCTACTATCGATGGCTCTTTTACGGCGCGGGGCCTGTCGAGGCGATGGCCAGCAATCATGCTCTTGGTGTCGTCATCCCCGACGATAAGCGTGGCATGGTGGGCTATGGGTCGCGCCAGGACGTCATTGACGTGCTCGATAAGGCGCTGAGCGGACGCGACTACCTGGCGGGGCCGAGCTTCACCGCGGCAGATCTCTATGTCGGCGCTCAGATCGGCTGGGGCCTGCAATTCGGGACCATCGACAAGCGCCCATCTTTCGAAGCCTTTCTGGCCCGGATCACCAGCCGGCCGGCCGCCGTGCGCGCACGCGAGATCGATGACAAACTCATTGCCGAACAACAGAAGGCGGGCTGACCAACATGTCGATGCAAGACCTTTTTTCGCTGAAGGGCCGAACCGCCCTCATCACCGGCGGCTCGCGCGGAATCGGCAAGATGATCGCAGAGGGTTTCCTCACCCAAGGCGCCAAAGTCTACATCTCAGCCCGCAAGGGCGGCGCGCTTGAGGAAACCGCGAAGGAACTGTCCAAGCTGGGCTCAATCACGCCCATCGTGCTTGATGCTTCGGGCGCCGATGGCGCCAGACAAATGGCGGAAGCCTATCTCAAACACGAGTCCAAACTCGACATCCTCGTCAACAATGCCGGCGCGGCGTGGGGGGCGCCATTCACGGAGTTTCCTGAAAGCGGCTGGGACAAGGTCATGGACCTGAACGTCAAGACGCCGTTTTTTCTCACGCAAGCGCTGCACGGCGCGCTCAAGGCGGCGGCCAGCAAGGATCGACCGTCGAAGGTGATCAATATCGCCTCAGTGGATGGCCTCTCCGTCAATCCCATGGAGACCTACTCATATCACGCCTCGAAGGCCGGCCTCATCCATATGACAAAGCGAATGGCCGTTCGGCTCGCGGAAGACAACATCGTCGTTTCCGCCATCGCGCCGGGCGCGTTCGCGTCAGATATGAACCGCGTCGCACGCGACCATGGCGACATGGTCGCCCAGCACATACCTTCGAAGCGTATCGGCGCGCCGGAAGACATGGCGGGCGCCGCAATCTACCTCGCTTCGCGCGCAGGCGACTACGTGGTCGGCGCGACGGTGGTGGTGGACGGCGGCGTGAGCTTCGCGCGTCCCTGACGCTTCAGCTTGCTTTTTACGGCGCCTTGTAGTCCGGATGCTTGAAGCAGGTGACGGCGTGGTCATTGACCATGCCCGTCGCCTGCATGAAGGCGTAGACGATCGTCGGCCCCACGAACTTGAAGCCGCGCTTTTTCAGTTCCTTCGACATGGCGCGCGAAATGTCCGTCTCGGCCGGCGCCGGATCGCTGAGCTTCAGGTGATTCACGATCGGCTCGCCGCCAACGAAACCCCAGAGAAACTCGGAAAAGCTCAGCCCCGCTTTCTGCATCGCTAGATACGCCTTCGCGGAAAGCACCACGCCCTCGATCTTCAACCGATTGCGGACGATGCCTTCGTCCTTCATCAGCCTCTCGATCTTACCCGGCGTATAGCGCGCGATCTTGGCCGGCTCGAACCCATCGAACGCTCGGCGGTAATTCTCGCGCTTACGCAATATCGTGATCCAAGACAGCCCCGCCTGCGCGCCTTCAAGCATCAGCATCTCAAACAGCGCGCGGTCGTCGCGGAGCGGCACGCCCCATTCGTGGTCGTGGTACTCGATGTAGAGCGGATCGGCGCCCGGCCATCGGCAACGCGGCTTGTTGTCAACTCTCTTGGCAACCTTGCTCACGTCTCTTGCGTCCCCCGCGCGGCGAGCTTACGGAGGTTCTCCTCGTGGCTCCGCCGGTCCAACTTATATGTGGAGATGACGAGCACCATCGCCAGCCACACCAACAACAGCACAGGTACATAATAAGCGCCCAAGCGCCAGATCGCTTCGTCACTCACCTCCGAGGGCTCAGCGCCGGTCGGGAACCGCGCCAGCCACAGCACCAAGCCCGCCGCGATCACGCCCAACCCCTGAACGAGCTTGCGTATGAAGGTCGAGGCCGAAAAGAAGAGCCCCTCAGAGCGGCGTCCGGTTTTCAGTTCGGATTGCTCCACCAGATCCGCGATCATGGACGCGAACAAGATCTGGAAACACACGATCAGTCCGACATCGATGACGCCGCCGATGAACACGAACCAGAAGACGAATTGCGGATCGTCCGGCATCCAGCCAAACAGCTTCAGCACGACGCCGAGGGGCGAGCCCAGCACCGCCAGCAGCCCGATGCTCATCGCCGCGCGTTTCTTGCCGAGCAAGCGGGTGGCGACGGGCGCAAGCAACGATCCCAGGACAGCCGAGATGAAAGTCCCCAGAACGATCATCAGCGTTTGCGGGCCGGTGAAGCCCCAGAAATAGGTGAGAAAGTAGAACGTCAGAGCGGCGGCCAGTCCGTTGCCAATCGCGCCGAACATCGCGGAAAGAAAGAGCGCGGCGAAGGAGCGGTTGGCGAGCGTCTCAAACACTTCCTTGAAGGCGCGGCCCAGTGTCATCTCCCGCTTGGGGGGCGGCGGCTTCAAATGCGAAATGCGCGAATGCGTGCCCAGCGCTGAAGTCAGCACGGCCACGAAGATGAGCAGCGATGTGATCCAGCCATAGAGCGCGTAGGACTCGCGGTTAAATTGCCCGTTGGCGATCGCCGCAGTCGCAAACATCGGAAAGATCACGGCGAACATCAGCACCGACATGGCGTTGCCGCCGGTCCAGGCAAAGTAATACCGGTAGGCGAGCAGCGAACTGCGCTGGTCGTAGTCGTCGGTCAACTCCGCCGCCAACGCCGCGCCAGGCGTTTCGAAGAACGAAATCATCGTCCGCACCGCCACCGCGACGACGAGCAAATACCCGAACAGCGCCTGGTCGGACCAACCCGCGGGCGGATTCCACAGCAGCCAGAACGCGGCCGCGGCCGGTATTGCGGATGCATACAGGAACGGATGCCGCCGCCCCCATTTGCTACGCAGATTGTCGGACCAGTAGCCAACCACCGGATCGACGAATGCGTCGAACATCAACGCCACCGTCAGCGCGATGCCAACCAACCGCGCATCGACACCGATCACCTGGCTGTAGAAGATCAGGAGGAAGAAGCTGAGCCCGTTATCGGCGACCCCGGACGCCACCATGCCGAAACCGTAGGCGAGCTTGGTTCCAAACGAAGGCGGGTGCGGCCTGGCGTCGGTCGTACGCATGCGTCCCCCAACAGTTCGCCGATCGGGCGCCATTCGCGCGAACCTAGGGGCTCTGCAGTCCAGCGTCACGCCCCATCCGTCGCGTCATCCGCCGCTTCAGCGATTGCAGAACGCCACGCGCTGGCGTCCAATGCGGATATGAAGGTCCAGAAGCACCCCCCCATCTTCAGTTCGCTGAAGCCGTCTAACCACCCTTATCTCAACGGCGCCTGGACGCCGCAGCACGAAGAAGTCGACGCCTGGGATCTTGAGGTCATCGAAGGCGCCATTCCCGCCGACATCGATGGCGTCTATCTGCGCAACACCGAGAACCAGATCCACCAGCCGCTCGGCCGCTACCATCCGTTCGACGGCGACGGCATGCTGCATCAGATCGACTTCAAGGACGGCCGCGCCTCCTATCGCAACCGCTTTGTGCGCACGCGCTGTTTTGCGGCGGAGCAAGAAGCCAAGCAGTCCCTGTGGGGCGGCCTGATGGACCGCTCGCACATCTCAAGACGCCCCGGCTTCGGCGCGCATGGCTTCTTGAAAGACTCCTCCTCAACGGACGTGGTTATCCACGCCGGCAAAGCGGTCTCGACGTTCTATCAATGCGGAGAAGCCTACCTGCTCAATCCCGAAACGCTGGAGACGGAAGGCCTCGCGGCGTGGGGTCCGCTCGACGGCGTATCGGCGCATCCGAAAGTGGATGAGCGCACCGGCGAGATGATGTTCTTCAACTATTCAACGCACGCTCCTTACATGCACTACGGCGTCGTCGATGCGGACAACAAGCTCACGCACTATCGCCCCGTGCCGCTGCCCGGCCCGCGTCTGCCGCACGACATGGCGTTTACCGAGAACTACGCCATCCTGAACGACCTGCCGCTCTTCTGGATTCCCGAACTCCTGGAGAAGAACGCGCACGTGGTGCGCATGCACCGCGACATCCCTTCGCGCTTCGCCATCGTGCCGCGCCGCGGAGACGGGGAAATTCGCTGGTTCGAAGCGGCGCCAACCTTCGTGCTGCACTGGACCAACGCCTACGAGGACGGCGACGAGATCGTCCTGGACGGCTACTTCCAGTCCAACCCCGAGCCCGGCAGCGTCAAAGGCGCGCCGGAAGGCTACGAGCACATGATGGGGCACCTGGACGAACACACGTTCCAGTCTCGCCTGCACCGCTGGCGCTTCAACCTGAAAGACGGCAGCACCAAGGAAGAGACGCTCGATGAGCGCATCCTCGAATTCGGCACCATCAACCAGCGCTTCGCCGGCCGGAAATACCGGCACATATATTCGACGACCTCGCTGCCCGGCTGGTTCCTCTTCAATGGCTTCGTGAAGCACGATCTGGACGCCGGCACGTCGCAAACGCTGACGCTGCCGCCCGGCCGCTACGCCAGCGAAGCGCCGTTCGCGCCGCGCATCGGCTCGACGGAAGAAGACGACGGCTACATCGTGAGCTTCATCATGGATGAGAACTCCGGCACGTCGGAGTGCATCCTGATCGACTGCAAGCGCTTCGAGGACGGCCCGGTCGTGCGCATCAAACTGCCGCACAAGATCTGCTCCGGCACCCACGCCTGCTGGGCCGACCGCGCCTTCATCCGCGATCGCCGCGCGCCCTAAGGAGAGACAGCACATGGTCTACATCCTCGGCGGCTGGCAGAGCGATTTCTCCGAGAACTGGACGCGCAAAGGCTGGCAGATCGCCGACGCCTTCGCCGACACGCTCGCGAACGGCCTCGACGCCACGCAGCTCGATGCCGACGACATCGAAACTGGACACGTCGGCAATTTCGCCGGCGAGCTCTTCTGCGGCCAAGGCCAGCTTGGCGGCTTTTTCGCACTCGCGGAGCCGAAGCTCGACGGCGTTCCGACCGCGCGCCACGAAGCCGCGTGCGCCTCCGGCAGCATCGCCATCCTTGCCGCCGCCGCCGAGATCGAGGCCGGCCGCTACGATCTCGCCTGCGTGATCGGCATCGAGCAGATGCGCAACGTCAGCGGCGAAGAGGCTGCGCGCCACCTCGGCGCCGCCGCCTGGGCCGGTCACGAATATCTCGACACGCCGTTTGCGTGGCCGAAAGCCTTCTCCGACCTCAATGAGGAGTACGACCGCCGCTACGGCGTCGACTACGCGCACCTGATGCGCATCTCTGAGATCAACTTCACCAACGCCAAGCGCAATCCTAATGCGCAAACGCGCAAATACATTTTCACGCCGGAAAGTTTCTCCGCCGACGACGAAGCCAACCCCGTCGTCGTCGCCCGCACGCGCAAGATGGATTGCGGCCAGATCACCGATGGCAGCGCCATCCTCTTTCTCGCTTCACCCAAGCGCGCGGCGGAGTACGCGAGGAAGCGGAACTTCCCGCTCGAAAGCATCCCGCGCATCAAGGGCTGGGGACATCGCTCCGCGCCCATCTCATTCGACGCCAAGATCCGCGCCAGCGGCAACAGCCCTTACGTCTTCCCGCAAGTCCGCGGGGCCATCGACGACGCGCGCCGCCGGGCCGGCGTCAGCGACATCGCCCAACTCGACGCCGTCGAGACCCACGATTGCTTCGCCATGACCGAATACATGGCCATCGATCATTTGGGTCTCACAGCGCCCGGCGAAAGTTGGAAGGCGATCGAAGCCGGCGACATCGAGCGTGGCGGCAAGCTGCCGGTCAATCCCAGCGGCGGCCTAATCGGCGCCGGCCACCCTGTCGGCGCCACCGGCGTTCGCATGGCGCTCGACGCTGCAAAGCAAGCCGCAGGTAAAGCCGGCGACTATCAGATCGACGGCGCAAGAACGGTGCAGACGCTGAATATCGGAGGCTCCACCACGACAACGGTGAGCCTCATTGTCGGCGTCTGACGGCCCGCGACAGGCCGATTGAACTTATGCCTTCCGCGCCGGGCAGGTCCGCAAGCCAAACAGCGCATAAGCGGGGCAAAAGCCGACAAGCCCGGTAAGCAGCGGGACCAGTCCAAACCAGGCCCACGGAGTCTTCGGGCCGATAAACACGAGCGAGATGATCGCTAGACCCACAACAACGCGCAAGATGCGATCGAGAGCGCCTTCATTGGCCGACATGTCTTCCTCCTATTCGGCCGCCCGCAAGTGTTCGTGTGGCGGCGTCAGTGCGCTCGGCGTCGCATCGAGCGGTTTGTCATCGTCACGCATGACGATGTAAATCGCGGGGATGACGAGCACTGTCAGCAAGGTGGACGATGCGAGTCCAAACAGCAAAGAGATGGCCAACCCCTGGAAGATCGGATCGAACAAGATGACGCCTGCGCCGATCATGGCGGCGACCGCCGTCAACAGGATCGGCTTGAATCGGATGGCGCCAGCTTCCAGCAACACCTCCCGGAGAGATTTGTCTCCGGTATGCGCATGGCGAACGAAATCCACCAACAGGATGGAGTTGCGCACGATGATTCCCGCCAAGGCGATGAAGCCGATCATCGAGGTCGCCGTGAACGGCGCATTGAACAGCATGTGGCCGATAACGATGCCGATGAGCGTAAGCGGGATGGGAGTCAGGATGACAAGCGGCAGCTTGAAGCTTTTGAACTGCGCCACCACCAGGATGTAGATACCAAGCAGCGCCACCATGAACGCCGCACCCATATCGCGGAAAGTCACATAGGTGATTTCCCATTCGCCATCCCACAACACCGTCGGCGTTGTTTCGTCTTCGGGCTGTCCATAGAGGCTGATGGCAGGGCGCGGCAGATCACCCCAATCGTGACGCTCGATCGCCTTGTCGACGTCGAGCATGCCGTAGATCGGCGCTTCATAGGCGCCCGCGAGCTCGGCCATCACCATCTCGGCGTAACGGCCGTCACGGCGGAACACCGGATAGGAGCCCTGTTCCGCCTGTGCGGAGACGACCTCGCCAAGTTGGACGAGCCGGCCGCCATCGGCCGACATCGCCACCGGCATAGACGCGAGATTCTCGGACCACGTCCTCGCCGACTGCGGCAAACGCACCGCGATCTCGATGGGATTGCGGCCCTCGCCGCGGTGGGAATAGCCGACGACCTGGCCACTGAGCGTCGCGGCCACGGAATCGAGCACGTTCCGCTCTGAGAGACCGAAATATTCGAGTTGCGCGCGGTCGGGCGTCAGCCGCAATCGTGGTCGCGGCTGGCCGTAAGAGTCGTCAACGTCGACGATATAGGGCACCGCTTCAAAGATGCGCCGTACTTCACCTGCGACTGCGCGGCGGGTTTCCGCGTCCGGCCCATAGACTTCGGCCAGGAGCGTCGAGATGACGGGAGGTCCAGGGGGCACTTCCACAACACGCACGGCGGAGCCTTCAGGCACGGCGAGAGCATGCAGCCGTTCACGGATGTCGAGCGCAATGGCGTGACTTGCACGCCGCCGATCCTGGCGTGGCGCCAGCGTCACCTGTAAATCGCCCTGCTCTGGTCGATTACGGAGGTAGTAGTGCCGCACCAGACCGTTGAAATTGAAGGGCGACGCCGTTCCGGCATAGGCGTCGACGGCCTCGACCTCGCTAACTTGCTGCACAATGCGGGCCGCCTCGATCAGTACGCGCTCGGTGGCTTCCAGCGACGCCCCTTCCGGCAAGTCCACAACCACCTGCACTTCCGACTTGTTGTCGAAAGGCAGGAGCTTTACGCGCACAATGCCGAACCCGAACAATGAGCATGCGACAACGGTCGCCAGCCCAACGCCGATCAGAAAAGTGCGGGCGCCATTGCGCGAGCGAATGATCGGCGTCGCCACCCGGCGATAAAGTCGCCCCAGCACGCCCTCGCCGCCATGTGCATGCGCCGCGTGCGCGCCTTCCAGGCTCTTGCGGGCGAACCGCACCATGAGCCATGGCGCCAGCACCACGGCGACGAAGAACGAGAACAGCATCGCCGCAGAGGCGTTGGCCGGGATCGGCGCCATGTACGGACCCATGAGGCCAGACACGAACATCATCGGCAGCAGCGCCGCGACCACAGTCAAGGTGGCGATGATGGTCGGATTGCCGACCTCCGCGACGGCCTCCACTGCCGCCTGATAGCGAGAGCGCCCGTCGCGCATAGCCCAGTGCCGCGCAATGTTCTCAATCACGACAATGGCGTCGTCGACGAGGATGCCGATCGAGAAGATGAGCGCGAACAGGCTGACGCGGTTGATGGTGTAACCCATAAGGTTCGATGCAAACAGCGTGAGCAGAATGGTCGTAGGGATGACGAAAGCCGTCACCATCGCCTCCCGCCAACCAATCGTGAAAACGATCAGGACGACGATGGACGCCGTCGCCAGGGCCAAGTGGAATAAAAGCTCGTTGGCCTTCTCGTTGGCGGTCTCACCGTAATTGCGCGTCAGCACAGCCTCGACGCCCGCAGGAATGAGCCGGCCTTCAAGCTGGTGGAGACGCCGCTCTATGGCTTGCGACACAAGCACGGCGTTTGCCCCGTCGCGCTTCGCGATCGCGAGGCTCACGGCCGGCGCCATGAAACTCCGCGCGCCCTCGTCCTCACGCGTGAAGCGCCACACCCGCGCCTGATCTTCGCGCGGGCCCATGCTCACGTCGGCGACGTCGCGCAGGTACACTGTCCGCCCGTCAGCGGCGCGGACACTCAACAGGCCAATATCAGATGGCTCGTCGAGCGTGCGGCCGATTACTGCCGACGAGGTTTCGCTGCGCCCACGCAAATCGCCGCCTGGAAAGGATCGATTGGCGTTGCGAACGGCGTCGATTACCGAACTAAGCGGCACGCCGTAAAGCGAAAGCCGGCCGGGGTCGGGCGCCACCCGGATTTCCTGAGGCCGGCCGCCGACGATGAAGGTCAAGCCGACATCCTGGATTTTCATCAATTCGGTCTGCAGTTCGTCCGCAATCAGATAGAGGGATTGGTCGGTCCAGCGGTCGGCGACGGTGGCTGCAGGCGAAAGCGTGATAACCGCAATCGGCACGTCGCTAATGCCGCGCGCGACGATTTGCGGCTCGGGCACGCCTACCGGAATGCGTGCAATGTTGGCTGCGACTTCCTCGCGGATGCGCGTGATGGCGTCGTCGGGATCGGCGCCGACCTCGAAGCGAGCCGTCACCAGCACAGAATCGTCTTGCGTCTGGCTATAGACGTGCTCAACGCCATCGATGCCTTTGACGATGGTCTCGAGCGGCTTAGTGATAAGCTCAACCGCGTCCGGCGCGCGCAAGCCGTCCGCGCGCACCATGATGTCCACCAGCGGGACGCTGATTTGGGGCTCTTCTTCGCGCGGGATGGTGAAAAGCGCGAGCAGCCCAAGTGCGAGAGCCGTTAGCAGGAAAAGCGGCGTGAGGGGCGAACGGATCGTCGCCTGCGTGATGCCGCCGGACAGCCCGAGCTTCATGCGCCGGTCTCCGCCGGAACGATCTGATCGCCCTCACGCAGCCCGGAGAGTATCTCGACGCCGTTCTCCAGTCCTTCCATTGGGGTGGGCGCCCCACGCTGAACGGGTGCTTCCACGACTGAGCCGTTCCGCCACAGGCGGACATAATCAACGCCGTAACGGGTGACGATATAAGTTGCGGGAATGACAAACGCCTGACGTTCGCCGGCCGGCGCCAGCACCCGCACGCGCGCGCCGATGAACTCGCCTTCGAAGCTCGACGCATCGAGGTCAGCCGTGACCAGTCCTTCGTCAATGGCGGGATAGACCTGACGAACGCGCGCTGTGCGCACGCCTGGGTCTCCTTCGGTCAATATCCGAATCTCCTGGCCTTCGCGCAGCATGCTTGCTTCGCCCTCGGGCAGCTCAATCCGCAGCACCCGCGCGCCGGTCGAGATCGCGACCACGACATCGCCCGGCATCACGACGGCTCCCTGCGGGATCGGCAAGCGCGTCACCCGCCCATCAGCGGGCGCATACACGCGTCCTTGCGCGGCGACTGCGCCCGCAGCGCCGGCCTGGGCGCGGGCGGCGCGCAATTGCGCTTCGGCTGCGCGCGCCTCCGCTTGGACCGCGTCTAGCCGCGCTTGCGCAAACACTCCGCGCTCAAACAAGAATTGGGCGCGCTGCAGGTCGGCCCTGGCTCGCTCCGCCGTCGCCTCAGCGGCCGCGACACCTGCACTCCCGGCTTGCGCCTCAAGCGACAGTCTTTGATCGGCGACGATCGCCAACAACTGACCGCGTCGGACTTGGTCGCCTTCGCGCACCAGCAGGCGCTGCACCGTGCCGCTTATGCGCGCACGCGCGTCGCCGACGTCCCGGTTGGTGAGCACGGCGGCGACGGTCTTGTAGTCTGGCGCGGTCGTTTGGACGACGTGAATAAGACCGGCAGGCGCCACGGCTGGCGCTGGCGGCGCCTCTTCGACTGGACGCCCGCATGCAACCAGCACCGTGGCCGCCAGCAAGGACGCCAGTGTCGCGAAACGCAGCCCGCCCATGCTTCTCGCCTCCGTCAGCCCGGATCGCGGACGAGGCCGCTTACCGGGTCAATTGTCACGACAGGCAGTCCGGCCGCCTTCCAAGCGCCAATGCCGCCGCGCATATGCGCGCGCAGCGGGACGCCGGCTTTCGCAGCCGCGTTGAATGCAGTTTCAGATCGCTTCCCGGAACCGCATTGGAAGACAATCGGCCGCTTTTCGTCACGCGGCAGCTCTGCCGGATCGAATGTCGACAGCGGATAGAGCAGCGCGCCGTGAATGCGCTCGGCAGCGTATTCGATTGGCTCTCGCACATCGATCAGGACGATCTCCCCCGATGAGAGAGCGGCGGCGACCTCTTTTGGCGTCATTGTAGGCGGACTCTTAAACATGATCCCTCCGGCGGCGTTTGCGCTGGGTCAACAAAAGGCGCGCGCAAGTGCGCCAAGAATATCTCGAGCCGTTTCGCTCTTGAGCGCGTAGTGAATCGACTGGCCTTCCCGCCGGGCGCTGACCAAGCGCTCACGGCGCAGGACCGCCAAATGCTGCGACACGACCGATTCACGCACGCCAATGCGCGCGGCCAGCGTCCCGACCGTCGCCTCTCCAACGGCAAGACGGCAGGCGATCATGAGCCGGTGCGGGCTCGCCAAAGCCTTGAGGATTTGGCTCGCCTCCTCGGCGCGATCGTTCGGCAGGACGCCTCGTTGTTGCATACTTGCGTATATACGGTTGTGCTTATATATAGTCAAGCAACCGGCGCCCCGGCGCCTAGAAAAAGGAGGAAGACGCAATGGCCGAAATCGTCGTTCTGGGCGCAGGACTAGGCGGGGTCATCGCCGCCTATGAGATCAAGGAAAAGATTCGCGCGACCGATCGGATCACGATGATTTCGAAGGGCGATTCCTACTTCTTTGTGCCCTCAAATCCCTGGGTGGCGGTCAGTTGGCGCGATCGGCAAGCGATTGAGGTGAAGTTGCCGCCTGTCATGAAGCGCAAAGGCATAAGCTTCTTCAATGTGGGCGCCAAACGCGTGCATCCGGCCGAAAACCGCGTTGAACTGAGCGACGGCCGCTCCGTCCCCTACGATTATCTCGTCATCGCTACCGGTCCGGACCTCGCTTTTGATGAAATCCCCGGTTTCGGTCCGAATGCGAATACGCAATCCATCTGCCATATCGACCACGCTGAGCAGGCGTCGAACGCCTTTGAGCGTTTTTGCAGGAATCCGGGGCCGATCGTCGTCGGCGCCGTGCAAGGCGCCAGTTGCTTCGGCCCCGCTTACGAATTTGCGATGATCCTGGATACGGAGTTGCGTAGGCGCCGCCTGCGCGACCGGGTGCCCATGACCTTCGTCACCTCGGAGCCCTATATCGGCCATCTCGGCTTGGATGGCGTTGGCGACACTAAGGGCCTGCTCGAAAGCGAGATGCGCAACCGACACATCAAGTGGATCACCAGCGCGCGAGTCGCATCCGTCGATCCGGGCATGATGCACGTCGAAGAAATTGCCGACGATGGCGCGGTCAAAGCCACTCACGATCTGCCCTTTGGCTACTCCATGATGCTGCCGGCGTTCCGTGGCGTGGAGGCCATAAGGGGACTTGAAGGATTGACCAACCCTCGCGGCTTCGTGCTCATCGACAAGCACCAGCGCAACCCGGCCTTCCCCAACATCTTCAGCATCGGCGTCACGGTCGCCATTCCTCCCATGGGCAAGACTCCGGTGCCGGTCGGCGTGCCGAAAACGGGGTTCATGATCGAGTCGATGGTGACGGCGACCGCCGAGAACATCGGCGATCTGGTGCGCGGCAAAACGCCGGAGGCGGAAGCCACCTGGAACGCCGTCTGCCTAGCCGACTTCGGCGACGGCGGCGTCGCGTTCGTCGCTCAACCGCAGATTCCGCCGCGCAACGTCAACTGGTCCGCCGAGGGCAAGTGGGTGCATATGGCGAAAGAGGCGTTCGAAAAATACTTCCTTGGCAAGATCCGCAAAGGCAGGAGCGAGCCGTTCTACGAAAAGCTCCTAATGGACACGCTGGGCATCAAGAAGATCAAGCCGGAGACATGACCTTATGAACCCGCTTTCTCAAGTCGCGTGTCCGGCCTGCGGCACGCCCAACCGCATCGCCGCAGGGCGCGATCCGCTGGCGGCGAAATGCGGCCAATGCAGCGCGCCGCTTATCACGGGCGCGCCGATGGACGTCGATGACGATGCATTCTCCAAACACGCAACGAACACTAAGGGCCTTATCGTGCTGGACGTCTGGGCGCCCTGGTGCGGCCCATGCCGCGCGATGGCGCCGTTCTTTGCCGACGCCGCCCAGCGCCTCGCGGGAGGCGCATTATTTCTCAAGATGAATGCGGACGCATGCCAGTGGCCGGCGCGGCTGGGCGTGCGCGGTATCCCCGCCCTCTTCATATTCGAGAACGGAAAGATGATCGCGCAACAATCCGGGCTGATGACCACGGATGCCATCGTTCAGTGGATACAATCTGCAAGGAGAGCACCATGACCCTCGACCGCGCCGTTCTAGCCTTCGCCGGCTTTGTCGTCCTCGTGAGCATAGCGCTTGCGCAATTCGTTCACCCAGCTTGGATCTGGCTGACTGTTTTCGCCGGCGCAAACATGATGCAGGCGGCGTTCACCGGCTTTTGCCCCGCGGCGATGATCTTCAAGGCGTTCGGCGCCAAGCCAGGGTGCGCCTTCAAATGAGAGTGGCGGCCGCCGCCTCAAGTGTGGCTGGGGCCGCCATAGACATCGCACAGAACGCCGATCAGCCGCTCGGCGATCGGGTCTGAAAGCCGATAATAGATGGTCTGCGCATCGCGGCGCGTAGCCACCAGCCCATCCGCCCGCAACTTGGCGAGATGCTGCGAGAGGGCCGACTGGCTCAAGTTGACGTATTCACCGAGTTCGGTGACCGACATCTCCGCGCCACTCAGTCGGCAAAGCACCGTTAGCCGCTGCTCGTTGGCGAGCAGTTTGAGCAGCCTCGCCGCCTCAACCGCACGCGGTTCAAGACGCTCCACCGGGCGCGCATTGCCTTTGGCGGACGTGCGCGGGGCGCCGCGCCTCTTCAGCGCGGTCGCGCGCGCGGATTGTTTTGCAGCTGATCCCATCGCTCAGGCTCTCTTTCAGAGCCTAATTTAGCAAATCCGAATAAATCTTCAATCGTCGCCGCCGCGATGCTCGCACAGGGCGCCGGATCGAGAACGAACGGCGCGCGCTTCAGCACTCGACCTCGCACCGCCAACCGCGCTTGAGGCCTTCACGTTCTATTCGGACGCCCAGTCATGGATCTGCGTGACGCATTCCTCACCGATGCGTGCGATTTCGTTCAACCACCGAAGATCGGCTGCGCCGTCGAATAGACCGAACAGCACCACACTCTCATGGCCTGTCGTGACCGCCGACCAAGCGATCCTGCCGATTCCGGCCACTGCACGCTCTTGGGTTCCCCCCATCCAGGCCCCGGCGCCGAACTCCCGGCACAGTTTAAGAAACTCCAGCGGCGCCCCTGCGCTCGCGCCAAGCATTTGAAAGCCGCCGCCTCGCGCGCGCATCCGGCACAACGACAAGGCCCGGGCGCCGCTAAGCGCCAGGCTCGATGTCAAAGGGTCGCTCCAATTCGAACGCAGTGCGTCGGCGCCGCGCCAAACGTGCAGCAACCCAGGGCCGTCAACAGCAGCCATGTCGTGCGCTCCTTCGCCCTGCACAGTGCGCACAATCGTGCGCTAGGGCTATTGTGCGTTTGATCACACGCATTGGACCATCGGGCGCCTGCGTCAGGGCAGCAATGGCGCACCGAATTGTTCGTCCGTAAGAATTTCCTGGATTGCTGCGTCGACTGTTTTCGCCTGAGGCGGGACGGGTGCATCGGGCGCCAAGGACTCGGCGAGTGCAGATTCTTCGGGGGCAAGCGCGACAAACATCGGCCAACGCATCAGTCCGATGACCTTCGCCGCCCGACCCTTGTCGTCACACGCAATATAAAGCCGCGCCAGCCGAGCAAGCACCGCGCAGATCTGCGGCGGTGCGAGCGAGCGCGCTTGATCCAACGCGCGCAGGACCAAGCCACGTGCGCCAGCCGCGTCGCCTTCTTCAAGGAGAGCCGCCAGTCCGAGCAGAGCGTTCACCGCTACGCGCCGATCGCCGACCGACGCCGCCACATCGAGTGCGGCTTCATAGTGGGCGCGCGCCCTCTCGGCGCAGCCGCGTTCAGTTTCGATTGCGCCGAGCTTCACGAGCAAGGGCGCGCGCAGATGTGGATGGTTCAGCGCCTGTTCGACGTCCAGCGCACGGCGATAATTCTCATCGGCGAGCGTGGCGGACCCGTCTTGGACAGCGATGTCGCCGGCGCAAGTATACGCCATGACGGCCACCCCAAATTGTCCGGCTTGGTGACAGAATTCGAACGAACGTTTTACCCAGGCCCGTGCGGCGTCGCGCCGGTCGTGGTGCAAATTGAGAAACGCCAATGAAATGGCGGAATAGTAACTGCCCATGGCGTCGCCGCACGCGGCCCGCAATTCGAACGCGACCTCATAATGGCTTCGCGCCTGCTCAAAATCCGCGCGCGCGTGGGCGACATTCCCAAGAGTGTGGCGGCAGTGAGCGAGGATCACGGGATCGTCCCCGATTGCCGTCATTGCCCGCACCGCAAGCGCCTCGGCCATCGCATACGCGCCCAGCTGAACCTCGCAACTCGCACGCACGGCTTGGATATGCGCCGCGAGCGCCGGATGATCGGACGTGGTCGCTGAGAGCAGCGCGCTGCATTCACCCAAGTGAGCGCGCAGGACTAGCGTATAGAAAAGCGCCTCCAACGAGCCACGCGCGGCCGATGGTTTGGTCCGCACCGCGAAAAGCCATGCCGCCCTGACGTTGGCCAGTTCTTGATCTACGCGATCAAGCAATCCGCGCTGCAACTCCGTCTCAGAGGAGCCCATGGCTTGCCGTACGATCTCCAGGAAGTAATCGCTGTGTCGCTCTTGTAGATGGGGTGCAAGTTCGATGAACGCGGCGCGCAACCGTTCTCCCGCATGTTCACGGATGAAGGGGTGCAGCACGCGCCGTTTTCCGCGCTTCTCGATCAGACGCTTTGCTTCAAGCACGGCTGACATATCGGCTGGTACGCCGAGCGCCTCCGCTGCGGCCAGGTCCCAGCCGCCTTCAAAGACCGAAAGCGCGGCGAGCGCTTGCTTTTGGCGCGCATCCAGCAGGTCCCAGGATCCGAACACCGCGCGTTCGATGCCTCGTTGTAGCGGCGCTCCACCGAGCTTGTGCAGGAATCCAAGGCCGGTCCGAAGGCGGGCGAGGATTTCACTGAGCGAGAGGACGGGTGTCCAATGCGCAATCAGGTGCAGCGCCAAAGGCGCGCCCGAGACCTCGGCGCATATCTCCGAGAAGATCCGGCATTCACCGTCGTCGAGTTCGTATTTTTCGCCGAGAGCGTGAACGCTCTGCGTGAACAGGAGGAAGGCAGGCGATTGACGGACATCGCCATCCGGCCCGCCGCAATTGAGGCCGCCCAGGACCGTCGTCACCTCCCCCTCGACACCCAACGGCTCACGACTCGTCGCCAGGAAGTGCACGCCTGGGCCTCCTAGCCTTGAGAGAAAGCCGACCTCGCCGACCACTCCGTCGGCGTTGTCCAGGAGGATTAGAAAGCGCTTGTCACGCAAATAGTCGAATAGCTGCCGCTGCGGCGTCGCCGCTCCGTGAAAAGGATAGGAGAGCGCCGTGGCGATCGCGGCGAGAACAGCGTCTCCACTCTTAATGTTTTCGAGCGACACGAAGTAAACCGCCCGCCGGTCGGACGCACTCGCCCCGAGCTCGAGCGCCAACCTCGACTTTCCGGCGCCGGGTCCGCCGACTATGGTGATCAGGCCGCCGCCGTCAGACAACAGCGCGGCAAGGGCCTCGATATCGGCGGCGCGCCCGAAAATCGGCAAGGCCTGCGGCGGCAACCAGGCGCCATAGCCCGCATTCGAACGAGGCGGTGGAAAATCCTTGCGCGCAAGCGTCGGATGGGTGAGCCCGAAGAGACGCAACGGCTCTTCAACGCCCTTGAAGCGATGGTGACCAAAATCGCAGAACTCTGCGTCGTCCGGAGGGGCGCATGCGCTCACGGCCGCTGCGGATACAAGTATCTGGCCGCCCCACGCGCAATGCAGGATGCGAGCCACGCGATTAGCTAAGACGCGATCAATCTCGCCCGTGGGGTCCGCCCGCCCGCAATGAACCGCCACGCGTACAATCAGTCCATCGACCTTTTTCCACGAGCGCGCCTGCACACCCTGTTGAATCGCCAGCGCGCAGACGAGCGCGCGGTCTGCCGGGAGGGTCACGAACACGCCGTCGCCGGCGAAATCGCGGACAATGCCGCCGTGACGCGCGACCACGTCGGTGATCAGGTCACGGTAGCGGCGCTCGGCAATCCGCATGGATTTCGGCCGACGCTCCGCTTTGCCGACACTGCCTTCGATGTCAACCAAGAGGTAACCTGCAAATTCCTCTGGTCCGTCTGTTCGTTCGGCCACGGCGCCCGCCCCTCGGCGTCATCGAAGGGCGACCTCGATCGTCGCGCCCCGACCCTAGATGTGACGCTTTCGAGCCAACCGCAAGCCGCATGCGTTGGTTGAAGGCACGCCATGCGCTCTAACCGCGCTGATGCATGCCAAGCAGTGCGGTTCGTCCCGGCGCCCGGATTGGCGCACCGTACGCTGGAACAAGAAGAGTCGATGCTTGACTTACTTCGACGCTCCCCAACGCGTCCAACCGTGTCCAAGCGATGCGCGCCTGTTCGGTCGGGAGCGTCGCCGCCTCGTAGACGGCGACCTTGTGCTCAGGAGGGTAGTGCTGCATCAGCAGATCAGCCAGAGCCGACAGCGCGCCCATATCCGGCGCCAGCTTGGTGAATGTATCATCGCTGAAGACGGCGATCTGCCACAAAATGAGCACCGCGCTCGGATCGAAGCGACGCGCGTTAAAGAAGAAGTCGCGCGCTTCGTAGGACTGACAACCCAGCGCCGCCGGATCAAGTCCGCAATCAGCAAAGAGGCAGTCCTCGGCGGAGATCGCCGGCAACATCCGCGCATCGAAGCCTTCCGCGCGCGCGCGCGCAACGGCCTCATGCGAAGGACGCACGAACACGCCCGGATGACCATAAAACACCGCGCACACATTCCGGCCCAATCTGACCTCGTGCAGGATTTCCTCGACCATCGCGGCATACGCCGCCGGCCTGGACTCGGCCGTGCCGTAAAGGCCTTCGAGTGATCGCGTCCGCGGATTGAGACTTTCCAGCCACTGCTGCATGAGCGTGTCACCCATCACACTCAAAACGGTATCCGCCGTAACGATGGCGCGCCGCGCCTCTGCACTGCACTGACCGGCGAGACTGATGCCCGTACCCACGACGAGCAAGGAGCCAACACTCATTCGTTTCTCCCAAGGGATTCGCGTGCGCTGAAATGGCGGCGCCGGCCCTGCATTGGAACCGGCGCCGCCCGGAGGGTCAGGCCGCAGCCCAGATCACTTTCGGAGGCAAATATGCGCCGTTTGCGCCCGCCGAGGTGCGGATCGCAGCGGCGTCTCCTTGCGTCAGGGCGCACTCGGCGTCCTCAGTGAGCCCACGTCCGCGCATCGCCCCGCCGCGATCGGCCTCGAAGGCGCGACGAAGGTGAGGATCTTCACCAAGTTCGACAAGAAATTGAAGCGTTCTGCTCATGGTGCTGCTCCTTGCTAGAGCTCGAACGAATAATTTTCCGCGACCCAATCAGGTCTCGGCACGCCGAAATGTCGTTCGAGCATCATTTCGGCGTTGTTGATCGCGCCTTCGATCCATCCCTGCGGCTGCGCGAACGCTTCGCCACAGATGAAGAAGGGCAATTCCGGATCCGGGCGCCGCACCTGCTCGCGAACTTCCCAGCTGCGGACGTGCGGCCGCCATGCATGCCAAGCGCCGCCGTACGGATCGCGGCTCCAGTCCACGAAGAAGGCTTGCGATGGTTGATGCATGCGGGCGGTAGGATGAAGCTCGCGCAGTTGCGCGCACGCGGCCTCGACGAGTTGAGGCGCGGGGCCAGAATGCCCAACCTCAGGCGCTGGCGTCGCGCCCAGCACCGACCAAAAAGACGCTGCCACGTCGTCGGCAAAGCTGGCGAGGATGAGTGCGTCTCGCTCGGAGGCGTGCGGGAAATAGTAGCACTGTCGGATCGGCAAGTCGGTGAAGCACGCACCGATCTCAGCGCGGCCCAAATCCGTCCAATCACCAGAGTCACGCCACCAAGCGCGATCAAACAGCAGATAGAGCTTCGTCGCAGGCACTGCTGACACGGCGTCGAAGCAACGCTCACCCGCGTCCACCCCGTCGAAGGCGATAAGTTGCAGCGCCCGTTTGGGCAAAGCGGCCACGAGCGACTTGGCTTGCACCGCGATCGCACCGTCGGGCGAAGAGAGCGAAAGCTCAAACCCGTGTCCCGCCCAGGTCGCGCGTGTCACCTGATGGTTGCAGCGGATTTCGACTCGGTCCTCGCAGGCGGCGGCCAGCGCCTCGGGCAAGGCGCTCATTCCTGCCGCCAGACCATAGTGGCGCTGTCCGGGCTGAGCTTCCCAAAGCATCGTGAAGACGGCGTCGAATGCGTTGGCATTTGCGAACGCGGCCGCGCTTCCGAACGTCGCTGAGATGAGCGCGATCGCTTCCGCGCTCAGAACGGTCGCGAGCAAATTCCAGAAGCCCCAGCGCCAAAGCGGGCGATCACCGATCACCAGCTCCTTGAGATACATGACCGTCGCGTCCGGCGCGGCGTCCGCGAACGGCCACAGGTCCGAAAGTCTGGGAATGAGCGCGCGCAGCGCCTCGATCAGGAGCGTACGCGGCGCCTTACCCTTCTCGCACGCCGCGAGATTATATGGGATGGCCTCGTCGCCGGCGTAGCTCTCAGGGCTCAAGATCGAGCCTCGCAGCATGTGGCGCCAATCTGTGAACTCGATGGGCGCGCGGGTCAGTCCGAACCTTGACACCAACCCGCAAACGTTGCGGTGACGGTCACTGAACGACATAGCGCCAAGTTCAGCTATGGCTCCGCCCTCGGTCGCAACAACGGAACGGACACGGCCGCCCAGCCGAGCGCCGGCCTCATACAGGCACACACGCAAGTGCGGAAATGTCGTTGTAAGCCGCCAAGCGACGTACAGGCCGGCGATCCCGCCGCCCACAATCGCAACATCGGCAACTTCATTCCGCGGAACCACGATCGTCGCTCCCGTCGACGACCGCGCACACGCGATCATCTTTGCTGTGAAGCGCTACGCGCGCCTAGCTCAGGCGCCGGCGAGGACCCGAGCGTATTTCGGGTATCCGGCGAGCCGCTTAGCGAGGCCCGGTTCTTTTCGCGTGGACACGCTCAACCGATGCAGCCGCTTCTTGGCGGCAACGCCGCATTGCCCAATCCCACCCCTGCACAGTACGCCCCGGATACCGTTGTCGGGTCCGCCCTCCGACACCGACCAGAATTCAATTCTCGTGCGCGCCGCTCGCCTAGATGCGCACAGCTTCCTTATCGAGCCGAAGCACACAGATATTTGCGAGCGCCAACACGTCCAAGAGTTCACCTTGCGCGACGCGATCTTGCAGAGGAATATCCTCCGCAAGCACGAGCGCCGAGGCCAACATGGACCGTAGCGTTTCCAATTTTTCCGCGGCCGGCGAATGATCATGCTTGTGCATCCCATCCTCCCTGCGTGACACTGCACACTCGTTGTCGCCGCAACAATGTGATTTATCTCACAGTCGCTCTGAGAGAGTGCACCGATGCCGCCCCTTGAAGTCAGCTCCGACACCGCGCTCGAAGGCCTGCGGAAGATAAGAGCGCTGGCCGAAATTCCTGACCCTGCGTTGGTCGAGGCTGTTCCGATGCTCAAGTGGCTCAAACTGTCCAAGAAGGAAAAGCTCGTCACCCATCTCGCCGCCGAGACTTCGGTTTACTTCCTCATATCCGGCAAGTGCAGGCTCGCTCTACACACGCCGGGCGGCCGCACGATCGGGTTTCGCCGCCTTGCCGAGGGCGCGCACTTCGGGGAAATCGCGGCATTGACGGGATCACCGCGCACACTGGATGTCACAACAGTGAGCGACTGCGTCGTCGCCGAGTGCCCGCAAGACCTCTTTCTTTCTTTCATGGAACGCTATCCGAAATTTGCGTCAACCGTTGCGATTTCACTTGCGCGCACCGTGGCCGGTCTGACGGAACGGATGTTCGAATTGGCGACCCTGGAATTGCGCTTCCGGCTTTACGGCGAGTTGCTGCGATTGGCGAAGGAAGGAGCCGTTGTGCCCGAGGGCGTGCTCATCAGGGACATGCCGACGCAGGACATGCTCGCAAGCGCCATCGGCGCCGGACGCGAACCCGTGTCGAAGGAAATCGGCTTTCTCAAGTCGACGGGACTGCTGAAGCAGAAGGGGCGCGAACTCCTGATCTGCGACCTCGACAAAATCCGGCGCCTTATGCAGGAGAGATCGGGTGTCGCCGTTTCTCACGTCGTGGACTGGCCGCTTTAGCGGGGCCTAAACCCCGCTCCACCCGGCCGATAGGTGAAGCCACAGCTACAGCAACAGGGCGAGCGAAGGCGCAATCGCAATTGCGCCCCACAAACTTAGGTTGTATTGTTTCAGCACCAACCGGATGCGGGATTGCGGACCGCTCGACCGGTTGAACGACCGGCGGGAGCCGGCGGAACGGGCGCGAGGCGCCGGAGCCTGCGGCATGGCGGTCGGGGTGGGGAAAAGTTCGAGACCGCCTCGGCGCAGACGCAGAACCGCGACGAAAGCCTCTGCGGCTGAGCGCGAGAGCACCGGTTTCAAGGTCAGCAAGACCTTTCTCTCGCCCGATCTCTTGCAAGCCTTTGCCGCGGCGAGCGCACGCGGCGGGCGCCGTGCAGTCACTGGGCAAACCGCCGCGGAACCCGTCTTTCACATTATCATCGAACTCAACGCCGACATGCCCGGCGGCGCGAAAGCCGCGCGTGCGCTGTTGCTCAACTTCTTGAACATCGCCTCGCTGGAACGTTCGCTGGCGATCTTCGGCGACGATTTTGCAAACACGGTGCGCATTGTCACGCTCGCGGAGGACGATGCCGCACCCGCAGCTGCGCCAGCGCTCGGCGCCAACGAAACGTTCGCCGTCTCGAAATCGCTGCTGACAGAACGCTACCTCTTTGCGACGCTGACGCGCCCGCACATCGAATATGTGGTGACGCTCGCGGCCACCTTCGCGCGAGATCCAAACGGCAGGCCGTTTCGTCTGCTCTACAAGGCTTGGCTGGACCGCGAGATAAACACGTTCGTCTTCAAGTCCTCTAAAACCATAAACGCAGATGCCGCCGCAATCGCTTTTTCCGCGCTTGGCGAAGGCATCGTCTGGGCTGTCGCCGACAGCGGAATAGACGCCACCCATCCCCACTTCGCGACCCATGCCACATTGACCCTGCCGGAAGGCCTCCGCCATCTCGACTTCACTGCCGACGACATCGTCCTTGACGACCACATGCCTCGCGCGCTTGAGGATCAAGCGGGCCACGGCACCCATGTCGCCGGAATTATCGCCGGCGAATGCCGTCTAGGTGCGCGCGCGAACGGCACGGAGATCAGCGCCATTTCGGTGTCGCGCAAGTTGCGCATCGACGACACACATGCCGAAACGGTGAACGAGAGAGGCCCCGAGCGCATCACCGGCGTCGCGCCACTCTGCAAACTCCTGAGCCTCAAGGTCCTCGACGACGACCGCAGCGGGCGCGCGAGCACATTGATCGCAGCACTTGCCTATGTGTGGCGCGCCAATGACGGCGGCCGTCGCATCCGCATCCACGGGGTCAATCTTTCGGTCGGCTACGAATTCGACGCCGAATGGTTCGCCGCAGGCAAGAGCCCTCTTTGCAACGAAGTCGATCAGTTGGTCCGGTCGGGGGTTATTGTCGTCGCCGCCGCTGGGAACGCGGGTTTCGGGCGCGTGAACGCCGCCAGCGGACGCCAGGAGCAGGCGACGCTTTCCGGCACCATCGCCGATCCAGGCAACGCCGAACTCGCAATCACGGTCGGCTCCACCCACCGCGACATGCCCCACGCCTACGGGGTGTCATATTTCTCTTCGAAGGGGCCGACAGCCGACGGCCGCGCCAAGCCCGACCTGCTGGCGCCGGGTGAGCGCATCATCTCCTGCGCCACCGGCGGCGCCGCCCCAGGTGAAGCACGCTATCGCGAGGAGAGCGGCACCTCGATGGCGGCGCCCCATGTGTCGGGGGCCATCGCCGCGTTCCTCTCCATTCGCAACGAATTCATTCGCGAGCCCGAGCGCGTCAAGGAGCGCTTTCTGTCCAGCGCCACCGACCTGAAGCGTCAGCCGCACTACCAAGGCAAAGGCCTCATCGATCTCATGCGCGCCATCCAGGCGCCTTAAGGAGCACGCACATGCCCAACGATCTCGGCGGCATCCCCTTCCAGTGGATCGAGTTCGACAAGAATGGCGCGCTCAAGGATGGCCGGCCGATGGTCGCGCCCGAGATCACCGACGCCATCATCATGGCGCACGGTTGGAAAACCGACCGGCCCGCAGCGATCGGGCAATATGAGCCACTATTCGAAAACATAGCGGCCACGTGGGAGGCAGGCGCACCCGCCAAGCCGGCCGGACGCACTTACGCAATTCTCGGCGTCCTATGGCCGTCCCGCGCTTTCGACGCGCATTATGAGGATCCGAAGAGCCTTGAGGGGGCCGCTCTTTCCACCGGCCAAGGCCACGCCGCCCAGGACATCCCGACCGCGCGTCTGGATGACGAAATCAACGCCTTCGCAGAATTCACCGACACCGATCCCGACGTTATCACTCAACTCGCAGAGGACATTATCGCCAACGGCATGCGGCGAGAAAACTGCGCGGATATGATGGAGACCGCGGTGGCCGCAGTGGGCTTGAACCGCAACGACGCCGAACTGAAGGCAGATGCGCGCCATTTCACGCGAGAGGACGCGCAGATGGCGCTGCAAAGCCTGAGCGCGCCCGATACGCTTCGGCTGAGCGGCCCTGTCGGCGCTGCGCAAGGTCTCGGCGAAACAGTTACATCGGCCTTCGCTGGCGCAAAGACTGCGATCGCCAGACTTCTAAACCAGCTCACCTTTTATGAAATGAAGAAGCGCGCCGGTGCGGTCGGCAAGGGCCTCGCCTCGGAGATCATCGACAAGCTACAGGGCCAAAACCTGAAGCGCGTGCACCTGATCGGCCACAGTTTCGGCGCACGCGTCGTAACCTCGGCCGCCTTCTCCGCAAACAAGCCGTCGAAACTCACATCGATGACAATGCTGCAGGGCGCGTTTTCCCATAACGCATTGTCGAAGTCTCACCACGGGGCGTTCCAGGACGCGTATGCGAACGTTGCTGGACCCACGTTGATTACTCACACGCACAACGACAAGGCCGTGACGCTCGCCTATGCGCTTGCTTCGCGGCTTGCGCGCGACAATAGCCGCGACATCGGCGACGCCAGCGACGAGTTCGGCGCAATCGGAGCCAATGGCGCTCTTTTCCTGCCCAACGGCGTGGCGACTGCAGTCACCTCGGCCGCGAACCCTCTAGAGCTCAGCGCCGGCAAAGTGCACAACATCCAGTGCGACGCCGTCATTAAGGATCATATGGACGTCGGCAACCCAAAGGTCGCGGCGCTGGTCGCTCATGCGCTCGGCGCGTGAGAAGAGGCCGGCAGCGACGCTGACGCGCTTATGCTCACGTCTAAAAAGATAGACCGCCGCCGACGATCACCACTTGGCCGCTGACATAGTTGCTCTCTGGGCTGCAGAAGAGATAAACGCCGTCGGCGGCTTCTTCGGGCGTTCCCTCGCGGCCCAGCGGAATGCTGGAGCGGAAGGCGTTCAGCGATGCCGCAGGAATGCCCATTTGGATGGACTTCCCCTCGATCTCGATTTTCGCTTCCGGATTTTCGCTGGCTTGCGCCAGCCGCGTGCCGATCAAGCCGAAGGCGACGCAGTTCACGCACACCTTGTAGCGACCCCATTCCTTGCTCAGCGACTTGGTCATGCCAATGAGCCCCGCTTTTGCGGAGGAATAGTTGACCTGCCCGACATTGCCGCCTGTACCCGCAACCGAAGAGATCAACACCACCTTGCGAAACACCTCGCGCCCCTCCTGCGCCTCCTTCTTGGCCATGACCCGGATCGGCTCGGCTGCAGCGCGCAAGATTCGGAACGGCGCCTTCAGGTGCACGTCGATCATCTTGTCGAAATTTTCGTCCGTCATTTTCTGAATGACGCTGTCAATCGTGTAGCCGGCGTTGCTCACGATGATGTCGACGCCGCCGAACGCCTTCATGGCCGTATCGACGAAGCGCTCGCCGAAGTCGGCTTCGGTGACGCTTCCCGGCACAGCGGTCGCCTCACCGCCGCCGCCCCTGATCTCACGCACCACATCTGCAGCGGGTCCCTCATCCAGATCGTTGACGACGACCCGCGCGCCCTCGCGCGCAAGCTTCAGCGCCAAAGCACGGCCGATGCCCCTGCCGGACCCGGTGATGAGCGCGACTTTGCCTTCCAAACGCTTCATGGAGTCCCCCTGGAGAGCGCCACGACCGCTTCGCCCTCTAACGTCTTCACGCCCGAGTCTATGGTCGTGCGGATTCGCAACCGCGCACGCGCCTCGCCCTGCTCTTGATATAGCTCCACTACCTCACCCGAACAGCGAACGGTGGCGTGCACCGGCGTAATGGCCAGGAACCGAACGCTCCAGTTCAGCACGCTTTCGGGGCTCGTCACCTGCGTGACGAATTGCGCCAGATACGCCATCGACAGCATCCCGTGCGCAAACACGTCGCCCATCCCAGCGGCCTTGGCGAAGTCGCTGTCGATATGCAGCATCACATGATCGCTTGAAGCGCCCGCGTAAAGCGCAAGCGTTCCGCGCGTGATAGGGCCGCGGACCAGTTCAGGCAGAGAGGCGCCTGCCTCGAAAACAAATCCTCTCATGCCGGCTGCTCATTGCGGACGACGGCGATGAAACGCATCTCGGCGCACAGCCGACCGTCCTGGTTGGTGGCAGTAGTGTCTTGAACGATGAAATCGAGGGCGCCGCCCTTCTTGCTGTAGATGTCCTTCGTTTCAGTGACGAGCGTGATCACATCTCCTGCATAGATCGCGGCGTGATGGGTGAAGCTCTGCTCCCCGTGGAGGATCCGCCCCTCGTCGACGCCCATGTCCGCAAACACATCACCGCGCTTCGCCGGCGCGGCGGAGGCCAGGCAGAACATGAAGGTGAGCGGCGCCGGAAGCGCTGGATGGCCCGCGCGGCGGGCCGCATCCTCGTCGAAATAGATCGGATTGGTCTCGCCGGTGGCCTTGGCGAAGAATTTCAGCTGCCCTTTTTCGACATCGATGCGCCGCGGCTCCGACACCACCCCGATGAACCGCCGATCAATCATGATGCACGCCCATAAAGCGTGACAACACAAGCGCCGCCGAGACCGAGATTATGCTGGAGTGCGTGCGAAACCTTGTCGACTTGGCGCGCGCCAGCATTGCTGCGGAGCTGTTGCGTCAACTCGAAGCATTGCGCGAGCCCGGTTGCGCCCAACGGGTGGCCCTTCGAAAGCAGTCCGCCTGAAGGATTGGTGACGAAGCGCCCGCCATAGGTGTTGTCGCCGTCCAGAATGAACTTTTCAGCGCCGCCCTCAGGGCACAGGCCGAGCGCCTCGTAGGTGACCAATTCATTCGGCGTGAAGCAGTCATGCAGCTCGACGACCTGGATGTCTTCCGGCCCGACACCCGCGCTTTCGTACGTCTGCTGCGCGGCGTTCTTGGCCATGTCATACCCAATCACACGCATCATCGATCCGCCCTCGAAGCTCGACGCGGGGTCGGTTGTCAGCGCTTGCGCCGTGATTTCGACCGAGGCGTCCAACCCGTGCCGGCGTGCAAACGCAGGCGATACAAGCACCGCCGCGGCCGCCCCGCAGGTCGGCGGACAGGCCTGCAACCGGGTGATCGGGCCGTAGAGGTGTTTGGCCGCCATCACATCTTCAAGGCTGATCGGATCGCGGAGGAGCGCGAGCGGGTTGTTGGCCGCGTGGCGGCGGGCTTTCACGGCGATGCGCGCGAAGGTCTCGTCCTTGGCGCCGTAACGCTTCTGGTAATCCAAGCCGCCGCCGCCGAATTGCTGGGCGGCGAACGGCGCGTTTGCATCGACGCCCTGGATTGCTTGCTGAGCCGCCAGATGCATGTCGAGCGTGCGCTTGCGATCGGTGAACGCCATGCCGATGGCGCCCGGAACCATTTGCTCAAAGCCCAGCGCCAGGACGCAGTCGGCGCCGCCGAGTTCAACCAGCTGTCGCGCGAGGTAGAGCGCCGTAGAACCGGTCGAGCAATTGTTGTTGACGTTGACGATGGGAATGCCCGTACAGCCGACCCGGTAGAGCGCCGACTGGCCCGCAGTCGAGTCGGCGTACACGTAGCCGACGAAGGCGTGCTGGATCTGCTCATAGGATATGCCGGCGTCGGCAAGCGCGAGCCGCGCGGCCTTCTCGGCCATGACATCCCAGTCCTCGCTCTGACCAGGTTTGGCGAAGGGAATCATGCCGACCCCGGCCACGCGCGCCCTATTCGTCATTGCTGGCTCTCCTTGATGCGGCGGTTCAATTGTGCGCGCACTGCTGTCAATCACGAGATGTAAAAGAGCCGCACACATAGCGGGTCGGCGCGCGCACAGTGTCTGCCTTCCTGCGAAGGAGCGTGCAAAGGTCATGGAGACATCGAGGCTTGAAACGCACCGCTTCTGGGGCAAGCCGCGTGATCGAGGACGCGCACATGGCGAGAGCCTGCGCCCAGCTATTTCACCGCTGCTGGAATTGTGGGGCGACAACCTCGAGCAAAACCACGGCGTCGACAGGCGCCGCTACGTCGACCTCCTGTTCGCCCGCTCGGGCTACATCGCGGCGCTTGAACGCTTCGCCCCGCGTGTTCTGGAGGAAGTCGGGGGCATCGCCGAAGGTGCAAGCGTCGACTACCGCACCCTGCTCGCCTTCCAGCATGTGAATGAAGAATTCGAGGCGGCGCCTGCGTTCGCCAAAGAGGCGGGACTCGGCGAGGCGTGCACAACCATCGTTCTCGACCCGAGCGAGGCCCGCCCCACGCTGATCGCGCAAAACCTCGATCTGGCGCAATTCCTCGACGGCTTCCAGGTTCTGCTGAGAACGCCCTGCGATACCTCTGAGGGCGAAATCATGACGCTCAGCGTGCCCGGCATGATCTCCCTCAATGGGATGAACTCATTTGGGTTCGCGGTTTGCGACAACACGCTTGGCCAATTGCGCACCAACCTCGATGGCGTGCCGATATTTGCAATTTATCGGTTACTGCTGGAAAGCCGCACCCTGGCGGAAGCGCAATCGACGGTGCAACGAATTCCTCACGCCGTGGGCTTGAACTGGGTGATGGGAGATGGCGGCGGCGCCTGCATGATCGAGCGCTCCGCCTACGAAGCGGCGCTCCATGCGCCCGCCGCACCCATGCCCGCGTTTCACACCAACCATCCGCTGACCTGCACGGACTGGCGCGACGAATTTCGGCCCGATGCGCCGGATCGGCCGCGTCCGGCGCGCAGCACGTACCTGCGCCTGGCGGCCGTGCACCAAAGGCTGCAGGGTCGGCCCGCAAATGAACTCGGCATTGCGGAAATGAAGGAAATTCTCTCGTCCCGCGACGACGTCGACTATCCCGTGTCGCGCGGCGGCGGCGCGAACCAGGAAGATCAGCAAATCGGCTTCACTCTGGCCTGCAACATCTTTGAGCTGACGCCCCAAGCGCCGCGCTGGCACATTGCCTCCGGCCCACCCCATTGCACCCAGTTCAGAACCTTTGCCTTCGACTAGAGATGCGCAAGCTCCGCGCTTAGTGCGTCGATGAAGATCTCTGCGTGCTCCATTCCGAACACGAGCGGCGGGCGCACCTTGAGCACATTTGCGCGCGGTCCAGTGGCGCTGATCAGCACGCGGCGCTCGCGCATCCCGTTTACTACGCGTGCTGCGGCATCGGCATCTGTCAATTCCACGCCGATGAACAGCCCGGCGCCGCGCACGTCGACGATTGCGGCGCTCCCGAGCGCCGCAATCGCCGCGCGCATGGATTGGCCGACGCGCAGCGCATTTCCGATCAGGTTCTCCGCTTCGATGACGTCGAGCACCGCCATGCCGGCGGCGCAGGACACCGGATTGCCGCCGAACGTATTGAAATAGCGGCTCGCGCGGCCGAATTTTTCGAGCACTTCGGGGCGCCCGGCAACCGCCGCCAGCGGGTGCCCGGCGCCCATCGGCTTACCCATCGTCACCAAGTCGGGGACGAGTCCGTGACGTTGAAAGCCGAAGAACGCTTCGCCCAACCGGCCGTAACCGGCCTGCACTTCATCGGCGATGAAAATCGCACCCGCCGCCCGTGCGGCCGCAACGGCCTCCGCGAGGAACCCCTTCGGCTCGGCGAAAACTCCATCGCTGGAGAAAACCGTGTCGACCAATAGCGCGGCGGGCTTCACGCCGGTGCGCTGCATATCAGCAAGCGCGCTCCTGACGCCGTCCGCAAAACCACGTCCCACATCGCCCACCGCCCGCGGCGCCGGCGCCGTGCGCACATGGGCGCCCAGCGGTACGCCCGCCCCCAACGAAGGAGAAAGTTCTGCGATCGCCTGCGTGACGCCGTGATAGGCGGTTTCGGTTACGATCACGCCCGTGCCGCCGGTGTGGGCCCGGGCAACCCGGAGCGCCAGGTCGTTGGCCTCGCTGCCGGTGCAAGCGAACATGACCTGACTGATTTCGTCAGGCAGCTTGGCCACGAGCCGCTCGGCGAAATTGACGATGATCTCGTTCAGATAGCGCGTGTGGGTGTTGAGGAGCGCCGCCTGACCCGCGATGGCTGCAACGACGTGCGGATGACAATGCCCGGTGACGGCGACGTTGTTGTAGACGTCGAGGTACGCTTCACCGCCAGGTCCGTAAAGCCACACCCCCTCGCCGCGCACCACGTGCACGGGATGCTCGTAGAAAAGCCGGTACGAGGGGCCCAGAACCCGCGCCCGACGCGCGATCAACGCCCGCTCTTGTTCGCTCAACCCTCCGTCGTCGCCCGGGGCATAGGCATTGATCATGCTCACGTTCGCAGCTCCGAGTGCATCATAGCGGCGAGGCCGCGCCACGCATGAGGTTCGTTGCGCAGGATATAGGCGCGATTTTCAGGATAGAGGCTAGCGCGCCAATTGGTGATCAAAACGGTCATCGCCAAACGAAGGGCCACCAGGACGGGCAACAGAGACAGTTCTTCCCGGTTCAAAGGAAACGCCTCGCAGTACGCGTCCACATACTGGCGCACGTCCGCCATCGGGGCATCGTCATGGCGGACGTGATAGGCGGCCGCCACCGCCACGTCGCAGATCACCGGAGCGCGCACCATGTCGCCGAAATCGATGACGCCGGAGACCTTTCCTTCTTCGTCGACCACCACATTGTGCGGATTGAGGTCATTGTGAATGACCTGCGCCGGCGCGTGCTCCAGCCAAACGCTTGCCTCGGACTCAAAGCGATCGAGCACCGACGTTAACGCCGCGGTCCGCCCGGGCGCATCAACGTGCGATAGCAGCGGCCGCAATTGCGCGGCGCTCTGCAAATTCCAGAGCAGATCGCTCGGTGGAGGCTCTGCCGCACAGCTGCGAAGGGCGCCGCTCATGCGCGCATGCACGCGCCCAAGGCTCTGGCGCAGCAGCGGCGTGCGCTCGACCTGATGCATCAACCTGCCAGCGCGCCATGTCAGAATGCGCACGATGTGCTCCTGCTCCATGGTCTGGAACGCGCCATCCAAGGCTGGAACGACGCGCGGCGCGGGCACAGCAGGGTCAACATTCTCAATGTGACGCATGACGGCGTTCTGAAACGCAACGACGCCTGGCGCTTCGCTCGCGTTTGCGATTTTGAGGACGAACTCCGCGCCCTGCTGCGTCTTCAAATGGAAGTTCTGGTCGCGTTCGCTGGTAAGCGGACGCGCCTCGGCGTCGATGCCGAAGCGATCACGCGCCAGCGCTTCGGCTTGCGCCTGCGAAAAGCTCGGCGCGGCCGTCTTCAGCACACCGCTCACCGGCTCAAGGCGCGCAGCGATCGGCGCCAATGGCGCGCATCACGAACGCGATCAACCGCTCGGTGAGGCCGTCCACATCCAGGCCGCCGTCGCTGTGATACCAGCGGGGCAGCCAGTTCATGGCGCCGAATACGAACATCGCGGTCATTTTTGGATCGGGGCAATCGAGCGTGCCGTCCCGCGCTCCTTCTTGAAGGATATCGCGAAGCATCTGGTCGATCTTGCGCCGGCCCTCGATCACCTTGCCGCGGTTCTTGGGCTCAAGCGCATTGGTGCCGGTCATCACCAGGCACGTGCCGAAGTCGTCGATCACCATGCGCACATAGCGGCGAAGGAATTCCTCCAGCCGCTCGCGGCCGGTGCATGCGCCGGCCGCCGGCATGGGCGTCTCGCCATCCGTGATCGCCTCGATGCCGAGCCGGTGGCATTCGAAAAGAATCTCGTCCTTGTTCTTGAAGTAATAATAGAGCGTCGGCTTCGAGATGTTCAGTTCTTCGGCGATGTCGGCCAGCGTCGTCTCATGGAACCCGCGCTCGCTATAGGTGCGCGCCGCCGTTCGCAGCACCACTTGGCGCTTCATTTCGAACTGCTCGTCCCGGTTTTGGATCGCCTCGCCCCAAGCGCGTTTCGGCGTCGGCTTGGTCATGTGCCCGCTCCCGGCGCCGCTAGGTCAGGCGCTTCCGCCCGATACATAACTCAAGAATCGCGTTTCGACCACTAAGAAGATGACTTGACTCATCAGACGTTTTGTTGACCCATGGGTCGAACGCAATTCTTCGCCACGGGAGCGAAGCAAACTTGATGCAGGCAGGAAGTCTCGCGCCGCGCCACCACCAGGACCCGTCGGTTTCGGGGCCAACCGGCGCGCGGCGACTCGAAACGCTCTATGCCGAAAACATCGACCGGCTCCGCGCCTACCTCACTGGAGTGCTCCGCTCGGCCAACGATGCCGACGATGTCGCCCAGGAGGCGTTCGTGCGCCTGCTCCGCTGCTCTGACCTCGACAGCTACCAAAATCTTCGCGCCGTTCTGTTCAAGACCGCGCACCGGCTCGCGCTCAATGTCATCCGGCGCCGTCGCAGCAATCCGCTCGATCGCGCCGACAGCGGATGCGATCTGGAAGCGGCCGCTTTGGCCCAGGCGGCCTCGGCTGAGGAAGCCCTCATCAGCGGCGAACAGGAAGCTGCCTATGTGCGCGCGCTCGAGCATTTGTCGCCGCGCTGCCGGCAGGTCATCGAGTTGCGCACCGTCTCAGAACTCACATACCAGGAGATATCGGACACACTGGGCGTTTCGATCAGCACGCTTGAGAAGCATCTGAACCGCGGCAAGCGCGTGGTCGCGGAGGTCCTCGCCGATTGGCGAATGGCCGCCGCCTGAGGAGCGTCCAATGAAGGAACTCCCCCACGGCCTTATGCAGGAAAGGCCTCTGCAGATTTCGTCGCTGCTGACGCACGCCGCGGCCTTCAGCCCGCAGCGGCAAGTGGTTTCGAAAACACCGTCCGGGATCGAGCGCTACGGCTATCGCGAGGCGGAGGAACGCGCCCGTCGCTGGGCGATTGGTCTTTCGCGCCTGGGCGTGCGCGCCGGCGATCGCGTGGCGAGCCTGGCCTGGAACACGCACCGCCATTTTGAGCTGTTCTACGCCGTTCCCGGAATTGGCGCGATTTTGCACACCCTGAACCCGAGGCTTTGGGAGGAGCAACTCGTCTACATCCTCAACCACGCGGAAGACCGCGTGCTGTGCTTTGATCCTGACCTCATCGATTTGGTCGAGCGCCTCGCGCCGCAAATATCGAGCGTGGAGCATTTTGTCGTTCTGGCCAGCCGCGATGCGATGCCCGAGAGCGCCTCGCTCACGCTTAACTGCGCCGAAGATTTGCTAGCCGACGCCGATTTTTCCTGGCCCACGTTCGATGAACGGGTTGCAGCCATTCTTTGCTACACGTCCGGCACCACGGGCATGCCGAAGGGCGTCTTGTGTTCGCATCGCTCAACCGTCCTGCACGCGCTCTACGCCCAGTCGGCGGTCGCTTTCGGTCTGACGCCGATGGAAAGCGTACTGCTCGTCGTGCCTATGTTTCACGCTTACGGATGGTCGCTGCCTTATGTCTGCGCCATCGCGGGCGCGAAACTCGTTCTCCCGGGCGCTGCACCGGATGCGCAAACCATCGTCGACCTCATCCACCAGGAAGGGGTTAGCCTCGCCACGGGCGTGCCCACGGTCTGGACCGGCGTTTTCGATAACCTCGATCAGACCAACCGAAACCTGGGACCGCTGAAGCGCGCGCTTATCGGTGGTTCGGCGATGCCGCCGGCCATGAGCCGGCGTCTGCGTGAACAATACGGCGTCGAACCCGTCACAGGTTGGGGCATGACCGAGTTGTCGCCGTTGGGCTCGTTCACCTGCGCGACACCGGAGGTCAACGCGATGAACGGCGAGGCGCGCGACGCAGCGCTCTATGGGCGCGCCGGACGTGTGCTTTATCCGCTCGAAGTCAAGGTGGTGCTGGCGGACGGAACGCGTGCGCCTGCCGACGGCGCCACCTCGGGCGACATCTGGGTGCGTGGGCCCTGCGTCGCTTCCGGATATTACCGCGGCGAAGGCGGGGACATGCTCGACGCCGACGGCTGGTTTCCGACCGGCGATGTTGGCGTCCTCGACGAGTTCGGCGCCATCGCCATCACCGATCGCGTCAAGGATCTCATCAAATCCGGCGGAGAGTGGATCAGCTCCGCCGACATCGAAAAGGCGGCGCTGGACTGCCCCGGCGTGGCGCAGGCGGCGGCGATCTCCGCTCGTCACGAGAAGTGGCAGGAGCGCCCGCTGCTGCTCGTCGTAGCCTCGCGCAACGTCAAGCCGACGCGCGAGGGCATCATGGCCGCGATGCAGGCGAAACTCGCGAAGTGGCAACTGCCCGACGACATCGTTTTCATCGAAGCGCTGCCACTGACGGCGACCGGCAAGATCGACAAGAAAGTCTTGCGCAATCGTTTCGGCGACCATCTCATGAACAACAAGGGCGGCGAAGAAGTGCTGCGGGAGGACGCGCGTCAATGAGCAAGCCGGCCGTTGCTGCACAAGAGAAGCTGCCGATCGCGTATTTCCCGGAAATTCGCACGCTCGCCGATGCGCCGCGCGTGCACGGCCGCGACCGGCCGGATGCACGCGCCTTCCATTTCGAAGGGCGGGAAAGCAGCTACGCCGACTTCGACAGGCATACCGCCCAGGTGGCCAATGGCCTTGCTGCGCTCGGCGTCAAGCACGGCTCGCGCATCGCCTATCTCGGAAAGAACTCCGACCGCTACTTTGAAATCCTCTACGGTGCGGCGCGGATCGGGGCGGTGCTCGCCCCCGTCAACTGGCGCCTTGCTGAGCCCGAAGTCCTTTACATCACCAACGACGCCGAAGCGGAGGTCGTGTTCGTCGACAGTCATTGTGCGCCTCTGCTGGCGCGAATTTCGCCGGAGCTTTCGCGCCTGCGGAAGATCATCGCCATGGATCCCGGATCGTCCTGGGACGCGTACGAAGCCTGGCGCGACAGCCAGAGCACGGCGGACCGGCAAGTCGCCGTGGCGCGCGAAGACGCCGCAATCCAACTCTACACGAGCGGCACGACTGGCCGCCCGAAGGGCGTCGTGCTCAAGCACTCAAGCTTCTCAGCGTTCAACGAGCACGCAGGGACCAATCCCGGCGCCTTCGGCCACGACATGGATTGGAACTACTGGGACACGGACGATGTCAGCCTCGTCGCCATGCCGGTGTTTCATATCAGCGGCACCGGCTGGGGCATTGTCGGCGTCTATAGCGGCGCCTTCACTGTGGTGTTGCGAGAATTCGACAACGCCGCGGTTATCGAGGCGGTGCGTCGCTTCAAAGTTTCGAAAACCGTCCTGGTGCCGACAACGATCCAGATGATGCTGGATTATCCGGACTTGCGGCCGGACGATTTCGCATCAATGACCGATTTTCTCTATGGCGCCTCGCCCATTCCGCTCGACCTTCTGGAACGGGCAGTGAAGGTGTTCAATTGCGGCTTCGTGCAGCTTTACGGCATGACCGAAACCTGCGGCGCAGTCACCTATCTTCCACGCGAAGACCACCGCCCCGGCAATCCGCGCATGCGTTCGGCCGGCAAGACGATCCCCGGCGCCGAAATCCGCATTCTCGATCCCGAAAGCGATACAGCTTTTCCGCCAGGCAAGACCGGAGAGATCTGCATCCGCGCGCCGGGCACCATGCTTGGCTACTGGAAACAGGAGGATGAAACCGCCCGCGTCATCCGCGACGGCGGATGGGTGCGCAGCGGCGACGCCGGGTTCATGGACGAGGACGGATATGTCTTTATCCAGGATCGCGTGAAGGACATGATCGTGAGCGGCGGTGAAAACGTTTATCCCGCTGAAGTCGAAAACGCGATGCACGGCTGCCCGCACATTGCGGAAGTCGCCGTTATTGGCGTGCCCGATCCCAAATGGGGCGAAGCGGTCAAGGCGGTCGTCGTGCTGAAAGCGGGCGCAAGCGAAGACGCGCAGGCTATTCTTGACTTCACCCGGACGCGCATCGCCGGCTTCAAGATGCCGAAATCGATCGATTTCGTCGCCGCGTTGCCCCGAAGCGCCACGGGCAAGATACTCAAGAAAGAACTGCGAGCGCCCTACTGGGCCGGCAAGGATCGACAGGTGAATTGATGACGGAGATCGAGCGCCTCCTCATTGAACATGCGTGCACGCGGATGCAGACACTCTATTGCATTCATGCCGACAATCGCGCCGTCGACGCATTTACGGCGCTGTTCGCTGAGGACGGTTATGTCGCTGTTCCTGAGCATCCGCCCTTTAAGGGTCACGCCGCCATCCGCGCATCAATGCAGGCGCTGGCCGATTTAGGCGTCACCATGCGCCACGTCATGAGCAACAGCCTGATCGAGGCGATCGATGCCGACACCGCGACCGGCCTTTGCTACCTCACAGCCTATGGCAGCGCCGCACCCGCCGACGCGACCGGCGCACGCCCCATGGAACAGCCCGGCACTGTGGGCCACTACACCGACGAATTCATGCGCACGCCGCAAGGCTGGCGTTTTAAGTCGCGCGTGCTGACCCGCGTGCTCCGCAAGAGTGAAGACGCGGTGCAGCAGGCGGCGCGTGCGAAGGCAACCTGATTGGGTCGCTAAGGCCCCGGAGGAAGGTGCAAGATGGAAATCGGAGACTGGAAAACGGTCGCCGGCATGGCGGAAACCTACCGCACTGCGCGCGAGCTGGGGATCGAGACCAACATCGCCGAGCTTGAGGCGTTTGGTTTCACCATCATCCCGCCAGACAAGACCGGCGCGCCAAAGGACTTCGCGCCCCGCATGCTCGACGCCCTCCTCGACATGGCGCGCAAGGAAGACGAACTCGCGGTCGAACTGAACAAGCACAGCGATGCGGAAAAACCTGCCTACGGCAGGCAATTCTTCCATTTGCTTGAACGCGATCCGGTGTTCATCGACGCCGCCATGAACCCGGCCGTCCGCACCATGGCTGCCTACATGATGGGACAAAGCTATCGTCTGTTCAGCATGGTCGCCTTCTACAAGGAAGGCACGGCGCGCTCCACGCACATGCACTGCGACTGCGTAGGCGTTCCCCCGCCGCTGCCGGCCTATTCCACTGTCTGCAACGTGAGCTGGGTGTTGACTCCCTATAAGGAAGAGACGGGCACGTTCGGCATGGTGCCGGGCAGCCACCGCATGTGCCGCCACCCGACGCAATTCGAGCAGCCCCAATTCATCGGCGGCATGCTTGAAAACGATGCGGTGGCGCCCGTGCGCGCCGAACCGGGCTCGCTCGTCGTCTTCACCGGCAACACCTGGCACTGCACCTATCCGAAGACGGCCGACGGCGTGCGCGCCCATGTCGCCACCGCCTTCTGCCGCAACTTCATCGCACCTGCTGAAGACTATTCCGATGTCCCCGACAGCGTGCTCGAACGCGGCGGACCCGAACTCGCAAGGATGGTCGGACGCAGAGCTTGGCAAGGGTACGGCCAATCCGGGCCGAAGCTGGAAGACATGGCGCTCGTGCGCGCCGCATATCAAACGCAGTACGGGTGAGCGACATGGCAAACAAAGTCGAGTTCGCCAGCCCCGAGTGGCTGGACGCGCTGAAAGGCATGATCGAGCGCTATATGGCGCTTGCCCCAGCCGATCTCGATCTCAGCATCTGCGAAGTGTTCACCGCGGTGCCCAAGCATCTGGACAAGAACGGCGACGGAGTGATTGCGTGGCATTGCCGCATTCACGGCGGCAAGCTCGACTTCCGCGACGGCGAAGTTGAGACGGCCGACATTAAGACGATCGCCGACTACAACTTCATCCTGCCCTTCGCCCGCACGAAGATCGAGCCAGGCAACATGGACGAGTATCAGGCGCAGCAGGCGGAAGGCGCCAAGCGCGGCCTGGTTCAACACTCGGGTGATCGCAGCAAAGTGCCGCCCGCCTTCTACGGCATGCATAACGAGCTTGCCGACCTCACGCTTTAGCCCCTGGATCTGGCTTCATGAGCAGCCCCGAAACTGATCTCGTTCTCTACGAAACGCCGGCTCCGGGCATTGCGCGGATCGTGCTCAATCGCGCCAAGACCGCGAATGCGCAGAACACTGATCTGCTCTACGACCTGAATGAGGCCTTCGACCGCGCCGCCGCCGACAACGACGTCAAGGTCATCATCCTCGCGGCCAACGGCAAGCATTTCTCCTCGGGCCACGATGTGCTTGAGCGCGACCATCACGACAATCAGGAACGCCGCAGACCGGTCACGCCATTCCAGCAGCATCGCCGGCCCGGCGCTGAAGGGCGCATGTCGCGCGAAGAAGAACTCTACACGGGATTCTGCGAACGCTGGCGCAACATCCCCAAGATCACCATCGCCGCCGTGCAGGGCAAATGTGTCTCCGGCGGGCTGCTGCTGTGTTGGCCGTGCGACCTCATCGTCGCCAGCGACAATGCAGAGTTTCAGGAAGTCACCGTCGCCATGGGCGTCGCCGGTGTGGAGTGGTTTGCGCACCCGTGGGAAATGGGCCCCCGCAAAGCCAAAGAAATGCTGCTCACCGGCGAACCTATCAGCGCGCAAGACGCGCTGGCGCTCGGCATGGTCAATCGCGTCGTGCCGCTCGCCGAACTGCCGGATCACACCCTGGCGTTGGCGCAGAAGATCGCCGCGCAACCCAGCTTTGCAACCAAAATGGTGAAGCAAGCAGTCAATGCCGCGCAGGATGCGCAAGGCCGTCACGCGGCTTTTCAAGTCGCTTTCGCGCTGCACCATCTCGCGCACAGCCACTGGATGGAAATCTACGGCGTGCCCGTCGATCCAAGCGGCATCCACGGCAGCGTAAAGAAGAATTACGCAAAGGGAGAGGAGCCCTTCCGCGCGCCGCCGAAGGAGACTCCGAAAACTTGATGCGTCGACAGCTGACGGGTGGCGGGTTCCTATTTCCGCCGTGTCGTGAAATCGCGGCGCTCTACAAGAATGACGGCGCGCCAAGGGCTCGAGGGGAGGAATTGGAATGTCTCGCAACAGCGTGATTGGTCTCACCGGACGGACTCTCCTGTTAGGGGCGTCCTTGTGCGCACTGCAGGCGATACCCGCTTTAGCGCCGTCGGCATCGGCGCAGACCGCGCAGAGCCAGGCCAGCGACGATCAAGGCATCGGCGAGGTCGTTGTCACCGCGCAACGCCGCGAGGAGCAGCTGATCGACGTTCCGATCGCAATCACTGCGATCGGCGCCGAGGAAATTCAGAACATCACCGCGGGCTACATGACTGACGTCGGCATCAAGGCGCCGAATGTGATCATGGATCAAAGCTCCATCTCGCCGCGCATCGCCATCCGCGGCGTCACCTCGCAGAGCTCCATCAACGCCGGCTTCCCGCCCGCCATCGGCGTCTATGTCGATGAAGTGTACCAGGGCCGCGATCCGACCTTTAACACCATTCTGAGCGACGTCGCGCGGCTGGAGATTCTGCGCGGTCCGCAAGGCACGCTCTACGGCAAGAATACGATCGGCGGCGCGATCAACATCATTACACAGGCCCCGACCGAAGATTTCCAAGCCAGCGGCGATGTGACCTTCGGCAATTACGGCCTCATTCAAGGTCGTGCTTCGCTGAGCGGGGCCCTCGTCCCGAACCAGGTCCGCGCGCGCCTCTCCCTCGCCCACCGCGAGCGCGACGGCTATTTGAACAACACCACCACCGGCCAGGATCTCAATGACATCTCGGCCACCGGCGGCCGCCTCGTGATCGACGCTGACCTCGCGCCCAATCTGCGGGCGCGCTTCAGCGCCGACGCGTTCTCCGAAGACGGCACCAGCGCGCTTGAAACCGGTCCCGCAGTGATCAATGGGACAGTCGTGGCGCTCGCTGGAATCCCGACGCAAGTCGCCGACGACAACGTCGTGCAGCTGGACGGCGCAGAGTTCGCCGAGCGTGCTCTGGAAGGTTACTCCGCCCGCTTCGATTGGGATTTCCAGGGCTTCACCCTCACCTCGATCACCGCCTATCGCGACTACACGTCCAATTTCGGCGACGACTCCGATGGCCTGCCGATCAACGCATTCAACGTCGGGCGCGAAGAGAACGGCGAGAACTTCAGCCAGGAATTCCGTCTGACCTCGACGACCGATGGTCCGCTGAGCTGGATCCTCGGCGCCTACTTCTACAACGAGAACACCGAGAACATCCGCCGTATCCAGCTGGGGCCGATCTTCCCCTACCTGCTCGCCGGCAACAACGCCGCCATCTTCTATCCGACCTACGCGGGTGAAGCCGGCCGCACCGAGTCGACGATCGAAGGACAAAGCTGGGCGCTGTTCGGCTCGCTGAGCTACGACTTGAGCGCCGACCTGCACCTCGGCGCCGGCCTGCGCTACACCGACGAACAGAAGGATTTCTCCTACATCCAGTACTACACGCAGACCTATACGGCCGGCCCGGGCCCATCCGTGATCCCGAACTTCGCGGTGAACATCCCGCGCCGCAACGAGTCGTATAGCGACGGACAATTCACCGGCGATCTGAGCCTCAGCTACGACATCACCGACGATCAGGTGATCTTCGCACGCTACAGCCACGGCTATAAGGCGGGCGGCTTCCAGACCGACGTCATCTCGCCGCCGTTCGATCCGCTGGCGCAATTCGGCTTCGACCCGGAAACCGTCGACAATTACGAAATCGGCTACAAGTCGTTCTGGTTCGGTCGCCGTCTGGAACTCAATCTCGCCGCTTTCCATATGGATTGGCAGGACAAGCAGGAGCAGGTGTTCACCGGCCTCTCCTTCATCATCGACAACGCCGCTTCGGCGACCTCCGACGGCGTCGAACTTGAGTTCACCGCGCGCCCCGCGCCCGGACTGACGCTCGACGGCAACTTCGCCTATCTGGACGCGCATTATGAGGAATTCGCCGGCAGCCCCGGCGCGATAGGCCGGCCAATCCCCAATCAGCCGGAATATTCCGGAAGCCTCGGGGCGCAATATGTGACGCCGGTCTATGAGGGGGTGGAATTGTTCTCCCGCGCGGACGTCATCTATCGCGACGAGTCGTTTGTGAATGTCACCAATGCGCTCACAAACCCAGCGGTCACCACCCTGAACGCGCGCGTCGGCCTGCAGAGCGCCGATAACGGCTGGGGCATCTATCTCTGGGGTCGCAACATCACCGACGAGATCACCATCAGCCAGGGACAAACCTTCCCGTTCCCGTTCGCGCAGATTACAACCAGGGCGCCGGGCTTCGGCCGGACCTATGGCGTGGAATTGCGCGCCAGCTTCTAACGAGCAGGAAGAGAGGCAGGCTTACTCGCCTGCCTCTCGATCGTGCAGAGGGCAGATGTTAGACTCCTCCCACTATACGCCCGAGCACGAGATCTTCCGGACCAATGTTCGGCGCTTCATCGAACGCGAGTGCCTGCCCTATCGCGAACAATGGCAGGCGCAATGCGCGCCGCCGCATGAGCTTTGGGAGAAGGCCGGCGCTGCGGGCCTCTTGTGCACCAAGGTCGACCCGAAATATGGCGGCGCGGGCGGCGACCTCTTGCACTGCATGATCATCATCGAGGAGCAGACGCGCGCCTGCTTCAACGAACTCGCCTTCTATCTCCACAGCGATATCATCGCGCCCTACATCGAGCTTTACGGCACCGAAGACCAGCGCACGCGCTACCTGCCCAATATGGCGACCGGGACCTTTACCGCCGCGATCGCCATGACCGAGCCGAGCGGCGGTTCCGATCTTCAAGCGCTGCGTACGCGCGCCGTTCCCCAAGGCGACCACTACCTGCTGACGGGACAGAAGACATTCATCAGCAATGCGCAGACCGCCGACATCATCCTCGTCGCGGCCAAGACCGATCCGGACGCCGGCGCGCGGGGCGTGAGCCTGTTCATTCTGGATGTCGCGAACGCCGAGGGCTTCGCGCTCGGGCGCAACCTCAAGAAAATCGGCTGCAAGGTCCAGGACACCTCGGAACTCTTCTTCGACAATGTCCGGGTGCCCGCCCAAAACCTGCTCGGCGGAACGCCCGGCATGGGCTTTTACCAGCTTATGCAGCGCTTGCCGGAAGAGCGGCTCATCATGGCGATGTCGGCCGTGGTGAACATGGAGGCCGCCGCCGACGAGGCCATCGCCTACGCCAAGGACAGACGCACGTTCGGCAAGCGCCTGATCGATCACCAGAGCGCCCGCTTCACGCTCGCGGAGGCCAAGACCACCACCACCATTGCTCGCGCCTATCTCGAGCGCTGCATCGACCTCTTCATTGAGAACCGGTTCGACGCCGAGGCCGGCGCCATGGCCAAGTGGTGGACCACCGAAAAATGCTGCGAAGTGATCGAGCAATGTCTGCAATTGTTCGGTGGCTATGGGTACATGAAGGAGACGCCGATCGCCCGCCGCTGGATGGATGCGCGCCTCGGACGCATCGCCGGCGGGACCAACGAGATCATGAAAGATCTGATCGGGCGGGCGCTATGACCGCACCTGCTCCAAGCCGCTGGCCCGCCACTTCATTGCCCTACGGCGACGAGCATTCGCTCTTGCGCGAAACCGCGCAGCGCTTCTTCGCCACCGAGTGCGCGCCGCACCGGGAAGCATGGGACAAGGCCGGGATGGCGCCGCGCTCTATTTGGCGCAAGGCGGGCGAACTTGGCCTACTCTGCAGCCGGGTTCCGGAAGAGTACGGCGGGCCCGGCGGCGACATGCTGCACTCGATCGTGCTCCTCGAAGAGCAGACCAAAGCCGGCGTCGTCGGCCCGATGCTCTCGCTGCACAGCGATGTGGTCGCGCCGTACATTCTCAATTACGGCTCGGAAGCGCAAAAATCGCGAATCCTGCCGCGCATGGCGTCCGGAGAATGGATCGGCGCGGTCGCCATGAGCGAACCGGGCGGCGGCAGCGATCTGCGCGCCATGATCACCCGAGCGACGCGACGCGGTGACAGCTACATCCTTCGCGGCGCCAAGACCTTCATCTCCAACGGCGCCAATGCCGACATCATCGTGCTGGCGGCGCAAACTGAAAGCGCCATCAGCCTTTTCCTCGTGGAGACCGGCGGTCTTCAAGGCTTCTCGCGCGGCGCCCCACTCGACAAGGCCGGACAATGGTCCGCCGACACCACGGAGCTGTTCTTCGAGGACGCCGCCATCCCCGCCTCCGCCCTGCTGGGCGGCGCGGAAGGACGCGGCTTTGCCCAGCTCTCCGAGCGCCTGGCAGAAGAGCGGCTCCTGACCGGAGTCGTGGCGGTCGCCGCAATGGAGCAGGCCATCGCCGACACCATCGCGTATACACGCGATCGCCGCGCATTCGGCCGCGCCGTCCTGGATTTTCAGAACACCCGCTTTCGCTTGGCGGAAGCGCGCACCGAGGCCATCGTTTGCCGCACCTTCATGGAACGCTGTGTCCGCAAGTTCATGAACGGAAAGCTCGATGCGGTCGAGGCCGCGATGCTGAAATGGTGGAGCACAGAAAAGCAGAACAAGATCATCGACGACTGCCTGCAATTGCACGGGGGCTACGGCTACATGCTGGAATATCCCATCGCGCGCGCGTGGCTCGACGCCAGAGTCGCCACGGTCTATGGCGGCGCCAACGAGATCATGAAAGAAATTATCGGGCGGTCGCTATGAGCGCGGCGTCCGAACCATCACCTTTCGACGACCTCTTGCGCGTCCGCGTCGAGGCAGGCGTCGCTTGGCTCACGCTCAACCGGCCGCAAGCAGCGAATACGATCGATGCGCCCATGGCAGCCGCACTTCGCGCCGCCATCGCGGAACTGAACGAAGATGTCCGGGTCCGCGTTCTGGTGCTGAGCGGTGAAGGCAAGATGTTCTGCGCCGGCGGCGATCTCCAGCGCTTCGCCAAGGAAGGCGGCAATGCACCCGCCTACATCGCCGGCCTGATTCAAGATCTGCATGCATGCCTCGCCATGCTTGAGAACTTTCGCGCGCCCATCATTGCGGCGGTGCACGGCGCAGCGGCCGGTGCGGGCATTGGCTTGGCCCTGACGGCCGACATCGTCGTCGCCGCCGAGAACAGCCGATTCGTCATGGCGTACACGAGATCAGGGCTTACGCCCGACGGCGGCACAAGCTGGATACTGCCGCACCTCGTTGGACTGCGCCGCGCGCTTGAGCTTACCTTGCTGAACCGCACCCTCACCGCAGCCGAGGCGTTGGCTTTCGGCATGATCACCGAAGTGACGCCTGACGGCGCGCTCGATTCGCGCGTTGCCGAGCTTGCACGCGAACTCGCGCGCGGTCCCACGCGCGCCTACGTCACGGCGCGGCGCCTGCTGCGTCAGGCGCACCACAGCGATTATGCGAGCCAACTTCATGCAGAGGCCGCGGCGATCGTGAACTCGTTTGAAACCAAAGACGGTCTGGAGGGCGTGCGCGCCTTCCGCGAACGGCGCACCCCGAGCTTCGATGGCGACTAAATCTCAAGACCTCAGCATGTGGCGCCTGGCGATCTATGCGCTGCCGGCGCTGCCCTGGTCGTTCTTGTTCGTGCCACTGACGGCGATGCTGCCGGCCTTTTATGGACAGGTGGTCGGCGTAAGTCTGCGCGATGTGGGCATCTACCTGCTCGTCTCGCGGCTTCTCGACGTCATCATCAATCCTGTGCTCGGGCGCTGGTCAGACAACACAAGCTCTCGCTTCGGCCGCCGCAAACCCTGGCTGGTGATCTCGATTCCGATCATGATCCTGGGCAGCTGGCTCGTCTTCATGCCCCCGGAAGGCGCCGACGGCGTCTACCTCTTCTGGGCAACGTCCGTCATCTATCTCGGCGCCTCGATCCTGGGCCTCACCCACTCGGCCTGGGGCGCTGAACTCATAGAATCGTATCACGGGCGTTCGAAAGTCGCGGGCTTTCGAGAGGGCGCCAACGTTTTCGGCATCATCGTCGCCTCCAGCGTGCCGGCGGTGACCGCCGCTCTTGGACATGGCGTCGACCGCTTTACCATGGCCGCCATGGGCGGGGTGCTGATAGTGTTGACGCCGCTCACCGTCGCCGCCGCGGTCGCGTTCGTCCCTGAACCTAAGACACCGCCTCAACCGCGCGCCCCTTGGTTGTCCACGCTCGCGGCGCTGCTCAAAAACGGCCCGTTCCGCCTTATCTGCATCACCTATACGGTGCTCTACACCGGCGCGAGCGTCGCCAACACGACGCTCATCTTCTTCATCTCGCACTATCTAGGCCAACCTGAACTGATCGGGCCCGTGCTGCTTGCATCATTTGGCGCCGTACTGCTTGGCGTTCCGATGTGGGTGATGATCAGCCGGCGGATCGGCAAGCATCGCGCCGCAGCGGTCTCGCTCATTGCCGCCATTTGCCTGAGCGCCATTCTCGCCATGCAATTGCAGCCGGGAGACGGCTGGCTCTTCGTCGGACTGATGGCGTTCCTGGGCGCAACCAGCGCCGCGTTCCTGACACTGCCTCTCGGCATGGTCGGCGACATCATCGACTACGACACGCTGCGCACCGGCCATTCGCGCGGGGGGCTCTATTTCGGCGTCTGGTCGTTCTTCCAGAACGTCTCTCCAGCCATCGCCATCGGCATTACCCTGCCTCTGCTTGAGGCTCTGGGGTTCAACGCCCACGGCCACAACACGCCTGAGGCCCTCTACGCACTGAAGCTTGTCTATTGCTTCGGCCCCGTGCCGTTCTTCCTGATTGGCGCGGTCATGTTCTTCTTCTTTCCGCTCGACGCGCGCCGCCACGGCATTATACGCCGCCGCCTTGAAGCCCGGCGTGCGCGCGCCGCTTCCGCCGAGAGCAACTCATGAAGTTCACTGAATATCGCAGCTTTGACGCGATCGGCCTCGCCGGGCTCGTGGCGAAAGGCTCTGTAACGCCGGGCGAACTGCTGGACGCTGCACTTGAACGCATGGTGGCGGTGAACCCCACACTGAATGCGCTCATCCTGAACCTCGAAGACCAGGCGCGCGCGGCGATCAAGACGGGCCTGCCCGACGGGCCGCTCAAGGGCGTGCCCTATCCAATCAAGGACATCAGCGTAAACATGAAGGGCGTGCCCACCGGCGCGGGATCACGGCTCTTCAAGAACAGCGTCGCCGATGCCGACAGCGCCATCGTTTCGCTCTATCGGGCCGCCGGCCTTTCGCTGTTCGCGAAAAGCAACACGCCCGAGTTCGGCCTTGCCTGCGTCACCGAGCCGGTCGCGAACGGCAAGACCTTCAATCCTTGGAACCGCGAGCGCACCAGCGGCGGTTCCTCTGGCGGCGCGGCAGCGGCCGTCGCGTCAGGCATCGTCCCCGCAGCGCACGGCAGCGATGGCGGCGGCTCGATCCGCATCCCCGCGTCCTGCTGCGGATTGTTCGGCTTGAAACCCTCGCGCGGGCGGGTATCGCTTGCGCCGGCGGGCGAAGGCTGGGGCGGGCTCTCGGTGCAGCACGCGCTCACGCGCTCGGTGCGCGACAGCGCGCTCTTGCTCGACATCGCCTGCAAACCCCAGCCGGGCGACCCCTACTGGCTTGATCCTCCGGCGACGCCGTTCCTCGATGAGGTCGGCAAGCCGCCCGGCAAGTTGCGCATCGCCTTCACCACCTCGACGCTGGTGCATGGCGAAACCCATGCCGAGCCCGCCAAAGCCGTCCGCGAAGCGGCCAAGCTGTGCCAATCGCTGGGCCACCATGTCGAAGAGGCAAAGCCCGCCGTGGATTTTCTGCAAATGGCGGTCCAAGCGAACACGTTGGTGACCTGCGCGGTCGCTGCCACATTGGAGCGCGAGGGCGAGCGGCGCGGAAGGCCGGTCACCCGCGAGGAAGTCGAACATCTCACCTGGATGATCTACGAGAACGCCGCCGCCTTCACCGGTGCGAAAGCGGCGATGGCATTGCAGGACCTGCATGCCTTGTCGCGTCAGCTGGCGCAGTTCTTCGAACGCTTCGACGTCTTCCTGTTGCCGACCTTGGCGAAGGCGCCGGTCCCCGTCGGCAGCATCGACACCAACGCCGAAGACATGAGCGGCTATGCGGAGGCGCTCTATAGCTTCATTCCCAACACCCAGCCCTTCAATATCGGCGGCCAGCCGGCGATGAGCGTGCCGCTCTCATGGTCGGATGACGGCCTGCCGATCGGCGTTCAGTTCGTCGCCAGGGCCGGGGCGGAGGCGCTGCTCTTCCGCCTGGCCGGGCAACTTGAGCAAGCGCAGCCGTGGTTCGATCGCGTCGCGCCACTTTGAAGCCTAACCGGAAGTAGCGCGATCTCATTCGCGCCACTCGCGCGATGTGCATTGACATCGATCAAAGCAACGACCTGAAGGCGCGCGGCCCAATCACTCATGGTGGCCACTCACCGCGAAGGTGTCGAATCCCATGACCGCACACGCGCGGTTGGAAGGGAAACGCACCATGGAGATCGGAGACTGGAAGTCCGTCGCGGGCATGGCCGAAACCTATCGCAAAGCGCGCGCGCTGGGGCTTGAGGCGAACATCGCGGAGATCGAGGCGTTCGGCTTTACAATTATCCCGCCGGAGAAGAATGGCGCGCCGAAGGATTTTGCGGCGCGGATGTTCGAAAAAATACTCGACATCGCCAAGAACGAAGACGAACTCGCGGTCGAGTTGAACAAACATACCGACGCGGAAAAACCGGCTTATGGCCGCCAGATCTTCCATCTCCTTGAGCGCGACCCGATCTTCATCGACGCCATGATGAACCCGGTCGTGCAGACGATGGCTCAATATCTGACCGGACAGAGCTGCCGGCTCTTCAGCATGGCCGCCTTCTACAAGGACGGCCCCGCGCGCTCGACGCCAATGCATTGCGACTGCGTCGGCGTGCCGAGCCCGTTGCCGGTCTATTCCACCATGTGCAACGTGAGCTGGATTCTGACGCCCTATCGGGAAGAAACCGGCACGCTCGGCATGGTCCCCGGCAGCCACCGGCTGTGCCGTCATCCGACGCAGTTCGAGCAGCCTAAATTCATGGGCGGCCAGATGGATGACGATCTGGTGGCGCCGATCCGCGCCGAACCGGGCTCGCTCGCCGTCTTCATGGGCAACACGTGGCACTGCACTTATCCGAAGACGACAGAAGGCGTGCGTTCACACATCGTCACCGCCTTCGGCCGCAACTTCGTGGCCGCCGCCGAGGACTTCTCGGACATGCCCGACAGCGTCCTGGCGCACGGCGGACCGGAACTCGCGCGGTTGCTCGGTCGCCGGAACTGGCAGGGCTATGGCCGCGCCGGCCCGAAGCTCGAAGACATCGGGCTCGTGCGCGCGGCCTATCAGACCCAGTACGGCTGAACTGCAGCGGGTAATCTTGACGGCGGGAATCGCCCGGGGCGCGCCTCGGGCGATTCCACGCTCCTGATCCGCCAAGTCTCGCGGAATCGTGAACTGTTCGCATCGCGCTCGCCGCTCTGGGCGGTGACGGCCTTTGCCACTTGTTCTAAGCACGCGGTCTCTTGCTGTAAGGGACCGATCTCGCGATGAGCCAACCCCTCATGAAAGCGTCGCTGCTCGCGATCGCTGCTCTACTATTATGTGCTTGCGCAACCGTTCCAGGCGCGGCGGCGCAAACACCGATTGAGCCGACCCCCATCGCCGCCGGCGAATCCTACGCTTTCCCCAGTGAAGTCTACGGCGCTGCCCGCGAACTAAATGTCTGGACCCCGCCCGACTATGCGAGCGGCGCGCAACGCTACACCGTACTCTATCTGCTGGACGGTGGTCGCGATCAGGATTTCCCCCACATCGCGGGGCTCGCACAGCTTGCCTCGCTCAGCCAGACCTTCGGGCCGGTGATCGTCGTGGGCGTGCGCAGCGAAGCGCGCCAGACTGAACTCACGCCACCGCCGAGCGACGCCCGCTTCGCGCGTGAGTTTCCAAACGCTGGCGGTGACGCACGCTTCCGCGCCTTTCTTGCGCGCGAAGTAATCCCGTTCATCGAGAGTCGCTACCGCACGGGAGAGCGGCGCGCACTCATGGGTGAATCGCTTGCCGGCCTCTTCGTCGTCGACACGTTCTTGAGCGAGCCGGCGCTGTTCAATGATTATGTCGCCGTCAGCCCGAGCCTCTGGTGGGACGAACAGGCGCCCAGCCGCGGCGCAGCGCAAAGCCTCGCGCGCACGAGACCGTCCGGCCGGCGTCTTTATTTAACCATCGCCAATGAGGGCGGCGCCACCCAGTCCGGCGTGGACGCCCTAATTGCGGCGCTGCGTGGCGCGCCCGCCGGGAGCGTGACCTGGAAATTCGTCGACCGCAGTGCGAGCGAAACCCACGCGACCATCCTGCACCCGGCCGCCCTCGACGCTCTGCGCTGGCTCTACGGAGTCGCCGAACCGAACTATGGCCCGTCCCCCTGGTACTATCTCGATCCCGCGGAGCGGCAGACGCATTAGTCGCGGCGCGCGCCTAGTTCTCGAAAATCGGTTTGCGCTTCTGGAAGAAGGCGTCGACAGCCTCTGTGAAATCTCGCGTGCCTGCGCACGCAGCAAAGGCGCAGCGCTCCTTCAACAACTGGCTTTCCAGAGGTTCGCTCGACGCGTCGGCGATCAATGCCAGTGTCTGGCGCGTGGCGAATGCGGGGCCTTGCGCCAGTCGCAGCGCCAGCGCTCGAACAGCGCCCTCCAACTCATCGGCCCCGACAAGGCGATTGATCAGACCCAGGCGCAGCGCTTGTTCCGCGCTCAAGGTCTCGGCCAGCAACGCGACCTCGGCGGCGCGGCGCTCGCCCAACAGGCGGGTCAGCGCCCATGAGCCGCCGCAGTCCGGCGTCGCGGCCACTCTGATGTAGGCAAGATTGAGCGTGGCGTTGTCGGCAGCCACCGCCAGCGTGGTCATCAGCGCAAGACTGACCCCCGCGCCGGCGACGTTTCCCTTCAACGCCGCAATGCTTGGAAGCTTGCTCTGCTTCAGCCGCAAGAGCGCACCATGCATGACGTCGATCAATTCGCCCGCCGCGAGCGGAATATCCGCGGCGGCGCGCAAATATGCGAGGTCGCCGCCCGAGACGAAGGCGCGTCCCTCGCCCGCAAGCACAACGGCCCGGACACGCCGGTCGTCCAACGCTTGATCGACCGCCGCGCGAAAGGCGCGCGCCATCGCCAGATCCAGCGCGTTCAGCCGCTCGGGCTTGTTGAAGCGGACATAAGCGACACCCTCCTCGACGCTGAAAAGCACAAGTTCGCTCATTGCTAACCTCACCCATCGGGACCCCGGCGCTCACCTTCCACCAGGGTCAATCTTGACACCCTCATGCGCGCACGGGCACAACTGGGCGATATAAGCACAATAGGGCGGAAAACGAACGTGCACCAGCTGCGGTCGCCCGCTCCAACACACGGGCCTCCTCCATGTCCAGCTATGATTATGTGATCGTCGGCGGCGGCTCGGCAGGCTGCGTGCTCGCCAACCGCCTTTCCGAAGACGTGAGCGCTAACGTTCTCCTCGTCGAAGCCGGCGGCGAAGACGATCATCCCTTCATCCATATGCCGCGCGCGCTCGCCAAGATCATGGGCAACCCGCGCTACATCTGGCCGTTCATGACGGAAGCATCCGAGAAATCGAACGGCGCGGGCGAGTTCTGGGCGCGCGGGCGCACGCTTGGAGGATCGAGCGCCATCAACGGCATGATGTACGTCCGCGGCCACGCATCCGACTTCGACGAACTTGCAGATCTCGCCGGCGACGACTGGAGCTGGGCCAAGATCGACGCCGCCTACAAGGAAATGGAGACCCATGAGCTCGGGGCCTCGGCGTCGCGCGGCGGGTCGGGCCCGTTGCATATCTCGCTGCCCAAGGACCGCTCGCAACTTAGCGACGATTTGATCGACGCCTGCGTCGGCATGGGGATGAAGCGCACCGGCGACGTCAACGACCCCGCCGACGACGAACGCGCGGGATACGCCCAGTGGACGATACACAATGGCCAGCGCGAGAGCGCCGCGCGCGCGTTTCTGAAACCGGTCCGTGGGCGCGCCAACCTCACCGTGGCGACCAATGTCGTGATCGACAAAGTACTCTTTGAGGGCGACCGCGCCATCGGCGTGACCGGCATGCAGGACGGCGTCAACGTCACCTATCGCGCCAAGCGCGAAGTCATTCTTTCCTGCGGAACCATCGGAACGCCCGCGATTTTGCAGCGATCCGGCATCGGTCCGGCCGCGGCTCTGCGCGAGCGCGGGATCGACGTAGTTTACGACAACGCGGCCGTTGGCGCCAATCTTCGCGAACACCGCGGCATCGTCATGCAATGGCAGGTGCCGGACGAATATTCGGAAAACCGCCACTATCGCGGCGTCAATCTGCTGGCGAGCGTAGCGCAATACTATCTGACGCGCGGCGGTCCGATGGCGAAGGCGGCGTTCGACATTGGCGCCTGGTTCAAATCGCGGCCCGGGCTCAACCGACCAGACGGCCAAATCCTGCTGAGCCCGTTCTCCTTCGACTACACCAGCATGACGCCGCGCGTGGAAGATTCCGGCGGCATCATTTGTTGTCTGTATATGCTGCGTCCCCAGTCCACCGGCACGATCCTGATCAAGTCGAAGGACCCGAACGAATTTCCCACCATCGACGCCAACTACGATTCAGACGACAGCGACAGTCGCAACATGGTCGAGATGATGCGCTACGCGCGCAAACTGGTCGCGCAATCAGCGCTGTCCAAATATGCGCCGCGCGAAACCCGGCCCGGGCCTCAATTTCAAACCGACGAAGAGTTGCGCGAGGCGCACCGTCAAATGGGCTACACAAACTACCACGCCGTCGGCACCTGCCGGATGGGCAAGGACGAGCAATCGGTGCTCGATCCGAAGCTGCGGGTGCGCGGCGTGAAGAACCTCCGCGTCGTCGACGCATCCGTCTTCCCGTTCATGCCGGCAGGCAACACCAATGCGCCGGTGATGGCCGTGGCGTGGCGCGCCGCCGACGTGATCAAGGCCGGCTGACGCCGCGCTTCCTTGACAGACTTGCACCTCAACAATAGCATATTGATACAGATGTGCGAATATCGCTCGCTGAAGAGGGAACGGCGCAGATGGCGGCAAGGGAGGCTTTAAGCGAGTTGCCAACCCCCCTTCAGAGTCACTGACATGATCGCGGCGGCTCCAGTTTCCGGCGCGAAATTTCGGCTGGATGGCAAGACCGCTATTGTGTTCGGGATCGGCCCCTCCATCGGCAACAGCATCGCTTTGAGCCTGTCCGACGCAGGCGCGAACGTCGTCATAAACGCACGCCGTCACGAACCGGTCGAGACATTGGCCGAAACGCTCAATGCCGCGCGCAAGGGCGCTGCGGTCGGCGTTGCAGCGGACGCCGCAACCGCCGCAGGCGCGGAAACGGTGTTGAGCGCCGCGGAGGACGCGTTCGGCGCAATAGACATCGTCGTCTACAATGCCTACGCGCTCGACGCCGGCCACAACACGACGTTTGCCTATACGTCGCCCTTCGACACGACTGACGCCGATTGGGAACGCTGCTTTGAGGTCAACGTGCTGGCGCCCTACCGCATCGCCAAAGCTGCAGCGCCGCGCATGCGCAAAGGCGGCGTGTTTATCAATAGCCTGGCGGCCGCCGCGTTCACGCCCATCCTGCCGGCCATCGCCTACGGCGCGACGAAGTCGGCGCTGGCGACGATGACGAAATATCTCGCCAAAGCGTGCGCGCCCAACATCCGCTTCAACGCGATCTCGCCCTCGAACATAGAGAACCCGGCTCGTCCGGCGGCGATGACGGCGGCGGCGGCGGCGTTTCCGATGGCGCGCATGGGCGCGCCCGACGAGGCGGCCGCAGCAGTCGTCTTTCTCGCTTCGCCGGCCGCCAGCTTCATTACCGGCCAGATTATCCACGTCGATGGCGGACGCATAACGACAGCATAACGGAGGACGTCGTGATTGACCCTGAATTGCGCAAGCGCGTTCCAGCGCACGTGCGAGACGATCAGATCGTCGAATACGACTACGTCAGCGATCCGCGCATCGCCAAGGTTGGCGACGTTCAGCTTGGCATGCATCTCCTGCACGAGGAGGCGCCAGACGTATTCTACTCGCCCTGCAACGGCGGCTTCTGGGTGGTGTCGCGCCTCGACATCATGTCGAAAATCCTGCCTGACACGGAGCACTTCTCGAACAAGGAATTGGTGATCCCGCGCATCGTCAGCGACGCGGTCATGATCCCGCTTAATCTGGATCCGCCGGAGCATCTTCAGTATCGCCTGGTGCTGATGCGCCACTTCGACCCGAAGTCGATCCGCGCCATGGAGCCCTTCATTCGCGCCTGGGCAAACAAGCTGATCGACAAAGTGATCGCACAGGGCCATTGCGAGTTCGCGGAGGAGATCGGCGCAGCCTTTCCCGTCTCGGTGTTCATGGAGCTGATGGGCTATCCGCTCGATCAGTTCGAAGAATTCCGCCGCATCGTGCATGCCTTCTTCGCGCCCGAAACGACGCCGGAAGAGCGCGTCAAGGTGCAGACCAAAATCCTGGAAACCGTCGCCGTTTATTTCGACGAGCGGCGAAAGGCGCCGCGTGACGATCTGGTCAGCAAATTGCTGCAGGAAAAGGTCTGGGACCGCCCACTGACTACCGACGAGCTCAATTCGATCGGCTTCCTCCTCTTCCTGGCCGGCCTCGATACTGTCGCCAATACGCTCTCGTTTACCTTCAACTATCTGGCGCAGGATCAGAAGATGCAGGAGCGGCTTGGCGCGGACCCGGAAATCATTCCCTCCTTTGTCGAAGAGGCGCTGCGCCGCTTTTCGATCGTGCAGCAGCCGCGGCTGGTGAAGAAGGACGTCGAGATCAACGGCGCTCAGATGAAGGCTGGCGAAATGGTGGTGTGCTCGCTGCCGCTCGCCGGCATGGATGACCATCGCAACCCGATGCCAGAAGTGTTCGACGTCGATCGCAAGGACCGCGCGCACCTCGCGTTTTCGGTGGGGCCGCATACCTGCGTCGGCAATCAACTCGCGCGGCTCGAGATGCGGATTCTGACCGAAGAATGGATCAAGCGCATCCCCCGCTTCTGGCGCAAGGCGGGCACGGAACCAGAGCGCCGCATCGGCGGCGTCGCCGCGCTCTCCAACCTCTATCTCGAATGGCCGAAGCCCCACTAATACGGAAGAACCGGCGGACATGCCCAACTTGCAGATCACCACCCGCTCGGGGGACAGACGCAGCGTTGCCGCAGCCGAGGGCGCGACGCTGAAACAAGCCCTCATGGACGGCGGCGTTAGCGAAATCCTCGCGCTGACCAGCTGCGGCGGCTTTTGCTCGTGCGGCACCTGTCACGTGTTCATTGACGAAAAGAGCTTCGCGCGGTTGCCGCCCGTGAAGGCCGACGAGAGTGCGCTCCTCGACTTCCACGACTCTCGGACGCCCTTTTCGCGGCTCTCATGCCAAGTGCAAGTCACCAACGAGCTCGACGGCATGCAGGTGACGATCGCGCCAATGCTTTGACACGATGAGCGATCCGCACTTCGACGATTTCGACATCCACAAACCGGGTGCGCGAGAAGAGGCTGAGAGCGTCTGGACGCTGCTGCGCGATGCGCCGGGCCTTGCACACTGCAAGCGCTACGGCGGCTTTCATATCGCGGCCAGGTACGCCGACATGAAAGCGGCGTTGATGAACCACGGCTTGTTCGCATCGGGCGCCGGCATCACGCTGCCGCCAGCCACCACGCGCTCGCGGCACATTCCGGCCGAAACCGATCAGCCGCTGCACAAAGAATATCGCGGCGTCATGCAGCGTACGCTGATGCCGGACCGCATCTCGCCCCTCGAGCCGGCGGTGCGCGACATCGTCATTGAACTGCTCGACGCTTTCAAAAGCGAGCGGATTGATCTCTTCAGCGCCTTCGCGCGGCCGCTGCCGGTCTACGTGATGCTGCACTTTCTCGGCCTGCCGCGCAAAGACGGGCCGATGATCGACAAGCTGGTCGAGGACCTACACGAGGAAGTCGCGAGCGGTTTGCCCCGCGGCGCGGGCCCCAAGCTCACGTCCTATGCCGAGGATGTCATCCGCAACCGGACGCCCAGCGGCGACGATTTCGTCTCGACGGTGCTGCGCGGCGAAGTCGACGGGCGGCCGCTCAGCTTCGACGAGCAGGCCAACATGGTGCGCCAAGTCCTGATCGGCGCCTTCGACACGACCAGTCTAACGCTCGCCGCCGCCGTCTGGTGGCTGGCGCAGCATCCCGCCGATGCGCAGCGTTTGCGCGGAGAGCCAGGGATCATGAATGCCGCAACGGAGGAGATGGTGCGGTTCGCGTCCGCCTCCACCTATCTCCGCCGCACCGTGACCGCGGACGCGGTTTTCGCCGGCACGCAACTGCGTGAAGGCGATTACGTCCTCTTGGCTTTCGGCGCGGCCAATCGGGATCCCACCGTCTTTCCCGAGCCCGACACGCTTGTGCTGGACCGCAAGCCGAACCTGCACTTGGGCTTTGGGATGGGCGTGCACCGCTGCATCGGTTCGCACTTGGCGAAGCTGCAGCTCCGCGTGGCGCTCGAAGAATTGCTGAAACGCTACGACCTTGCGCTCGACGGGGGCGAAGCCATCGCATTCAGCACCGGCCTTGGCCAAGGCATCGTCAAACTGCCGCTCAACCTCTCGCGGCGCGCGGGATAAGCTCATGCCGATCATTCACGTAAAGCTGCGCAGCGGCGAACAACGCACGATCGACGCCCGGGCCAATCAATCGGTGATGGAGGCGCTGCGCGACAATGGCGTCTCCGAAATCGAAGCGATGTGCGGCGGCTGTTGCTCGTGCGCGACCTGCCACGTCTTCGTGGACGCCGCTTTTACCGATCGCACGCCGCCGATCACTGAAACCGAAAGCGAATTGCTGAGCATGTCGGACCACCGCCGCGACACCTCGCGGCTCTCATGCCAGATTCCGCTCACCGCCGACCTCGACGGCCTAGTAGTAGAAGTGGCCCCGCTCGATTAGGAGCCGTTGAACTTTGGCTTGCGCTTTTCCAGGAACGCCTTGGCGCCCTCGGCGTGATCTTTGGTGAACAACGTGAGCTGGTCGTAAGCCTGAGAAGTCTCGAAGGCGCCTGCCGTCATTTGCTTCAGCAACAAATTGACGGACATTTTTGTGTACGAGATCGCCAAAGGCGGACCGGCCGCGAGCTTCTGCGCCATCGCGTCCACCGCGGCGTCAAGTTCGGCATCCGGCAGGCAATAATTGATCAGGCCTAATTCCGCGGCCTTCTTCGCCTCCACCGGCTCGCCGGTCATCAGCAATTCCTTGGCGCGATGAAAGCCGATCAGCAGCGGATAAAGCGCTGCGCCGCCGTCGCCCGCGGCGATGCCCATCTTCACGTGCGAGTCGCAGAAACGCGCGCCTTCAGCGGCGTAGACCAGATCGCAGGCCAGCGCGATGTTGACGCCAACGCCGTAGGCCGGGCCGCGCACTTTGGCGATGATCGGCTTTTCGGCGTCGAGCATGTTCCAGAAGAGGCGCCGCGCACTGCGGGTCTTAGGCCGGCCTGGGCGGCCTGACTGATTATCGGCGTCCTGCACGCTCAGATCCGTGCCGGCGCAGAAGGAGGCGCCCTCGCCGGTCAGAATGGCTACGCGAATATCATCATCGGCATCGACATCGTCCCAGATGCGCTCGATCTCGCGGTGCATCGGGCGGGAGACGGCGTTCTTTTTCGATGGATTGTTGAGCGTCAGCGTGACGACCTCGTCGCGCTTGTCGATTTTGATCCACTCGTACCGCTTCGGGTCGATCGCCGGCATCTTTGGCTCCTTGAGGCGCGCGCGAGCTTACACGGAACTTCAGCTTCCTGCATCCCTGTGCGCGATTATCGCTCATACGTGCGAAACCGCTTGTGCGCAACCGCCCTTCGGGCAAAACTTGTGCGCCAGCGGCCGCCAGAGCTCGCAGCGGGAGAGCAGAATTGAGCACGGATAACGCCACCGGCCACCGCAGCGGTTTCCCGTTCGGAAACTGGCTGATCGCTCTCCTGTTCGCGGTTTGCTACATTTTCTCCTACGCCGACCGGCAGGTTCTGAGCATCCTAGTGAAGCCGATCAAGGAATCGCTCAATCTGAGCGACACCCAGATCGGGTTGATGCAGGGCGTCAGCTTCTCGCTTTTCTATGTCGCAGCGTCGCTGCCACTCGCCTGGCTCGCCGACCGCGTCTCGCGCAGCAAAGTCATCAGCGGATGCGTTGCTGTGTGGAGCATCTTCTCGATGAGCTGCGGCTTTGCGACGAGCTTCGCTCAATTGCTCAGCCTCCGGATCGGTCTTGCGATGACGGAAGCCGGCCTCACGCCGGCGGCGCTTGCGCTCTTGGCGGCGCGCTTCGACCCTCGGCGGCTCGCCACAGCAACCTCAATGTTCATGCTCGCGCCTTTCATTGGCGGCGGCTTGGCGATTGCGGGCGGCGGGCTCCTGCTGGGCGCCGTGGAGCGCTCGCATGCGGCGGGCCACCCCATGTTCGGAGCGCTTGAGCCGTGGCGCATGGTCTTCCTGCTGGTCGGCGCGCCCGGACTTGTCATCGCACTGCTCGTGCTGCTGATCCGCGAACGCAAGGACACGGTGACAAAGGCCGCAAAGCTCGAGGGCGAAGGCCTGCGCGACCTCCTCCAGTATCTTGTGCGCGAGTGGCGTATTTTCGTGCTCTACGGCTTGGCCATGGGCCTCACCATGACGGTGCTCAGCGGCTACATCACCTGGCTGCCGGAGGCGATCAGGCGGGCAGAGAATCTGACGGCGGCTGAGGTCGGGGTGGCGTTCGGCCCCATCTACCTCGTCGCCGGATCGGCCGGCACGCTCATGGCCGGCGTCTTCGTCATGACCCGCAGCGGCGGCGACCCGGTGCGCACGATCCTCACCACAATGCTGGTGGTGAACTTTCTGCTCTGGCCCTTCGCCACCTTCGGCCTGACCCTGCCGGGCCTCTCGACCAAGCTTGCCTTGATGGGCGCAACGATCTTTCTGATCAGTTGCGTCACGAGCCTGTCTTCGCTGCCCTACCAGCACCTGACGCCGCATGCGATGCGCTCCCAGGCCTTAGCATTACTCGCGATGGTGTCCGCGCTGCTTGGCACGGGCCTAGGTCCGGTGCTCGCCGGCGTGATGAGCGACCAAATCACCTTCACTGCGCAACCGCTGTCTTTTGCGCTTTCCCTTATTGCGGGTGTCGCCATTCCCCTTGTTCAGGTGCTTCTCTTCATGGTGCTGCGCCGTCACCTGCAAACGCGCCTCGATCAACACGTAGCCGCTGCGGCGCCAACCCCCGCAGCAGTGGCGGGCGAGCGAGCGCTGGCCTGAATTCAAACGGAGCAAGACGTGACGCAAGCAAGAGCGGCAATTGTAACCGGCGGCGCAAGCGGCATCGGCAGGGCCTGCGTGGAGATGCTCGCAGAGCGCGGCTGGGCGGTGACCATCGCGGATCTGGGCGCAGAAGACGGCCAAGCGCTCGCCGCAGCCATCCGGAGCAAGGGCGGCGCCGCCCAGTTCGTGCGCACCGACGTCTCCGATGAGGGCGCTGTGGAGGCCATGGTGCGCGCTTCGGAGGAAGCCCACGGGCCGCTCTGGGCGGCAATCAACAGCGCCGGCGTGATCGGCGCCTCCAAGCCAGTGCACGACACCACGCTCCAGGAGTGGGATCGCTGCAGCAATATCAATCTGCGCGGCATGTTCTTGTGCGTCAAATATCAGCTGGCCGCCATGTGGCCGCATCAACGCGGCGCCATCGTCGCCGTCTCGTCTGCAGCGGCGGTCAAGGGATTACCGAACAGCGCCGATTATTGCGCTGCGAAAGCCGGCGTGAACGGCCTGGTGCGCGGCGCGGCCCTGGACGCCGCGGAGCGCAACATACGCATCAACGCTTTGATGCCCGGCGCCACCGCAACGCCGCTCGCGGCGCGCTCAACCGCCTCCAATCCCAACCTTGGCAAGACCCGGGTGCGGCCCATGAATAGAATGGCTGCGCCCGAAGAAATTGCGAGCGCTGCGGTCTGGCTCGTGTCGGATGAATCCACCTTTGCGACAGGGGCGGCTTTCGCAGTCGATGGCGGCATGACCATCGCGTGAGCGACACGGTCGCGCTCCCCGCTGCACCGAGCATCCGCCTCGACGGCAAAATTGCGCTCATTACCGGCGTAGGCGCCGGAATCGGCCGTGCTATCGCCCACGCTTACGCGCAGCTCGGAGCCACAATTGTCGGCGTCGAGATCGACACTGCGCGCATCACGACGCTCGCGGCCGAGTTGGGCGAGCGCCATCGCATCGTACAGGGCGACGTCCGCGACGAGCGCAGCATCGCCGACACCCTTGCGGCGGTCGAGACGCTGGGCGGACGTCTCGATATCGTCGTGAACAATGTCGGCGACAATCTGCGCCTGCGCGGCGCGTTCGAGACGTTCTCGCCGGAGAACTGGGACGCGCTCTACGACATCAATCTACGCCACGTCTTCGGCTACACACGGGCTGCGCTTCCTTTGCTGCGCCGCTCGGGACAAGGCGGCAGCATCATCAACATATCGACCATCGAAGCCTATCGTGGCGCGCCGCCTGCGGCGGTCTATGCCGCCTTCAAGGCGGGCATCACCGGCTTTACACGTAGCATCGCGCTTGAACTGGCGCCCGAACAAATCCGCGCCAACATCATCGCGCCCGAAACCACCGAAACCGAACAGGTGCCGGTCAGCCGCATGATCGCAGAGGAACACCGCCATCACATGGACCGCTGGATTCCAATGGCGAGGTTCGGCGCACCCACAGACATCGCCGGCGCGGCGGTTTTTCTCGCCTCCGACCTTTCGTCATGGATGACCGGCACTACGCTGCATGTGGACGGCGGCGCACTGGCGGCGGGCGGCTTCTACCGCGCGCCGGACGGCGCGTGGACGAATTTTCCGGTCATCACCGGCATCGGCGTAGGCTGGCGCCCGCCGCCGCCGGCCACGCTGAAGCCGAAACCTTAGCGGTTACTTCGCGGCCTCAAGCGCGTCAGTTACCGCATCCTGGAACATTCGAATCTGCACTTCCATGCCGCCCAGCAGGACGTCCTTTATGGCGCCCGAACGAAGCCCCTTATCGCACTGCTCCGCCGCCCAGTAATCTTCCTTGGCGAACACACGTTCCATCAAGTCGAAGGCTTCGCGCATCTTGCCGGCGATACGTTCGTCGCGCGGCGGCGCATCGTAGAGCTGATAGTAATCGACCTCGGTCCTATCGCAGGCGATCGGGCGGACCACGCCCAAGCTGATATAGTGCGGGCTGACCACGATGATCCCATTCGGGAAAGTCACGTAGGAAAACACCATCATCTTGCGCATCTCTGCGAAGCGATCGGTGATCGCGGCCCGCTCGAAATTTCCGCGATGCGCTGCATTCCGGATGTGGGGCCCGATGCGATCGATCATGTTCTCCGAGTCGACGCCGAATTGCGCGAGCGAGTCCTTGTGCAGGCGCGTCACGTGGTAGCTGTCGAGCATGGAATCCATGATCAGCTTCCAGTTCGCGTTCACGCTGAAGGTGGCCTTGTCGTAGAGATAGAGGTTCTTCATGTTGAAGACTTCGAAGTCGGCGGCCAGTTCGCCGGTGACGCTCGCAAAGTCCGGCGGATGGTCCGCGTCGAGACCGACCCAGATCAGCCCTCCCGCCTCGACGCAAGGCAGCGGCATTAGCCCTAGATCCTTTTTTTCCAAATCTGGAAAAATCTCCGGACGCGGCAGGCCGATCAGCGCGCCGTCGAGGTCGTAGGTCCAGGCATGATACGGGCACACCAGGCGCCCGGTCTTCGCACGGTCCGACTGACAGAGCTTCATGCCCCGATGGCGGCACACGTTTGCAAAAGCATGCGCCACGCCGTCCTTCGTGCGCGTCACCAGCACCGGCATGCCAGCGATATCGACGGCAGCGTGTTCGCGTGGGTTCGCAACCAGCGCCGACGGCGCAGCAATCACGGGCGAACGGCGATAAACGTGCCGGATCTCCGCGTCGAAACGCCCGGGATCGACATAAACCGACGCAGGCACAGTATCGCGCATCTGCGGCAAACGGATATCGGCCAGCTCCGGCATGGCGTTCAGGAGCGCCTGCTGTCCCTTGCTCAGGACATCGCGGTGCGCGGGCTTCTCAGTGACCTGTTCCATTATTCAGCGCCTGATTTTGGAGTAGCCGTCTGTGTGAACGCAAGTCGAGCGATCCGTTCCTTGTGCGCGCTCGAACTGCCGAACAATACTTGGTTGAGCTTGGCCCGCTTCAAGTAGAGATGGCAGGGATGCTCCCACGTGAAGCCGATGCCGCCATGCAGCTGGATCGCGTCCTCGGCGACGGCGGCATAGAGATCGCAGGCGTAGAACTTCGCGCTCGACGCCAACGCTGAGGCGGGTTCCTTGACGCTCAGCGCCAGCGCCGCCTGCCGCACCAGCGCCGCAGCCGCCTCCAGCTGCACTTTCCAGTGCGCGGCGCGATGCTTCAGCGCCTGGAACGAGCCGATCGGACGTCCGAACTGCTCGCGGATGCCAAGATAATCGACGGTGCGTTCGAAGATGGCCTGCGCACCGCCGATTGCATCGCACGCGACGGCGACGGCCAATTCGTCTTCAAACGCCGCACGCTCCGTCGCGCCGAGCGCGATCAAGGCGTCCTTGTCGAAATTCACGCTTTCCAATCTCAGCCTGCCCATCCGGCGGGTGAGATCGACGATGGATTGGTTGGCGACGGTGACGCCGCCGTCCGTCGCGGACAGCGCCACGAAGCCCGCGTCGATCGGCACGAGGACCAAATCGACGTCGGCGGCGAACAACACGTCTTCGGCGCCGCCGCTGACCCGTTTCGCCTTCACCTCGAAGGAAGCGCGCAGCGGATCAGCGATGGCTGCCGTCATCTCGCCGGCGGCGATCGCGGGCAGCACGCGCTGCTGCAGAGCAGCTGAGCCATGCGCCGCAATCAGGCCGGCAGCAGTGAACGTGGAGAGCGCCGGCACGGACGCAGTTTTGCGGCCCAGTTCTTCGTGCAACACGGCGAGATGCGCGAAACGCTGACCAAGGCCGCCGTGGCCAGCGCTTATGCCGAGGCCGAGCCAGCCAAGCGCCGCCATATCCGTCCACAATTGCCGATCGACCGGCCGGCCTTCTTCGCCCGGAATTGTCAACGCGCGATCGTTGAGCGCGCCACGAACAGCGTCGCGCAATTCGGAAAGATCAAGCGCCTCGTCCACTGCCCTACCCTGCCTGCGCCAACAGGCCCTTTTGCGCGGCCTTGGCGGGTGCAGGCCACAATTGCGCCGCCACAGCACGCGCGGCGTCGTTCACGCCGCCGACCTCGGCCTGCAGGGCGCGGACGCGATACGTCCAGAAGTGCAGCAGGTGTTCCGTCGTAACGCCCATGCCGCCATGGAATTGATGCAGGTCGAACAGCAGGCGCCCGACGTTTTGCTGAATATAGCAGGCGGCGATATCGGCATGGACAGACTCGCCGCTCCAGGCCGCGCGCAGCGCCAGATAATAAGTGGCTCGCGCAATCGCGTGGCACTGCACCAAGCGATGCTGCACGCTTTGGAACGATCCAACCGCTCTGCCAAATACATGCCGCTGCTTCACGTACTCCACGGTAAAATTCACGGCGCTGTCGGCCGCGCCCGCCGCTTCGGCGGCGATCGCCACGCGCCACCACTGCCGCAATTTTGGCCCCGCTCCGGCAATCCGACGGCCCGCGCCGAGTTCGGGCGCGCGGCGGAAACGCCCATATGGAAACGCCAGCACGCTTTTGATCGGCTCGACGGCGCCAGCCGCCACGGGCAGCACCACCACATCATCGCCCATATCGATAAGCGCGGTCTTGGCGATCGGCAAATTGCGATGCGCCTTGTCCAGGTCGGGGCCGTTGACGAGCGCAACCGGGCCCTCGGCGCATTCGTTGGCCGCCAACACCATCGGCGCCACCAACGCGGATGCGCCTGTTTCTACCAGCACAGGCAGCCTCGCCGCCTCAACCACGATCAATGCCGCTTCAAGCGGCCCCATTTCGCGCGCAGCTTCGAAGAAACCGCCGTTCTTCAACAAATCCTGCAGTTCGGCGTTGTAATAGGCATAGCTGAGGCGCTGATCCTGCGGCAGATCGCCATGATCTCGAAGGATCGCTTGAAGCGCGCTGATCAGCGCCTGCTGATCATCGGTAAGATGAAAATCCATCATTTTCCCCTCGGCAGTCCGAGGCCGCGCTGAGCGATGAGATCCAGCTGAATCTCATTGGTGCCGCCCGTGATCCCGGCAGGAATGTTGATGCGATAATAGTCTTCCAGAAGCACGTTGCCGCCGGCCAATCCGTGGGGAAAGACGTCTCCCAGAAAGTTCATGAGATCGGTGGTCGCTTCCAGAGAAGCGATGCGCGAGAGGTTGGAGTCGGTGTTGGCTTCCGAACGCTTCACCCGCTGATCGACGACGAGATAGGTAAGCAGCCGCGCCGCTTCGAATTTCGACGCGAGCGCGCCGACGCGCGTTTGAATGACGGGGTCGTTGTCGTAGCGGCCCTCTTCGCGCAGCTGTTCGACCGCGAGTTCAAGCGCCTGCAGACCGGTGTGATAGCGCGGCACGCCGACCCGCTCGAAGGAGAGCGCGTGGGTCACGATTTTCCAGCCCTGCCCTTCTTCGCCGACGCGGTTGGCGACGGGAATTTTGACGTCAGTGAAGAACACCTCGTTGAGGTGGCCATCCTTGATAAGCCCCGGGAACGAGGTCACCGAAATGCCGGGCGTCTTCATCGGCGTCAGCAGGACGGTAATGTCCTTCTTGCCGGGCCCGGTGCGCACCAGCATGAAGCACCAGTCCGCCGTGCGCGCATACGAGGTCCAGATCTTCGAGCCGTTGACGATGTAATAGTCGCCCACGCGCTCGGCGCGCGTGCGCAGCGCCGCCAGATCGGTCCCAGCATTCGGCTCCGAGAACCCTTGGCACCAGATAACGCGCCCGCTGGCGATGCCCTTGACGTGCTGGTCCTTCTGCGCCTCGGTACCGAACGTCATCAGCGTCGGCCCGATCCAGTTGATGTTCATGTATTGTGGTCCGCGCGGCTCGCCGGCAGCTTTCATCTCTTCGTTGAGGATGAAATGGCACCAGTCATCGGCGCCGCTGCCGCCATATTGTTTGGGCCAGTGCGGCACCAGGAGACCGCGCTCGGCCAGACCTGCGCAAAAACCGCGGGAGAATTCGACCTGCAGATCGGAGGCGTAGCTTTCCGGGACGTAGCGTTCATCCCAATCGTCGGGCAACAGTTCGTCGAGCGCGGTGCGGACGCGCTTGCGATACTCCTCCTGCTCCGCTGTCCAAGCGAATTCCATACGTCCCCTCCGCCTCAGCCGGCCCCCGCCGGCTGTGGTTCACGCGGCAGCTTCAAGCCGCGCTCCGCCACGATGTTCTTCTGAATTTCCGTGCTGCCGCCCGAGATCGTCCACGCCCAGGAATACAAATAGTCCTGCATCCAATAGCCGGTCTCGTTGCCGCCCCCCATCAGCACGTCCTGCAGATGCTGCCCGCCCGGCCCGCCGATGACGACGCCGAGCGCCGTGAAGTCGCGCAGGAGCTCGCTATAATAGATCTTGATAATGGACGGCTCGACGCCGGCCTTTCCGCCCCGCAGCACCTGCGTCAGCATTTCGTTGACCAGGAAGCGCAGCGCCTGGATGCGGACGTGCACATCGACAAGGCGGCGGCGAATCTCATCATCGTCGATCAGCCGCCCGCCGGCAGGCGCCGGCGATTGCGCGTCCCGCAGCAACAGCTGAAAACCAACGCGCATGCGCTCTGCAAGCTCAAGGATGGTGAGGCCGCGCTCTGACGAGAGCGTCGATTGCGCCACCGCCCACCCGTTGTTTTCCTGGCCCACAATGTTTTCGGCTGGAATCTCAACGTCATCCAGGAAGATTTCGTTGAAGTGCGAGGCGCCGGTGATCTGCTTAATCGGCCGCAGCGTGACACCCCGCGTTTTCAAGTCGAGAATAAAGTAGGTGATGCCGCGCGTTTTTGAGGACTTGGGGTCGGTGCGCGTCAGCAGGAGGCAATAGCGCGCATGGTGAGCGTTTGAAGACCAGGTCTTCTGCCCGTTGACCACATAGCGGTCGCCGCGGCGCTCCGCGCGCGTGCGTAGGCTCGCAAGATCCGAGCCTGCATTGGGCTCGGAGAAACCCTGACACCAGATTTCGTCTCCGGCGAGCACGGCAGGAAGGTGCCGGCGGCGCTGCTCTTCTGTGCCCCATTCCAGCAAGGTCGCCGGCACGTGATGGAGGGCGATGAAATAAAGGATAAGCCGCGGCGCGCCGGCGCGCGCGATCTCCTCGTAGAGCACGATCTGCTGTGCGAAGCTGAAGCCGCCGCCGCCCCAGGCTTTCGGCCAATGCGGGGCGCCGTAGCCGCCCTCCATCATGCGCCGAAACCAGAATTTCTGAAACGCGACGTGCTCTTCTTCCGAAGCGCCGCGCATCTTCTCCTGCCAGTCGCCAGGAAGATTGGCGCCAAGCCAGGCGCGCACGTCGGCGCGGAACGGATCGAGGTCCTTCAGCTCTTGCAGCATGACGCCACCATTGCCGGCCTACCCGCCCTTCGGCTTCAAAACGATCGGCAAGCGAACGATGCCCTGATTCAGTCCGCTGCTCATCGCGATGTTTTTGTCCGGATCGAGACTGAGGCCCGCGTAACGCGCCAGCAATTCCTCGATTGCAATTCTCATCTCCGCCTTCGCCACCCAGGAGCCGATGCAACGGTGCGCGCCGAAGCCGAAGCCCAGGTGATTGTTGGGCTTGCGATCGAGCAGCACCTGCTCCGAGCACTGAAACTCTGCCGGATCGCGATTGGCCGCGCCGAACGCCAGGACCACGCGATCACCGGCGTTCAATTGCTCACCACCGAAAGCGACATCGCGCGACACCGTTCGCCGCAAGTACGTTGCCGGCGAGGAGAAGCGCACCACGTCTTCATTGAACGCATCGATGAGAGAAGGGTCGGCGCGCAGGCGCTCCAGGTCCTGCGGGCGCTGCGCCAGCCACCACACGGCCGTCGCCAAAGCAATGGCGGTGGAATCAAAGCCGCCGACCAGGATCAGCCGCACCATGGAGACTTGCTCGTCGAGCGTCAGCGGGCGGCCGTCGGCGATACCGCGGATGATGTCCGACACCAACGTGTCGTCATCCAGAGATGCATCCGGCGCACGCGCCTGAAGCGTATCGCGCACATAGGCCGTGAGCTGGTCCGCTGCGCCCTTGCGCACGCCGCTCGCCACTTCCTCGTGCAGCGCCACGACGAGCGCATCCAGACGGTCGGCATCGCTGTCCGGCAAGCCGAGCAAAGTCAAAGACACATGAACCGGCAGCGGTCGGGCGAAGGCGTCTACAAAATCGACGTGCGTCTTGCCCGCGATGCGGTTGAGCAACGCGGTCACGATCTCTCGAATGTGCGGGGCCATTTTGGCGACACGATCGGGCGTGAAGTGCCTGGCCATGATGGCGCGATAGGCGCGCTGCGCGGGCGGATCGACCTCCGCTGGGATGTGCATTGAGCGCACGCCCTGGTCCGGCACGACAATGCCCTGCGCCGAAGAAAACACGGCGTGATCCAGCAGCGCCTGCTTCAGGTCGGCGTAGCGGCTGATCAGATAGAACCCGCCCAGCGCCTCGCTGCGCGCCAAGCCCGGGCACTCACGGAGCTGCGCCCAGATCTTCTCGGCGTCGACGCGCACATCCTTGGCGTGCACATCGAAGGATCGAAAATCTGAGGGCGTCGGGCCGCCGGCCATCTCCGTTACGCTCCAGCTGTTCGCATTTCGCACTTTTGTCTCATTAGTGATCATTGACGGTGGGGTGTCAAGGCGGCAGCGCCCCTCTGGCCTGGAGCTAATTGTGGGCCCTTGGGTTCCCCCTGCGGACCTCCAGCGGAGGGTTCAATTCGGGGTCGGCCCGGCCCTCCTCGAGGGTCACGCCGCATTCTTTGAGCAAAGGCTCAATCTGCTTTGCCGCCCAAGCCTTGCGACGGAACAGGACGTCGCTGGGAAAGTCACCCTCCGCTGGGCGGTAACCCCGCAACAGCTGCTTGGCTACATTGGCGAGGTGCAACTCCGTCACGCCGTCCGCCACGCCCTCATGCAGCGCGATCACCAGGTGCCGGGCGAATTGCATTTCATTGGAAAGCCCGATCGAGCCGTGCAGGTGCAGCGCGCGCAAGGTGACGTCCTGGGCGATCTTCGACATCGCCGCTTTCACCGCCGAGATCATCTTACGCCCTTCGCGTCCGTGCTCCTGGCGGGCGTCAAACATCCAGGCGGTGTAGAGAACGAGTAGACGGAATTGCTGATACTCGACGTAGCTATTGGCGATGTCCATCTGCACCGCTTGGCGATTGGCGATCACCTCGCCGTAAGATTCGCGGCTGAGCGCGCGCTCGGCCATCATGTCGATCATCTGCTTCACGCGGCCGATGGTGCGCTGCGCATGATGCAGCCGCCCGCCGCCCAGGCGTGACTGCGCCACCTTGAAACCCTGACCGATCGGCCCCAGCCGCTGGCTATCGGGTACGCGGACATTGTTAAATCGGATCCAAGGGTGACCACCGCTCCGGTAACCGTCGCTGAAGAGCCCGATGGAGCGCACGATCTCGAAGCCGGGTGTATCGGACGGCACGATGAACATGGTCGCGCGATTGTGGGCCGCTTCCTCTGGATTGGTCACCGCCATCACGATGAGGAAGGCGGAGTGGTTGGCGCTGGAGGCGAACCACTTGTCGCCGTTGATCACCCACTCGTCGCCTTCGCGCACCGCGGTCGTGCGCAGATTGGTGGGATCGGAACCGCCCTGCGGCTCCGTCATCGCGTAGCAGGAGAAGATATCGTTCGAGAGCAGAGGCTTCAGGTAGCGCTCCTTCTGCTCGTCGGAGCCGAACATGGCGAGGATCTCGGAATTGCCGCTGTCGGGCCCCTGGCAGCCGAAGATCACCGGGCCGAACGCCGACGTTCCGAATTGCTCGTTGATGTAGGTGAGCTTGACCGCGCCAAAGCCTTGGCCGCCCAGATGCGCCGGGAGATGCGCGGCCCACATGCCCTGCTCTTGCACATCGCGTTGCAGACGCCTGATAAGTTTGCGGAGCGGCTTGTTCTGGATGTCGTAGGGCGCATCCTTGTCGTAGTCGTAGAGATATTCGAGCGGATAGACCTTGTCGCGGACGAAGTCCTTCATCCAATCCAGTTTGGCTTGGAACGCAGGATCGATCGAGAAGTCCACCATTAGCGTATCGCTTTCTAGGCTGAGTAGCCGCCGTCGACGGTGAGTTCGGCCCCGGTGACATAACTGGCGGCGTCCGAGGCGAGAAAGATGACGACGCGCGCGATTTCGTCGGACGTCGCCACGCGCCTGAGCGGCACCCGCTCGGAGAATGAACTTTTGCCGGGGCTCGCCGCGGCGTCCTTGATCATGGAAACGTCGAGCGCGCCCGGAAGCACAAGGTTGACGCGCACCTTATCGGCCGCGAGCTCTGCGGCGGCGTAGCGCGATAGGCCGCGTAGAGCCCACTTGCTAATGCCGTAGCCCGCGAGCCCCGGGGTGCTTGCCAAAGCCGAAATCGACGCGATGTTGACGATGGCGCCGCCGCCCCGCGCCCGCATAGCCGGCAGCACCGCCTGCATGCCATTCAACGCGCCGATGAGATTGACATCGAGATAATGGCCCAGCCGCTCGGCGCTCAGCGATTGCACGTCGTCGCGACCAGCCACACCGGCATTGTTGACGAGCACATCCACGCCGCCAAAAGTTTCGACCGCACATTCGACGACGCGATCCCACGCTGCGCGATCACTCACGTCATGCGCCACGAACAGCGCCTCAGATCCAATCTCGCCCGCAACAGCCGCGCCACGCTCGTCGATATCCGTAAGCACGAGCCTGGCGCCGGCCGCCGCCAACAGCGGCGCGGCGACACGCCCCTGCCCGCCTGCAGCGCCGGTGAAAATAACAACCTTGCCTGCAAGTTCGCCCGCCATCACTCAACCCGTCGTCCGGCCGCCATCGACGGGAAAGGCGTGCCCCGTGGTGAACGTGGCGTCGCGACAGAGAAATAGGACGGCGGCCGCCACTTCTTCCTTTTCGCCGACCCGATTCATCGGATGCTTCGCCAGCGCGAGTGCGGCGCGGTCGGGATGCTTGCGGGCGAAATCGACCCACATTTCACCCGTCGTGGCGCCTGGGCAAACGACGTTCACACGCACGCCATCCTTCGCGCATTCGAGTGCGGCGCCCCGGGTCATGCCGACTACGGCGAATTTGGCGCCCGCATAAGCGACCTGAAAGGCGCTGGGGATCAAACCGGCCGCCGACGCGCAATTGCAGATGGCGCCTCCGCCCGAAGCCCGGATCGCCAGAATCTCATACTTCATCGAAAGAAATGTGCCGCGCGCATTGGCGGACATGAGCGTTTCGTATTCGTCCAGCGACAGCTCGGTGAGCGGCGTCACCGACTGCGCGGCGCCGGCGGCGTTGAAGGCGTAGTGCAAGCCGCCCCAGGCCCTCACCGTGGCCGCCACCGCCTCGCGCACGGCGTCCTCGTCGCCGACGTCGCCCGCAAACGAGTACGCCTCGACGCCCTTGGCCTCGATCAGCGCACAGGCTTCCGCGTTGGCGCCTGCGCGCCGCGAGAAAATCGCGACGTTCGCGCCTTCCTCGGCGAAGCGCAGCGCCGTGGCGAGTCCGATGCCTGAATTGGCCCCGGTCACAAAGACGCTTTTGCCGCGCAAAGACATGGCGCTCATCCCACAGGGAAGTGGCGCGACAGAAAAGCTGTCACGCCTTCAATGAAGACATCATTGCGATCGCCCGCAACCATATGACCGGCGCCCGGCACATCGAACACTTCGATCGCGGGCAAAACTCCGCGCAGTTCCGCCAATCCGGCGTCGCCGACGACATCGCTCTTCAGGCCGCGGATCAGCATGCACGGGACATCGCCGGCCCGCCGCGCGCCCTCAACGGTCTCGTGCAATTCCACGAGCTCAACCGGAATCTCGCGGCTGAGGAACGCGGGATCCCAGTGCCATCGCAAACGGCCATCCTCGCGGTAACGCAGATTGCGCATCAGGCCCTCGCGATCGACAGGGCGCGGCCGGTGCGGATTGTAGGCGGCGACCGCCTCCAGCGCGTCATCAATCGACGCGAAGCCGTCGGGATAGCCAAGCATGAAATCGCGGATGCGCTGGACACCGCGCGGATCGGGACGTGGCACGATGTCCACGAGGATCACCGCGGCCGGTCGTGCGCCTTCGGCCATAGCCCTGAGCGCCGTTGCGCCGCCCAGCGAGGCCCCGACGAGCGCCGCCGGTGCGCCTTCCTCTTCCAGCACGCATGCGAGATCATGCGCATGACGCGCCAAGCCATATCCGCCGACGCCGGCCCAATCGCTCTCGCCGTGGCCGCGCGCATCGAAATTCACGACGCGATAGCCTTTCGAAACCAGCGCGCCCATCAACCCTTGCCAGGAATGGCGGGTCTGACCACCGCCGTGCATCAGCACCACGCGAGGCGCGCCCAACGCTCCGGCCACATCCGCAACAATATTGACCCCGTCATCTGCCACGTATCGCTTTGTCTGCAGACGCATCGGGCGAAATCACATCCGTTCAATGATCGCCGCGGGGGCCAAGCCGCCCGCTGCGCACATGGTCACCAGTCCGACGCGGGCGTCGCGGCGCTCAAGTTCGTCGAGCAGCGTGCCGGCGAGAATGGCGCCGGTGGCGCCGATCGGATGGCCCAGCGCCATGGCGCCGCCATTGACGTTGATCTTCTCCGGATCGACGCCGAGGTCGCGCATGAATTTGAGCGGCACGACTGCGAACGCTTCATTGACCTCGAAGAGATCGATGTCTTTGACCGTCATGCCAGCTTGCTTCAGCACCTTTCTGGCCGCAGGGACCGGCGCGTTGAGCATGAGCGTCGGATCGTCGCCGACAGTCGCAAGTGCGCGAATGCGTGCGCGCGCCTTCAGTCCATGCGCCTTGGCGTACTCGGGCGTCGCCAGCAACAACGCTCCGGCGCCGTCGACGACGCCCGAACTGGTGCCGGCAGTGTGCATGTAGCGTATTTGGACGTCCGGATAGACTTGGCGGATCAGCGCGCCATAAGTCGTGCCGTCCTGGTCGATCTCGCGGTCGAAGAAGGACTCGAAAGCCGGCTTCAAGCCGGCGAGCGCCGCCGCCGTCGTTTGCGGACGGGGATATTCCTCGTGGTCGAGCGCAATCCCTCCCGCTGCATTCGGCACGGCGACAAGGCTTCGCTTGAAACGTCCCTCCTTAATGGCGCGATCGGCGCGCTGCTGACTTTGCAGCGCCAGTTCGTCCAGATCTTCCCTCTGAAAACCCTCAAGCGTGGCGACCAGATCGGCGCACACGCCTTGGTGCGGCTGGGGAATGCGCTTGCGCAGGTCGAGATTGCCGGAGTCCAACATGAACTCTCGCTGCAAGGTCCGGGTGTGCGACATCTGCTCAATGCCGCCCGCCACCACCAGTTGCTGAGCGCCCGACATGACCCCCATGGCGGCGAGGTTCACCGCCGTCAGTCCCGAGCCGCAGAAGCGATCCAGCGAAAACCCGGGCACGCTTGCCGGATAACCGGCGTCCAGCACGGCCATGCGCGCGAGGTTCAGGCCCTGCTTTCCCTGTTGGGTGTTCACGCCGGCGATGACGTCATCGACATCGGACCGTTCCATGCCGGTGCGCTCGGCGAGCGCGCTCAGCAGGGTTGAAAAGATGCGCTGAGGATGCAGCTCCGAGAGGCCTCCGCCCGGCTTGCCTGCGCCACGAGGCGTCCGCACTGCGTCGATGATCCAGGCCTCACCCAATGGACATACTCCGTACCGGCTATTTGAGCGATTATCGCTCTCTCGTACTATATACAACTGACGCTCTGCGCCACTCGGCGCTTTGTCAAGCCAACCAAATGCTGTGCGATATTGTATCTTTTGTGACGGTAACGACGCATTCCTCGTAAAATCCGCGGTTTTCACCACCGCGTTATTGACTCCAAAACAGCATGGTCCATTAGTAAGTGTGCGAAGAACGAACGCATGAGCGAAAGACGCTCACTGCATAGGGGAGGAAGTCGATGCGGCAGATGAAGACGCCGTGGGGCGTGCAGGACAAGGTTCAATTGCTGGCAGGCGTCGCATTTGCGGCGGCCACATTGTTCGCCGCACCCGCGATGGCGCAAACGCAATCCGATCAGGCCGGAAGCGCAGACAGCGGCGAAATCGTCGTCACTGCGCAGCGCCGCGCGGAAGCGCTCGAAGACGTGCCAATCTCGATCGCCAACATTTCCGCCGACACGATTGAGAATAGTTCGCTGAGCGATGTCATGTCGCTGCCGCAGGCGGTGCCGGCGCTGCGCATCACGCGCGCAGGCACTTTCGTGCAGCCTTCGATCCGCGGCATCGGCAGCCAAGTGGCGCTGCCCGGCTTGCCCCAGAACGTGACCACTTATGTCGACGGCTATTACGTCCCGACCGCCGGTGCGAGCAATTTCAGCCTCATCAATCTTCAGGCGGTCAACGTTCTCAAGGGCCCGCAAGGCACGCTGTTCGGTTTCAACACCACTGGCGGCGCCATCCAGCTCGTGACGCGCGAGCCGCAGCACGATCCGTGGGGACTCGTCCGCGGAACCTATGGCGAGGACAACACCACCAGCATCGGTTTCTATGGAACGACCGGGTTTTCGGACCGGGTCGCTGTCGACCTCGCCGGCTCCTACGAGCAAGGCGACGGCTTCATGACCAACATCGTCAACGGCAACGATCGGGCCGGCGCGTATGACCAATACTATTTCCGCGCCCAAGCACTGATTGAACCGTCTGACGGCATCAGCTTCCGTGTGGCGATCGCGCACAGCGAAGAAAACGATCCACGCACGCAGAACGTGGTCGCGCGCGACGGCATCACCAACGCCGCGCCGATCCTGGGCGCCATCATTGCGACCGGCCCCGGCGAGATTTCGCACAATCAGGAAGGCTACGCGCGCTTCTCCTCCGACTCGATCACGCTCACGAGCTCGTTCGATCTCGGCTTCGCGACGCTCACCTCCTACACCGGCTTCCGCAAGGATACGGTGTCGCAAGGGCTCGATTACGACGCGAGTTCGGCCGCTCTGAACTTCTCGTTCTGGCGGGTGCCGGACAACACGACGACGCAAGAATTCAACTTGACGTCAAACCCGAGCGACAGCCGCTTGAGCTGGGTGCTGGGCGCCTTCTATATGCGGGCGAGCGACACCTACGACTACAACACCAACGGCTTTGCGATCTTCGACTCCACCAACACCACCACGTCCTACGCGGTGTTCGCTGACGGCACCTACGAGATCGCCGACAACATGTTCCTGACCCTGGGCGGTCGCTATTCCTGGGACACGCCGGAAGTTCACTCGTTCCTCTATCCGTTCAGCCTGACGACGGATGCGAGCGCGGACTTCAGCGACTTCACCGGCCGCGCCGTGTTCCGCTACGAGTTCAACGATCACTCGAACATCTACGCGTCGTTCACCCAGGGCTATAAGGCCGGCGCGCTCCCGGCATCGTCCTTCTCGACGACGCCAATCCAGCCGGAGACGATCGACGCGTTCGAAATCGGCTACAAGACCTTCACCGGTCCTGTGCGATTGGACCTGGCGGCCTTCTACTACGACTACCAGGACATCCAGGTCACCTCCTACGGAGCCGGCGGCGCGAGCGTCACGGTCAACGCGGCTGGCGCCGAGAGCTACGGCCTCGACGGCTCGCTCACCTGGGCGGTCACGCCCGACCTCTCGCTCACGCTGAACGGCGTGTGGACCAACGCCGAGTACACCGACTTCCCGAATGCGACCGGCTTCAGCTTCAATCCGGGCACCGGGGTCATCACCAACATTCTCGTCGATGTGAGCGGCAACACCGTGCAGCGGGCGCCGGAATTCTCCGGCAACATCGCTGTCGACTACGGCTTCAATCTCGCCGGCGGGCGCATGGCTCTGAACGCCAACCTCTTCTACACTGGAGACTTCGTGTTCGACGCCGCCGGCCAGTTGCCGCAGGACGCATATTCGCTGCTCAACCTGCGCGCCACCTGGACCGACCCGACCGAGCACTTCGACATCTCGGTGTTCGGCACCAACGTGACGGACGAGACCTACTTCGTCTCGAGCTTCATCGATCCCTACGCGGCGCGTTCCGTGTACGGCGATCCTTCGCTCTGGGGCGCGTCCATAACCTACCACTACAATTAAGAACCCGCCCTCGCGCGTCAGCCAACGCGCGAGGGAGCCAACTCCCATCCTCCGGGGCCCGCGCCGCAAGGTGCGGGCCCCTTTTCTTAGACGGTCAGCTCTCAGACCAGTTGGGAGGGCGCTTCTCTGCGAAGGAGCGCGGTCCCTCGATGGCGTCCGGCGAAGCGCGCATAGCGCGCACGTCCGGCCATTGCCATTGCTGCGCGATTGCGTCCGCCAACGGCATATCGGCGCCGCGCATCACCGCGGACTTGGCCGCGCGGATCGCCGCCGGACTGCATTGCTCGATCTCCCTGGCCAATTGCAGAGCAGTTGCCAGCGCCGCGCCCGGCTCAGTAACGGCATGGACGAAACCGAGCGCAAAGCCCTCCTCCGCCGAAACCCGCCGTGCGGTCAGGATCATGCCCATCGCGCGTTTGAGCCCGATCGCGCGCGGCAGCCGGTGCAATCCGCCGGCGAGCGCCGCCAATCCCACTCTGGGTTCGGGCAGGGCGAACACCGCATGCGACGACGCAATGATGATGTCTGTTGCGAGCGCCACTTCAAAGCCGCCGCCAAACGCGAGGCCGTTCACCGCAGCAATCACAGGCTTGTTCAAATCGAACCGGCTGGTCACCCCGCCGAAACCGCTCGGCGGCATTTCCAGTGAGCCGCCCGCGGCGTGAAATTTCAGATCGTTGCCCGCGGAGAACGCGCGCTCCCCGGCGCCGGTGATCACCAGCACCCAGAGCGATGGATCGGCGGCGAACGCATCGATCGCCGCATGGCACTCGAAATGCGCCGGCGCGTGTAACGCATTCATCACCTCAGGCCGGTTAAGCGTGAGTATGAGCGTATGGCCGTCGCGTTCGACGCTGATGAATTGATGTTTGCTCACATTCGTATCGCACCGTCGAGGCGAACGTGCTCGCCGTTGAAGTAGGAGTTGCGGCACATCTCGACCACCAGGCTCGCGAACTCGTCGGCCCGGCCGAGTCGATGCGGGAACGGCACGCTATCGCCCAGCTGTTTGCGCAGTTCCGGACGCGCCGTCGAGAAGAGAGGCGTATCGAATACGCCCGGCAGAATGGCGTTGACGCGAATGCCCTCGCGGCGGAAATCTCGCGCGATCGGCAGAGTGAGGCCAACAATGCCGTTCTTCGATGAGGCATAGGCCGCCTGACCCGCCTGCCCGTCTTCTGCGGCGACCGACGCCGTGTTCACGATGACGCCGCGCTCGCCGTCTTCATTCAACGGCGCCAATGCCAGCATGCCGGCGGCCGACTTGGCGATGCACCGGAACGTACCGATCAGGTTGATCTGCACGATCTTCTCGAACTGATCGATGGGGAAATGTGTGATCTCGCCGGTCTCACGCGAGCGCTGCGCCGTCTTGAAGGTGTTGCCTCGGCCGGCGCAGTTGACCAGGATCCGTTCCTGTCCGTGCGCTGCGCGCGCCGTTTCGAAGCCGGCCGCGACGGACGCGTCGCTGGTCACGTCAACTTCGCAGAAACATGCGCCGACCTCAGCGGCTAGCTTGTCGCCGCGTTCGCGGTTGAGGTCGAAAATGGCGACCTTCACGCCTTCTGCCGTAAGCGCACGGGTCGTCGCCTCGCCCAATCCGCTCGCGCCGCCGGTAACGACGGCGGCCAGCCCCTTCAACAGCATCGCAACTCCCTCACCTGGCTCAATACTTTTCGGCGCGCGGCCGCGCTTTCAGCGCAGCGCGAATGGCGTCCACGTCGGGCGGCCGGCGCAGGTGCAAACCGCCATCGACGTGCACGGTTTCGCCCGTCACCCAGGACGGCGCCATTGCGAGCCAAACGACCGCCTCGGCGACCTCCGCCGGCGTAGACGCCCGTCCCAGCGGCATTTCGGCCGCAGCGATCGCCCCCGCTTCCGGATGCGCGAGCAGACTCATCGCCGCAGGCGTTTGAATGGGCCCCGGACACACTGCATTCACGCGGATTCTGCGCGGTGCGTATTCAAGCGCTGCGTACTTCACCAGCATCTGCAGCGCGGCCTTGGCGCCGCCATAAGAGAAATATCCCGGCCAGGCGTTCGTGCCGGCAATCGAACTCATCAGCACGATTGCGCCGCCGTCGCGCACGACGCGTGCTGCGTGGCGGACAAAATAAACGCTGGCGAAATAGTTGAGATCGAAGCTCCGGCGCAATTCCGCATCGCTGATATCATCGATCATACCGCTGACGCCCGCGCCGGCGGCCATCACAGCATAATCGATCGGCGCGCCGAAAGCGGCCGTGGCCGCCCGCACAAAAGCTTCGACATCCGGCTCGCGGGTGGCGTCACACTGAAAGGCTTCGCCGCCGATGCTCCGGGCGAGTTCCGCGGCCTTATCGACCCGGCGCGCCGCGACAGCAACGCGGACGCCGCGCGCGGCGAGCGCTTCCGCCGTCACCCAACCGGTGCCGCCCAGTTCGGAGGCGCCCAGAACGATGGCTGTCTTTGGCTGGGCCAATGGGCGTCTCCTTCAGCGCAATGCGCCGTCGCAGCGAACGATGGTTCCGCTGACGAAGCTGGACGCAGGGCTCGCGAGATAAAGCGCGGTGGTGACGATTTCCTCCGGACGCCCCGGTCGGCCCGCAGCGTTCGGCGCGCTTTGCCGCTGTTCCTCGCTCCAGGCCTTTGAAATGTCCGTCAGGAACGGCCCCGCGGCGATGGCGTTGACGCGCACCTTGGGGCCATATTCCTGCGCCAGCGCGATGGTCATTGCATTCAACGCGGCTTTAGCGCCCGCGTAGGCCACCACGCGCGGCATCGCCTTCCAGGAAGCGCCCGATGAGATGTTGATGATCGAGCCGCCGTCGCCTTGCGCCATGCGGTGACCGACGAGCGCCGCCAGGTGAAACGGCCCCTTGAAATTGAGCGCCACGACCTTGTCGAACAAATCCTCCGTCACCTCATGGGAGTCGACGGCGGGCGACATGCCCGCATTGTTGACCAGGATGTCGATTTTCCGAAACGCGCCATAGGCCGCCTCCACCAGGCGGTCGATATCGTCCCATTTTCCCGCATGCACGCGCAGCGCCAGCGCCTTGCGCCCGGCGCCTCGGATGCGCTCCGCGACCTCCTCGCAATTTTCCAGCTTGCGGCTCGCCACGATAATGTCGGCGCCGGCGTCCGCGAAGGCGAGCGCCATTTCGAGACCCAGCCCGCGCGATCCCCCGGTAATCAGCGCCGTCTTGCCGCAGAGATCGAAGAGAGTGTTCACCCGTCGCTCCTAGATCAAACCCAGCGCGCGTTCGAACAGCGCGACCGTGCGGGCGTGAAAGCGATCACCGGTTTCTTTCGCCGCCTTGCCTGCGCACGCGCGCGCATGGGTGCCTTCGAGCAGGATGGCGAGCTTGTAACAGGCCAACACAATATACCAGTCCATCGCCGAGAGATCGCGCTCAGAGCGCTCCCGATAGTAAGCCAGGAGTTCATCGGCGCTCGGGAAGCCTTCCCATGGCTCGATCTTCATCGATGTCGGATCGTTTGGACGCGGCCACGTCGTCAGCACCCAGCCCAGATCGATGAGCGGATCGCCAATGGTGGCGAGTTCCCAGTCCACGATGGCCGCGAGTTCGGGGCCGGTATTGGCGAACATCACGTTGGCGAGATGGTAGTCGCCATGAAGAATGCCCGGCTTGAAACTCGCGGGACAGTTGCGCTCAAGCCAATCTCCCACGCGTTCGATGGGCGCGGCGAGCGCCGCGCCGCTCCAGCCGTCGAGCGCTGCATACCCTTCGAACTGCTTGCGCCATCGTCCGACTTGGCGCTCCAGGTATCCTTCGGCGCGGCCGAACGAGGCGAGCCCGACAGCCACGTGATTGACGCGTCCCAGCCGCAACGCGCCATCGACCAGCGCAAACCCCATCTCGCGCCGGATCGCCGGATCGCTGGCGTGCATCGCGGGCATGCCAGTGGTGACGTTGAAGCCGTCGATCGCCTGCATGAGATAGAAGTTGGCGCCTAAGACATCGGGCGAACCGCAAGACGCGAGCAGTCGCGGATGCGGCACGTCGGTGTGGGCGATTGCGGACAATACCTGAATCTCGCGCTTGATCGTTTCATTGGCCTCGGGCCGCGCATGTCCGGATGGCCGACGCAGGACGTAGCGAGAGCCATTGCGGCTGAAGGAGAGCAGCAGGTTCTGGGTCCCGCCAGCGAGCACCTTTTCGTCTTCTACCGGGCCGCTGCCGAGCCCCTGTGCGTCCATCCAGGCGGCGAGCGCCTCGACATCTACAAGGGCCCGCCAAGCCTCCTCGCCCATGTCTCGCTGGCCCTTTCCATGTGTGCGGCTATAGTGCTTTGTGTACGTTATTCGCTCTTTTGTCGGCCGGTCGGGGCTACATGTCAAGCAGCGGCTCTCCGCCACCGCGGTTGTAAACTCTGGCCTCGCGTCGTATAACCGCACGTATGTTACATAATCGCACGCGTGCGACGCGCCTCTCGGCGCGCAGGCTGCGTGCTAGGGTGGACGGCATGGCTTACAGCTTCGAGCAGCACAAGATTGTCGGCGCCATCGCGGCCGACGACGAATATTGGCGCGGGCTCGAAGATGGCGTCTTCAAGCTGCCGCGCTGCGCCGCCTGTAAGAACTGGACCTGGCCCGCCCACTTTCGCTGTGGAAAGTGCGGCAGCTGGGACTTCGAGTGGGTCGCGCTCGAACCCAAGGGCAGGATCTTCACCTGGACGCGCACCCAATATGCGTTCGACCGCGTGCTCGAACGCAAGGAAGACGTCCCCTACGTAACCGTCATCGCCGAGATTCCGGAGGCGAACGGCGCGCGCGTGATGGGCATCTTGAAAGGCGACGAAAGCGGCTTGCGCATCGGCGCCAACGTCCGCGGCGCGATCGATCCGCCGAGCGCAAAGAGCAAATGGTATCCGGCCATCCGCTGGATCATTGAGCGCTAAATCCATCCACGAGTGAGCTGGGAGATATCCGTGAGCAAATTTCGTGGCGCGGCGGCGATCGCAGGCATCGGTCAGACGCCTTATTACAAGCGCGCGACCTCGCCTGAGCCGGAAGTCAAGCTGGCGCTGCGCGCCATCACCGCCGCCGCCGACGACGCCGGCATCGACGTGCGCGACATCAACGGCTTTGTCTCCTACGCGTCGGAACGCAGCGATCCCGCCAAGCTCATGCCGGCACTGGGCACACGCGAGGTGAAATTCGCCTCGCTCGTCTGGTTTCACGGCGGCGGTCTGCCGGCCACCCTCAACATCGCGACTGCCGCCATCATGGCGGGACAAGCCGACATCGTCGCCGTTTATCGATCGATGGCCGAGAGCAGCAGTCAGCGCTTGCGCGTGATTGTCGCGCAAAACGACACCTCTTCGCAGTATCTGGTCAATGGCCTGGATTCGCCGGCGCAAATTCTGGCGCTGCGGGCGCAGCGCATGATGGAATATCATGGCGTCCCGCAATCGGCTTTGTATGCAACCGTGCAGGCCTCCTACTACCACGCCAAGAACAATCCGAAGGCGTACGGCCGCAACACGGAGATGAACGCCGACATCTACAACAATGCGCGCATGATCTCGGAACCCTACCGTCTGTTCGACTGCTCGCGCGAGAATGATGCGGCGGGCTGCGTGCTGGTGGTTTCAGCCGAGCGGGCCAAGGATCTGAAGCAGAAACCCGCCTACATTCTTTCTGCGCCGATGGGCACGATGGAAGGCGGCGGCGCGCTCGAAGAGAATTGGCGCCCGTATTACGCCACCGCCGGCCAGAAGGAGTTGGCCGATCGCATGTGGCGCGAATCCGGCTACGGCCCCAAAGACGTCGATGTCGCGCAAATCTACATGAACATGAACTCGATGGGCATCGGCGCCATGGTCGATCACGGCTTCTTCGCAATGGAGGAAGCGGGCGCCTTCTGCACAGTCGACAATCTGATCGCCCCCTCGGGAAAGTTGCCGATCAACACATCCGGCGGCGATCTCGGCGAAGGCTTCATTCACGGCTTCGGCCTGGTGCCCGAGGCGGTCCGCCAGATTCGAGGCACATCCACCAATCAGGTCCCGGGCGCCAAGCTTTCGCTGGTCACCGGCGGACCTGGCGATCTGATGAGCAGCACGGCGCTCCTCGGCAGTGCAGAAACGCTTTGATTTGAGCCTGGCAGCGAGCGACACGTCCCTCCCATGAGCGGCTTTACCATAACGCGGGCGTTGCAGTGGTGGCGGCGCGAACATCCCGAGCGCATCGCCGTCCACTATGAAGGCGATGAACTCACCTTCGCTGAACTCTATGATTGGTCGGCGCGCATCGCCGATCACCTGCGCGCGGATGGCGTTAAGCCTGGCGATCGGGTCTCCGGCTTCGCCGAAAATTCTCTCGACTATGCGGCGCTCATCATCGCCATCGTTCTCACCGGCGCGATCCACGCGCCAATCAGCTTCCGATCGAGCGCCCGCGAATTGCGCCGCACATTGGACGTGCTCACTCCGACCCTGGTATTCGCCGACGAGGCCCGTGCAGCCACCGCGGCGGAGGCGCTGGGTGCGGGCGAGGCTCGAAAGCTACGTGCGCTCAAGGACATCGGCCCTCTGAGGGCAGCGCCGGCGCCGGGTCCCGCGCATACACCCCATCCGGACGACCCGCTCTTCATCATCAGCACCAGCGGCTCCACTGGCGAGCCGAAAGGCGTCGTCTACACGCACCGCGCCTTCATGACCTACACGGCCGAGTTCGCGATGATGGAGCCCGAATGCTGCAATGGCGGCAGCGTGTTCGCGACCGGGCCATTCTCCTCTTCTTCGGGCACCATCCTGCTCATCCAGTTCCTGGCGAGCGGCGCCACGGTCTATTCGCAGCGCCACTTTAATGCGGCCGAAGCGCTGCGCCTCATCCTCGACAAACAGATCCGGGTGTTTCTCGCATCCACCATCTTCTTCGAGCGGATCGCAGCGCTCCCGGAATTCGAGACGGCGGACCTTTCGTGCGTGAAGTTCGCCCAGATCGGCGGCGCGCGCGTGAACACGGCGCTGCTCGCGCGCTACAAGCAGCGCGGCCTCGTTCTGCGTCAGGCCTATGGCTGCACCGAGGCGGGCGGCGCCTGGGCTGCGCGCGATGATACGGCTCTGACCGAGCCGGAAAAATGCGGCGCGGGCGCGATGTTCACCGAGTTCGCCATCAAGGGCGACAGTGGAGGCTTCGCGCCGCCCGGCGTACCCGGCGAAATCCTCATCCGCAGCGCGTGTCTCTCGGCAGGCTACTGGAACAACGAAAAAGCCACCGCCGAAGCATTCCGCGATGGTTGGCTGCACACCGGCGACCGCGGCGTCGCCGATGAACGCGGCGCCATCACCTTCATCGATCGCATCAAGGACATCATTATTTCCGGCGGCCTCAACATTTCGGCCATGGAGGTCGAAAGCGTCGTGGCCGAGGCGCCCGGCGTACAGGAGGTGGCCGTGCTCTCGGCGAAGGACGATCAGTTCGGCGAAACGCCGATGGCCGTCGTCTACGGCGCTCCAGGAACGATCAGCGTTCCGGCAATCATTCAGCATTGCAACGCGCACCTGGCGAACTTCAAGGTGCCCCGCTATGTCGCCGTGGAGACCGAGCCCTTGCCCCGGTTGCCATCAGGAAAAATTTCGAAAGTCCTGCTGCGACAAAAGTACGAGGACGCGCACACCTTCTTACCAAAGGTTCGCTGATGGAGGCCCGGTCGCATGAGTGACAGCGTGCGGCTTGAGATCGACGGCGCGATCGCCACGGTCGCGATCAACCGCCCTGAGGCGCGCAACACGCTGCGGCGCGGCACTGGCGCGGAAGTGTACCGAGCCGTCAAGGACGTGGCCGACAATCAGGACATCCGCGTTCTCATTTTCCGTGGTGTCGGCGACGATTTCTGCTGCGGCGCGGACATGAAGACGCCGGAAGACCGCGATGGTCCCAAGCCCACCCCCTCCTACGTCACTTATCAGGTCGCCGTGTTGCTGCACGAGATGCCGCAAGTGACCGTCTCGGCGATCCGCGGCGGCTGCGCTGGCGCCGGCTTTGGCTGGGCTTGCGCCAGCGACTTCCGCGTGGGTGACGACAGCGTGGTCATGAATACGGCGTTCCTTGACGTCGGCGTCGCAGGCGACATGGGCGTGCCGTGGACGCTGCCGCGCCTCATCGGCGCCAGCCGCGCGCGCGATCTCACGTTCTTTCCCCGCAAGGTGCGCAGCGAGGAAGCCAAATCGCTGGGCTTGCTCGACCGCCTCTGGCCTGCCGCCGCCTTCGAGGCAGAACTCACGCGTTTCGCCGCGACGCTGGCCGCCGCTGCGCCGCTTGCGGTTGCCGCGCTCAAGTCCAATTTCGTGCAGTCCGAGCAGATAGATTTCCGAAGCTTCATCTCGCTTGAAGCGGAGCGCCACATCCGGCTGCTCGGCACCGACGATCGCTACGAGGCGTTTCGCGCCTGGCTAGAGAAGCGGCCGCCGAAATTCAGCGGCCATTGATCAGATCTGGAAGTCGATGATTTCTGCCGAACCGGTCGCCAGATCGAGAACGGCGCAGCTCTGCACGAAGCCGTGGTCGTGCGGACGCCCCACCCCCACAGAGCCCGGATTGATCACAAGGGTCGAGCCGACCTGACGCACCACAGGCTGGTGCGTATGCCCATAGAGCACGATGTCGGCGTCAACATCGGCAAAGCGCTGGAAGGCGGAACTGCTCGGCGGCACGTAGTCGTAGTTCGAGGGCCACGGCGTCGCGTGAACCATCAACATGCGCCGGCCCAACAACTCCAACTCTATTTGCTTTGGCCGGTTCGCGAGCCACTCGGCCGACGCGGCCTTGTCCACTGCGCCCAAACGGCCGCCGGCGCCGGGGCCTTCGAAAAATACCTGCTCGTGATTGCCGCGTATGGTCAGTGCGTCTTGCGCGCGGAGCAATTCTACGACCGGCGCCGAAAACCGGAATTCATCGATGATATCGCCCAGCGCAAACAGGCGATCGACCGGCCCCATCAGCGCGATGGCATGCTCTAGCGCTGCGATATTGCAGTGAATGTCTGAAACGACGCCAATCCGCACGTGCTTGGGCTCCGGCTCAAGCGTCGAATCCACGCTCGGCGTCAGCAAGTTCCTGCAGCAACGCCGGCACAGTCGCGCCGCGCTTGTGCAAACGCGCCGCGACATTGGCGAGGCCTTGCCGCTCCGCCCAGAAGATAGGCCCGCCCAGCCAGATCGGCCAGCGCCCGGCGCGCGTCATGGCGAAATCGATGTCGGAGGCGCGCTCCACCGCGCCTTCTTGCACCAGAAGAGCCGCTTCCGCCGCCACTGCATCCAGCAGCTCAAAAGCCGGCTTTCCGTCCGCGCCGCCCGACGCAGACGCTGCAAGCAAGCCAGGCGCAATCGAAGCCAGCGCTTCGGCCGATGCGCCCGCGGCGATGAGCGCGTCCGCCGTGGCGCGCGCCCGCGCGCAGAGCCGCTCAACGATCAACCCTTCGCCCACCGCCACGAAGACCCCGGCCAAACCCAGCCTCCGCACCAGCGCCATCGCGTCCGCGAGCGCCTGGGGCGAAGCGCCGGACGCATACGTGATTTCAACCAGGGCGCCGGTGCGCATGAAACCAAGCGTCGCGCCCGTCACCCGCGCCGGCTCTGAGACCTCGATCACGAGGTCGCCGGCGCTACTGGCGAGCCTGGCGCCAGCGGGTTCGAGCCGTCCCGACCATTCGGCCACCTCAGCTGCAGCGCCGACCAGCCGCACGACAGTCTCATCATTTGCCTTAGCGCCTCCCGGCGCCTTGGCTGCGGCGCGCTCGGCGAAGAACAAGCGTCGCTGGGCCGCCGATTCCGGACTTGCGGTGAGTTCGCGCGAAATCGCCCTCTCTTGCAGCAGCCCCTCGTCGAACGGCAGCGTCACCGCCGCCTCGATCGCGCGCAGAACGCCGTCCGCGGCTTTCAAGCCGACGAATAAGTGCGGATGCGCCGCGCGGAAATCGCTGAACACAGCGCGCGCCTGCTCCAGACTGAGATCGACCGCCAGATCCCGCACGCGCTGCAAAGGCGCAGCCCGCTCAAGCGCGCCACGCGCAAACGCAAGTCCGCCGGCTATAGGATCATCGCCATCGATCACCGCATCGATGAGCCCGAGCTTCATGGCCTCGGTCGCGCCTATTGTGCGTCCAAGGCCGATTGCATCGACAGCGGCCGCCACGCCTATCAGCCGCGGCACGCGTTGAGTTCCGCCCGCGCCCGGCAGCAATCCCAACGCCACCTCCGGCAGTCCGACCTTGGCGCTCCGCACGGCTACCCGGTAATGACACGCCAGCGCCAGTTCGAAGCCCCCGCCCAGCGCCGTGCCGTGCAACGCCGCGATCACCGGCTTCGAGGATTGCTCAAAGGCGGCCATGATGTCAGCCAGAAGCGGCGGCTCGATCGGACGATTGAGTTCGGTGACGTCTGCGCCTGCAAAAAAGGTGCGTCCGACACAGGCGAGCACCACCGCCTTGACGGCGCCCTCCGCCATCGCGCGCGTGACGCCATCATGGATGGCGATGCGCACACGATGACTGAGCGCATTCACCGGGGGTGAATCGATGACGATCAGCGCGACGCCGTCGCTCACGCTATAATTCAGCACGCCTTCGGCCATGCGCGCGGGACTCAGGCGGGCTTCAGGTGGCTCGGCCGCTCGCGCAGGATCACCGTCTTGGTTTCCAGGAAAGGATGGAGGCCCTCTACGCCGCCTTCGCGGCCGACGCCGGATTGCTTGAAACCGCCGAACGCGATGGTGAAATCGGTCAGGTGACCGCTTTGGCCGACGGTGCCCGTGCGCAGACGGCGCGCGACGCGATAGGCGCGATCGGGGTCGTCGGTGAATACCGCGCCGTTCAGGCCGAAGATGCTGTCATTGGCGAGATTGATCGCGTGCTCTTCATTGTCGGCGGGGATGACCGCCAGCACCGGACCGAAAATCTCCTCCTGCGCAATCGTCGACTTATTGTCGACATTGGCGAATACGGTGGGCTCGATGAAGAAGCCGCGCTCCAAATGGCGCGGTCGGCCGCCGCCGGCGACGACCTTGTAACCTTCGTCGCGGCCCTTGGCGATGTAGCCTTCTACGCGGTCACGTTGGCGGCGCGTCGCGACCGGCCCCATCTGTGTCGCCGCATCGAAGGGATCGCCGACCTTGACGGTGGCGAAGGCTGCGGCAAGCGCATCGGTCAGCGCCTGCTGGCGGTCTTTCAGCACGATGATGCGCGTCAGCGCCGCGCACACCTGTCCGGTCATGTCGCAGCCGCGCTCCGCGAGCGTTTTTGCGGCCCGCTCGATATCGCAATCGTCGAGTACGATGGCCGCCGACTTGCCGCCCAGTTCCAAAGTATAGCGCCCGATGCGCTCGCCCATGATCGAAGCGATCCGCCGGCCCGTGGCGCTCGATCCCGTGAAGGCGATCTTGTCGATGTCGGGGTTGCGCACCAGCGCTTCGGAAGCTTCGCGGTCCGCGGTCACGACATTGAGCACGCCCGGCGGCAAGCCAGCCGCGGCGGCGGCCTCCGCGAGCAAGAGCGCATGGCCCGGCGCTTCCGGCGAGGCCTTTAATACGACCGTGCAACCGGCGAGCAATGCGGGCGCCACCTTGAAAGCGGCGATCATGATCGGCCCGTTCCAGGGAATGATCGCCCCCACTACGCCGACAGGTTCGCGCACGAGCAAACCAAGCTTCGCCCCAGTGACGGTCTTGTGTTCTTCTTCAAACGGAAATGTCTCTGCAAGGCTCGCGTAGTAGCGGAAGAAGCCCGCGGCGCCCGGCGAATAGGCCGACGACATGGAATAGAGGATGCCCATTTCGTTGGGCCAGATGGTCGCGATGTCGGGTGCACGCTTGGCCAGTTCGTCCGCGAGCGCGATCATGTAGCCCGCACGGTCCTTGTGCGACATGCGCGGCCACGGTCCATTGTCGAAGGCCTCGCGCGCCGCAGCCACGGCGCCGTTCACGTCGGCGACCTGCGCGCTGGCGACGCGAAAATACAATTGCTCGGTCGCGGGCGAGATGACTTCGATCTCGGCGTCCGACGACGGCTTCACCCATGCGCCGTTGATAAAGAAGCGGTTCGGGTGCTGCAGCGGAACGGCCTGCGTCGCCATCGTCTTCCTCCACGCCGAACCCGGCCCGGGCGTTGCAACGGATCGGCCCTCATGTGCGATTATCGCCCGGTCGTTCTATTATCATCCAACCGGTGCGGCGCTTTTGCAAGCTGCATCCAGGCGGCGCGGCAATGCGAGCGCAGCGCAACGATCAGGGCAAGAAGGTGCTGAGCTGGGACTTCACGTCGAGCAGGCGCGGCAGGTATTCGTCGCGCAGCTTTTCCACCGAGACCCGCGCCGCGAGCACGCCCACCGTGATCGCTGCGACCGTCTTTCCGGAGAGGTTGTTGATCGGCACCGCGATGGAGCGCGCACCGACTTCGAGCTCCTGATCGATGATCGAGTAGCCGGCGGCGCGAACGCGCGACAGCTCAGCCATCAAATCGTCAATGCGGGTAAGGGTTTTCTCGGTCAAAGCCGGCCGCTCGCTGGCCCTCAGAATGGCGCGGCTTTGCTCAAGTGGTAGTGACGCCAGCAACACGCGGCCAAGCGATGAACAAAACGCGGGTAGTCTGCTGCCGGCATGCAGGCCGGTGCCCATGATACGGTGGTGCACGGCGCGGGCGATGTAGACGATCTCCGGTCCGTCGAGCACGGCGGCGGAACAAGATTCCCGCAATTCGTCGGCCAGCCGATCGAGCGAGGGCTGAATGAGGCGCGGCAAGGAGGCGGCTAGATAGGAATGGCCCAGGCGCAGAATGCGCGGCGTCAGTTCGAAATAGCGACCGTCGGTTGTCGCGTAGCCGGCCTCGACGAGCGTCAACAGGCAGCGCCGGGCCGACGCCCGGTCCAGGCCGCTGAGACGGGCGACTTCGGCGATGGTGAGCGCGCTTCGGCCGCGGCCGAAGGACTCGATGACCGACAGGCCCTTGGCAAATCCGCCCATTCTATCAACGCCTTGGAGGTAGCGCCCGGTGGATGACGGGGCCTCCTTCTCGGCGGCGGGCTTGACGTTGCGGCTGGTCTTGGCGGTCGTATTCGGCATCTGTCCCCGCGACGATTTTGTGCGATTGTTGCACATTTTCGCGGTATCGCACAAGCGCCCGTGTCGAAACACTATTCCAATATCGCGCATATGTGCGAAATTTTACACGAGGTCATGGACACGCTCGCCCAACTTGTCGCCCTGGAAGCGATACGCAAGCTGAAGGCGCGCTACTTTCGTTGCGTCGACACCAAGGACTGGGCGGGCCTCGAAGAGGTTTTCGCGCCCGACATCGCCTTCGACCGCACCGCTGGAATGGCCGTGCAGAATCCGTGGACCGGCGAATGGACGCCGCCCGTCCCCGACGCGCCCGTCATCGTTCGCGGCCGAGCGGCGGTGATGGCGATGGTGCGCGGCGCCGTTGAGCACGTCCGCACCGTCCATCACGGCTTCATGCCGGAGATTGCAATCGAAAGCGCCGACACAGCGCGCGGCGTCTGGGCGATGCGCGACGAAATCTACGACAAGTCCGGCCGTCTCATCGTCAGCGGCAGCGGCCACTACCACGAGACATACGAGCGCCTCGCTTCGGGATGGGTAATCAAGACATCGAAGCTGACGCGGCTTTGGCTCGCCTACGGTGACGGCAGACGCGATCCCTGATTCAGGAGCAACCGAATGGACCTGGGACTTCGCGGCCGGCGCGCCGTCGTTTGCGGCGGCAGCAGCGGCATCAGCCGCGCGGCGGCCCATCGCCTTGCCGCTGAAGGCGCCCTCGTCACACTTGTCGCGCGCACGCCCGACAAACTCGCCGCTGCAGCGCGCGAGATCGCGGCCGACACGGGCGCGGACGTCGACTTCGTCGCGGTCGACCTCACCACGCGCGAGGGACGCGCACAGCTCTTGCGTGAGCGCCCCGCCGCTGACGTGCTCGTCGCCAATGCAGGCGTGCCGCAACGTTTCGCCTCCTTCCAGTCGCTGACCCGAGCCGATTGGGAGCACTGGTTCGAGGCCCACTATTTCTCAGCGCTGGACCTCATCTACGGGTACGCACCGGGCATGATCGAACGGAAGTTCGGACGCATGGTCAATGTGTCGGTGAACTTCATCAAGTTTCCGCAAGTCAACGCGGGCCATTCGCACGCGGCGCGGCTTGCGCTGGCGGGCGCCATCGCTGCGTTGGTGCGCGAGCTTGCGCCCCATAACGTCACCATAAACAGCGTGCTACCCGGCCTCATCGACACGCCGGCGCTGCGCCACGCGCTTCAGGAGCGCGCCAACGCCCGCGGCGTCGCGTATGAAGACATCGTGGCCGAAGTCTGCCAGCGCACTGCGGCTGCACGTCTTTGTTCGGCTGAAGAAGCAGGCGACCTCATCGCGATGCTTTGCGCCGCGCAGATGGGCTATGTCACCGGTCAGAACATCATCAATGACGGGGGCGCGTTCCAGGGGCTGTTCTAACCCTTCTCGGCGCGCCAACGCGCCGCGGCTTCCGCCTCCGCCACAAGCGCGTCCTCGACCGCGGCGTGCCGGTTGACTAAGGCCAACTCACGGCTGAGCAAATGCGGGTCGAGGTCCGCCATCGCCGCACTTAGTTGCAATGCGCGCGCCAGCAGCGCCGGCGGGTCAACGAGTTCATTGACCAATCCCCAGTCCAACGCTGTCGCCGCCTCGATCGGCGCTGCGGTCAACATCATCTGACGCGCCCTGCGCACGCCGACGGCGCGCGGCAACAGCGCTGTCATGCCCCAAGCCGGAAACACCCCCACTTTCGCGTGCGTGTCGGCAAAGCGCGCGCGCCTGGTCGCGATGATGAAACTGCAGCTCAGCGCGATTTCTAATCCGCCCGTGATGCAAGGTCCGTCCACCGCGGCGATCACCGGCTTGCTCAGCGCGCGCAGCGCCTCCCCGGGATGGGGCCGCACCATAGCGGCCGGCTCGGCGCGGCTTTCCTTGATGTCGACGCCGGCGCAGAAGACGCCGCCTGCGCCAGTCACGATCAGCGAGGCGACGCTCTCTTCCGCATCCGCTTCAGCAAGCACCACGGCCAGCGCACGGCGCATGTCGCGTGTGAGCGCGTTGCGCGCCTGCGGCCGATTAAAGACTACTATGCGCGCCTTCCCGCGGTCGACAACGACAAGCGGACTGGTTTGTGCTGCGACCAAGCCGTCGACGTCGTCCGCGCCGGTGTCGGCCGAATGCGCGACACCCGACTCACTCATGGCCGGTCACCGCAGCTGCGTCACGCATGTCGCTCAGCTCGCATGCGGTGATGTATTCCGCGCGTAGACGCGCAACCAGATCCGCGACGCTCGGGATGTCACGGATGAGTTCGGCGCCATGCCCCGCACTCCAAATGTCGCGCCAAGGTCGAACATCCGGCGGCAGGTGTTCGTAGCTTCGCGGGCCTGCGGCTTGCGGCAAGTTTTCCGGATCGAGCGCGTGCTGCAACAGGGACGGCTTCAACCAATTCGCGGCGACGCCGGTGATGCGCGGCGTATAGATGATGTCGCTTGCGCCCGCGTTGACGAGCATCTCCTTATAGGCAGTCGGCGCGCGGGACTCGACCGTCGCAATGAAGCGCGTCCCGAGATAGCAAAGATCGGCGCCCAGCACTTCGGCTGCACGAATGGCCGCGCCACTGGCTGCCGCGCCCGCCATGATGATCGCGCCGGAAAACATCTCCCGTACGCGCGGGATGAGCGCGAAGGGGCTGAGCGCGCCGGAATGACCGCCGCCCCCGGCGCCGATGCACGTAAGGCCGTCCACGCCCGCAGCGATGGCTTTCTCCGCATGCGCAATCGAAACGATATCGTGAAACACGCGCATGCCGTGCGCATGCGCACGCGCGGTCAGCGCGGCAGGATTGCCCATCGCGCTGATAATCACTTCGACGCCGTGTCGCGCGCAAAGCGACAGGTAAGCTTCGATCTCCTGCTCTGTGCGGCGACCCGAGAGATTGACCGCCAGCACCCCGCGCGGTGTTCGTTTGGCGGCGTCCGCCGCCGCTTTGCGGCGAGTCTCAATATGGGAAAGCCATGTCTCGAACTCCGCGATGTCGCGCGCATTGTGCGTCGGCAGTCCCGCCATCAGGCCGGCAATGCAGGCCTCAGCAACCAATTCGGGACCGCTGACCTGCATCATCGGCGCGCAGATCGCGGGTAACGTCAGACGGTGTCTAATGTCGGGAGCGAGCATCGCGCCCGTCAAGCCAGCGGCGGCAACGGCCGCTTCTCGAACGCGGCGACGCCACCAGGAAGTTCACGTGGCGTTGGAAAGCGACAGAGAAAATTTCCACCGTTGACCTGCAGATCGAGCCCGGTCACGAAGGCTGGTCCCGCGAGCCAGACCGCGGCATTGGCGATGTCTTCGGGCTGCGCGATGCGTCCCAGCGGTACTTCTTTCTCGAAGGCGTGCCGCAGCTCCTGATCCTGGAAAAGTCCGCGCGAGGCCGCCGACTCGATTGGGCCCGGGCAGATGGCGTTGACGCGAATGTCGCGCGGGCCATATTCGATCGCCGCGCAGCGCACCAGGCAGTTCGCCGCGGCCTTGGCGCAGGAGTACGCGAACACGCTGGCGTCGGTCTGGCAGACCGCGGACATCGACGAGACGATAACGATCGAACCGTGTTCGCGGATCGCTTCAGCCATGTGCTGCACGAAAAAGACATGCGCGATGTAGTTGAGATCGAGCGTGCGCTGCAGCGCGTCGCGCGATGCTGTCTTGATCGGCCCCCGCTCCGGCGCGCCGGCCGAATTGATGGCGATATCCACTTTGCCAAAAAGGCGTTTCGCTTCCGCCCCCAGGGCCGCGATGTCGTCTTCCTTAGTCGCATCGCAGGCGAAGGAGGCGCCGCCGATATCCGCCGCCAGATCGCGCAAGGGCGCCGAGCGCCGCGCCGCCACCAGCACCTTGCAGCCCTCGCGGGCCAAAGCTTCCGCGATCGCCCAGCCGCTGCCGCCTTTGGCTGAGGCGCCTAGGACAACTGCCGTCTTGCCTTGCAGGGCGCCCAAACTCGCCTCCTGGCTCACGGAGCTAGTGCGATTATCGCGCGTTTGCTCGATTGCCATCCAGGGTATGGGTCACAGGCGGCGTGTCAACGCGCCTTAGCGCAACTTCGCACGGCTGCGCGTTATTCGTTCACGCCCGAGGCCCACCGTGCTAGCGTTTTCGCGCTTTCACTCCGGCCGAGGCAAAGCCGCCGCTATGTCCAAGATCTTCCTGACCTGCGCCGTCACCGGCAACCACACCACGCGCCAGCAGCATCCTGATCTGCCGGTGACGCCGAACGAGATCGCCGAAGCTTGCCTCGGAGCAGCGGAAGCGGGCGCCGCGGCGGTGCACATCCATGTCCGCGACCCAGAAACCGGGCGCCCATCCATGGAGCTCCAGCATTACGCCGATGTCGTCGCTCAGATACGCCAGCACAATAAGGCGCTGGTGATCAACTTGACCACCGGTCCGGGCGGGCGCTTCCAACCATCGGAGCACGATCCCGTCGTACCTGGACCGCGCACAAACCTGCTCGTCCCCGAAAAGCGCGTGCAACATATCGCCGAGCTGAAGCCTGATATCGCCACCCTCGATCTCAACACCATGGTGTTCGGCGGCGAAGTGGTCATCAACACGCCGGCAAACATCCGCCGCATGGCGAAGGTGATGCGCGAAGCGGGCGTGCGGCCCGAGCTTGAACTCTTCGACAGCGGCGACATCGTGCTAATGCACGATCTCATCGCTGACGGCACGCTCGATGCGCCGCCGCTGTGCTCGCTCGTCATGGGCATCAAATACGGCTTCGCACCAACCATCGAGATGATGCTGGTTGCGCGGTCATTGTTACCACCGGGTTCGCACTGGACCGGCTTCGGCACTGGGCGTCACGCCTTTCCTCTGCTCGCGCAAGCCGTGCTCGCGGGCGGCAATGTCCGCATCGGCCTCGAAGACGCGGTCTTTCTCTCCAAGGGCGTGCTCGCCCCATCAAACGCGGCGATGGTCGAGAAGGCGCGGCGCATCGTCGAGGACCTGGGCTCTGAACTGGCCACACCGGACGAAATGCGCGCGCAGATCGGGCTCGCGCGCTAGTCGAAACGCGTCACCAGCGGGGCGTCGTTCCAGACGGTCTGATCCGGCAAGGGCCTCAGGAAGCTCCGATCCAAGGCCTGAATGGAGGGGCAGCCGATCGCAGACAGCGTCGCGGCGATGCCGCGCTGAAACAGCCGCAGCACCGAGGCGACGCCCGCCTCACCGCCTGCCGCCAAGCCCCAAAGATAAGGCCGCCCGATCAGCACGGCCTTCGCGCCCAGCGCACAAGCGCGCACCACGTCGGCGCCGCGGCGCACGCCGCCGTCCAGCAACACGTCGAGCTTGTCGCCGACGGCGTCGGCTATCTCCGGCAGAACGGTGACGGCGGCTGGCACGCCGTCGATCACCTTGCCGCCATGGTTCGACACCGAGATGGCGTCGGCCCCGCATTCAAGCGCGCGCCGCGCATCGGCCGTCCGCATGATGCCCTTGATCAGCAGCGGCCCGTCCCATTGCTTGCGTATCCAGGCGACGTCGTCCCATGTCGGCGGTGTCGCCGTCAGCAATTTGCCGATGTCGCCAACCGCCATGGCGCGTCCGTCCGCCGCCGGAGGCGCATTCGGGCAACTCATGGTCAGGCCTCCCGCCAGCAACGACAAAAGCCATCGCGGCCGGTCCCACACTTCCGGCAGGAAGGCGATGGCGTTGGCCAAATCCGCCTTTGACGGCAAGGCGCGGCTGATGCGGTCGAACGGGGTGATGGCCGAGAGATCGATGGTCAGCGCCAACACACGACATCCCGCGGCGCGCGCCAGTTCGATACTGGCTTTGACCCCATCGCGGCCATTGATCATGTAGAGCTGGAACCAGGTGTCGTCGTTCAGTGCACAGATGTCGCGCGCCGGCGCGCCGCTCAAATGGCTGATCGCAATCGGGATGCCCGCAGCGTGCGCGGCGCGCGCGGCGCCGGGTTCGGCGTCCTTGTGCACGATGCGGATGAAGCCGGTCGGCGCGATGACAACCGGCATGGCGATCTCGCGTCCGAGCACCGTGACCTTGGTTTCCGGGCGCTTGATCGCTTCGCCGAGATGAGCATCGAAGAGCACGCGCCCGAACGCCAGTTCATTGGCGCGAACGGTGCGTTCGTTCTCCTTGCCGCCCTCTATGTAATGGAAGACGGCCGGCGGCAAAGCGCGGCGCGCGAGCTGACGCGCATGCTCGACGCTCGAAATCGTGACGCTCATGCGCGCCTTGATCCGGCGGCGGGAGCGTTCGCCACGAGTTCCTTCATCGGCCGGGTGGTGTCGCCTGCAAGCTCCGGTGCGATGGTGCGGCCGGTATGGATCAGCATCTTCACGCCCAGAAATTCCGCGGGCTTGTTCACCGCATCCACGGCGATAATCTGGCCGTCCTTGTAATAGAAGCACGCAAAAGCGCGTTCCGCCGGCGCTCCGCGGATGACGGTCTGATCGTAGCCTTGAAACAGACCTGCGATCTGGAGCTTCAGATCATATTGATCCGACCAGAACCACGGCGTCTCAATCGCAGCCGCTTGCCCCAGCAAGGTCGCCGCCACGATCTTCGCGCCCTCGACGGCGTTGTGAACGCTCTCCAGCCGGCACACGCGGTCGAAGTGCGCAATCGGGCGCGCCGCACAATCGCCGATCGCAAATATGTGGGGATCGGAGGTCCGGCACTGCCCGTCCGTGACGACGCCGTTGTCGATCGCCAGACCGCACGCTTCCGCGAGAACGGTGTTAGGCGTGACCCCGATGCCGGCGATCACAATGTCGGCGGCGATCTCCTCCCCGTTCGCCAGCACCACGCCTTTGACGCGCCCCTCGCCGACGAGCCTCTCAGGCATGACACCCAAGCGGAAGCGCACACCCTGGCGTTGATGCTCTTCCAGGAAGAAGGCCGACATTTCGGGGCTGGTGACGCGCGCCAGCGGCCGCGCTGCAGCTTCGATCACGGTGACATTGAGGCCGCACTTGCGCGCCACCGCCGCAGCCTCGAGCCCAATATAGCCGGCGCCGATGACGGCCAAGGATGCGCCGGGCTGGAACGCGGCGCGCATCGCGTCCACGTCCGCTGCGGTGCGCAGCACGTGCACGCCCTCGAGCGCAGCGCCCGGCAGCGTAAGCCAGCGCGGCGTTGCGCCCGTGGCGATCACGAGCACGTCGTATGCGAACGCACGACCGTCATCGAGACGCACGCTTTTGGCGGCGCGATCCACCGCCGCGACATGGACCGAGGCCAGGAACTCGATTCTTTCTTCGGCGTATTTTTCGGCGGGCCGCAGCAGCAGGCGATCCATCGACAGATCGCCGAGCAAATAAGCTTTTGAGAGCGGCGGCCGCTGATAGGGCGGCGCCGGCTCCTCGCCGATCAGCACAATCTCCCCGGCGAACCCGCCCTGTCGCAGCCGCTGGGCGGTTTCTCCTCCGGCCTGGCCCGCGCCGACGATGACCACCCGGCTCATAGGTTCTTCATCAGCGCGGTGTCCGCCCAGGCGTCCAGACCTTGTTGCATGGCGCTGAGCTTGGCGCGCGCGCCGCCCAGCGCATCCTCGCCGACGAGCAGCCGCAGGGGCGGCTCGCCTGCGTCTATCGCCGCCCAGACGGCCAACGCCGCCTTCTCCGGGTCGCCGCCCTGATGCGGGCCGTCAGTTTCCATCCACGCGCGTAAGCGCCCGACCGAGTCGGCGTAAGCGTCCATTGCGGGAGAAATCCGCGTGCCGTCGACGAAATTGGTTTTGAACGATCCGGGCTCAACGATGATCACCTTGATCCCGAAGGGCGCCAGTTCACCTGCAAGCGTTTCGCTCAATCCCTCGACCGCAAACTTGCTCGCACAATAATTGCCGGCGCCGGCCATGCCCATGAAGCCCGCGAGCGACGAAAAGTTGACGATGCGGCCGCCGCCGCGCGCCCGCATCGACGGCAACGCCGCGCGGACCACATTCATGAGGCCAAACACGTTCACCTCGAACTGCGCACGCGTCTCGGCGTCCGAGGTCTCTTCGATTGCACCCAGCAGCGCGTAGCCTGCACTGTTGACCAAGACATCAATACCGCCGAAGCGCGCGATTGCGGCCGCCGCCGCAGCCGCCACTTCAGCGGGTTTGGTTACGTCCATTGCCGCGACCTCGGCGCCCGCAGCCTTGAGCGTCGCGAGCGCGGCGGCGTTTCGGCCGGTCGCAAACACGCGTTCGCCACGCGCCAGCGCCAGCCGCACGAGCGAGAGCCCCAGTCCGCTGGTTGCGCCGGTGACGAACCAGACGCGCCGTTCCGGGCCGCTCATTGCGCACCTCCCGGCACAGGTGCGCTGCGCGCCCGCGACCCCACAAGGTAGAGAAATGCAAACGCCACCATGAGCGCGCCAATGCCGAGATACGTCGCGTCGTACCCGATCGAATGATAGAGCGGCACGTAGATGGTCGGCGCCAAAAAGCCGGCGAAGCAATTGAGCGCAGTGGCGAGACCGATGCCGTGCGGCGCAGTCCTTTCGTCGCAGCCGTTCATCGCGCTGACGAACGCCGCGGGAACGCCGATGCCGACGCCGAGGCTGCCGACGCCCACGCCCAGCGCCGTCAGCGCCAAGGTCGACGACGCGCCGTAACAACCCGCTCCCAGCGCGAAGCACCCGAGCGCCGCCACGACGCAGGCGTTGAGGCCGATGCGCGCTTCCAGCGCGCCGAACGAGAGGTTGGCGACTCCTATGACGGCGGGCGAAATCACCAGGATACGCGCGATAAGATCCGGATCGCTGAACCCTCTCGAATTCAGCAGGAACGTTGTTTGCACGATGAAGAGATTGCCGACCAGAACCAGAACGAGAATGAGCGCGTAGGCGGGTGCGAGGCGGCGCGCTGCGGTCGCCAACTCGGCCAGACTGAATTTCACCGCGGGCTGAACGGGCGGAAAGCGCGCAAAGAGCGCAAGCGGCACGGTGACAAGCGCGAGGATCGCATGCACGGCAAAGGGCGCGCGCCACGAGGCTTCCGCCGCCATCGCCGCCACATAGAGAAAGATGACTGCGCTACCCGCAGCGGTCGCCAACCCAAATCCGGTCATGCGTGGCCGCGCACGCTCGCCGTAGCTGATGCCGATGGCGACGGTGCACGCGCCCAGCAGCATGCCGGCGCCCAGGCCGGTCGCAAAGCGCGAGACGAGCAGGAGGCGCGCGTCGTCCAGCACGAAGCCCAGCGAGCCGAACGCCGCAAACAGGAGCCACCCGGCGATAAGCGTCGTGCGCAATCCGAGCCGCGCCACCGCGGCCCCCGCCACGAGGCCGCCGAAACCGGTGCCCAGGATCGCCAATCCGACACTCATTTGCGCGACCCATTCGCCCGCCTGGCCGCCGCCGAAGTGCTCGGCGATGCGCGGCAGGATCGGCGGCAAAGCGTCGTAGATCATCGCCGGCGCCATGTAGCCCGAGAGCACCGCAAGCGTCGTAAAGAGCGCAGGCCTCGCAAGGCCCGCGTCACTCGTCCCGGCCGCAGGTGAACCTCGATCCGAACCTTGCATGAGCGCACTCCCGCCCGTCCGGTGTAGGGGCGGATCGGAGCGCACGCAATCTCTGTTCCAGTTGTGCGATATTCGCTCTTGTCGATTATGGTCCGCCTGAGCGTTTACCGCACGCCACTTGCGCCGCGCCCGCCGGGTCAGCAATGTAGCGCCGCCCGGCGGAGCGGCCGCGGGTCCACGAGCGCTGGCGATCGATGTCGACGAAAATCTACTCTTCCCCGCGCGCGGCGCTCGACGGACTTTTGTTCGACGGAATGACTTTGATGTCGGGCGGCTTTGGCCTCGTCGGCAATCCCGAGAGTCTCATTCCGGCCATCCTCGAGAGTGGCGTGAAGAACCTCACCATCATTTCCAACAATTGCGGGGCCGACAAATTCGGGCTTTGGCTGCTGCTGAACAACAGGCAGATCCGCAAAATGATCTCGTCCTATATCGGCGAGAACAAGCTGTTCGAACAACTCTACCTTTCGGGTGAACTGGAACTCGAACTGACGCCGCAGGGCACGCTGGCCGAGCGCATTCGCGCCGGCGGTGCGGGCATTCCCGCGTTTTATACGCCGACCGGCGTCGGCACTGTCGTCGCGGAGGGAAAGCCGGTCGAGGAATTCGAAGGGCGGCTCTACGTGCGCGAGCGCTGGCTCCAGGCCGATTTATCCATAGTCAAAGCCTGGAAAGCGGATCCGGAGGGCAATCTCGTCTTTCGCAAGACCGCGCGTAATTTTAATCCGATCATGGCCGCGGCGGGAAAGGTCACGGTCGCGGAAGTGGAGCACATCGTCGAAGCCGGTGACCTCGACGCCGACTGCATTCACACGCCCGGCGTCTATGTCGACCGCATCGTCTTGAGCACTATCAACGAAAAGCGCATCGAGCAGCGCACCACCCGCACACGCACCGAGGCCGTCCAATGAGCTGGACGCGCGAACAAACCGCCGCCCGCGCCGCGCGCGAACTCAAGGACGGTTATTACGTCAATCTGGGCATCGGCATCCCGACGCTGGTGGCCAACTATATCCCCTCCGGCGTTCGAGTGACGCTGCAGTCCGAGAACGGCATGCTCGGCATGGGCCCGTTTCCGTTCGACGACGAAGTGGATCCCGACCTCGTCAATGCCGGCAAGCAGACGATCACGCAGCTCCCGACATCCAGCTTCTTCGACAGCGCCCAGAGCTTCGCCATGATCCGCGGCGGCCATATCGACGCCGCCGTGCTGGGCGCGATGGAAGTGTCTGAAACCGGCGACATCGCCAACTGGGCCATACCCGGCAAAATGGTCAAAGGAATCGGCGGCGCCATGGATCTGGTGGCGGGCGTGAAGCGGGTGATCGTGGTGATGGACCACGCCAACAAGGCCGGCGAATCCAAGGTGCTCGCGAAATGCACCTTGCCGCTGACCGGCGTGGGCTGCGTCGACCTTATCATCACCAATCTCTGCGTCCTGGCGGTGTCGCGCGAAGAGCGGGCGCTGCGGCTGCTGGAGTGCGCGCCGGAGGTTTCGCTGGACGAAGTGCGCGCCAAGACGCAAGCGCGGCTGCTGGTGTAAGGCGGAGGGCCCGGATGTCGCTTGCCGCCCTGGCCGCCAACAGACCCGGTGATCCCGCGTTCGTCGTGGCCGAAACCGGCGAGGCGCTCTCTTTCCTGGACCTCAATGACGCCTCTGCGCGTCTGGCGCGCGTGCTGCGCCGCGATTTGAGTCTGGGCGATCGCGTCGCGATCCTGCTCGACAATGCCCCAAGCTACAGCATCGCGACCTGGGCCTGCCGCCGCGCCGGCCTGCGCCTCGTACCGGTGAATTGGCACCTCACGTTTGAGGAAGCCGCTTATATCGTCGACAACAGTGACGCGCTGGCCCTGATCACCACGCCGCGGCTCGCCGAGATCGCCTCGGGGATCGCCGCCGCCAACACGCGCCTGCGGCTGCGCATCTCGGATGCGGCGGCCTTTGACGCCTTCCAAAGCATGACCGCCTTGTGCGCGGGCGAGCAAGCAGCGCCGCTGCCGGACGAGACCGAAGGCGTCCTCATGTTCTACTCGTCCGGCACGACGGGTTTTCCGAAAGGCATTTTGCGCCCACTGCCAGAGGCGCCGTTCGGGACGCCGACGAAGCTCGAGATCATGATGGCGGGCCGCTACGGTTTCGACGCAGACACACATTTCTACGCGCCCGCGCCCCTCTACCATGCCGCGCCGCTTGCCTGGACGATGGGCGCGCAAATGCTCGGCGGCGCCGCTTACATTCCGAAGCGCTTCGACGCCGAGCAGACGCTGGCGCACATCCAAAAATATCGGATCACGCACGCCAAGTTCGTGCCGACCCATTTCGTCCGCCTGTTGCGGCTGCCGCAATCGGTGCGCGGCAATTACGATCTCTCCAGCCTGCGCGTCGTCATTCACTCCGCGGCGCCCTGTCCGCCCGATGTGAAAGAGGAGATCATCGCCTGGTTCGGTCCCATCGTTCACGAATACTATTCGATGAGCGAAGCTGGCGGCTTTACCGCCATCGACTCGAACGAATGGCTGGCGCATCGCGGCTCGGTGGGCCGTTCGCTTCGGGGCAAGGTGCACATATTGGACGACGACGGCCGCGAACTGGCGCCGGGCGAAGTCGGCCACATCCATTTCGAGAACGCCGAACGCTTCGACTATCACAAAGCGCCCGAAAAGACCGAAGCGTTTTTCAACGCCGCCGGGTGGTCGCGCCCCGGCGACATGGGCTGGCTCGACGGCGACGATTTTCTCTATCTCGCCGACCGCGCCAGCCACATGATCATTTCGGGCGGCGTGAACATCTATCCCCAAGAGGTCGAGGCGGCGCTCGCGGCGCACGGGGCCGTCTTCGACGCCGCCGTCATCGGCGTGCCCGACGCAGAATACGGCGAAGCGGTCAAAGCCGTCGTGCAGCTGCAAGACCCGGCGGACGCCGGGCCTGCGATGGAAGACGCCCTCATCGCGCACTGTCGCGCGCGGCTTGCTGGCTTCAAATGCCCACGCAGCGTCGACTTCGTCGAAGCTCTGCCGCGCTTGCCGACGGGAAAACTTCTGAAACGCGAACTGCGTCAGCGCTACTGGCCAGACGCAAAGAAACTCATCTAGCAGGAGGAAACAGCATGCATAAGATTCTGCTCGCAGCGCTTTCGGCGGCGGTCATATTCGCATCGGGCGCAGCGGCCGGCACTGTCGAAAACTCGTTCGGCCACACCGTCGTCTCGCGCACCTCCGATGGGCACGAGTCACGCTGGCAATACTTCGCGGACGGCACCTACACCATGACCATGAACAATGAGACCACGCGCGGCGCCTGGGCCTATGTCAATGGGCAGCTCTGCCTCACGCCTGCCGGCGGGCAGCAATCCTGCTACACCGACACTGGCGACCATCATGTCGGCGACACCTGGACCATGCCCGGTGCAAACAACACCACGGTCACCATCCACATCGAGTAGCGCGAGCGGTGGCGCGCTCAGCGCGCCACCCAGCCGCCGTCCACCGCCAGCGCCTGCCCGGTCACGAAACTGGCGCTCGTGCTGGCGAGATAAACGACGGCCTCGGCGATCTCGTCGGCTTCGCCCATCCGGCCCATGGGCGTCGCCGCGCGCAACGCAGCGATCTTCTCGGGGTCGGCCATGTTCCGGGCGTTGATCGGTGTGGCGATGACTCCCGGACAGACCGCGTTTACCCGGATGTTCTGCGCTGCATATTCAATCGCCGCCGCTTTGGTCAGGCCGATGACCCCATGCTTCGCCGCCACATAGGCGGGCACGTTCATCATGCCCACCAGGCCTGCCACCGAGGCGCAGTTGACGATCGCGCCGCCGCGCGCCCGCATCGCGTTGATCTCGTGCTTCATGCACCACCAGACCCCGCGCAGGTTGATGGAGACGATGCGCTCCCAATTCTCGTTGGAGCACTCGGCCGTCGGCGCACGCTCGCCATCAACGCCGGCGTTGTTGTAAGCCATGTCCAGCGCGCCGAAGGCCGCGACCGTCGCGGCCACAGCCGCCACGATGTCGTCCTCGGCGCGCACATCGCAGCGGCAAAATTTCACGATGCCGCCTGACCGCGCCAGGTCTTCGACAAGCGCCTGCGCCTGTTCGACTTGAACGTCTGCGATCATCACGGATGCGCCGCGACGCGCAAACAGAGCCGCAGTCGCCGCACCGATGCCCGACGCCGCGCCGGTGATCAAAACGGAGCGACCGCTCAAATCTTGCGTCACGTACCACCTCAGCGCGTTGGAGACGGTCCCGCTCTACAGGAGCGCCCCCACCCGCGCCAGTAGCGACAGGTTCTACGCCGCGCGCACCAGCAGCGGCAGCGCCGTCAGGCCCTGCGTCTCGCCGCTGCCCCACTGGATCGCCCCGGCCGGATCGAGTTCGATCGCCGAATAGCGCGCAAATAATTCCTCCAGCATGATGCGCAGCTGCGCTTTGCCGAACTGCGACCCCGCGCAGCGGTGCGCGCCAAAGCCGAAGCCGAGATGCGGATTCGGATTGCGTGTGAGGCGCACCTCTTCGGGCGCCTCGAACACGGCCGGATCGCGATTGGCGGCGCCGAAGCAAAGCAAAACCTGCTCGCCCGGTTTCACGACGGTGTCGCCAAGCCGATGTTCCTTTGTCGCCGTCCGCCGGAGATAGGTCGCCGGCGTGCTGAGCCGGATGAATTCCTCAAGCGCCAGAGTGTAACTTTCCGGATCGCTTCTCAGCGTGCGCGCCAGTTCCGGCTGGCGCGCCAGCAGATAGACGCTGTAGGAAAGCGCCAGATTGACCGTGGTGAAGCCGCCGAATAGCAGCAGCCGCGTCATCGACACCTTGTCGTCGATGGACATGGGCGCGCCATCGACCTCGCCCTTGGCGATCGCGGTGATGACGTCGGCCGGCGCGGAGGGTTTGGCCCGCTCCTGCAGCAGCGCCATGAGATAAGCGGTCAACGCCTCGGACGCGATTTTTCCCGAGCCATCGGCGCGGCGCGCGATCAGGGTCTGCACCATGTCGAAGAGCTTGGGCGCATCCGCCGCCGGGAACCCGAACGCGTCCAGCGACACGCGAACCGGAAAGGGCTCCGAGACCATCGACACAAACTCGATCCGATCCTTGCCGCGCAATTCGTCGAGCAATGCGCGGGCGTGGCCGCGCATCAAGGGCTCCGCGGCCGCCACCGCATCGCGGGACAGAAACGGATCCAGGATGCGCCGGTAGCTGCGCTGCAGCGGCGGATCGACCTCTTCCGGAATATGTCGCGTACGCGCCTCGTCGGGCAGCGCAACACCCTCAGCGGAGGTAAACACTTCATATCGCGCCGCCGCCTCGCGCACGTGGTCATGGCGCGTCAGCACATAATAACCACCATACTTGTCGCTGTGCGGCAGCGCGGTCTCTCCCCGCATCTCTTCCCACGATGCTTCCGCATCTTTTCGGTGCGACGGCAAGTGCAGGTCGAAGCCCGACCAATCGCGAACCGGGCAATCCCTCGCCATGACAACGTCTCCTCAGGTTTGGCTCTACCACTCGGGCGCGATAGTCACGCGCACGCCATCCATGCCCTCGCTCAGCGGCACCGAACAGGCGAGCCGCGAATTGGGACGCCGGTCGTCCCGAACATAGAGAAGGTCATCCTCCTGGCTCGACATCGCCGGCAGCCGCGCCAGATCGCGTTCGTCGACATACACATGGCAGGTCCCGCACGAGCAGCAGCCGCCGCAGCTGGTCAGCGCGTTGATCTCCTCCGCGCCGCCATCCATCAGCGCGGCCTTCAGCGACTGGCCTGGACTGGCTTCAACAGCCTTTTGCTCGCCGGAGCGCAGCGTCACATTGATGCGCATTACTTACCTCCCCGCGTCCATTCCAACGGCAACGATTGGAGCGACATCACCTGACCGGCGCGCCAGACGAGGCGACCGTCCTTCGGAATACGGAAGGACGGGATGCGCTTCAGCCACTCTTCGGTGAACACCTTCATCTCAGCTCTCGCGAGCACGTTGCCGATACAAGTGTGCGCGCCGGTCGAGAAAGCGATGTGTTCGCGGCGCGGCCGATCGATATCGAAGCGTTCCGGGTCCGGATTTTTCCGGTCGTCGAGCCCCGCCGCCGGCAGCGCGCACGACACCATGTCGCCTTCGCGCATGTGCACGCCGCCGATGTCGATGTCCTTTTTCACGATGCGCGTCTGATGCACGACGCCGAAGCAGCGCAGAGATTCCTCGACGAAGTCCGGAATGCGCGCCGGCTCCGCCACTAGGCGGGCCTGTAGCGGCGCGTCCTCAGCCAAGTGGCGGAAGGCGAAAGTGAGTGCGTTTGCGACCGTGTCCAGTCCGCCCAGGAAGAGCAGAAATCCGTACGACTCGATCTCAGCGTCATTGAGCGGCCGGCCGCGCACGCTCTCCTCCATGAGCTTACTCATGAGGTCCTGCCCGGGCTTGGCCCTTCGAACGGCGATCATCTCGCGGATGACCGAGATGATCGTGTTCTGCAGCTCCAGATAGCGCGCGTTCGAAATCGGGCTGAAATATTCGTGCACGATGCCGCGGAACTCGGCGAAGCGTTCGCGCGGCATCGCCATGAAGTCCATGAACACCGAGACCGGGAACGCCGCGCCCAGCCGTTCGCTGAAATCGCATTCACCCGAGGCGATCACCTCGTCGATCAGTTCGTTGGCCCGCTTCCGAAGCTCTGGCTCCAGAGCATCGACGAACTTGCGGTTGACGTGTTTCATCAGGGCCGCGCGATAGCCCGCATGCTCCGGCGGATCGAGGTTCAGCGGCAACATTACGTTGTCGCTGTTCGATTTCGGAATGGTCAGTTCCTTACTGGAGAAGTGCTCGGCGTCGCGCAAAATGGACGCCATGGTGTCGAACCGCGTCACCACCCAATGGCCGCCATTGCGGCAGGTGTAGAAAATCTCCGGCGCCCTTTGCTGAAGGGCGCGATAGCCCTTGTGCGGATCCTTCAGCAGGTCCTGGTCCAGAAAGATGTCGAGATCGAAGACCTGCTCGGCCTTCACGTGTTTCGGACGCTCGATGCTCGTATCCAGCGGCATGAAACCCTCCCTAGCTGGTCAGAATGTTTTCGAGAATTCCGTGGAAACGGGCGATGTCCTGCTCCATGCCGCCCAGCACCATTTCCTGGACGACGCCCGATTGCGCCGCGATGGTGCCGAGTTCGGCCACCCAGAAATCCTCCTCGGTGGTGATGCGCTGCATGAGCGCGATCGACTTCTCGCACCGCGCGCGTTCGGCGTCGGTTTCCGGCATCTTATCGACCAACATGTAGTAGTTGATGACGGTGCTGGTGGCCGATTGCGGCGAGAGCAGCATGACGTTGATGTAGGTGGGGCTGGTGATGATGAGGCCGCCGGCGACGATGGTGTAGCTGAAGACGCCGAAATCGCGGAAATCCGCGAAAGTCTCGACGCCCTTGCCGCGCTCGCGCTTGTAGCCCACACGCGCGGAAGACTGCAGCAGGTTCTGTCCGATCTCGACGCAGGCGGTCGAGCGATCCACGAACATGGAGCCGAGTGAATCGCGGTGCAGCCGTGCGATGTGATAATTCTCAAGGAACGCGTCGTGCACGAGCTTCCAATTCGCCGGCAGTTCAACGCGCAACTTCTTGTAGACGACCTGCGAGGCCAGTCCGATCGCATCGAATTCCGGCGCCAGCTCGGTCTCGACCTCGGTGAAGTCGGCCTTCGAGCCCGGATCGAGATTGACCCAGATGAGGCCTCCGGCTTCCACGCACTGCAGCGCCTTCAGCTTATGCTTCTTCTTGTCGAGCCCCGGAAAGACCTCCTCGCGCGGCACCCCGACGAGTTCGCCTTTCATGCTGAAGGACCATGCATGATAAGGACAGGTGATGAGGGCGCCGGCCTTGGCCTCCACCTCGTCCGAAAGCCGCACGCAGCGGTGCGTGCACACATTCATGAAGGCGTGAGCCTTGCCGTCGTCGTCGCGCGTCAACAGCAGCGGCACGCCGTAGTCGTTGTTGACAACATGCATGCGGCTGCGCGGCAGCGCCGCCGACACGTCGACCGGCACCGGTCTGCCGCGAAAGAGCTTTCGACGTTCGAGTTCGAAACGCTCGGCGGCGGCATAGACATTGGTGGGGCGATAGCTCAGCGCCTTGGGGACGATGTTGGGATCGCTGTCCTCAAGGCTTTCCAGAATCTGCCGCTGGTATTTGGTGAGACCGTTGTCTTTGCGCGTTGCCATGAGCGCCTCCCGTGCGGGCGATGGCAGCACCGCGCGGACGGGCCAAACATTGATCTCGCGCAAAACGACGTGCGCATACCGCACGTCCGTGCGACAAAGCTGATTTGTCGCAGCGGCGGTTGAGCGGCGCCGCGATCACAACGCCTCGAAAGCCGAGCGCCCCCGTCTCTCGCGGGCGCGGAAACGACTTGGCCTTCTTGGCGGCGCCATCACAGCCGCGCTCGAACTCGCGGGCCTCATCCAAAAAGCTTCGTCCACCCCCCTTGCAATAAAGAAAGTCGCTCCTTTCTTTGATGAACGAGGCCGGTTGCCGGTCCAGCCAAGCGAGGAGTTGATGCGCACCCTGAAGATCGCCGCAATTGCGGTCCTGTTCGCGACGGCCGCGAACGCGGAAACCATCACGCCGTACCAGCCGGCGGCCGCATCGCGGAGCCATTACGGCTACGCGGAGACCCAACTCGACTGGAATCGCGTGCGCGTCAGCTTCTCCGGCGCGCCGGGCGCAGATCTCGAGTCCGTCGAATCCGCGCTGCTCTACCGCGCCGCCGAGACAACGCTGCAGCGCGGCTTCGACTATTTCGCGGTTGTCGATCACGACGTTGACACCACCACCGAGTTCGCCGCCGCCGGACCGCCCGCGCCACCGCTGCTGCCGCCACGCCGTTACCGCGAGATCAACCGGCATGAAAGTGTGTCGGAAATTCTCATGTATCACGGTGTGCGCCCGGAAGGTCGCGCCAACGTCTATGACGCCCGCTTCGTGACAAGCCGCCTCGCTGGGCGCGTCCGCTAAGCTTCACTAACTCCACATAAGACGAGGAAACCCATGCGTAAGATGATGCTGCTCGCCCTGGTGGCGGGCTTGATGACGGCTGCCTGCGCAACGCAGGCGCCGCAATACCAGGCCCGCGCGGCCGGCGAGCGTTACGGCTACGCTGAGCAGCAGGTCGAACCCAACCGCGTCCGCATTTCCTACAACGGCAATACGCTGACGCCGCGCGAAACGGTCGAGACCTACCTGCTCTATCGCGCCGCCGAAACCACGCTCGCGCGAGGTTATGACAGCTTCCTGATCGTCGCTCACGACGTGCAGGACAATACCAGCTACGAAGGCGTGGGCGCGGTGCGCCCGGGCATCGGCGGCGTCCGCCGGATCACCAGTCACAACGCGCTGGCCGACATCGTGATGTTCGAGGGCCATCCGCCCGGCAATGCGAACCTCTACGATGCGCACGCCGTGCAGCAGAGCCTCGAAATGCGGATCGTGCGCGGAAACGCGCCTTAGCGCTGACCGCCCGCTCAACCCATGTAGGCCGGCCCCTATCGCAGGGCGCCGGCCTATTTGTGCGTGCGTTTTGCTTTCTTCTCCCCGCCAAGGCCGGCAATGAACATATCCACCGCGAGCGTGACGTAGCGCGTAAGTTCAGCGCGCGACATGGGGTCGGCCAGGATGGCGCGAATGCGCGGCTCGTTGGTCAGAGCGTGGAAGCAGTGCTCCGCCAGCAACTCGGTATCCACGTCGAAATCGAGTTGCCCCTTGTCCCGCCACAGGATGAGGCAGTTTTGGATCGCCGCGACGCCTCGCCCGGTGACTTCCCTATAGGTGCGGCGCAGGATCGGGAAGCGATGCGCCTCGGCAAAGGTAATGCGGGTGATGCCTGCGGTTTCATCCGACAACGTCGCCATGCCGATCTGCAGCCCAAACTTCAGCAGAAACTCGCGCGGTCCTACCTCCTCCGCCCGCAGCGAAAATCCGCGCAGCGCATTAGCAACGGTGCGCTCCACGTTGCGCGCGATGACGGCCTCCAGAATTTCGGCCTTGTTGGAATAGCGGCTGTAAAGCGTCTTGGTCGACGCCCCGGCGCGCTTTGCGATCTGATCCATGGTGGCGTCCGCATAGCCGTGCTCCGTGAAGAGCAAAAAGGCTGCGTCCAGGAGCCGGTCTGGAAGATTTTCGGTTTCCGCGGCGGACAGACGGCCGGGGCCCAAACGCGGGCGGCGCCCGGCTTTTGCTGGAGACATACGCAGGACCATCCCTTCGGCGGCAGGCCAGGCTGAACATTGGCGATAAGCGCAGCCTACACCCGAGCCATTAAGAAAAGAAGTGGTTTCTTTCCTATTTGTGCAGTCCGTGACTTCAGGCCAAAAGAAATAATCTCGTTTATTTAAGCCGTTACGCTCGCATCACGAGTTCGTCAGCACCCGCGCGTTGACAAAAAGGAAAAGAAACGTTTTCTTTCCTGCATCCGGCGAGCCTGCATGAGCCGTGCTGACCAAGGCACGGTCCGACAGGGGCGCCAAACCAGGGGAAGATAATGATCAAATCCGTTTCCCGGCGGCTCATTCTGGCCTGCACGACCGCGATGCTGGTCGCCTGCGCCACCCCGCCCGACCTCGGCGCCCGTCCTGAAATGGCGGCGCCGGATCGCTACGACAGCGTTCAGAGCTTTGCCGCGCCGGTGGCCGATTGGCCGTCGGATCGGTGGTGGCAGGCTTATGGCGATCCGGCGCTTAACGCGTTGATCGAGGAAGCACTGGCCGATAGCCCAACGCTCGCCGCCGCCGCCGCCCGCATGCGCCAGGCGCAAGCCGGCGCGCAACAGACCGGCTCATCGCGCTACCCGAGCGTTCAAGGTCAAACCGGCATCGAAACATCGCGGCAGGACCTGAGCGCGAGCAATATCCCGGAGGCGATCCGCGACTCCCTGCCGGAAGATTGGGAGACGCAAACCAGCGCCTCGCTCCAGTTCAGCTATCAACTCGACTTCTTCGGCCGCAACCGCGCTTCGTTCGCGCAGGCCACCTCGCGCGCCGAGGCGATGGAAGCGGAAGCCGCCGAAGCGCGCTTGCAGATCTCGACTGCGGTCGCGCTCGCTTACGCCGAATTGGTTCGCTACACCGCCGACCGCCGCCAACTCGAACAAGCGGCCGAGCTTCGTCAATACAGCGCCACCCTAACCCGCGACCGCGTCACCGCCGGTCTTGAGAATGAAGCCCCGGCGCAGCAAGCGACTACTGAACTCGCCCGCGCCCGCGCCGATCTCATCGCCCTCGACGCCGAGATCATCCGCACCCGGCATCAACTCGCCGCCCTGCTCGGCAAAGGGCCGGACCGCGGGTTGGAGATTGCGGTCCCGCAAGCGCCGGCCCTGACCCGCATCGGCCTGCCGGCGCGCGTCGATCTCGATCTCATCGGCCGCCGCCCTGACCTCGTCGCCGCGCGCCTGCGCGCGGAAAGCGCGGCTGAGGGCATCAACGTCGCGCGCGCGGACTTCTATCCAAACGTGAACCTCGCGGCCGTTGTCGGCATTCAGACGCTGGGTTTGGGCCGGCTCGGGAGCGGCGATCTCTCGTTCGCGCAAGTTGGTCCGGCGGTGTCGCTGCCGATCTTCTCGGGCGGGCGCATCGAAGGCGCCTATCGCGGCGCGCGCGCCGACTACGACGAAGCCGTCGCCCTCTACAACGACAGCCTCACGACCGCGCTCCGCGAAGTCGCCGATGCGCTAAACGATCGTCGCGCCATCGAAGCCGAACTGGCTGAGCAGCGCCAAGGCCTCGTCGCCGCAGAAGCCGCCTATCGCGTCATCCGGCTGCGCTACGAAGGCGGACTGGCGAGCTACATCGACACGCTGAGCGTGGAGTCGAGCTTGATCGACCAGCGCCGCACCGTAGCTGCGCTCGAAGCGCGCGCCTTCTCACTCGACATCACGCTCATCCGCGCCCTCGGCGGCGGCTTCACCACTGCATCCTGATCACGCCCGAAATTGGAGGAGACTACAATGGCCGACGATATCCGATTCAGAGAAACCGAGACCATCATCATAGATGACGCGCCGCCGCCGTCGCTCACCCCCGCTACGCCCGGTGATGACGACGCCAAGGCCGCCAAGATGAAGAAGTACCGCAAGTGGGGCCTCTACGGCGTCGCCGGCGTGCTCGCCAAAATCGCCATCGGCTTTGCCCTCCACTACGCCCTCGTCGGCTCGCACTATGTCACCACCGATAACGCATATGTCGATGCGCAGACCGCGCAAATCAACGCCCAGGTGTCGGGCCAGATTCTCGAGGTGCTCGTCGCCGACACCCAAACCGTGCATCGCGGCGACGTGCTGGCGCTCATTGACCCGGCTGACGCGCGCATCAACCTGGCCCGAGCCGAAGCCGACTATCAGCGCGCCGTCCAGCGCGTGCGGCAATACTTTGCGCAAGAAGCGTCCTCCGCCGCGCAAGTGCGCACCCGCCAGGCTGAACTCGCCCGCGCGCAAGCCGACTACGACCGCCGCCGCGCGTTGGCGCAAACCGGCGCGGTCTCGGCGGAAGAGGTCTCGGTCGCCCGCGCCGCCTATGACGCGGCGCGCGGCAATCTCGCCGCCGCGCAGGAAAACCTCGAAGCGCAGCGCGCGCTGACCCGCGGTCAGACGGTCGAAAACCACCCAGAAACGGCCGCGGCGCGCGCCGCCGTCGAGAGCGCTCGCCTCTCGCTGCAGCGCACGACGATTACGGCGCCGGTTGACGGCGTGGTGACGCAGCTCTCGGCACAAGTCGGCCAGCGCATCGAGATGAGCCAGCCGCTCATGATCGTGGCGCCGCTGCGGCAAGCCTATGTCGACGCCAACTTCAAGGAAGGCCAATTACGCGACGTGCGCATCGGCCAGCCGGTCGAGCTCACGTCTGACCTCTACGGCGACAGCGTCACCTATCACGGCCGCGTCGAAGGTCTGGGCGGCGGCACTGGTTCCGCCTTCGCGATCATCCCGGCGCAGAACGCGACCGGCAACTGGATCCGCGTCGTGCAGCGCGTGCCGGTGCGCATCAGCCTCGACTCCGCCGAGCTCGCCGAACATCCGCTGCGTGTCGGTCTCTCCATGGAAGCGCGCATCGACGTCCGCGAGCGCGATCCCGAAACGCGCACGGCTTCGAACTGAACCGGCCCAAGGGGAGACATCACATGACCGGCGCCTCTCACGCAATGGAGCAGCCGCTGAAAGGCGGCATGCTCTTCCTCGCCGCGATCGTGCTGGCGAGCGCCAACTTCATCGCCGTGTTGGACATGACGATCGCCAACGTCTCAGTGCCGAACATCGCCGGCAGCCTCGGCATTTCGTCGAGCCAAGGCACCTGGGTGATCACCTCTTATGCGGTTGCGGAAGCGATCGTCGTTCCGCTCACCGGCTGGATCGCCGGCCGCTTCGGTCCGGTGCGGGTGTTCACCACCGCGATGCTGCTGTTCGGCGCCTTCTCCGCGCTTTGCGGCATCTCGAACTCGCTCGAAATGCTCATCTTCGGGCGCATCATGCAGGGCTTGACGGGCGGCTTGCTGATGCCGCTGTCGCAAACGCTGCTGCTGCGCATATTCCCGAAGGAAAAGGCCAACTCGGCGATGGCGCTTTGGGCCATGACGACCTTGGTCGCACCGGTGCTGGGTCCGATCCTCGGCGGCTGGCTCTGCGACAGCTACGGCTGGTCCCTCATCTTCTTCATCAACGTGCCGCTGGCGCTCTTCTGCGCGCCGCTCGCCATGAAGATGCTGCAGCGCTACGAGCTGTCGAAGGTGAAGATGCCGATCGACGTGGTGGGCCTCGTTCTGCTCATCACTTTCGTCGGCGCGCTGCAGCTCATGGTCGATCTCGGCAAGGAGCACGCCTGGTTCGAATCGAACCTGATCATCGCGCTCGCCTCGGTCGCCGCCGTTGGCTTCGTGGTCTTCGTGATCTGGGAACTGACCGCGAAATACCCGATCGTCGACCTCAAAGTGTTTCGTCATCGCGGCTTCACCGCGAGCGTCGTGACGCTGACCTTCGCCTTCGGCGCCATGTTCGCCGCGAACGTGCTCACGCCGCTCTGGCTGCAGAGCTATATGGGCTACACCTCGACCTGGGCCGGCATGACCACAGCCTGGTCGGGCGTGCTCGCCATCGTCGCCGCACCGATCGTCGGCGCCCGCATGGGCAAAGTCGATCCGCGCCGGCTGGTGTTCGTGGGCTTGATCTGGCTCGCCGGCGTCACTGCGATCCGCTGCAACGTCACCAACGACATCACCTATTGGCAAATTTCTTTGCCGCTGCTGGCGATGGGCGCAGGCCTGCCGTTCTTCTTCGTCCCGCTGACCGCACTCTCGCTCGGCTCCGTCGAACCGCACGAAACCGCCTCGGCCGCGGGCCTGCAGAACTTCCTGCGCACGCTCTCGGGCGCGGTCGCGACCTCGGTGGTGCAGACGATCTGGGAAGACAAGTCGAGCTACAACCACTCGGAGCTCTCGGGTCTGACCGATCGCAATGGCGACGCCATGCGCGCGCTGGAAGGCTCGGGCATGACGCATGATCAGGCGCTCTATGCGCTGAACAACATGGTCGACGGTCAGTCCGTGATGATCGCGACCAACCAGGTGATGGCCATGGTCGCCATCGCCTTCGTCGCCGCCGCCTTCGTCATCTGGCTCGCACCCAAACCGACGCGCGCCGTCAGCATGGCCGAAGCGGGACACTGAATTTCACACAAAGCAATTTCTGGAGGGAATTATGCAACGTCTTAATACGCGCACGCTGGCCGAGTTTATCAGCGAACCCGGCGTGGCCGCCGTCATGTTCGGCGCGCCGCATGGCGAAGCGACCATGGATCAAGCGGTCCAGTTCGCGGAAGCCTGGCTCGAATGTCACGACGCCGCCAATTTCGGTTACGTCGATGCGTTCGAGAGCGTGGCAGCGGCGCGCGCCTATGCCGTGCGCGTGCTGCCGACGACGATGATCGTCAATGACGGCGAAGTCGTCGCCTGGATCGAAGGCCCGCACTCCAGCATCCGCATCGCGCAAGCGGTCAAGAACGCGGAGCGCGTGCCCGTCGCAGCCTGAAACTTGAACGGCGCGCGCCCCGCGGCGGCCCGCGCCTGCTCCTCCCCACGCCGCTTCATTTGATGGAGACAATAATGCTTACCCCTTACTTCCCTGCCCGGCTCACGCAATACGCGATCGCCGCCGGCTTCCTCTCGTTCGGCGCCGTTGCGCTGGGCGCGCCGGACTTCCTCCGCGCGCTCATGGCGCGTCCGGAATTCCAGACCGGCTACCCGATCGTCGGCCTCGCCATCGGCGCACTCGGCGCGCACGCCGTCGCCGCCGGCCTCTTCGCCGCCTTCAAGCGCTTCGCCAGTTGGACCTTCATCGGCTTCGGTGTGGCCACGCTGCCGATCCTCGCGGCCGATTACTGGCTCTATGCAAAAGCCGCGACCTTCAACGATCTCTTGTTCCTGCACGTCGGCGGCATCGTCGCGATGCTGGGTCTGTGCATCCGCGGCTTCCGCATCATGCAGCAACACGAGCAGGCGTTCGACGAGCAACCCGCCTAACCCAGAAAGCAACGGAGAAAATGCCATGAAGAAATTCCCTTTGGCTGCGAGCGTGGCGGTATTCTGCCTGCTCGCCGGTACGGCCGAGGCGCAGCGCGTGCGCGGCGGTTTCGAAAACGCGGCCGGCGGCGTCACCGCAGGCGCGGCGGAAGACGTCCGCGGTCCCTTCGGCGGCCGCGCTGTCGGCGAACGTGGCTTGGTCACGGATGGCAGCGGCAATGGCGCCTCAGGCAGCCGCGGCTGCGCACGCGGCGCTGCTGGCGGAGTGGGCTGCGGCCAAGGCACGACGACTTGGAACAACGATGGCGAGATCGATCACCAGCAGAGCGGCTACGCGTCGGGTCCCTTCGGCGGCCGCGCCAGCAGCGAGGGTAGTCTCAGCCGCGACGATGACGGCGATTGGTCCGGCGAGCGCAACAGCGAGTTCGAAATCGGCGGCCGCACATACAGTGCCGAAACGACCTTCGATTCCGATGACGGCCTTGAACGAGACTGGGATTGTTCGGGCTGCTGAGGATAAGCGAGGCGCGCGCCGCGCTCCAAGGCCCGGCGCGCGTTCCGCTTGCTATCGCGTAAGAGATGCGGTCCCGGCCGGCGGCGCCGCTCCATCCGCGCCTCCTTTCAGTCGGCGCTGACATCCCGACCGCAATGGGCGCTGCGCAACGCCAAGCCAGAAGGCCGTGTCAGTCAGGCCGGCGGGGCATGTTAGCCGCCGCCGATGATCTCCCACTCGGCGCCGATCCCCGACACCGCGCCCGCGCCGGCGATCGCAGCGCCGTTCATCAGCCACACGTAGACAAGTCCGTTTGCGTCTTGCCACAGGATGTCCGCTCGACCGTCGCCGTCATAGTCGCCGATATTATGGATCGTCCATTGCGCGGGATCGACCGCGGCAACGTCGGTCGAAGAGGCAACGCTGGCGCCGTCCATTTGCCACACGCGCACCATGCCGTCGCTCAGGCGGCGCATGATGATGTCATCGTGGCCATCGGCGTCAACGTCGCCTACGCCCGCGATCTCCCACTCAAGCCCCGCCTGCATGCTGGTCGCGCCCGTGCCTGCGAACGCAGCGCCATTCATGTGCCAGATCACCGTGTTTCCGGCGCTGTTGCGCCAGAGGAAATCCTCGCGACCATCGCCGTTGAAGTCGCCGACGCCCGCGAGGCCCCATTCGGCTCCCAGACCCGTGACCGCGTCCGCGCCCGCAATCGAGGCGCCGTTCATGCGCCACAGATACACCAGGCCGTCGCTGCGCTGCCAGGCGAAGTCCTCGCGTCCATCGCCATCGAAATCGCCGACCGCGAGGAACGACCATTCCGGGCCGATGCCGGCGAGCGCGTGCGAGGAGGCGACCGAGCCCCCGTTCATACGCCAAGTGTAGACGAGTCCGTCGTCGCGCTGCCAAGCCACATCGGTGCGCCCATCGCCATCGAAGTCGCCTGTACCCAACACGCGCCATTCCGCACCCGCCGCCGGCAAGAATGCGGCGGAGACGACATTGGCGCCGTTTACTTCCCAGCTCGCCATAATGCCGTCGGCACGGCGGAACAGCACGTCGGATGTGGCGTTGCCGCTGAACGAACGTTCGGCGACGTCAAGGTAAACGTCGCGATCGGTGAAATGCAGCACCTCGACGCCGCTGACGTTATCGATGCCGTCGCTCGCCGCAGAAACGATCCAGGCGCCGCCATCGTCGCGAATCCAGCTGGCTGCTGTCGAAGCGACGGCATAGGAAGCGGTATCGAAGCCGCCTTCTCCATTGAGCGTATCGTTGTGCGCGCCGCCGGTCAGGACATCATTTCCGCCCCCGCCATAGATGATGTCATCCCCATTCTGACCGAAGAGTCCGTCAGCGCCGGCATCGCCATAGACGAGATCGGCTCCAGACCCGGCGTAGACGGTGTCCGCCCCCTCGCCGGCATGGAGGACGTTGCCGCTCTCATTGCCGCTGATGATATTGGCAAGCGCGTTGCCAAAGCCATCGATCGCGCCGGCAGCATCGGCAAGCGTGAGATTTTCCACGTTTTCACTCAGCGTGTAGGTCACGCTTGTGACGATGCTGTCGTCGGTAGACGCGCCGAGGTCCTCGATCACGACATCTAGAATATTGTCGACAATGTATTGGTCGCTGCCTGAGCCCCCGATCATCGTGTCGGCGCCGGCGCCGCCGTCGATGCGCCCCGAACTCGCATTGCCCGTGATCGTGTTGGCAAGACCGTTTCCAACAACATTGCCATACGTGCCCGCAACGATCAGGTTCTCGACATTGTCCGGCATGTAGTAGGGTGCAGAATAGATCGCCGAGAGGATGATCGTGTCGACGCCATCGCCGAGAAGTTCGCGGACGCCCTCTTCGCCGTATTCGACATAATAGGTGTCGTCGCCGGCGCCGCCCGCCATGATGTCGACCCCCGCGCCGCCATTCAAAATGTCATTGGCGGCTGAACCAACGAGCAAGTCATCGCCCCCGGCGCCCGTGAGCGTGCTGCCGCCCGCTGTCGCAACCAGCAAGTCCGCCGCGGCAGCGCCGTTGATCGCAGTCTCTGCGACGGTGACAACGTCAGCTGCCGCCACGGCGCCGGATATGCGAATGACCAGCGTGCCGTTGGCGGCGAGCGCGGTGAGCGTCGTCACGCCATCGGCAAAATCAAGAGCGACCGCACTTGGGGCGATTGCGGTGAGATCGATGCGATCGACGCCAGTTTCGAAATCGGCGATGGTGTCGAACGACGCTGCGCTCGAGTCCGTGGCGGCTCTATAAACGAACACATCCGCGCCCGCGCCGCCCGTCAGCGCGTCCGCGCCGCCGCCGCCGATCAGCGCGTCCGCGTCGGCCCCGCCGTTCAATGTCTCGCCGCCCGCGCCGCCCACGATCAGATCCATCCCCGCTTCGCCGAGCACGCCCTGCAACTGCGTACCCGAACCGCCCAGATAGAGATCGCGCTCACCGCCCAAGCGGATTTCACCGTCTATGAGACCCGAATTCATTACGACGTCTGGACGAGCGAGCGTGCCATTCGTCTGCACATTGAGTTCGATGCGACCGTGAATCTCGCCGGTATTCTCAATGACGAGGGCGTTGCCATTGACCATTTGCTGCGTGCGGACGGCGATTTCCGCGGTGATGTCGCCGCTGTTGACCAGATGGCCGGTTCCGCTCGCGTAATAGACGTAGACGCCAATCGAATGCGCGCCTGCGCCGGTGGCCGTAACCGTGATTTGGCCGCTGTTGCTGAACTCAAGATTGCCCGCGACGACGCCATAGGCTTCGTAATGACCGGTCACATTGATGTCGCCGGCATTGACGAAATTGCCGCCATTCACGCCAACGGCGACGAATTGGCTCGATGTCGCCGTCAGCGTCCCATAGTTCGCGCCGCCGCCATTGCTCGCGACAGCGATCGAGGCCTGGCTCGAGGCGGTGATCGTGCCGTAGTTCGCGCCAAAACCGCTCGCGGCTATCGCGTTGCTGACGAGAGCCTGAATAGAGTTGGTCACACCGTAGGTGTCATAACGGCTGGTGTTGGAGGCGAGATTGGCGCCGTCGCCGGCGACCGTTGCACTGATCGTTCCGTAATTGGCGATCATGACGCCCATCGGGCGGGCGCCCGTCGCGCCATTTCCGGTGCTCGTCACCTGGCCGTAGTTCACAAGCGCCCAGCCGCCGGTGCCTCCGCCCACATTCGACGTCCAGATCTCGTCGGCTTCAATGACGTCTGGCCCCTCCATCGTGGCGCCCATGTCGGTGACGCTACCTGTCAGGTTCGCTCCCGCGGTCGAGCCAGGCAACGGCGCAACGCCTCCGCCGGCGACCGCGTCCAAGCCGCCGGCGCCGCCCGGCGCCGCTTCCACAATCGAGACGATGCCATCGCCGGCGATCAGAACTGTGGCCGCGCCCTGTGTGAAGACAGCGTACTCAACGCCATCGAGTATCGCTGGCGCGCCGGCGGCCCAGGCGCCGAGGAGATCGACACGGCTGCTCGCGACGGTGGTCACGCGCATTTGTTGGCCGCCAGTGAGAGCTCCGACATCGCCAGCGTGGATCACCAGTTCTTGCGCACCCGGCAGCGCAATCGTCTCAAAGCCATGCACGCGTCCACTGGCGATCGCCGCCTGCAGGTCGAGAACGTCAGCGACGTTCGGCAGAACAAGCGTGTCTGCGCCCGCGCCGCCATCGACGTCCAAGAATGCAAGGTCGCCCAGCACGACAGTGTCGTCGCCGCTGCCCGCCGCAACGCGGTCGCCGCCCTGCGTCGTAATCACATCGCTGCCGAACTCGCCGTAGAGGCCGTCATTGCCGGCGCCGCCCACAATCGCGTCGTCGCCACGCCCTCCGAGCAACAGATCGGCGCCGCCGCCACCGCTCAGCGTATCGTCGCCGCGGTCGGCGATAACTGCATCCGCGTTGTCGCCGCCGGTGAAGGTATCCTCGCCCCAGCCCATGGAGGCAAGCCCGACAATTTGGCCGGTATTGACGATGGTGTCGTCGTTGAGACCGAGAATGACATCGCCAACGATTTGTCCCGCGTTCTCGATGTAGTCGTTTCCGCCATCTAAAACGATATCGCCATTAATGTGGCCGCCGGCGAGGTTGAAGATGCGGTGCACGCCGCCGTTGCCGGTAGAATCGATCAGAACCGCAATGTCTGCCGTGATCGTGCCGGCGTTGCGAATTGACATATAGCCGAGTGCGCCGATGAAAATGCCGACCGAGGCATATGCCGGATTGATCGACGCAGCTTGGATCAGGCCGGCATTATCGACGTCGTAATAGCCCGCAACATCGCCGGAGTGGCCGCTGATAAGCATGATGGCGTAGACGTCGCGCCCCTCGGCGAGAATCTGACCACTTGCCGTGTTGACGATTTGGCCTCCGTTCATGCGCGTAATAGCGCCGACATCAATGGCGCCCTGAGCAGCGATCACGCCGCTGTTGTAAATGAGAGCGCCCTGGGCGTAGTCCACGATCGTCGCGGCATCGCCCGCCGTTGAGATCGCGAACATGCGCCCGCTATTGTTGAGGCCGCCGATCCAGGTGCTGCCGACATTGACGACGTACGAGGCAGCGCCGCCGTTGGACTGCGCCACCATAAGGCCCGTGTTGGTGACTTGCGAAAAGTTCCAGGGGAAAAGCAGGCGGGCGATGCCGGTGCTCGCGATCCACATCGTCCCGGCATTCGAAAGCGTGAAGTCCAACGTTTCGAAGACGGCCGTGTGATCGTAGAGCGCGAACATCGGCGACGTCGTGTACTGCCGCTGGCCAGCGGCCAGAGAAATGTTCTGGTTGAGCGGGATCGTCGCAAAGATGTTCGCGCTGCCGGGCGATCCCGGAGAGGGAATGATGGTCGGCATTGAACGCCCCTGCCCAATTTGTCGAGGCCGATAACGCGCTTTCGCGCACCGCACCAGATGCCCGCTGCAGTAGCGGGGAACCCTAGTGGAAACTCACAGATGCGGAAGCCCTTTCAGGGCGTGACCTTCTCCCGGGTTGCCCTCGGTCATAGGCCGCGAAGTCGGGGCTCCGGCGCTGGTTTGGTCGCTACGGGAGCCTCATCGCGCGCCGCGGTCGCGTTTGCGCCCGCTGCGCTTCTTCAGGCTGAGCTGCTAAAGCGCCGGACGAGCTTCCTGAGGTTCGCCTTCAGGCCTTCTCGCTTGATCGGGATGTGGAGGCCTCGATAGCCGAAGCGGCGGGTCTAGCTAGCGAGAGCGCGCAGCCGCTCACGCAGTCGCGGGGCGCGGACATCCAAAACCCATGGCGCCCGCGCGCGTCAGCCCGTTGCGCATTCGGGAACGGGCGCGGGCAGCACGGGGGCGGTCGAGCCCGAGCGCCAATTCCAGGACTGGCTTCCACTGTGCCGGCGCCTGCACATGATCTGCTCATGCAACTCGTACATGCCGGGCATGAATTGCGTTCCCGGCGCCGGCGCTTCGCCAAAGCGCATATAGGACCGGCTCCGTGCGAACGGCGCCCAAACGGGTCGACGCGCCGCCGACGGCTCGCCCGTGCGCGCAAAACTCGTCCAGTAGTCTAGCATTGCATCGGATATTGCGCGCTGCTCGCGCGTTTCGGGAATTCTTGGCCAATTGGCCGGGGTGGCGTCGAAGGAGCCGAACACAAACGGCACTTCGCTCGCGTGAAACGCGGTCAGATCGGCTGCAGCCGCAGCAGGATAGTCGTGGTCGAAATAGTAAAGGAAGGCGGGCTGACCAAGAGCCGTCTGGTTGCGAACCAATCGCTCGGAGGCCCAGCCGAACACGACATCGCGCGACGCTTCAAGCCGCCTCTGCTCAAGCTCTGTGGGCGGATAAAGGCGCAGATATTCGCCGGCGAGATCGCCGTAACGCGCCGTGATCGTCTCGCTATACGCGTCTGGACTTTCCGCCAGCGGCGGCAGCAGAAGGCGCAGACCTCGTATCTCACCGCTGGTGAATCCGGCCATAAGCGGCACCGGGGCCTGCTCGCCACGCTCAAATGTATCGACAAGCTGACGCGGCAGTATCTTTCCATCAATCGTGCCAAGCGGCGCGTAACCGGCTGCGGCGGCGCGATCCACCAGTTCGCGCGCGTCCATCGCCCGCAACTGCGCGAGATTGGCGGCGGAAACCTGCGTGGCCGCCCACGCGCCAATCGCCTCGGCGGAATATTCCTCAAAGCGGGCGTCGTGAAGCTCCGGCATGGTAAAGAGATAACCGCTCTGAATGATCGCACGGTCAAACAGCCCGCGCGCCGGCGGCGACGCCAGTAGGTATTCGACGCTCAAGGCGCCGGCGGATTCCCCAAAGATGGTGACGTTTTGCGGATCGCCGCCAAAGGCTGCGATATTGTCGCGAACCCACTGCAGGGCCGCGATCTGGTCGAGCAGACCATAATTGCCGGAGACGCCGTCTGCGGATTCGGCGCTCAGTTCGGGGTGCGCAAGATAGCCCAGCACGCCCAAACGGTAGTTGATCGAAACCAGCACGACCCCGCGCGCGGCGAACGCACCGCCATCGTACATCGGCGAATGACCCGTGCCCCAGATGAGCGTGCCGCCATGGATCCACACCATGACCGGCGCGTTGCGCGCGTTCGCGGGCGCGGTGATGTCGAGGGTCAAACAATCTTCCGACATGGCGACCGCGCCGCGATTGTACGGTCCCGTCGCCATGACCGGCTGCATGCAGGCTACACCGCGCTCTTCAGCGGCGCGTACGCCGCTCCAGCGCGGCAAGGGCTGGGGCGGGCGCCATCTGAGTTGGCCCAGAGGAGGCTGCGCATAGGGAATGGCGCGGAACTGATCGACGCCCCCGATCCGCAAGCCGCGCACAGCACCTGCGGGCGCATCGACGACAGGCGCATCGGCGGGGCGTGCGGCTTCCGGCGTCGCGCACGCCCACAACAAGAAGCAGGACGCTACGTACGCGGCGATGATCGAGACCGCTTTCATTGCGCAAGTTCTCCTGAGACTGATGATTTCTTGATGAGATGCGCGAGCCAAAAATAGAGCGTCGCCGCGATGAGATACATGGGCGACAGCGCATAGAGCGCGGCTTGCAGGGCGTGCGCGCCGAGCGAAGGCGCAAAGAAATCGCTGGCGAAGCCGACATAGGTGGGGCCCAGCCCCAAACCGATGAAGTTCATGACCAGCAAGAGGAGAGCCCCGGAGATCACGCGCCGGTCGGCGCGCACTTCGCTCTGAACGAAAGTCACGGTTGCGGTGAGGAAGAAGGAGTTCAAGAACATCGGCGCCATCAGAAACACCAAGGCCAGCTTCCATTCAGGCGCCCACACAAAACCGAGGAAGAACGGAAACGCCACGAGCAGCGATAAGGCCGGAAGAAGCGCATAGGCGGTCTTCGCGCGCGCACCGAACCAATCCAACAACCGCCCCGAGAAGAAGATGCCTCCGCCCATGCCTGCGCCAACGACCAGAGCGTACCAGATCGCGACTTCACCAAGTTCCATCCCCTTCTCGCGCATCAGAAAAAGAGTGGCGAAATTGCTGAGCCCATAGGTGATGAAGTTGGCGGCGCCGCTTGCAACGGCGGCCAGGCAAAGCACCGGATTGGCGAAGAACCGTGCAATCGTCGCAAAGAAGCTCTCCGGCGCCGCGCCGACCTCGTAGGCGCCGTCGAAAGCGCCGCGCTTGGGTTCGGAGATCAGCAATGCGACGATGATCGCCGTCACCACGCCGATGGCGCCGATCACATAGAACGGCAAACGCCAATCAAACGCCGCCGCAAGCGAAGCGCCGAAGGCCACACCCAGGGCCGAGCCGAGCGGCGGGCCCAAGTTGAAAATGGCAAGCGCCGTGCCGCGTTGTTCACGCGGGAAATAGTCGGATATGATCGCATACGATGGCGGCACGCCTCCCGCCTCGCCGACGCCGACCGCCATCCGTGCAATCACCAGCTGCGCGTAATTGCCCGCCGCCCCGCATGCGGCGGTGGCGACACTCCAGAACCCGCATGCGATCGCCAACACCCGCACGCGATTGGTGCGATCCGCCAGCCAGCCTACAGGGATTGCAATGAAGCAGTAGAAGAGCGCGAAATAGAAGCCGGTAATCCTTCCGAGCTGGCCATCGCTGATCTGAAGCCCGTCCTGGATCGGTTTGGCGAGGATGGAGACAAGCTGGCGATCCAGAAAATTGAGCACATAGACGAAACACAAGAGCCCCAGCACCAGCCCGCGGCGGGGCGCGGCCTGCACCGCGGCGCGGGCGCCAGCTCTATCATCGCTCATTGCAGCTTCCTTCGTACCTGTGTGACGGCCGGACGCCGGCTGTCCGCTCCCTCGGCTCGCGGAGAACGGGGTTCATCGCACGCCCTCAAGCCAATCCCTGGCGCGATCAGTGTACCAGGGGATGATCTCGGGATTGGCGATGGCGTCCAGATTGACAACTTTGGCAAGCGGCCAGCCCTGGAATAGCCGCTTGACCGGAAGCTCCTGCTTTTTGCCCGACAAGGTGCGCGGCACCCCGGGCGCGCCGATAAAGAGATCAGGCACGAAGCGCGGCGACAGCGCCCGGCGGATGGCCGAACTCATGGCCGCCTCCATCCTGGCGTCGAGCGCGCACCCCTCGCTCGGAACTACGAACATCAAGAGCTTGCTGTCGCCATCGCCATCTTCGATGTCGATGACGAGACTGTCGGCGACCTCGCCCATGTGCTCGACGGCTGCGTAAATATCGGCCGTGCCCATGCGCAGCCCGTGCCTGTTGATGGTGGCGTCGCTGCGCCCGGTGATGGTGCAGGCGCCGTCGCTGTCGACCTGAAGCCAGTCGCCGTGGCGCCAGATGTTGGGCCATGCAGCAAAATAAGACTGGCGGTAACGGTCGCCGTCTTCATCGCCCCAGAAGAACAGCGGCATGCTCGGGAATGGACGCGTGACGACAAGCTCGCCCACTTCTCCCACGAGCGGCTCGCCGCTCTCGTTCCAGGCTTCCACCGCAGCGCCAAGGTGACGGCACTGCAGCTTGCCGGGGCGCGCCGGCAATTCGCGATTGCCGGCCAAGAACGCAGCAGCCACATCGGTCCCGCCGCTGATATTGCACCACCATGTCTCGCGGCCGGTAATGGCGGCGATCTGCTCGCCGCCCCAGAGCTGGACTTCGGCCGGCAGCGGAGAACCGGTGCTGCCCAATGCGCGTATGGCGCTGAGATCCCCGCAATCGCTGAACCTGATCCTGGCCTTCCTGCAATTGCTGAAGAACGCCGCGCCTGCACCGAACCAGGTCACGCGATGGCGCGCCGCGAATGCCCACAGCGTTCCCCAGTCGTTGCGCTCCTTGGCGCCGCCGGGCGAACCGTCGAACAGGCAAATCGTGGTCCCGAACAGAAGACCGCCGACCTGCTGGTTCCACATCACCCAGCCTGTGGCGCTATACCAGTGAAAGCGCTCGCCCCAATTGTTTGGACTGTAGCTGGCGCCGAGATCGAAATGCAGCCTGCCCACATAAGACGTTACGATAATTCCGCCATGACCGTGCACGATCGCCTTGGGCAATCCAGTGGTGCCGCTCGAATACAATATCCATAGCGGATGATCGAAGGGCAGCCATTCGGGTTCGAACGCCTCCACGTCCGCGCCTTCCCGCGCCAACGCCCGCTCGAAGTTGAGCGCCCCGGGGATCGCCGACCTTCCCCAGCCGGTTTCGATAACCCATAGCGTCTCAATGCTCGTCAACGCCGCTTGGATTTCCGCGATCGTTGCGCTGCGATCCAGAGCTTTTCCGGCATAGAATACGCCGTCGGCGGCGAGCAGCGCTTTCGGGGAAATTTGACGCAAGCGGTCAAGAACAGCAGGCGTGCCCATGTCCGGCGAACAAACCGTCCAGATCGCACCAATGCTCGCGCACGCAAGCAGCCCGATCACCGCCTCAGCGATATTGGGCAAATAGCCGGCGACCCGATCGCCCCGCCCGACACCTCTTTCGCGTAGGGCGAGCGCAAGCGACGCCACCTTGCGGCGCAGCTCCGTCCAGGAAATCTCCCTGATCCGACCAGTCTCGTTTTCTTCCACGATTGCAGGCAGACCGCGTGCGTGAGCGGCCTCGACATGGTCAAAAACCTGACGTGCGTAATTGACCTTCGCGCCGTCGAACCACTTCGCGCCGGGCATCGTCTCTTCGTCCAGCACCGCGCTGAACGGAGTCGGCGACCGGACGTCATGATAGTCCCAGATGCTGCCCCAAAAACCCGCCAAGTCGCTCGTCGACCACTCCCACATCGCCTGATAGCACGTGAACGGCAGATCGCGTTCACGCTTGAGCCACTCTCGAAAGAGCTGCATCTGCGAAGTGGGTTTGTCGCTTGATATGGACATCAAGATGCTTGGCCCGAGTCGCCCGCGCCCGCGGCGGTAGGCCCCCGTTGGATCGGGGACCTCCGACGCGCGCCTTGAAGTGCTCAGAAAGTCTTGCGCAGGTTGACCGCGACATAGCGGCCGATCGCGTTATAGGGCCCGCCGACGCCATCGGCGCCCGGAAAGAACGGTGGGTCTTGATCGAAGAGATCGTTGACGTGCAGGGCAAGCACGGAGCCGCTTGTCCAGCCTTGGTCCGGCAGCGTCCAGGCGAGACGCAAGTCCACCGTCATATACGGATCGGCGGAGTAGGAACTCACCCCCGTAGGCGTCGTAAAGTTATTGGTGACGCCATCGCGGTAGTTGACAAAACCAGCCACTGAGACAGCCCCGATCTGGGCGCCCAGCGTTGCTCTCGCCGTCCATCGCGGGAGACCAAGATCGAGGCTGTTGGAAACCGGCGATCCTGGCGAAAACTGCGTGTCGAAATTGAGGATGTAGTTGCCGGCAAGATCGGCAAACATCGCGCCAAAGCCGGTATCCCAGCGATAGTTGATGTCGAAATCCAAGCCGTCTGTCTTGCGAACACCGAAATTGTTGTTGCGCAGATCGAGCAGATTTACGTCGGCGCCGAACGGTCCTGCTGGCAGATTCACAGGCGTCGCGATCGCGAGCAGATCGGTGAACTCCGCCGTCGTCGGATTGCCGCGGTGGATGATCGATGCGAACAGCGGATCCTGGAAGATGTAGGGCACCGCCGGAGTGCCGATCACGTCGGTGTATTCGAGATTATAATAGGTGAGGCTTGCGCGCAGATCCGGAAGGAACGCCGGATTGTAGTCGACACCGAACGAGTAGGTCGTCGCCTCTTCGGGCTGCAAGTTTTCATTTCCGCCCAGGAGATAAATGGTCTCGACCTGCGCTGCGCCCCGTGTCGGATCGTTGGCGTAGGTGGCGGAGTTGATGGCGCTCAGATAGTAGGCGCCGACGGTTGCGCCAATCTGGCGGAGGCCCGGCGCTCGAAACGAGGTGCCGTAAGAGCCGCGCAGGGCAAGGCCGTCCGTCAACTCCCAGCGGACGCCGACCTTGGGATTGGTCGTCGTGCCGAAATCGCTGTACTCGTCGTATCGAGCCGACAGTGACACCACGAGACTGTTGGCGAATGACACCTGGTTCTGCTCGCCGATAACCGGCACATAGAGTTCGCCGTAAACCGAGCGGACGTAGCGATCCATGTTCTCGGGAATATCGTTGGACGGCGTTCCGATATAGCCGCGCTGCTCGAAGGTCTCGGATCTGAATTCCAGTCCCGCCGCAAACCGCAGCTCGCCGCCCGGCAGCACCGCCAGCGGTCCGTCGAGCTTGGCCGCGAACACGTTCACGCCCTGCTCTTCGCTGGCGTAGGTTGGATAGTTCAAGATCGCCGCGATGACTGCGGGAGAGGTGCCGGTACCGAACGGATCCAGCGCCGTCGCGGTTGTCGTTCCCGCCGCCGCTGCGTCGAGCGCCGCTTGACTGAGCCCCGGCACGTAGCTGTCGTTGTTGGCCCAATCAAACGTTCCATACAGGCTGAGATTGAGATCGTTCGACAATTCCAGGTCGAGACCGAACGACGAGTTCAGCACCGATTTGTCGTTGGTGTTGATGAAGTGGTCCGATCCGATCAGGTTGTCGGCGCGAAACGAGACGAACTCGTAAAATGAGCCCACCGGGCCTTGAAAAAACGGGTTGCCGCCGAAGGCCGGCGCAAGCAAAGCAACCGTGAGCGCGGGCGCCGGCACCTGGTACTCGTCGCTGCGGTCGGAATAGAGAACTTCACCCCAGAATGTCGCGTAATCGCCGAGTTCCTGACGCCCTGACACAAAGAGCGCATGGATCCTCGAACTTGGCAGCAAGTCGCCAAGCGCGCCACTGTCGCAGCGATTGGCGCCGGGCGCGAAGGTCGGCGCTGAGTAAGGGGCCACATAGGTCGGGTTGGGATACACGGTTGGCGAGGGGCAAGCGACCGAGCGCGAGTCGATCCCGCCGTAGGGCCGGAAATCGGTAACGCGAAAATCGCGGTCGCCGGCGAGAAGATCGCTGTTCTCTGTATATTGATAGGCAGCGAGAATCGAACCGGTGCGCCAATCGCGTCCGAACAAGCCGCCGATATTGCCTGCGTGATAATCGTCGCCAACACCATAGCTGGTGGAGATCTCGACCCCTTCAACATCGCGGCGGGTAATGAAGTTCACCACGCCCGCAACCGCGTCCGAGCCGTAGATGGCCGAGGCGCCGTCCGCGACGACTTCAATTCGTTCAAGCGCCAGATTTGGGATCAGCGGAAAGTCAGGATTGGTCACCTGCACAGCCGCGCTCACCAAACGATGGCCGTTCATAAGCGGCAAGGTTGCGTTTGCCGGCAGGCCTCGCAGCGCCGGTGCGAATGAGCCCAGTCCCGGCCCGGTCCCCGCGCTTGTTTGCGGCGCGGTATTGAAGCTGTTCAACTGAGGAATGCTGGCGCTCACATCAGGCGTATTGGCGCCGCCATTGGTCTCGATGTCATCGCGGGTGACGCTGATCAGGTTTGAGCCCGTGGGCGGGACGCCTCGAATGCTCGTCCCGGTGACGACTATCTCTTCACTTTCGGTGTCGGCGGCGGCTTCCTCGGCGGTCTGCGCGTGCGCTGAGCCGGCAAACCCGATCCCGTACAGAATAGTGGAAGCGCCCAGGCTGAGCACGCTGCTGCGCAGCAATTTGGCGGTGCGGTTCACGTTCATCCCCCTCTTGATCCCGTCCCAGGGCCCTTCGTTCGGGCCTCCAGGCGGCATCGCAAACCGTGCCGCGGCGCAAGCGAAAGGCCATGACAGGTTTGACGCCAAGATTTGGCTCAAGTGACCGCAAACGTGCGCGCGCCGGCTAGGTTACCCGCCGCTCGTTCAAGATCGCGGTGGCGGCGGCGACCTTTGCGGCCTCTCCCGACCACTGAGCGCGGTAAGCCGAGGGCGAGGCCCCGGCCCAGGCGATGAAATGCCTGGAGAAACTGCCGGGTTCACTGAATCCCAGCAGAGAGCCGATTGCGCTGACCGGCATGTCGCTCGCCAGGAGATAAGCGCCTGCGAGTTCGCCGCGAAGGCGGGTTTTCATGTCCTGAAAGCTCTCGCCCTCATGGGCGAGATCCTGACGCAATCGACGCGGCTTGGTGCGCAGACGCGCCGCAACAACTTCGATGGGGGCCGACCACATTCCCGCTCTTTGCAGTTCAATCAGCACCTTCTGGGTTTTGATCTGCCAGTTCATTCCCCCGCTCGGACGCGCGAACCAATCTGGCGCGCCGGCATAATATTCATTGTACTCCTGGATCGATGAGTGGACGAGGCGGACGGTGAGATCGCTCCAGTCGTAGCAAAGCGCATCAAAAGGCGCGTTGAAGCTCACTGGACAATTAAACAGCGCAAACCGATCGAAGCCGTTCTCCTGCGCCGGCCGCGGTCCCTGGATCGACAGCCCGCGCAAAGTCACAGGGCGCCCGATCAGCCAGCTGAACAGATGATAGATCCAGACAAATCTGATCCAGACCAGGATGTCGCGGTCGAGCCCTTCGATCGTCTGATACTTGCAGATGTGGTGGAGGCCCGCGCCATGCTCTTCGGCGATAACGGGTCCCACATCCGTGGACATCGCATCGGTAAAGCGAATGCTGACGCGAAGCGCCTCGCCGAAGGTGCCGCAATGCAGGAACGACAGCAGGCGCTCTGTTTCGAGCGCCATCCGGATGCCATGCGGAAGAAAACCCAGATAGACATCGTCAAGTGAAAGCTGAATGGCCCGCACCAGCCGCACCAGCGATGGACCGTCAATTGCGCGATTGGCGCTTCCGTAGATTCCGGGGTCGATGGCCGCGTCCTGCAAAATCTGAAATGGATCGCGCCCCTTGAGCACGGCGCCGCCCAGCAGTTTTTTGACCGCTGCACCATCCAGTCCACATTCTCTTGCGCCTACCGCGTCCATCCGAATTCCGCGTCCCGCGTCCTGTCTGCAGCAGCGACCTCATAGCACTGCGCACGCAATCCGCTAGCGCGCACGCCAGCACAGCTGGCGCAGCGGCATGTCCAAAAACCGGCAAAAACTCTTCGCAGGCGCCACATCTCTGCGCCGAAGCGCCCCGCAGGGCGATCGCACGATTCAATTTGCGCGCCGCACTGGTCGCGTTACGGATGCTGAAGCGGACGCTCGATGCAAAGGGTCTGCGCGGACGTCACGAGGCGCGTGCGCCATCACCGAGGTGAATCATTCCCACTCGATGGTGCCCGGCGGTTTTGAGGTCACGTCGTAGACGACCCGGTTCACGCCGCGCACTTCGTTGATGATGCGCGTCGCGGTGCGGCCGAGGAAGTCCATCGAGTACGGGAAGAAGTCCGCGGTCATGCCGTCGGTCGAGGTGACGGCGCGCAGCGCGCAGACATATTCATACGTGCGCCCGTCGCCCATGACGCCCACCGTGCGCACCGGCAGCAGCACCGCAAACGCCTGCCAGATCTTGTCGTAGAGCCCGGCCTTGCGGATTTCGTCGAGATAGATCGCATCGGCCTGGCGCAGGATGTCGAGCTTCTTTCTGGTGATCGTGCCCGGCACGCGGATGGCGAGCCCCGGACCTGGAAATGGATGCCGGCCGACGAAGCTCTCAGGCAGCCCCAGTTCACGGCCCAGCGCCCGCACTTCGTCCTTGAAGAGTTCGCGCAGCGGCTCGACCAGTTTCATCTTCATGCGTTCGGGCAGGCCGCCGACATTGTGGTGCGACTTGATCACCACCGAGGGTCCGCCGGTGGCCGATACGCTTTCGATCACATCCGGATAGAGCGTGCCCTGCGCCAGGAAGTCGGCGCCGCCGACGGCTCTGGCCTTTTCCTCGAACACATCGATGAAGAGCCGGCCGATGGTTTTGCGCTTCACTTCCGGATCGGCGACGTCGTCGAGTTCGCCCAGGAAACGCTCGCTTTCGTCGGCGTGAATGAGCGCGATGTTGTAATGGTCGCGGAAAAGCGACACCACCTGCTCGGCCTCGCCCTGGCGCATCAAGCCATGATCGACGAACACGCAGGTCAGCTGATCGCCGATGGCTTCGTGGATGAGCACGGCGGCAACGCTTGAATCGACGCCGCCCGACAGCCCGCAGATCACGCGCCCATCGCCCACCTGGGCGCGGATGCGCGCAATGGCTTCGTCCTTGAACGCCTTCATCGTCCAATCGCCTTTGAGGCCGGCGATCTTGTGGGTGAAGTTGCGCAGCAGTTTCGCGCCGTCCGGCGTGTGCACGACTTCGGGGTGGAACATGGTGGTGTAGAAGCGGCGCTTCTCATCCACCGCGATCGCGAACGGCGCGTTCTCGCTGGTGGCGATCACCTCGAAGCCGTCCGCAAGTTTCGTCACCCGGTCGCCGTGGCTCATCCACACCGGATACTTGCCGCCGACATCCCAGATGCCGTCGAACAGCGGCGACGCTTTTTTGATTTCGACATCGGCGCGCCCAAACTCGCGCGCATGTCCGCCTTCAACGACACCGCCCAGCTGCACCTGCATGGTCTGCTGCCCGTAGCAGATGGCCAGGATCGGCACGCCCAGCTTGAACGCCTCGTCCGGCGCCCGCGGACTATGGCCTTCGAGCACGCTCGACGGTCCGCCCGAAAAGATGATGGCCTTCGGCGCAAAGCTCTTCAGCAGACCGGAATCGACCTTGTTGAAGGGATGGATCTCGCAATAGACGCCGTTCTCGCGCACGCGGCGTGCGATCAGCTGCGTGACCTGACTTCCGAAGTCGATGATGAGAACGCGCTCGTGATGCGCAGCGGGCTCCGCTGCGGGAGCGGAGGCTGATTTTCCAGCGGTTTGGGCCATGGCCGTAAATGCGGTGCGTTGCGGCGAAGGTCAATTCTTCCGGAGCGGCTTTCAGGCCTGCTTCTTGAGCAAACCCTGTACTTTGGCGCTTTGGGCGGCCCGAAACCCTTCGGGTGTGCAGCGCAACGTGCCGTCGGATAATAGCGCCCAACCCTTTTGGACGAACCGGTCACCCCGGCGCTGAACCGACACCTTGGAACGGTCGATTGGCAGGCTGCCCCGCTCAGCGAGGAGAGCCAGCAAAGGCATATCAGCCTTGGCAACACGAACAATCCCGCTCACCAGAGCCATCCGCTTCATGTTCGAATCAAGCACACCCTAACCTAACGTTGCGCCGTTATCCCCAGATGTTAATGTTCGTTAATCAAATTCCTGGGGGATGCGGAAATGGACGGCCTTTTGGCGAAGATGTCGCCCTTCGTCGCAACAGCGCTTTCGACCAACTGGCTGCACTCCGACACGGCAAAGGTCCTTGCGTCGTTTCTCTTGATCATCGTGGTTCTTGTCTGGCTTGCGACAATCTATCGGGGTGGCGCGGGTGACGAGGAAATTGAGAAGCCGGTTAGTCTCTGCCTGCTTTCTAATTGCGAAGAGAACACCCTTACGCTCGCGCCGCGTCACCTCAAGGAGCGAACCGCGCACAACACCAAAGCTCCGCGAGTACAATTTTTTCTGCAAATACCGGGGAGGAAGAAGTACGAGCGCCTTGCGTTGGAAAAACCCCTTCGACTGCTCATTCGGGGGCGAAACACTCAAAGTGTGTACGATCACGAATACGCGCGCGACCTAGAGGGACCAGGAAAGGTGCTCTTCGCTGATGGTGGTCAACTCGGCATTGACAGCGACACCCGTGACCAGCTGGAAGAATATTTTAGAGAAATCTTTCGCCGCGAAGGCCGGCGCTTTGACGCCGACACTGCGACGTTTGTGGTCAAGCTGAAGTACCCGATCTCATTGAACCTCAACTATCTACTGCGCGAACACCCCGACCCCAGCGTGCGTGTAGGCGCCTGGATATTCGTGCTAACTTCCTTGTTCACAATTGTGCAGGAGTGGATATTCAAACAGTAAAATCGGCTCTAAAGCACTGCCTGCTTATCTTCCCAAATCGAAATTCGACCGTCGTCTGATCCCGCTGCCAGAAACTTTCCAGTCGCGGAGAACGCCACGGCAGATATTCCGCGGTCGTGCCAACCTGCACGCCCGAGCGGAAGCGGTTCATGCGCAATGTGGTCCCAAAGCCTCGGCTGAACCGCACTGGAGCCAATCGCGATCACGGGCGCCCTCGGATGAAGCGCGATTGAACGAACCGGCGGCGCGTCATCCAGGATCGTGTTGCCGCGTGGCTTCGAGAACGCCTGGGCGCTCCACTCATGAAACTTGATTTCTGAATCCAGCGGGCTTTCGGAAACGATCGCCAGAACACCCTGCCGGGTCTTTCCGTCCACGAGCGCCGGCCCCAGCGCAAAGTGCACCGACGTGTCGACGCGATCATCGATCAGGAAGAAATCCTCCGCCGTCATTGGGTCGATGATGCGAACTTTACCGAGCTTGTCTCCCACGATAACGCCGCCATCCAAGACGTCGCAATTCAACACGCGCACCGCCATAGCCTGAGCGCCAGGAGAGAGTTGCATTGGCTTTGCGTGGACTGGCCTGCCGTCGGGCGTCCAAACGCAGATACGGCTACCGCCAACGGTGACTATGTGCCCGTCGGGCAGGAAGCAAGCGTCCCAGACGCCGTCCTTGTGCTGCCCCTTCGCGCCAGCGGCGAACGCCATAGACTGCATGCCGCATTGTTCGTTGTGCGTTAGTTCTAAAAACAACCTTCCGAGCGAGCGGTCGAACACACGCGCAACGCCATCGCGGCAGGCGAGAACGATCTTCTCTCCATCACGCGAAAACTGCGCGCGCCAGATTGAGGCTTTGTGATACTCGCTGTTCGGCTGCGGCGCTGAGAACCGGCCGTCCTGACCATACTGAGCGGGATCCGCAGCGAGTGGCTTTCCATCAGCGTCGCAAACGCCCCGCGCTTCCGCGCTGGCGCGCGACGCCAGCCAAAGCGCCGCTCCACCCTCTGAGCCAGTCGAAATCAAACGCGCATCTTCAGTCGGATGGAAGAATAGCGACGTTACGCGCTCATGTGTTGCGCCCCCACCGAGCCAACCCTTGAAACAGTACTCCGGTAGCCGGTCGCATTTGGCGTTGATCGCACGACTAACATTGAGCCAACCGTTGTGATTGAGATCGTCCTTCGACTTCCATCCGCGCAGGTTCGTAATTTGCTGATCGCTGAGCCAAGCCGGTAAGTCATCAGCCACGATCGGGTCGAATGTAACCGCAATCAGCTTTCCCTCCTGCTGAGCGCGGAAAGCCTCATAATTTACCCATCCACTTGTGGCCGCCTTCTTGGACCAGATGGTCACCACACATCGCGCGCGCCGTAGCTTCTTCTCGATATCTGCGCGCCAGCGCGTGTCAGAGAGCATTTTCTGATCGAGCCAGACCTTGCGGTTCGGTCGTTCGAGCGCTGCAGCCAGCTTCCTCGCTTTGTCGGCCGTATCCCGCTGATACGAGATGAAGATGTCCTCTTCCTGGTCCTGCTTCTCGCCACGCGCCATGCCCAACCTCCAGGCGCATTCGCAAACATGGTTAACGAGCCGTCAAGCCCTATTCGCCGCGGGCCAACATAGAGGGATACGTCCCCGCCCTATCCCACACGCTTCCCGGACGCAGGCCCGGCGAAGGCCGGGCTGCGATCCGGGACCCATGGTGCGTGCAAGGCGCGGATTGCGCAGCGAATTCCAACGCTGGACCCCCGTTCTGCGCTCCGCTTGCGCAGGGTGTCGGGCGGCTAAATGGGACGGTTTGCGTGAAATCTATCCGACCGGCTCCGCGCCCGCGCATCATCGCCTCGCCACGCACACGGGAGATTTCGAAGAGCTCCGAAACTTTGAGAGGTGTGTTGGTGCGATCGGCGCGGCGGATTTGCGCTGGCCTTAAACAGCCGGCGAGCAAGCGGCGATGGAATTGCGAGTGCGAGAAGGCCCTCACGGGTACGCCGGCTCGATGTTCCGCGTCTGCGAAGCGAACAGATCCGCACTGCCTGCGGGGCAAATCCGCAGGGTCCGGCGATCTTCGGAGATCGCCGCGCGTCAGCCCGGCTAAGAGTCGCTCCGGCGCTAAGTCCCCTGCGGGCCCAGGCCGTTGGTGTGTCCTTGAACGCCGCATGTCCAATCCGGGAGGAAACGGTCGCAACGGGGCGCGGGAAACGCGCAACAGCTGCAGCAATGCAGCATCAGGCACTACCCTCGGCGTGATCCCCGCGCCCCGTCTCCCACCTTCGCGCCACGGCGCAACAAGAATGGCGCGCGCCTAGCCGATCCGCGCCAACGGCGATCCGATCTGCCCCGCGACCAGCGCGGCCAATATTCGCGGCGCGGGCGGCACGCGCGAGAGCGGCGACATGAGCCAGTCGCGCAGCCAGGCGATGGCGGCGCTGTCGGATTGATAAGCGGGCGTAAACAGGAGCGAGGCGAGCTGATAGAGGCCGATATGGGTGCTGCGCGTGCGCGCATAATCTTCGAGCGCATCGCGGAGATCGGCGCGCGCATCAAGCGCGGCGGCGAGCGCCAGCGCGTCCAGATCGCGCGTAACCGGCGCGCGCGTCCTGTGCGCGTAACGCGCGAAGACGAGATCGTCGTGGGAGGCGATCTGCGCCAGCAGCGGCGCGGTCGCGGGCCAGAGCCGTTGCACCTCGTCTTTCCAAGTTTCGATCGGCTGGGCGCGCCACGCGGCTTCGTCGGCGCCCTTGAGGCTCCAGAAGAACGCCGCCTGCTGACGCGCATCGTCGCGCAGACGTCCGATCGGCAGCACGCCGGTCATCTTGCGGGCCTGCTCGTAACGCTGCTCCAGCGCATGCGGATCAAAATCGCCGCACCAGTCGAGATTGGCCCAGAGCGCGCCGAACGTGAGCGGCGTCGGCTGCGGCGCCGACAACGGCGAGCGCATGCCCAGCGCGTCAACGACAAGATCGAAGCGCGGGCTTTGGCCGCGATCGGCAAAGACGAGACGCCCGTCGCCGGCGCCGCGCACCTCGCGTCCGGCTTCGATCACCACGCCCGCGCTCTGCGCTGCGCCATAAAGCACTTCGAACAAGGCGCCGCGATGAATGCCGACGCCGCACGGCTTTCCTTCGCCCAGCGCGCGATAGCGCACATCCAGCACCACGCGCTGCGCCGGCGCAGTGCGGCCGTAAAGACGCTCGATGCGCGCGCCCAGGGCACGCACGCGTGCGCCGACGCCGAGCTGGTCCAGCACGTAGAGGCCGACCGGCTGCAAGATGAGCCCAGACCCCAGCGGCGACGGCTTTTGGAGCTTGTCGAAAACGACAACCTCGGCGCCCTGCCGCTTCAGCAGCGTAGCCGTCGCAAGCCCCGCGACGCCGCATCCGGCAATGGCGATAGAACGGATCATGGTTGCTACGAAGTAGTCATCTTCGTGAACGATCGCCTAACCGCAATGCGCTATATCGTTGCGTCATGGACCTCTCCGCTGGCCTCGATAACGCCTTCGCGCGGATCGCCAACGAGCACGCCGCCCGCAGCATGGAGGCGCGCGCGCAGCGCCTGCGTGAAGCCGGCGAGCACGCCCCGGTCAAGTTCGGCAAAGCCCAGTCACAGCACGAAGAGCGCCAGAAAACCGACCCAATCGACCCGAGCGCCGTCTACGAACCGCTGCAGCACGAAGACAAGGGCAAACGCCTGGACGTCAGCGTCTAGGCCCGCGTCAGCGCCGCAACGAAGAAGCCGTCGCAACCGGTTTTCGCCGGCGTCATCTGCAGCGCAAGCCCGCGCCTGTAGGCCGGAATATCCGTGCGCGAGAGCGGCGTGGCGGAAAAATCCGCGTGTGCTGAGAGAAACGCCGCGACCTGATCCTCGTTTTCTTCCGGCAGCACCGAGCAAGTCACATAAAGCAAACGTCCGCCGGATTTCACCAGCGGCGCCGCCATCGCAAGCGCTTCGCGCTGCTCCTTCAAGCGCTGCTCCAGCGAACCCGGACGCAAGCGCCACTTTGAATCCGGATTGCGCCGCCAGGTGCCCGAACCCGTGCACGGCGCATCGACCAGCACGACGTCCATGCGCTCGCGCAGATCGGCCAGCGCATCCTTGGTGCGCATCGGCGTGCGGATCTGAATATTGTGCGCGCTCGCTCTATCCGCCCTCTCCTTGAGTGGTGCTATTCTGCGCGCGTCGACGTCGTAGGCGTAGATCTGGCCCTTGTTTTCCATCAGCGCCGCCAGCGCCAAGGTCTTCCCCCCGCCCCCCGCGCAGACATCCGCCACCTGCATCCCCGGCGCCGCCCCGCTCATCAGCGCCGCCAGCTGCGAACCTTCGTCCTGAACCTCGAACCAGCCTTTCAGAAAGGATTGCTCACTGGCCCACGGAAACGTCCGCCCTTGCGACCACGGAATACGCACGCCATCGTGCGCATAAGGCGTCGCGCCGGGCGGCTCTTTCAGCTTTGGGCTTTCGCCAAGCGCGGCGACGACTTTGGCGCGATCGGCCTTCAGCGTGTTGATGCGCAGGTCGAGCGGCGCCGGCGCAGCGAGCGCGGCGCCCTCTTCGGCGCTGGCGTCGCCGAACACGCGCGCAAAGCTTGGCGCCAGCCAGTCCGGAAAATCGCCGGCGACGTGCGCCGGCGCGCCATCCAGCGTCGCGCTTTGCAGCGCCAGCATTTCAGCTTCGCTCGGCGGCGACGGCGCGTGCGGATCGCCGTCGATGCTCTGCGCGATGGCTTCGGCGCTCCAGCCGAAGCCCCAGCGCAGCGCCCCCCAAACCCAGGCGCGCGGCGTATCGGCGCCCATGCGCCACGCGCTCGATTGCTTCCACCTGAGTGCGCCAAACACGATGTCGCCGATCTCGGCGCGGTCCTTCGAACCGGCGAAACGATGCGTCAGCATCCACGCCTTCACCGCGTCGGCGGCGGGCCGGCGTTCGGTTTCGAGCGACATCAGAATTTCAATGGCCGCCTGCTGGCGCGCGCCAGGACGCATGGGAGAACCCCTCAAAATAGGACGCGAAAGCGCGTCAGATAGACTGTCCGAAAACGATCAGATTGCCGTCCGGCGCCAGGATGCACAATTCGCGCTGGCCGTACGGCTTATCCGCCGGACCATGCACATCGCGGGGCGGCATGGCGTCAAGCCTTGGCTTCAATTCGGCGTAAAGCGCCGCGATGTCTTCGACATCGATATAATAGGCGAAACGCCGATTACCGGGCGGCGCACCGTCCTCGCCGACATTCTGCAGCAGACGCACGCCGCATTTTTCACGCTCAACATAGGCGTAATTGCTGAAATGGACGTACTTGGTGAAGCCCAGCACGCCTTCAAAGAAGGCAAGCGCGGCGTCGATGTCCGGCACGTGAATGAACGGCGTGATGCGGATGAAATTATCCGCCACGGCTCAGCTCCCGAGCGGATAGTTCGGCGCCTCGCGGGTAATGGCGACGTCGTGGACGTGGCTCTCGCGCAGCCCGGCGGACGAAATCTTCACGAAGCGCGCCTTGGTGCGCAGTTCGGTCAGCGTCTTCGCCCCGGCATAGCCCATCGCCGCGCGCAAGCCGCCGACCAGCTGGTGCAGGATGTTCGCCACCGGCCCCTTGAACGGCACGCGCCCTTCGATGCCCTCGGGCACCAGCTTCATCTGGTCCGAGACTTCCTTTTGGAAATACCGATCAGCCGAGCCGCGCGCCATCGCGCCGAGCGAACCCATGCCGCGATACGACTTATAGGATCGCCCCTGGTAGAGAATGATGTCCCCCGGCGCTTCTTCCGAACCCGCCAGCAGCGAGCCGATCATCGCCACTTCTGCGCCGCCGGCCAAAGCCTTGGCGAGGTCGCCCGAGAACTTGATGCCGCCGTCGGCGATGATCGGAACATTGGCTTTCTGCGCCGCTTTCGCCGCGTCCATCACGGCTGTGAGCTGCGGCACGCCGACGCCGGCGACGATGCGGGTGGTGCAGATCGAGCCCGGGCCGATGCCGACTTTTACCGCGTCTGCGCCCGCATCGATCAGCGCCTTGCAGCCATCCGCAGTGGCGATGTTGCCGGCGACGATCTGGGTCGAATTGCTCTCGCGCTTGATGCGCGCCACCGATTCCAGCACGCCCTTGGAATGACCGTGCGCGGTGTCGATCACCAGCACGTCGACACCGGCTTCGATCAGGGCCATCGAGCGTTCGTAGCCGGCATCGCCGATGGTGGAGGCGGCGCCGACGCGCAAGCGCCCCTGCGCATCGCTGGCCCGGTTCGGAAACGCCTGCGCCTTCTCGAAATCCTTCACCGTGATGAGGCCCGCGATGCGGCCGCCGCCATCGACCACGATCAGCCGTTCGATCCGATGCTTCTGCAAGAGCCGCTTGGCCTCATCCTCGCCCGCGCCTTCACGGATGGTGACGAGCTCCTTGGTCATCAGGTCGGCGACCTTCTGGCTCTTCTCCGCAAAACGCACGTCGCGATTGGTGAGGATGCCGACCAGCTTCTTGGTGCCGGGCTCGATCACTGGAAAGCCGGAGACCTTGCGCTCCTCCTTCAGTTCGAGGATTTCGCCGATGGTCTGATCGGGGTGGATGGTGATCGGGTCGATCACCATGCCGCTCTCGAACTTCTTGACCATCTTCACCTGATCGCCCTGCTCTTTGGGCGTCATGTTGCGGTGGATGATGCCCATGCCGCCGGCCTGCGCCATGGCGATGGCGAGGCGCGCTTCCGTCACCGTGTCCATGGCGGCCGAGATGAGCGGGATGTTGAGGTCGATGGTGCGCGTCAGCCGCGTCTTGGTGATGGCGTCGGCAGGCAGCACTTCGGACGCGCCCGGCTCCAGCAGGACGTCGTCAAAGGTCAAAGCTTCACGGATTTCCATGGACGGCTGGTAGAGATTCTTCGGTTCAATGTCCAGAGCCGCCGCCCAGTCGAAACGGGCCAAACCGCCGCAAAGGCCCTATATCCGGCGCAGGCCAAGCCGGAGACGCCCATTTCATGACCTACGCCGTAACGCTCGAAACCGTGACGCCCCGGCAGATCGCCGCGGTCCGCGCGCGCGTGCCGATCCCGGATATTCCAAACGCCTTCAAGCCGGCGCTGGACCAAGTCTGGACCTATCTCGGCGCGCACAAGGAGGTGCACAAGCCGGGCGGTCACAACGTCTTCTTGTATCACCACCCTTCGCAGCGCGATCAGCCGATGGACATCGATTTCGGCGTCGAGGTCGTCGGGCCCTTCACGGGCGGCGGCGCCGTCCACTTCACGGCGACGCCCGGCGGTCAGGTCGCGCGCACGCTCCATGTCGGCCCCTACGCCAAGCTCCCGATGGCGCACCAGGCCGTGCATGCCTGGTGCGCGCAAAACGGCAAAGCGATCGGCGGCGCGTCTTGGGAGGTCTACGGCGATTGGGTCGAGGACGAGTCCAAGCTGGAGACCGAGATCTTCTACCTGCTGCGCTAGGCCAGAGGGGACGCATCATTCTTCAGTCATTCCAGACGGCCGAAGGCCGATCTGGACTCCAGGGCGACTGGCTGTGTGTTGGCCCTGGATTCCAAATCACGCTCCGCGTGTTTGGAGTGACTGAGGGAGGCTAGCCTTTGCGCCCCTGCGCGACGACGTAAACTTCCGAACTCTCGGCTCGGCTTGCCGGCGGCTTAGCGTGCCGCACGGTCGCGAAGCTCTGCTTCAACCGCGCCAACAATCCCGCTTCGAGGCCGCCCTGAAATGCCTTGGTCACGAACGCGCCACCCGGTGCGACGTGCTCAATCGCGAACTCCGCCGCCGCTTCGGCGAGCGCGCCGGTGCGAATTTGGTCGGTCTGCTGATGGCCGGTCGTGTTGGCCGCCATATCCGACAATACGAGGTCGGGCGGCCCGCCGAGCAGATTGATCAGCCGCGCAGGCGCTTTCTCATCGAGAAAATCCATTTCGATGAACGTGGCGCCCGGCAGCGGATCGATCGGCAGCAGGTCGATCCCAACCACCTTGCAGCCGCGCTGGACCGCGACTTGCGCCCAGCCGCCGGGTGCTGCGCCCAGATCGATGATCCGCATCCCCCGCTTCAAGAAATGAAACTTCTCATCGAGTTCGATCAGCTTGTAGGCTGCCCGCGCGCGCATGCCTTCCGCCTGCGCGCGCGCCACGTACGGATCGTTGAGCTGGCGCTGCACCCAGTTCTTGGAGCTTTCTTTCAGCTTCTTCTTTTTCACCTTCTGCACGAGCTGACGCTCACCACTCGGCAGCGTTACTTGCCGGTTGGTCCAGCGCCGCTTCGGCGGAGGCGGTTCTTCGTCGCTCATGCGCCGGCCCGGTGCTTGGCCATGAGCCGCATCAATACACCTTCGCGCAGGCCGCGATCGGCGACCCGGATGTGTGTGCTCGGCCACACCCGCAAGACCGCATCGAGGATCATGCCGCCCGGCACGACGAGATCGGCGCGGTCCTTGCCGATGCAGGGATTGGCGGCGCGCTCATCCAGCGTTTGCCCTAGCAGCTTGGCTATGGTGGCGCGGCAGTCGCCGACGTCGAACCACATGCCGTCGACACGCGAACGCTGGTACCGCGTGAGGCCGATATGAACGCCGGCGAGACTGGTCACGGTGCCCGACGTCCCGATGATATGCGCGCGCCCCGCTTCGAAAACCGGACGCATGGCTTGCGCCTCGCCCACTTTGCTGATGCGTTCGGCCAGGCGCTCGACAACGCTCTCATACCAAGCCTGCTTGTCGCCTTCTTCCGGCTCGCCGTCTTCTTCCGTCAGAGTAACAACACCCATCGGCGTCGAACCCCAGGCGAGGATAGGAACGTCCAAGCCCGCACTCTTCACCGCCGCTGGCGAAACCCACGACATTTCGGTCGAGCCGCCGCCGATATCGACGATCAGCGCCACTTCGGCTTCCGGCTCCAGCAGGCTGGCGCAGCCGAGCACCGAGAGGCGCGCTTCCTCTTCTTGATCGATGATCTGAAAGTCGAGCCCGAAGTCGGTCTTGATGCGCTTCAAAAAAGTCGCGCCGTTGGAGGCGCCGCGGCAGGCCTGCGTGGCGACGCAACCGACAGCGACGGGCTTGCGCGCGTCGATCCGCTGGGCGCACGCTTCCAGCGCCTGGTACGCGCGCGCCATTGCGGTGTCACTCAAGCGGCCCGTCTGCGACAGGCCCTCACCCAGGCGCACGATGCGCGAAAAGCCGTCGACGACACGGATGCCGCCGTCGTCGCTTTCCGCCGCCATCAGCAGGCGGCAATTGTTGGTGCCCAGATCGAGCGCGGCGAACAGCGGCGCGCGCGACCTGGAGCCGGGTTTTTCGCCCCGCGGCGAAGGCCCCCGCCCATGCGTATTCATCACAAATGTTCCGGGGCGCCGGCGAACCGGCAGCCGTTAATCTTGAGTTCAGCTGCGAATGTAGCCGTTTCTTGCCGTCCCGGCAGCCGTGTTTCGCCTGCTTCTTGCCAGCATCCCCGGCCTTTCCGCAGGGTTTGCGCCCCCGGCGACACACATATTCGTGTGTCGCTTCCCGCCGCTGGCGCCTTCGCTTGTCTGGCGCGTTATCCGTTCCTACCAAATTCTCCATCGGACAGGTGGTCCGCCATAAGCTCTTCCCGTTCCGGGGCGTGATCTTCGACGTCGACCCAGAATTCTCCAACACGGAGGAATGGTTGTCGGCGATCCCCGAGCCGATCCGTCCCAGCCGGGACCAGCCGTTTTATCACCTGTTCGCTGAGAACGATGACAGCCATTACGTGGCTTACGTCTCCGAGCAGAATCTCGCGGCCGACGAGACCGGCGAACCGATCGATCACCCCCAAATCGATCTCATGTTCGACGAGACCGACGAAGGCGCCTACAAGCTGCGTCCGGAAAGCCTGAACTAACGCTCACTACAGAAGCGAACACGTCGCGCCGGTGGAAACACCGGCGCGATCTTTATGTGCGCTGGAACGGATAGAAGTCGCCGCCCAACGGCAGGATGCGCGTGAGTTCGTCGAGCGCGGTCTGCGTTTCGGTGACCAGCGAGGGGTCGGGTAGATCGGCGGGCGCGAGTTCTTCGCGGTAGTGCGTCTTGATCCATGCTTCCAGCTTCGCCGCGAGCGCATCGTCCAGAAAGAAGCCTTGCGCGGCGGCAGCACGTTCTGCGGGCGTCATGACGATGCGCAGGCGCAAGCACGCCGGCCCGCCGCCATTGCGCATGCTCTCGCGCACCTCGACATATTCCACTTTCCCGATCGCGGCGCCGGGCTTGGCGATCATCTCGGCGACGACGGGGGCCGTCTTGTTGTTGTCGCGGGTTTCGGTCGGCGCAATGAGCGTCAGCGACGTAGCGCCGGGCAGACGCACAATTTGGGAATTGAAGAGATACGAGCTCACGGCCTCCTGAAGCGAAACTTGCGCGGCCGGAATTTCCACGAACACCGGCTCGAAGCCGGCCGCCTTGGCGCGGATCTCGGCGAGGAGCGCGTCCTTATCGTCAAACGCCTCCTCGTGATAGAAAAGCACGTGCTCATGCGCGACAGCGACGACGTCATTGTGAAACGCACCCATGTCGATCGCGCGCGACGCCTGCTTGGCGAACACGGTTCGCCCCGGATCGAGCTTATGGCGGCGCGCGACGGCCTGGCTCGCTTCCTCAGTTTGCCGCGCCGGAAATCCCTTGCGGTCGCCGGTGGAGCGGCGGCCATAGATGAAGATCTCAACACCGGACGCGCCGGGTGAGCCCGTCATACGCATGTGGTTCGCGGCGCCTTCGTCCGAAAGCACGTCGTGTGGGAGCAGCGCCTCATGCACTACGAAGCGAGCAGCATCCGGCAACAGCCGCTCCAACGTCCTTTGTGTCTGCTCCGCTTCGAGTTGACGGTGCAGCATGGTCTGCAGATTGGCGACGGAGGCGTGCAGCTTGCCGTCGGCGCAGTCGGCGCTGGGCGAGATGGTCGCCGCGTTTGCGGCCCACATCGCCGACGCCGCCGCGGCCGCACGCGCAATGAACTGTTCGCTCTCCCACACCCGCGACCAGACCTCGCCGTCGCTGCCGCTGAAGCCCAGCGAGCGCAGCCAGGAAATGTTCGGCCGCTCGTGCGGCGGCAGCACGCCTTGAGCGAGACCCAGCGCGCGCAAGCGCTGCATTTTTGCGAGCCCTTGCAGCGCCGCGTCGCGCGGGCGCGAAACCGAGCCGCTGTTGCGGGCGCTGGCGAGATTGCCTTCGGAGAGACCGGCGTAATTGTGCGTCAGGCCGACGAGGCCGTCGAAATTGATTTCTTCCGCGTCGCCGCTCACGCCGGCAACCCCGGCGCGGCAATGGGCGCGGCCTTCTCGGATGTCTGCGCCGCGACAGGATACGCGACGTAGTCCGCGGCGTAGTAAGCGCTGGGTCGCAGCGAACCGGATAGGCCCGGCCCGCCGAACGGCATTGCACCGGACGCGCCGGTGGTTGGCCGGTTCCAGTTCAGAATGCCGGCGCGGAGTTCGTTCTGCACGCGCGCCCAGAGCGCGGAATCGTCGCTGATCAAACCGCCGGCGAGGCCGAAGCGCGTCGCGTTGGCGGCGTCGAGCGCGTGGTCGAAATCCTTCACGCGGATGATCTGCAGCACCGGGCCGAAGAGTTCTTCGTCGGGCACATTGACGCCGGTGACGTCGATCAAGGCTGGATGCACGAAGGCGCCCTCGCGCTTTACCGGCACGATGGATTTTGCGCCATGCGCGACGAGGCCCGCCTCGAACGCCACCGCGCGTTCAGCCGAAACCGCGTTCACCAGCGGCCCCATGAACGGCTCCGGCGTCTGCGTCGCGGGCCCGACACTGACGCTTGGCAGCAGCGCGCGCAGCTTGGCGATGATGACGTCGCCGTCGGCGCCTTCCGGCAGGATCAAGCGCCGCGCGCACGAGCAGCGCTGGCCGCTGGTGGCGTAGGCGGAATGGACGATGAGGTTGGCGGCCGCGCTCGCATCGACCGGCGGCCAAACGATCAGCGGATTGTTGCCGCCGAGTTCGAGCGCGAGCAATACGTCAGGACGGCCCGCGAATTTCTTGTGGATCAGCGCACCGGTGTGAGCGGAGCCCGTGAAGAGAACGCCGGCGAGCCCTTGCGCATCAAGCAACGCAGCGCCCGTCTCGCGTGCGCCGTGCAGCAGGTTCAAGACACCTGCCGGCAAGCCCGCAGCCTCCCAGGCCTCCACCATCAGCGCGCCGACGCCAGGTGTGAACTCGCTCGGCTTGAACAGCACGCAATTGCCGGCGAGCAGCGCCGGGACGATGTGACCGTTGGGTAGATGGCCGGGAAAGTTGAAGGGCCCGAACACAGCCAGCACGCCATGCGGACGGTGCGAGAGCGACATGGCCCCGAAGGCGGCCTTCTCTTCGCGCGCCCCCGCGCGCTCGGCTTGGGCGCGGATCGAGATTTCCACCTTGCCGATCATGGCCGCGACTTCGCCTTTCGCGTCCCAGGCGGCCTTGCCCATTTCCCGACTGATCATCGTGGCGATGTCGGCGGCGCGCTTCTCGACCTCCTTGGCAAACGCGCGCACGATGGCGACGCGCGCTTCGACGGGACGCTTTGCCCACGCCGGGAACGCCAAGTGCGCCGCGGCCATCGCAGCAGCGACATCGTCGCCAGTGGCGGCGCGGCCGCGCCAGACTTGATCGCCGGTGGCCGGATCGAACGAACCGAACTGCTCGCCCGCCGCGTCGCGCCATTGTCCGTCGATGAAAAGTTCACTGTGCATCGTCGACCCACACCAGAGCTTCCTGCCCGGCGCTCAGCTCGAGCGCCGCGAGCGTCGCGGGCTCGACGCTGGCGACGCCGTTCGCGATCAAGGCGCGGGCTGAAACGCAGCGATAATCGCCCACGCTCGGATTGGCGATCAGCGCGCGCTTGCCCGCGCCGCTTGCATCCGCAGCCAACTTCACACGCTTGGCCTCGCGCAGCGTGCGAATGTTGTCGCGTTGCACGCTCATCAGCGGGCCGCCGTCAAATATGTCGATCACGTTGGAGAAGGCGAAGCCTTCCCATTCCAAGAGCTTCCGCGCGCCCTCGCCGTCGGCGTGGCACTTGCCGATGACGGCGCGCGCCTCGGCGGGCAATAGATCCACATAGATGGGGTGCTGCGGCGTCAGATCCAGGATGAACTGGTTGTCGGTGGTGGCGCTGAGCTTGTCCGCCTCGGCGAAATCCATACGGAAGAAGTGCCGCCCTACCGCTTCCCAGAACGGCGAGACGCCCTCGGGTGAAACAACGCCGCGCAGTTCGGAGACCACCTGCTCGTGAAAGCGCCTGCGGTCGGACGCCATCAGCATGTAGCGGCACTGCGCTAACGCGCGGCCGACGCCGTTGGCGCGGTGCTCCGCGCGTACGAACAGCGAGCCGACTTCCGAGCAGCCGGTGAAGTCGTTGACGCCGATCAGCATGTCCATGTTGAAGCGGCGGTCGACGACGCGGGACGATTGCGCCCCGGTGATGATGCGGAAGTTGAAGAAAGGCGGCGTCTCGCCGATCGTCGCCTTGACTCCGCAGCAGCCGACGACGGCGCCGCTTTCGATATGCTCAAGCGCGATGAAATAGCGCTCCTTGCCCGGCGTCGCAGGCGCCGAGGCAAAGCTTTTTTGCGACAGCGCCAAACGCTCGGCCATGGCGGCGTCGTCGAGCATGAGGCTCGTGAAGCCCGCGCCGGCGACTTCGCGCAGCTGCAGGAAGTGCGCCAGATCGGCGGGACCCGCCGCGCGCATCACATACGCCGGCCCGCTCATGGGCGCAGGCTCCGAACGTCGAATAGGCCGCGTTCGACGCCGGTCAGCATCAGGAACGAGAGCTTCGCGCGCTCGGCGAAACTGGAGATGACGGCGAATTCCTGATCGCTGTGCAGGTGGCCGCCGCACGGGCCGAGCGTATCGATGTTCGGGCAGCCGGCGGCGGCAAGGTTGTTGCCTTCGCAGACGCCGCCCGAAGCGCGGAAACTGAGGTCGACGCCGAGACGGGCGCCCGCCGCCTTGGTCCAGCCGATCATGGTGGTCTGCGTGGGAGTGACAGGTTTGGGGGCGCGGGTGATGCCGCCATGCAATTGGGCGCTGACGCCCTCGTGGCGCTCGGCTTCGCGCGCGATGCGCAACACTTCGCCGTGCACCCAGTCGGCCCCCGCCTGATCGGGCGCGCGGGCGTTGAAGCGCAGCACGGCGCGTTCGGGGACGACGTTCACCGCGCTGCCGCCGTCGATTGCGCCGACATTGAGCGTGACGCCGTCGCGCTTCCCGTTGAGCGCATTCAACGCCAGCGCCGCATCGGCCGCGGCGATGACGGCGTTGCGGCCGTCATTGAAGGCGCGGCCGACATGCGCAGCACGCCCTTTGAACACCAGACTGAAATTGCCGGAGCCCTTGCGCGCATCGACGAGCGCGCCGTCGGCCATCGCCGGCTCGTAGGTCATACCGACATGAGCGCGCGCGCCAAGGTCCGCGAGCAAAGGCGCGCTGGCGGGTGAGCCGATCTCTTCGTCGGGACTCATCAGCACTTCGTAACCGACGCGCTTCGCGCCGGGCAGCGCCTCGAACGTCTGCAGCGCCGCCAGCATGAGCGAAAGGCCGCCCTTCATGTCGGCTGTTCCCGGGCCATGCAAGGTATCGCCGTCGCGGCGCGTGGTCTGAAACGGGTGCGCCGCCGGAAACACGGTGTCGTAGTGGCCGGTGAGCGCGACTTGGATCGGCGCATCGGGACGCACGCGCACACGGATCGCCGGGCTGTGCTCGACGGCGATGACCTCCCCATCGACGCGTACGCGCTGGGTGGGACCGAGGGGCTCGTGGCTGAGGGCGCCGGGCAGCGCAGCGAAGGCATCGCTCAACGGGCCCAGCATGCGCTTCAGGTTGCCGAGTTCGTTCGACCCGGAATTGATCGCCGCCCAAGCTTCGGTCCGCGCCACAATGGCTTCGCCTTCGGCATCGAGGCGTTCCAGAAATGACTCAAGCCCGGCGCCCCACTCGGTGCGCGCCGGCGGCGCGTTCGTCTCAGTTGACATGGCCGGAAACTGCCCCTGCGGCGCCCGGAAGTCCAGAACGCCGCGACGCCCAGATGCAAAACGGGCCCGGCTTTCGCCGGGCCCGTCCAGTTCAACCGCTAGAAGTTATTAGCGGAAGGAGATGGTCACCGCCGTACGGCGGTTCAGCGGCTCACGCACGCCGTCGCGCGTCGGGCGCGCGAGGTCGGCTTCACCGCGTGCTTGCGTCTGGATCGAACCAGCCGCGACGCCACGGGCGACGAGCGCGTCGCGAACGACCGAAGCGCGGCGTTCCGACAGGCCGATATTGTATTGCGCCGAACCCGACGTGTCGGTGTGGCCGACGACGACGACGCCAGCGACGTTGCACTGACGCGCGCGGTTGACCGCGGAGTCGATGGTTTCCAGCGCCGCTTGGTTGAGGTTCGAGCGATCCCACTCGAAGTACACAACGAAGTCCGACGTCGGGCACGCCACGCGCGGCGGGTACACAACGAAGTCCGACGTCGGGCACGCCACGACAGGCGGCGGCGGCGGCGGGGGCGGCGGCGGAGGAGCCGGCGGCGGGGGCGGCGGCGGCGGCGGTTCCGGCGCCTGGAATTGATACCGGAGACCGACCGTCAGAGCCTGATGGTTATAATCGACGTCCCAATTGCGGCCGCTGCCGTCATTCAGTTCGAAGTTCGCGCCGTCGGCCTGGAAGTAGCGGTAGCCGATGTCGAGATCGAGTTGCTCGGTGACGCCGATAGCGACACCCGCCATGGCCTGCCACGCGAACACGGTGTCTTCGCCGTCAACGGCGAAACCGCCATCGAACACGGTCGAGTCAACACGCGCGCCGCCGACGCCGACCCCGATATACGGCTCAAGCCGGCCGCCGCGGTTGAAGTCGTAATAGGCGTTGGCCATCGCCGACCAAACATGCACATCGCCATCGTCGATCGACGCCGCGTTGAGATCAGCTTCGTCATACTGATTGAAGCGATGTCCGATTTCGCCTTCGAGACGGAAGCCGCCGGCGAACGCGTAGCCCATGCCAAGATGTTGCGTCCAATCGTGCTTGTGGCCGAGATCGAAGTCGTAATTGATCCCGCCGTTCTCGGTGTAATCGGAATTGCCTTCCAGCGAATAGCCGATGTCGGCGCGGCCGTACCATCCTTCAGTCGCGTTCGCGACGCCGGCGGACCCGGCCATCAAGGCCGCGAGCGCAACGGTCTTGGTGATGCGCGATGTCATAGTCACCCCTCTCAAAGCGATTTCCCGCTGCGCCTTCGTTCAACCAGCACAGCCGTCGCGCAGATGCGCTCACGACCAGAATGCGGAACAGAACGGGCGCGTCGCTGAGGCCCCAGCGGCCCCCCTCGACAACGTTTCAATCCCCGCTCCGGTTCCCGCTCACGGATCGATCGGCAAAGTCTGCCGCCGCGACTTCTTAAAGTCTATTAAATGCCGGTCTAGGTCGCACTTTTGTCGCGGAGCGTTGGATTTTTGCCGCCCTGGATTTCGCAGCCGTAATGAAACGAAAAAAGGGCCGCACCCCCTCCCGAGCGCGGCCCTTTCGTCCCCTCTTCGCCCCCGCGCGCGTCGCCCAGACGTCGGCGCCGACAGCAATGAGACCCGCCGTGCGCGCCCACCCCCATGGGAGCGCCTCGGCTTTCGTGGGCGAGATTAAGGCGCGTTCGCCGGGCTGTTGAAAAGCCGCTTCGGCGCCTGACGCAGCCCATTTCCGGCCATTGTTGCCGCCTCGTCACAGGCGCTGCGGCAGCGGGGCGCCGGAACCCTCGGAATAGCGGAGCGTTAGCCTCGCAAGTTCCCGAACTATAGAGTTCCAAAGGAGAAAACCGAATGGCCCCCCGCCCTGAAGTCGACCCCTACGCCCCGCCGCCGATGCATCATGACCGCTCCGGCGCACTGGTGCGCATGGTCATCGTTGCGCTTCTGCTTGGCGGCGGCTGGTTGGGGTGGTCGTATTATTCGAGCCACAACCAAAGCGCTGGCCTCGTGAATGAGGAGCAGCAAATGGCGGATGCCGGCGCATCGAGCGCGCCGCAAGTTTATCCCACGCCTGCGCAAGAACCTGCCGCTACGGCGCCTGAGACCGCACCCGCGCCTGCGCCAGCCCCGCGCCGGTCCGCAGCGCCGGCCCGCAACACCGCACCGGCGCCTGAGGCGCTCCCCCCGCCCAGCACCACGGTGGAGCCCATTGCACCCACGCCGCCGCCCGCTGCGACGCCGATTCCGCCGGATGCGACGACTCAGGGTGAGTGACAAGTGAGCCCGGCGGGATTCGAACCCGCGACCCTCTGATTAAAAGTCAGATGCTCTACCGACTGAGCTACGGGCTCGTAAAAGGAAGCCGCACTTAAGCTGCAACGCCCCGGCGCGCAACCCGCGTCGGGGCTCAGTTTGCCGCAGAGATGACGCCCGCCACCGCCGAAGCCCAGCCGGCGCGGAGTTTGCGCCGTTCATCGGCACTCATGCTTGGCGACCACTTGGCGCGGATTTCGGCTTTTGGCGCGTCCTCAAGGCGCTGGATCAGTCCGGCGCCGAGCGCTGCGAGCTTCGCGGCGCCGAGCGCGGTGACTTCCTGAAAAGCGGGGCACGAGACTTCGACTTCGCAAATGTCGGCCAGGAACTGCATCGCCCAGCTGTTGGCAGTCATGCCGCCGTCGATGAGCATCGCCTCGATGCGCGCGCCGTCGGCGGCGAGCGCGTCCAGCAGATCGCGCGTCTGGTAAGCGACCGCCTCGAGGCCGGCGCGGACGATGTGCGCCGATGTCGAGTCACGCGTGAGGCCGACGATCGCCCCGCGCGCGGCGGCGTTCCATTGCGGCGCGCCAAGTCCGGCGAAGGCGGGCACGAGGTACACCCCGCCATTGCTCGGCAGGCCGGACGCAATCGCTTCGGATTCAGACGAGTGCCGGATCAGCCTCAGCCCGTCGCGCAGCCATTGCATCGTGGCGCCGGCCGAGAAGATCGACCCCTCCAGCGCGTAAGCCGCGCCATGCCTGGTCTGATAACCGACGGTCGCCAGCAGCCGGTTCTCCGAGTGCGGCGGACTCGCGCCGGTGTTCATGACCAGGAACGTGCCGGTGCCGAACGTGGCTTTGGCCATGCCGGGCCTGAGGCATCCGTGGCCTACCAGCGCCGCTTGCTGATCGCCGGCCATGCCGGTGATCGGAATCGCGCGCCCGAACAGCGACGGCTCGGTCTCGCCAAAGCGCGCATCGCAGGACATGACCTCAGGCAGCAGTGCGCGCGGCGCGCCGATGATTGCGCAGAGTTCGTCGTCCCAAGCGCGCTTGCCGATGTCGAAGAGCAGCGTGCGCGCGGCGTTGGTCACGTCAGTGACGTGCGCTTTGCCGGCGGTAAGCCGCCAGACCAGAAATGTTTCGATGGTCCCAAACGCCAATTCGCCTCTTTCGGCGCGCGCGCGCAACGCCGGGTCGCGATCAAGAATCCAGGCGATCTTGGTTCCGGAAAAATACGGATCGAGCAGCAGGCCCGTTTTCGCCTGCACCTTCGCTTCGTGCCCCGCATTGCGGTGCCCGGCGCAGATCTCGGCGGTGCGACGATCCTGCCAGACGATGGCGCGATGCACGGGCGCACCCGTCTTGCGATCCCACACGATAGTGGTTTCGCGCTGGTTGGTGATGCCGATCGCCGCAATATTGGCCGCGCCGCCCACCGCCTCGATCGCCTCGCGGCAAACCTGCAGCGTCGCCGCCCAAATTTCCTCCGGGTCGTGCTCGACCCAGCCGGGCTCCGGATAATGCTGCGTGAGTTCGATTTGCGCGGTCGCGCGCGGTTTGAAGTCGCCGTCAAAGGCGATGGCGCGGGTGGAGGTGGTGCCCTGGTCGATGGCGAGGATGTATTTCAAGGTGACACACACGCATGACGAGCCGACGAAGATGTCCTGCTACGCTTGGAATGCGTGTGTGTCACCTCGGCGGCGTCAGGCGACCGGACCTTTGGCGCGCGAACGGCCGATGGCGACGCCGATCAGGCCGAGGGTCGACATGAGGTCGATGGCCGCGGACGCCAGGTCTTGCGCGGCGCCCTCGGGCAGTTGAATCTTGAGCTTGCTGGCGACGATGGCGACCGCGATGGCGGCGGCGCTCTTCAAGGTCAGCGATTGGAACGCGGGTTTGGGGGCTGTGTCGCTCATGGGTCTCCTCGGTCTGTTTCGAGAAGATTAGGCGCCGCGCGTACCCGGTCGGATTGAATCACCGGGAGCGCGGCCTCAACGACCGCATTGGGTTGATGTGCAAAGGCAAGAGCGGCCCTGAAGCTGCGCGTACCCGGCGGATCAGCCCCCGCACAATCCCCGCTTTGCGTCCTCATACTCGCGCTTCAGCCGCGCGATCAGCTCCGCGGTCGGCACGACTTCATGCACGGCGCCCACGCCCTGGCCGGCCCCCCAAATATCCTTCCAGGCTTTGGCCTTCGACGAACCGGAGGAGAAGTTCATCTTGCTCGCGTCGCTGACGGCGAGATTTTCAGGATCCATGCCGGCGTTGACGATCGAGCCCCGGAGATAATTGCCGAGGACGCCGGTGAACAGGTTTGAGTAGACGATGTCGCCGGCGGCTGAGTCGACGATCATCTGCTTATAGGCTTCCGGTGCGTTCGCTTCGGTCGTGGCGATGAAGGCCGAGCCCATATAGGCGAGGTCAGCGCCCATGGCCTGTGCTGCGAGGATGCCGCGGCCGCTGCCGATCGCGCCCGACAGCAGCAACGGGCCATCGAAGAACTCCCGAATCTCGTGAATGAAGGCGATCGGCGAAAGCGCGCCCGCGTGGCCGCCGGCCCCCGCGGCGACCGCGATTAGGCCGTCCGCGCCCTTCTCCAGCGCCTTCTTCGCGAAGGTGATGTTGATCACATCGTGCAGGACGATGCCGCCATAGGAGTGGATCGCGTCGTTCACGTCCGTGCGAGCGCCGAGCGAGGTGATGACGATCGGCACTTTGTGCTTCACGCAGGCGGCGACATCGGCGTCGAGCCGCTCATTGGTGCGATGCACGATCTGGTTGACCGCATAGGGCGCGGCAGGCGCGTTCGGGTTGGCTTCGTCGTAGGCCGCAAGTTCGTCCTTGATGCGATAGAGCCAGTCGTCGAGCAGCGGCTGCGGGCGCGCATTGAGCGCTGGAAACGATCCGACGATGCCGCCTTTGCATTGTGCGATCACCAGTTCCGGGTTGGCGATGATGAATTGCGGGGCGCCGACCGCCGGCAAACGCAGCTTGTCGAACAGAGGCGGCAAGGCCATGCATGTCTCCTGTTGCGCCAGGGTTAGCTTGGCGCGAAAAGCGCGTCGACGGCGCCATAGCGTCAAGCGGAGCGAAATTTGTCAGAAGCACTGTCCCTGGGCGCGGCGGCGGACGAAGCAGACTGGCGTGCGCTGGTCGAACACGGTCTGAAAGGCGCGCCGTGGGCCCGGCTCGTCGGCAAGACTGCCGACGGCATTGCCATCCAACCCCTCTACCGCGAATCCGACATCGCAACGGCGACGGACGTTTCGGGTTTTCCGGGCGGCGCGCCTTTCGTACGCGGCGACGGCCGCTGGACGATACGCCAAGCCTTCGATCATCCCGATCCGGCCGAAACCAACCGCGAAATCATCGCCGATCTCGAGGGCGGAGTCGCAGGCGTTGAACTGGTCGTCGACGCGACCGGCGCCGCCGGCGTCGCCATCGCCAACGCCGGCGCCCTCGACGTGGCGCTGGCCGATGTCATTCTCGAAGCGGCGCCCGTCTCGCTGGACGCCGGCGCGCATGCGCTCACCGCCGCGACATTTCTCGAAGCGAAGCTGAAAGGCGTGGCGGCAAGAGGCACGGCGTTCAATCTCGATCCCGTGGGCGTGCTGATGCGCACGGGTGCGATGGCGAAGAGCGACGTGCTCGACGCCGCCGGTTTTGCCCAGCGCGTGCGCCTGGAGTTGCCGGCGGCGACCAGCATTCGCGTGGATGCGCGGCCAGTGCACGAAGCCGGCGGCACGGAGGCCCAGGAGATCGGCGCAGCGCTGGCGAGCGGCATCTTCTATCTGCGCGCGCTGCAGGAGGCCGGGGCCGCGATCGACGACGCCGGCGCTGCGCTGAACGTCGCGATTTCCGTCGGCCCCGACGTATTGATCGAAACCGCGAAGCTCCGGGCGCTGCGCCTTTGCTGGGCGCGCGTGATGGAAGCCTCGGGCGCGCCGGCGAAAGCGCACGCCATCCGCATCCACGCCTTTACATCGCGCCGGATGCTGACGCGCTACGATGCCTGGACCAACATCCTGCGCGTCACGACGGCCGCATTCGGCGCAGCCGCCGGCGGCGCGGACGACATCACCACCTATCCGCTGACCGACGCGCTCGGGCTGCCCACACCATTCGGGCGGCGCGTGGCGCGCAACACGCAACAGGTGCTGCTCGAAGAATGCCACCTGGGCCACGTCGCCGATCCGGCAGGCGGCGCCTGGTTCGTCGAAAAGATGACGCGCGAGCTCGCCGCCGCCGCGTGGGACATCATGCAATTGATCGAGGCGCGCGGAGGGATCGTCAGCGCGCTGCAGGCGGGCTTGCTGCAAGACCTGGTCGGCGGCGCACGGATGGCGCGCCAGCGCGCCATCGCTTCGCGCAAAGAGACAATCACCGGCGTCACCGATTACCCGCTGCTCGACGCCAAGCCGCCGGAAGTGCTCATCCGCCCGGCCGTGCGGGGAGAAGCAGCGGCTTTGCAGAGCGCCGACACGCGTGCGGAACCCCTGCTCGCGATCCGTTGGGCGGCGCCGTTCGAGGCGCTGCGCGACAAGGCGCTTGCGGGAGGCGCACATCCCGTCTTCTTCGCGACCTTGGGACCGCTCGCGCAATTCGGCGCACGCGCCCAGTTCGCGCGCAATCTCTTTGCCGCAGGCGGGGTCGGCAGCGCGGGCGAAGAAGTGCAGCACGCCTCGCGCGACGCGATGATCGAGGCCTTCCGGCGATCGCGTTCGCGTGTCGCCATGATTTGCGGCGCGGACGGCACGTATGCCGAGGAAGCTGAAAATGCGGCGCAGCGGCTCAAGGCGGCGGGCGCCGATTGGCTCGTGCTGGCGGGACGGCCGGGCGACCTCGAAGAACGCTTGCGCCAGGCGGGGGTGGATCAGTTCGTCTTCACTGGTCAGGACGCCGTCAAAGAACTGCAGACGCTGCACGCCGCGTTAGGGATCAGCGGATGAACCGCCGCGTGCTCGTCGCCGGCGCCCTCGCCGGATGCACCGTGATGGCGGCGGGCGGCGCGATGGCAGCCGGCTGGTGGACGCCCTGGGCGGCGGGCGAGCTCGCCGGCGTCGACGTCTCCTCGCACCAGGGCTTGATCGATTGGCGCGCGCTGGCCTCGGACGGCGTGCGCTTCGCCTACATCAAAGCCACCGAGGGCGGCGACTACGTCGACCCAACTTTCGCGCAAAACTGGACCGGCGCGCGCGACGCCGGTTTGCCGCGCGGCGCGTACCACTATTTCACGCTCTGCCGCACGGGGCGCGAGCAAGCGGCGCACTTCATCGCCACCGTGCCGCGCGAAGCGGGCATGCTGCCGCCGGCGGTCGATATGGAGCACAAGGGTCCGTGCCGCCGCGGGCCGACCATGCCCGACAGCGTCGTCGTCAGCGAGATGCAGGCGTTCCTCAGCCGGCTTGAGGCGCACTACGGCGTACGACCGATCCTCTACACCACGCGCGAGTTTCACGACGCGCACCTCACAGAACTGCGCGGTGAACGTTTCTGGCTGCGCTCGCTGTTCGCGCCGCCGAACTTCCGTCAGGACGATTGGGTGATCTGGCAGCATCATAACAACGCCCGCAAACGCGGGGTGGCGACGCCCATCGATCTCAACGCATTTCGCGGCGATGAGGCGGCGCTGCAGCGCTTCGCTCTACAGCCAGAGGCCGGCACATGACCGAGGAATCACCGCCTCCAGACGTGCTGAGCGCGCTGGAGACGCTTGAGAACGCCAGCACACCGGCAGAGCTCGGCCCGCCCTATCAGGTGCTGCTCGATTGGCAGCGGCGCAACGCGCTCGTCTCCATCGCGCGAAAGTGGCCGACGGGACTGATTGCGCTAGGCATCGTTGCTGTCGCGCTGCTCGGCGTTTCCTTCACCAGCTTCATCACCCCCGAGAACGCGCAATTCTGGCGCGGCGCGCAATTCGGCATGATGGTCTCCTGGATCGCGTACTGGATCGGGTACTGGATTTCGCCGCCGCCGGAACCGCCGCCCACGATTGCGCGACGCATCGAAGACGCCCTTAACCGCTGGCGTCACCTGACGCCGCGCATGCGAGAAATACCGCAATGATGCTACCCGATTTCTCCAAGCTCGCCCTCGACAGCGACGCAAAGCCAGGGGCGAAGCCCGCGCCGGGCGAGCCGTGGCTGACGCCGGAAGGCATCGCGGTGAAGACGCTCTACACGGCGGCGGATCGCAGCGGCCTCGACTTCGTCGACGGCTACCCGGGCATGGCGCCGTTCGGGCGCGGCCCCTATCCGACTATGTACGTGCAGCAGCCGTGGACGATCCGGCAATATGCGGGCTTCTCGACGGCGGAAGATTCCAACGCCTTCTATCGCCGCAATCTCGCGCACGGTCAGCGTGGGCTCTCGATCGCCTTCGATCTCGCCACCCACCGCGGTTATGACTCAGATCACCCGCGCGTCGTCGGCGATGTCGGCATGGCGGGCGTGGCGATCGACTCCATCCTCGACATGCGCACGCTCTTCAACGGCATCCCGCTGGATCAGATGAGCGTGTCGATGACCATGAACGGCGCGGTGTTGCCGATCATGGCGCTCTATATCGTCGCCGGCGAAGAGCAGAACGTCGCGCACGCCAAGCTCTCAGGCACCATCCAGAACGACATCCTCAAAGAATTCATGGTGCGGAACACGTTCATATATCCGCCCAAGCCGTCGATGCGCATCGTTGGCGACATCTTCGCCTACACCGCCGCCGAGATGCCCAAGTTCAACTCGATCTCGATCAGCGGCTATCACATGCAGGAAGCCGGCGCGACGGCGGACCTGGAGCTTGGCTACACGCTGGCCGACGGCGTCGAATACATCCGCGCCGGCATTGCGGGCGGCCTGGACATCGACAAGTTCGCGCCGCGGCTCTCCTTCTTCTGGGCCATCGGAATGAACCCGTTCATGGAGATCGCCAAGCTGCGCGCGGCGCGGCTCCTCTGGTCGAAGCTGACGGCGCAGTTCAATCCGAAAGACGAAAAGTCGCGCGCGCTGCGCACCCACTGCCAGACCTCCGGCTGGTCGCTCACCGCACAGGACGTTTACAACAACGCCGTCCGCACCTGCGTCGAAGCGATGGCGGCGGCTTATGGCGGAACGCAATCGCTGCACACCAACTCGCTCGACGAAGCGCTGGCGCTGCCGACGGACTTCTCCGCCCGCATCGCCCGCAACACGCAGATCCTGCTGCAGAGCGAAGGCGGCGTGACGCGCCCCGCCGATCCGTGGGGCGGCTCTTACTATGTCGAGCGCCTCACCGCCGATCTCGCGGCGAAAGCATGGGCGCATATCGAGGAAGTCGAGAAACTCGGCGGCATGGCGCAGGCGATCGACCAAGGTCTGCCGAAAGCGCGCATCGAGGAAGCCGCCGCGCGCACGCAGGCGCGCATCGACACCGGCCACCAGACCATCGTCGGCGTGAACAAGTACCAGCTCGATCAACAAGAAGACGTGCCGGTGCTGAAGGTCGACAACGCCAAGGTGCGGGCGATGCAGCTTGAAAAGCTGACGCGCCTCAAAACCGAGCGGAAGCAAGTCGAGGTCGACGCCGCTCTGGAAGCGCTGGAAGCGGGCGCGCGCGGAAACGCCAATTTGCTCGACCTTGCCGTCAAAGCGGCGCGCGCGAAGGCGACCGTCGGTGAAATGAGCGCAGCGCTCGAGCGGGTTCTCGCCCGCCATCAACCGCCGATCCGCCTCGTCACCGGCGTCTACTCACGCGAAGCCGGCGACGACTTGGCGGTCGGACGCGTGCGCGACGCGGTGAAGGATTTCTGGGAGAGCGACAAACGCGCACCGAAAATTCTCGTCGCCAAGATGGGCCAGGATGGGCACGACCGCGGCCAGAAGGTCGTCGCCAGCGCCTTCAGCGATCTGGGCTTCGACGTCGAAATCGGGCCTCTGTTTGCGACGCCGGAAGAAGTCGCGGAGCAGGCCATCGCCAGCGGCGTGCACATCGTCGGCGTCTCCTCGCTAGCGGCGGGGCACCTGACGCTTACCCCGGCCCTACGCGCAGCGCTCGAAGCCCGCGGCCGCGGCGACATCATGATCGTCGTCGGCGGCGTCATCCCGCCCGAAGACGTGCAGACGCTGAAGGACATGGGCGCAGCGGCGGTCTATCCGCCGGGCGGCGTCATCGCCGACATCGCGCAGGATCTGCTGAGCGCGCTGAACCAGAAGCTCGGCTACGCGCAACCGACGCGGAAGAGCTGATGACCAGCGCAGCGCAGCCCCCACACGCCTTCCGCGTCGCGTTCGATCCGTTCTTCCTGCTTTCGGCGCTGATCGCTGTGGCTTACGGGATTTGGGCGCCGGGACTCTTCGCGCAGCCTGACCCGCCGCTCCCCTGGCTTGCCGTTTTCAAGGCCGCGCCGGTGTTCATTTTGTCGGCCCGCGCCCTGCTCGCACAATCGCGCCTGCTCAGCCTGGGATTGCTGTTCGGTTGCGTCGGCGACGCGCTGCTGGTGTGGCATGAAACGTTTCTCGCCGGCGCGCTCGCCTTCCTTATCGGCCATATCTTCTACATCAGCCTCTTCCTGCGCGCCGGCATCGGCGTAGGCGCCACATTTAGGCAACCGCCGCGCATCATCGCCGCTCTGGTCCTGATCGCGGCTTCCATCTTGATGACGACGCTGCTGGTGCCGGCCGAAAATCTAGCCACCCTCGGCGTCTATACCGGCGTGCTGACCCTGATGGCGCTCACCTCCTTCACGCTGCCCTGGTCGCGCTGGCTCGTGATGACGGGCGCGGTGCTCTTCTTCATCTCCGACGGCTTCGTCGCCTGGAACATGTTCCACCACGATCCGGACCCAACGCTCGCCTTCTGGCGCAGTTTCGCGGGATGGATGATCTATTGGGCCGGCCAAGCCGCGATCTGCTACGGCGCGCTCGGCCTGCACCGGGCGAAATAGCGCGATGCAGGACCAGCAGCTCGACGCCATCGACTTCTTTGCTGTGCCTGAGCAGCACCAGGCCGTCGTTCGCGATTGGTACGCCGGCCGCGTTGCGCCGCTGGCGCTCGACGGCGAACGCTCCGTGCACTTGCCGCACCCCGCGGGCGACGGGCGGGTTCTGAAACTCAAAGGCGCCGGCCTCTCCGGCAATCCGGTTCAGTTCGGCGTCTATCACCGCACCGGCCCCAAGGCGCCGGTCTTCGATTTCGAAGGCCGCATGATGGAGGATGTGGCCGCGGGGCACGACGGCGCCTTTCGCGGCGGCGTGTCGTTCCAGCAGGCGTCCACCGAATATCGGGTCGCACGCCGCCTCATCGAGCTTGGCTATGAAACGGTGCCGTGCCTTGGCTATGGCCGCATCGAAAAGGAAGGCCGCGTCTCCTGGTTCTCGCTCTTCGAGCATGAGCCGGGACTGAGCGGGGCGATGGCCTATCCGCAACTGCCGCTCGACATCTGGATTCACCTCAACCGCGTCATCGGCGACCTGATGTTCGAGCTCGCGGTCAAACACGATCTCATCGGCTATTGCTGGTACTCGCGCACGCCGGACAATCGCTTCCTGATCCGCGATCTGCACCCTTATCGGCAGGCGGACGCGTTCAACATGTCGCAGGTCTCCTGGGTGATGCAGGTGTTCTACGCCATGCACATCCGCGGCAACTCACAGCGTCTGTGGGCGCTCAACTGGAACGAGCCCGCAATGCCGCCGGATCTGCACGTCTGGCAATATCGCGCCTTCTGTCCGGATGTTCGTCTCGAAGATCATGACGAGCTGCGTCACGAACTGGTCGTGCCGTACATGCTCGGCGCACCGCAGGATTTCGTGTTCGAGCGCCTGCTCGCTCTGCTGAAGCGGAACCGCATTACGGCAGCACTGATGCACGCCTGCCCGACAAAATTCGCGCGCGCCTGAACCGGGTACGCTAGTCTTCGCATAATGGCCGACCTCGATTCTGCCCGCGAAACACTGCAGCGCGTCTTCGGCCACGACGATTTCCGCGGCCTGCAAGCCGACGTGATCAGCGAAGTGCTGGATGGCCGCGACGTGATGGCGGTGCTGCCGACGGGCGGCGGCAAAAGTTTCTGCTACCAGATCCCCGCCATCCTGCGCCCGGGCGTTGGCCTCGTGGTTTCGCCGCTCATCGCGCTGATGCAGGACCAGGTCGCGGCCTTGCGCGCCGCCGGCGTCGCCGCCGCGCGGCTCGATTCCACCATCGACCGCGACACGCGCCGCGACTGGCTCGATGCCGCGCGCGACGGCAAGCTCGACCTCCTCTACGTCTCGCCCGAAGGCCTCTTCGCGCAAGGCTTCCTCGAATTCCTCGATCAATGCCCGCTCGCGCTCATTGCGATCGACGAAGCCCACTGCGTCAGCCAATGGGGTCACGATTTCCGCCCCGACTATCGCGCGCTCGGGCGGCTCGCCGACATCTTTCCCCGCGTCCCGCGCATCGCCGTCACCGCCACCGCCGATCTCAAAACCCAGGCCGACATCCGCACGCAGCTGAAGCTCGAAAATGCAAAGAGCTTCATCGCCTCGTTCGATCGCCCCAATCTCGTCCTCGCCGCAGAGCGCAAATCGACGCGGCCGCAGGATCGCATCTTCGATCTCGTCAATGCGCGGCGCGGCCAGTCCGGCATCATCTATGCGGCGACGCGCGACCATGTCGAAACCATCGCCGCAGCGCTGCAGAAGGAAAACGTCCCCGCGCTCGCCTATCATGCAGGTCTGGACGCCAGCCTCCGCGCCGACCGCCAGCATCGCTTTCAGGAAGAAGACGACGTGGTCATGGTGGCGACCGTCGCCTTCGGCATGGGCGTCGACAAGCCCGATGTGCGCTACGTGATCCACGCGGACTCGCCGAAGTCGATCGAGGCGTACTGGCAGGAGGTGGGCCGCGCCGGGCGCGATGGCGAAACCTCGGAAGGCTTCGCCATCTACAGCGCCAGCGACATGCGCCGCGCCATCATGTTCGCCAATCAATCCAGCGCTGGCGAACAGGTCCGCGCCGTGCAGATCAAGAAGGCCCGCCAGCTGTTCGCCTTTCTCGACGGCCTAACCTGCCGCCGCGCCGGCGTCCGGCGCTATTTCGGCGAAGAAAACGTGACAGCCTGCGGCGTCTGCGATGTCTGCACCGATCCCCCGGTCTCGATCGACGCCACCGAGTTGGCGGCCAAGGCGATTTCCGCGGTGCTGCGCATGGATCAGCGTTTCGGCCGCGGGCGCGTGGTGAACCATTTGCTCGGCAAAGCCGGCGACCAGATCGACGAACGCTACGCCGATCGCTCCACCTTCGGCATCGGCGCCGATCAGCCAGAGCCGATGTGGCGCGGCGTGATCGAGCATCTCCTGTTCGAGGGCGTGCTCGGCGAAGACGAAAGCGAGCGCCCGACGCTCTATGTCGCGGACGACGAGGCCGCGCGCGCGATCTTCAAGAAGGAACGCACCATCCGCATGCGCGAGGCGCAGAAGCCGGCGCGCCGCTCCAAGGAAGACCGCCGCGCCGCCCGCGGCGCCAAGCGCGCTTCACGCGCCGGCTTCAGCGGCGACGACGCCAAACTCTTCGAGGCGCTGCGCGGCTGGCGGCTGGAAACCGCGCACGCTGCAGGCGTGCCGCCCTACGTCGTCTTCCACGACGCGACACTGGCCGCCATCGTCGAAGCCAAGCCCCAAACCATGGATGCGCTCGGCAAGGTCTCCGGCATCGGCGAAGCCAAGCTCAAACGCCACGGCGCGGAAGTGCTGGCGGTCGTGCTGGCGGGGTGTTGAGGCTGGCTCATGGAGCGCCGGCGTCCCCGCCGGCATCTCGCCGCCACCACGCAGATGAGCGCGCAATTGGGACATCTCTTGGCGCTCTCAGAGAATGTCTGCATTGGGCAAGGAGACGGCGCAGACAACGTTAAGCCGGGCTCACGTGCTCTCCCGTGAGGGAGAGCTGTCGTCACGCGGGAGCGTGGCGACTGAGAGGGCGATGGCGGCGTCACCCTCGATCGCTGGCGCGCGTGCAGCCTCGCCCTTTCCGTCTCGCGCTATCGCGCGAGCCACCTTTCCCTCACGGGAAAGGACAAACGGCGGGCATTGCAGGCAACGACTGCTTGGCGCTCAAATCCGCCATTCATTCAGATCGGCCAAGCGGCAGGAAATCGCCGGAAGCGGACGCTGCGTTCCTTCTCCTGGTTAAGGAGAAGGTGGCCCGAAGGGCCGGATGAGGTTTCCCGGCGGAATCCCAGCATGGCTGTGACTGCTCTTGGCCCGGAACGGACATTGCCCCAAGGCGTGGGCTGTGTGAGTCTACCGCCATGAAGTTGAGTGAAATTGTACAGCGACTGGACGCGTTCGATGACGATGCGACGATAATCGCGGCGAAGCCGTGGGCTTCGTCATCGCG
>JBGAJJ010000008.1:0-20172 GCA_044224985.1 Terricaulis sp.
ACGCCGCGCTCCAGCACCAATCGAACCGCCTCTAACTTGAACTCACGCGTGAACTGCCGCCGCTGCTTCTGGGCCATCGCCCACCTCCGATCTCACCTTAAACACCTTAACTCGGTGTCCGTGAAACCGGCAGCACTCCAAAGTCTCTGATTTCCTCCAACGTGACCACTTCGCGTCGGAATGGCCCCTGACGTTCGTCCACGCACTCTTGAACTATGTTGGCGAGATCAGACTTCGAATTCTCCACCATGCGGTTTTTCGCATCGGTGTCGTAAGGCAGCGTATTGGAGTCGAAACCAGAAAGGTCGATTGTCATCAATGCCGCTCGGACGCCGGCAACGAATTCCGGCTTCAACTCGAACAACGGACCATAGTAGCTCGCCCCGCCAGGGTGCTGGTGATCAACCGTATCAATAACGAAGAAACGGCCATCACCCTTGGGCAAGAAAAACGCGTGGGTATGATTGGAAATGAACACGACGCCACGGGGTGTCGGCAGTTCTTCCAGGTTCTTGTTCTTGCGTTCGAACTGACGCGTTTCCTGGGTGATGATCGTCTTCAGGCGTTCGTAGACCTCCGCTTTGCCGTTGATCTCAACCTCATCAACTGTGAGCAACACGCCGCCGGCCATGGCGCCGTCGAAACGGTCGCCAAGTCGTGAACCAATGACGACGTTGACATTGTCCTCACCCAACAGTTTTCGCATGAGGTTATCGACGAGATAATTCTTGCCAGTTCGTTGGGCGCCTACGAGGCCAATCGACCATCTGATCTTTTGGTGCGGCTTTTGCACGAGATGAGCGAGATAATTGATCAAGACGCTGCGGTCCCGCTGGTTCGGCACTAGGTAGTCGATGTGGTCGAAGAACGGTTGAGGGGACCCGACTTCGAACCCAAAAATTGGCGCCTCGTAGTAGTTGAGCAACGACACGCCTCGCTCGTCCTTCATCACGCCGGTGGGCTTGTCGGGGCGATAGGTCCGGCCATATGCCTTGGGCAACAACGGATCGGCCAGCAACGCGTGCTCGGGCGATGACAAGAAGCGTCGATGCAGGTTGGCCTTGCCGAAACTGCTCGGCTCCAAGCCGTCAAGCTTGGTATAAGCCAAATCGATCATCTCGTTGGTGTGTGAGACATACGCCGTACGCTTGATCAACTTGACCTGATCGGTAGTTCGTTCCCCCAAAGAAATCGGAGACTTTATTAGTCCTCTGAACGGGCAGCCGACACAACCGTCGAAACCCAGGCTGAGTTCGATGTGAGCACAGGTAGCTGGCCCGCCCTTTTCCGACTTCAGCACCTGCTCGATCTTCTTGTCAGTGGCCTGTTTGGTATAGCCCGGATGCGACGCCGATGCGTCATGAGCGACCATGTCGCCGCCGAGCGTACGTGCGAAGATTGTCAACGCCGCGAACCATTCGGGCTCTGGCAGCACGTCGGCATAGTCGTAGGCATGACGTGCGAACGCACAGCCTTCAACAATCGCAGCCGGATTCGGCAGCAATGTTTCTTCGTCTTCTTTGGACTTCTTGCCCTTCCGATCCTTCGCCTCGGCCCACCAAAGCTCATCCAAGGCATCTAGACGATCGCCAAACACGTTACGCTCCGGCTGGGCCTCGGCCTGGATAGCTTCTAGACGAGCAGAGAAGCGTTCCATGCCCTCCAACGCCAGTTGCTCGATTTGGTCGAACTCGTAGTAATCGTCCGACGCCCAGATCGGACGGCAGAGCCCGTTGACGCCCGGTTTGATGTTCAAGGTGAAGAAGCAGCGATGGCTGCGACCGATTTCCGAAACCGAGTCAAAACCACGCCATCCCCGCTTTTCGTGGGCCAAGCCGTGGACCCACTTTTCGAAGCCCTTGGCGGTATAGTCCAACCGACCTCGACTCGTCGGCAATACGAGGAAGAACGGTGATGCCAAACAAAAGTAGGCGTGGACACCACCGCTGCCCGAGTCCGCGATCAACGTCGGCTGGATCGGCAGGTCTCGGGTAAGGAAATCGACGATCTCTAGCGTCGTCTCCGGGCAGTGCGGCTTGCGTTCCGACTTCAAATCAAAGTCGATGAAAAAGCAGTCCCAGCCCGTCACGTCCCCGCTCACCATGCAGTGCTCATGGCGTGCGTCGGAGAGACCAACGTTGATGTAGATGTGCCAGCCGCCGCTCTCGGCAACAGCAAGGGCGTCCAGGCCATCGTCGCCGCCAAGTTCGTCGATCCGCGAAGAGTAAGCGTATCCCTTACGTGCAACCGGATCGACGAGACGAGCTTGAAGGTATTGTGTTGATTGGGCGCCTTTGTGGATGTGACGCAAGGCATCAGCCGCTGTCTGCGGCAGCAGAATAGTCATAAAATATCTCCGGCCCCGTTTGTGAAGAAATTGGGGTCGGCGGTATTTATTCGCCGACCCCACTCTTCACGCGTCGTGCCGAAAATTTTTTCGGCGGGAGATATTCTCGACAGCGGTATTTACACAATTGGACGAGGTCCACGGTTTGGAAGAAGTTGGGCACCGGGCCGATCGGACATCTCTCGAACTTCCGACTTATGGTCGGGCGACGAGAATATTCTTCACCGCCGCCGTGAAAACCGCATCAGCCAATAATCAATACGGGCTCTAGCTCAGGAGCCCAGAATGCCATCAACTTCGGTAAGCCCACCGCTGTGGACGTGGTCCAGCACGCAACTTCGAAATTCCGAACCTCAATTTCTTATGCTTCGTCTCGTCCGAGACATTAAGTTCACCGCCGTGAGATGCACGAGACGACGTGATTGGCGTCGTGGGTATCTCAGGCCCGTGATCGCAGCCCTCTTTCCTGCAGGTCTCGACGATCTCGTGAGCCTCGATCACAGCTTGCCGGCGGCGGTCGAAGCGGCCAACGTTGAAACCGCGTTTCTTCTAATGAGTCATCATGGTGATGATTCCGCGAAGGCCCGTGCCGCGTTGGCCATTGCGTTGTGGCTCACCGGCGCCCGACGAACCACGTTAAACGTGGCCCAACATTGGTGCCACGATGATCCCGATCTTGATCGAAGTCTTGCTGCTTTTCTGAAAATCCGACGCGTCCAGAAATTCAAGAAGGACCTTAGGCTTGTGCCTTAGTTCCGATACGGAGCCGATGCCTCGATCGGCGTGAACGGCCCGAGCGGCGACGTGGCGATCACGCTCGATGACGTTGTTATCGCCGGCCCGAACAACCGCCAACATAACATCACGATCGTCGCATCGAATTCGGGTTGAGCACCAAACGCGTCCTTCAACGCCTTGATCGCTGGCGATCTCGCCCCACGCAACATCCAGATAACGCACACTGAGGCCGCTGCCTTCGGTGTTAGGTGTTGGATCATACTCGCCGCGATAACTTCCCCCTGCCCCTGCCGTGAAGCTGCTTTCGAGAAGCTGGTGGCAATTTCGGGCAGAGCAGCCTCCAGCAACCCTTGGGCAGCGTGGCTGAACACACGCTGCACATCATTGCGACCGAGCCGATGGGCGAGCAGGGCTCGATCAATCATGAAACGAAATTCGAGGGACGAGATGATCGTATCGCTGGAGGGCACCGGATATTTAGCGGCCACCGACGCGGTCGGAACGGACCGCGATCAAAGCTCCCAGGAATCTCCCAGCCGAGCTTCGATGTTCGAGACACGTTCACGCCAAAAACGACAAATACCTCACAGGCCCAAGAGGGCCGGTAAGTGTCGTATGCATTGGAAAGAAAAGAGAAAAACATGGAGCGGGCGATGAGATTCGAACTCACGACCCCAACCTTGGCAAGGTTGTGCTCTACCCCTGAGCTACGCCCGCATCCTGGGTGGCGTGGAAAGCAAGTCCCGCGCCTGAGGGGCGCTCCTATCGCAGAGGCGCGGCCCGGACGCAAGGCCCGGACGAGGCCCGGCGCCGATCAGGGCTGCGTCCGGGCGGTTAACCGGCCCGCGCTCACCAGATTTCCCGGAACGCCCGGATGAAATTGGCGCCCAGCACCTTTTCCACCGCCGCAGCGCGGTAGCCGCGCTTCATCAGGCCGTCGGCGATGACCAGGGCGCGGTCGGCGCGGTTGAGGCCCTCTGTGTACGGCAGCCGGCCGTCTTCCTCGGGCGCGGCGACGCCGGTGGCGCGGCGGCGCTCGGTCTCGGCCGCCCACTGCGCCCGGCCTTCCTCGGTGATCTCGAACGGGCCGAACGAGGTGTCGCTGCCGAAGCCGACATGGTCCTCGCCGCAGACGTCGAGCGCGTGGGTCATGTGATTGAGATAATCCTCGACCGTCGGCTGGCGGCCGGCCGGCGCCAGATAGAAGAGATCGTAGATGCCGACCACGCCGCCCTTCTCGGCGATGGCGCGCAGCTGCTCGTCGGTTTTGTTGCGGGGGTTTGCGTGGATCGCCATGCAGCCGGCGTGACTGATGATCACCGGCTTGGTCGACGCTGCAATCGCCGCCGCCGTCGTCGCCGGATTGGCGTGGCTCAAATCGAGCGCAACGCCCTGCGCATTCATCCGCTCGACGGCTTGGCGGCCAAGCTCGGTCAGGCCCGACTCCGGCGGAGACATGACGCCGGCGCCGAAGGGCGACGGCAGATTGTAGGAAAGCTGCATCACGCGGACGCCGAGATTGCGGAAGAGGTCGATACGGTCGACCTTGTCTTCCAGGCAGGTGGCGCTCTCGAACGAGAAAATGACGCCGAGCTTGTGGCTGCGCTTGGCGGCGAGAATGTCGTCGGCGGTGCGCACCTGCATGAACGCCTGCGGGCACATCTCGATGACGCGCTGGTATTGCGAGATTTCGAGGATGGTGTCCTCGAACGAGGCGTTGAAGCCGCCAATCGAGGACTTCACCGCGCTGACGCCGGAACTGCGCGCCAGCGCGATGTCGGCTTCGGTCGGCGGCAGGTTGCTGATCTGAGGGCCTAGGTTGCAGTCGAGCACAACAGAACGCTGCCACACCCGCCGCGCCGCGGCGGAAATCGCCGAACCTTGCGCAAACGCCGTCCGCGCCACTGCGCCCGCAGCCAGCAGCGCGCCCGCGCCCACGGCGAAATCCCTGCGATTCATGCGTCCCTCCGGTTCCTGCACCGCCTGGAGATGCCGCGCATAGCCGCCGTAGATGCGCCTACTCCCCCGGCTCAGCCTTCCGCGGCGCCTTCAGGCGACGGCGATTCACGTGGCTGTCCGGCGCCAGATGTCCCTCCGGCGTGCGGCCGCGGAAATAGTCACGTTGCCAGCCGTTCTTCACCGCATCGCTGTCGCGTTCGCCGAGCTGGTTCAGGAAATTCGTGCGGCTCTGGCCCCAGGCGTCGTACTGACGCTGCAGATCCGGGTCTTCACTCAGTTGTTTGATGATCGGCTGCGTCTCGTCGATCGCGGTGTGGTGGATCGGCACGATGAAGCAGAACGGCTCGCCCTTCTTGAACGAGACCATGCCCGGGCGGGTGAAGCGCCAGTTCATCGTGAAAGGGAACGGCAGCCAATAAGTTTCAATGATGCCCGCGAGCGGCTGGATGCCGTCCTTGATGTGATTGGGCGGGCCGCCGGCCCACAGATCCCAGTTCTCCTCGGTGCGGAAGAGATAGCCGGTGTGGAAGGTGAGCACGCCGCCGGAAAAGTGCGACACGACCCAGCGGTTCAACAGCCCGCCCGGCGTATCGTCATCGGGATCGAGGCGGATATCCTCCATGCGCGGGCCGCCATTCCAGGTCGCGGTGAACGACACCGGCGATTGCAGCTCCCAGCCGGTCGTGTTCGCCACCACCAGCGGCAGGCAGCGATACGGGTGGCGGTCGGCGAAGCGATCCATCCAGTCGCGGTCGGGACGGCCCGGGACCATCGGCGCCGGATCGGGATCGACTTGATAACAAGTGAGTTTCATCCCTCCTCCCTAGACGTTCCCGGCCCCTTGCGCCAAGGGGAGGCGCCATGCCCGCAACGCCAGAAGACCTGTTCGCCGCCTTCGATCGCCTGGGCATCGCCCATACGACGCACCCGCACCGGCCGGTTTTCACCGTCGAAGAAAGCGCGGATCTGAAAGCCGCGCTGCCCGGCGGGCACTCGAAGAACCTCTTCCTCAAGGACAAGAAGGGCCGGCTGTTTCTGCTCTCGGCGCTCGGCGACAGCGTGATCGACCTGAACGCAGTGTCAAAGGCGATCGGGGCTGGGCGCTTCAGCTTTGGTTCGCCCGAGCGGCTGATGGAAAATCTTGGGGTGACGCCGGGATCGGTCACGCTGTTCGCGCTGATCAACGACCCCGAACGCAAGGTCACGCTGCTGCTGGACGAAGGTTTCTTCGCCCACGACCCGGTCAATTTTCACCCGCTGCGCAACGACGCCACCACCGCCATCAGCCCCGCCGACATGCTGAAATTCATCCGTGCGCTCGGCCGTGAACCGATCCGGCTCAGCTTCGACGCCGCAGGGGTTCCAAGCTTGATTGAACCGGGCGCGGCTTCGGCCCATTTAGAGAGCCGACCAGCTTCGAAGGACGACGCATGACTTACATCGACGGCGCCGCGCCGCCCCAAACCGACCCGGTGAAGGACGGCTCCGACCAGGGCTTCCTGGCCGACGTGATCGAACCGTCGCGCGAAACCCCTGTGATCGTCGATTTCTGGGCGCCCTGGTGCGGCCCCTGCAAGACATTAGGTCCACCGCTGGAAAAAGCGGTGCGCGCCGCCGGCGGCAAGGTGCGGCTGGTGAAGATCAATATCGACGAACATCCGGGCATCGCCGGCCAATTGGGCGTGCGCTCGATCCCGGCCGTGTACGCGTTCGACAAGGGCCGCCCGGTCGACGGCTTCATGGGCGCGGTCCCGGAAAGTCAGATCAAGCTCTTCGTCGACCGCCTCGCCGGCGCAACTGCGGCGGAAGACGTGAGCGCGCTGCTCGCGCAAGCGAAAGAGAGCCTCGACCTCGGCGACATTGGCGGCGCGGCGCAGAGCTACATGGCAGTGCTGCAGTTGGACCAGACCAACACCAAAGCCATCGCCGGCATGGCGCGCATCGCTTTGAACGCCGGCGATCCGGATCAGGCGCGTGAAATGCTGACCATGGTCCCCGACGACAAGCAGAACGACCCCGACATTCAAGGCGTGCGCGCAGCACTCGACCTCGCCGCCACGCCGGTGGACGACGGCGAAACGCGCACGCTGGCGCAGAAGGTCGAGGCCAACCCGAACGACCACCAAGCGCGCTACGATTTCGCCGAAGCGCTCTCCGCCAAGGGCGATCTCGAAGGCGCCGTCGATCAGCTGCTCACCATCATCCAGAAACAGCGCGATTGGAACGACGAAGCCGCGCGCAAGCAGCTGATCAAGATCTTCGAAGCCGCCGGGCCCATGTCCGACGTCGCCAAGCAGGGACGCCGCAAGCTGTCGGCGATCTGGCTGTCGTGAGCGCGTTCGGTTATCGCAAGCCCGCGGATCTGCCGCAGACGGTGGCGCTCTTCCCGCTCTCGGGCGCGATCCTGTTCCCGCGCGGCGTCCTGGCGCTCAACGTGTTCGAACCGCGCTATCTCAACATGGTCGACGATGCGCTTGGCGCCGAGCGCTTGATCGCGGTGATCCAGCCGGCGACGGGCGAAGAGAACGAGGCCATCCCTGCGCTCTGCAACGTGGGCACCATCGGGCGCATCACCACGTTCTCCGAAACCGACGACGGGCGCTACCTCATCACGCTGACCGGCGTCTGCCGCTTCGATCTCGAACAGGAGATCAAGTCCGGCACGCCCTATCGCCAGGCGCTCGTCAGCTACGATGAATACGCCGCCGACTTTTCCGCCTCGCCGGGCGTCGGCATCGACCGCGCCGGCCTGATCGCCTCGCTCAAGGATTATGCGCGCAGCCGCGGCTACGCCGTGGACTGGGAAGCCGTCGATCAGGCGCCGATCGAAACCGTGGTCAATGTCGCCAGCCAGGTCTGCCCGTTCGATCCGGCCGCCAAGCAGGCGCTGCTGGAGGCGCCGACACTGGAAGATCGCAGCAGCGCGTTGATCGCGCTGGTGGAATGGGGTTCGGCCGGCGACAGCGAACGGCCGCTGCAATGAGCGATCCCGATCCCAAGCTGCTGGAAGTGCTGGTCTGTCCCCAGAGCCGCACGCCGCTCCGCTACGATGCGGAGAAGCGCGAATTGATCAGCGCCACGGCGCGCCTTGCTTATCCGGTGCGCGCCGGCGTGCCTATCATGCTCGCCGACGAAGCGCGCGAACTGGACGCCGACGAATGAGCGCCGCCGCACATGAGCGGCCGTGGCCGACCGACCTCGTCTTCGACCGCGAGGCGAAGCTGCTGCGCATCAGCTTCGACGACGGCGCCAAGTTCGAGATTCCGTTCGAATTGCTGCGCGTCGAAAGCCCCAGCGCCGAAAACAAGGGCCATGGCGGCGAACCGCCGCCGCCGGTCAAGGGCAAAGCCAATGTCGGCGTCATCCGCGCCGACGCGGTCGGCCGCTACGCCGTCCGCATCACGTTCGACGACGGCCACGACACCGGCCTCTACAGCTGGGACCTGCTCTACGAACTCGGTCGCGACAAGGACGAGAAACTGCGCGTCTACCGCGAAACACTGCGCCTTCGCACGCTCCGGGACGAGGCTTGACGTAAGGCATTTATACCTTACTTTGGGAGGAATGAGCACACTTACCGTAACCGCCAAAGGCCAGGTGACACTCCGAAAGGACGTCCTGGAACACCTCGGCGTCGCGGCCGGGGACCAGATCAGTGTCGAAAAGCTCCCTGATGGCCGCGTCGAGGTCCGCGCTGCGCCCCGCGCCGAGATCTCGGACGTGTTTGGTTTGCTGAAGCGGAAAGGCGGTCCGCGCCTCTCTATTGAAGAGATGACGGAGATCGCGCGAAAGGGCTGGTCCGGCGGCAAGCCGTGAGGATCACCGCCGACACCAACATCCTCGTCCGCGCTATCGTCGCCGACGACGCCAAACAAGCGCGCTTGGCGCAGGACGCACTCGGCAAAGCGGACTGTGTCGCAGCGCCGACGCCGGTCCTGTGTGAGTTCGTTTGGGTCCTCGCTCGCGGCTACGGCCTTCCGTCGGCGGATATCGCCGACGCCATTCGCCGGCTTGTCGCCACCGCCAAGGTCGAAGCGGATCGTCCCGCCATCGAGGCGGGCTTATCGGCGATGGCGCGCGGCGGCGATTTCGCCGACGGCGTGATCGCCTTTGAGGGTGCGAAGCTCGGCGGCGAGACCTTTGTCTCCTTCGATAAGGAGGCGGTCGCGCTGCTGAAAGCCGATGGCCGCAAGGCGCTGCTGCTCTCTTGATGGGAACGCACAGCGCGCGCGCGGTTTGTCCGGGCATGATCCGCAAGCTCAAATCCGGCGAATACCGGCTCTATTCGCGCAAGAAGAACCCCAAGACCGGCAAGCGGCGGAACCTCGGCACGTTCAAGTCGCGCGCGGCGGCGGAAAAGCACGAAAAAGAAGTGCAGTACTTCAAGCGCCAGTGAGCGGCAGCGTTAACGCGCCAACGTGGTGAATATCCGCCGTGCTGGGTGAAGCCGTTTGACCGCGAGCCAGCGCGCGCACTCTGTAGCGTGGGATTACGCACGTGCCGCTCACCACCGCCTCTGTCTTCGACAACGAGTTCGACGTCTGCGTCGTCGGCGCCGGGCCGGCGGGGCTCGCCTGCGCGTTCGACTGCCACGACCAAGGCCTGAGCACGCTCTTGCTCGAAGCGGGCGACGCGCGCCCGGTGCCGGGCGATCCCGACGTGCTCGCCGCCGAGATCGCGCATCCCGCGTTTCACGACCCGACCAGCATCACCGCCGCGCATGCGCTTGGCGGCTCGACGCATTGGTGGGGGGGCCGCTCGGTGCCGTTCGACCCCGCCGACTTCGACGCCTGGCCGCTGCGCTACGACGATCTGCTCCCGTGGTGGGACAAGGCCGCCGCATTTCTCGGCAGCCGCAGCGTCAGCGAAAGCCCGCCGCCCGCTTCTCTTGCCGCGCTTCCGCACTTCGACGCCGCGCGCGACGAATGCTGGGGCGCTGAGCTCCTGATGAGCAAACGCTGGCGCGCACGCATCGCCGCCGCCGAAGGGCCCGCCATCACACTGGGCGCCCGCGTCGTCGGCATGACCATCGCCAACGGCCGCGTCAGCACGCTGCGCGTCCGCGCCGGCGGCGCAACCCATCTCGTGCGCGCGAAGAAATTCGTCCTCACCGGCGGCGGCCTCGGCACGCTGAAGCTTCTGCTGCTGGCGCAGCGCGAGCATCCGGCGCTCTTCGGCGCCAACCTCGGCCGTGGCTATATGGGCCACCTCACCGGCACCATCGCGTCGCTCACGCTGAACCACGCCGCCGATGCGCAAGCCTTCGCCTGCCGTCCCCTCGGCGACGGCGTGTTCGCGCGCCGCCGCTTCCGCCCGAAAGCGGAGACGGTCCGCGACGACCACATCTTCAACATCGCCTTCTGGCTCGACAACGGCGCCATGGGCGATGCGGCGCACGGCTCTTCGGTCGCCTCCGCCCGCTATCTCGCCGCGCGCATGGTGCGCACGGCGGTGAAGCTCGGCCGCGACGGCGACAAGAGCCCGCTCGGGCCCCACATCGCCAACGTCGCGCGCGCGCCGGTCAGCGCCTTCATCGGCCTCACCAGCGCCGCGGCGCTCATCCTCTCCGCCAAACTCACCGGCCGCCATCCGCGCTCGACGACTCTGACGCCGGTCGCCGCTAACACCTGGCGCATGGACTATCACGCCGAACAACCGCCGCACGCCGACAACCGCGTTTCGCTGGCCGACACGACAGACTCGGTCGGCAATCCCAAGCTCAAGATCGAACTGCGCATGCGCGGCGAAGAAATCGAGTCGGTCGTGCGCGCGCACGAATTGCTGGATGCCGACCTCAAGGCCGCCGGCGCCGGCGCGCTCACATGGAGCGGCACGCGCGAAGAGTGCATCGCCCGCGTCCGCGCCAGCGCGCGCGACGGCTACCACCAGATCGGCGGCGCAGCGATGGGTGCGAACGCCGACAGCGTCGTCGACACCGACCTCAAAGCCCGCGGCCTCGACAATCTCTATCTCGCCGCCGGCTGCGTGCTCCCCACCGGCAGCCAAGCCAATCCCACGCTCACCATTGTCGCCCTCGCGCGCCGCCTCGCCGCGCATCTGGGCCAGCGCGAAAGCGTGCGCGCCGCCGCCGCCGAGCACGAGCCCGCATAAGACGCGGCCGGCCCGTCCGGATGACGAACCGGCCGCTCTTTCCGAACGCGGTGCGGGCGGATGCGTTCAGATCTGATACGCGTTACGGGCCGAAGAAGTAGTCGCCCGCGTCGATCATGGCGCCGTTGGCGAGCGTCACCAGATCGTGCACCAAGCCATCGGCCGAATTGATCATCCAGGTCGTGTCGTTCACCTGCGTGAACGTCGCGCCCTGCTCAGCCGTGCCGTAGCCAGCAAAGGTCAGATGATCGCCGGCCGCTGCATCGAAGTCGTAGATGGAGTCGCCGCCGGCATCGCCCATGCGGAACACGAACTCGTCGGCGCCGTCGCCGCCCACCATCTGGTCGACGCCGATGCCGCCCAAAAGCGTATCGTTGCCGGCGCCGCCGTTCAGCAGGTCGTCGCCGGCGCGGCCGCGGATGACGTTGGCGCCGTCGTCGCCAGTCAGCATGTCCTTATATGTCGAGCCGGTGAGATTCTCGATCGAGATGAGCGTATCGCCCGCGGCGGCGCCCATCATGACATGCGCCTTGAGATCGATGGTGACGCCCGCGCTCGCATCGCCGTAGAGCGCGGTGTCGAGACCGTCGCCGCCATTCAGCGCATCGGCGCCCGAGCCGCCATTAAGCGTGTCGTCGCCCGCGTCGCCGTTCAGCGTATCACCGCCGGCGCCGCCGACCATCGTGTCCGCGCCGCCACCGCCGGACAGAACGTTGACGGTCAAGTCGCCGGTGATCGTGTCGTTGAACGCAGAGCCGGTGAGGTTCTCGACGCTTGAGAAGGTGTCGCCCGCTGCGTCGCCGGAATTGTTCGCGGGCGTCGTCAGCGAGACCGTCACCCCCGTCGCCGCCAGCGCATAGCTCGCGGTGTCGGCGCCCGCGCCGCCGATCAGCGCATCCGCGCCGGCGCCGCCTTCGAGCACGTCGGCGCCGCCATTGCCGGTCAGCGTGTTGGCGGCGTCGTTGCCGGTGAGGGTGTCATTGCCTTCGCCGCCGGTCGCCTTCTCGATGGTGACGCCGTTGGCGATGGTGAAGCCGCCATAGATGCCGTTCGCGTAGGACACCCAGCCGCCGCCGCCGATCTCGTACTTCAGCGTCGCCGCGCGCAGATCGATGTTGGCGTCTTTCGATCCGACATACTTGATCTCGTCATTGCCGCCGGCGTCCCAGATCGTCTCGTAGAACGTGCCGGCCGCGTTGACGTCCTTGATCGTGTAGACGTCGTCGCCCTTGGCGGTGTCTTCGTTGACGCCGTACTTGTCCTGAATGACGGCGATGTCGAGCGCGGCGAGCGAGCCCTGCCAGCCGTAATTGTCGGCGTTCATGCCGGTGAGGTCGCCGGAGCTCGGCTGCCCGTAGGGCGAGAGCGACCAGCCGTCATTGTAGGACATGATCGTGAACACCTGCTGCGAGAGCAGGTAGTCGCCGTAGCCGCCGCCAATGCCGCCAGTGCCGCCGTCGGCGCCCGGCATCACGCTGGAGTGGCCGCCATTGTCGTGCGGGTGCGCGAGCCCGTGGCCATGGCCGATCTCGTGCAGCAGCGTCGGGAAATAGAAGCCGCCCTGCTGCAGGCCTTCCTGCGTCCAGCGCACATCGCCGGCGTTGAATTCGGCTTGGCCCTCATTCTCTTCGTTCGGCGGGCTCATGCGGCCGAGCAGACTGGCGCCCGCGCCCGGCGTGCCTTCATAAGTGACGAACTGGAAATCCGCTTCGGCGCGATTCTGCACTTCGATATAAATGACGTCCGCGACCTTCTCGTACTGGTCGAGCGCCAGGCGGAACGCGTCCTTCTCCCATTGCTGCATGCCTTCAGCCACCATCGTGTCGGTGGTGCCCGGCGTCGCCGGGTTTTCGTCCACGAACACGTCGCCGGCCTTAGCGAAATAATAGGTGACGACGTTCTTGCCTTCGATGTTGTAGGTGGCGTTGTAGCTCGTGCCGTGAAATTCCGCGCCGTTGTCGCGTGGGCCGTTGTCGCCGTCGGGATTGCGCGAGGTGCGGTCGATCTGCGTGCCCCAATCGATCGAGTGCATCGGCTGATCGGGCGAATAGCGCGGGACGTAGGCGGCCGGATCGGCGCCATCGAGATGGTGCGCGAACAGCTCATAGTCGCCGGCGCCGTCGCCAGCCGTGCCGTTGGTGGCGTCCTGATCGAACGCGCGTGCGTTGATATAATACGTGCCGGTGTACGTCGCTTGGAACGTCATCAGCGCATCCAGGCCCGAGGGCGTGTTCGGGCCGCCGCCATCGGCCGACAGAATGAGATGGCCGGTATTGTCGTAGAGCTCGACGTAGGCGTCGTTCAGCGGCACGCCGCTCGGGCCGGCGATTTTCAGATACTGGCCGATTTCATAGTATTCGCCCGCGGTCAGCTCGACTTTGAAGAAGTCCATGTCGCCGATCGTGTCGATGGTCGACACTTGCGAGGGCCCGTCCACCGTCACTGTCGCCGTCGTCGAGGTGTCGCCGGGGATCGCATCGCCGATGACGAGCGGCGTCGGCAGCGCCGGCGCCGCGGTGGGTGCAGTCACGCCGCCGACGCCAAAAGCATCATAGCCCTTGCTGAATGCGAAATCGTCGCGGATCGGCCGCGCGAAATCTTTCATGATCGCGGCGTCGTCATAGATCCATGGATTGACCGCGCCCTGCGAAACGCCGCTCAGCAGGCTCAAACCGAAATCGTGATCAAGCGCCTCGCCAGCGCGAAAGTTGGCAAAGCGCGACGACGCCAACGCATCCAACGGCGAATGCCGGAACAGACCGAACATGGGATACCCTCCGATTGGGCACGGGGGGTCGTCCCATGCCGCTCCTGAGGGCCAAAACGGAGCGCCTGCCCGGATTCTTCCCGGGTCCGAAAAATTTTTGTTAACCGCGCGGCGTAGTTCCCGTTACGGGACGGTCTGCGCAGCTCATGCACGCGCCGCGTTTTACAGAGTGAGCGTCGTTGCGCTTATCTTCGATCGCTTGCGCTTTTTGCCGAACGTACGCCGCCAGCCCACGAGCCAACCTATCAGTCTGCATGGACCGCCGGCGCCCCGCCGGCATGGCCGGTGCGTGGCGCGAACAATTCCGGCGAGGCGCCGGCGGTCCATGCAACCTGTCGTCGGAATGACCGAATACGGGAATAGGCCAGCGCTCTCTCTGGTTGGAGCGTGCTTTGCTACACGCTGATCCTGCCGAGCGGCGAAGTTCTGACGCAACGCCTTCAGGCGCCGCCGGCCTGCCGACGCGGTGCTTCCGCTATTCGCCGAACTCGGACATCGGCCTTGGTCCTAGAGCAGGTAGATGGTGAGCTACCGGGGTTCATTGATGTCGAGCCGGCCGAAGGCGACCCCAGATAGGTTAGCGCCTTCAAGTGCACTGCGAAGCGCGGCGCTGCACACAACGATTCGGGGCCATTTCCAGATTCTGAAGAGGTGCAGGTCGGCCGGTAAGTCTTTCTTGAATGCAAGCAGCGAGCCCGCGCTATAGCTCCGAATTGCGGCGGGCGCGCCCGACTCGATGTGTGAGTTGGCCTCGTCGACCACGTCTTCAAACCGTATGACATCGCACAGCCAGCGGTCCGGTATCTCAAGGTCCTGGCCCTGCTTGCTGCGCAACAACACTTGTGCTTGCGCACAATCGATTGCGTCTGCCGCATACGCCATCAACACAGCGCGCGCCTGGGCTGAGACAATCCAAAAGGCGCTGCCGTTTTCAAAATCACGTACCGGACGCCTGCGATTAAGCCTGTACACAATGCGGTCGGGCGGTGCGTCACGAGGAAAACCAGAGCCCAGGCTTGTCAGACGAATGCCGAGAGACGGAATGTGCGGGGCGATGAATGGGCCCGCTCGATTTCCCGCGCGCGAACACTCCCAATCTATTGTCTCTTGCGACCGCAGGCCCGCGTCGGGATCGGTTAAAACACGATAAAAGGAGGTCAGCGGCTCCATCACGCGAATTTATATCAGATTGAGTGTTTGAAGGTCATCCGGCGACTATCCGCTCCGGGCCAGAAGCCGACCTAGCCCAACTGCGTGCTCCTGCGCCCGCACTAAGCCGCCAAGCTCTCCCCGCGGAGCAGCTTCGGCAAATCGCCCGCGCCGCCGCCGGCGTACTTCATGAAAAAGCGGCGCGCGGGGCCGACCGCATTCACTGCCGCCAGGCCCAGCGACCGCGCGGCGCGCAGCGGCGCGATGTTGTTGGAAAAGAGCTTGTCGAAAAATTCCATGCCGAGCGCCATGGTGACGTTGTCGAAGCGCCGCCAGCGCTGATAGCGCTCGAGGATGGAGACGTCGCCGGGATCGAGGCCAAGCGCCATGCCGTCGGCGATGCATTCCGCCAGCGCGGCGCAATCCTTCAGGCCGAGATTCAATCCTTGTCCCGCCAGCGGATGGATGCCGTGGGCGCTGTCGCCGGCGAGGCAGACGCGCGTGTCGATCATGCGCTCGGCCAATTGCAGCGACAGCGGATAGCCGAAGCGCGGGCCTTCGAGCGCAAGTTCGCCGAGGAAATCGCCGAAGCGCCGCCGCAGCTCGGCGAGGAAATCCGCTTCCGGCATTTTGAGCAACGCGTCCGCCGCCTTGCGCGGCTCCGCCCAAACGATGTTCGCGCGATTGCCCTTCAAGGGCAGGATCGCGAACGGACCGTTCGGCAGGAAGAATTCATGCGCCACCGCCTCGTGCGGCTTCTCGTGCTGGATGGTGGCGACGATCGCCGTCACCGGATAATCCCACCCGATGGTGCGGATGCCGACGGCCTGGCGCACGAACGAGCGGCGGCCATCGGTCCCCACCAAGAGCGGCGCGCGCAGCGTCTCGCCGTTCGCAAGCGTCACGCGCACGCCGGCGCTCTCGCGCTCGATCGCGGAGACCGACATCGGCTGAATCATGCGAATATCGCTGCGCTCTTTCACGGCGCGGTCGAGCGCCAGCCGCACATGCCGCGCTTCGCACATGAGTCCCAGCGGCTCGTCCGGATCTTCCTGCTCTGCGCCGTCGAAATGCAGATGCAAGAGCGACGGCCCGCCGCGGCGCACGCCGTCGCCTAGGCGCCCGTCCGTCACCATGATCTGGCGAATGGGCTGCGCCGTCTTGTCGAGTTCCTCGCCAATGCCGAGCGCGCGCCACATGCGGAAGGAGGCGAAGGCGATCGCAAACGCGCGGCCGTCGAAGGTCGGCGCCAGCGTGTCGGCCGGTTTCGACGCGTCGATGACGATGACCGAGACGCCCGCCTGCTCCAGCGCCAGCGCCAAAGTCTGACCGACCAGTCCGCCGCCGCCCAAAATAACGTCGCAGTCGAAACGGCCGTTGCTCATGCCCAACGATTACGCGGCGTGAGGGTCGGGGTCGATGCGGCCAGGAAGCGCAAGCGCGGTGCAGGGCGCCGCTTTTTTGAGCGATGCCGCCGCCAGCCCTCCCGCAGTGCAGCACATCGCTTGCCCGCACGCGCGGCGCTTCCGCCAATCCGCTCATCGTTTGAGGGGGTCACCATGCAACGAGACCAGAAACCACTAAGGGCCGCACTACTCGCCGCAGCGCTTTTCGTTGCAGCCCCGGCACTAGCCTTCGCACAGGAGGCCGCCGCCCCCATCGTCGACAAGGGCGACACCGGCTGGATGCTCATCTCCACCGTGCTCGTGCTGCTGATGATCATTCCGGGTCTGGCATTGTTCTATGGCGGCCTGGTGCGCGCCAAGAACATGGTCTCGATCCTCTCGCAGATCTTCGTCGTCACCGCGATCGGCATGGTGATGTGGGTGCTGGTCGGCTACTCGCTCGCCTTCACCGACGGCGGCCAGCTCAACCAATATGTCGGCGGCTTGAGCAAAGCCTTCCTCGCCGGCGTGACGCCGTCGTCGCTGGTGGAAACCTTTTCCGTCGGCATTTCCATTCCCGAACTGGTGTTCGTCGCCTTCCAGATGACGTTCGCGTGCATCACCTGCGCGCTCATCCTCGGCGGCGTCGCCGAGCGGGTGAAGTTCTCCACCATCGTCATCTTCTCGATCATCTGGCCGGTCGTCGTCTATTACCCGATGGCGCACATGGTCTGGTGGTGGGGCGGGCCGAACATGGCCGCCGGCGCATCGACGCCGGAGACGCAAGCCGCGCTCGCGACCGCCTCCGGCATGATCTGGAATTTCGGCGCGCTCGACTTCGCCGGCGGCACCGTCGTGCACATCAATTCCGGCGTCGCGGCGCTGGTCGGCTGCCTCTTGCTGGGCTCGCGCAGCGGCTACCGGCGCGAACCGATGCCGCCGCACAACCTCGTTTTCACCTTGATTGGCGCGGGTTTATTGTGGTGCGGCTGGGTCGGCTTCAACGCCGGCTCCAACCTCGAAAGCAACGGCTACGCCGCGCTCGCGCTCATCAACACCTTCATCGCGCCGGCCGCCGCCGCGCTCTCCTGGATGCTGACCGAGTGGATTTTCAAGCGTAAGCCCAGCCTGCTCGGCCTCGCCTCCGGCGCGGTCGCGGGTCTTGTTGCAGTGACGCCGGCCGCGGGCTTCGCCGGACCTGGCGGCGCGCTCGTGCTGGGCCTTGTTGTCGGACCCATCTGTCTCTTCGCCTGCTCGGCCTTGAAGAGCTGGCTCAAGTACGACGACAGTCTCGACGTGTTCGGCATTCACGGCATCGGCGGCATCGTCGGCGCCATCGGCACCGGCATCGTCGTCGATCCCGCCTTGGGCGGCGCGGGCATCGTCGACTACGTCGCTGGAACCTCCGGCTATCCCGGCATGGCGGCGCAAGTGACCAAACAAGCCATGGGTGTACTCGTCACCATCGGCTGGTCGGCCGTGGGCAGCTTGATCTGCTGGGTGATCGCGCGCGGCTTGACCGGCGGACGCGTCAGCAAGGAAGTCGAGTTCGAAGGCGTCGACTACGCCGAACACGGCGAAGTCGCTTACCACGCGTAACGAAGTTATCCTCCGAATGACTGAGGCGCAGCGTTCACCACGCTGCGCCTCTTCTTTGTTCATGCGTGTTTACCGCGATTAACGCACCGCGTGACCGAAGTTGCATGAATGCCGCGGTAACTCTGTTCGGCTGCGAAAATTCATCGCTCATTTACCGGGAGAGCCAAAAGTCCCGCACCTGATCAGCGGCCAGACGAGCGCTATTCCTTAATGACCGACGACGCTTACCACCACGAGGGCAGAAGCCCCTCCGTCGCCAGCTCGGCCGCCGGCCGCTTGGCCTTGAAGCGCGCGACCTTGGGCGTGGGCGCAGCGATGCTGGGCGCGTACGGCCTGGGCGCGGTGCTCACCTATTCGCCGGAAGATCCGTGCCTGAACGTCGCCACCGACGGGCCGACGCACAATCTCTTCGGCGGACCAGGCGCCTTCGTCGCCGACCTCGCTGTGCAAACTTTCGGCGCGGCAGCCCCGCTCGCCATGGGCGCATTGCTCGCCGCCGGCGTCGTGCGCATCTATCGCCGCCAACTGGTGCAGCGCATCGACAAGCGCCGCGTCGGTGTCGCACTTGCGGGCATCGTCATGCTGGCCGCGGCGGCTTCGACAATTCCGACGCCGGAAGGCTGGCCGCTGGGCGCAGGCTTCGGCGGCGTCATCGGCGACGCCATCGCCGGCATGTTCCGCGGCCTGATGAGCGCGCCCGGCCTGCCGTTCCCGAACGTGCTCACCGGCGTTCTCTGCGCCGTCGGCGGATTGCTCTCGGTCGGCTGGTCTTTCCAGGTGCGCCCCGAACACGTGCGCAGCGCCGTCGGCGTGGTCAAGCGCACCGCGGAGAACACCGGCGCGGGCGCCCAGCGCGCCATCAGCTACGTCAAAGACAAGACCCGCCGCGACGACGAAGACCTGCGCTACGCGCGCCCGATCGAAGACAAGAGCGAACGCCGCGCGGTCGCCGCACCGCCGCAAGCCGAGCGCGCGCCGCGTCCGGCCCCGCGTCCCGAACGCGCGCCGCAGCGCGAACCCGCGCCGGAAGCGCGCCGCGAACGTGCGCCCGCCGCGCCGCGCGCGGAAAAGAAGCCGCAGCCGCAAACCAACGCGTTCCGCTTCGGCAAGCCGTTCGAACTGCCGGACGGCGATCTGCTCACCACGCCGAAGCAGCGCAGCAACCAGGCCGACGCGCAGACGCTGCACGCCATGAGCCGCCAGCTTGAAGGCGTGCTCACCGATTTCGGCGTGCAAGGCGAAATCGTCTCCGCGCGCCCGGGCCCGGTCGTCACCCTGTTCGAATTCGAACCCGCCGCCGGCGTCAAATCCTCGCGCGTCATCGGCTTGTCCGACGACATCGCCCGCTCGATGTCCGCCACCGCCTGCCGCGTCGCCGTCATTCCGGGCCGCAACGCCATAGGCATCGAATTGCCGAACGGCAAGCGCGAAACCGTGTTCCTGCGCTCGCTGCTGGACTCCACGTCGTTCGCCGGCACCCAAGGCGATCTGCCGCTGGCGCTGGGCGAAACCATCGAAGGCGACCCCTTCGCCGCCGACTTGACCAAGATGCCTCACCTGCTCATCGCCGGCACCACCGGCTCGGGCAAGTCGGTCGGCATCAACGCCATGATCCTGTCGCTGCTCTATCGCCACACGCCCGATGAGTGCCGCTTCATCATGATCGACCCGAAGATGCTGGAGCTCAGCGTCTACGAAGGCATCCCGCACCTCTTACACCCGGTCGTGACCGATCCCAAGAAAGCCGTCGTCGCGCTCAAATGGACCGTGCGCGAGATGGAGGATCGCTATCGCCGCATGGCCAAGCTCGGCGTGCGCAACATCACCGGCTATAACGAGCGCGTCGGCGACGCGCTGGAGCGCGGCGAGCGCCTCGAGCGCACCGTGCATGCGGGCTTCGACCCCACCAGCGGCGAGCCGATCTACGAAACCCGTGAGCTGCCGCTCGAGCCGATGCCCTACATCGTCGTCGTCATCGACGAGATGGCCGATCTCATGATCACGGCCGGCAAGGAAATCGAAGCCGCCGTGCAGCGTCTCGCGCAAATGGCGCGCGCCGCCGGCATCCACGTCATCATGGCGACGCAACGCCCCTCGGTCGACGTCATCACCGGCAC